>NZ_UWPJ01000009.1 GCF_900606115.1 Pigmentiphaga humi
GGGTTCTTTGGGTTTTAGTCGGCGTCGGGGGTGGCGGCCAGGAGGGCGGCTAGGATGGCGGCGGTTTGGGGGTCTAGGTCGCCGTCGTAGCGGGCGGGCCGGTAGTGCATCTGGAAGGCTGCGAGCGTGGTGCGGGTCTGCTGGTCGAATTCGCCGGTTTGAGGGACGCCGTAGCCCAGGCGCGCCAGTTGCTGCTGCACCCAGGCCGCGTCGGGCAGGCCTTGCTGGATGAAGCGCTCGGCCAGGGCCTGGGCGACGGATTCGTCGTACCAGCGGCCGAAGCCCTCTTGCGCCAGTTCCTTCCATGGGAACAGCGGCCCGGGATCCTGCTTGCGCAGCGGCGCGATGTCGCTGTGGCCGACGATGTCCTCGGGCGCGATGCCGTGGCGCGCGACGATGTCGCGCAGCAATGCCTTCACTGCCCGGATCTGCGCCGCGTCATAGGGTTGCCAGAGCGGCGTACCGTCCGGCGCGGCGCCCATCGGGCCGCGGTTGACGATCTCGATGCCGATCGAGGTGCGGTTGAGCCAGCTATACCCCTGCCATTCGCTGCGCCCGGCGTGCCACGCGGCCTGGCTTTCGTCGACCAGGCGGTAGACGCGGGGCGGATCGCTATCGGTCACCAGGTAGTGGCTGCTGACCTCGCCCTGGCTGAGGGTGCCCAGCGCCCGGGCGGAATCCGACACCGTGTAGTGCAGCACCACGAACTTGACGCGGCTCCCCTGGCTGCGGGCATCGATGGACGTATCGATCTCGAGCCGGCCGGCATCCCGCGGCGTCGTACAGGCCTGCAGCGCCAGCAGCGCGGACAGCGCCAGGATCGTGCCCGGCGCTCGTGCGAGAGAAAAAAACGGCATGCGCATCGAAGAAACGTGGAAGTGGATGGGCTCTCGCTACGATAACCCACCGCCATCGGCAGCCGAGGCGGCCTGGCGCGAACGGGAAGACGGCAGATGCCGCCGCCCCCTGCCCCTCTGCGCTCAGTGCGCGCCGCCCGCGTCCGCCGGCGCACCCTGGCCGCGCTTGCCCGGGCGCGCAAACCACACCATCGCGGTCAGGACCACGAAAATGATGGCCGAGCCGTAGAAAATGTCGACGGCCGACATGGTCAGCGCCTGGCCGTTGATCATGTTGTTGATCGACGCCATGGCCTGCTCCGGCGACATGCCCGCGGCCTGCATGCTGGACAGCGCCTGGCCCGCCGCCGGGCTGTCCGTGGCGATGTGTTCGGCCAGGTGGGCATGGTGCATGGCGGCGCGGTCCTCCCACATGGTGGTCGAGATCGAGGTGCCGAACGCGCCTGCCGTAATGCGCAGGAAATTGGACAGGCCCGACGCGCTGGCGATTTTTTCGGCCGGCTGCCCGGCCAGAGTCAGCGACACCAGCGGCACGAAGAAAGCAGCCATGCCCGCCCCCTGGATCAAGGTGGGTTCGAGCAGCGTCATGATGTCGGACTGCGGCGTGAAGCCCGCGCGCATGAAGCTGACCCCGGCGAATACTCCGAAGGCCATCGTTACCAGCACCCGCGGATCGGTGTGGGCGAGCATGCGGCCCACCACCGGCGTCAGCACGATGGCCAGCAGGCCGACCGGCGCGGTCACCAGGCCGGCATCGGTGGCGGTGTAGCCCATCTGCGTCTGCAGCCACAGCGGCAGCAGCACCACGTTGCCGAAGAACACCGCGTAGGCTACGGACAAGGTCAGCGCCCCCACCGTGAAGTTGCGGCCGGCGAACAGCCTCAGGTCCACGACGGGATGTTTGTCGGTCAATTCCCAGATCACGAAGAAGACGAGGCCGACCACGGCGATCACCGCCAGCGTGACGATGAAGCCGCTGGCGAACCAGTCGAGCTCCTTGCCTTTGTCCAGCATGATCTGAAGGGCGGCGATCCAGACCACCAGCAGCACCAGCCCCACGGTATCGATGGGCAGCTTGCGGATGGGCGACTCGCGCTTGTGGTAGATCATCCAGGTCGCCCATGCCGACAGCAGGCCGACCGGGATGTTGATGTAGAAGATCCACGGCCACGAGTAGTTGTCGGAGATCCAGCCGCCCATCAGCGGCCCGGCCACCGGCGCCACCAGGGTCGTCATCGCCCACAAGGCCAGCGCCATCCCCGATTTCTCGCGCGGATAGCTGCCCAGCATCAAGGTCTGCGACAGCGGGATCATCGGCCCGGCCACCAGCCCCTGCAGCACGCGAAAGGCGATCAGCGACTCCAGGTTGGGCGCGAGCCCGCACAGCCACGAGGCCACGATGAACAGCAGCACCGATGCGATGAACAACCGCACCTGCCCGAAGCGCATGGTGAGCCAGCCGGTCAGGGGCAGCGAAATGGCGTTGGCTACCGCGAACGAAGTGATTACCCAGGTGCCCTGGCTCGTGCTCACGCCCAGTTCGCCCGAAATGGCAGGCAGCGAGACGTTGGCGATCGAAGTGTCGAGCACGTTCATGAACACCGCGGCCGATAGCGCGATCGTGCCCAGCAGGCGCTGGCCGCCCTGCAGGGGCGGATACGAATCCTGCGGCGCGGGCCGCGTGTCGGCGGGCGCGTCGGACTGCGAAGAAACGGAAGTGGTCATCGAATATCCCGGTCCGGCGTTCCGCTCACAGCGCGCCCGGGCCCGGGCGCGCATTGCCCGGCCGGACCGCGATCGGATGCGGCGCGGCCTTGGCGGCTGCCGCCGGGCGGGCCGGCTGCGCGGCGCCCTTGCCCAGGTTCTCGGCGATAGTGGCGGCCACCAGGGCGTCGGCTTCCTCGCGCGCATGCTCCATGACGTCGGTGGTATAGGCCGGCTCGCTGCGCGGCGCCGCAGCCAGCGCGGCGCCGCCGGTGTCGGAGACGTCCACCGACACGTTCATCGACAGGCCGATGCGCAGCGGATGGGCCTCGACCTCCCTGGCGTCGAGCACGATGCGCACCGGCAGGCGCTGCACCACCTTGATCCAGTTGCCGGTGGCGTTCTGCGCCGGCAGCAGCGCGAAGGCGCTGCCGGTGCCGGCGCCCAGGCCGGCCACCTTGCCGTGGTATTCCACCTTGGAGCCGTAGACGTCGGCCTCGAGCGTCACCGGCTGGCCGATGCGCATGCGGCCGAGCTGCACTTCCTTGAAATTGGCGTCGACCCAGACCTGCTGCAGCGGCACGATGGTCATCAGCGGCGCGCCGGGCGCGACTCGCTGCCCCACTTGCGCGCTGCGCTTGGCCACGTAGCCGGTCACCGGCGCCGGCAGCGCGGTGCGCGACAGGTTCAGGAAGGCCTCGCGCACCTTGGCGGCGGCGCCCAGCACGTTCGGATGCGCCTGGACCGTGGTGCCGTCGGTCAGCGCGGTATTGGTCGCCAGCTGCTCGCGCGCGGCCACCAGCGCGGCCTGCGCCGAAGCCAGCGCCGACTTGGCGTTGCTGACGGCCGTCTGCGCATGCAGCAGTTCTTCGCCGCTGACGGCGCCCGACGCGGCCAGGTCCTGGCGCCGCCTGGCGTCGTTCTGGGCCTTGGCCAGGTCGGCCTGGGCGCGCTCGATCTCGGCCTGGCGCACCGTGATGTTGGCCCCCAGCGCGCCATTGCTGGCATACAGCGTGCGGACCTGGCGCACGGTCTGGGCCAGTGCCGCCCGGGCCTGGTCCAGCGCCATCTGGGCGTCGGCCTCGTCGAGCAGGACCAGCGGCGCGCCCGCCTCGACGTAGTCGGTGTCGTCGGCCTGGATGGCGACGATCGTGCCGGCGATCTGCGGCGTGATCTGGACCAGATTGCCCTGCACGTAGGCATCGTCCGTCTTCTCGTAGTGGCGCGCCACGATGGCCCACCATGCGCCATAGCCGATGGCGGCGACGGCAAAGACGGCGGCGGCGCCCAGCATCAGCTTCTTGCGGGGGCTAGCGGGGGCGGATTGTGCGGTTTCCATATACAACCTTGGCTTGAATAGGGGTGCGAATCACATGCTTGAAAAAAGGAATGCTCAGCCGCCGGCGGCGAGCGGCGCGGGCTGGCTGGCGGACAAGTCCGCGCCGCCGCCCAGCGCCTTGGCCAGCGCGACGTCAAGCGTCAGTGCGCGAGCCTTGAGATCGGCGTCGAGCCGGGATTGGGCCAGCACGGAACCTTGCGCGGCCAGCACGCTCAGGTAGTTGCCCAGGCCGGCGCGGTAACGCTTGACCGCGAGTTCGTAGGCTTGTTCGATGGCCTCCCTGGCTTTGCGCTGCTCGGCGCTCTCGCGCTCCAGTGCACGAATGGAGGCCAACGCGTCCGCCACCTCGTTGACGGCATGCAGCACCGTCTGGTTGTAGGTGGCGATGGCCAGGTCGGCGTCGGCCTGCCGGCCCGTCAGGTTGGCATTGAGCCGGCCGCCTTCGAAAATGGGCAGCGTAATGGCCGGCCCCACGCCGACGATCTGGCTGCCCGACCGGAACAGATTGGACAGGCCCAGCGCCGACGTGCCGATGAAGCCCGCCAGGTTGACGTCGGGATAGAACATGGCCTTGGCCGCGTCCACGCTGCCGCGTGCCGATTCGACCCGCCAGCGGGCCGCGACGATGTCGGCGCGCCGGCCCAGCAGCGACAGCGGCACGGAATCGGGCACGGCTGCCGCGGGCGCCGCCAGCTTCACGGGCTGGAGCGACACGCCCCGCTCCGGACCCCGCCCCACCAGCGCGGCGAGCGCGTTGCGTTGCAAGGCAACGCCTTCGTCAACCTGGGCAAGCTGGGTGCGGGCCTCGGCCAGCGCCGACTCGGCCTGCTTGACCTCGACCTGGGTATCCAGGCCCGATGCGTAGCGCTGGCGCGTCAGCTCGACCACGCCGTTGCGTTGATCGATGGCCGAGCGCAGCACCTCGCCCTGGGCGAACAGCCGCTGCAAATTGAAGTAGGCCGTGCCGACGGAGGCCGCCAGCAGGCTCGCGGCCGCTTGCCGCTCGGCTTGCGCGGCCCGCCCCTCGGACAGCGCGGCGTGCAGCTGCGCGCCGTTCTTGTCCCAGAAGTCGAAGTCGTAGCCGACGTTCAGCGCCAGCCGGGCATCGGTGCGCACCGCGCCGGCCAGCGGCGCCGGGACGATGCCATGCTCGGTATAGCGCTGGCGCGTGGCGGTGAACGTCGCATCGACCTGCGGCAGGCCGTTCGCCCGCACCGTGCCGGCGGCCGCCTCGGCGCGCGCCAGCCGGGCCTGGGCCATCGCGATGGAGGGACTGCCCGCCACTGCCTCATCGACCAGAGCGTTCAACTGGCCGTCGCCGTAGCGATGCCACCACTGCCGCGCGGGCCACTGCACCTCGTCCAGGCTCATCCCGAGCTGCGCGGCGTCGACCGCCTGCACATGCTCTGACGGGTCCCGGTCCATGCCCGCGCAGGCGGCCAATGCGGCGACCAGGGGCACTAGCAAGAGTTTCTTCATGGGAATACTTACGTTTTGCTGAATTTAATTGCCTAGCTTATTACTGCTTAGGCAGCTTTTTGGACATGAAAAGGCCGCCGGTGTTCGCTGCCGCCCCGCTCAGGCGGGGCTGGCTCCATTGGCGATCATCCGGCGCAACAGGGATTTCAATTGCTCGATTTCCTCCGCGGTAAAACCGCGCGTGTGCTGGTTCATGACATGGATGAGACGTTCGGGCACCTGCTCGCTGGCACGGGTTCCTTCCTCCGTCAGCTCGAGTTTGATGACCCGGCGGTCCTGCGCGCTGCGCACCCGGCGGATCAAGCCCTTGGACTCGAGCCGGTCGAGCATGCGCGTGGTCGCGCCGGTATCCGAACAGGCGCAGCGGGCCAGTTCAGCGGCAGTCTCGCAGCGTCCTAGCGCCAATTGCATGAGCGGTCCCCATTGCATGGCAGTCAGGTCGAGCACCGTCATCTCGGCATCGACCGTGCGCTGCAACGAATGATTGACCTGTTTGAGCAGGAATCCCAGGCTTTCGTCGAGGTCGTAATCCTTCAGGGATACGCCGCGCGCAGCCGAAGCCTGATCGGCTTGATTCGCATAGTCCATGCCGGCATTATCACTGTCTAGGCAATCATTGTCAAAGCAGCAACTGACCCGTACAGCAACACCAGGCGCATAGAAATATGCGATCTAACCCAGGGCGCCGTGGATCCGGCTTTGCCGGTCCACCAGCGCCGCCCCCCGGGGGGCGCGCGTCAGCGCGTAGGGGGCGGCCTTTTCCTCCCGAGCAGCGAGCCCAGCACGCCTCGCGTCAATTCACGGGCCAATTGCGTGCCGGCAGAACGCACGGCGCTGCGCGCGGCGGATTCCAGCATGCCTTCCCTGCGTCCGCCGCGCGGCCCGGTGGAGCCGAACAGTACGTCGCGCAGGCCGCCGAGCAGGCCGCCATCGCCGGCCTCGTTCGCGGCCGGAGCCGGACGCGGCTCCGCTTTGCCTGCCTTGCCCGCCGTGGCCGGGGCGGCAGACCCGGCGCGGGCGGTCAGCATTTCATAGGCGGACTCGCGATCCACGGCTTCTTCATAGACTCCCGCAACGATGGAAGACTGGCGCAGGGCCTGGCGTTCGGCCCCGGACGCCGGCCCGATGCGGCTGCCGGGCGCCACGACATAAGCGCGTTCGGTCACGCCCGGGCGGCCTTTCTCGTCGAGCAGCGACACCAGCGCCTCGCCCACGCCCAGCTCGGTGATGGTCGCAGCGATGTCCAGGCCGGGGTTGGGCCGCATCGTATCGGCCGCCGATTTGACGGCCTTCTGGTCGCGCGGCGTGAAGGCGCGCAGCGCGTGCTGTACGCGGTTGCCCAGTTGCCCCAGCACCGTCTCGGGAATGTCCAGCGGATTCTGGGTGCAGAAATACACCCCGACCGCCTTGGACCGGATCAGCCTGACCACCTGTTCGATCTTGTCCAGCAGCGCCTTGGGCGCATCGTTGAACAGCAGGTGCGCCTCGTCGAAGAAGAACACGAACTTGGGCTTGTCGGTATCGCCGGCCTCGGGCAGGTGCTCGAACAGCGTGGACAGCATCCACAGCAGGAAGGTCGCGTAAAGCGTGGGCGACTGCATCAGCCTGTCCGCGGCCAGGATGTTGACCACGCCATGCCCTTTGGCGTCGGTCTGCATCAGGTCGTCGATATCGAGCATGGGCTCGCCGAAGAAGCGGTCGCCGCCCTGCGCCTCCAGCGCCAGCAGGCCGCGCTGGATCGCCCCGACCGAGGCCGCCGAGACGTTGCCGTAGCGGGTCTTGAACTGGGCCGCGTTGTCGCCCACGTACTGCAGCATGGCGCGCAGGTCTTTGAGGTCGAGCAGCAGCAGGCCGTTGTCGTCGGCGATGCGGAACACCATGGTCAGCACGCCGGACTGCGTATCGTTCAGGTTCAGCATGCGGCCCAGCAGCAGCGGCCCCATGTCGGAAATCGTGGCGCGCACCGGATGCCCCTGTTCGCCGAACACGTCCCACAGCGTGGCCGGGCACGCGCCCCAGGCCGGCTCGTCCAGGCCCAGCGAGGCCAGCCGGGCCTCGAGCTTGGGCGAACTGGCGCCGGCCTGCGCGATGCCGGTCAGGTCGCCCTTGACGTCGGCCATGAACACCGGCACCCCTTGCCGCGAAAAAGCTTCGGCCATCACCTGGAGCGTGACGGTCTTGCCGGTGCCGGTCGCACCGGTGATGCAGCCGTGCCGGTTGGCCATGGCGGGCAGCAGGAAGAGCTCGGCCTGGGCGTTCTTGGCGAGGAGGATGGGGGCAGCGGCCATGGCGATTCCGTTGAGCGCGCCGACGGGCGCGGAAAATTGCCGGGATTCTGGGCGCAAGGGGCGGATCTTGTCAAAAACCGTCCCGCCGCGGCTCTCCGGCCCGGGCAGATCACGCTCCGGCTGTGGTATCGGCATCAAGAGCATATTCCTCCGAGCGCCGGTATCCCGCGGTCAAGCTAAAATGGCTGTTTTACCGTTACGACACAAGCGATTTCCATGGCCGGACATAGCAAATGGGCCAACATCCAGCACCGCAAAGGGCGCCAAGACGCCAAGCGCGGCAAGCTGTGGACCAAACTGATACGTGAAGTCACCGTTGCCGCCCGCGCCGGCGGTGCCGACCCCGACACCAACCCGCGCCTGCGCCTGGCCTGGGACAAGGCCACCGACGCCAACATGCCCAAGGACACCATCCAGCGGGCGATTGCGCGCGGGGCCGGCGGAGCCGACGGCGACCACTACGAAGAAGTCCGCTACGAGGGCTATGGCATCGGCGGCGCGGCGGTCATCGTCGACTGCATGACCGACAACCGTACCCGCACCGTGGCCGAGGTCCGGCATGCCTTCGCCAAGAACGGCGGCAACCTGGGCCAGGAAGGCTCGGTCGCCTTCA
Source organism: Pigmentiphaga humi (assembly GCF_900606115.1). Classification (GTDB taxonomy): domain Bacteria; phylum Pseudomonadota; class Gammaproteobacteria; order Burkholderiales; family Burkholderiaceae_B; genus Pigmentiphaga; species Pigmentiphaga humi. The sequence goes on from NZ_UWPJ01000009.1 coordinate 8,281, forward strand.
TGTTCAAGCACTGCGGCCAGTTCCTGTTCGCTCCCGGCACCTCCGAGGACAAGGTCATGGAAGTGGCGCTCGAGGCAGGCGCCGAAGACGTGGTCACCGACGACGAGGGCGTGATCGAAGTCCTCAGCGCCCCCGCCGACTACGCCGCCGTCAAGCTCGCCTTCGACGCCGCCGGGCTGAAGGCCGAGATGGACGACATCGTCATGAAGGCGCTCAACGACACGGCGCTGGCGGGCGAAGACGCCGAGAAAATGCAGAAGCTGCTGGATGCACTCGAATCCCTGGACGACGTCCAGGAGGTCTACACCACTGCGGTCATGGACGAATAACTCCTTATGAAGCTCCTCGTAATCGGCTCCGGCGGCCGCGAACACGCCCTGGCCTGGCAACTGGCAAGGGCGGCCAAGACCCAGAAGGTCTTCGTCGCGCCCGGCAACGGCGGCACCGCGCTGACTCCGCGCCTGCAGAACGTCCCCATCACCGACCCGGAACGGCTCGCCGACTTCGTCGAGCAGGAAGGCGTCGGCCTGACCGTGGTCGGCCCCGAAGCGCCCCTGGCCGCCGGCGTGGTCGACATCTTCCGCGCCCGCGGCCTGAAGATCTTCGGCCCCACCAAGGCCGCGGCGCAGCTGGAAAGCTCCAAGGATTTCGCCAAGGCCTTCATGGTCCGGCACAACATCCCCACGGCCAAGTACCAGACCTTCACCGATCCGGCCCAGGCCCACGCCTATGTCGACGAACAAGGCGCTCCCATCGTGATCAAGGCCGACGGCCTGGCCGCGGGCAAGGGCGTGGTGGTCGCCGCCACGCCGGAGCAGGCCCATGAGGCCATCGACGCGATGCTGGGCGACGGCAAGCTCGGCCAGGCCGGCGCGCGCGTGGTGATCGAGGAATTCCTCGACGGCGAGGAAGCCAGCTTCATCGTGCTGTGCGACGGCAGGCACGTGCTGCCGCTGGCCACCAGCCAGGACCACAAGCGCCTCAAGGACAACGACGAAGGCCCCAACACCGGCGGCATGGGCGCCTACTCGCCGGCCCCGGTGGTGACGCCCGAATTGCACGGCCGCATCATGCGCGAGGTCGTCTGGCCCACCATCCAGGGCATGGCCAAGGACGGCATCCCGTTCACCGGCTTCCTGTATGCGGGCCTGATGATCAGCGCGAGCGGCATCAAGGTCCTCGAATTCAACTGTCGGATGGGCGATCCCGAGACCCAGCCCATCATGATGCGGGTCAAGAGCGATCTGCTCGAAGTCTTCGAGCACGCCGTCGCCGGCACGCTGGACCAGGCCAACATCGACTGGGACCGCCGCACCGCGCTGGGCGTGGTGATGGCCGCGCACAACTATCCCGACACGCCGCGCTCGGGCGACGTCATCACCGGCCTGCCGGCCGAGACCGCCGACAGCATGGTGTTCCACGCCGGCACCACCGAAAGCGGCGGCGTGGTCAAGACCAGCGGCGGCCGCGTGCTCTGCGTCACGGCCCTGGGCGACTCGGTCAAGCTGGCCCAGCAGCGCGCCTACGACGTGCTGCAGTCCATCCATTTCGACGGCGCGCAATGCCGGCGCGACATCGGCTGGCGCGCCATCTCCCGGCGCGCTGCTCCGGCCGACACGAGCGCCTCATGAACGTCGATACCGCGCTGATGCGCAGCTACTTCACCGGCCTGCAGGCGCGCATCGTCCAGGGCCTCGAAGAACTGGAAGGCCAGCCCTTCCGCACCGACGTCTGGGAGCGGGCCGAGGGCGGGGGCGGCATTTCGCGGCTGATCGAAGGCGGGCAGATGTTCGAACGCGGCGGCGTGCTGTTCAGCCACGTCACCGGCGCCACGCTGCCGCCCTCGGCAAGCGCGCACCGCCCCGAACTGGCCGGCCGTCCCTGGGAAGCCATGGGCGTATCGCTGGTCATCCACCCGCGCAACCCGCACGTGCCGACCGTGCACATGAACGTGCGGGCGTTCATCGCCAAGTCCGTCCACGCCTCCGATGCCGACGACGTATTCTGGTTCGGCGGCGGCATGGACCTGACGCCCTACTACCCGCACGAGGAAGACGCGGTCCACTTCCACCGCACCTGCAAGGCCTCGCTGGAAACCGGCGGCCCCGATCTCTATCCGCGCTTCAAGAAGTGGTGCGACGAGTATTTCTACCTCAAGCACCGCAAGGAAGCGCGCGGCGTGGGCGGCGTGTTTTTCGACGATTTCAGCGAAGGCGGCTTCGAGCATGCATTCGCGGTCACCCGTTCGGTGGGCGACCACTTCCTCGACGCCTACGTTCCCATCGTGCAGCGCCGCGTGGCGCTGCCCTACGGCGAACGCGAGCGCGACTTCCAGGCCTACCGCCGCGGCCGCTATGTCGAGTTCAACCTGGTCTTCGACCGCGGCACGCTGTTCGGCCTGCAATCGGGCGGACGCACGGAATCCATCCTGATGTCCATGCCGCCGATCGCGCAGTGGCGCTACGACTGGCATCCGGAACCCGGTTCGCCCGAGGCGCGCCTCTACGAACTGCTGCCGGCGCGGGACTGGGCTTGAGCGCCACCGTCCCGCACATCGGATTGCTGGGAGGCAGTTTCGATCCCATCCATACGGCGCACGTGGCCCTGGCGCTAACGGCGCTCGAACACCTTCAGGCGGATTCGGTCCAGCTCATTCCTGCCGCCGCTCCCTGGCAACGGCAGCCCTTGGCTGCCACCGCCGAGCAGCGTGCCGAGATGGCGGCGCTCGCCGTGGCCGGCCACCCGGGGCTGGCGGTGAACCGCATCGAAATCGAACGCGGCGGCCCCAGCTACACGGTCGACACGCTGCGCGAACTGACCCGGGAAGCCAGGGAACAGGGCCGCCCGGTCCGCTACGTCTGGATCCTCGGCGCCGATCAGTTGGCCAACTTCTGCACCTGGAACGACTGGCAGGAAATCGTCGCCCTCGCCGACCTCGCCGTGGCGGCCCGGCCCGGCGCCCAGCCCGAACCGTCCGCCCCCCTGACCGAAACGATGCGGGCGTGCGGCTCCCTGCTGCACCGCCTGCCCATGCCCGAAATGGCCGTTTCCAGCTCCGCCATCCGCCAGCGCCTCGCCCGCGGCGAGTCCATCGAAGGCCTCGTCCCTGCGGCGGTATCGCAATACATCACACAGCACCGCCTGTATCAGGTCTAAAACATGGATATACGCAAACTGCAACGCGCCGTCGTCGACGCCCTGGAAGACGTCAAGGCCCAGAACATCACGGTGCTCAACACCAGCCACCTGACCAGCCTGTTCGACCGCGTCGTCATCGCCAGCGGCACCTCGAACCGGCAGACCCGGGCCTTGGCCTCCAACGTCTGCGAAAAGATCAAGGCCCTGGGCGGCGAGGTCATCGCCACCGAAGGCGAGGAAACCGGCGAATGGGTGCTGGTCGACCTGGGCGACGTCGTCGTCCACATCATGCAGCCCGCCATCCGCGAGTACTACAACCTCGAAGAGGTCTGGGGCGGCAAGCCCGTCCGCATGAAGATGACGCCCCCCCCTACGCGCTGACGCGCGCCCCCCAGGGGGCGAAACCGGCGGACTGGCGGAGCCAGATCCGCGGTTTCCTGGGTCTAAACCAACGTGCTTCGCATGCAAACACAATTAGGCAAGAGAGACATCTTGATTAATCGCATGTTTCTATCCAGGGCACAGCGGATCCGGCTCTGCCGGTCCGCCAGTGCCGCCCCCTGGGGGGCGCGCGTCAGCGCGTAGGGGGGTGAAACTGATCATTATCGCGGTGGGGCACCGGATGCCCGGATGGGTCGACGAGGCCTTCGCCGACTACGCCAAGCGCATGCCGCCCGACCTGCCCATCGAACTGCGCGAGGTGCGGCCCGAGCCCCGCACCACCGGCAAGACCGCCGCGCAGATGCAAGCCCTGGAAGCCAGGCGCATCGAAGCCGTCCTGCCCGCCGGCGGACGCTGGCTGGCGCTGGACGAGCGAGGCCGCGACCTCACCACCATGGACCTGTCCAAACAGATGCGGCAATGGCGCGACAACGGCCAGGACGTCGCGCTGCTCATCGGCGGGCCCGACGGGCTCGACGCCGACCTGAAGCGCCGCTGCCACGGCATGCTGCGGCTCTCCAGCCTGACTCTGCCGCACGGCATGGTGCGCGTGCTGCTGGCCGAGCAGCTCTATCGGGGCTGGTCCATCCTGGCCAACCATCCCTACCACCGCGCCTAGGAAGGCCCATGACCACCATCTACCTCGCCTCGCGCAGCCCGCGCCGCCGCGAACTGCTGACCCAGCTCGGCATAGACCACGAACTCCTGCTCGCGCCGCCATCAGAAGGACCGGACGAACCGCAGCTGCCCGGCGAACGCGCGGCCGACTACGTGCGCCGCACGGCGCGCGAGAAAGCGCTGGCCGGCGCCGAGCTGATGCAGATGCGCGAATTGCCTGCACGGCCGGTGCTGGCGGCGGACACCACCGTGATCCTGGACGGAGACGTGCTGGGCAAGCCGCTGGACCGCGACGATGCCGGCCGCATCCTGCGGCGGCTGTCGGGGTCCACGCACGAGGTGCACACCGCGCTCGCGATGGTACATGGCGGCATCCTGCATGAAGACGTCTCGGTCACGCGTGTGCGTTTCCGCGCCCTGGACGAGCGCGACATTGCCAGCTACTGCGACAGCGGCGAACCCTTCGACAAGGCCGGCGCCTACGGCATCCAGGGCCTGGGCGGCGTGTTCGTCGAGCATATCGCCGGCAGCTTCACCGGCGTGATGGGACTGCCGCTGTTCGAGACCGCGCGCCTGCTCGCGATAGCCGGCATCGCCCTGCCCTGACCTGCGGTAAGCTGCGGACTGGGCCCTCGCGCATCTCCTACCGTCCATGACCGAAGACATCCTCATCAACGTTTCCCCGTATGAAACCCGGGTAGCCGTCATCCAGCAGGGCGCCGTCCAGGAACTCCACATCGAGCGCACCTCGCAGAAGGGCTACGTCGGCAACATCTACCTGGGACGCGTGGCGCGGGTGCTGCCGGGCATGCAGAGCGCCTTCATCGACATCGGCCTGGGACGCGCGGCCTTCCTGCACATCGCCGACATCCGCGAAAGCCGGCAGGAGCGCGCCCACGGCGGACACCCCGCCACCCCCATCGAGAAACTGCTGTTCGAAGGCCAGACGCTGATGGTGCAGGTCATCAAGGACCCCATCGGCACCAAAGGCGCGCGGCTGTCCACGCAGATCAGCGTGGCGGGCCGCATGCTGGTCTACCTGCCCTTCGATCCGCATATCGGCATCTCGCAGCGCATCGAATCCGAGGCCGAACGCACGCAGCTGCGCGACCGCGTGCAGAAGCTCGTGCCCGAAGACGAAAAGGGCGGCTACATCGTCCGCACCCAGGCCGAGGACGCCAGCGACGAAGAGCTCGCCGCCGACATCGCCTACCTGCGCAAGCTGTGGTCCATCATGCAGCAGCAGGCGCGCACCAAAGGCGCCCCCTGGCTCCTGCACGAAGACCTCAACCTGACGCAGCGCGTGCTGCGCGACGTCGCCAGCGCCGAGACCGCCTCCATCCAGATCGATTCGCGCAGCAGCTTCACGCGCATGCTGGCCTGGGCGCGCGAGTTCACCCCGTCGGTCATCGACAAGCTGGTGCACTACACGGGCGAACGGCCGCTGTTCGACCTCTACAACATCGACGACGAAATCAGCCGCGCGCTGTCGCGCCGGGTCGAGCTCAAATCCGGCGGCTACCTCATCCTCGACCAGACCGAAGCGCTGACCACGATAGACGTGAACACCGGCGGCTTCGTCGGCGGGCGCAATTTCGACGACACCATCTTCAAGACCAACCTCGAGGCGGCCCAGGCCATCGCCCGCCAGTTGCGCCTGCGTAATCTCGGCGGCATCGTCATCCTGGACTTCATCGACATGGAGAACCTGGAGCACCGCGAGGCGGTGCTGGCCGAACTGCGCAAGGCGCTCTCGCGCGACCGCACACGCATCACGCTCAACGGCTTCACCCAGCTCGGGCTGGTCGAAATGACCCGCAAGCGCACACGCGAATCGCTCAGCCACGTACTGTGCGAATCCTGCCCCACCTGCCAGGGCCGCGGCCAGGTCAAGACCGCCCGCACGCTGTGCTACGAGATCCTGCGCGAGATCCTGCGCGAAGCCAGGCAGTTCAACCCCAAGGAGTTCCGCATCCTGGCCTCGCAGGCCGTGGTCGACCTGTTCCTGGAAGAGGAAAGCCAGAACCTGGCGGCGCTGGGGGACTTCATCGGCAAGCCGGTCTCGCTGCAGGTCGAGGGAATTTATAGCCAGGAGCAGTACGACATCATTTTGATGTGATCAAATTTGGTATTTACCCTCATATAAATTGCCATTTAATAGAATAAAAATACCAGAAAATGGAATTTATAAGAGATGGATCACATGCAGGACCAAGCATTCCCATTCGTCCCCCCTGCCGAAATGCGGGGAGCCCCGGCCAGCGTCCACCCGGTAGCCATCGTCGGGGCCGGGCCGGTCGGCCTGACCTTGGCGCTGACGCTGGCGCGGCATGGCGTGCCGGCGGTCCTGCTCGAGGACCAAGCACAGGTCTGCACAGGCAGCCGCGCGCTGGGCATGTCGCGGCGAACCTTGGAGATCTGGGCAGCGCTGGGCGCGGCCGAAGCCATCCATGCGCGCGGCGTGGTCTGGGACGGCGGCCGCAGCTTCTTGCGCGACCGCGAGATTCTTCGCTTCCGCATGGCCGACGACGAACGGCTGAGGTTCCGGCCCATGCTCAACCTCCAGCAATGCCACACCGAGCAGTACCTGGTCGAGGCGGTGAGCAAACATCCCCACATCGACCTCCGCTGGCAGCAGCGCGTCAATAAGGTTGCGGCCGGCGGCGACCGGGTCGAGCTCGAAGTCCAGACCCCCGAAGGCAGCTATACGCTGCTGGCCCGCCACGTCGTCGCCTGCGATGGCGCGCGCAGCACGGTGCGCGAATCCATGGGGCTGCGCCTAGACGGATCGACCCACGAAGCGGCTTATCTCATCGCCGACATCCAGCTCGACACCGAGACGCCCATGGGCCGCCGCTGCTGGTTCGATCCGCCGTCGAATCCCGGCTCCACGGTCCTGATGCACGGACAGCCGGAAGGCGTCTGGAGGCTGGACTACCAATTGCAGCCGGGCGAAAACCAGGATCAGGCCCAGCAGCCGGAACGGGTGAAGGAACGCATCGCCCGGCATCTCGACTACATCGGCGAAAAAGGCGCATGGACATTGCTCTGGACCAGCCTTTACCGCGCCCACAGCCGTTCCCTTGCCGATTTCCGCGTCGGCAACGTCTTCTTTGCCGGCGATGCCGCGCATCTCATGCCCATCTTCGGCATCCGGGGCCTGAATTCCGGCGTCGAAGACGCCTGGAACCTGGGGTGGAAGCTGGCGCTGGCGCACCATGGCCAGGCCGGCGATGCGCTGCTGGACAGCTATTCGGCCGAACGGCGCAAGATATTCCTGGAGAACGCGGCCCTGGCCGACCGCAATGCCTGGTTCATGACGCCGCCCACCGAAGGGGCCCGCCTGGTTCGCGACGCCGTGCTTGACCTGTCGGTTTCTTGCCCCGAAGTGACGGGCATCATCGACCCGCGGCAGGCCAGCTACGTTCCCCAGCGCGACTCCCCCCTGAATACGGCGGACGGGGAGAACGGCTTCGCATGCGGCCCCGCGCCGGGCGACGTGGTGCCCGACATCGCGCTTCCCCGGCAGGAGGGCTGGCTGCATGCGCGGCTGGGCCGGTCTTTCACGGCGCTGGTGTTCTGCCGGGCAGAGGAACCGGATGCCGCAACGCTGCAGGAACTGCGGCGATTGTCGCAGCGATGCGCATTGCAGATCCTGCAGGTGGCGCAGCGCGCGCCCCGGGAGACGGACGAGGCGACGATCGCGGATCCCGAGGGAATGCTGCACGACGCGTTCGGCGCGCAAGCGGGAACGGTCTATCTCGTCCGTCCGGACCAGAACGTCGCGGCCAGGTGGAAAAAACCGGACGCCGGCGCCCTGGAGGCCGCCACGGCCAAAGCCCTGGCGCGTCACGGCCAATCCGGTTGGGCAGCGCCCTCCCCGGTGGTCGTCGAACTCACGCCGGCCGAACGGATTTATCGCATGATCAGTACCGCGGTCAACGGCGCGGACCGGGCCTCCAATGCACTGATGCTGGCCAAGCTCGCCATGCTTCTCGCTCTGGAAGTGGGAGATCCGGAGTCCGTCAGGCAAACCATCGCGCGTGCAGGCCTGGGCGAGCCCGCGGCCGACTGAGCGGGAACACTCACCCGACTCCCATCACCGAGCCCTTCCCGCCCTATTCCAGGAGACAGACTTGAACATCCGAATTTCCTTCGCCCTGAAAACCCTCGCCGCGACGGTGCTCGCATCGGCGCTCGGCACTCCGGCGCTGGCGCAATCCTATCCCACCCGGCCGGTCAGGCTGATCGTTCCGTATGCCGCCGGCGGCGGCTCCGACGTATTCGCCAGGACGGTGGCGCCGGCGATGTCGGCCGACCTCGGCCAGCCCATCGTGGTGGAAAACAAGCCCGGCGCCGCGACCGCGATCGGCGCGGACCTGGTGGCCAAGGCCGCGCCCGACGGCTACACGGTCCTGTTGGGCGACAACGCCACCTATGCGGTCAACCCGAGCCTGTATCCCAATCTGGCCTACGATCCCCAGAAAGACCTGGCGCCGGTATCGCTGACCGCACGCTTCGCGCTGGTGCTGGTCGTCGGGTCTCAGGTGCCCGTCGCCTCGGTGGCCGAGCTCACCGCCTACGCAAAGAAGTCGAATCTGTTCTATGCCTCGCCGGGTACGGGCTCGCCCCACCACCTGGCCATGGAAATGTTCCGCCGCGGCATGAACATTCCGATGACGCACGTGCCCTACAAAGGATCCGCACCCGCGACCAACGATCTGCTTGCCGGCACCATCCCGACCATGTTCCTCGATCTGGCCTCGGCATCGCAACACCTCAAGGCCGGCAAATTGCGCGCCCTCGCCGTCAGCACGCCGCAGCGGCTGAAGGATTGGCCCGATATCCCGACGGTCGCCGAATCGGGCCTGCCCGGATACGAGGCCTGGGCCTGGCAGGGCTTGTCCGTCCCGGCAGCCACGCCGGCAGCCATCGTCGAGCGCCTGAACAAGGCCTATGCCAAAGCGGCATCCGACCCAGCGACCCGGCAGCGGATCACCGACCAGGGGGCGGAAATCCTCTCCAGCACGCCCAACGAGATGGGCGCCTACGTCAAATCCGAGACGGCCACCTGGTCCAGGCTGATCCGCGAAGCGAACATCAAGGTCGAGTAACGGAGATAACGATGCAATTGAACGAAACCCACGACGTTGGCAAGCGCAGCTGGCTCGACTCGGCCAATCAGGCCGAGACGGATTTTCCGATCCAGAACCTCCCGTTCTGCGTGTTCCGCCGCGCCTGCGGAGGCACGGCGGCCATAGGGGTAGGCATCGGCGACCAGATCCTGGACCTTGCCGCTGCGCTGGAGTCCGGCGCGATACCCCGCTCGCCCGGCCTCGACGCCGCTGCGGCGCAGACCCGGCTCAACGCGCTGATGGCGCTGGATCGCGGCGAACAGTCGTCGCTGCGCAAGAAGCTGTCGGCGCTGCTGGATGCCTCTTGCGACGGCGCGCAGCGCGAACGGGCGGCTGGCCACCTGGTGCCGATGCGCGATGCGGAACTGCTTCTTCCCGTGGAAATCGGCGACTACACGGATTTTCTTACCTCGGCCTGGCATACCGAGCGGCATGGCAGATTCAAGGGCTTGCAAGATCCCCTGCCGAAAGCCTTCTTCTCCCTGCCCGTGGCCTACCATGGACGCGCCTCCTCCATCCGGGTCAGCGGCACCCATGCGACTCGTCCGTGGGGGCAGATCAGGGACGCGCAGGGCGGCGTGAGATTCGCCCCCAGCGAAGCCATGGATTTCGAACTGGAACTCGCGGCCTTCGTCGGCCAGGGCAACCAGCAGGGCCGGCGCGTCGAAATCGGCCGCGCGGGCGAGCATTTGTTCGGCTACTGCCTGATGAACGACTGGTCGGCCAAGGACATCCAATGGTGGGAACAAGTCCTCGGCCCTTTCCTGGGCAAGAGCTTCATGACGGTCGTCTCGCCCTGGGTCGTCACCGCCGAAGCGCTGGCGCCCTACCGTGGCCGGATGGACCCCCGGCCTGCCGGCACCGCCGCCATCCTGCCGCACCTGGCGGGCGGAAACGAGACGCTCGACCTCGTCATGGAGGCCTGGCTCCAGACCTCCCGGATGCGCGGCGAGGGAACGCCGGGCGTCCGTCTCACGCGGACCAATCCGCGCAACCTGAGCTGGAATTTCGAGCAAATGCTCGCTCACCACACCAGCAACGGCTGCAATCTTCGAACCGGAGACCTGCTGGGCAGCGGCACCGTATCAGGCGCGTCCGACGACGCCATGGGCTGCATGACGGAAATGACCTCTGCCGGCGCTTCCGCGCTGCAGCTGCCCAATGGCGAAACCCGCAGCTGGCTCCAGGACGGCGACGAGGTGTTCTTCAGGGCGCGGGCCGCGCGGGAAGGGTTTGCATCGATCGGTTTCGGCGAATGCCGCAGCCGGATCCTGCCTGCGAACGCCGGCGATTCGGCCGCATCGTAACCGCGCCTCGCAACACTTTTCCACCTCGCCATGTCGCAATTGAACAAGGTCCTGCAAGTCCTGGCCGTCTTTACCGAGGAGCGCCCTTTCTCAAGCGCCGAAGAAGTCGCGGCGCGATTGGACATTCCCCGCACGACGGCCTTCAGGCACCTGAACCAGCTTTGCGAAAGCGGATTCGTGACCAGGCAATCCGGACGCTACAGCCTGGGGCCGCGCATCATCCAGCTCGACTATCTGATGCGCCGCAACGACCCCTTGATCAACGCCTCGCGCCAGGTCATGCAGTCGCTGTCCGCGGCCACGCATTGCTCCGTCCTGCTGAGCAGCCTGTTCGGCGACCAGATTCTCAACATCCACCACGAGGCCGGCTCGGACACCACCCATTTCAGCTATGTCCGCGGCCGCGGCCTGCCCCTGTTCCGGGGAGCAGCGTCGAAGATCATTCTTGCGCACCTGACGTCGGCCAGGCTGCGGAGCATCTACGACAAGCACCAGGAAGAGGCCCACGCCATCGCCGGGGATTGGCGGACGCTATCCGACTCCCTCCGGCAGAGCCGCAAGAATGGCTGCTACATTTCGCATGGCGAAGTGGACGAGGGCGTCACCGGCATCGCCGTACCGCTCTTCGGCGACGATGGACTCGTTGCCGGCAGCCTGTCGCTCGTATTCGAGTCGCAACGCGCCGGGCTCTTCAACACAGAACTCCTGGTGCGCATGCTGCAGCAAGGCGGCCAGGCCATCAACGAGGCCCTCGCCCAGGCTGTGCAGCCGTCCTGAGCCGGCGGCCCGGCCAATCGCGGGGCGTCCTCCATTTAAGACTGGCCCATAACGAACAAGCCCTCTTTCGAGGGCTTGTTGGGTGAAGAACCGGGCCGCTCTAGGCGGCTCGATCTTGCTTACAGCGGCGTGATCTTGGTCGCTTGGGGACCCTTGGCGCCTTGGCCGGACACGAAGCTGACACGCTGGTTCTCTTGCAGGGCCTTATAGCCGCTGCCTTGAATTTCGGAGAAATGCGCGAACAGATCCTTGCCGCCGTTGTCGGGCATGATGAAGCCGAAGCCCTTGTCGGCGTTGAACCACTTGACGATACCGGTTTCCATGGATATTTCCTTGATACCTTGATAAATACGGGCACATGCCCGAGGACGAGACGATCAAGGAAGGACCAGAACAATTTATGGCGTACGGGTCGTTCGCGCACAACGGCAGGAATCACAACACTTGAAGATCTATGCGCACTATCGGCCCTGAGGGAACCGGCGTCAAGCGGTATTGTGTGACAGCCCCCCTTCGAGCCTCGCCAACCGCGGAAAACACCCTTTCCATATACGAAAATACGACATATCGCGCACCCCTGCGCTGCAGCTGGGAATACTGCTCGACCGTTATCCCCGGGGTCGTGTCGATAAAACTCCCGTTCTCCAGTCAGTCGTCGCGCATCGACACATAGATCAGCACCCCCAGCACGGTGATGAACATGCGGAAAGCGCTCTCGATGCCGTTCCATTGCTCCGACATCCACATGCCGAACCATTCGCCGCCCAGCGACATGAAACCAACCTGCCAGAGCAGGAAGCCCACCGTCAAACCAGCCACCGCGGCCGCTTTGGCATGCTGGAAATCCGGCGCCGGCGCGCGCAGGCGGTGCGCCATGCGCCATGCGCCCAGCCAGCAAAGCAGCGCGGCCAGGATCTCGGCGGCGATGATGAACGCATACGCCACATGATGCATCGCGGGGGATTCGATGGCGCGGTAGCGGATGGTGCTGCCGGGAAAAATGGTGTCCATCTTCAGGACGTGCTGCACGAACGCGAAATTGGTCCCGTAGTCGGTAATGTTGCCGACGGCGGCAAGGGTCGCGAAGAGTCCGACGGCACCCACCATCGACGTTTTGGAAAGCCTGACGAGCGGGCTGGCCGCGCCGAGGTCGCGCATAATGATTATCCTTTCTTCCGGGCGTGGAGCACGACCGCAGCTTACCAGCCCGCTGCGCGCAGCGCGCCCTATCGTTCCGACGGACTTGCCTCTTGCCCATGCAGACCAATCACACCTTCCGCCTGCAGCACAAAATCCACTTCTCCCGCTGCGATCCGGCCGGCATCATTTTCTATCCGCAGTATTTCATCCTGTTCAACGACCTGGTCGAGAGCTGGATAGACGCGATCCTGCCCGGCGGCTACCAAGGGTTGATAGGCGAGCGGCGGGTGGGCATGCCCACGGTCCACATCGAATCGGAATTCCGGGCGATCAGCCGCTTCGGCGAGCAGGTATGGCTGGAGCTGGAAGTCGCGCGGCTGGGCAATCGCTCCATCACGCTGGCGTGGCGCTGCGTAGGCATGGACGACGTGGTGAGGATGTCGGCGGTGCAGACCATCGTAACGACCTCGCTGGAGACGCACACGTCGATCGCCATTCCCGAGGATCTGCGGGCCGCCCTGGAACGCGCGGCGCCCGCGTCCGGCTGAATCGCCTTGCCCTGGAGCATGGCGGGCGGCTGCCCGGACGGAGCGAGCCGCGCTCGAGGTTCGGGCTTACGCGCGCAGCCGGCCCAGCAGATAGGCGATGGCCGCCACGCCTGCCACGGTAGTGATCGGATGGGTACGGATCACATCCTTGGCGCAGCTCAGGGCCTCCTCGAGGTAGTCCTGTCCGCCGTCCAGCGCCTGCTCGGCCTTGTCCTTGGCCTGGCGGGCCGTCTTCGACACAGAGTCCGCGGCAGATTGCGCGGCCTTGGCCGTTTTCTGCGCAGCGGCATCGACGTTGTCGGCGACTTTCTCTACGACGTTTTTAGCTTGGTCAACAGCGTCATCCTGGGCCATGTTCGTTTCCTTGAGGCATCTGTCACGGGAAATCCAAGTCTACCGCCGCAGCCAACGCCTCGCCGCGTTACCAAGGTAACGGTGTGCGTGCCCGGCCGCGCGCCGATGCCGGGTCACGCCCGGAACAGTTCGTGCAAAACGCCTCGCAGCCACATATTGCCCGCGTCCTTGTGGAAGCGGCGCGGCCAGAACTGGTGGACCTCGATCGTCGGCGCCTCGAGCGGCACGTCCAGCATGCGGATATTGGCGTGCTGGACGCAGACATTGGCCATGTCGCGCGGCACGGTGGCGACCAGGTCCGAGGTCTCGATGATGGGCATCAGGCTGGTGAAGTGCGAGGTCTCGAGCAGCACACGGCGCTCGAGACCCTTGCGCTGGAGGAACTCCTCGAACAGATGTTCGCGCCCCGGCCGCACGGCGGCATGAGGCAATGCCAGGTATTGCCCGAGCGTGAGGCGGTCGCCTACGTCGGGATGGTCGGCGCGGACGATGCAGACGAAGGTATTGCGGAACAGCAATTGCTGGAACATGCCGGCCTTGTGCAAGTCCGGGAAGTAGCCGATGGCCAGTTCCGCCTCGCCCGATTCCAGCGCCTCGGCCGCCGCATGGCGCGGCATGGAGAGGGTGCGCAGGTTCAGCCCCGATCCGGCCCGCACGAGGCGGGCCAGCAGCCTGGGGACGAAGTTGATCTCGCCGATGTCCGGCGTGATCAGTGTGAAAGTGCGCTCGCTCGCGGCAGGATCGAAGCTGTGCGCCTGCAGGATCTCGCCCTTGACCGTCTCCATCACGCGCCGCACCGCCGGCGCCAGGGCCACGGCCCGCGGCGTAGGCTGCATCTGGGCGCCGGTGCGCACGAACAGCGCGTCGTCGAACAATGCGCGCAGACGCGCCACGGCCGCGCTCATGGCCGGCTGGCTCAGGCCGATGGCCTCGGCCGCGCGCGACACGCTGCGGTGCTCGAGCATCGCGTCGAAAACGCGGAGCAGATTGAGATCGACATGACGAATATCCATGCGGTGGATTCTAACTATTCACTGAATCATCTGGATAGATATTCCTCTAGTCCGTAGACTCCCGGCATGAATCGATCGCCGGAGACACAGTCATGAACGGACTTACCCTGGAGCGGGCCAACCTCATCATTGCCGAAGCGCTGCGCACGTCGGCCAGCAAGGGCTACAAGCCCATGGCGGTCGTGGTGCTGGACGCCGGCGGCCACTTGAAATCGGCCCAACGCGAGGACGGCGCCAGCATGTTCCGCGTGGACGTGGCCACCGGCAAGGCCTGGGCCGCCATCGGCATGGACGCCTCCAGCCGCACCCTGGCCCAGCGCGCCAAGGAGAACCCGAACTTCTTCACGACGCTGGCGGCGACGGCGCAGGGACGCTTCCTGCCTCAAACGGGCGCCGTCCTGATCAAGGACGAAGCGGGCAATATCCTGGGCGCGGCGGGTGCCAGCGGCGGCACCGGCGACCAGGACGAGGAAATCTGCATCGCCGGCATCATCGCTGCCGGCCTGCAGGCGGGTTGACCGATACGGCGAGACACCCATGGCATCCTCCACCATACAAGGCTTGCGCAGCGTCGCCCTGGACGTCCCCGACCTGGACAAGGCCGAGGCGTTCTACACCCAGATCTGGCATCTGGCCGTCGCGGCCCGCGAGCCGAATGCCGTCTATTTCCGCGGAACCGGACCGGATCACCACCTGCTCGCCCTGCACCGCGGTCCGCGCACGGCGATCCGCCACGTCACGCTGCGCGCCCGCAGCGAGCAGGCCTTGCACACGATTGCGCACGCCTGCGCCGAAGCCGGCGGCAGCGTGGCGGATCCGGTCGGGCCGGCCCGCGATCCGGCGGGCGGGCTGGCGCTTCGGATACGCGACGGCGACGGCCGGCTGATCGAGATCGTGGACGGCGATGCGCGCCACGCGGACGTCGGCGAGCATCCGGACCGCCCCAGCCGCCTGGCCCATGCCGTGCTCAACAGCGACGACGTGCCCGCGACCCAGCGCTTCTTCGAACGCGCGCTGGATTTCCGGCTGTCGGACCGCACCCGCATCATGGCTTTCATGAACTGCAACAGCGACCATCACACCATCGCGCTGGGCGATACCGACAACAATGCGCTCAACCACATCGCCTTCGTCATGCCCGACGTGGAATCGGTCATGCGCGGCGGCGGACGCATGAAGGATGCGGGATACGGCATCGAGTGGGGCCCCGGCCGCCATGGCCCCGGCGACAACGCCTTCAACTACTTCATCGGCCCATCGGGCGAGGTCATCGAATACACCGCCGGGGTCGAACAGATCGACGACAGCTACCTCGCTGGCGGTCCGGACGACTGGAAATGGCCGCCGGGCCGCCTGGACCAATGGGGCATCTCGGCCCCGCCCTCCGCCCGCCTGAAAGCGGCGCAAAGCTCTGTGTTTTTTGCCGCCGGCTCAGCGGCCTGACTTTTCCCGCCACGGATACATCATGCGAAGCACCCATGCCCAGGACGCGGGCAGGACCCGTCACGCGCCCGACACCTTCTACGACGTCGCCATCGTCGGCTTCGGCCCGGCCGGCGCCGTGGCCGCCGGGCTGCTGGGCGGGATGGGCCTGAAGGTCCACGTTTGCGACCGGCAGCGCGAGGTCTACGACAAGCCGCGCGCCATTGCCGTCGATCACGAGATCATGCGCGTGTTCCAGCAACTCGGGCTGGTCGAGCGCATCGCCGGCTACGTCGAACCGTTCACGCCGTCGGAATACTTCGGCGTGGACGGCCGGCTGATCAAGCGGCTCACGATGGTCGAGCCGCCCTATCCGCTGGGCTATACGCCCTCCAACGTATTCACCCAGCCGCCGGTCGAACGCATTCTGCGCGAGCATGTCCAGGCACTGCCCGATGTCTGCGTCGAGCTGGGCGCGGCGCTGCGCTCGCTGGAGCAGGACGATGCGGGCGTGACGCTGGCGCTGGATCACGACGACGGCCGGCGCAGCAAGGTGCGGGCGCGCTACCTGGTCGGCTGCGACGGCGCCTCGAGCACGGTGCGCGACCTGGTCGGCATCGCGCTCGAAGACCTCGAGTTCGACGAGCCCTGGCTGGTCGTGGACGTGCTGGCCAATGAACGCGGCCTGGCCAAGCTGCCCCGCACCAGCGTGCAGTACTGCGAAGCCGACCGTCCCTGCACGCTGGTCATCGGCCCGGGCAATCATCGCCGCTGGGAAATCTCCCTCAGGCCCGGCGAAGATCCGCAGGCCGCCACCCGGCCGGAGGAAACCTGGAAGCTGCTGTCGCGCTGGCTGACGCCCGACGATGGCGAACTGTGGCGCCAGGCCAGCTACCGCTTCCATGCGCTGGTGGCCGGCCAATGGCGCAAAGAGCGGGTGTTCATCGCCGGCGACGCCGCCCACCAGCAGCCGCCGTTCCTCGGCCAAGGCATGTGCCAGGGCGTGCGCGACGTCGCCAACCTGAGCTGGAAACTCGCCTCCGTGCTGCGCGGCGAAGCCGGCGGCAAGCGGGCCGAGGCCCTGCTCGACAGCTATGGCGTGGAGCGCAAGCAGCACGTCCGCACTTTGACCGGACGCATCAAGGCCATCGGCGCGGTGATCTGCGAACGCGACGAGGCCCGCGCCCGCGAACGCGACGCCCGGCTGCTGGAAGAATGCGGCGGCATCGTGCGCGATACCCCGCGCCAGGACGTCATCCCGCCGCTGGAGCTGGGCCTGCTCGCCCCGGACGCGTCATCCGCCCGCGGCACGATCTTTCCCCAGCCGTGGATCCGGCGCGCCGGCGGCGCCGCCGTCCGCCTCGACCACCATGCCGGCGACGGCTGGTGGCTGGTGCTGGCCGCGGACTACGGCGGCGACGCCCCGCCGCTGCCCCATGCGCCGCAGCTCGCCCTCTTGCGGCTGGGCCGGGACCTGGAAGAAACCGAAGGTGTCTGCGCGGCCTGGTTCGCGCGGCACCAGTGCGCGGCGGCCGTCGTACGCCCGGACCGCTACGTCTATGGCACCGCCGCCACCGCACAAGAACTCGACGCGCTGCTCGAGACACTGCGCAACAAGCTGCACTGACGCCCATCCCGCGAGGAGACAAACATGAACAGAAGAATCGCCATCAAGACCGCAGCGGCCCTGGCCGCCGCTTCCCTCCTGGCGCCGCTGTCCGCGGCCCAGGCCCAGGCTTGGCCCGACAAGCCGGTACGGCTGCTGCTCTCGCAGCCGCCGGGCTCGGGCCCCGACAACATCGCACGTCTGCTGTCCGACCGCCTGTATGCGCGCTGGAACCAGCCCGTGATCATCGAGAACAAGCCCGGCGGACAGAATACGGTCGGCGCAGTCGCGGCGGCGCGCTCCCCTGCCGACGGCCACAACTTCTATTTCGCCACGACCGCCGCGCTGGTGACCAACCCCTTCCTGTTCAAGCAGTTGCCTTACGATCCCGCCAAGGATTTCGTGCCGGTGGCTTTCGTGGCGCGCAGCCCTTTCGGCATCCTGGTCAAGGCCGACTCGCCCATTCGTTCAGTGGAAGAACTGGTCGCCAAATCCAAGGCCGCGCCCGGCACGGTCACATTGGGCAATGAAGGACCGCGCACCTTCGGCGGCATGATCGCGCGTCTGTTCAATTCGCGCTCGGGCGCCCAGGCCAACCTGGTGCCCTACGTATCGGTGGGAGTGTCCACGCAGAACCTGATGGGCGGCCACGTGGATGCGATCGTCGCCGACGTGGCCTCGACGGCCCAACTGGCCAAGCAGGGACGGCTGCGGCTGCTGGCCGTCACCTCGGACAAGCGCCTGGCCGATTGGCCTCAGGTGCCGGCGCTCTCGGAACAATTGTCCGATTTCGACATGGTCGGCTGGTTCGCCATCGTCGCGCCGGCGGGCACTCCCGCAACGGCCATCGAGCGCATGAACCGCGACGTGAACGCGCTGCTGTCGGACGACGACGTGGCCGCCCGCATCGCCGCCGTAGGCCCGATCGCCGCGCCCGGCTACAGCCCCGAGCAGACGGGGGCCTTCCTGGCGCGCGAACATGCGCGCTGGGCCAAGATCACCAAGGAAATCGATATCCTGCCGGAGTAATCCGCCGGCGCGGCGGCGCGGCCTGGCCCGTCGGCCGCCGCCGCCCGCTCGCTACCTCTTCAGATCGTCCGGCACCTTGCCGCCGTTGTCCGCCAGCTTCTTCATGACCTGCTTGTGCAGCCAGATGTTCATCGTGGCCGAGTCGTTCATATCGCCGCCGTAGCCGAGCTCGGTCGCCAACTGCTTGCGCGCGGCCAGGCTGCTGTCCAGGCCGAGCAGCTTCATCAGGTCGACGATCGACGTCTTCCAGTTCAGCTTTTCCGGGTTCTTGGCGGCCAGGCCGTTGAGGATGGCTTCGACGTCGACCATGGGAGCGGAGGCAGCCGGCGCCGCGGTGGGCGCCGCCGGCGACGCCGAAGCCGGTGCGCCGGCTTGCGTCGTTGCGGGATGGCTGGAGGGGAAGATCTTGTCGAGTATGGCTTTGAAAATGCTCATGCTGGTTCCCTCGTTGGAAATGGCAGGCACATGCCTGGACACGATTGTAGGAAACACGGATGCGAGCGTATGTGGCGATGCGTAAGCATCGCCGGCCATCGCAGAACGGTTTTGCGAAGCAAGGACCGGGCGTCCGGGGAAACACTCCCCTGGACGTCGCCGCGCGCCTACAGCTTGAACCAGCGATCGTTCTCGATGTCGGCGGCCACGCGGATCTCGGCCTCGTCCAGGCATTCCTCCTCGGACTGCGCGGCGATGTCGCGCAGCGACAGCGCCGGCCCCAGCAACAGGCGGCGGCCTTCGCTGGCTTCATAGATCCTGCAGTTGGCGTCCCACATGCCGGGCGCGCGCTGATGGGGATCGATTTCCACTTCCAGCACGCGAGAGCTGCGATTCGGACTGTATTGGAAAGAAAACATGGCCAGACCCCGCTCCGATCCGTTTTCGACGCGCCCACTATAGCGCCGGATCCCGCGCTTGGCCTCATGCACCGCAGCATGCGGCGAGGCCCGGCCGTGGCGGCCTCAGGAAGCCCAGGACACCAGCGACAGCAACAACAGCAAGGCCATCCACAGCACGACCGCCCGCCACAGCAGGCCGACCGCGGCCTGCAGCGTGGCCGGGTCGGGCGCGCGCACCGGTTCGTCGGGCACCTCGGAGGCCGCCGCGAACTCGCTGGCGGCCGAGGCCGGCTGCACCGGCCCGACCAATCCGGGATCCGGTTCCTGCACCGGCCGGCCAGGCTGCCATGCGCTGGAAACGGCCGCCAGCCTCACGCCCAGCGCGCCAGCGGCGCTCTCGACGATGACGCCGCGCTGCGGATCGTCCCAGGCCGCGGCGCGCTGACGCCAGCCATAGAACGCGTCTTCGAAATTGCCGACGATTGCGAAGCCCACCGCGGTCATGCGCGCCGGAATCCAGTCCAGGATCAGGAAAGCCTGGCGGGCGACCTCGCCAAAGCCGTCGGTGCGCGCGCCCCATTCCTGCCGGGCGATGCCGGCCAGCTTGTAGAGCGCCGCGCCGGTTGCGCCAGGCAGCACGGCATACCAGAACAGCACGCCATAGACGTTGCGGTGCGAGGCCACCACACCTTCTTCGATGGCGGTCCGGCAGACTTCGGCAACGCTCATGTTCTCGGTGGACACGCGCGATTCGCCCGCGCGCAGCCACTGCTGCAGGTGATCGCGTGCCAGGTTCAGGTCGCCGCGCGCCAGCGCGAACTGGATTTCGGTGAAGTGATGGCTGAACTGGCGGAATCCCAGCGTGAACCACAGCACCAGGACGTGGAAGAGCAGCGCCAGGACGGGATGCACCGCCCACAGCAGCGCATCGACCACCCACACGGCCAGCGCCGGCGCCAGCACGACCAGCAGCCAGCCGAGCACGGCGTAGCCCCGGCTGCCCGCGTCCAGCGCGTGGCCGGCCCAGCGGCACGCCGCCCGCGCGGCTTCGTGGACGGCATTGGAACGGGGCAGCGGCCGGACTTGTTCGGCCAGGAAGGCAAGAAGAAGGGCGAAGAAACTCATGCAGGCATTCTAGTGTGCTGGGCGGGGTTGTGCATCTCCCGGAACGCTGCCGGAAGGCTGCGCCGCCGGTTCATGCGCGCAGGAACTGGTAGAGATTGCGCAGCATGCCTGCCGTGGCGCCCCAGATGAAGAACTGCTTCCACGGCATGGAATAGTAGGACCGGCTGCCGCCCGAGGGCAGGCTGGCGCTGTGCAGATGGTGGTTGGCCGGATCCATCAGGAAAGGCAGCGGCACCTCGAACACCTCGGCCACTTCGGCGGGATCGGGGCGCGGCAGGAAATCGGGCTGCACCAGGCCGACCAGCGGCACGACGCGAAAGCCCGTGCCGGTGAAATAGTCGGGCAACTGGCCGATGACCTCCACCATGCCGCGCGGCAGGCCGGTTTCTTCTTCCGACTCGCGCAGCGCCGCGTGCGCCACGGAAGCATCGCTCGGCTCGACGCGCCCGCCGGGAAAACTGACCTGGCCCGCGTGGTTGTGCAAGTGCGCAGCGCGCTGGGTGAGCATGATCCGGATGCCGCCGGGCCGCAGCACCATGGGCACGAGTACCGAAGCCAGCCGCAGCGAGCGGTCGATCTCGCGCGCCGGGTTGATGTCGCTGGCATCGGGCTGCCAGGCGGGCGGATCGACGAAGCGGGTGCGCAAGGCCGGCGGCGTCAGGCGTTCCGGCGGCACCGGCGCCAGGCCGCCGGGATTGGCCACCCACGGCTGGGCAACCGGATCGAAGGCGGGGCTTCCCGCCAGGCGCTTCTTGCCGGCGGCCCGCTGGATTTCTTCCGGCGTATCGTCCGGCCCGTCGGCAATGCGGGCGCTGCGTGTATCGGATGACATGGTCGAAATTGTAGAAGCTGAAACAGCGCCACCCATGAAGAATGGCCTCCAAGCTCACCCGCTAAGCGGGATCGCTGCCCCCGAGGGGGACGCTTTCTCATCTTGGGGCGGCCCGGCGATAAAAAAAGGCATGCCGCGCGGCATGCCTTTTTCTTGCTGCGGTAATGCGGAAATCAAGCCTTGGCAGTATTGCGCACGAGCTTTTCCTTGATCCGGGCCGATTTGCCCGAACGGGAACGCAGATAGTACAGCTTGGCGCGACGGACGTCGCCACGGCGCTTGACTTCGATCGAGGCGATCGTCGGGGCATACAGTTGGAACGTACGCTCCACGCCTTCACCGGACGAAATCTTGCGAACGATGAACGACGAATTCAGGCCGCGGTTGCGCTTGGCGATGACCACGCCTTCGTAGGCCTGGACGCGCTTGCGGGTGCCTTCGACCACGTTGACGTTGACCACCACGGTGTCGCCGGGGGCGAATTCGGGGATGGTCTTGTTCGCCGTCAGGCGGGTGACTTCTTCTTGCTCGAGGACTTGGATCAGGTCCATTGCACTCTCCATGAACCATCATACGCAGCGGGTAGGCTTTTGATGGCACCGCTACCAGAGGATGGGGTTTCCCGCCGGACCCATGCCCGGCAGGCTTGCTGCAACACTGCCCGCTTGCACGGTCAGCGCTTGCCCTCCCCTTGCGGGTCGGACAGAAACTTTTCATCGTCGCGGCTCAACCAGCCCTTGCTGCGCGCCGCCTCGATCAGGTCGGGGCGCCTGGCCTGGGTGGCCGCCAGCGACTGCCTGCGCCGCCAGCGCTCGATGTTGGCATGGTGGCCCGACATCAGCACCTCCGGCACCGGCACGCCGCCGTAGACTTCGGGCCGCGTATAGTGCGGGCAATCGAGCAGCCCGGAAAGACGATCGTTGAACGAATCCTGCATCGCGGATTCGTCGTCGTTCAACACCCCGGGCAGCAAGCGCACCGCCGCGTCCATCATCGCCATCGCGGCGATCTCGCCGCCGGACAGCACGAAGTCGCCCAGCGACACTTCCTGCGTCACCCAGCGGTCGATGAACCGCTGGTCTATCCCTTCATACCGGCCGCAGACCAGGATCGCTCCGGGGCCGGCAGCCAGTTCCTGCGCGCGGGCCTGGCCGAACCGCCTGCCCTGCGGCGACAGCAGCACCACCGGCGCCTCCGGCAAACCCGTCTGCGCACGCTGCTCGCGCGCCGCGCAGACGGCTTTCTCGAGAGGCTCGACCCGCATCACCATGCCGGGCCCGCCGCCATAAGGACGGTCGTCCACCGTCCTGTGCACATCCACGGTGAAATCGCGCGGATTCCACACGTGCAACTGCCACCGGCCCTGCGCATGCGCCCGGCCGGTCACGCCCTGCTGGCTGACGGCCTCGAACATCGGGCCGAACAGCGTTACCACGTCGAACCGCAAGATTTCGCTCATCGTCCGACGGACACTCCCTTCAACCGGCACGGTACCCGCGGTTCCGCAGGCTAGAAGCCCTCGGGCCAGTCGCTGTCGATACGGCGGGCAGCGATATCCACGCCGCGCACGTGGGCCTCGACAAACGGCACCAATGTCTGGCGCGGCTTGCCGCGGGCATCGAGCGCAGGCTGGACGGGCTCGCCCGGCGCGACCGGCACGGCGCAATCCACATGCAGGATCGCGTGCGCACCATTGTCGCTGACCTCGGACACCGTGCCCAGCACGACGTCATCCCCGCCGGCCGACTTGCCGATCAACACGCAGCCGATCAGATCCAACCAGTAGAACTCGCCTTCGGCGAGCGCGGGGAACCGGCTGCGCGGCACCAGCACGGCCCACCCTTTCCAGGCCAGGGCCTGGTCGCGGTCGGCAATGCCCGGCCACGTGGCCGCGACCGTCGCGCCATGCTTGCGCGCGCTGGCCACCTCGACACGGCGCACTTCCCTGCCCTTGCGCAGCCACCACGTACGGGTGCCGAGCAAGGCTTCGGATTGCGCCGAATACGGCTGTATCTTCAGGGCACCCCGTATGCCGTAGGCTTCCGCCACATGCCCGACCTCGACCAGATCGGGCGGAGGCGCGGGATCGGCAACGGGCGCCGCCGTGGGTGCATCGGACACGGGCGTATCAGGCAGCCGAAGCGACCTTGGCGCCGTATTCCTTGACGAGACGGGCCACGGCCGGCGACAGCTGCGCGCCGTTCTTGGCCCAGTGCTCGACACGGTCCAGCGAGATGCGCAGGCCTTCTTCGCCCTCGGCGGCAACGGGGTTGTAGAAACCCACGCGCTCGATGAAACGGCCATCGCGGCGGTTGCGCGAATCGGCGGCAACGAGGTTGTAAAAGGGGCGCTTCTTCGAGCCGCCGCGGGACATACGAATCACCACCATAGGTAATTCCTTGGAAAAGTTGACTAAGAAAAGCCCTAAAGTATAGCCCGCACTGCTATCCCTAGCAAGCTCGGATAGGGTAAAGTCCTTCAAAATCAAGGCATTCGACGATGAATTACCAACATCCCCCCGCCCAGGCAGAGGAACATGCGTCACACAACCCGCCTGCGGCGTTCCGCAGCAAGGCGCTGGCCGGGTTCCTGGCCGCCACCCTTGGCTGGGCCGGCGCCCATTGGCGCTACCTGGGGCGCAAACACGGCTGGATCCCGCTGCTGGTCTCGCTGCTGGCCATGGGCACCGCGCTGCGCAGCGAACAATGGTACTTCCACATCGGTTTCTTCCTGTTCCTGATCCCCGCGGCGGCGGGCTTCATCGAAGCGCTGATCATCTGCCTGATGGCCGACGAGAAGTTCGACGCTCTCTACAACCCCGGCCTGCAGCGGCGCGCACCTTCCGGCTGGGCGCCGGTATTGGTGGCCATGCCGACGCTGGCGATAGGCACCTCCATCGTGACCCTGGGCATCGTCCTGATGGTGCAGCGCGCCTTCGGGGTCGTGCCCGTTTATTGAAGCAAAGGCCTGCAGGAACAGGCGCCGAACGCCGCACCGGCACCGAGCCCGCCGGCTATAGTGCCGGCTGCGGCTCATGCGCTCAATCGAACAGCGAAATCTGCCGCGCATCGCCGCGCTTCGCCGCCCCGGCAGGCCGCCCGGGCGGCCGGAACGACCCGATATCCAGCTCGATGCGCCGCCCCGCCAAACCGAACTGCCGCAACGCGCGCATGAAGCGCTGCCTGACCAGGTCGGCCCAGATGCCCTCGCCCCGCATGCGGCTGCCGAAACGAGGGTCGTTGAGCCGCCCGCCCCGCAAATCTTCCAGCCGATGCAGCACCCTTGCCTTGCGATCGGGAAAGTGCGCCTCCAGCCAGTCGGTGAATATCGTCCGGACCTCCCAGGGTAGCCGCAGCATGGTGTAGAACGCCGTCTGCGCGCCCGCCTGCGCGACCGCTTCCAGCACCTGCTCGATGTGGTCGTCGGTAATGAAGGGAATGACCGGCGCCAGCGACACGCCCACCGGCACGCCGGCCCGGGTCAGTTCGCGCACCAGTTCCACCCTGCGCCATGGCGCGGCGGCACGCGGCTCGAGGGTGCGCGCCACCGCGCCGTCCAGGGTGGGTATCGTGACGTAGACCGCCACCAGCCGCAATTCCGCCAGCCTCGCGAGCAGGTCCACGTCGCGCCCGAGCAGCGCGCCCTTGGTGACCAGCGACACGGGATGGCGCGTCTCGAGCAGCAGTTCCAGCAGGCCGCGGGTGAGCTTCCAGCTGCGCTCTATGGGCTGGTAGGCATCGGTGGCCGAACCGATGTTGATGACGTCCACGCGGTAGCCCGGACGGGACAGCTCGGCGCGCAGCGCTTCCACGGCATTGGCCTTGGCGACCAGCCGCGTCTCGAAATCCAGCCCCGGCGACCAGCCGAGGTAGGCATGGGTGGGACGGGCGAAGCAATAGACGCAGCCGTGTTCGCAGCCACGATAGGGATTGATGGCCCGGTCGAACGGAATGTCGGGCGAATCGTTGCGCGACAGAATCTTGCGGGCGCGCTCGACCGCGACCTCGGTCTTCAGGCGCGGGGCCTCGTCAGGGGGCTGCGCCCAGCCGTCGTCGACCGCGCTGCGCTGGTCGGCATCGAAGCGATGCGCGACGTTCGCCACGGCGCCGCGGCCGCGCTGCGGCACAGGCGGCGCGGCGGCAAAGCCCGGCTCGGTAAGGTCATGATCATCCACTTCGATACTGTACATATATACAGTATTTTTGACAATCGGCCAGGGCGAACCGTGGCTCGAAGGCGCGGGAAAAGCACCGACTCGGCCACCCGGCCTGCGTGGACATTCTCGCGGAGGCATCCTCCGTACCGGACCATGCGCCGGTTTACACTGCCGGCATGAGTTCCCTACTACTGACTTCGGAACAGCGGCAGATCGTGTCGTACGGCGGCAGGTTCCTGCTGATCGACGCCGTCGCCGGCTCGGGCAAGACCACGACGCTGGCGCACTGCATCGCCCATCGCGAGCGCCGCGGCGTCGCGGCCGAGAGCATCCTCGCCCTGGTTTTCACGCCGGCCGCGCGCGAGGTCCTGCAGCAGCGCCTGGCCCAGGCGGGCGCCTCGCGCGCGGTCCGGGTCTCGACCTACGCGGACTTCGCCCGCTCCCTGCTCGAGGGCTGGCGCAGCCAGGGGGTCATAGACGGCGCCGAGGTCTACCTGGCCGATGCCGAAGCCATGCGCCCCTATGTGTACGAGGCCATCGAAACCGCGGCCGCGGACCCGGGCGCCGATCCGGACTACGGCTACGACCTGAACAATCTGCACGCCGAAGCCGTCATCAACCAGCTGTCGCGCCTGAAAGGCACGCTGGCGCTGGCAGGCAGCGGCGACGTCTCCGATTCGGAACTGGCCGACCAGTTGGACCTGCCGCGCGGACTGGTCGCCGTCTGCCGGGCCTACGAGCGGCTGCGGCGCATCGACATCGGACACTACGCCTTCCAGAGCGAACACGATCTGGTCGGCGACGTCCTGGCGGTATGCGAGCAACTGGGCGGGCTCGCGGCGCTGCCCCACCCCGCGCTCATCGTCGCGGACGAATGGCACGACGCCAATGCGGCGCAGATCACGCTGCTGAGCCGGCTCACCGGCACGGATACGGCCATCATCGCGGCCGGCGACAAGGAACAGGTCGTACACAGCTGGAACGGCGCCGATCCGCGCTATATGGGCGAAGCCTTCGAGCACCTGTTCGGCGGCACGCGGCGCTTGCCGCTGGCCTTCTCTTTCCGCTGCGGACCGACGCTGGGCGGCTGCGCCCAGGCGCTCACCGCGCAGCGCTTCGAGTCCGGGCGGCAGGGCGATACCGAGGTCGACATCCTGGCCTACGGCCGCACGCAGCAGGACGATTGCGGCGCGCAACTGGCAGCCGCCCTGGCGCAATCGACGCGCGCCGGCTCGGGCCTGGCCCTGTCCGACTGCGCGGTGATCCTGCGCGACGCGCATCAAAGCATCGCGCTCGAAAACGCGCTGATCGCCCACGACATCCCGTACGTCACCGACGGTTGCCAGAGCTATGTGGACCGCATCGAGATCCTGATGCTGCGCGGCATCCTGCACATCGCCCGGCAGTCCATGGCACCGGTGCGCGAACCCGCCGAAGTGGGCGCCGTCCTGCGCGCGCTGGGACTGTTCGCCGGCCTGGACTACACCGAAGCCGAATGGCGGGACGCGGAAAAAACCATTGCCGCCGATCCCGAGACCATCCGCTATTTCTATCGCGGCCGGCTCAGCCAGACGGCCGATGCGCAGGAAGCCGTGGACGCCGGCACGCGCCGCTGGCGGGCCCGCTTCGCCCAGGTGTGCGAGCACCTGCTGGCCCAGGCGCACGCATGGTCCGCCGGACAGCTGCTGGCATACGCCGCGCGCGAACTGAACATTGCGGATGCCACCCGCCGGCTGTTCGTCCATCGACTGGACGCGCTGGCCGTGGCTCGCTCCATCGAAGGCTTCATCGCCTATGCCGGCGCCACGGGCCTGGACGCGGCAGGCCTGCTCGACCAGTTGCACCAGGCGCAGCAGCACAGCGGCACATGGCGCAAGAGCCGGCGCCGGCCCTTGACGCTGACCACCGCGCGCGCCGCCAAGGGCAAGGAATGGCGCGCCGTGCACATTCCCTACGTGGCCGACGGCGAGTTCCCGCAAGCGCATGCCGACCCCGCCGAGGAGCGGCGGCTGTTCTACGTGGCCATGACGCGAACCTGCGAACGGCTGGTGCTCTACACGCCGCAGGGCCACGATAGCCACTTCATCCGGGCGCTGAACCTGCCCGCCGCGCGCCGGGCCGCACGCGACCGCCCTTCCTTAGCGGCGACAGCACCCACCCGCCTCTACCTCCACGTACCCTATGCGGACAAGGACTCAGCCCGGCAACTGGGAGCGCAGTGGGATCCCGTACAAAGAAAATGGTGGATCACGCTGCGCATGCCCCGGCGCCCCTTCGCGAAATGGCTGCCCGCCGATGACGGCGCCGGCCAGCCGTGAAACCATGACACCGCCGCCCAGACCAGACCCCACGTCCGCAGAATTCCGCTCCCCGCCCGGCCCGCTGATGCGCATGCTGATGTACGCCGCGGCGCTGCTGTGCCTGGCACTGGGCGTCATCGGCATTTTCGTGCCGGGCCTGCCCACCACGGTCTTCATCCTGATGGCCGCCTGGCTGGCCGCGCGCAGTTCGCCCCGACTGCAGGCGTGGCTGGAAAACCATCCCCTGTTCGGCTCGATGATCCGCAACTGGCGCAAAGAAGGCACGGTGAGCCGGAAAGCCAAGTGGAGCGCCACGATCACCATGGCGCTGTGCGCGGCGATACTGTTCATCGTGCCGGCCCCGGCGTGGGCCGCCTGGCTGAGTTGCGCCGCCATGGGCGGCGTGGCGGTCTGGCTGTGGATGCGCCCCGAGCCCACCGCCGAGGAGACGGCGCAAGGCTGAGGCCCCGGCCGGACCGCGGATGCGCCCGCCGCCGCGCAGCCGCGGGCGTCGGCTCAGTCGGCGATCGCGCGCCGGATCATGCCTGCCGCGGCGGTCTGATGCGTGGCCTCGTCGATGAGGATGAAGGCGCCGGTGGCGGCAATGTCTTCGTAACGATCGAGCGCCAAGGCATCCCGCGTGGCCAGCACCGCCCGGCCGATGTCGTTCATCGAGAACGGCGAATCCGCCAGGCTGACTTCCTCCAGTTCGTGGATGTCGCGCCGCGCTAGCACGTTCTTGATCTTGGCCGTGGTCAGGCGCGTGCCCTGCTTGAGCAGGTATTTGCGGGCGGGGTTCAATGCCTGGGCGTCCAGCCAGCACAGTTCGGCCTCGAACTCCCGCGCCACCGTCGCCGGCGCCGTCTCGTGCACCAGCACGTCGCCACGCGAGGCATCGACGTCTTCGTTCAGCACGACGGTAACCGAATCGCCGGCGCTCGCCGCGTCGATCTCGCCGCCATGGACCACCAGCGACTTCACCGTGGCCGACACGCCCGAAGGCTGCACCAGCACGCGGTCGCCCACACGCACCGAACCGCTGGCGATCTGGCCCATGTAACCGCGGAAGTCGTCGGCCCGGTCGCCGCCGTGGCGGGCGACCATCTGCACCGGAAAGCGCAGCGCGCGGGTATGCGCCAGGTCGCGCACTTCCAGCGACTCGAGCAGTTCCAGCAGCGCCGGTCCGGCATACCAGGGCGTGCGCTGCGACCGGGTGACGACGTTGTCGCCGGTCAGCGCCGACAAGGGCAGTATCTCGAAATGGCCGATGCCTATCTTGGCCGCCAGCGCCGAGTAGGCGTCGCGGATCCGCGCGAACACATCTTCGTTCCAGTCCACCAGGTCCATCTTGTTGACCGCCACCACGATGTGGCGGATGCCGAGCAGATGCGCAAGCGTGCTGTGGCGCTTGGTCTGTGTCAGCAACTGGCCGCCGGCCACGCGCGTGGCGTCCACCAGGATGATCGCGGCGTCGGCCGTCGAAGCGCCCGTCACCATGTTGCGGGTGTACTGCTCATGGCCCGGCGCGTCGGCGACGATGAACTTGCGCGCGGGCGTCGAGAAATAGCGATAGGCCACGTCGATCGTAATGCCCTGCTCACGCTCGGCCTCCAGGCCGTCGGTCAGCAGCGACAGGTCGAGGGCATCGCCTACGGTGCGCTTGTATTTGGCCCGCGATATGGCGTCGAGCTGGTCGGCGAAAATGCCTTTGCTGTCGTACAGCAGGCGGCCGATCAGCGTGGACTTGCCGTCATCGACGGAGCCGGCGGTGATCAGGCGCAGAACGCCCTTGTCGGCGGCGGAGAAAAAATCGGGATCGGTCATGGCGTTCATCAGAAATACCCTTCTTTCTTGCGCCGCTCCATCGAAGCTTCCGAGGTCTGGTCGTCCATGCGGGTGGCGCCTCGCTCGGTCACATCGGTAATAGCGGTCTCGGCAATGATGGCCAGCGGATCCGCGGCCTCGGATGCAACCGGGCAGGTGCACGAAATGTCGCCGACGGTGCGGAAGCGCACGGTCAGGCTCTCGACCTGCTCGCCCTCTTGCGGCGGCGTCAGCGGGGTGACCGGCACCAGCAGTCCCTTGCGGCGGATCACCTCGCGCTGGTGGGCGTAATAGATCGACGGCAGCGCCAGGTTCTCGCGGGCGATGTATTGCCAGACGTCCAGCTCGGTCCAGTTGGAAATCGGGAACACGCGCATGTTCTCGCCGGCATGCACGCGGGTGTTGTACAGATTCCAGAGTTCGGGACGCTGCGCCTTGGGGTTCCACTGGCCGAACTCGTCGCGGAACGAAAAGATGCGTTCCTTGGCGCGTGCCTTTTCCTCGTCGCGGCGGGCGCCGCCTATGCAGGCGTCGAAGCCGAACTCCTCGATCGATTCGAGCAGCGTCACGGCCTGCGCGGCATTGCGCGAATCGGTTTCCTTGCGCAGCACCACCGAGCCGCGCCGGATGGAATCTTCCACGCTGCGCACGATCAGTTCCTCGCCCAGCTCGGCCGCGCGCGCATCGCGGAAAGCGATCACCTCATCGAAGTTGTGGCCAGTGTCGATGTGCATCAGCGGGAAGGGAAACTTGCCGGGCCGGAAGGCCTTTTCCGCCAACCGGAGCAGCACGCAGGAATCCTTGCCGCCGGAGAACAGCAGCACGGGGCGGGCGCATTCGGCGGCGACCTCGCGCAAAATGAAAATGGCTTCGGCTTCCAGCCAATCGAGATGGCTGCGCGTGACGTTCTGGATAGCGGGCATGATTCAGCCTGGTTGCTTGGTTGTGACGACAGAGACGGGAATGGCCGACAGGTTGCCGGCATGCAGGCCGCACTCCTTGGAATCCGAAGACTCCCACCACCAGCGGCCGGCGCGCAGATCCTCGCCGGGGCGGATGGCGCGCGTACAGGGCTCGCAGCCGATCGACGGATAGCCGCGGTCGTGCAGCGGGTTGTAGGGAATGTCCAAGGAACGGATGGCGCCCCAGACCTCGTCCTGCGTCCACAGGGCGAGCGGGTTGTACTTGTGCAGGCCGAACACCGGATCGTGCTCGTCCAGCGGCAACTCGCCGCGCGTCACGGCCTGTTCACGGCGCTGGCCGGTAATCCACGCGCCGCGGCCGGCCAGCACCCGGCGCAGCGGCTCGACCTTGCGGATCTCGCAGCAGCGCTTGCGCAAGGGCACGCTCTCGTAGAAAGCATTCTGGCCATGCTCGGCGACATAGGCGGCGACTGCCGCCGCTTCCGGCCGCACCACCTCGATAGCGCGGCCGTAGCGTTGCGCGATGCGGTCGATCATGGCCACCGTCTCGGCATTGAGCCGGCCGGTGTCGAGCGTGAACACCGTAATCGGCAGATCGTGCTCGAAGATGGCGTGCGTCAGCACCATGTCTTCGGCCGCCAGCGACGAAGCGAATGCCGCGTCGGCATGCGCGGCGGCAATCGCGGCCAGGCGCCCGGCGAGATCGGACCAGCGCGGCAGTTGTTCGGCGGAAACGGCGAGGGAAGCGGTGGCGGCCATGTCGGATCAAGTAAGAAACACTTGGGCGTTGCGGGGCTTGACGACGAGCGCCTCGCCGCCCTTGAGCTCGAGCTGGCGAAACACCTCCGCGGGCAGCTCGACTTCGATCGGCTTGTCCGACCCCTGGCGCGTCAATTCCAGATAGGCGCTGGGGCCGGACAGGTAGGCGCGGCTGAAAGTCGTCACCAGGCCGATGTCGCCGTCGCTGTAGCGCTGCACGTCGAACTCGTGCGGCCGGATGTAGGCGGTGGCCTGGGCGTGCTCGGCATCGGCGAACTCGGGCGTCGGAATGGTCAGGCCGTCGGCGTGCAGCACGCCACCGTGGGCCTGGCCCTGGAACTGGTTGACGTCGCCCAGGAAACCGTAGACGAACGGCGTGGCGGGGCGCTCCCACACTTCGGTCGGCGAACCCACCTGCTCGATGCGGCCGGCGTTCATCAGCACGACGCGATCGGCCACTTCCAGCGCCTCTTCCTGGTCGTGCGTAACGAACACGCTGGCCACGTGCAGTTCGTCGTGCAGTCGGCGCAGCCAGCGGCGCAGTTCCTTGCGCACCTTGGCGTCGAGCGCGCCGAACGGCTCGTCCAGCAGCAGCACGCGCGGCTCCACGGCCAGCGCTCGCGCCAGCGCGATACGCTGGCGCTGTCCGCCCGACAACTGCGACGGATAGCGGTCGGCCAGCCAGTCGAGCTGCACCAGGTTCAACAGCTGGTGCACTTTCTCCTTGATCTGCGCGTCGGACGGACGCGCGGCGCGCGGCTTGACGCGCAGGCCGAAGGCGACGTTCTCGAACACGGTCATGTGCCGGAACAGTGCGTAGTGCTGGAACACGAAACCGACCTGGCGCTCGCGCACGTGCACGTCGGTGGCGTCCTCGCCGGAGAAATACACGCTGCCGGAATCGGGCGTTTCCAGGCCGGCGATGATGCGCAGCAAGGTCGTCTTGCCGCAGCCCGAGGGCCCCAGCAGCGCGACCAGCTCGCCCGATTCGATGTGCAGCGAAACGTCCCTGAGGGCGTGGAAATCGCCGAAACGCTTGGAAAGATTGCGAACTTCGATACTCATGTCTGATTCATCCCTGGGCAGTCAGCCGGCCGCCTGCATGCGCAGCGGCGCGGCACCTGGAAATTCGGAAGGAAGCGGTTGCTCGTGGGCAAGCCTGGCGCCGCGCCACTGGATCACGCTCTTCAGGATCAGGGTCACCAGTGCCAGCAATGCCAGCACGGATGCAACGGCGAACGAAGCCTGGTAGGCGTATTCGTTGTAGAGGATCTCCACGTGCAGCGGGATCGTGTTGGTCAGCCCGCGCACGTGCCCGGACACCACCGATACCGCGCCGAATTCGCCCATGGCGCGCGCATTGCACAGGATGACCCCGTACAGCAACCCCCATTTTATGTTGGGCAGCGTCACGCGCCAGAACATTTGCCAACCCGTGGCGCCCAGCGTCAATGCGGCCTGCTCCTCCTCGCTGCCCTGCGCCTGCATGAGCGGGATCAGTTCGCGCGCGATGAACGGAAAAGTGACGAACAAGGTGGCCAGCACCACGCCGGGCACGGCATAGACGATCTTGAAGCCGGACTCCTGCAGCACCGGGCCCAGCCAGCCATGGGTGCCGAACAGCAGCACGTAGACCAGGCCCGCCACCACCGGCGACACCGAAAACGGCAGGTCGATGAGCGTGACCAGGAATTGCTTGCCGCGGAACTCGAACCGGGTGATGGCCCAGGCCGCCGCCACGCCCAGCACCAGGTTCAGCGGCACGGCGATGGCGGCCACCAGCAGCGTGAGCCGTATCGCCGCCAGGGCGTCGGGCTCGACCAGCGCTTCGGCATACAGCTCCCATCCTTTCTTCAGCGCTTCGGCGAACACTGCCACCAGGGGCAGCAGCAGGAACAGCGTCAGGAAACCCAGCGATACCGCCAGAATCAGGCCGCGTACCCAGGAAGGTTCGTTCAGATGTGCGGGCCGTTGGCTCATGATGCTCTTCCCAGTCCGCGGCGCGCCTGCCACCATTGCAGCGCGTTGATGGCCAGCAGCAGGACGAACGCCAGCGACAGCATGACCAGCGCGATCGACGCCGCGCCCGCGTAGTCGTATTGCTCGAGTTTGGTGATGATCAGAAGCGGTGTGATTTCCGACACCATGGGCATGTTGCCGGCGATGAACACCACCGATCCGTACTCGCCCACGCCACGCGCGAAGGCCAGCGCGAACCCGGTCAGCAGCGCCGGCAGGATGCCCGGCAGCAGCACCTTGGCGATCGTCTGCAGGCGGCTGGCGCCCAGGCTGGCCGCGGCCTCTTCCAGTTCCCGCTCGGCATCCTCGAGCACAGGCTGCACGGTGCGCACCACGAAAGGCAATCCGATGAAAATCAGCGCCACCACGATGCCGACCGGCGTATAGGCGACCTTCAGCCCGAGAGGCTCGAGCCAGCGCCCCATCCACCCATTGGAGGCATAGAGCGAGGTCAGCGCGATGCCCGCCACCGCGGTCGGCAACGCGAACGGCAGGTCCACCAGCGCATCGACGATGCGCTTGCCGGGAAATTCATAGCGAACCAGCGACCAGGCTACCATCAGCCCGAACACCAGGTTGACCAGCGCCGCGATCAGCGCCGCGCCGAAAGTCAGGCGATACGAGGCCAGCACGCGCGGCGCGGTGGCCGCGGCCCAGAACGCGTCCCAGCCGACGCTGGCGCTCTTGAACAGCAGCGTGGACAACGGGATGAGCACGATCAGGCTCATGTAGAGGATCGTGAACCCCATGCTCAGGCCGAAACCGGGCAGCACGCCGGCACGCCGGGCGCGCCGCGCCCGGCGTGCCGGGACATCCGGTGTTGCGGGAAGAGTGGTCGAAGTCGCCATGGCCCGCCGGATCAACGCTTGCCGGGCTGGTAGAGCTGGTCGAAGGTGCCGCCGTCCTCGAAATGGGTTTTCTGCGCGGCCTGCCAGCCGCCGAACACCTCGTCGATGGTGATCAGATTGACCTTGGGATAGGCCGAGGCATGCTTGGCGGCAATGGCCGGATCACGCGGGCGGTAATAGTTCTTGGCGATGATTTCCTGCGCCTGCGGCGTGTAGAGGAATTCGAGATAGGCTTGCGCAGCCTGGCGGGTGCCCTTCTTGTCGACGTTCTTGTCGACCACCGCCACCGGAGGCTCGCACAGGATGGACAGCGAGGGAGCGACGACGTCGAAACGGTCCGGTCCGAGTTCCTTCAACGCGAGCAGGGCCTCGTTTTCCCAGGCGAGCAGGACGTCGCCCTGGCCGCGCTCGGCGAAGGTGGTGGTCGCGCCGCGCGCGCCGCTGTCGAGCACGGGCACGTGCTTGAACAATTCGGCGATGAACTCACGCGCCTTCGCCTCATTGCCGCCCGGCTGTTGCAGGGCGTAGGCCCAGGCGGCCAGGTAGTTCCAGCGCGCGCCGCCGGAGGTCTTGGGATTGGGCGTGATGACGGACACGCCGGGCTTGATGAGATCGCCCCAATCCTTGATCCCCTTGGGATTGCCCTTGCGGACCAGGAATACGATGGTCGAGGTATAGGGAGAACTGTTCTGCGGCAGGCGCTTTTGCCAATCGACCGGCAGCAGCTTGCCGCGCTCATGCAGGGCGTCGATGTCGTAGGCCAGCGCCAGCGTGACGACGTCGGCCTCGAGCCCGTCGATCACGGCGCGCGCCTGGCTGCCCGAGCCGCCATGCGACTGGCGGATGGTCAGTTCGGTGCCCGTCTTTTTCTTGTATTCGGCGATGAAGGCCTTGTCCAGATCCTTGTACAGCTCGCGCGTCGGATCGTAGGAGACATTCAGCAAGGTCTGCTTGGTCTGCGCGGAAACAGGCAGCGCGACGGCCATCGAGGCCACGGCCAGCGTGACGGCGCTCAATGCGCTTCCCAGAAATTTCACCATCGTCGAACTCCAGATCGGTACGTTGCAAGGACTGAATCATCAGCCAGCACCGCACCGCTTGGGAACGACTTCTTGGAAGGTTGCTTATTCCACGCCGGTATAAACCCGCACGCCTAGATCGGTACAACGCATGAAGCGCTAGTTCAGCGTACCGGCCTTGCCGCCGGCGCTGAAGCGTCCTGCGCCGATCAGCGCGATCACCAAGCCGCCCACCAGGAACAAGCCCTGCAACTCGAGCGACCAGGCGCCGTTCTTGGTGACGGAAAAAATCTGTCCGCCATGGGCCAGCGCAATGGCGACCACCATGTTGACGGCCACCACCAGTCCGGCGGCACGCGTATAGAAGCCCACTAGCAGCAGGATGGGCGCCACGACCTCGCCGGCGTAGACGAAATAGCCGAGCCACGTGGGCAGGTCGTGGCTGGCGAGCAGGTTCTTCACGAAACCGATGCCGCCCACGACCTTCGGAATGCCGTGCATCAGCATCAGCACACCGACGGCGATGCGCAGGAGGAGTTTGCCTAGAT
The DNA here is from genome assembly GCF_900606115.1 of Pigmentiphaga humi. Classification (GTDB taxonomy): domain Bacteria; phylum Pseudomonadota; class Gammaproteobacteria; order Burkholderiales; family Burkholderiaceae_B; genus Pigmentiphaga; species Pigmentiphaga humi. Next base: position 43,998 of record NZ_UWPJ01000009.1, read on the forward strand.
CGTCGGCGGTCTGGAGCATTGGAGAGCCCTTCGAATCAACAGGAAAGGCTCGCATTACAGCATATGCACAAGGGCTCCGGCGCGATGCTTCGCGCCGGAGCCCCGTAGAGCGGCCGACAGGATCAGGGCTTGTTCGGCTGCGGCGTGGTGCGCAGGTAGGGACGCACGGCCGTGTAGCCCTTGGGGAATTTTTCCTTGAGCACGTCGGGATCCTGCAGCGCCGGCACGATGATCACGTCGTCGCCGTCCTTCCAGTTCACCGGCGTAGCCACGCTGTAGTTGTCGGTCAGCTGCAGCGAATCGATGACGCGCAGGATCTCGTCGAAATTGCGGCCCGTGCTGGCGGGATAGGTGATCGTCAGACGCACCTTCTTGGCCGGATCGATGACGAAGACCGAGCGAACGGTGGCCGTGGCGCTGGCGTTCGGATGGATCATGTCGTAGAGCGTGGCAACCTTGCGGTCGGCGTCGGCCAGGATGGGGAAGTCGACCACGCAGCCCTGGGTCTCGTTGATGTCGCCGATCCAGCTCTGGTGCGAATCCACCGGATCCACCGACAGCGCCAGGACCTTGACGTTGCGCTTGGCGAACTCCTGGGCCAGCTTGGAGGTATAGCCCAGCTCGGTCGTGCAGACGGGCGTGAAATCGGCCGGATGGGAGAACAGCACGCCCCAGCTATCGCCGAGGTATTCGTGGAAGCGGATGACGCCCTTGGAGGAATCCTGTTCGAAATCGGGCGCGGTGTCGCCCAAGCGCAGCGTTGCCATGTCGGTCTCCTGAGTGGAAGCTATCGATGGATTGTGATGCTCCGGCGGCCTGCCGAGAACGAATGTTTCCCTATATCATTATTCCATATAGATATTAGAGAATCTATTTTGCTTATTTCCGGACATAAGCATCGTTGCCGGCCCCTCATGCGCTGCCAGGCTGCAATAGGCGCTTCCACCCAAATTCGAGTAATGAGCAAACAGGAAAAAATTCGTTCCCCGCCCCGGGGTACGCCGCCATCATGCCGCCATGCGGCTACAACCTTTGATCATCCCCGGCTGGAACAATTCCGGCCCCGGCCACTGGCAAAGCCTGTGGGAATCCGAATTGCCACGCGCCCAGCGCGTGCAGCAGCACGACTGGAATATTCCGACTCCGCACGAGTGGGTCGCGGCGCTGTCCGCCGCCATCGATGCGGCGCCCCGCCCGCCCCTGCTGATCGCGCACAGCCTGGGCTGCATCACCATCTGCCACCTGCCCTCGCGCATCAGCGAGAAAGTGGCAGGCGCGCTGCTGGTAGCGCCGGCCGACGTCGAGCGCGACGGCGCACCGGCACCATTGCGCGCGTTCTGTCCCATCCCGATGCAAACGCTGCCGTTCCCGAGCGTCGTAGTCGCCAGCACCGACGATCCGTACTGCCGGCTGGAGCGTGCCAGCGGATTCGCCCAGGCCTGGGGAAGCCGCCTGGAAATCCTGGCGAACGCAGGCCATATCAACGCCGACTCCGGCTATGGCGCCTGGCCGGAAGGACTCAAGATGCTGGCCGCGCTGCGCCGGCGCGCGTACTGGCGCGTACCGGTAACGCCCTGCCGCACGCCGCCGCTGCCCGGTTCGGCCCGCCCGGCGGCCTGACCCCGCCGGCGCAGGCCCACGGCCGGCGCATGCGCGGCAGCGCGCTCAGAACGCTTCGGCGGGCAAGGACAGCGCGCTGGCGCCGCCTTGCAGGATCTCCAGCCGCAGCGCATGCGCGCGCGGCAGCAGATGGGCGCAATAGAATTGCGCCGTGGCCAGCTTGGCGGGGTAGAAATCGTCCACGATGCCCTTGCCGATATGGGTCCGGCATACGAGCGCCGCGCGCGCCATCTGCCAGCCGCCGTGGACCAGGCCGGCCAGCATCAGGTAGGGCACGCTGCCGGCGAAGACTTCGCGTACTTGCCGGCCCGCGTGCTGCACGATGAAATGCACGACGGCCTCGTAGTCGTCGATGGCCTGGGCCAACTGCGCGCGCAGCGCCGCCAGTTCCGCGTCCGCCTCGAGTTCGGCCAGCGTGCCGCGCATGCGGGCGACGATGGCACCCACCAGCGCGCCGCCGTCGCGCAAGGTCTTGCGGCCCACCAGGTCGTTGGCCTGGATCGCGGTCGTGCCTTCGTAGATCGGCAGGATGCGGGCATCGCGGTAATGCTGGGCGGCGCCGGTCTCCTCGATGAACCCCATGCCGCCGTGGACCTGCACCCCCAGCGAGGCGACCTCCACCGCGATCTCGGTCGAGAAGCCTTTGACGATCGGCACCATGTATTCATAGAAGGCCTGGTTGCGCGCCCGCATGTCGGCATCGGGATGGCGCCGCGCGAAATCGTGCGCGCCGGCCGCGACGTAGGCGACGGCGCGCGACGCCTCCGTCAGCGCGCGCATGGTCATCAGCATGCGGCGCACGTCCGGGTGGTGGATGATCGCGACGGGCCCGGGCGAACCCTCCACCGCGCGGCTCTGGATGCGTTCCCTGGCGAAATCCGCCGCCTGCCGGTAGGCCCGCTCGGCCAGCGCGATGCCTTGCAGGCCGACGGCGAAGCGCGCCGCGTTCATCATGATGAACATGATCTCGAGGCCGCGATTCGGCTGCCCCACCAATTGGCCGACGGCGCCCGGCCCCGCCTCGCCCTTGCCGTCGCCGTAGATCAGCACGGCGGTCGGACTGGCCTTGATCCCCAGCTTGTGTTCCAGCGATGCGCACCATACGTCGTTGCGCGCGCCCAGGGTGCCGTCCTCGTTTACCAGGAACTTGGGCACCACGAACAGCGACAGTCCCTTGATGCCCTCGGGCGCGTCCGGCAGGCGGGCGAGCACGAGGTGCACGATATTTTCCGCCATATCGTGCTCGCCGTAGGTGATGAAGATCTTCTGCCCGAACAGCCGGTAGCTGCCGTCCGGCTGCGGCTCGGCGCGCGTGCGCACCAGCGACAGATCGGATCCGGCCTGCGGCTCGGTGAGGTTCATGGTACCCGTCCAGGTACCGGCGATCATGGGAGGAATGAAGCGCTGCTGCTGCTCGGCCGAACCGGCCGTGAGCAGGACTTCGATGGCGCCGTCGGTCAGCAGCGGGCATAGCGAGAAAGCCAGGCAGGCGCTGTTCAGGCTCTCCATGCACGGCGTGGCCATGAGCTTGGGCAAGCCCTGCCCGCCGAGTTCGACGGGATGCGGCAGGCCTTGCCAACCTGCCTCAGCGAACAGCCGGAGCGCCTGGCGGAAGCCGGGCGAGGCTTGCACCCGGCCGTCCCGCCAGACCGGCGGGTGCGTATCCCCCTCGCGGTTCAAGGGGGCGACCGCCTGCTCCAGCAGGCGCGCATTCTCGGCCAGGATGGCCTCGACCACTTCGGGTCCGATCTCTTCGCCGCCCGGCAGGGCGCGCAGCGCCGGCATGCCGGCCAATTCCTCGAGCACGAAGCGCAGTTCGCGCACGGGCACCTTGTAAGCCATCACATCCTCCTGTCGCCGGGAGGCCGGCCGATCATGCGGCCGTGCGCCCGGGCAGGCGCTACAGCGCCTGGGTCAACTCCGGCACGGCCGTGAACAAGTCCGCCACCAGGCCGTAATCGGCCACGCCGAAGATCGGCGCCTCGGCGTCCTTGTTGATCGCCACGATCACCTTGGAATCCTTCATGCCCGCCAAGTGCTGGATGGCGCCCGAGATCCCCACCGCCACGTACAGTTGCGGCGCCACGATCTTGCCGGTCTGGCCGACCTGCCAGTCGTTCGGCGCATAGCCCGCGTCGACCGCCGCGCGCGAAGCGCCCATGGCCGCGCCCAGCTTGTCCGCCAGGGGTTCGAGCAGCTTGAAGTTCTCGGCGCTGCCCATGCCTCGCCCGCCCGACACCACCGCCTTGGCGGCGGTCAGTTCGGGGCGGTCGCTCTTGGCGACTTCACGGCCGACGAAAGACGACTTGCCGCTATCGGAGACCGCGGCCACGTCCTCGACCGCGGCCGAACCGCCGCTGGCCGCGGCCGCGTCGAAGGCCGTCGAACGAACGGTGATCACCTTGACCGCATCGCCCGACTGCACCGTGGCGATGGCGTTGCCCGCGTAGATGGGGCGATCGAAGGTATCAGCCGATACCACGCCGATGATGTCCGAGATCTGCGCGACGTCCAGCTTGGCAGCCACGCGCGGCGCGATGTTCTTGCCATAGGCGGTCGCGGGGAAAAGAATGTGGCTGTAGGCGGATGCCGCGGCCAGCACCTGCGCCGCCACGTTCTCGGCCAGCCCTTCTGCCAGCGCAGCGCCGTCGGCAACCAGCACCTTGGACACACCCGCGACCTGGGCGGCCGCCTGGGCCGCGCCGGACACGCCCGAGCCGGCCACCAGCACGTGCACCTCGCCGCCCAGCTTCCGGGCCGCGGACACCGTGTTCAGCGTGGCAGGGCGCAACTGCGCATTGTCATGTTCTGCTACGACCAGGATCGCCATCTTCACACCACCTTCGCTTCATTCTTGAGTTTGTCGACCAGCGCAGCCACGTCGGCCACCTTCACGCCCGCCTTGCGCGCGGGCGGCTCGCTCACTTTCAGGGTCTTGAGCCGCGGCTTGACGTCCACGCCGAGATCCTCGGGCTTGACCGTCTCCAGCGGCTTCTTCTTGGCCTTCATGATGTTGGGCAGCGTCACGTAGCGCGGCTCGTTCAGGCGCAGGTCGGTCGTGACGATGGCCGGCAGCGCCAGCGACAGCGTTTCCAGCCCGCCGTCCACTTCGCGCGTGACCGTCGCCTTGCCGTCGGCCACCTCGACCTTGCTGGCGAACGTGGCCTGCGGCCAGTCCAGCAGCGCCGCCAGCATCTGCCCGGTCTGGTTGGCGTCGTCGTCGATCGCCTGCTTGCCCAGGATCACCAGTTGCGGCTGTTCCTTCTCGACCAGCGCCTTGAGCAGCTTGGCCACCGCCAGCGGCTGCAGCTCTTCCGACGTCTCGGCCAGAATGGCGCGGTCGGCGCCGATCGCCATGGCCGTGCGCAGGGTTTCCTGGCATTGCGCCACGCCGCACGACACCACCACGACCTCCGAGGCCACGCCTTTTTCCTTCAGGCGGGTCGCTTCCTCGACCGCGATTTCATCGAACGGGTTCATCGACATCTTCACATTGGCGATGTCCACCCCCGTCTGGTCCGACTTCACGCGAACCTTGACGTTGTAGTCGACCACTCGCTTGACTGGCACCAACACCTTCATTTATGCGACCTCGTAAAGGAAACCGGCTATGCGCCCGGATGAGAGCAAGCATGCGACGACCGGCATGCGAGACAGGGAACCGGTCGATTATAGGTAATTCAGATCCCGGCCAGGGCGCGGATATGGGCCGTGACGCTGCGCCCCAGCGCGGACAGGTTGTATCCGCCCTCCAGGCAGCTCACCATGCGCGCGCCATGGCGGCCGGCCAGCTCGCCGAGCTGTTCGGTCATCCACGCGAAGTCCGCCTCGACCAGGCCCATGCGGCCCAGGTCATCCTCGCGATGGGCATCGAAACCGGCCGAGATCAGCACCAGCTGCGGCTTGAACCGCTCCAGGCGGGGCAGCCATCGGGAGGTCACCAGCTCGCGCACCGCCGCGCCTTCGGTATAGGCCGGCAGCGGTTGATTGAGCATGTTGTCGGCCCAGGGGTCGGCGCCGCTGAACGGGTAGAAAGGATGCTGGAAAAAGCCGCACATCAGCACGCGCGGATCGCCCGCCAGCGCGGCTTCTGTGCCGTTGCCGTGATGCACGTCGAAATCGATCACGGCGATGCGCTCGAGCCCATGGTGGGCCATGGCATGGCGGGCAGCGATCGCCACATTGTTCAGAAAGCAGAATCCCATTGCCCGATCCGGGCAGGCATGATGGCCGGGCGGACGCACTGCGCAAAAAGCCGCCTCGCCCTCGCCCGCCAGCACCGCATCCACCGCCGCGATCGCCGCGCCGGCGGCGCGCAGCGCCGCTTCGTAGGTGTGCGGGTTCATCACGGTGTCGGGGTCCAGCTCGGCATAGCCGGCGGCCGGCGCGCGCTCCATCAAGGATTCCAGGTATTCGACCGTGTGGACGCGCAGCAGCGCTTCCTGCGCCGCGCGCGGCGCCTCGCGCTCGAGCAGGAGGTCGGCCACTCCGGACGACAGCAGGCGGTCATTGATCGCATCCAGGCGCGCAGGGCACTCGGGATGTCCCTCGCCCATCTCGTGCAGCTTGCACGCTGGATGCGTGTAATAAAGCATTGCCATGGTCTCCATCATGCGCCCGACTTGCATCGCGGCCGAACAGCCGGCAGCATTTCGCTATCGATCTCGCCACCGGGAAATCTTACGCGTGAAATCGCCACACCGCTCTTCGGCCCCGCTGCGCACCGCGGCGCTGGCCGCCGCGCTCGGCGCGCTGGCCTCCTGGGGCTGCGCCTCGACGCCATCGCCGGCCGCCACTACGCCTGTCCAGCCTGCGCCCATCGCCCACCCCGTTGCGCCGGCCGCGCCGCCTGAAACCGACGCTTCACCGCCTGCCCCGCCAGCTCCCACCGCCCAGCCCGCGCCCGCCACAGGCCCGGCAGCCGCATCCCCCGAGCAACGGCGTGCCGCCGCCAAGCAGGACTTCGCCGCCGAGATGGCGGCGCACGGCCTGGCGTCCGCGCAAGTCTCGGCCTGGCTCGGCCAGGCGCGCTATTCGGAAACCGTGGCGCGCCTGGTGCTGCCGCCCGCCTCGCCCACCCTGCGCAGTTGGCCGCGCTACCGCGCGCGCTTCGTCGAAAGCAAACGGATCAAGGAAGGCATGGATTTCCTGCAGCGCCACGCCGCCACGCTGGCGCGCGCGGATGAGCGCTATGGCGTGCCGCCGTCCGTCATCGTCAGCGTGATCGGGGTGGAAACGTTCTATGGGCGTGTGACCGGCAACTTCCGCATCATCGATGCGCTCGCCACGCTGGCATTCGACTATCCCGCCCAGGCGCGCAGCGACCGCGGCCCCTTCTTCCGCGACCAGCTCGCGCAATTCCTGATCTGGTGCCAGGAAACGGGCACCGACCCGCTGGCCGTGAAAGGCTCCTATGCCGGCGCCATCGGCCTGCCGCAGTTCATGCCCGGCAGTCTGCGCAACTACGCGGTGGACGGCAATGGCGACGGCCACGTGGATCTGCTCGGCAGCCCCGAAGACGCCATTTTCTCGGTCGCCAATTTCCTGGTCCGGCACGGCTGGCAAGCCGGACAGCCGGTATTCCTGCCGGTGCGCCTGCCCGGCGATCCGGCCGCCCTGGTGGACGGCGGACTCAAGCCCACGCTGAACTGGCAGCAGTTGCGGGAGGCGGGCGCGCGGCCGCCCGCGGTGCCCGGCATGGCGGATACCTGGATGTCCTGGCCGCTGGCGGTAATCGACCTGTACGACGGCGCGACCGGCACGACCGAATACCGTGTGGCCGCGCCCAACTTCTTCGCGCTGACCGAATACAACCGCAGCTATTTCTACGCCACGGCAGTCACCGACCTGGCGGTCGAACTCGAAAAGAGTAGGCCCCCCCGTACGCGCTGACGCGCGCCCCCCAGGGGGCGAAACCAGCGGACCGGCGAAGCCGGATCCGCGGTTTCCTGGGTCGGCAACGTTGTCTCGGTTCGTCGTGCTAGCGTGCTTCTCATCCTATCCGCATGGAGCGACTACGCACGCGAAACGCACCGATCAGTTGAACACGCCGGTCGAGAGGTAGCGGTCGCCTCGGTCGCAGACGATGAAGACGATGGTGGCGTTGCTGACTGTCTCGGCCACGCGCAAGGCCGCCACCAGCGCCCCGGCCGACGAGATGCCGGCGAAGATGCCTTCCTCGGCGGCGAGTCGGCGCGCCATGGTCTCGGCATCGGCCTGCGAGACGTTCTCGGTGCGATCGACCAGCGAGGCGTCGAAGATCGCGGGCAGGTAGGCTTCCGGCCACTTGCGTATGCCGGGAATCTGCGAGCCTTCCTCCGGCTGCGCGCCGACCACCTGGACCGCCGGGTTCTTGCTCTTGAGATAGCGCGATACGCCGATGATGGTGCCGGTCGTGCCCATTGCGCTGACGAAGTGCGTGATCTGCTCGTCGGTGTCGCGCCAGATTTCGGGGCCGGTGGTTTCGACGTGCGCCAGCGGATTGTCGGGATTGGAAAACTGGTCGAGCACCTTGCCCTTGCCCTCGGCCTGCATCTGCAGGGCGAGGTCGCGGGCGTACTCCATGCCGCCCTGGCCGGCGGGCGTCAGGATCAGTTCGGCGCCATAGGCCGACATCGCCGCGCGCCGCTCCAGCGACAGGTTGTCGGGCATGATCAGAACCATTCGGTAGCCGCGGATGGCTGCGACCAGCGCAAGCGCGATGCCCGTGTTGCCGCTGGTGGCCTCGATCAGCGTATCGCCCGGCTTGATGTCGCCGCGGGCCTCGGCCCGCGCGATCATGGACAGGGCGGGACGGTCCTTGACCGAGCCGGCCGGGTTGCTGCCTTCCAGCTTGGCCAGGATCACGTTGCCGCGCGCATCGTTATGCGCGCCGGGGATTCGTTGAAGGCGCACCAGCGGCGTATTGCCGATGGTCTGTTCGATGGTGGGATAGCTTTTCATGCCCGCCATGATAATCCAGCCTGCCTGCCTCTACCCCCCTTTACCCTTACCCTTGGGAGGCATATTCACCATCACCGGCGGCGCCTCGCGAGCCTGCCCCCCCAGCGTCAGCCCGGCCGCGCGCAAGCCCTGCAGGCGCTTGGCGCCCAGCCCGCGCACCCGCTCGGACAAGTCGTCGAAAGAAAGAAAAGGGCCGCCGCGCGTACGCGCCTGGACGATGCCGGCGGCGGTCTTGGGACCGATGCCGCGCAGCGATTCGAGCTGCGCCTGGCTGGCGCTGTTCACATCGACGGCCTGGGCCTGGGCAATCATGCCCAGGCCCAGGCCGGCCGCCATCGCAAGCCGGCCGGCACGGCGGCGCACGCCGCGCAACCGGAATGGCTGGGGATGGGGTTCGGCCCGGGTGGGATCGAGAAACGGGTTCATGGTCGAGCTCCGTAAGCGCAATGGGTAAACGGCAAATCCGCCGCGCCTCCAGATTGCGCCGGGAGCCGCCGCCGCGCCTGCCGCCGGCATGGCGGCATCCAAGCGGGGAAACGCGTATGCCCGACCAGCCGCTTCAGCCCGCCATGCCCCGCAGTTCGCGGATGTACTCCGACACGCCGGTCTGCACATCGCGCAGCGGCGCCGTGAAACCCGCGGCGCGCAACTGCGCGGCATCGGCCTGCGTATAGCTCTGGTATCGTCCCTTCAGGTCTTCGGGAAACTCCACGTAGCGGATCAGTCCCTGCGCCGCCAGTTCGGCCAGCGATAGCGGCGCTTCGCCGCGCTCCTGACGCAAGGTATTGACCACCGCCGCGGCCACGTCATTGAACGGCTGGGCGCGGCCGGTGCCGCAATTGAACACGCCCGACACGGGGCGGTCCAGGAAATGCAGGTTCACCGCGACCACGTCCTTCACCGAAATGAAATCGCGCTGCTGCTGCCCGTCGCCATAGCCGTCCCAACCGCCGAACAGCCGCACGTGGCCTTCCTTGAGGAACTGGTTCATGTTGTGGAAGGCGACCGACGCCATGCGCCCCTTGTGCTGCTCGCGCGGGCCATAGACGTTGAAATAACGCAGCCCGATCACCGGCGCGGTCAGCGTATCGAGCCGGCTGCGCAGCACCTGGTCGAACAAGAACTTGGAATAGCCGTAGACGTTCAGCGGCTTTTCGTTCTTCAGGTCCTCGGCATAGACCGGACCCGCGCCATACACCGCGGCCGACGAGGCATACAGAAAAGGCACGCACTCGCGCTGGGCATATTCGAACAACTCCAGCGTGACGCGGTAGTTGTTGTCCATCATGTACTTGCCGTTGCGCTCGGTCGTATCCGAGCAAGCGCCCTGGTGCAGGATGGCATCGACCTTGGGCAACGATCCCTCCGCCACCCGCTTGCGGAAATCGTCCTTGTCCAGGTAGTCCGCGATCTGGCAATCCGCCAGATTCACGAACTTGTCGCCCTCCAGCAAATCGTCCACCGCAATAATGTCCCGCTCGCCGCGAGCATTCAAACCCTTGACCAGATTGCTGCCGATAAAGCCCGCAGCTCCCGTAACGATAATCATGGCTCTTCCTTCCGGTTTATCCATTGCGCACCACATGCCCCCGCTTCGCCCAGCCCAAAACCAGCACTGCATCGAAACCCCGGGTTTTATCCAGGAGGCGGTGGATCCGGCTTTGCCGGTCCACGCGCCTCGCCCCCCTGGGGGGGCGCGCGTCAGCGCGTAGGGGGGGGATCCAATTCTTCAGGTGTAATGATCGACGTTCCCAGCTTGCCCACCACAATGCCGCCCGCCAGGTTGGCCCAGCGCATGGCCGTGTGCAGGTCCAGTCCGGCTGCGCGCATCACGGCCAGCGTGGCAATGACCGTATCGCCCGCGCCCGAAACGTCGAACACCTCGCGCGCCTGCGCCTCCACATGGTCGCGGCCCTCGGCCGTATACAGCGTCATCCCCAGTTCGGAGCGCGTCACCAGCAGCGCCTCCAGGTCGAGCGCCTGCCGAAGGTGCTGCGCGCGCTCGGCCAGTTGCTCCTCGTCGCGCCAGCGGCCCACGGCCTCGCGCATCTCTGCCTGGTTCGGCGTCACAAGCGTAGCGCCGCGATAACGGCTGTAGTCGTCGCCCTTGGGATCGACCAGGATCACGCAGCCGCGCGCCTTCGCCAGCGCGATCAACTCCGGGACCTGGTCGAGCACGCCCTTGGCATAGTCCGACAGCACCACCACGTCGTGATCGGCAAGATGCACCGCCACACGCGCCGCCAGGTTCGACAGCACGCCGGCCGGCGGGCGCTGCTCGAAATCGACCCGCAGCAACTGCTGCTGGCGTCCCATCACCCGCAGCTTGAGCGTCGTCGGCAAGACCGTATCGACCACCAGGTCGGCATGCACACCGCCTTCCTCGCACAGCCGCGCGATCGCCCGGCCCGAATCGTCCTCGCCCACCAGCCCCACCAGCGTGACGTGCGCGCCCAGCACAGCCGCGTTGCGCGCCACGTTGGCCGCTCCGCCCAGCCTGTCCTCGCTGCGCGACACATGCACCACCGGCACCGGCGCCTCCGGAGAAATGCGATGCACGTCGCCGAACCAATAGCGGTCCAGCATCACATCCCCCACCACCAATACCCGCGCCGCCGCGCGCTGCGCATCCGACGGAAACGCCGTACCCGGCATCGCGCTCATCCACGCACTCCCCTGTCGCTTCGTGACATCAACCCAAGCACCCTACTCTTCAATCGGAAAAAACGAACCAGCCCAAACCCGCCACCTTCATAAATCGCCCGGAGGTTTTAGACCCAGGGCACAGCGGATCCGGCTTTGCCGGTCCGTAAGTAGAGCCCCTTGAGGGGCGCCCGCAGGGCGTAGGGGTGGACTTCCCCTTCCGGTCCGCCAGTGCCGCCCCCCGGAGGGCGCGCGTAAGCGCGTAGGGGGAGCTCCTACACCTCTTCAAGCCGCCGGGGCGCATAAGTCTCCCAGGCATTGCAGCCCGGGCACTGCCAATGAAACCGCTTGGCCTTGAAGCCGCAGGCCCGGCAGGCATAGCGGTCCAGGCGCTGCGTGTGCTTGTGTATCAGGCTGCGCATCAAGACCGCGTCGTCCGCCGGCGTCCAGGAAGACGGCGCTTCCGCCTGCGGATTGTTCAAGGCCACCACGTTGGCGGCAGCCTGTCGCTCGGTCGCGGCCTCCGGGGCCTGGTTCTTGGCGATTTGCGCCTCCAGCAGGCGATCAAGCCCCAGCAGCGACGGATTGCGCTGCAACGCCGAGCGCGCGAAATTCCAGGCCTGCGTCAGACCTCGCAGGCGCCGCAGGGCCTGGAAAATGGCATTGAACAAATCCAGCGAGGGATGACGCGCATAGTGGGCCTCCAACTGCGCCAGCCCCTCATCGGGCGTGCCTCGCGCCTCGTAGTTGGCCAGGATCCGATCGGCCACCAGGCCCGCATAATCGGGATGCCCGCTCAGCACCGACTCCAGATGCAGGCGCTCGGCGCGCAGGTCGCCCTCGCGCTTGGCGAGATCGGCCCGCATCATCGCAATCCGGACATGCGGCACTGCATCGCTGCCCTGCTGCGCCTGCACGGATGCGTGCGTCGCCGCATCCAGCGCCGCATGGGCCGCCTCCAGATTGCTCGCCGCCAGCGCGGCGGCCGCTTCTTCGCAATGGAAATGCACCGCCTGCGGCACGGGTTCGTCGATCAGGCCCTGCAGCGCCTGCACCGCCATGATGGCATTCGGCCAATCGCGCTCCGTCTCATGGATGCGAATCAAAGCGCGCAAGGCATCCGGCGCGAAACGCGTGCCCTTCAATTGATCGAAGGCCGACTCCGCCCGATCCAGCATCCCCGCACGCAGATAATCCTGCGCCAGCTCATGCAACGCCTGCTCGCGCTGCTCAGACGGCAGATCCGCACGCTGCAACAGATTCTGGTGCACGCGAATCGCGCGCTCGATCTCGCCGCGCCGGCGAAACAAGCTGCCCAGCGCGAAATGCAATTCGATGGTTTCAGGGTCGAGCTTGGCCACCTCGATAAACGCATCGATGGCCCGGTCGTGCTGCTCGTTCAGCAGGAAATTCAGACCGCGAAAATACGAATCGGGCAGATTGCGATGCTCCGACAGCATTTGCCGGATATCCACGCGCGCAGCCACCCACCCCAGGCCGAACAGCACCGGGACGGCAATCAGCCACCAAGGTTCGAAATCCACGTATGCGCCTTACATAGGGGCCATGGGAAGCACCACATCCGGCGATGGTGGAGCATCCGCGGCCGACGCCGATCCCGCCCTGGCCTGCTCCACTTCCCGCCGCAACGCCGCGATCTCGCGGCGGCGGCGCATCACGCTCGGCACGGTCAACAACAGGCCGAATACCGTTCCCACCACGAAGCTGGCCAGCATCACGACGATCAGCGGGACCTCGCTGATCAGATGATCGGCGAAGAAATACACGGTCACCCGATCGGTATTCTTGAGTGCGAACAGCAGAACCACGACGAATACGACCAGCCTCAGCGCCCAGACGAGATATCGCATGGCAGGGAACTCCCTGGTGGGTTATCAGGATTGGGATTGTAGCCCACCCCCTACGCCCTTCGGGCGCCCCTCGAGGGGCGGCACTGGCGGACCGGCAAAGCCGGATCCGCGGTGCCCTGGGTAGCAATGGCCATGGCTCCTCCAAAAAAACAACCCCGGCAGCCCAAAAGCTGTCGGGGTTGTCCTTTGCCGGCAATCCGATTGCCTAGAGCTTCAACTCCCGGCGGAAACTTCCGCAGGAGCATCCACCCGTTCCCGCAATTCCTTGCCCGCCTTGAAATGCGGCACCCGTTTCTCAGGCACCAGCACCTTTTCGCCGGACTTGGGATTGCGCCCGATGCGCGGCGGCCGCTTGGACAGCGAAAAACTGCCGAAACCACGAATCTCGATGCGCTGCCCCTCCGAAAGAGACTGAGCCATCGCATCGAGGATGGTCTTCACGGCGTAATCGGCATCCTTGGCCACCAACTGCGGATACCGCGTGGCCAATCGGGCGATCAACTCGGATTTCGTCATGGAGTTCATAAGGACCTCATGCGAGCTTCCTGACCCCACCCCCAGGGCACCGCGGATCCGGCTTTGCCGGTCCGCCGGTGCCGCCCCTTGAGGGGCGCCCGAAGGGCGTAGGGGTGGGTTTCCCTGCCGGTCCGCCAGTGCCGCCCCCTGGGGGGCGCGCGAAGCGCGTAGGGGGGGACTTAATTAATTGCTTTGCTGGTCGAGCTTGGCCTTCAGCAGGGCGCCCAGGTTCGTCGTACCCGACGAAGCGCTGGCATCGGACATGCGCTGGATGGCATCAGCCGTCTCGGCGCTGTCCTTGGCCTTGATCGAGAGCTGGATCGAACGCGTCTTGCGGTCGATGTTCAGGATCATGGCGTCGATGTTGTCGCCGGCCTTCAGCACCGTGGTGGCGTCTTCCACGCGGCCCGAGGAGATCTCGGAAGCGCGCAGGTAGCCTTCGACGTCGACCGACAGGGTCACGACGGCGCCCTTGGCTTCGACCGACTTCACGGTGCCCTGGACGACGGCGCCCTTGTCATGGGTGGCCACGAAGTTGTTGAAGGGATCGCCTTCCAGCTGCTTGATGCCCAGCGAGATGCGTTCCTTGTCGGTATCGATGCCCAGCACCACGGCCTCGACCTCGTCGCCCTTCTTGAAGTTGCGCACGGCTTCTTCGCCGGATTCGCTCCAGGACAGGTCGGACAGGTGCACCAGGCCGTCGATGCCGCCAGGCAGGCCGACGAACACGCCGAAGTCGGTGATCGACTTGATGGCGCCGCGGACCTTGTCGCCCCGCTTGTGGTTGATCGAGAACTCTTCCCACGGGTTCGGGCGGCACTGCTTCATGCCCAGCGAGATGCGGCGACGGTCTTCGTCGATCTCCAGGACCATGACTTCCACTTCGTCGCCCAGGGTGACGACCTTCTTGGGATCGACGTTCTTGTTGGTCCAGTCCATTTCGGACACGTGCACCAGGCCTTCGATGCCGGCTTCGACTTCCACGAACGCGCCGTAGTCGGTCAGGTTGGTGACCTTGCCGAACAGGCGGGTGCCCTGCGGATAGCGGCGAGCCAGGCCGACCCACGGATCTTCGCCCAGTTGCTTGACGCCCAGCGAGACGCGGTTCTTTTCCTGGTCGAACTTGAGGACCTTGGCCTGGATTTCCTGGCCGACGGACAGGACTTCCGAGGGGTGACGCACACGGCGCCATGCCAGGTCGGTGATGTGCAGCAGGCCGTCGATGCCGCCGAGGTCGACGAACGCACCGTAGTCGGTGATGTTCTTGACCACGCCATTGACGATGGCACCTTCGTGCAGCGTCTCGAGCAGCTTCTGGCGCTCTTCGCCCATGTTGGCCTCGAGCACGGCGCGGCGCGACAGCACGACGTTGTTGCGCTTGCGATCGAGCTTGATGACCTTGAATTCGAGGGTCTTGCCTTCGTACGGGGTGGTGTCCTTGACGGGACGCAGGTCGACCAGCGAACCCGGCAGGAAGGCGCGGATCGCGTTGGTCATGACGGTCAGGCCGCCCTTGACCTTGCCGGTGATGGTGCCGGTAACCAGGTCGCCGGATTCCAGCGCCTTCTCCAGCTGCAGCCAGGCGGCCAGGCGCTTGGCGCGGTCGCGCGACAGCACGGTGTCGCCGTAGCCGTTTTCCAGCGCGTCGATGGCCACCGAGACGAAATCGCCTTCGGAAACTTCCAGCTCGCCCTTGTCGTCGAGGAACTCCTCGAGGGGGATCAGGGCCTCGGACTTCAGACCGGCATTGACCACGACGAAGTTATGGTCGATGCGCACCACCTCGGCGGTGATGACTTCGCCAGATTTCATTTCCTGGCGCTTGATGCTTTCTTCGAACAGGGCGGCAAAGCTTTCTTCGCCGGCAGGGGCTTGGGAAACCGAAGACATTGTTGAGTGTTACCGGGTTACGCACTTCATGGGGGCGGCCGAGACATTCGGCCTGACACCGCACCAATCGGTGGAGTTGCACAACCTCATTGCTGAGGACCTAAACTTGGGATGCTGCTCTACTGCTGGACTCGCGGCTAGGCGCCGCGGCTGGCTGCGCGCTGGTGCCACCGTTCGTGCCACCAGGCCATGACCTGGGCCACCGTCTCGTCTATCGTGAGGTGGGAGGAATCGAGCACCAGGGCGTCGTGCGCGGCGGCCAGCGGCGCCAAAGCTCTCTGGGTATCGCGGGCATCCCGCGCCTCCAGATCGCGCAAAAGGGTTAAGAGGTTAGCCGAAAAACCCTTTTCGATCAACTGTTTATAGCGTCGCTGGGCACGCGCCTCGGCGCTGGCCACCAGGAATATCTTGAGGTCGGCATCCGGAAAAACAACCGTCCCCATGTCGCGGCCGTCGGCCACCAAGCCCGGCGCCGCGCGGAATGCGCGCTGACGCTCCAGCAGCGCGGCCCGCACCGGCGCCAGCGTGGCCACCTGCGAGGCCAGGCTGCCGACGTCCTCGCGCCGGATGTCGGCGCTTACGTCGCGCCCCGACATCGCTACCGTTCCATCGCCGAATCGAACGTCCAGCGCCTGGGCCGCGGCAGCCGCCCGTCCGACGTCGTCGGCCGCAATACCCTGTTCCAGGCAGGCCAGCGCCGTCAGGCGGTACAGCGCCCCGCTATCCAGCAAATGCCAGCCCAATTGCCCGGCCACCCGGGAAGCGACCGTTCCCTTGCCCGAGGCCGTAGGGCCGTCGATGGCGATCATCGGTATCCGTTCGGCCATATTCACATCCATCCCATCGAGATTCAAGCCACCAGCCCGCCATAGACGTCGAAATACGTCGGAAAAGTCTTGCTCACGCAGCCGGGATCGAGAATGCGCACCGCCGCCGGGCCGAAGGCCGCCAGCGAGAAACACATGGCCATGCGGTGGTCGTCCCAGGTACCGATCTCGGCCGCCCGCCAGGCGGCGGGCGGCGTGATGGACAGGCTGTCCGGCGTCGCCTCGACCGTTGCGCCCAGCTTGGCCAGTTCGGTCTGCATCGCGTGGATGCGATCGGTTTCCTTGACCCGCCAGCTGGCGATGTTGCGCAGCCGGCACGGGCCGTCGGCATACAGCGCCAGCACCGCCGCCGTCATGGCCGCGTCGGGAATCAGGTTGAAATCGGCATCGAAGGCCTTCAAGCGCGCGCCTTCGGCGACTTGCACGCCGCGCGTCTCGATCCAGTCCGGCCCCATTTCCACCTCGGCGCCCATGGTCCGCAGCGTCTCGGCAAACGCCACGTCGCCCTGAATGCTGTCGCGGCCCACCCCGGTAACTCGCACCGGCCCGCCGCCTATGGCCCCCAGCGCGAGGAAATACGATGCCGACGAGGCATCTCCTTCGACCAGCATGTGCCCCGGCGAGCGGTAGCGCGCGCCGGCAGGCACGACGAAGCGGCTCCAGCCCTCGCGGGCGACGCTCACGCCGTAACGGCGCATCAGGTTCAGCGTCATCTCCACATAGGGCTTGGAGATGAGCTCGCCTTCGACCTCGATGGCGAAATCCTGCCCCGTGGCCTGCACCGCCAGCGGCGCGGCCAGCAGCAGCGCGGTCAGGAACTGGCTGGAGACCGAGCCCTTGACGCACACCGGGCGCGACAGATCGGGCCGTCCGCAACCGACGGCCAAGGGCGGATAGCCCTCCCTGCCCTGGTAATCGACCCGGGCGCCCAGCATTCGCAAGGCATCCACGAGGTCGCCGATGGGCCGCTCGTGCATGCGCGGCACGCCGCTCAGCACGTACTGGCCGCCCATCATCGCCAGCGCGGCGGTCAAGGGGCGGATGGCGGTGCCGGCATTGCCCATGAACAAGTCGGCCCGCTGCTGCGGAAAACGCTGCGCCCCCGTCACGAGCACTTCGTCCGGACGCGCGCCTTGCTCGACCTCGATGCCCAATGCGCGCAAGGCGGCCAGCATGACGCGGGTGTCGTCCGAATCGAGCAGCCCGCTCAGCCGGGTCGTTCCCTCGGCCAGCGCAGACAACAGCAGGACGCGGTTCGAGATGCTCTTGGATCCCGGCAGCGCGACCGTGCCGTGGGCGGACCGGACCCGGGCCAGGTCCAGATGCGGAGGATAAGGATGGGCGTTGCTCATTGCATTCATTCCGTCGTGCCGGAAGATTCCGGTTGTTCGGCGCGCCAGCAGCGCCGCGCGGCGGAGATGGCGGCCAGCCGCTCGCGCAGCGCCGACCCGTCGCCCTCGCGCATGGTCTGTTCGAGGCGCTCCAGTTCCTGACGGATCGCCGCCGTCTCGGCCAGCATCGCCTCCCGGTTGGCCAGGAAGATGTCGCGCCACATTTCCGGCGAACCGCCGGCAATGCGGGTGAAATCGCGAAAGCCGCTGCCGGCCAGATCCATCCTCAGAGCCGCATCGGGGGTGGAGAGCACCTGGCCCATGAACGCGAAGGCCAGCAGATGCGGCACGTGGCTGACCGACGCCAGCACGGTGTCGTGCTCGGCGGCGGACATATCGCGAACGAGGGCGCCGCAAGCCTGCCATGCCTGCCGGACGAGTTCGACCGAAGCGGCGGGATTCTCCGCCAGCGGCGTCAGGATGACGGTACGCTGGCGGTACAGCTCGGCGAATGCCGCGGCCGGGCCGCTCTGCTCGCTGCCGGCGATGGGATGGCCGGGCACGAATTGCCCGACCCGATCGCCCAGCGCCCGGCGCGCAGCAGCGACGACGTCCGACTTCGTGCTGCCGGCATCGGTAACGATGGTATGCGGCCCCAGATGCGGCGCCAGCGCGCACAGCGTCGGCTCGGTCGCCCCTACGGGCACGGCCACCAGGACCAGGTCGGCGCGCGCCGCCTCTTCGAGCGTCGCGATACGGTCCACCAGGCCCAATCGGCGGGCCTGCTCGAGCGAACCCGCCCGGCGCCCCACCCCGAGCACCTCGCCGACCGCGCCGGCTTGGCGCAGCGCCGCGGCGAAAGAGCCGCCGATCAGCCCGACGCCGACCACCGCAAGCGCGGGAATCAGCGGCCCGCCGCCGGACGCCGCCTCTGGAGAAGACATGCCCCGCGCCCCGCTCAAGAGGTTACCGGGTAGGACCCGAGCACCTTGATGAACGCCACGCGCGCCTTGAGCGCGGCCAGCGCCGCGGCCACCGCGGGGTCCTGCCAGTGTCCTTCGATATCCACGTAGAAGTAATACTCCCATTGGCCGGTGCGGGCGGGACGGGATTCCAGGCGCGTCATGGACACGCCGTTCTCGGCCAGCGGCGCCAGCATGCGGTAGACCGCGCCGGCTTCATTGGGCACTGCCAGGATCAGGCTGGTCTTGTCGCGGCCCGAGGGCGCATTGTCGATATGGCCGATGGCGAAGAAGCGGGTCCGGTTGTGCGGATCGTCCTGGATGCCGGCGGCCACGATCTTCAGCCCCCAGCGCTGTGCCGCCTGCTCGCCTGCAATGGCCGCGACCGTGGGGTCCTCGGCGGCCAGGCGGGCGGCCTCGGCATTGCTGGCGGCCGATGCGCGCGCCAGGCCCGGATGATGGTCGGACAGCCAGCCCTGGCACTGCGCCAGCGACTGCGGATGGGACCGGACGATGGTCACGCCGTCCAGCGTGCCGCTGCGGGTCATCAGGCATTGCACCACGGGCACGGAGCGTTCGCCGATGACCTTGGCCGACGAGGTCAGCAGCAGGTCCAGCGTGCGATTGACCGCGCCTTCGTTGGAATTTTCCAGCGGCACAATGCCGAAATCGGCGCGGCGCGTCTCGACCGAGCGGAACACCTCGTCGATGGTCCCGCACGAGTCGGCATCCACGGCATGGCCGAAATGCGCCAGCACGGCCTGCTCCGAATACGTGCCCTGCGGCCCCAGGTAGGCCACGCGCGGACGCTGCTCGAGACCGCGGCAGGCCGACATGATTTCGCCCCAGATGGCCGCCAGGGCGGACGCCGGCAGCGGACCGCCGTTCAGCTCCTGCAGGCGGCGAATGACCTGGGCTTCGCGCTCGGGGCGCAGCACGACGCCGGCATGGTCCTCTTTGGCCGCGCCCACGGCCTGCGCGGTGCGCGCGCGCTCGGACAACAGTTCCAGCAACTGCGCATCGATGGCGTCGATGCGCTCGCGCAGCGGCGTCAGTTTCTTCTGCAGTTCGTCAGCCATGGCTACGCTCGAATTCCTTCATGAAATCGACCAGGGCGCGCACGCCTTCGATGGGCATGGCGTTGTAGATGGAGGCGCGCATGCCGCCCACGCTCTTGTGGCCCTTCAGCTGCAACAGCCGCGCCTGCTCGGCCTGCTTGAGGAACTCGGCGTTGAGCGCATCGTCGCGCAGGATGAACGGCACGTTCATGCGCGAGCGCACCGGACGATGGACGGGATTGCGATAGAAACCGGTCGAATCGATGTAGTCGTAGAGCAGCGCGGCCTTGGCGACGTTGGCGGTTTCCATCGCCGCGACGCCGCCCTGCTGCTTGAGCCATTTGAATACCAGGCCGGCGATGTAGATCGCGTAGGTCGGCGGCGTGTTGAAGCGCGAATCGTTTTCCGCGACGATGCCGTAGTCGAACGCCGACGGGCAGATCGGCAGCGCCTTGCCGAGCAGGCTGCGGCGCACGATGGCGATGGTCAGCCCGGCCGGCCCGATGTTTTTCTGCGCGCCCGCGTAGATCAGGCCGGCGCGGCGCACGTCCATCGGACGCGACAGGATGTGGGAGGAGGCGTCGACCGTCAGCACGGTCTCGGGCGCGCCCAGCGCGGCCAGGTCGGGCCAGTCCGTGAACTCGACGCCGCCTATGGTCTCGTTGCTGCACAGGTGGACGTAGCTGGCCTGCGGGCGGACCTTCCAGGCGGCGGGGTCGGGCATGTAGGTCCACGCGCCCTGCTGCTTGCCGTCGATGTCCATGGCCTGCTCGGCGCTTGCCGCCACGGCCACGTCGCCGTAGCGCTTGGCTTCCTTGCTGGACTTGACCGACCAGGAGCCGCTCAGCACGTAGTCGGCGGCATGGGCCTCGCGCAGTCCGATCAGATTCATCGGCGCGATCGCGTTCTCGCCCAGCCCGCCGCCTTGCAGGAACAGCACGGCATAGTCGTCAGGCACCGAGAGCAATTCGCGCAGGTCGGCCTCGGCCTCGTCGCAGATCTGTTCGAACTGCTTGCCGCGATGGCTCATTTCCATCACGGACATGCCGCAGCCGTGCCAGTCGAGCATTTCGGCGGCCGCCTGCCGCAGCACGGCTTCAGGCAGCACCGCCGGACCGGCGGAAAAGTTGTGGGGTCGCTTCATCGTTGCCACCATAGACTCACTCGGTTGCGCCGCCGGCCTCGCCCGCATCGTCCGCGCCGCCTTCGGCTTCCTCGGCGTCGGCCTCTTCAGTATCGGATTCGACCACCCGCTGCACGCCCGACAGATGCGTGCCTTCGTCCACGTTGATCAGCGTGACGCCCTGCGTGGCGCGGCCCATCTCGCGGATCTCGCTGACGCGGGTGCGCACCAGCACGCCGCCGGTGGTGATGAGCATGATCTCGTCGGTCGTATCGACCAGCACCGCGCCGACCACCTTGCCGTTGCGCTCGGAAGTCTGGATCGCGATCATGCCCTTGGTGCCGCGGCCATGGCGGGTGTACTCGCCGATGGGCGTGCGCTTGCCGTAGCCGTTCTGGGTCGCGGTCAGTACGCTCTGCGTTTCGGTGCCCGCCACCAGCAGCGAAATGACCGTGTGCGTCTCTTCCAGCATCATGCCGCGCACGCCCCGCGCCGTGCGGCCCATCGGACGCACGTCGTTCTCGTCGAAGCGCACGGCCTTGCCGGCGTCGGAGAACAGCATCACGTCGTGCTGGCCGTCGGTCAGCGACGCGCCGATCAGGTAATCGCCGTCATCGAGGTCCACCGCGATGATCCCGGCCTTGCGCGGGTTCGAGAAATCGGAAAGCGGGGTCTTCTTGACCGTGCCCTTGGCTGTGGCCATGAACACGTACTGGTCTTCGCTGTAGGCCTTGACCGTCAGCACCACCGTGACCTTCTCGCCCGGAGACAGGGGGAACATGTTGACGATGGGCTTGCCGCGCGAATTGCGCGTGCCCTGCGGCACTTCCCAGACCTTGAGCCAGTACACGCGGCCGCGGTTGCTGAAGCACAGGATGGAGTCGTGCGTGTTGGCGATGAAGAGCTGGTCGATCCAGTCGTCTTCCTTGGTCGCCGTGGCCTGCTTGCCGCGTCCGCCGCGCTTTTGCGCGCGGTATTCGGACAGCGGCTGGCTCTTGATGTAGCCCGAGTGCGACAGCGTCACCACCATGTCGGTCGGGGTGATCAGATCTTCGGTGTCCAGCTCGGTCGCGTTCAGCTCGATGTGCGAACGGCGGCTGTCCTTGGCGTCGGTGCCGAACTCGGCCTTGATGGCCGACAGCTCGTCGCAGATGATGGTGGTCACGCGCTCGGGCCTGGCCAGGATGTCGAGCAGGTCGGCGATGGTGGTCATCACGTCCCGGTATTCGCCGACGATCTTGTCCTGCTCCAGGCCGGTCAGGCGCTGCAGGCGCATGTTCAGGATTTCCTGGGCCTGGGTGTCGCTCAGGCGATACAGGCCGTCGGCCTGCATGCCGTAGCTGGCGTCCAGCCCTTCCGGCCGGTAGGCCTCGCGGCCGCCCGCGGTCTCGTTCTCGGCGCGCGCCAGCATCTCGCGCACCAGCGAGGAGTCCCAGGTACGCGCCATCAGCTCCTGGCGGGCGATGGGCGGCGTCGGCGCGGCCTTGATGATGGCGATGAAATCGTCGATATTGGCCAGCGCCACGGCCAGGCCTTCCAGCACGTGGCCGCGCTCGCGCGTCTTGCGCAGCTGGAACACGGTGCGGCGGGTGACGACCTCGCGGCGGTGCGCCAGGAAGTACTCGACCATCTGCTTCAGGTTCAGCAGGCGCGGCTGGCCGTCGACCAGCGCCACCAGGTTCATCCCGAAGGTATCCTGCAGCTGCGTATTCTTATAGAGGTTGTTGAGAACGACCTCGGGCACTTCGCCGCGCTTGAGCTCGATCACCACGCGCATGCCGTCCTTGTCGGACTCGTCGCGGATGTCGGAAATGCCCTCGATCTTCTTCTCGTTGACCAGTTCTGCGATGCGCTCGAGCAGCGAGCGCTTGTTCACCTGATAAGGGATCTCGTCGACGATGATGGCCTGGCGCCCGCCCTTCTCCACGTCCTCGAAATGGGTCTTGGCGCGCATGACCACGCGGCCGCGGCCGGTGCGGTAGCCTTCGCGCACGCCGGACATGCCGTAGATGATCCCGCCAGTGGGGAAGTCCGGAGCCGGGATGATTTCGATCAGCTCGTCGACCGTGCAGCCGGCATTGCGCAGCGCGTACAGGCAGCCGTCCACCACCTCGCCCAGGTTGTGGGGAGGAATGTTGGTGGCCATGCCCACGGCGATGCCCGAGCTGCCGTTGACCAGCAGGTTGGGCAGGCGGGTGGGCAGCAGCAGCGGCTCTTTCTCGCTGCCGTCGTAGTTGGGCCCGAAATCGACGGTTTCCTGGTCGATGTCGGCCAGCAGTTCGTGCGCGATCTTGGCAAGCCGGATTTCGGTGTAGCGCATGGCCGCGGCGCCGTCGCCGTCGACCGAGCCGAAGTTGCCCTGGCCGTCCACCAGCATGTAGCGCAGCGAGAAAGGCTGCGCCATGCGCACGATGGTGTCGTAGACGGCCTGGTCGCCGTGGGGGTGGTACTTACCGATGACGTCGCCCACGATACGGGCCGACTTCTTGTATGCACGGTTCCAGTCGTTGTTCAGTTCGTGCATGGCGTACAGCACGCGCCGGTGCACGGGCTTGAGACCGTCCCGCACATCGGGGAGCGCCCGGCCCACGATCACGCTCATGGCGTAATCGAGATAGCTGCGGCGCATCTCTTCTTCAAGAGAGATCGGGAGTGTTTCCTTGGCGAAGGAATCCATGGGCAAGATACGTCAAGAGGTGAGGTCGCGCCCCGCGCGCCGGCGCCGCTGCCGTGCCCGGCTCGGCGCCGGCCGCCGCAGCCGGCATTCCCCAAGGAAAAACCGCCGCCGGGCAAGCTTCGGACAAGCCTTGCAGTTTAGCACCCCCCTGCGGTTATGCTGTGGTCCTCCCCTGCTGCCGATGGCGACCTATGGCGACCGACACCCTGCTCCTGCCCGACTGGGTCATTCCCGTACACCCCCAGCGCACCGCCCTGGAACGCTACGGCGTGGCGCTGCGCGGCGGACGCATCGTGGCCGTGGCGCCTCATGCGCAACTGCGCGCGCAGCACCCCGGCGCCCAGGAGCAGGATCTGGCCGGCTGCGCGCTGCTGCCGGGCTTCGTCAACCTCCATACCCACGCCGCCATGGGCCTGCTGCGCGGGGCCGGCGACGACCTGCCGCTGATGGTCTGGCTGCGAGAGCGGATCTGGCCGCTGGAGCACCGGCTGATGGGCCCGGATTTCGTCTATGACGGCAGCGTGCTCGCCTTTGCCGAGATGCTGGCGGGGGGCACGACCTGCTGCGCAGATATGTATTTCCATCCGGAACAAGTGGCCCAGGCCGCGCTGGCTGTCGGCCTGCGCGTCGCGGTCGGCAGCACGGTATTCGAAATACCCGGGGCGCAACCTGTGGAAACCCTGATTACGCAGGCGCTGGCGGCCCTCGAGCAGTTCCGCGGCGAGCCGAAGCTGCGTTTCACACTCGACCCCCATGCTCCCTATACAGTGGGCGACGATACCTTGTGGCGCATCGCGGCGCTGGCCGAGGAGGCCGACCTGGGCATCGCCATCCACCTGCAGGAAACCCGCCAGGAAGTAGACGACGCGATCGCCGCCACCGGCATGCGCCCGGCCGAGCGGCTGGCGCGGCTGGGCCTGCTGTCGCCCCGCCTAGTGGCGGTGCATGGCGTACACCTGAATACGGACGACATCGCGCTGCTCGCCGCCCATGGCGCCAGCCTGGCGCACTGTCCCGCCTCCAACCTCAAGCTGGCCAGCGGGATCGCCCCTGTCGCCG
Source organism: Pigmentiphaga humi (assembly GCF_900606115.1). Classification (GTDB taxonomy): domain Bacteria; phylum Pseudomonadota; class Gammaproteobacteria; order Burkholderiales; family Burkholderiaceae_B; genus Pigmentiphaga; species Pigmentiphaga humi. Next base: position 68,517 of record NZ_UWPJ01000009.1, read on the forward strand.
GCATGGCCGCGGCCGGGCTCAACATCGGCCTGGGCACGGACGGCGCCGCCAGCAACAACCGCCTGGACATGCTGGGGGAACTGCGCCTTGCCGCGCTGCTGGCCAAGGGAGCCAGCGGCGACGCCAGCGCCCTGCCCGCGCATGCCGCGCTGCACGCAGCCACGCTCGGCGGTGCGCGAGCGCTGGGCTGGGATGCCGACATCGGTTCGATCGAAGTCGGAAAATGCGCCGATCTGGTGGCGATCCGGCTGGACTCGGCCCGGCTGGCGCCGGTATTCGACCCGGTTTCCCACATCGTCTACGCAGCAGGACGCGAGGACGTGGAAACCGTCTGGGTGGACGGCGAACCAGTTGCGAAAAAGCTACAGCTCAGCAAATACCCATCACAAAGCAATCTCGAACGGATAATGTCGCGGGTATCACAATGGCGCCTGCGTGCATCCAGCGTGATTTCTGGCACAAACGCTTACTTATCCCTGCAGTGAGTGGCGTGGCGTAACAACCGCGATGCTATACTGGACTTGTATATCCATGTTGCGGCGGGGGTTCGCTGCGAGTTTCATTACAGGCTAAGAGGAGAAACATGAACAAACGCTCCAAAATTGGAATCTCTCTGGCACTCGCCTTCGCCGCAGTAACGGCTTCGGGCGTGGCCTCGGCTCAGGCCGGCAAGGTCAACGACAACTGGCAAACCGCCGGCGGCCCGCTGCTCAAGAACGCCGACGGCCTGTGCTGGCGCAATGGGTTCTGGACCCCCGCCACTGCCGATCCGTCCTGCGATGGCGCGCTGAAGGTTGCGGCTCCCGCCCCGGCCCCGGCGCCTGCGCGTCCCGCTCCTCCCCCCGCTCCGAAGCCCGCGCCGGCTCCGGTTCCCGTGAGCCAGAAAGTCACCTACTCGGCTGATGCCTTCTTCGACTTCGACAAGTCCGTCGTCAAGCCCGAAGCCAAGGTCAAGCTGGACGAACTGGTTCAGCAGATCCGCGGCATCAACCTGGAAGTCGTGATCGCCGTCGGCCACACCGACTCCATCGGCACCGACGCCTACAACCAGCGTCTGTCGGTTCGTCGTGCCGAAGCTGTCAAGGCCTACCTGGTCAGCAAGGGCATCGAAGCCAACCGTGTCTACACGGAAGGCAAGGGCGAGAAGCAACCCGTCGCCGACAACAAGACCGCCGCCGGCCGTGCCAAGAACCGCCGCGTGGAAGTCGAAGTGGTTGGTACGCGCAACCGCTAAGCATTATCCGCCTGGATATCCAGCCGGTTACCGGCAGCGCCTTCGGGGCTGCCGGCTTGAAACCCCGCAGGCAGTCACTGCGGGGTTTTTTCATCGCCGGACCGCCCCGAGATGAAAAGCGCCCCCTCGGGGACAGCGACTACACAGTGAGCGCAGCGTGGGGGGCCATTTTCATTTGGAGCATTTGATGACGACTTCCGCCCAAGCAAACCCCGTCAACGCGGATGCGGCCGAACTGGCCAAATTCAGCGCGCTGGCATCGCGCTGGTGGGACCCGGAAAGCGAATTCAAACCCCTGCACGCCATCAACCCGCTGCGCCTGGAATGGATCAGCCAGGTCGCGAACGGGCTGGGAAACAAAACTGTGCTCGACGTGGGCTGCGGCGGCGGCATATTGGCCGAAAGCATGGCAGCGCACGGCGCCGTCGTTACCGGCATCGACCTGGCCGAAAAATCCCTCAAGGTTGCGAAACTCCACAGCCTGGAAACAGGCATCAAGGTGGAATATCGCAATATCAGCGTCGAACAGATGGCAGCCGACCACCCTGCCTCGTTCGATATCGTGACGTGCATGGAATTGCTGGAACACGTTCCCGATCCTGAATCCGTCATTCGCGCTTGCGCAGCCCTGGTCAAACCCGGCGGCCTGGTTTTCTTTTCCACGCTTAACCGCAATTTGAAATCCTTCGCATTTGCGATTTTGGGCGCCGAATATATATTGGGGCTCGTACCCAAGGGCACGCATAGCTACGAGCACTTCATCCGGCCCAGCGAATTGCTCGGCGCCGCCCGGCAAGCCGGGCTGGACGCAGTGGCGATCAAGGGCCTGGAATACAACCCGCTCACCAAGATCTACCGACTGAGCGGAGACAGCAGCGTCAATTACCTGGTAGCCACGACACGCATATGAAACCGCTGGTTCTTTTCGATTTCGACGGCACGCTGGCCGACACCGCGCCCGATCTCGCCGCGGCCGCCAACCAGCAGCGCATCCGGCGCGGCCAGGCGCCCCTGCCCTACGAAAACCTGCGGCCAATGGCCTCGCACGGGGCGCGGGGGCTGCTCGGGGTCGCGCTGGAGATGACGCCCGAGTCGCCCGGCTACGAAGCTGCGCGGCAGCAATTCCTGGACGACTACGCCGCCAACATCGCCGTCCACACCACACTGTTCGCCGGCGTGGAAGACCTGCTGGCCGCGCTGGGCGGCAAAGGCTGGAGCTGGGGCATCGTCACCAACAAGGTCACCCGCTTCACCACGCCCCTGGTCCGCCACCTGAGCCTGGAAGCGCGCAGCGCCGTGGTCGTCTGCGGCGACACCACCCCCTATTCCAAACCGCATCCCGAACCCTTGCTGCACGCCGCGCGCCTGGCCGGCGCAGAACCCGGGCAATGCCTCTATGTCGGCGACGACCAGCGCGACATCATTGCCGGCAAGGCTGCCGGCATGAAGACCATCGCCACCGCCTACGGTTACTGCGGCCAGGGCACGCCGGTTGCCCAGTGGGGAGCCGATGCCATCGCGGCTTCGGTGGAAGACATCCTCCCCGCCATCAACCGCCTGCTGGCCGCCTAAGACCCCTGCCGGCATCGGTCAACGCTCCCTGCACGGGGCAGCCGTCGATATCTCGCATCCGGGGGCTTGAATCGCAGGCATCCGGCGCCATATGAGATACAATCCTCCTCAAGGGGCCGTACCGGTTTCGACGGGGGTCGCGAAGCAGAGCAGGGCATGTCGAGCACCAGTAAGCTCGTAAAACCACTGGAAACGCAATAAACGCCAACGACGAGCGTTTCGCTCTCGCCGCTTAAGCGGTGAGCCGCTGCACTGATCTGTCCTTGGGTCAGGCGGAGGAAGGCAACTTCCTAAGGATTCCTGCGTAGGGCCATACTCCCCGAAACAGGCTCATCCTGAACCGCAGCAGTGTCATCTACAAGGAATCGGCATGTGCTGGGGTCACACGGCCCATGCCTAAACTACGTGAATCGCCGCGTGCCGGCCTGTCGGTTGGCTAAGCCCGCGGTTAAATCAAAATAAATCGACTACACATGTAGAACTGCCTGTAGAGGGCTTCCGGACGCGGGTTCGATTCCCGCCGGCTCCACCACTTTAGCAAGCTGTAGTACGTAGCAGCCAGCGTGACGAAACCCATGAAGCAGCCATTTGGCCACTTCATGGGTTTTTTTCTGCCCGACTGCAGTAGGTGCGGGCTACCGCCGTCACGGCACGGCGCCCATACCAGAAGCGGCGCGCCGGAGGCGTGTCCGGCCGTGCCGGCCCGACCGCGAAGCTCCAGCCGGCGCGCAGACGCTTATTTCTGCGCTGCTGCGTTTGCTGCCGGCTTGATGGACGGGTGATCGCAGTGCCCGGACATGGCAGCGAGATTGACGTCGGGCTTGGAAATGACCCGTTTGCCTTCCTCTTCCGATACGGACTCCAAGCCGGCGCCGCCGACGAACACGCCCACCTTTATGAATTGCCGCACGAAATAGTTTTTACCCGCATTGATGTCCAGGACCAGGTCGTTGGGCGAGAACTCGGACTCCGTGGACAACTTGTAGGTGCGATTACCTGCAAGCTGGGTATAGAAGAAAATCTTGTCTGCGGTTTCTCCGATGCAATTGCCATCGAGGTAAACGTCCTTCTTCAACGCCTTCCCGACAAAACTGTCCCGGTATACATAGAGTCCGGATTTGCCTTGCTCGGGCGTCGGAAACGACTTGGCCTTCATATTATTTTCAGCGGATTCCATGGGCACGCTTGCGCAGCCCGTTACTAGAATCAAACAAGCGATTGAAAGCAGAGCCTTGAAGGACATCGGATGCATCGGGGTCTCACGAGGTTTGAGGATTGAATGTGCACCCATTGTATCCAAATGTGTATTTTTTATCCTCAGCAAAATATTCGGTGAGCCGAGAGTCTCTTATCTCCAACAGGCTCCAATGTTGGGCGCCTGTTCGCAGTCAGGCGCCGCGCCGCTGAATTGGATTCTGCGACCAAGCGAGTGGGCCTTGGTTTCATGAATTGACATCATTCTGTCTTAAACAGGACCTACCATCGGGGTACGTAACAAAATATAACTCGACCCTATCGGTTCGGCAGCTTCGTCGCCATTCATGTTCGTCCGGTTTGGATTGGCGCGCACGCGCTGCGCCATGGCAGAGGTCCCGCGCCAAAAGGCAAATCGATTCACCATGAGCATGCCAGCCTCTTTCGATTCCGCTCAGCATGCCGAATACGCGCCGGCGACCGACGTGACGCAAGCGAGCGTGTTGATCGTGGACGACGTCGCCGACAACCGCGACCTCCTAGCAAGACGCCTGCGCCGTTTGGGCATCAGCCGGATTCGTCGAGGCCGGGAATGGCCGGCAGGCGCTCGAGCAGCTCAACGATGCGCGCTTCGACCTGGTCCTGCTCGACATCATGATGCCGGTCATGACGGGCCACGAGGTGTTGCAGTGTTTGAACGCCGATGGCCGCATCCACACGCTGCCCGTCATCGTCATTTCGGCCCTGAGCGAAGTCGACGACATCGCTGCCTGCATCGAAGCGGGAGCCGAGGATTTTCTGCTCAAGCCCTTCAATCGCACCCTATTGCGGGCACGCGTACTATCCAGCCTCGAGAAGAAATTCCTGCGCGACCAGACGCGCCTGGAACTCCAACGCAAACAGGCCGAACTGGCCGAAGCGCGTACGCTGCAACTCGCCCTGGCCCCCGCCGCAATCAGCATCGAAGCCGCTTGCGGCACGGTTTCCATCGATCTCGTACTCGATCCGGCCCGGGAGGTCGGCGGCGACCTGGTCGACCATTTCCTGATCGGCGGCGATCTGCTCGTCGCGGTACTGGGCGACGTCTCCGACAAAGGCGCTGGCGCAGCGCTCATGATGGCTCGCACGTGCGCGCTGCTGCGCGGCCTTGGGGCGCGCCCGGACGCCAAGGCGCTGTTCACCGAGCCGGGGCAGGCGATGGCCGCCCTCAATGCGGCGCTGGCGCGCAATAACCCGTCGTGCATGTTCGTGACGATGCTGCTGGCCAGCCTCGACCTGGCCTCCGGCCGGCTGCGCTATGTCCGCGCCGGCCACGTCCCGCCGTTTCTGCGCTACGCCGATGGAGGCATTGCACGCCTGGGCGAGCCGGGCGGGGTGCCGCCGGGCGTCATGGAAGACGCGCGCTACACCTCCCATGAGCTCACGCTCGCCCCGGGCGATCAGATGCTGGTCATCACCGACGGGATCACCGAGGCCACGTCCCCCGACGGCAGGATGTTCGGCGACGAGGGCACGGCCGCCTGGCTATCCGCTCCCTCTCGACAAACCTCGCTCGTTTCCGGTCTCGTCGCCGAAGTCAGGCGCCACGAAGCCGGCGCCCCGCCTTCCGATGACGTAGCCGCCCTCATGCTGAGCCTGTCCGCGCCCCGGCCCGAGCCCGCGCCCCTGCTCCTGCACGACCAACCGCTACAACCGCAGCCAGACGAGATCTCGACATTGGTCGACAAGGTGATGGAGCTGCTCGAACGGCGTGGCGTGGATCATCGCTGCGCGCACCACACCGGTCTGATGCTGGACGAGCTGTTGACCAATCTGGGCAAGTACGGCCAAGGCCTGGACAAGACCTGCGGCATCCGCCTTTGGCTGACCCCTGTCCACGTGCGGATCGTCATCGAAGATCGAACCGAGGCATTCGACCTACGCAAGCTGCCGGCCCCCGATACCGGCGCTGCGCTCGACGCGAGAACGCCCGGCGGACTGGGCGCGCATCTGGTGCTGACGCTGGCCCAGCGCTATGACTACGCCAGCACCGGCGGCCTCAATACAACAACGCTCGTGATTGCCCGCAACGCTGCGGCCAACCAGGAACAGCAAGAAAGGTAGACATCCATGGAGTTGCAAGAATCGTTGGAAGGCGAGGTGGTGGTGCTGGTCCCGCAAGGCAGACTGAACAGCACGACCAGCCCGCGCCTGGGCGCCCGGCTCGACCAGTTGGCCGCGGCGCCCAATGGCCGCCTGGTGCTCGATCTGGCCAGCGTCGATTTCATTTCCAGTGCGGGCTTGCGGGTGATTCTTTCAGCGGCCAAACAGGCCCGTATGGCGCGTGGCCTGCTGGTTTTGTGCGCCGTGCAACCGCCCGTTCAAGAAATCTTCGATATTTCAGGCTTCACTGCCCTGCTCTCCATCCACCCCCGGCGAGAGAATGCCCTGCAGGAGCTCGGCGCATGAACGACCACGGCCAGAAAAACGGCAATTCCCTGCAAGCGCGCCAGCTGCTCGAGGCCTCGCCCATTTCCGTCGCCATTCTGACCGAAGACGGCCGGTATCTGTACCGCAATCCCGCCCACAACGCCATCTATCTCTATGACGCGAACGATACGACGGCCGCCAGCCACGACACCTGGGTCGATCCCACTCAGCGCGCCCGCCTTCTGAAGATTTTTCAAGACACGGGCGAACTGCGGAACGTCGAGGTACAGCATCGCCGAACCAACGGCGAGACGTTCTGGGGCCTGTTCACCTGGCAACGCCTGCAATACGATGGCCAGCCCGCGCTGGCGGGATGGGTCTACGACATCACGGCCCAGAAACAAGTGGAATTGGCCATGGAAGAGGCCCGCCGCGCGGCCGAACAAGCCAACCAGATCAAATCGGAATTTCTGGCCAACATGAGCCACGAGCTGCGCACGCCGCTGAACGCCATCATCGGTTATGCGCAGATCATGCAGGAAGACGCGGAAGACGACGGGCATGAACAATACGCCGCCGATCTACGCAAGATCGAAAACGCGGGCAAGCACCTGCTGGGGCTCATCAACAGCATTCTCGATCTCTCCAAGATCGAAGCAGGCCGCATGGAAGTATTTCTCGAACCGGTGCTGGTGTCGCAACTGGCCGAAGAAGTACGCACCCTGACTGCGCCCCTGGCCGCCAACAGCAACAGCACGATGGGCATTCATATCGATCCGGCCATCGATGGCGTCGGCATCGACACCGACGTCACCAAACTCAAACAGTCTTTGCTGAACCTCGTCAGCAATGCGTGCAAATTCACGAAGAACGGCCTTATCATGCTGGATATCAGCCCCCTGCGGCAGGACGGCCGTTCCTTCATTGTGTTCGCCGTCTCCGACACGGGCATCGGCATGACGCCCGAACAGCAGGCCAAGCTGTTCCAGCCGTTTACCCAGGCCGACTCCTCCACTACCCGGGAATACGGCGGCACCGGGCTGGGGCTGGCCATCACCAAGCGTCTATGCGAACTGCTGGGCGGCTCGGTCAGCGTGGCCTCCGAGATCGGCAAGGGCAGTTGCTTTACCATTACCCTGCCGGTCCAGCCGCAGGCGATCGCGGAACCGCAAGCGGCCAGATCCGCGCATGGGCCCTCGGGCGCGACCACGCTTTTGTTGATCGACGACGATCCCCAGGTACATGACGTCATGGGCGCCATGCTGGCGCGCAACGGCTACCGGGTCGAACACATCTCCACCGGCAAAGACGCACTGGCGGCCATTCGCCGCATCGAACCGGCCGCCATCCTGCTCGACGTCATGATGCCCCAGGTCGACGGCTGGGCGGTGCTGGACGCCTTGAAGAAAGACTCCGGCCTGGCCTCGATTCCCGTCATCATCGTTTCGATGCTCGACGACCGGCCCCTGGGCCTTTCACTGGGCGCGGCCGAATTCCTCACCAAACCCATCGACCGCAAAACCCTGATCGACACCATTGCCCGCCACGTCGGGCCGCCCACGCACGCACGAACGGCGCCAGACCAGCCATGACCCGCATCCTGCTCGTCGAAGACAACCCCGAGAATCGCGACATGCTGTCGCGACGCTTGCTACGGCGGGGCTTCGACGTTGTCCTTGCCGCCGATGGCGGGGAGGCCGTGGCCGCCGCCGCCACCCTGCCCGACCTGATCCTGATGGACTTGAACCTCCCGGTCATCGATGGCTGGGAAGCGACCCGCCGCATCAAAGCCGATCCGGCCACCGCGTCCATCCCCATCATTGCCTTGACGGCCCACGCCATGTCCGGCGACCGCAAAACCGCGCTCGAAGCCGGCTGCGACGATTACGACACCAAACCCATCGATCTGCCCCGCCTGCTGGGGAAAGTCCAGGCCCTGCTGCCGTCGTCACAGCCATGATTGCACTGCTGCCCGCCCTGACGGGACTCGGCCTGTTTTTTTGCGGCGTCCGCTTTCTTGCCAGCAACCTCGCCCTGGTCGCCGGCCCCTCCGCGCGCAGCCTGTTTCGGCGGGCGCTGGGATCCAACGTGCTGGCCGCGTTCAGCGGCATGCTGGCGGGCCTGCTGACGCAAAGCACCAATGCCGTGGCCCTGATCGTGGTCAGCTTTGCGCGCGCAGGCATCGTCGAGGGCAAGCGGGCACCGCTGGTGCCCACCTGGTCGCATGTGGGAGCGTCGGCCCTGGTCTTTCTGGTGGCCCTGGATACCCGCTACGTGGTGGCCTACGTTCTGGCGGCCTGTGGCATTTCGCTTTATTTCGATTTGCGCCTCAGCGACCGGATGCGCTACACCGTCCTGGCTCTGCTGGGCGTGGGCATGCTCTTGCTGGGCCTGAGCATGCTCAAGGTCGGCAGCGGGCCGCTACAGGAAATGCTGCGCAGCTTCGGCCTGCTCGAACCGGGCAGCACGGCGCTCGGCACCCTGCTCATCGGCGTCGCGCTGGCCATCGCCACTCAATCGTCCACGGTCGCGGGCGCCATCGCCGTCGCGCTGCTCGGCGCGGGCGTCTTCGATCTGGATACGGCCATCCTGCTATTGCTGGGCGCCAACGGGGGATCGGGCCTGAACTACGCGTTCCTGGCCTGGGAAGGAGAAGCCACCGGCCGCCATATTCTGTTTTTCCAAGCCGCCCAGAAGCTGGCGGGGACGCTGGTGCTCCTGCTGCCCTTCGCCATTTCGTCGGGCGCGCTCGAACAGATGCTGCTCAAGCTGCCCACCGACGACGGCCATCGGCTCGCGGCAGCCTTTCTGGTCATCCAGATCTTCGGATCGCTGGCCTGCACCCTGGCCCACCAGCCCTTGTCCCGGTTCTTGAATCGCATTGCGCCGCCCCGGTTCGAAGACGAATTGGCCAAGCCGGCCTTTCTGATGCAAGAGGCACTGGATGACGTCGAGCTCGCGCTGGAACTGGCCGAACGGGAGAGCCATCGCCTGATGCAACGCCTGCCTTTGATGCTGGAACATGTACGCGAAGACGGCAACACGAACGAACCCAGCGCCGCCACCTATAAAAAAGCGGGCCTGTCGGTCGGCAACGCGCTGCGCACCTATCTCGCCTCACTGCTCGACCGGCAACCAGGCCATCAGGCCATCGTGCGGGCCATGAGTCTGCAGCAAAGCGTTGCCGACACCATCGCCATCCACGAAACCTTGGCGGAATTCGTCGCAACGGTGGACAAGGCCTCGGGCGCCCCGGGCGCGGCGGCCACGGTCAGCAGCATGACGGAATCGCTGCACATGCTGCTGGACGTCCTTGCCGAAACCGCCCGGTCGAACGACCCTGAAGAGCGCGAGGTAGCACTATCGCTCCTGGGCCAGCGCGATGCGCTCATGGAGAACATCCGTACGCGGCTGCTGGCCGGCGACCCCGGCACCCCCGCCAAAGTCCAGGAAGCCCTGTTTCAAACCACCATTCTGTTCGAACGCACGATCTGGCTGGCCCGCGACAACTTGCTGGCCCTGGGCCGCGAAGCGTAGATTGCGCGGCTCGCCCCGGCCTGCCGGCCAGGGACAGGCCGGGGCGCTAGAAGAATTGCAAAGGCCGCAACATGCGCCGGATCTAAGCCCCTCCCGGCAATTCTTCCTCCAAAGCATCCGCGAACTTTCGCATCAACCTGACGAAATCGCCGATTTCGTCCTCGCTCCAGTTCTTGAAGATCGCCCGGCCCATTCGCTCGCGTGCCGCATCGATGCGGTCTGTCATCGCCTTGCCCTTCGCGGATATGACGGCCTCGCGCACGCGGCGGTCAAGAGGGTTCTCCCGGCGTTTTACGAGGCCCAGGCTTTCGAGCTTGGCAACTTGCCGGCTGACCGTGGTGTAGTCGCGTCCGGCCCGCTCGGCCAGCTCCACCACCCCGATCGGCCCGAGCCGTTCGATGCCGACGAGCGCGAAAAACAGCGCCCTATCGAGCTGGATGCCGGCTTCCTCGATCAGTTTCTCGTCATTGCGCGGCCGATTCATCGCGCTGACGATGCTGATCAGCGCGAGATGCAAGGCTTTCATCCGATCCGAAATATGTGCATCTTGCACATTTTTATTGTCTGGCATAGCATGACTCCCAATGAGTGCATATTACACACATCAGGAAAACCATGACAGACCACTCCAAGACCGACGTCCTGGTTTGCGGTGCCGGTGCCGCCGGCCTCACCCTTGCCATCGAGCTCGCGCGCCGCGGTATTTCGTTCCGGCTGATCGAGAAGATGGCCACGCCGTTCCAAGGCTCCCGGGGCAAAGGCATCCAACCCAGGACACAGGAGATTTTCGAAGACCTCGGCATTCTCGACAGAGTTGTTGCCGCCGGGGGCCGTTATCCGCGACAGCGTATTTACCGTGATGACGGCGGCTATCTCGATACAGACTTGGCAGAGCCTATCGATCCGACGCCAGCCGAACCTTATCGACTGCCGTTGATGCTTCCGCAGTTCCTGACGGAACGCCTCATGCGCGAACGGCTCGGCGAGATTGGACATCGGGTGGAGTTCGGAAATGAACTGCTCGAGTTCAGGCAGGATGAAAACGGCGTCGCTGCGCATGTTGCGGGATCGGCCGGGAAGGAGACCATCCACGCCCGCTATCTCATTGGAGCCGACGGCGGCCGCAGCCTCGTGAGGAAAATCCTCGGTGTGGACTTCCCCGGCAAGACGCTGGGCGTGCGCGCCATCGTGGCGGATGTCATGCTGACCGGGCTCGACCGCGATGCATGGCACCAGTTCAACGACGGCGACGTGGCGAAAATGGTAGCGATTTGCCCGCTCGCCGGAACCGATCTCTTCCAGATCCAGGCGCCTATGCCGCCGGTCGAACACGCGGATCTCTCGGCTGCAGGACTGACAGCCCTCATAGCCAGGCGCACGGGACGCAAGGACATCACCGTCCATTCCGTATCCTGGGCTTCGGATTACCAGATGAGCGCGCGGCTGGCCGAGCGCTACCGCATAGGCCGGGTGTTTCTTGTCGGGGACGCCGCCCACGTGCATCCGCCCACGGGAGGACAAGGGCTGAACACCAGCGTGCAGGATGCCTATAACCTGGGATGGAAGCTTGCAGCCGTGCTGAAAGGTGCGCAAGACGGGCTTCTCGACACTTACGAGCTCGAGCGCCGTCCGGTGGCCGAAGCCATGCTCGGCCTCGCGACCAGGCTGCTCGATGCCCAGAGGCAAGGCGGGATCCGCCGCGGCCGCGAGGTGCATCAACTCGATATCGGCTACCCCGACTCGCCCCTCTCGAACGATCTGCCCGCGCGAAAAAGCGGTCTTCGGGCAGGAGACCGCGCGCCGGACGCCCCGGTCCTCGGAGCGGCGGGCCAGCCTGCACGGCTGTTCCAGCTGCTCCGGGGGCCGCATTGGACATTGCTGGTCCGGGAAGCCGGGAACGAGACGGTCGCACCGCGTCCAGGGCTGCGCGTCCACCGCATCGGCCCGCGAGGCGAGATCATCGACGCCTGAGGACACTTCCAGAACGCCTATGAATTGGTGCCGGGGGAATGTGTGTTGATCCGTCCGGATGGGTACGTCGGGGCGACTTTCGGCGAAGGCTGGTCTACAGGGCTCGAACGCTATCTGGCCCGGATGGGCCTGGCTTTGGCGGCCTATGGCGATCAAAGATGGCCACAGCCAGCTTGAACAAGCCTTCCAGGGCGGACGGCGCAAACCGATCCGTCTTTTTCATCCTCACGTGCGCGCCACCGCGCTGTCGCGGATGGCCGCCAGCACCTGCTGCAGCGCACCCGACGGCACCATGTCGGCGCGCAGCGTCAGGCCGACCGGGCCCTCGGTCGTATGGGTGTCCAGAGGCAAGCGGTACAGCACGCCTTCGCGCAGGTCGCTTTCGACCGCCCCTTCCGGCACGCACCAGACCGCATCGCTTTGCAGCACATAGTTGCGTCCGAACGAGGTATCGAATGTCTCGATCGCATTGAGGGGGTCATCCACGCCTTCGGTCAGGAGGAAACGGTCGGCCGCTTCGCGGATGCGGGTGCCCAGATCGGGCAGCACCATCCTGAACGACGACAAGGCCCGCGGCGAAAGCGGCCGCTGCTGCGCCAACGGATGGCCGCGCCGTACCGCGAAGATCAAGACCTCGGTGTACAAGGGTTCGAAGTTCAGGCCTTGCATGCCCGAGGGATCGACCAACCGGCCCAGGACCAGATCCAGCCCGCCCCGTCGCAGCTCCGATATGAGCTGCGCATTGGTGCCCGTGCGCACACGTACCCGCGCTTGCGGATTGCGCTGGCCGAAGAGATTCAGCGCCTTCGGCAATACGCCGGCCGCGACGTTGGGCGCGGCGCCTATCAGCACTACCGGAGCTTCGATCGAACGGTCGCGCGTGATGCTGTCCAGGCCTTCGCGCAGCGTGCGCAGGCTGCTGCCGGCATAGCGCACCAGCAACCGGCCGGCATCGGTCAGTTCCACGCCGCGCGGCGAACGCTCGCACAGTTTCTGGCCGACGATTTCCTCCAGCTCCGCCACGGTCTTGGACACCGCCGGCTGCGTGATCGCCAGCGCTTCCGCGGCGCGCACCAGCGCGCCGTGCTCGGAAATCGCGACCAGGCTGCGCAGGTGCCGCAGTTTGATGCGGTCGGTAGTCGCCATGCTTTTCAGGACCGGGGGCTGCAATAAGGACCTCAGTATAACGATCAGTAATAGCGGACCGATGAAATTTCAATGGTCCCGCCTAGGCGTCTTACTTACAGTCCTTCGCAATCATTCAGCGAGGACCAAGACATGACTGCCAACCCTGCCAACCGCAAGCTGATCGCCCTGGAGGAACACTTCGTCCACGCGCCGATATTGGCCGAACACAACGAGGTCGATCGCGCGCTGCTGGCACCCGGACGGGTACCGGGACTGGACGAGATCGGCGATATCCGTCTCGAAGGCATGGACAAGGCCGGCATCCGCATCCAGGTGCTGTCCCATACCAAGCCCGGCGTGCACGAAATGGAAGACGCGCAGCGCGCCACCGGGCTGGCCCGCGACGCCAACGATTACCTGGCCGAGGCCGTGGCCACTCACCCCGACCGCTTCGCCGGCTTCGCCACCCTCGCCCCGCAGGATCCGCAAGCCGCCGTCCGCGAACTGGAACGCACCGTGGAGCTTTACGGTTTTCGGGGCGCCATGCTCAACGGCCATACCCGCGGCGAATACCTCGACCGCCAGCGCTTCTGGCCCATTTTCGAAGCCGCCGCCGCGCTGGACGTGCCGCTCTACCTCCATCCGGCCAATCCGCACCCGGCCGTGCATGAAGCGTGGTTCAAGGACTACCCGGTGCTCGGCTACGCCCCTTGGGGCTACGCGCTGGAAACCGGCACTCACGTGCTGCGGCTGATCCTCAGCGGCCTGTTCGCCCGCTTCCCCAAACTGCAGATGATCATCGGCCACATGGGGGAGATGCTGCCCTTCGGCCTATGGCGCGCCGACGGCCGCCTGACGCCCAAGTACCCGCAGTTGGGCAAATCGGTGCGCGACACCTTCCTCGACCACTTCCACGTGACCACCTCGGGCGTGTTCTCGACCCCCGAGCTGATCTGCGCCGCCGACGTGGTCGGCTGGGACCGGCTGCTGTTCTCGGTGGACTACCCCTTCGAATCCAACCAGTTGGCGGTCGAGTGGTTCGACCAGTTGCCGATAGCCGACAGCGAACGCGCCAAGCTGGCCTGGCGCAACGCCGCGCAACTACTGAAGCTGCCCGCCGCCTGACGCCGAACGCCGCGACGGTTCGACGCCTATTTCCCTCAAGGATTCCGACATGTCTTCCACCACATCCCGCGACACGCGCGCGTATCGCCAGCTCATCGCCGGAGAATGGGTGGCCGCCGAAGGCGGCCGCACCTTCGACGATATCAATCCCTATACCGGGCAGCCGTTCGCGACGATTCCGGCCTCCGGCGCGGCCGACGCGCAGCGCGCCATCGACGCGGCCGCCGAAGCTTTCCCGGCCTGGGCGGCGATGGGCGCGCGCGAGCGGCAGGCCTTGTTCCTGAAGGCGGCCGCCATCCTGGAACGCCGGGCGGACGAGATCGTCCCGCTGATGGCCGAGGAAACCGGCTCGGCCTCCGCCTTCTCCCGCTTCCAGATCCAGTGGGCGGTGGGCCTGCTGCGCCAGGCCGCCGGCTATCCCTACCTGCCGGGCGGCGAGATCGTGCAATCCGACACGCCGGGCGTGTTCGCCATGGCGGTCCGCAAGCCGCTGGGCGTCGTCTGCGGCATCTCCCCCTGGAACGGCTCCGTGGCGCTGGGCTTCCGCAGCATCGTCGCCCCGCTTGCCTGCGGCAACACCGTGGTGCTCAAGCCCTCGGAAGAAGCGCCGGTGTGCGCCGGCATCCTGATGGGAGAAGTCTTCCACGAGGCCGGTTTTCCGCCGGGCGTGGTCAATGTGGTCACCCACGCGCCGGCCGACATCGGGCCGATCGCCGACCGCCTGTTCGACAGCCCCGCGGTGCGGGCCTACAACTTCACGGGCTCGTCGGCCACCGGCGCGAGGCTGGCGTCGCGCGCCGGCGCCAAGCTCAAGCGCATCGCCCTGGAACTGGGCGGCTACAACCCGATGCTGGTGCTGGCCGACGCCGATCTCGACTACTCGATCGACACCGCCGTCTTCGCCGCCTTCTTCCACCAGGGCCAGATCTGCATGAACACGCGCAAGATCCTGGTCCACCGCTCCTTGTACGACACGTTCCTGGAACGCTTCGTCGCGCGCGCCAAGGCACTGCAGGCCGGCGACCCCTCGGACCCCGCGACCAAGCTGGGCCCGCTGATCACCGAGCAGGCGGTGGCCAAGGTGAAGCAGGGCATCGACGAGGCGCTCGCGCGCGGCGCGCGCCTGCTGGCGGGCGGGACCTGCCGCGGACGCTGCTTCGATCCGACCGTCCTGGTCGACGTTCCCGCCGATGCGCCCATCCACTGCGAGGAAGTGTTCGGTCCGGTGGTCCTGGTCGAGCCCTTCGACGACGAGCAGGCCGCCGTACAGGCCGCCAACGGCACGGCCTATGGGCTGACGGCATCGATCATGACCGCCGATGTCTGGCGGGGCATCAGCCTGGGCGGCCAGGTGCAGGCCGGGATGGTCAACGTCAACGGCCCGACCATGGGCGGCGAGCCGCAGATTCCGTTCGGCGGCGTCAAGGACAGCGGCTGGGCCCGCTTCGGCCGCTGGGCCATCGACATCTTCACCGACCTGAACCTCGTGACGGTCAGCCGGAACAAGCGCCAGTACCCCTTGTAGATCGATGAAGCCATGACCAACGCATCCGCAGCCCCCCTGCCCGTCCCGGCGCTGACCGCGCCGCGCACGCTGTACGCCGCCGGCGCGATCCGCGCCCTGCCGGCCGAGCTGGAAAGCCTCGGCGTACGCCGCCCGCTGATCGTCACCGACCGCGGCCTGGTCGCCGCCGGCGTGGCCGCCAAGGTCGAGGCGGCCTGCGGCGATGGCGCCGCGGCCGCGCGCTTCGACGGCGTCACCGAGAATCCGCTCTACGCCGACGTCGATGCCGGCGCCGCGTACTACGCCGCCCAGGTCTGCGACGGCGTCATCGCCGTCGGCGGCGGCTCGGTGATCGACACGGCCAAGATGATCGCCCTGCTCGCCACCAACGCCGGCTCGGCCGCGGACTACCTCGGCAAACCCAACGTCCGCCACGGTCCGGCCGCGCCGCTGGTCGTCGTTCCGACCACCGCGGGCACCGGCAGCGAAGCCTCGCCTTCGGCGGGCATCCATCCCGATGCGGCCACGGCGTCGGTGGGCATGAACTCGCGGCACCTGGTTCCCAGGCTGGCGGTGCTCGATCCCGAACTCACGGTGAGCCTGCCGCGCCGCCTGACCGCCGCCACCGGCATCGATGCCTTATCCCATTGCATCGAAGGCTATCTCTCCAACCGCGAGCAGCCGCTCGGCAAGGCGATCGCGCTCGACGGCATCGCGCGAGCCGCCCGCAGCCTGCGGCGCGCCGTCGAGGACGGCGCCGACCTGCACGCGCGCGGCGAGATGATGCTGGCGGCCTTCGCAGGCGGCGTTTCCATCGGCATGGGGCTCGGCCCCGCCCACGCCGTCGCCATCGTTTGCAGCGACCAGGGCTTCCACCACGGCGTGTTGAGCGGCATCGGGCTGGTGGCCACTCTCGACGCGACGGCCGAGCATGTTCCCGACCGCATGGCCGCGGTGTCGGCGGCTTTCGGCCTGCCCGCCTCGGCCTCGCTGGCCGAAGGCGTGGCTGCCTTGATGCGCGAACTGGGCCTGCCCACCACCCTGGCCGAACTCGGCTACACGGCGCCGGACCTGCAGGCCCTGGCGGCGGCGGCCGAACGCAGCCACTTCAACCTGTCCGCGCCCTTCCGCCCGCAGACGGCGCACTACGCGGATTTTCTTACCCGATCCCTATATCCGGAGACAAAAAAATGACATCCACCCGACTGATCGCCTATGCCGCCGCGGCATTGGTCTCGCTGGGCGGCGGCGCCGCGCACGCGCAGGACTACCCTGCCCGCCCCGTCAGCATCGTCGTGCCCTCCACGCCCGGCGGCGGCTTCGACCTGATCGGCCGCGTCATGGGCGAAGGCCTGAGCAGGCAATTGGGCGGCAAGAGCTTCGTCGTCGAGAACAAGACCGGCTCCGGCACGCTGGTCGGCACCCAGTATGCCGCCGAGGCGGCGCCGGACGGCTATACCCTGATGGTCGGCGGCCTCAGCAACCTGGTGTTCAACGTCGGCCTCTACAAGTCCATCAAGTACGACCGGACCGACTTCACCACGATCGCCATGGTGGGCACCAATCCGTACCTGCTGGTGGCGCGCCCCGACCTGCCGGTGAACTCCTACGAACAATTGCTGCAGCAGATCAAGGCCCATCCCGAGAAGTTCACCATCGGCACCGCGGGCTCCGGCAGCGGACAGCACATCATGGCAGCCGCTTT
The DNA here is from genome assembly GCF_900606115.1 of Pigmentiphaga humi. GTDB lineage: Bacteria > Pseudomonadota > Gammaproteobacteria > Burkholderiales > Burkholderiaceae_B > Pigmentiphaga > Pigmentiphaga humi. The sequence goes on from NZ_UWPJ01000009.1 coordinate 85,896, forward strand.
CGTGAAAGCGGTCGACCCGCGCATCACCATCGTCCCCTACCGCGGCGCGCAGGCGGCCTACCAGGATTTGCTGGGCAACCGCATCGACCTGTTCATCGACGCCTGGCCCACCGTGCGGCCGCTGCTGGAGAGCAAGCGCGTCAAGGCCTTGTTCACCACGGCCTCGAAGCGGCTGCCCGGCGCGCCCGACGTTCCGACGGTCGCCGAATCGGGCCTGCCCATGCTCGAAGTCGTGTCCTGGTACACCCTTTCCGCGCCGGCCAAAACGCCGGCGGCGACGGTGGCCACGCTGCGCAAGGCCGCCGATGAAGCCTTGAAGGATCCGGCGGTCACCAGCCGGCTGGAGAAGGCCGGCGTCGACGTCACGCCCATGACGCCGGAGGCGGCCGAGCGCTTCATGAAGGCCGACTACGACAAATGGACCGGCTTCATCCGGCAGGCCGGCATCGTCGCGGAATAAGCCAAAAGAAAGATACGAGACACAGAAGGAGACACCATGTTCACGACTCGCAAATTCCTGGCCCTGCTCGCCCTTGCCGGCGCGTGCCTCGCGGGCGCCGCCCCGGCGGCCCAATCCCCCATGAAGATCGGCTACATCACCACGCTGTCCGGCCCGGTCGGCCCGCTGGGCCAGGATATGTACGACGGCTTCATGCTGGGCGTGGAACAGGGCGGCGGCAAGCTCGGCGGGGTGCCGGTCGAGATCCTGCTGCAGGACGACCAGTTCAAGCCCGAAGTGGCGGGCCAGATCGTCAAGAAATTCATCGAGCGGGACATGGTCCCGATCATCACGGGCATTGCGGGCTCCCACGTCATGATGGCGGTGCAGCGCCCCATCGCCGAAAAAGAAGTCTTCCTGATCGGCTCCAATGCCGGTCCGTCGGATCTCGCCGGCGCGCAGTGCTCCCCGTACCGCTTCGTTTCCTCGTGGCAGAACGACAGCTGGGCCGAGGCCGCGGGCCAGTACGCCACCGACAAGGGCTACAAGCGCATGGTGCTGGTGGCCACCAACTACCAGGCGGGCAAGGACGCCGTCAACGGCTTCAAGCGGTTCTACAAAGGCACGGTGGTGGAGGAAATCTATCCCGGCGTGACGCAGCCCGATTTCTCGGCGGAACTGGCCCAGATCGCCGCGTCGCGGCCCGATGCCGTGTTCTCCTTCATTCCGACCGGCGCCGTCACCTTCATCCGCCAATACCAGCAGGCCCGGCTGAACAAGAACGTGCCGCTGATAACCGTGGGCATGGCCGACGCATTGACGCTGCCGGCGCTCCGGGAATCAGCGCTGGGCATCAAGGCCGTCCACTTCTGGGCCCCCGACACCGACAATCCCGTCAGCAGGCAGTTCGTCGAAGCCTTCGAGAAGAAATACAAGCGCATCCCGTCGAACTACGCCGCACAGGGATACGACTCCGCCCTGCTGCTGGACGCCGCCATCGGGCGCGTCAAGGGCGACGTGGCGGACAAGAAGGCGTTCATGGCGGCCCTCAAGCAGGGCAGCGAGAAATCGGTACGGGGCACCCTGCGCTTCAACAACAACAATTTCCCCGTCAACGATTGGTACGCCTTCGAGGTGGCCAAGGACGCCAAAGGCCGCGTGAGCCTCAAGACGGTGGCCACGCCGTTGAAGAACTACCAGGACTCCTACCATGCCCTCTGCCAGATGAAGTGACGCGGCGCCCCGGGACGCCGGGGTGCTGCATCATGACTTGGCGATAGAGAAAACATATCGCCAGAACGATTCCCGCATCTATCATCGGAATGGCGGCCTGCCTAGCATGCTCGCTGAAGCGGCGCTCAGCGCCCGGCCCCAGCATTCGAACGGAGACGACCTCGTGCCCACCGCCATCCGCCCCAAGACATTCGCCCACATCGTCTACCGCACCTATCGTTTCCAGCAGATGCTGGACTGGTACGTCACGGTGTTCAACGGCACGGTACAGCACCAAAGCCCGGTGATCGCCTTCGTCACCTACGACGAGGAGCATCACCGGGTCGCGCTGCTGAACCTGGGCATCATCAAGGGCGAGTCCGATGCGCGCACGCCGCGCGGCCAGCCCGGCATGGACCACGTGGCCTACGGCTACCGCAGCCTGACGGAATTGCTGGACAAGTATGCCGAACTCAAGGCGAAGGGCGTCCTGCCGTACTGGAGCGTCCATCACGGCATCACCGTGTCGCTGTACTACGCCGATCCGGACGGCAACCAGATGGAGTTCCAGGCGGACTGCTTCGCCACCAACGACGACGCCAACGCCTTCATGAAGGGCCCCCACTTCGAGACCAATCCCATAGGCGTGGAATTCGACCCCGAAGTCCTGATCGGCCGCCTGCGCGCCGGGGAAGCCGAAACGGACCTGCTGCCCCGGCGCGAGCACCTGCCGGTGTCTCCCGTGCGCGGCTCGCTGATGGGCTGAGGGTTTCGACACGATGAACGGCACATTGACCGGATCCGCCGCACGGTGGCTGGACGAAGCCGCGTGCACCCGCTTGTGCGTGGACTTCGCCAACCACATCGATGCGCGCCGCTACGAACCGCTGCTCGACCTGTTCACGGACGACGGCGTCCTCGACCGGATGGGCACGGTAACGTCCGGCCAGGCGGAAATCGCGCGCTTCCTGGACGCACGCCCGGCCGGCATGGCCACGCGGCATCTTTGCACCAACATCCGGATAGCCTTTGCGTCGGCGGACGACGCAACCGGGTTTTGCTACGTGCTGTTCTTCCAGGGCGTGCCCGGCACGGCGGGCGAACCGGCCCAGGCGTCGGGACCTCCCTCGGTGGTGGAATACCACGACCGCTACCAGCGCACGCCGCAGGGCTGGCGCATCCGCGAACGGCGCATCCGCATGGCGATACGGCCCTGAAAGCGGCGCTGCGAGGCGCTCAGCCGCCGTATCGCCGATACGCGCCGGCCGAGGCGACAGAGGCGTTACCGCATGTCGCCGTCCAGCCCCCTCTCGGACACATAGGCGGCCGCGGCCCGCCGGAACATATCGCATAGATAGTCCGCGGCGGGCGTCAGCGGCAAGGCCATGCGCCGCACGATGACGATGGGCGGCGCCGGCAGGGCCTCCTTGATCGGAATGCGCTGTATCGCGCCCCGGCTGAGCGGAAACTCGTCATACTGGCGCAGGGTCATGGCCAGCAAGTCCGAGGACGTCAGCGCAAGCAGCATGCTCAGCATCGACTCGGCCTGCAGGACCAGGCGCGGCGCGGGCAGCCGGTAGCGTTCGAAGGTATCCAGCAGTTCCACCTCGGCCTTGTCGGTGATGCCGGTGGTGATCCAGCCGGCATCGGCGAGGTCTTTCAGCGAGCGCGCCTGCGCCAGCGGATGGCCGCGGCGGGCGAATACGGCACGCGTATTGGGAAACAACGCTTCCACGGCGAACTCGCGCGCCGGCGCGGGTTCCGGCGCCGGGCCGATGTAGAAATCCATGCTGCCGTCGCGCAGCCGCGCCTCGTGCGCCGGAAACGCGCCTTCGACGATGCGCAGCCGCACCTGCGGATAGCGCCGCTGGAACAGCGGCAGGGCCATGGGAAGCAAGGCGAGATGCGCCGCGATCGACAGGCAGATCGTCACCGAACCCTGGTCGCTGCCCAGTATCTGGGCAACTTCCTCGCGCGCGCGGCGCGCTTCGCTGACGATCACCGCCGCCCGCTGCAGGAAAGCCGTTCCGGCCGGCGTAGGGATCACGCCGCGCGAGTTGCGCTCGAACAAGGTCGCGCCGAGATCGCGTTCGAGTTCGGCGATGCTGTGGGTGATGGCCGGCTGCGAAATACCCAGCTCCCGTGCAGCGGCCCGCAGGCTGCCTTTGTCCGCCACCGCCAGCACGATACGCAGTTGGTGCAGTTTCATGTGATCAGAAAAATCTATCGGTGGATCGGTTTTACCATCTTCACGCGCATCGCTCCCACCCCTACCATCGGCAGCCCAACCTCAGCCCTTTACCGGAGACCATGGTGAGCCCCAGCCTTCCCGCCGAACCCGCCGCGCAGCCATCGCCGGACCGCCGCCCTGGCGCGTCGCCCCAGGACCTCCAGCCCGCGGAACCGTCCGAGCAGGCACGATGGCTGGACCGCCTGGCCATCACCAAAGTGGTGCAGGACTGGGGGCTGGCGCGCGACGACGGCCGCTGGGACCAATTGCGCGCCTGCTATGCGCCCGGCGCCATGATGCACACCACCTGGTTCGTCGGGCCGGCCGAGGAGTTCGTGGAGCGGTCGATCGCGTCGGCGCGCGCCGGCGCGCGCGTCCAGCATTTCATCGGCGCCGCGACCATCGCATTGCGCGACGGCAGGGCCGTGGCCGAAACGCGCATGATGCTGCTGGTGCGCGGACAGCTGGACGGCGAGGAAGTCGACATCAGTTGCTGGGGCCGCTTCCATGACCGCTTCGTGAAACACGGAGCGCAGTGGCGCATCGTCAAACGCGTGCCGGTATACGAAAAAGACCGGCTGGATCCGGTGCTGCCGGGTTCGCGGCTGAAACTGGATCCCGCGGCGCTGGCGCAACACCCCGACGGCTGCCGCCACCTGGTCTACCTGCAATCGCGCGGCGGCGCCGACATCGCGCCGGACCTGGCGGTCCCGGGCAGCGCAGCGCTGGCGCGGCTGGAGGCCGAGAGCGCGGCCTGGCTGGCGGACGGAGAATAGCGGCCGCACGCGCCGCGCAAATTACATTCCAGCAAGGATCTACATTCTGTAGCACTGGATTGCTAGTATTTCCCATCCGGTCAACAGGCGGTGCGTCATGGGTCTCTGGTGGGTGGTATTGGCTTTGGCGGGGGCGATAGGCGGCATTGCCGCATGGCGCAGGCGGAGCCGGCGCCAGCGCCGGCTTTACACCGTAGCGACCCGCGGCGGATCGCTGTGCGTGAAATGCGGCCGCTATGTCCGGCCGCATGCGCGCTATTGCTCGCACTGCCTGACCGAACAGCCGCGCGGCAAGGCGCCGCCGCAGGAGTAGGCGGCCCCGGGCCGCCCTCCACTGGCGGCCGCGTCAGCTCTCGGGCGTGAAACGCAGCGCCTGAACCGCCTTTTTCCAGCTCGCGCGCTCTTCGACGATGGCGGCCTTGAGCGCGTCGGGCTCTCCCCAGGCGACCTCTTGCAGCTGGCGCCCCATGGCGGCCTGGACTTCGGGCTTGGACAGCTCCTGCTTCAAGGTCTGGCGCAGGCCGTCCAGCGTGCCCGCCGGCACGCCCGTGGGCGCGAAGACGGCGATCCAGACGCTGCGGGCATATTCGCCATAGCCCTGCTCCTTGAACGTGGGCACATCGGGAACGAACCGGCTGCGCTCATCCCCGGTGGTGCCGAGGATGCGGATCTTGCCTTCGGCCGCCAGCGGCATGACGTCCAGCAGGGGCACGACGACGGCCGAAACCATGCCGCCCTGAAGATTCATGACGGCGGGGCCGGGGCCGCGATAGGGCACGTGGTTGAGGTTCACGCCCGCGACCTGCCCGCTCATGCTGCCGACGAAGTGCAGCATGGAGCCGGCGCCGGGCGAGCCGAAGTTGGCCTTGTCCGGATTCTGCTTGCACCACTCGAAGTAGCCCGGCAGGTCCTTGACGCGCTCCGGCACCATGGGCCCCACCGCCAGCGCGAGGTCGAAGCCGCCCAGCCGGCCCACGGGAACGAGATCCTTGTCGGGATCGTAAGGCAGCTTGGCATAGGTGACGGGATAGACGGTGATCGGCGAAGACACGCCCACATAGAGCGCGCTGCCGTCGGCGGGCAGGGTCTTCAGGTAGCTCAAGGCCAGCATGCCGCCCGCGCCGGTCTTGTTCTCGACCATGGCGCTGGCGGCGTAGCCGGGCGTCAGGAGCTCGGCCACCTGGCGGGCGATGTTGTCGATCATCGAGCCGGCCGGCACGCCGGTAATCACGCGCGCCATGTTGATCTTCTCGGGAGCGGCGACGGCGCGCGGCGAGGCGAGTACGGCGGCGGCCGCGGAAGCGCCCATGATGCCGCCGAAGCGGCGGCGGGTCAGCAGGGTGTTCATTGTTCTGTCTCCTGGATGTCGGCGGTCCGCTTGCCTGCGGAGCCGCCGGTATGTCGGGCGTTGCGCACGGTCAACGCCAGTTCAGCAACTGCAGCATGTTCAGTCCCATGACCCGGGCCAGGTCGTGCTGGCCCAGGAAGGGCAGGTGGTGCTTGAAATGCTCGACGCATTGGGCGTAGGGATGATGCAGGCGGCTCAGGTCGCTCCCCCATACCACCCGCCCGGCGCCGAAGGCATCGAATATGCGTTCCAGCGGCTCCTGCAGCGAAGCGAAAGGAAACGGGTCGAACGCATAGTCGCCCACGCCCGCGGCCTTGACGTAGACGTTGGGCAATTCGGCCAGTCCGAGCAGTGCGGGCAGATGCTCGAAAGCGCGCGGCCCCACCGCGCCACGCGGCACCGCCAGGTGATCGACGATCAGCCTGAGTCCGGGGTGCCTGCTTGCAATGGCCCGCACCGCTGGCAGTTGGCCGGGCGCGAGCACTGCCACGGCGATGTTCTGCGCTTCGGCGATGGGCCACAGCGGGTCGAGCAGACCCTCCTGCAGCGGCTGCAGGCGCTCGGGCGTATTGAGCAGGAAGCGCACGCCGCGCACGTGGGGCTGGTCGCGCCAGCGCGCCAACCGTTCGGCGGCATCGCCGCGCGCCGGATCCAGCAGTCCCATGACCGAGAACTTCTCCGGCTCCGCCCGCGCCATCTGCACGGCATAGGCATTGCCGTTCGGGTCCCATAGCGGCGGCACCAGCACGACCCGGTCCACCCCCGCCTCGGCCATCTCGCGGACCATGACGCCATGGTCGATGGGGTCGCGCCGGTGGTGGCCGGTGGACACCCCTTCCGACCAGGTATGGACCTGCGCATCCACGATAAGCATATGTTCCCGCACTCCTGTCTAAGGCCCCCTCGGGCCAAGTGCGGGCTATGTTATCCCTGCGCCGGGACAGGCTTTCATAAGATGTTCGGCTGCTTCCATAAAAAATGCCTAGACGCCGCGCCGCCCCAAGGGAGCGCTTCTCGCCTTGGATCAGCCGCGGCTCAGCGCCTGGGCGTTCTTGCTGAAAGCATCGACGAAATACTGCTGCACGTCGTTCATTTCCTTGCCCTTGGTACGGCACATGCCGACCAGCGGCTCGTCGCAGGAAATCTCGAAGGGAAGCGCCGAAAGCAGGCCGAAATGCCGCTCGCTGAGCACTTCCACCCAGCTCAGCACGGTCAGCATGTCGGAGTCGGCCAGCGTGATGCGCATGGTGGACAGCGAGTAGGTCTCGATCAGCGCGGGCGGCAGCGAGGTCTCGGAGAACAGATGTTCGTAAGCCTGTCGGCGCGGCGAGCCCGCCGGGGGGATGATCCAGGGATACCGCTGCAGGTCTTCGACCGTAATGCTGCGCTTGCGGTGCAGCGGGTGTCCGCGCCGCGCCACGATGCAGTACGACTCTTTGTAGAGCGGCAATTGCTCCAGTTCCTGGACGTGCGCGGTTTTCTTGAGCACACCAATGATGAAGTCGATCTCTTCGCGCAGCAGCTTGTTCACCAATTGCTCGTAGGTGCCGCTCAGGACGGTAATGCGCACGTCGGGATAGCGCTCGCGCGTCTCGTTCATGGCGTTGACGAGCAGCATGGAAGGATCGAGCAGCATCACCCCCAGGGCAATGCGCTTGCTGCGCGGATAGGTGAATCCCTGGATGGCTTCCACCAGCGCCACCGACTGGGATTCGATGCTTTTGAAGCGCAGCGCCAGGTCGTCGCCGAGGGAGGTCGTCTTGATGCCCGAGGCCGTATTGCGATAGAGCTCGCAGCCGAGGTTGGACTCCAGCGTGCGCGCCGAGCGCTGCAGCGACGCTTCGGTGATGCCGAGCTTGACCGCGGCCGCCCGGAAGGAATGGCATTCGTGGATGGCGATCAGCGCGAGCATCTGCGAACGCGTGATGCGCGAGGCCATCGCCAGGGGCGCGATCGTCCGTTCGCCCGACAGCGGCTGCATCGCGTCCTCCAGCGCGGCAAGGATTTTCTTGATGCGTATGTGCGCGGCCGCCCCGACCTCGGTCGGGTAGATGCCGGTCTTGTTGCGCTCGAACAGGGTCGCGCCGAGGATCTTCTCCAGCGCGAAGATGCAGGAGGTAATGGCCGGCTGGGTACGCGACAGGGCTATCGAAGCCTTGGTGACGTTCTCCAGCCGTGCAACGCAGTCGAAGACGCGCAACTGCCAGATATTGGGAACGGTATGCATTGGCGGGACTTCAAAGCGTTGTCCGTGCCCCCCGCCCGGCGCGAGGGGTGGCCGAAGCATAGCCCAACACGCGGCGGCCCGGCCATGCGCCTGTCCTAGACCAGGCCGGCGTAGGAACCGCCGTCGAGCTGCAGGTTCTGCCCGGAAATGAAGCTCGCCTGCTCGCTGCACAGGTAGGCGCAGGCATCGCCGAACTCTTTCGGCTTGCCGAAGCGCTTGGCCGCGATCGTATTGGCGATGCGCTTGCGCGCCTCTTCCACGGTGATGTTCTCGCGCGCGGACATCCGGTCGGCCATGAAGCGCTGGCGGTCGGTGTCGAAGCGCTCGGGCAGCAGGTTGTTGATGGTGACGTTGTCGATCACGCTGTCGCGCTGCACCGACTTGCAGAGCGCCGTGAGACCGGCGCGCACCGCGGCCGACAGGCCCATCGTGGCGCTGGGCGACTTCACCATCGCCGAGGTGATGTTGACGATGCGGCCAAACTTGCGCGCGCGCATGCCCGGCACATAGGCCTTGATCAGCATGATGGGCGCGAGCATGTTGCCTTCCACGGCGTCGCGCCAATCCTGGTCGGACCAATCGGCGATCTTGCCAGGCTCGGGGCCCGCGTTGTTGTTGACCAGGATGTCCGCATCCGGGCAGGCCTCCAGTATGCTGGCGCGCCCGGCGTCGGTGGCGATGTCGGCCACGATGATCCCGGGACGCCGGCCGGTCTGCGCCTCGATCTGCCTGGCCGCCTCGATCAGCGTGGACTCGGTCCGGCCGTTGATCCAGACCTCGCACCCTTCATGGGCCAGCGACGTCGCGCAGGCCAGCCCCAATCCCTGCGACGATGCGCAGACCACGGCCTTGCGGCCTTTGATACCCAGATCCATAGTGTCCTCCTCGGCTCGTTCTATTGTTGGATGTAGCGCTTGAGCCGCGGATAGACGCGCAGCACGTTCTGCTGGAAGACCTGCGCGCGCGCGGCCTCGTCCAGGTGCGGCGAGGCGTCGACGTAGCGCTTGGTATCGTCGTAGTAATGCCCCGACTCGGGATCCACGCCCTTCACGGCGCCGATCATCTCGGACCCGAACAGGATGTTCTCCGGCGGAACGACCTTGGTCAGCAGGTCCACTCCGTCCTGGTGATAGACGCAGGTATCGAAGAACACGTTCTTGAGCATGCCTTCGCCCAGCTTTTGCAGGCCCATGTCCTGCGCCATGCCGCGATAGCGGCCCCAGTGATAGGGCACCGCGCCGCCGCCATGGGGAATCACGAACCGCAGTCCGGGGAAGGTCTCGAACAGCTCGGGCGCGAGCAGGAACTGCATGAAGGCCGTGGTGTCGCCGTTCAGGTAGTGCGCACCGAGATGGTGATGGCAGGGGTTGCACGAGCTGCTGACATGGATCATGGCCGGCACGTCCAGTTCGGCCATTTTTTCGTACAGCGGGTAATAGAGCCGGTCGGTCAGCGGCGGAACCTGCCAGAACCCGCCCGAGGGGTCCGGGTTCAGGTTGCAGGCCACGAAGCCCAGTTCAGTCACGCAGCGCTCGAGTTCCTCGATGCTGGCCCGCACGCCGAAATCCTCGGCGCGCGCCGATTGCGGCAGTTGGCACACGCCGACGAAGTTCTTGGGGTAGAGCCGGCATACGCGGTGGATCAGGTCGTTGGAGACGCGCGACCACTCCACGCTCTGTTCGGGCGTGCCCAGATGGTGGCCCATCTGCCCGGCAATGGGCGAGAACAGCGTCAGGTCCAGCCCGCGCTCGCGCTGGTAGCGGATCTGCTTGCCTTCCAGGCTCTGGCGCAGTTCGTCATCGGAAATCTCCAGCGGCCTGCCGTACGGGCCGCTGCCGGCCAGCTGGTTCTTGCGCCATTCCTGCAGGGCGCTGGGCACCGTCGTGAAATGGCCATGGCAATCGATGATCATCGGATATCCCTTCGTTCTGTGTGCATGTCTGCGAAACTCATGTCTGCAAGATGGGCGAGCATTGCTTGACGAAGCGCTCGGGAGGCCGTTCGCCGCTGTCGTGCGCCATGCCCGAGCCGATCTTTATCTCGTTGCTGCTGCTGTGGACGTTCATCTTCTCGGTGGACGACCAATGCTCGTGCATGGCGCCGAAAGGCGACATCCAATAGTCGAAGACCTGGCTGCCCAAGGCATGGCGGCCGATGCCGCGCACGTGGTCGTACTTCAATTCGTGCAGGTGATCGCCGCCGGTAAAGATCTCGTCGACCCGCTCGACTTCGAAGGACGCATGGTGCAGGCCGGATCGGCCGCCGCGGAACAGGAACAGGATGTGGTGGTAGACCGGCTCCTCGCCCATGTCCTGGCGGATGAAACGGCCCAGCAGGTTGCCCGGCGTCTCGATGTAGAGTTCATCGGTAGGCAGAAAGCCGAAGCTGCTCTCGTACCAGTCCAATGTCGGCTTCAGGTTATCGGTCATGTAGGCCGTATGCACCAGGCGCTCGATCCGCGCCGGCCCGCGGTTGCGGCTCTCGGCCAGGCTGCCGCGCAGCGGCCTGTAGCGCGCCAGTTCTCCTACGCTGGCCCTGCCCTGCACCAGCTCCACGCGCATGCCGTTCGGATCCCGCAGGCTCAGGCGCTTGCCGCCGCCAGGCTCGTCGATGTCTTCGACCCGGGCGCCGAAGCGCTCCTGCAGCGACTCGATCGGGACCTGCGGATGCACGTCGTAGCCGACGGCGACGACGCCCGAAGCGCCGCGCTCGGTCACGTGGATGAAGGGCGAATCGGCGATGCCCCGCATGTAGAGACGGCCGGCGTGGCGGTGGACCTTCTCCAGGCCGAAATCGAGCAGGAATTTTTCCTGCACGTCCAGGTCCGGCGCACCCAGCCGGACGTAAGCGATGGAAGATACGATTCCAGGCATTGCGTTCCTCTGATCCAGTGCCTACGCGAGGACGGCGCGCACGCCGCCGTACAGTTCTTCGGGCGTGTAGCGACGCTTGATCATCCCTTGGGCGTAGGTATAGTCGATAGCCTTGCGCAACGAAGCATCGATGGCCTCGAAGCCGAAAGGCTGCAGGTCTTGCGAGCCGTCCGGCGGGATTTCGCCCGCGGCGCGCCGGCTTTCCACCAGCATGCGGTAGACCTCGGCCACGGCCTCGGGGTGGTTCCGCACCAATTCGTCCCTGACCACCACCATGTGGTTGATCGGGATCACGCCGGTGCGTGCGTGCCACGCCTGCGCGGCCTGCTGCGGCGCATCGATGACGTGGCGCAGGCGATCCTTGTTCTGCACCGCCGCGCCGGCGATGATGGCGTCCACCTGGCCGGCCAGCAGGGCCTGCTCCAGGTTCGCGCCCTCGTCGAGGCTGCGCACCCAGTCCGGATCGCGGTACTCGGCCACGTGGGCGCCCTCCTGGCTCCACCATTCCACGTCCTGCGCGGACAAGCCGTGCTCGTCGCACAGTATGCCGCGCACCCAGGTCGGCGTGGTCTGTGAATACGACCGCATGGCCACGCGCCTGCCCTTGAGCTGGGCGGGCGTGAACAAGTCGTCGGCGCGCGCATAGATGCTCTTGTGATGGAAATTGCCATTCATCACAAAAGGCAGCAGCCGGTAGGGATGGCCGGCATCGACCGCCAGCAGGTAGGTCACCACGGCCAGTTCGGACACGTCGAACGCATGCTTGCGCACCGTGTCCTTGAATGCGGACTGGGCATGCTCGACCGGCGCAATGTCCAGCTCGATCGAAGAAGAGCCTACCTGTCCGTTCTTCAGGGCGGCGGTCTTGGGATAGCTGCCGAACATGGCTTGCAATCGGGGTTTTTCCACGGTTTCAGTTCCATTGCGCCACCCGGCCCGACGGGCCGGTGCGCGGATCGATGAACAGATTGCGGGCATCCGCTTCCCTGCCGACCAGCTTCTGGGCATGGGCATAGCGGATCAGGGCCAGCAGGGAGGCACGGTTTTCTTCGAAGCCGTAAGGCAGCGGATCGTCCATGAACTCGCGCAGGCGGCGGTAGCGCCTGTCGTCGCCGCTGGGCTCGACGATCCCATCGAGGCCTGCCAGATAGGACTGTTTGGCCTGCGCGAAGTGTCCGTACAACGCCTGCTCGATGCCCGGATGGCGCGCCAGCACCTCGTTCCTGACCACGACCACCCCGTGGATGGGATAGATGCCGGTGCGCTCGAACCACTGCCGCTCGGCCCGCGACGCATCCGACACCACGTCCACCATCTCGACCCGCGCGTCGGCCGCGCCCGCCAGTCCGTCGAACGCCACGTCGATCTCGCCCGCGTCGATGGCATCGACGATCTTGCGGCCGTCCGGCAGGCGCCGCACGTTGGCGGGCAGCGCCAGGTCCTCCAGGTTCTCGGGCTCTTCGGTCACCCACGTCACGCTGCCCGGATCGAGCCCGTAGTCGTCGGCGAAGATGCCGCGGGTCCAGACCGCCGCCGTCACGGAATAATTGCGCACGCCTATCTTCCTGCCCGCCAGGTCTCGGGGGCCGGCGAGCGCCAGGCCCTTGCGCATCTTCAGGCCGGAATGCCGGAACCTGCGCGTCATCGGCAGGGGCAGCGCGGTCAATGGCGCGCCCCGCTCCAGCGCCATCAGATACATGACGGGCGCCATCTCGCAGATGTCGTAGGGCTGGGTGCGGACCATGTCGCGGTAGGCATCCGGCATGCGCTTGACGTCGATGAACGCGAATCCCGCGCCGGGGAGTATCTCGTCCAACGCGCGCACGCCGGCAACCTGGGCATGCTTGCCCAATACGGTCTTGAGCCGTTCCATCTATGCTCCCTGCACGACATTGCGGCCGGTCTCCAATGCGGAGAAGTCGCGGCGCGGATAGCTCATCAGGAAGCGATAACCCTGGTCGACGATCTGCCGGGCATTCTGCTTGGTCATGTGCGGATGGCCCACGGCCACGTTGTAGGCTTTGCCGACCTCCAGCACGTGCGCCATCATGCGCAGCAGTTCGGGATTGTCGTAGTCGCGCGGGCAGCCCAGTTGCTGGCTCAGGTCGCCCTCGCCCAGCAACAGGACGCCTATGCCCGGGACCTCCTTCAGAATGGTCTCGATGTTGTTGACGCCGTCTACGTCTTCGATCATCAGGGCCACCAGGATCTCGCCCTCGGGCACCAGCGGCCAGACGTCGGCGCGCTTGTAGTATTCCTGCTGCGACAGGCCCCAATAGCGCGCCGCCGCCATCGGCGCATCACCGCGCAAACCGGCGGGTTCGTAGGGTGCACGCTCAGGCAGGCGGGGGTAGCGGCAGGCGGCCACCGCGTTGTAAGCCTCGGCGCTATTGCTGATGCGCGGCCAGACGATGCCGTAGGCGCCCAGGTCCAGCGCCTGCTTGGCGAACCACTGGTTCATCTCGCTGCCGCTGGGGGGAATGCGCACCATAGGTGTCATGGGGTTGGCGATGGAACCGGCCTTGATGATCTGCTCGCGCAGCAGCAGGAACTGCATGGCCACGCGCAGCGCGTTGATGTCCCAGGGATTGTGTTCCATCTCGAACACCAGGCCGTCGTTGCCCGATTGCGCGAAATTGACCGCGTTCTCGATCTCGGTCTGCACGAAGGAAGTGAAAGCGATGCCGGGACCGCTTTCGAGGGCGCGAATAATGCCGTTCAGGCGCATGGAATTCTCCGTATCTCGCGGCGGTTCAGATCATGGCCGCGCAGAAGGCATCGCCAGCCTCGGCCGGGAGCTGTTTTTCAACCCAGTTCTCGCCGCCGTCGAAGGTGTAGAACACCTGGCCGCCTCGCGTGACCGAGATCACGCCGCCGCCATCGTCCTTATGGACATTGATCCCCATGATGGTGCTGCGCGCGGTCATCTGCGGATCGGCGCGGCGCCAGTTGCGGCCCAGGTCGTCGCTGGCGTAGACGGCGCCGGCGTTGCTGCGCGAGGCGATGCTGAAGCACGCATACAGCTTGCGGGGCTGGCCGGCGGCCACGCGCAGATCGCGGCAATAGCTGAACGGCGCGAAATTGCGCACCGCGAGGTCCTCGAACGTGCGGCCCTGGTCGCGGCTCTCGAATACGCCCATGCGGCACAGATAGAACAGCGAATCGGGCGCGGCCGGCGTGGTGGTCACGGCGTGGGCGTCGAACATGCCTTCGGTTTCGTCGTCGGTCTCGATCTTGTTGCGCAGATGCTCCTGGCCGGCCAGTTCCACCAGGCCCTCGGGCCGCGCATTCCAGGTCTTGCCGCCGTCGGTGCTGAGCATGAAGCCGTTGATCTCGGCAATGCCGTACAGCACGTCCGGGTCGGCGGGATGGAAGGCCAGGCGCATCACCCGCGAAGCGCCGAAGCGGATGTTGAAGCGCTCGGGATGGTTCACTTCGCAGGCCGTCCAGGTCTCGCCGCAGTCGCGGCTCTCGAACACGCCTATGGGCGAGGTGCCGGCGAACAGGTGGTCCGGGTCGCGCGGATCGACCTCGACCGACCAGAACTGGATCTTGGGATCGGCGCTGGCGCCGACGTTGCGCCAGTGCGCGCCCCTGTCTTCCGACTTGTAGATGCCCTTGCGGGTGGCGGCGAAAACGATGTGGTCGCAGGCGGGATGCTGCACGATGGCCTGCACGGCGGCATCGGCCGGAATGTCCGCGGCCTTTTCCCACTCGCCCCCATGGGCCAGCCGGTACAGAGAGCCGACGGCCCCCTCGCGCGTGACGGCCGTACCCGCGAACAGCACTTTATCCATTGCCTGTCTCCTGATCGTATTGGCGAAATCGATGGGAACGATTCTAGGGAGCGAGGGCTACGCACAAAAATCAATTCACCCTCTTATCCATAAATTTTTGCTGAACCGCCTCCGGGCGCCGCATACCCACCCGGAGACGGACCCTGCCGCTTTTCAGCCGCGCGGCGCGAACAGCTCGCCGCCGCCCGGCACCGCGCCCGCCCAGCCCACGAGCCCGAGCACGTCCCACAGCACGGCCTGGTTGCTGGTGACGACCGGCACGCCGAGCTTGCGCTCCAGGGTCTCCACGGTTTCGAAGGCGCGCACGTTGGCGCACGACAGCAGCATGGCGTCCATGCCCGGCTCCGCGTGCGCCAGCGCGTGGCCCGCCAGGGTTTCCGGATCCATTCGCGCCGCCTCGCGCGCATCGACGAAGTTCAGCCCCACCGACTTCATCACCTCCAGGCCGCCCGCCGCCAACGCGGCCTTCTCGTCTTTCGAGAACTTGTCCGCGAATGGGCAGACGTGCACGATCCGGCGCGCGCCGACGTGGGCCAGCGCGCGCTTGATCGCCACCATGGTGTTGGACGAAGCCACGCCGAGTTCGCGCGTCATCCGCTCGGCCAGCGCCTGGTCGCCGGCCGGGCCGTTGGAGACGCTGGCGCCGGTGCAGTTGAAGGTGACGACGTCGGGACCCATGTCCTTCAGGTAGCCGGCCTCCTCGACCGCTTCCAGGTGGGCGCGCAGCAGGCTTTCCACCGTGACCACCCCGCCCTCTTTGCGCAGGCGGATGCGATGCACGTGGTAGCCCACCTCCGGCGGGCAGAACTTGCGGAAATCGTCCTCGCCTATGGTGTTCAGCGAAGGCACGATCATGCCTATGCGTTTGCGAGTCGGGCTCATTTCTGCGCTGCTCCGATTTCCTGGACGATCTTGCGATAACGCTCGATGTCCGCCGCGATCAGCTTGCGGAAAGCGTCGGGCGGGCTGTAGAAGCGATCGTTTTTCATCGACTGAAAGAACTTTTCCGACTCCGCATCGGCCAGGATGGTCTTGAGCTCCCCTTCCAGACGCGCGACGATGGCCGCGGGCGTCCTGGCGGGGGCCAGCACGCCCATCCAGTTCTTCACCTCGAAGCCCGGCAGCCCGGCAGCCTCGGCGATGGTGGGCACACCCGGCGCCAGCGGCGTGGGTTCGGCCGAAGACACCGCGAGCATTTTCAGGCGGCCGTTCTTGGCGAAGGTTTCGGACGAGGAATAGCCGCTGGACACCATGTCCACCTCGCCGGCCACGGCGGCCTGCACCGACTGCGGCGTGCCGTTGTAGGGGATGTAGCGCACCGGCAGGCGGGCCTCCGCGACGAACATGGCCATGCCCAGGTACATCGTGGTCGAGCCGCTAATGGCGCCGTAGGTCAGCCTGTCGGGATGCGCCCGCGCATAGGCCATCATCTCTTGCAGCGTGTTGAACGGCGCGTCGGCGCGCGCGGCGATGCTATTGGGCGAACTGGCCACGGTCGCGATAGGGGCGAAGTCCTTCAGCGTGTCGAACGGCAGGTCGGGATAAAACGCTGGATTGATCGCATGCGCGATGCTGGTGAACAGCAGCGTATAGCCGTCCGGACCGGCCTGGGCGACGCGCGCGGTGCCGATGGAAGCGCCCGCCCCCGGCTTGTTCTCGACGATGACCGGCTGCCCGAGCCGGCCCTCCAGGCGCTTGGCGAGATATCTGCCGATCTGGTCCACTCCGCCGCCCGGGGCGAACGGCACCACGAGCGTCACCGGGCGCGACGGATAGGTCTCGGCGGCGTGGGAAAGACTGGCGGACAGCAGCAGGGCCGCGGCCGCTGCGCCCTGCAAGAGTTGCTTGAACATGACGGATTCCTCTTTCAGAAGCGATGGCGCAGGCCGACGGTGAACGAACGCGGATCGTTCTTGTAGATGGCCGGATCGCCATGGCTGCCGCGCAGGTCGGTGACGAAATCCGCATAGAGCGCGGTGCGCTTGGACAGGTTGTAGAGCGAGCCGACGTTGACCACGAAAGTGTCGGTGCCATCGACGATGCGGTACGCGCCGGTGCCGTTGGTGCGATGCTGGCCGAATTTGACGTAGGGTTCGAACGCGCCCGCCTGGTAGGCGGCGGTAACGGCCCAAGCCGACGCATGCGTCCAGCGGGCGGCGGGCCCGGACGCCGTCTCGTACTGATAGATCGCGCCGACCTTGAGCTTGCCGAACGCATAGGTGCCGCCCAGGGTGGCCAGTTCGCCCTTGGCGTTCCAGAGCGGGTCGGGCCGCACCTGCGCATAGCCTGCGGCCAGGAACAGATTGCCGCTGGTGTAGCCCAGCGTGGCGTCGAAGTGATTGCCGTTGCCGTTGAGCGGATGGCTGCCCGTTTCGCCCAGCGCGTACATGAGCCTGGCCTGGAAGCCGCCGATGCGCGGCGAGGTGTACTGAACCGAGTTGTTCTTGCGGTTGGACTCGGCCGAGCCGGCGGTGCCGTTACCGCCGGAGAACACCGAGATGCCGTCGTTGTTGTTGCCGCCCCGGCCCGGGCTGCCGGAGATCCAGCGGCCGACCACCGCGAGGTCGCCGTTGTACATGATGCCGGTGCCGTTGAAGCCGCTGGCGCACCAGTGCAGATCGACCTGGCACATGAGATTGGCGGTGCCGGTGAGCTGCCGGCCCAGGCGCAGCTCGCCGGCGGCGTTGCTCGACAGGCCGACCCACGATGCGCGGTTGAACAGGCCGAAGCGGCTGGCCGCGCCGGTGTCGATGGCGGGCCCCATCTCCAGCATGAAATTGGCGCGCAAACCGTTGCCCATGTCCTCGCTGCCGGCGATGAGCAGGCGCGATGCGCCGAAGCCGCCGTTCTGCAGGCGCGTGATCTTGTCGCCGTTGGCGGCCTTGTAGAGTTGCAGGCCGGCATCCACCTCGCCGGACAAGGTGACGCGGCTCTGCGCCCCCGCACCTGCCGCCACGCCGCAAAGCAGCGCCCCGAGCGCCATCCCGTACTTAAAACCCATGAGGGGTCTCCTTGTTTTTTATGATCGATCCGGAATCGCGCTGCGTGCGCGGCGCGATGCGAGGATTGTCATCAAGAGACCCCGGGCCCATTTCATACAAAATGGGTGTTATCGATAAATTCCTCCTGATATCGGGATTTTTTAGGGGTTTTCCTCAAGCGTGACGCAGCGCTTCGCGCCGATGCAGCCACGCCGCCTCAAAAGCAAACCGCCCGGCGCGAAGCCGGGCGGTTGTCGGAACGAGCAATGCGAACTTCAGGCCATGGTGCTCAGAAGCGCAACCCCTGGGCCGACATGGCGTCCAGTTGCGCATTCAGCGCCGCGCGGGCCTGGGCCGCCGCATCCTCTTCCTCGGGCGCCGCCGTCTTGGCCATGCGGCTCAGCGTCTGCGTCTCGCCGTCGTAGGGCAGCTTGGGGCCCTCGCACGTGCTGCTGCGGCCCGCCACGACACCGTCCGCGAAGTAGCGCCCGATCTTCTCGTTCACGCACTCGACGCCCAGCGATACCAGGCCATGGGTGTAGTAATCGCGGAGCGTGGTCATGTGCGCCTGCGGCAGGCTCGCGAAGGAGCGCAGCGCCCCTTCGGTCGCGGTCAGCGCATCGAACTCGGTCTGCAGCATCAGGATGGGGCCGGTCTGCGCGGCGCGCGACAAGGCCGGCCGGCTGACCGACGGGCCGCCCCAATTCACGCACTCGTTGTTGGTGACCGATCCGCCCTCGTAAGGATAGCTCGCGGCCATCTGGTTGCCCAGGTCGACCCAGTATGAGGATTCGGTGCTGGTGGCGACGGTGTCGTTGCACACCACGGTATGGAACACGGCGCTAGAGGGCCCCATCTCGATCGGCTGGGACTGCGGATCCCGGGCCTCGAAGTACGGCTTGACCATCGATTGAGCCAACCCTCGTATTTCGATGTCGTCGCCGAAGGACTCCGGCGCGAACGGATACTCCAGCAGCACCTCCTCCAGCTTCACGGGATCGTCCTCGATTCCGGGATTGTCGAGAAAGATTTGATGCATGCCGCGCGCCGCGGAGAGCAGTTGCGCGCCCTTGACCACATTCGCCGTCCTGTTGAGGATCGCGTGGCTCGAAGCCTGCTTGCCGAACGCCACCCGCATGGGTTCGGGCAAGGCCCGGTAGATGGCCGCGATCGACGCGGCATCGGTGCCTATCGCGAAATGGTCCGGATGGCGGGCGGCATAGGAAGGAATGAAACTGTCGAGCACGTGCTGCATGGATTTGGGCTGCAGCACCAGATTGACGTCGATATTGCCGGTCACGTCCATCGAGCTGTCCAGCACCATGCGGCCGACCCGCTCGGGAAACAGCGACGCATACCATACGCCGAGCCACGTGCCGTAGGAGATGCCGTAGTAGTTGAACTTGGCGTCGCCCAGCAGTTCGCGCACGAGATCCATGTCGCGCGCCGTGCTGTCGGTGTTGACGTACTTGACCATGGGATTGCGCAGGCAGGCATCGCCCAGCGCATTGGCGTTGAACAGCATGGCGGCAACGTTGTCCTCGCTGCGGTCCGAACTGTGCCGCACCGGCCTCAGTATGCCGTTGTTGGCGCAGTACAGGCGGCTGCTCGCCCCCACGCCGCGCGGCGAAAAACCGATGAGGTCGTAGCGCTGGGGAATCGCTCGCAGGCTCTGGCCGACGGCGGTCTCGTCGCTGGCGTTCTCCCACAGCGCCGCCAGGTTCATCGACAAGGCAAGACCGTCTCCGCCCGGACCGCCGGGATTGACCAGGATGGCCCCCTGGCGCTGCGTGGGCACGCTCGCCGTCACGCGCGAGATGGCCACGACGGCGTCGCCGCGTTCGGGCGCCGAGTAGTCGAGCGGCACGCGTATGGTCGCGCAGCTCAGGCGTTTCTTCAGTTCGGGATCGACAATGACGTCGATGGTGTCGCCACAGGACGTCCAGTTGACCGCTTGTTCGCGATACGGCTGCATGGGGTCGGAGACCGCCCCGCTGCCTCCGCCGCACCCTGCCAGGACGGCCAGCGCAAGCGCAGCCAGGCCGGTTTCCGTCATGCGCAGCCGCCCGGCACGGGCTTGCCTGCTCCAACCTCGGTGCATACTCATGGCTTCTCTATTCGTAACTATTGTATTCAATTATGACTGACGATGAGATAGCTGGGCAAGCGCGAGGCTGTCTCCCGTCCCGCCGGATTTTGCGAGTCCGGACGCTTCGATCTATGCTGGGCGGCTGGATGCGCCGCGCGGCCGCGCCACTGGCTGGAGGTCCGACCCATGAAATCCGCCGAGCAACCCGATATCGATTTGCATCGCGTCTACGATCATGCCCAGGTGCCGGCCGGCCGCCTGCGCGTCCTGGTGGACCGCCTGTGGCCGCGCGGCATGCGGCGCGAGGCGCTGTCCTACGACGCCTGGCCCAAGGACCTCGCCCCCAGCCCGGAACTGCGGCGCTGGTTCGGCCATCGGCCCGAACGCTGGGCCGAGTTCCATCGGCGCTATGCCGCGGAACTGCAGGACGAAGCCCAGCAGCAGGCCATGGCAGCGCTGCTGCGCGATGCCGCGGGCCGGCCCATTACGCTGCTCTACGGCGCGAAGGATCCCGAACACAACCATGCCCTCGTGCTGCGCGAGGCTCTGCTGCACGCTGCACACTGACGATGCCATGACGCCCTTGCCGATTTTCCTGGAATCGACTGCCACCCCGGTGGGACTGATGCTGGTCTTGACGGACGAGGCCGGCCGCTTGCGCGCGGTAGACTGGGAAGACTACCGGCCCCGCATGCACCAGCTGCTCGGCCATCACTACGGCAAGACCGGGTACGCGCTATTCGACCGCGAAGGCGCGAGCGAGGCGCGGCGGCGGCTGGACGCCTATATCGGCGGAGAACTCTCGGCCATCGACGGACTCGGCATCGCCACGGCCGGCACGCCCTTCCAGCGCGCGGTATGGACCGAACTGCAGCGGATTCCGCTGGGCACCACCATTACCTATTCAGAGTTGGCGCGGCGCATCGGCCGCCCCAAGGCGGTCCGCGCCGTCGGCCTGGCCAACGGCGCCAACCCGGTCAGCATCGTCGTGCCTTGCCACCGGGTCGTGGGGGCCAACGCAACCCTGACCGGCTATGGCGGCGGCCTGCACCGCAAGGCGTGGCTGCTCGCGCACGAAGGCGCGCGGCAGCTGCCGTCGCCGCAGGGCGCGCTGTTCTAACACGCCGTTGCGCGTATAGTCCCCGCTGTCCATCCCCTACCCTCCATTCCAGGTGCGAACACGCCCATGAACAGAGTCCTCTACGATCTCGCCGGCGCCAATCCCGATTTCCGCTTCAGCCCCTATTGCTGGCGCGCGCGTCTGGCGCTGGCCCACAAAGGACTGGCGGTGCAGACCGTGCCATGGCGTTTCAAGGAAAAGGACAAACTCGCGTTCTCCGGCCAAGGCCGGGTACCGGTGCTGGTGGACGGCGACAACGTCGTGGCCGACTCATGGCGGATCGCCGTCTATCTGGAAGACGCCTACCCGGACGCGCCTGCGCTGTTCGCGGGTCCCCAAGCCCGGTCGCTGGCCCGCTTCGTCAACGGCTGGGCCGACTCCGTGCAACTGGCCGGGCTGAGCCGGCTGGTCCTGGCCGACATCCCCGCCGCGCTGCACGCCGACGACCTCTCCTACTTCCAGACCAGCCGCGAACAGCGCTTCGGCATGCCGCTTGCCGCCATCTGCGCCGACCGCGAACAGCGCGTCGAATCATTCCGCGCCAGCCTGTTCCCGCTGCGGCAGGCGCTGGCCGACCAGCCTTTCCTGTGCGGCCACGCGCCCGCCTATGCCGACTACATCGCCTTCGGCGGCTTCCAATGGGCCCGCTGCGTCAGCGATTTCCCGGTTCTGGCGCACGACGACATCATCGCGCAATGGCTGGAGCGCATGCTGGAGGCGGCCGGGCCTGCGGCCCGGGGCATGCCCGCGCTGCGCTGCGCTTGAGCCCGGTCGGCGCTTGCAAAGCGCCGCCACGTCTCCATGTAAGTGAAGTGCCATGGTGTTTTGCTTGTCCACGTCGATAGCCATTTACGATTGACCAAATAAAATCAATCAATTTGATCAATTCACTAGCGACGTATAAAGTTCATATACGTCTTTTCAACCCAGCAACGAGAGGAACCTGCAATGGCTCTAGTCAATACCCCGATCAAGCCCTTCAAAGCCACCGCTTTCAAGGAAGGCAAGTTCATCGAAGTCACCGACGAGACCCTGAAGGGCAAGTGGTCGGTGGTCGTGTTCTACCCGGCCGACTTCACCTTCGTGTGCCCGACCGAGCTGGAAGACCTGGCCGACAACTACGCCGAATTCCAGAAGCTGGGCGTCGAGGTGTACTCGGTCTCGACCGACACGCACTTCTCGCACAAGGCCTGGCACGACACCTCGGCCGCCATCGGCAAGATCAAGTACGCGATGATCGGCGATCCCACCTGGGAAGTCACCAGGAACTTCGACGTGCTGCGCGACGGCCAGGGCCTGGCTGACCGCGGCACCTTCATCATCGACCCGCAAGGCGTGATCCAGGGCGTGGAAGTCACCGCCGAAGGCATCGGCCGCGACGCCAAGGAACTCCTGCGCAAGGTCAAGGCCGCGATCTACGTCGCCAACCACCCCGGCGAAGTGTGCCCGGCCAAGTGGAAGGAAGGCGAAAAGACCCTGGCTCCCTCGCTGGACCTGGTCGGCAAGATCTAAGCAGTTCCGCAACGGCGGCGGCCTGCGGGGCGCCGCCTGGTCGGGGGGCGCGCTACCGCTGCCGGCCCTCCGCGCAAAATACGGTCCGGATCGCCACAAGCGGTCCGGACATCATCCGAAAAACACAAGTACCGGAATAGGGGATACGAATCATGCTGGACGTCAATCTCAAGAACCAGTTGCAAGCCTATTTGGAAAAGATCACGCAGCCGATCGAAATCGTCGCGTCCATCGACGACGGCGACAAATCGCGCGAACTTTCCGAACTCCTGAACGAGATTGCCGCCCTGTCGGACCGCATCACGCTGATCGAGCGACGCGACGACGATGAACGCAAGCCCTCTTTCGCCATCAACCGCCCCGGGCAGGATCTCGGCATCCGTTTTGCCGCCATCCCCATGGGCCATGAATTCACGTCGCTGGTGCTTGCGCTGCTGCAGGCCGGCGGCCACCCGGTCAAGCTCGACGACGACGTCATCGAGCAGATCAAGAATCTCGACGGCGACTACACCTTCGAGACCTATATGTCGCTGTCGTGCCAGAACTGCCCGGAAGTCGTGCAGTCGCTGAACGTGCTGGCGCTGCTGAACCCGCGCATCCGCCAGGTGACCATCGACGGCGCGCTGTTCCAGAATGAAGTCGAAGAGCGCCAGATCATGGCCGTCCCCACGGTCTATCTGAACGGCGAAGTGTTCGGCCAGGGCCGCATGGGCGTGGCCGAGTTCCTTGCCAAGCTGGACAGCGGCGCGAGCAAGCGCGACGCCGAAAAGCTCAGCGCCAAGGAACCGTACGACGTGCTGATCGTCGGCGGCGGCCCGGCCGGCGCTGCCTCCGCCGTCTATGCGGCGCGCAAGGGCGTGCGCACGGGCGTGGTGGCCGAGCGCTTCGGCGGCCAGGTGCTCGACACCCTGGCGATCGAGAACTTCATTTCCGTCAAGGAAACCGAAGGGCCCAAGTTCGCCGCGGCGCTGGAAGAACACGTCAAGGCCTACGACGTGGACATCATGAACGTGCAGCGCGCCGAAGCGCTGGTGCCGGGCAGCAAGCTCATCGAGGTCAAGCTCGCCAACGGCGGCACGCTCAAGAGCAAATCCGTCATCCTGTCCACCGGCGCCCGCTGGCGCGAAGTCAACGTGCCGGGCGAACGCGAATACCGCAACCACGGCGTGGCCTACTGCCCGCACTGCGACGGCCCGCTGTTCAAGGGCAAGCGCGTGTCGGTGATCGGCGGCGGCAACTCGGGCGTGGAAGCGGCCATCGACCTGGCGGGCATCGTGCAGCACGTCACGCTGCTCGAGTTCGCTCCCGAACTGCGGGCGGACGCGATATTGCAGCGCAAGCTGTACAGCCTGCCCAACGTCACGGTCGTCACCCAGGCGCAGACCACCGAGATCACCGGCGACGGCCAGAAGGTCAACGGCATTTCCTACAAGGACCGCCAATCGGGCGAGCAACACCACATCGAGCTGGAAGGCGTGTTCGTCCAGATCGGGCTGGTGCCGAACACCGAATGGCTCAAGGGCACGATCGCGCTGAGCAAGCACGGCGAAATCGAAGTCGACGCCAGGGGCCAGACCTCGATACCGGGCGTATTCGCGGCAGGCGACGTGACCACCGTGCCGTACAAGCAGATCGTCATCGCCGCCGGCGACGGCGCCAAGGCCGCGCTGAGCGCCTTCGACTACCTGATCCGCTCTTCGGTGGAAACCGACGAGCCGGCAACGGTCGCAGTGCCCGCCTGATTCGTTGCTGGGTTGGCGGTCCGGGGCTCGCAGGGCAACCTGCGGGCCCTTTTTCTTTTTGCTTCCGGCACCCGGGCCCGTTCTTGAAAGACGGTGCTCAGGCCGCGGCGCCGTCGCCCTGCGCGCGCTCGCCGGCTTCCCACTGTTCGAGCAGGATCGCGATGTTGGCGGCCGTCCGTTCGATGTGCTGGCTCAGGAGGCCACAGGCCCGCGCGTGCTCGCGCGCGAGCGTGGCGGCGAGGATGGCTTCGTGCTCGTCGGGAATGTCCCGGTCCAGCGGCCGTTCGCGCAGGAAGATGCGCCGGTAGCGGTCGGAAAACGCCAGCAGCTTCTCGCAGAACTGCAGCAGCACCGGCATCTGGCCGCCGCCGATCAGCGTCATGTGGAATTCGCGGTGGCGCGCTTCCCATTCGAGCAGCGCCTGCGTGTCGCTGGCCGCGCGCCGTTCGACCTGCTGCAGCCTGTGATGCGCCGCCAGCACCTGCACTTCCCATTCCTCGCCGCCGTACTGCATGGACGATCGCAGCGCCTGCGGTTCGAGCACGATGCGCAGATCGGTGATCTCCCGGTGGTTGCGCAGCGATACCGGCGCGACCTGGTAGCCGCGCTGGTCCTGCGCGATCACCAGGCCTTCGGCGGCCAGCCGCGACAGGGCTTCGCGCAGCGGACTGAGGCTGACGTCGAATTGCTGGCTGAGCTGGTTCAAACGCAATTGCTGACCGGGCGGGAAGGTGCCGTTCAGCAGTTCTTCGCGCAGGGACTGAGTAAGCTGGGAGGTCAGGGATGTACTCATGGCACATTGGGGAGGACAACCGCGGACGATGGACCCGGCATGCGGCTCGAACCGGGATGGGGAAAATCGATATTGACTACAAAATCGATTTCAATAAATATAAACGAAATTGCCTAGAGGAGATACCCCGTCATGCTACCCAAGCGCATCAACCGCGAAGTCGTCGACAGCCGCATCGGCGCCTATGCCGACACCGAACACTCGCTGGACGAGCGAGCCGCCATCTATGAAGAACTCATCGGCTTCGTTCCTCCCCGCATCGAAGCCCGGCTGTCGGTCACCGGCGCGCTCGATCCCAAGCTGGTCGACCTGCAGGAAAAGATGCGCGAGCACGCGATGTACCCCAAGTGCTTCGACGTCAAGACCGCGCAAATGATGCTGTTCGGCATGCTGTTGATGGACCAGAGCGATGCGGCCGTGCTGCACGGCATCGCCGCGCGCCGCGCCGGCGCGAGCTGGGAAGAAATGCAGGCGGTGGTCAGCCTGTGCTTCCTGTTCCGCGGCCTGTCGGCCGCCAACCGGGGCGCCGAACTGATGGCCAACATCGCCGACCACGAAGCCAGGCAAGAACAAGCCGGCAAGTAATACCCGCTACGCGGCACCGCCCGCCCGGTGGCGCAAACCGGGCACATCACAACAATATCTGCGGCACGCCCGCTTGCGGGCCATCATCCAGGAGACTCCATGCCAACGCCTTCCCACACCAGCCGCCGCGCCGGCACGCTCGCGCTCGCCTTCGCGCTGGCCGCCCTGCCCCTGGGCGCCATCGCACAGGAATACCCCACCCGGCCGATACAACTGATCGTGCCGTTCGCCGCCGGCGGCGCGATCGACCAGATGGCGCGGGCAATGGGCGGCGCGCTTGCGCGCGAGCTCGGCCAGCCGGTGGTCATAGAGAACAAGCCCGGCGCAGGCGGAAACATCGGCGCCGACCAGGTCGCCAAGGCCCAGCCCACGGGCTATGTGCTGCTGGTGGGCACCTCGGCCACCCACGGCGTCAATCCGTCGCTCTATCCCAAGATGCCCTTCGACGCGGTCAAGGACTTCACTCCGGTGGCGCACTGGGGCTCCGTGCCCAACGTTCTGGTGGTCAATGCTTCTTCGAACATCCGCACGGTGCCGGAATTGATCGCGCAGGCCCAGCGCGACCCGGGCAAGCTGAGCTTCGGTTCGGCGGGCAACGGCACCTCGCTGCATCTGGCCGGCGAACTGTTCAAGCAGGCGGCCAAGGTCAACCTGATCCACGTCCCCTACCGCGGCGGCGCGCCGGCCTCGCTGGATCTGCTGGCGGGCAATATCACCATGATGTTCGACACCGTCGCGGTGTCGCTGCCCAATCTGCGCGCCGGCAAGACCCGCGCGCTGGCGGTCGCGGCGCCGGCACGGCATTTCGCCCTGCCCGACGTGCCCACCTTCGCTGAACTGGGCTATCCGGACGTGGTGGCGGCGACCTGGGCCGGCGTGTTCGCGCCGGCGGGCACGCCCGAGGCCATCGTAAAGAAGCTGACCGAAGCCAACCGCAAGGCGCTCGAAGACCCCAACGTCGTCGACGTGCTGCGCAAGACCGGCGTCCAGATCGACTATAAGAACAGCCCCGATTTCGGCAAGTACGTTGCCGGCGAGATCGCGCTGTGGGGCGACATCATCCGGCGCAACAACATCCGCGCCGAATAAGACGCCCGCCGCTTACCCCTGCCTGCTTTCGAGCAGGTAGGCGGCGCCGGCGTCCTGCGCCAACACCTCGGTTAGCCAGGGCATGACTTCCTTCAGGGCGGCTTCCAGCACCCACGGCGGATTGAGGATGAACATGCCGCTGCCGTAAAGCCCCACGCCGTCGCCCGAGGGCTTGCGCACCGTCAGGCGCACGTGCAGCCAGCTGTTCGAGAGACGCGCGAGCCGTTCGGACAATTGCTGCGACTCGCGCCGCTGCACCTGCGGATACCAGACCGCGTAACAGCCGGTGGCAAAGCGCTTGAGCCCTTCCCCCACGCACTGGAACACCCGGGCGTAATCGCGCTTGTCTTCGTACGAGGGATCGATCAGCACGATGCCGCGCCGCGTGGGCGGAGGCAGCAGGGCCTTCACGCCTTCGAACCCGTCGGCATCGTAGATCATGGTGCGGCGGCCGACGTCCCGGTCCTGCTGGCGGAAGTTCCGGCGCAACACGTCAATCTCGGTGGGGTGCAGTTCGAACAGGCGCAGGCGGTCGCGCTCGCGCAGCGCATGCGCGGCCAGGAAAGGCGAACCCGGGTAATGGCGCAGGAACTCGTCGTTGTTGAAGGCGGCGACCTCGTCCACGTATTCAGCCACGATGGCCGGCAGGTCCTCGCGCGTCCACAGGCGCGCGATGCCCGACTCGAACTCCGCCGTCTTGCCGGCCCAATCGCCATCGAGCGCGTAGGCCCCGGCTCCGGCGTGCGTGTCGATATACCAATAGGGCGCATCCTTCTGCGCAAAATAGCGCATCAGTTGCACCAGGACGAGATGTTTGAGCACGTCGGCATGGTTGCCGGCGTGAAAGGCGTGGCGATAGCTGAACATGGCCGATTGTACCCTTGGATTGGGGCTTCCCTATGCGCTTGCGCATGATGGGCGCGACAGCCCCCAAGGTGCCCGACCTGAATGCATGGGGAGAGAAAATGGCGTTACATATGCCACGATTCTCTTGCAAACGTGACGGCATACGCGATCGGGGGGCGGCTTCTTACAAACGAACACACCCTGCTTTGACAAGCTCGAGAAGGGGCTCGTATGTTGAAGGCGTTGGCCATGCCCTGGACAGGCGCGGCAGTCCTTCCGGGTCCCGGCGTTGCCGGGTCGGCCGCTCTCAAGGAGATAGCGATGACACCCCGACAGAAAATGCCCCCACGCTTGCCGCTTCGCGGCGGCGCTGCCCCCCGAGAGGGCGTTTTTGCCTTGGGAGCGGCCCTGCGACAAAAAATTATGCTCGCCGCGATTGCCGCCGCCTGCGCGGGCGGCGCCCCGCTCGCCACCGCCCAGACCGTCACCCAGGATGCCAAGCAGGCCGCCCAGGACGCCAAACAGACCGCGCGCGATGCCAAGGTATCGGCCAGCGAATACGCCAGCGACGCCATGATCACCACCAAGGTCAAGGCGGCCTTGCTCAAGGAGCAGACGACCCAGTCGCTGAGCATCAAGGTGACCACCGAGAATCGCGTGGTCCACCTGTCCGGCTCGGCCGACACGCCCGAGCAGATCGATTCTGCCGTACGCATCGCCCGCGGCGTCAAGGACGTGAGCGACGTGCGCAACGAGATCCAGCTCAAGAAGCAACCCCAGCCGCAAAGCTGACGCGGCGCGCCGGCCCAGCCGGCTCTCTCATGCTTTCGACAGGCCGGCCCGGGTACATACCTGGGCCGGCCTGTTTTTCGTCGCCGGGGCGTTCCGAAACCTCCCTTCGGCAAGGCGATACATAGGGAGAGACGCAGGAACCCCTGCTCTCGCTTGGCCGTGCTTTTCATTTTGCTGCAGCGACCCTAATATGCGCCATCATCGTCACGCACCACCCGGAAGCCACCACATGCTAGAGCGCTTATTCAAACTCAACGAACACGGCACGAACGCCAGGACGGAACTGCTGGCGGGAATCACCACGTTCCTGACCATGTCCTACATCATCTTCGTCAATCCGCAGATCCTGTCCACGACCGGCATGGATCGCGGCGCGGTCTTCGTGGCGACCTGCCTGGCCGCGGCGATCGGCTCGCTGATCATGGCGTTCCTGGCCAACTACCCCATCGGCATGGCGCCGGGCATGGGGCTGAACGCGTTCTTCGCCTTCACCGTGGTCGCGAGCCTGGGTTTCACCTGGCAGCAGGCGCTCGGGGCGGTGTTCATCTCCGGCGTGCTGTTCATCCTGCTCACCATCACCGGCGTGCGCTCATGGCTCATCGCCGGCATCGCTCCCTCGCTGCGCAGCGCGATCGCCGCGGGCATCGGACTGTTCCTCGGCATCATCGCGCTGATCAGCGCGGGCATCGTCGCCGACAGCCCGGCCACGCTGATCACCCTGGGCGACCTGCACAAGCCCCAGGCCCTGTTGGCCATTCTCGGCTTCTTCATCATCGCGGTGCTGGACGTGCTCAAGGTGCGCGGCGCCATCCTGCTGGGCATCCTGATCATCACCGTGCTCGGCATGGTGCTGGGCATCAACGAATTCCAGGGCGTGTTCTCGCTGCCGCCCAGCCTGGCGCCCACCTTCCTGCAGCTGGACGTGCTGGGCGCCCTGCACATGGGCTTCCTGCACGTGGTGCTGGTGTTCGTGCTGGTCGAGGTATTCGACGCCACCGGCACGCTCATGGGCGTGGCCAAGCGCGCCGGCCTGCTCACCGAAGGCAAGCAGAATCGTCTCGGCCGCGCCCTGCTGGCCGACAGCACCGCCATCACCGCCGGCTCGCTGCTGGGCACCAGCAGCACCACCGCCTACGTCGAAAGCGCCGCCGGCGTGCAAGCGGGCGGACGCACCGGCATGACGGCCGCGGTCGTCGGCATCCTGTTCCTCGCGGCCCTGTTCATTTCGCCGCTGGCCGGCTCGGTGCCCGCCTATGCCACCGCTCCCGCGCTGCTCTACGTCGCCGGACTGATGATGCGCGAACTGATCGACGTCCAGTGGGACGACGTCACCGAAGCCATTCCCGCCGCGCTGACCACGCTGGCCATGCCCTTCACCTACTCCATCGCCACCGGCCTGGCCTTCGGCTTCATCAGCTACGTCGTGCTGAAAGCCTGCACCGGCCGCTTCCGCGAAATCCATCCGGCGGCATGGCTGATCGCGATCCTGTTCCTGGTGCGGTTCTGGACGATGTAACCCCCCCCTACGCGCTGACGCGCGCCCCCCAGGGGGCGGAACTGGCGGACCGGCGGAGCCGGATCCGCGGTTCCCGTCTTAAGACATTCGATTGCGTGAGGTTTCGTTCTAAAGGAACAGGGTATTCGCTTGCGTGAGGTTTCGTTCTAAAGGAACAGGGTGCACGCGCCCTGTTCCGCGGAGCTTACGGCGTGGCGCATGTGGGCGAAGAGGTCGCGGCCTATGCCTCGGTGGTGGGGGGAGAGGTCGGGGAGTTCGGCGG
>NZ_UWPJ01000020.1 GCF_900606115.1 Pigmentiphaga humi
AATCTGCAGGAGTTCGATGCGATGATCACTGCCGAAAAGATCGATTGGAGCCTGCGCTGGAAGCAGGAAGGGCTTGAAGCTGGCCGGGAGGAAGGCCGAAGGAAAGGGCTGCAGGAGGGCAAAGCGGGACTGCTCGAACAATTGCTGGCGCGCCGCTTCGGTCCGTTGCCGCTTGCCGTGCGCGAACGCCTGGCCGGTGCTTCCGATGGCGAACTGGATAGCTGGGCGTTGAACGTACTGGACGCGGCCAGCCTGGAAGAAGTGTTTCACGGCTGAAGCCGTAGCGCCTTGGCGTGCCGCCGCATGGCCGTTCCTCGGCAATGAATGCCCCGAGCCTTCGATCGCTGCCCCTATCGGTACTTCGGGCCGCCTTCCCTATCCGGCGCCGGGTTCAGTTTCCCCTCCCGCCCGCGAACCGCCATTCGGTTACCAAAACACGCACCGGCCCTTGAAATCCCCCAAAACGGACACATATCTGGCGATTGCCTGGGGTGATTCGTGTTACACCGTCCGCTGTTTTGCCGAGCTGGGCGGAACCGGGGGTTAGTCCGGGTTTGCCCCAGGGAAGCGGCTTATGCTGTAATCCGGCCCCGTTTGTCGGGCCGGCCGCAAGAAGGAGCGATGCGTGGAGGATTTGGCCCGCGAGGCGATACGAGCCCAGGGAGCGCGCGTAACGGCAACCCGGGTGCACGTGCTGGCGGCCTTGATGGCGGCCGCGAGCGCCTTGTCGCACCAGGAGCTGTTCGACCGCATCGGGTCGTCGGTATCGGTGGATCGCGTCACGGTGTACCGGGTGCTGGAATGGCTGGTGCAAACCGGGCTGGCGCACCGCATCGCGGGCGAGGATCGCGTCTGGCGCTTCAGCGTCGCGCGGCCAGGCGATGAGGCGAGCCATGATCATGCCCACCACCATCACGCCGATCCGCATGGGCATTTCCAATGCGATGTGTGCCGGCGCATGTTCTGTATCGATGCGCCGGTGGGCATCCAGCAGAATCTCGATCGCCTGCCCGAAGGGTTCGAAGGGCGCGACGTGGAAATGGTGGTGCGCGGGCGGTGTCCCGCCTGCGCCAGCGCCGGCCGAGGGGCCGGCGAGGGACGAAAAACGCATTGAAGCGTCCGAGACGCATGTGCAAGGAGTTGTAGAGATGAAGGCTGCGGACAAAACGCCGAAGCAGATTCCGGTCACTGTCCTGACAGGGTTCCTGGGAGCGGGCAAGACCACGCTGCTCAACCGTATTCTCAACGAATACCACGGCCGCCGCGTCGCGGTGATCGAGAACGAGTTCGGGCCGGAGGGCATCGACAACGACCTGCTGATCCAGGAACGCGACGAGCAGATCGTCGAAATGAACAACGGCTGCGTGTGCTGCACCGTGCGCGGCGACCTCGTGCGCATCCTGATCGACTTGAAGGACAAGCACCGCAAGGGCGCGCTGAATTTCGAGCGCGTCATCATCGAGACGACCGGCATGGCCAATCCCGGCCCGGTGTGCCAGACTTTCTTCATGGAAGACGAGGTCGCCAGCTTTTTCAGGCTGGACGCCGTCATCACCGTGGTGGACGCCAAGCACGGCATGCAGACCCTGGACGAGCAGCCCGAGGCGCTCAATCAGGTGGGTTTCGCCGACCGCATCCTGGTGTCCAAGGTCGATCTGGTCACCGACGCCGAATTCCAGGCGCTGCGCTCGCGCCTGCTGCACATCAACCCGCGCGCGCCGATCACGCCGGTCAACTTCGGCGAAGTCGACCTGAAGGAAATCATCGACATCAATGGCTTCAACCTGAACGCCATCCTCGACATCGATCCGGAATTCCTGGCCGAAGAGCATCCCGACGCGGCGGAGCACGATCACGGTCACGACCATGACCACGACCATGCGCATCATGGCCACGACCACGGCGAACATTGCGAAGCCGAGGGCTGCAACGACCCCAGCCACGACCACGCGCACGGCCATCACCACCACCATCACGACGACGCCATCGGCGCCTTCGTGTTCAAGTCGGACAAGGCTTTCGACCCCATGCGCCTGGAGGAATTCCTGGGCGGCGTGGTGCAGGTGTACGGAACCGATTTATTGCGGTACAAGGGTATCTTGTACATGAGTGGCGTCAATCGCCGGATGCTGTTCCAGGGGGTGCACATGCTGATGGGGGCCGATGCCGGCCGGGCCTGGGCACCAGGGGAAAAGCGCGGCAGCAAGCTGGTCTTCATCGGCCGCAACCTGCCCCGCGACGTATTCATGCACGGCCTGGAGCAGTGCCTCGTCAAATAAGCGAAGCGGGCGTCGCCCGCTTTGCGTGGAGCATTTCATGGCAACGAAAGCTTCAAGCTCAACCGAAGTCACTCAGGAGAACGCGTTGGAAAACGTGATGACCAAGCCGGCTCAGGCCGTGCTCTCTGAAAAAGAGTTGTTGGCCATGCCCGAGGCCGACTATATGAACGAGGCCCAGCTCGCTTTCTTCAAGCACCGGCTGCAGGAAATCGAACGCGAGCTGTTGCAGAACGCGGGCGAAACCACCGAGCACCTGCGCGAGACGCCTTTCGTGCCGGATCCCGCCGACCGCGCCACGATCGAGGAAGAGCATGCGCTGGAACTGCGCACGCGCGACCGCGAACGCAAGCTGCTCAAGAAGGTGCAGCAGGCGCTGGCCAGCATCGAGTCCGGCGAGTACGGCTGGTGCGAGGAAACCGGCGAGCCCATCGGCGTCGCCCGCCTGCTGGCGCGCCCCACGGCCACCCTGTCGCTGGAAGCGCAGCAGCGCCGCGAACTGCGGCAGAAGCTGTACGGGGACTGATCCCTCGGGAACCCGCAATGAGACGGCGCCTTCGGGCGCCGTTTTTTTGCCGCCGGGCCGCCCCAAGGTAAAAACGCCCCCCGGAGGGCAGCGCCGCCGCGAGGCGGCAAGCGTGGGGGCATTTTTTGTGTCGGGCGGCCTGTGGCAAAAGCATCCTCTTGAAGAATCGCCGTTCTGCCCCCAGTCTCCTAAACTGCATTCTCGACAGTTACTTCACAACCCTACTTCATCCCCTAACCGACTACGGCCATCCCCCTGATCCTGGGCGCCGCGGATCCGGCTCCGCCGGTCCGCCAGCGCCGCCCTTGGGGGGGCCGCGCAGCGGGCAGGGGGGGACCCCCACCCTATGGAACAATTTCACGGCACGACCATCATCAGCGTGCGCCGCGGCAACCGCGTCGCGCTGGGCGGCGACGGTCAGGTCACCCTGGGCAACATCGTCATGAAAGGCAGCGCGCGCAAGGTGCGGCGCCTGTACAAGGACTCCGTGCTGGCGGGATTCGCCGGCGCCACCGCCGATGCGTTCACGCTGATCGAGCGTTTCGAGGGCAAGTTGGAAAAGCACCAGGGCCACTTGCTGCGCGCCGCCGTCGACCTGACGCGCGACTGGCGCACCGACCGCGTGCTGCGCCGGCTCGAGGCCATGCTCATCGTGGCCGACCGCGATTCGACGCTGGTGCTGACCGGCAACGGCGACGTGCTCGAACCCGAGCATGGCCTGGCGGCGATCGGTTCGGGCGGCGCCTATGCGCAGTCGGCCGGCCTGGCGCTGCTGCAGAACACCGAGATGGCGCCCGAGGACATCGTCAGGAAATCGCTGCAGATCGCGGGCGATCTGTGCATCTACACCAATCAGCATCACACCGTCGAGGTGCTCGAATGAACATGATGACTCCTGGCGAGATCGTCTCCGAACTCGATAAATACATCGTCGGCCAGGACAAGGCCAAGCGCTCGGTGGCCATCGCGCTGCGCAACCGCTGGCGCCGCCAGCAGGTGTCCGAGCCGCTGCGCCACGAGATCCATCCCAAGAACATTCTGATGATCGGCCCCACCGGCGTGGGCAAGACCGAGATCGCGCGCCGCCTGGCCAAGCTGGCCGATGCGCCGTTCGTGAAGGTCGAGGCGACCAAGTTCACCGAGGTGGGCTATGTGGGGCGCGACGTCGACACCATCATCCGCGACCTGGCCGAGGTGGCGGTCAAGCAGGTGCGCGAGGCCGAGATGCGGCGTGTGCGCACGCAGGCCGAGGACGCCGCCGAAGACCGCATTCTCGACGTGCTGGTGCCGCCGCCGCGCGACGCCATGGGCAACCCGCAGCGCGACGAAGGCAGCGCCGCGCGTCAGACGTTCCGCAAGCGCCTGCGCGAAGGCCAGCTCGACGACAAGGAAATCGAGATCGAGGTGGCCCAGGCCGTGCCGCAGATGGAAATCATGTCGCCGCCCGGCATGGAGGAAATGACCGAACAGATCCGCGGCATGTTCGCCGGCCTGTCCCAGGGCAAGAAAAAAGCCCGCAAGCTGCGCATCAAAGAGGCGTTCAAGCTGCTGGTGGACGAGGAAGCCGGCCGCCGCGTGAACGAGGAAGAGCTGCGCACCAAGGCGCTGGCCGCGGTTGAGCAGAACGGCATCGTGTTCCTGGACGAGATCGACAAGATCGCCACGCGCCAGGAAGTGAGCGGCGGCGACGTCTCCCGCCAGGGCGTGCAGCGCGACCTGCTGCCGCTGGTCGAGGGCACGACGGTCAACACCAAGTACGGCATGGTGCGCACCGACCACATCCTGTTCATCGCCTCGGGCGCCTTCCACCTAGCGCGGCCGTCGGACCTGATCCCTGAATTGCAGGGGCGCTTTCCGATCCGTGTGGAGCTGGAGTCGCTGACCAGCAAGGATTTCATCCGCATCCTGTCGGATACCGATGCCTCGCTGATCAAGCAGTACACGGCGCTGCTCGATACCGAAGGGGTGACGCTCACCTTCACCGACGACGGCATCGCGCGCCTGGCCGAACTGGCGTTCGCGGTCAACGAGAAGACCGAGAACATCGGCGCGCGGCGGCTTTACACCGTCATGGAGAAGCTGCTGGAAGAGTTGTCGTTCGATGCGACGCGCCGCAGCGGCGAAAATGTCCTCATCGACGCGGAATACGTCAACCGGCAGCTCGAAGAGGCCGCCGCGCACCAGGACCTGGCGCGCTACGTGCTGTAGCGCCCCGCCCGCGTCGCATGATGCGGATGCCGCGCGGACCCAGGGCGCCGCGGATCCGGCTCCGCCGGTCCGCCAGCGCCGCCCCCTAAAGGGGGCCCGCGCAAGCGGGTAGGGGGTGGGCTCCCCCCCCGGGTGGGCTTATTTCGGTTCGATGGCCGTGATGGTGTACTGGTTGTCGACCTGTTCGGCCGCGAAACGGACGGTATCGCCCGGCTTGACGCGGCTCAGCATGGCCGGGTCGGACACCCGGAACACCAGGGTCATGGCCGGCAGCTTCAAATTGGCGATGGGACCGTGCTTGAGCGTGATCTTGCCGTTGGCGGCATCGACGCGGCGCACTTCGCCTTCGGCATTGAGCGTCTGGGCCAGCACGGCGCCCGCGGTGAAGACCAGGCCGGCCGCCGCGGCCAGCAGTAGCGTGAAGATGCGTTTCATAGTTGCTCCTGATCGGGCATAGCTGCGCTATGCGAGGACGGCGGACGCCCGGCACGCGGCGATGCCCGGGTTGGCCAGTCCGTTGAGGATGGGACAGTCGGGGCGCTCGTCGCCCTGGCAGCGGGAAGCCAGCTGCTCGAGCGTGCCCTTCATGGCCTGCAGCGCGCGGATCTTGTCTTCCAGCTCATGGATGTGGGCCATGGCCAGTTGCTTGACCTCCGAACTGGGGCGCCCGTGGTCGCCCCACAACTGCAGCAGCGTGCCGATCTGGGCGATGGAAAAACCCAGATCGCGCGCGTTGCGGATGAATTGCAGCGTGTGGATGTCGCCCTGGCTGTAGAGGCGATAGCCGGCGTCGGTGCGCTGCGCGGCCGGGATGAGGCCGATGGATTCGTAGTGCCGGATCATCTTGGCCGACACGCCCGAGATTTCGGCGGCCTGGCCGATATTGAGTGCTTGCATGGCTGTCTCCTGGCGGGCCGGGCCGCATGCCCTCCGCCCTCGATGCTTTCCCAGTGTAAACCCTGACACCATGTGAAGGTAAATGGCTGCGCGCAGCCGGATTTCAAGGTGCTGGCGCGGCTGTCGGCCGGGCTGTGGATAAGGTTGGGGGCAAGTGTGTGGATACCCTGTGAAATTCCATGGGGAAAAGGTGTGGACATGGTTGTGCGCATCCTGTTGGCAAGCCTGTGGATGCCCTGGGGATAGCAGGTGGAAAACCCCGTCTGCCGCTGTGGACTGGCTGTGCGCAAGGCTGTGGGCAAGCCCTGTATGGCCGGGTGGAGAACGCTGGGGACAACGTGACGCGGACGGCAGGGGCGGGGCACCGCGAAACCGCCGCCGCGCTATGGCTACAATTGAAGCTGTTTGTCCTTTCCATTTCCCCGGGCGCGCCGCCATGACCGACACCAACCAAGCCGATTCTTCTTCCGAGCAAGGGCCGCTGGCCACGCTCACGCCGCGCATCAAGGCCGGCGTGCTGGCCGAGGCGCTGCCGTATATCCGCCGTTTCCACGGCAAGACCATCGTGGTCAAGTACGGCGGCAACGCCATGACGGAAGAGCGCCTGCAGCGCAGCTTCGCGCACGACGTGGTGCTGCTCAAGCTGGTCGGCCTGAACCCCATCGTGGTGCACGGCGGCGGCCCGCAGATCGACGACGCGCTCAAGCGCGTGGGCAAGCAGGGCACGTTCGTGCAGGGCATGCGGGTGACCGATTCCGAGACCATGGAAGTGGTCGAGTGGGTGCTGGGCGGCCAGGTCCAGCAGGACATCGTCATGATGATCAACGAGTTCGGCGGCAAGGCCGTGGGCCTGACCGGCAAGGACGGCGGCCTGATCCGCGCCCGCAAGATGCTGATGCCCGACAAGAACAACCCCGGCGCCCACCTGGACCTGGGTTTTGTCGGCGAGATCGCCTCCATCGATCCTTCGGTGGTCAAGGCCTTGCAGGACGACCAGTTCATCCCCGTGATCTCGCCCATCGGCTTCGGCGAAGACGGCATGGCCTACAACATCAACGCCGATCTGGTGGCGGGCAAGATCGCCGAGGTGCTGCACGCCGAAAAGCTGATCATGATGACCAATACCCCCGGCGTGCTCGACAAGAACAGCAACTTGCTGACTGGCCTGACCGCCCGCAAGATCGACGAGCTGTTCGCCGACGGCACCATCTCCGGCGGCATGCTGCCCAAGATCTCTTCGGCCCTGGAAGCCGCCAAGAGCGGCGTCAATTCCGTCCACATCGTCGACGGCCGCGTCGAACACTGCCTGCTGCTTGAAATCCTGACCGATCAAGGCATCGGCACGATGATCAAATCCAGTTGAAGGCTCCCCCCTACGCGCTGACGCGCGCCCCCCAGGGGGCGGCACTGGCGGGACTGGCAAAGCCAGATCCGCTGTGCCCGTCATCGAGACATTCGAACGCCAAGACAGCCGTCACATCAGCTTTTCCAGTTTTATGGGCAGCTCGCGTATGCGCACGCCGGTGGCGTGGTGGACGGCGGAGGTGATGGCGGCGGCTATGCCGGCCAGCCCGATTTCGCCTATGCCGCGCGCGCCCAGTTCGTTGAGGACGGGATCGGGATAGTCGAGGAAGTGGACGTCGATGTCGGGCGCGTCGGCGTGGGTGGCCATCATGTAGTCGGCCAGGTTACTGTTGACCGGCGCGCCGCTGCGCGCGTCGTAGAGGGTTTCTTCCAGCAGGGCCATGCCCAGCCCCATGACGATGGCGCCTTCGATCTGGTTGCGGCCGGTGCGGGGGTTGATGATCTTGCCGGCGTCGATCACAGTTACTACGCGTTCCACCCGCAGGCGCGCCATGGCGGGTTGCCAGGCGACTTCGACGAAATGCGCGCCGAAGGAGTGCAGGGAATGCTGCTTGGCGCGCTCGTCGGCGTCGCTGGCCGCGGCCTGGCCATGGCCCGTCACGTGGACGAGGCCGGCCGCCTGAAGGACGGCTTCGTAGGGTACGCCGGCCGAGGCCGGGAGGTCCGCGCGGTGGATGCGGCCGCCGGTGAAGCGCAGCGCCTCGGCGGGCTGGCCGGCAAAGGCCGGCAGGCCGCAGCGTGCGGCGCAGGCCAGCAATTGGCGGATCGCGTCGCGGCCGGCGGCCAGTACCGCAGGCACTAGCGAGCCGGTGGCCATCGAGCCTCCGGACAGGGGACCCGGCGGCAGCCGGGTATCGCCCAGGGCAACGTCGATGCGCGCGAGCGGCAGGCCGGTGGCGGCTGCCGCCATTTGAGCGATGACGGTGTAGGTGCCGGTGCCGATATCCTGTGTCGCGCTCGCCACGCGCGCGCGGCCGTCGGCGCGCAGTTCCAGGCTGGCCTG
Source organism: Pigmentiphaga humi (assembly GCF_900606115.1). Lineage (GTDB taxonomy): Bacteria > Pseudomonadota > Gammaproteobacteria > Burkholderiales > Burkholderiaceae_B > Pigmentiphaga > Pigmentiphaga humi. The sequence goes on from NZ_UWPJ01000020.1 coordinate 8,276, forward strand.
GGCGGCCAGCCGCTTGGCCATCCAGGAGCAGGCCGCCATTCCCCATCCGAGGATGTCGCCGCTGCGGCGCATGGAGCCGGCCTGCGGCGTCCTGCGCGCCCAGCCGAAGCGCTCGGCGCCCTGTACCAGGCATTCCCGCAGATGGCGGGAAGAGAACGGAATCTCGTCGGCTTCATCCATTTCGGGCTCGTTGCGCAGGCGCAGCTCCACCGGATCGACGCCCAGCTCGATGGCCAGTTCGTCCATGGCCGACTCGATCGCGAACAGGCCGGGCACGGCGCCCGGCCCGCGCATCGAGGTGGTCGGTCCGACATGCCGGCGCGACGAGGCGTACGCGACCCGCAGGTTGGGCGTGCTGTAGAGAAAGCCGCTGGCCTCGCCGCAGTTTTCCTTGTGGTATTCCTCTTGCGCGACCTGGAACAGGTAATCGTGCTGCAGCGAGGTCAGCCGGCCTTCGGGAGTGGCCGAAAGGCGTACGCGCTGCTGCGTGCTGCCGCGATGGCCGACGGTGTGGAACATCATGCGGCGGCTGAGCACCAGCTTGACCGGCCGGCGCAAGTCGCGCGAAGCGGCTGCCGCGAGCAGGGAATGGCCCCAGGTCCACAGCTTGCCGCCGAATCCCGAACCCAGGTGCTCGGTCACCACGCGCACCTGCTCGGCCGGCACGCCCAGCATCTGCGCCATGGCGGCGCGCTGGTTGCCGATCGCCTGCGTGGTTTCGTACAGCGTGAAGTCCTGGCCGTCGTACACCGCGACGGTGGCGTGCAATTCGATGGGGTTATGGGTTTCGGCCGGGGTGGTATAGGTATGGTCGATCTTGATGTCTGCCGCTGCAAAAGCTGCTGCCGCGTCGCCGCGCCGGGTGTCGACGGCCTGCTCGCCGTCCGGCGACAGCGTTTCTTCCACATCGGGAGGCTGCGCCTCGTAGTCCGCGCGGACGGCGGCTGCGGCGGCCGTGGCCTGCTCGAGAGTGTCGGCCGCGACCACGGCCACGTACTGGCCGTAATAGCGGATCACGTCGTCTTCGAACGGCGGCCGGCGCTCGTCGATCTGCGGTCCGTCCTCGGGCAGGCGATGGAAGGTCCCGATGTTGGCGCGCGTATAGATGCGGCGCACGCCGGGCATGCGCGACGCTTGCGTGGCGTCGAGGGCGCGCAGCCGGCCGCGGCCTATCGTGGCGCATACCGGAACAGCGTACAGCATGCCGGGCAAGCACCGGTCCGACGTATAGCGTGCCTCGCCGGTCACCTTCTGCGGGCCTTCCACCCGGGTGAATGCGCCACCGATGACCGCCTCTGGCTGGAGTACTGGATGAGTCATGGCCGGCCTCCCTCAGGCAAGTTGGATCGTGGTCCGCAGGGCATGGACCAGACAGCGCCTGGCCAGCTCGATCTTGAACGCGTTCTGGCTCTGCGGCCGGGCATGCTCGAGCAGGGCGGCCGCAGCCGCCTCGAACGCCGCATCGCCGGCCGGGCCGGCGGTCAACAGCCGCTCCGCTTCGGGCGAGCGCCAGGGGCGCGTGCCGATGCCGCCCATGGCGATGCGCGCCTGCGTGATGCGGCCGCTTTTCATGGTGAGCACGACCGCCGCCGATACCAGCGCGAACTCGTAGGAGGCGCGGTCGCGCAGCTTCAGATAGTGCGATCGCGTGCCGAGCGGCAAAGGCGGTAGCGTGACGTGGGTGATCAGCTCGCCGGGCTCCAGTACCGTTTCCCGCTGCGGCGTGTCGCCGGGCAGCAGGAAGAAATCGTCGATGGCGATCCGGCGCTCGCCGGCTGCTCCGCGTGTATGGATGGTCGCGCCAAGGGCCGTCAGTGCAACGTTCATGTCCGACGGATGGCTGGCGATGCAGGCCGCGCTGGTGCCCAGTATCGCCAGGTTGCGGTTGTAGCCGTCGATGGCCGAACAGCCGGAGCCCGGTTCGCGCTTGTTGCAGGGCATGGCGACGTCGCGGAAATAGACGCAGCGGGTGCGTTGCAGCAGATTGCCGCCGGTGGTCGCCATATTGCGCAGTTGCGCAGAGGCGCCCGACAGCAATGCCTCGGACAGTACCGGGTAGCGTTCGCGGATGGGCCGGGCATGGGCGAGGTCGGCATTGCGCACCGTCGCGCCGATGCGCACGCCGCCTTGGGCGGTGGTTTCGATGCGGTCCAGGGGCAGCCGGCTGATATCCACGACCAGGCCGGGCCGTTCCACGTCCAGCTTCATCAGGTCCACCAGCGTCGTGCCGCCGGCCAGGAAGCGCACGGGCGGCGCCGCGCCGCGCCGGTCCAGTGCAGGCGCTGCCATGCGTAAAGCCTGTTCGACCGCGTCGGCGCGGGTCAGTCGGAACATCTCCATGGCGGTCTCCTCAGGTTTCCCGGCCGCGCGCGTCCTGCACCGCCGCCACGATGTTCCGGTAGGCGCCGCAGCGGCAGATATTGCCGCTCATGCACTCCTTCACGTCGGCATCGGCCGGGCCGCAGGGTTCGGACATGAGCGCCGCCGCCGACATGATCTGGCCGCACGTGCAGTAGCCGCACTGATAGGCGTCGTGCTCCAGAAACGCCGCCTGGACGGGATGCAGGGCGCCGTCCCGCGCCAATCCTTCGATCGTCGTGACCTCGTCGCCGTCCAGCGCCGCCGCGAGCAGCAGGCAGGCATTGACCCGCCTTCCATTCACATGGACCGTACAGGCGCCGCACTGCCCGTGGTCGCAGCCCTTTTTGGCGCCGGTCAGGCCGAGCTGCTCGCGCAGGCAGTCCAGCAGCGTCGTGCGCGGATCGATGTGCAGGCGGCGGGATTGGCCATTCACGCGCAGCGTGACCTCCTGCGCGGGAGAGACTGGCCGTGAATCGGCATGGGTTTGCGGCCGTGCAACCGCGGGAGGCGCGGAGATGACGTGGGACATGGCGTGCTCCAGGAAATCGCATCCGCGTTCGGGCTGGGGCTCGCCCGAGCATGCGGCGTACAAGAAAGAGCGCCTGCAACCAGCAACTCCCGTTCCCGCCCCGTCCTCGTTCATCCGCCCTCGGCTCGGCGGCTGCCCCGGCTTTCCTGCGTGCTACGATGCCCGCGGCAAGTTCGCCGGCCGTCCAAACCCGTGCCGCCGCCCCAACGGAAAATCGCAAGCAATACAGTGCCTCCCCCCAAGACTCCCCCCCTCGACCCAGGAAACCGCGGATCCGGCTCCGCCAGTCCGCCAGTTTCGCCCCCTGGGGGGCGCGCGTCAGCGCGTAGGGGGGGGCCTCTCCTCATTCCCGAAGTCGCTGCCGCGGTTACCGGCGTGCCATCGCTGGCCACGGCGCCGCGGCGGCAGATACGGCGGCCGCTGGGGCGGGTGCGGGCGACGCGGCGGCTGCGCAAAGCCGGCGAGCCGGTCTGGTTCTTCGACCTGGACAACACGCTGCACGATGCCTCGCACGCCATTTTTTCGCACATCGATCTGTCCATGACCCATGCGGTGATGGAGACGCTGAACGTTTCCATGGACGAGGCCCATGTGATCCGCAAGCGCTATTGGCAGCGTTACGGCGCGACCTTGATCGGCATGGTCAGGCACCACGGCGTTTCGGCTGCGGAATTCCTGCACCGCAGCCACAGCTTCGACGTCCGTCCGCTGGTGCGCGCGGACAGTGATCTACGTAACCGCTTGTCACGGCTTCCGGGGCGCAAGGTATTGCTCACCAACGCGCCTCACAACTACGCGCGCACCATTCTGAGCCACCTCGGCATCCTGGACTGCTTCGACAGCCTGTGGGCCGTCGAAGACATGCGCTTCCATGGCGAATTCCGGGTCAAGCCTTCCCCCGCTCTCTACCGCCACGTCATGGCTATGGAGGGGGTAAGCGCTCACAATTCGGTCTTGGTGGAAGACACCGCGGCCAATCTGCGCGGGGCTCGCCAGGTCGGCATGCGCACGGTTCACGTGCGACATTCAGGCACGCCTTTCGCCAAGACGCACCGCGGCCGCCCGCTTTTCGTCGACCTTCAAGTAAACTCCGTCAGTCACTTGTTGTTACAGCGCCGCGCCCTTCGCCGCTTTTGACCATCTTGACCGCGTGCGCGGCCGGGTCGCCAGGGCGATCCTTTTCTCTTTGCATGGATTCCTCCGCGTCATGGCCTCTAGCAAGTCGGGCGAACGCAAGACCCAGATCCTCCAGATGCTGGCGGAAATGCTCGAGCACCCCAAGGGCGAACGCATCACCACCGCGGCCCTGGCGGCCCGCCTGCAAGTCTCCGAAGCCGCGCTCTACCGCCACTTCGCCAGCAAGGCGCAGATGTTCGAAGGCTTGATCGAATTCATCGAGAACTCGGTCTTCGGCCTGTTCAACGTCATTTCCGAATCCGAGGCCAGCGGCCTGATCCAGGCGCGCAAGGCCATCCTCATGCTGCTCACTTTCGCCGAGCGCAACAAGGGCATGACGCGCGTGCTGATCGGCGACGCCCTCGTATCCGAAGACGAGCGTCTGCAGGGGCGCATGAACCAGTTCCTCGACCGGATCGAAGCCTCGCTGCGGCAGTGCCTGCGCAACGCGCTCGCCGCCAACGAACTGCCCGCTACCGACGATATCCACGCCCGCGCCAGCCTGATCCTGCACTTCGTGCTGGGCCGCTGGCACCGCTATGCGAAAAGCGGATGGAAGCGTTCGCCATCCGAGCATCTGGACGTGCAGATACAGATCATGCTGTCCTGAGCCGTCATTGCCCGGCAAGCGGACGGAGGTTTCTTCAGTCTGTCATCCTCAATTTTGATGATGGCGGGCCGCGGCGAAGGACATAACATCGCGGCAGGTCTTTACCGTGCCTTTCCAGCTTTGCGGTTTGCGGGGCGGCCTCGTCGCGGATCGAGGCGGGTCATGCCTGCCACCTCGGCGGGTCAATACGGAAACGCTTCTCCCGACGCCGCCAGCCGTTCGTCGTCCCGCGTGAAAATCCCCCACTGGTCGATACGTCCTTGCGGCCACTTCCACGATTCCGGCGTGCCGGTCGGGTAGCTGTCGTCGACCCGGTCGATCTCCGCGGTGTATTCGATGCACGCGCCGAAGGGACTGACGAAGTACGCGAACACGTTGTTGCCCGGGCCATGCCGGCCGGGGCCCCAGGCGGTCGCCAGGCCGGCGTCCCTGAGCCGGCCCATGCCGCGCATGACCGCGTCGGTGTCGCGCATTTCGAAGGCGACGTGGTTCAGCGTCCGCTTGGATGCCGAGGCGGCCAGCGCGATGACGTGGTGCAGGTCGTCGCAGCGGATGAAATTCATGCGCCGGGTGCGGTCGCTGATCCGGAAGCCGAAGGTGTCCACCAGGAATTGCGAGGCGGCTTCGACGTCGGAGGTGTTGAACACGACGTGCGCGAGACGGATGGGGCGGTGGCTGTCCACGGGCAGGGCCGCGGGCGCGGGGTCGCGCTCGGCGACGAAGCGGTAGGGTTCGCCGCCGGCGCCGCGCACTTCGAAGCCGGCGCCGCGTCCGGGTTCGTCGTATTCGTCCACCCAGGGGCCGTGCGCCGCGCCGGCCTGTTGGACACGCAGCCACAGTGCTTCCACCTCTTCGCGCGAGCCGGCCAGCGTGGCCGAGGCGAAACGCCGTTCGGGCGCTTCTTTCACGCTGACGAGGTAGTGCTGCGCGCCGGTGCCGCGCAGGTAGGTGGTGTCGCCGCGGCTGGCCACCTCCGCCAGGCCCCACGGGGAGGCGAGGAAGGCGACGGCGCCGGCGCGGTCCGGCATGTGGAGTTCGACGCTGCGCAGATGCATGGCGGATCCTTGGGAAGGGCCGGGGTCAGCGGCCGTAGAAGGCATTGACGGTGTCGTCGGCCACCTGTTGAAGAAAGGCGGCGGTTTCTTTGTCCACGCGTCCGAAGTAATCGTAGGTATTGCCTTTGGACGGCTTGCCGTACAGGCTGCCGTAGACCACCGCGGCCGAGAGATAGGTGCCGGCCAGCGTGGGATGGTTGCCGTCGTACTCGGTCTGGAGCTTGATGCCGGGGCGGCGGCGGTAGGCTTCATCGAAGGCCGGCCCGACCGGGATGACGAGCGCGCCGATTTCATTGCCTACCGACAGCAGCATGTCCGCGTTCTTCTGGGTCATGCCGGTTTCGGCCAGCGGATGCGGCTTGACCGGCGCGGGCAGCCAGTACAGCGCGGTATGGCTGCCGGCCCGCTTGATCAGCGCGTCGAATTCCAGGACTTTCTTGCGGTAGCGGTCGCGCTGGGCCTCGCCCGAGGCGTCGGTGCTGTTGCCGGCCAGCACGACGAGCTGGAAGGGCTCCTTGACGTTCAGGATGCCGGGCTTGAGGAAGTGCTCGAGCGGGTATTGGTCCAGCGTGGCGCCGGTGATGTGGACAGATTTGTAGCTGGACTTGACCGTGCTTTCCAGCGCGGGATTGGCGGCGCTGATCATGCGGTGCACGTGGGTGGACAGGCCGTTGTTGTAGTAGACCAGGCTGTTGCCGACGAACAGCACGCGCGTGGGCGCCTCGGCGGGCGCATGTTTCAAGGCGGGCGACGGCTGCGCGCCCGCGCCCAGCGGCAGGAACAGGGCCAGGGACAGGCCCAGGGCGGCGAGGCGGAGGGAAAGCCTGGCGAAAGCGCATTGCATGATGGTGGTCTCCTGGAGGATCGCGGTGCGGCGGGTGGGCCTGTTGCGCCGGCTTCAAGCCTGGCGGGGCAGGTCTGTGATGGATTCGGAGGGTCGCGTTCGGGCGTCGGCGTCTTCGGCCTCGACCATGGCCCAGACGCGGCGGAACGGTCCGCGCGTGCGCAGCAGCTCCTCGCCGGCCTGGGCCGCCAGCTCGGCGGGCAGCCATTGCGGGCTGCCCAGGCTGGCGCTCAGCCAGGCGCGCCGGGCGTTCTCCTCGAACAGAAAGGCGCCCGCCACGGCTTCTTCCACCGTGGCGCCGGTGATGGTGGCGCCGTGGGCGCACATCAGCACCGCGCGATGCGGGCCCAGCGTGCGCGCCAGCGCGGCGCCGCGCGGGCGGTCGTTGACCAGGCGCGGGTCGGGGTGGACGGGAATGCCGTCGTGGAACAGCGTGCCCATCAGGTGTATGGGCCGCAGCGCATGCCCGCTGGTGGTGAAGGCGGTCGAGTGCATGCCGTGGTAGTGGATCACGCAGCCGACGTCGGGCCGGGCCGCCAGCACTTCGAGGTGGATGGGAAATTCGCCGGGCGCGTCGCCGTGGCCGGCGAGCTTGCGGCCATGGAAATCCAGGGTGACGAAATCCTCGGGGCCGGCATCGCACCCCAGCGAATGGCGCGTCACCATGAAGCGGTCGGCCCCGGGAAGGCGTACCGCCAGGTGGCCGAAGCCTTCGATGAAGCCGCGCCGGTACAGGAAGCGCCAGCCCTGGGCCGCCTTGGCGAGCAGGGGGGCGGGGTCAGGATTCATCGCGAACGTGCAGCGTCATCGTTCCGATGCCCGTGATGCTGCCGACCAGCCGGTCACCATCGGCCAGCTGCGAGACGCCGGCCGGCGTGCCGGTGGTGATCAGCGTACCGGGCTGCAGCGTGGTCACGCTGGACAGGAAGCGGATCAGGTCGCGCAGGCCGTTGATCATGTCGCGCGTGTGCGCCTGCATGACGGTGCTGCCGTTCTGCCGGACCTCGATATGAAGATCCTGCGGTTCGGCGATCTCGTCGCGGGTCACGATCCACGGGCCGACGCCGCAGAAGGTGTCGAAGCCCTTGCGGATGTTGCGCGTGTTGCGCTGGCGGCCCCAGGGGTCGCGCACGCTGATGTCCCAGCACATGGTGTAGCCGTAGATGTAGTCCAGCGCCGCCTCGGCGCTCACCTTGCGCGCCGGCCGGCCGATTACCGCGCACAGTTCGCATTCGAAGTCGACGTGGCGCGCAACGCGCGGCAGCAGCACGGTGCCGTCCGGGCCGACCAGGGACGAGGCGGGCTTGAGGAAAATCTCGGCCATCAGGTCGTCGCCGCTCATCCGGGTGCGGTCGTAGGCGCCCACGCGCTCTTTCATCTCGGCCTGGTGCGAGTCGTAGTTGGCCGCCGCCGCCCAGATCGCGGGCGGCGCATCCAGCGGCGTCAGCAGGCGCACCGAGCCGCCGGCCAGCGGCGCGCCGCGGCGGGCCGCCGCCAGCGCTTCGGCCGCGCCGGGGTGGGTCGCCAGCACGCCGACGACCTCGTTCATGCCCGCATGGGGCGCGATGAGTCCGGCTGCGACCAGCGGCGCGCGCAGGGGATAGACGGCGTCGCCGTCCACCAGCCCCGGTTCGCCATCGTTGAAACGACAAATCTTCATTGCTTGCTGACTCCAGAGAAACCGGGCGGCCGCCGCGGCGCCCTATTGCGGTTCGATGCCGACCTTGGCAAGGGTGGCGCGCCATTTGTCGATGTCCTGCTGCATGCGCGCGGTCATCTGTTCCGGCGTGCTGGCTTCGGGCCGCACGCCCAGCGCGATCAGCTCTTTCTGCACCTCCGGCGAGGCCACCGCGGCGTTGAATTCCCGCGACAGGCGCTCGATCACCGGTGCGGGCGTGGCCGCCGGCACGCTGATGCCGTTCCAGGAGCTGGCTTCGTAGCCGGGATAGCCGCTCTCGGCGATGGTCGGCACCTCGGGCAGTCCCGGGAAGCGCTGGCGCGAGGTGACGGCGATGGGCCGCAGCAGCTTCTGCTCGATCTGCGCATTGACGCCGGGCAGGATCTCGAAGCCCACCTGCACGGCCTTGGAGCGCAGCGCGGCGATGATTTCGCCGGTGGTCTTGTAGGGCACGATCACGGCCTCGATGCCGGTGGCCGACTTGAACATTTCGGCCGCGAGGTGCAGCGTGCTGCCCAGGCGCGAGGTGGCGATGTTGAGCGCGCCGGGATTGGCCTTGGCATAGGCGACCACGTCGGCGACCGTCTTGAATGGCGAGCCGGCGTCGGTGATGAACGCGAAGTCGAACGACGCCATGGTCGAGACATGCTTGAAGTCGCCCATCAGGCTGTACGGCAGCCGCTTGAACAGCGAGTCGGTCAGCGCCGTGCCGCTGCCCGCCATCAGCAGCGTGTAGCCGTCGGGCTTGGCCTTGGCAACCGCCACCGGCGCCACCATGGGAGCGGGCTTGTTGTCGATCACCACGGCCTGGCCGATGTTCTCGGCCACCTTCTTGGCGACGATGCGCGCCACCACGTCGCCGGCCCCGCCTGGCCCGAAAGCGACGTACAGTTCAATGGAGCGGGCGGGGAACTGCTGTGCGCCTGCCGAGGCGCAGGCCGTGGCCAGCACCAGCGCGGCCGTGCGGCGGATGCCGGGCGATAGTATTTTCATGGTGTCTCCTCCCTGCTTGCAGGGCAGGGCCGTTCTGGCGCTCTCCGGCGCCGGCGACGGCCCGCGGTTCGTATCGGGTGTCGTTGACGGCGGAGATGGTTGCATTGCGGCAAGGGAGCGTCTATTGAATAAATCTGTACTCGGGTTGATCGGATGGTTAAGCAGCCGCGGGCGCGTCACGGGCGTGATGTATGATCAGCGCGCCCAGGCGCAGAGCGCTGGAAGGAGGCGGCAGCGATGACACATCTGATTCTGGTCCTGTTGGGCGCTGACTACCTGCGCCATCGCTGGCGCGCGCTGGCCGCCGCCGGCATCGTGTTCCTGCTGGCGGGGGCGGCGATGATCGTCGATGCGCTCGACGGCGTGCGCTACTTTCCCATCGGATTGTTCGCGATCCTGTTCGTGGTCGAGGGCCTGGCCACGCTGGCCATCGCGCACAGCGGCGTCGGCGGACAACGCGTGCTGCGCTATACGAAGGGCCTGTTCGTCCTGCTGGCCGGCGGGCTGATCCTGGCGGGGCAGCACCACGGCAACTTCGTGCTGTCGATGATCTTCGGGCTGCTGTTCCTGCTCGACGGGCTGATCCAGTGCCTGGCCGGCTACGTCGTGCGCTATCCGCGCTGGCGCTACGTATTCGCATGGGGCGTGCTGGAAATCCTGATGGCGATCTTCTTCTTCCAGCCCTATCCCACCCATTATGCGGGAACGCTGCCCTATTGCATGGGCCTGTTCCTGGCTTTCGCCGGGCTCAAGCTGCTGTCCTTGTCCTGGCGGGCCAAGAACCTGGACTCCAATCCGGCCTTCCTGTCCAGCCGCAATCTCGAGCTGCGCCCGACCGGCACGGAAATGCCTGTGCCGCGCAAAGTGTGGGACGGCCCGCCGGAAGCGACCGAGCACGCGCTCACCGTGCACGTCTGGACGCCTTCCGGCTCGGCGCGCACCGAGACGCGCAACTATCCCGTGGTCGGCCGCTACATCGTGGCGGTCGACGTCAATGGCGTGGTCTCGACCGGCCATGCCGCGCTCGAGGCGCCGGAAGGCATCTACATCAGCCTGTATCCGGGCGTGGAGATCGACCGCTCCCCGGACGAATTCGGCAATCTCCTGCGGGCCACCGAAGAGAACAACGTGCCCGGCGTATTCCAGCCCGACTACGCTACCGAGGCCCAGGCATGGCGGCCTTCCAACGTGCAGGTGCGCATCCGCAACTACGACGCGGGCAAGCTGCGGGCCCATTGGGAAAGCTGCCGCGAGCTCAAGGTCTACAACCTGACCCACCGCAACTGCTCCAGCACCGTGTCGGGCGCGCTGGAGGCCGCGCTGGAAGGCGTGGTCGGTCGCCTGCACGGACCGGAGGCAGGATGGGGCGTGCTGCTGCGGCTGCTGATGACGCCCGAGTTGTGGGTGGCGGCGCAGATCCGCCAGCGCGCGCTGACCATGGCCTGGACGCCCGGGCTGACGCTCGACTACGCGCGCGCCTTGAGCATGCTGGCCGACCCGCGGCCGTTCGGCTGGTGGAAGATGTTGCAGTCGGCGCTGCGGCAGATGTCCCGGCTGCGCGCCCGCTGGCGCCGCGAGGATCAGGCGGCGCACAAGCCGCGCTCCTAAGCGCGGGCAGGCCGGCTGCTCAGTGTGCCTACATGCGCCTTCATGGTGGCGATCAGGCTCTCGGCTGCGGGCGAGAGAGATCGTCCCTTCTTGGTGACGATGAACAGATCACGGGCGATGACGGGTTCTGTCAGCTTGATGGCGAATAATTCCCGTAAATCGACCAGATAGGAAGGCAGGATGGCAACACCCAGGCCTTGCTCCGTCATGGCCAATGCGGTGGACAGGTATTCGGCTTCGTAGGTAGGCGAGAACTCGACGCCCGCCGCGCCCAGACTGTCTTCGATCAGATCGCGGATACCGCTGCCGCGCGGGCCGGCTATGGTCGTCAGGCCTTCGATCGCCTTCCACTTCATGGACCGTCGCGAGGACAAGGGGGAGTCGCGCCGGCAGATCAGGCATAGGTAGTCGGCGATGAGTGGTTCCAGCGCTACCTCCCGCGAGCGCCGCCCGGGTGTTCCTATGCTGAATTCCACGGCTTCATCGACGACGCTATCCACCAGATCCCGAGGAGCCATGTCGCGCATGGTGACGCTGATTGCCGGGAAGTCGGCCGCGAAGGTTTTCAGCACGGCGGGCAGGAAAGCCGCCGCCGCAGCCGGCGTCGCGGCGAATGTGACCCTGCCGCGGGTGCGCTCCAACGTGCCGCGAGCGCTGTTGCCCAGCCTGTCGACGCCTGCCAGCACGTCGAGCGCAGGGCCGAGCGCATCGACGGCCGCCTGAGTGGGCTTGAGCGTGCGTGTGGTGCGGTCGAATAGGCGCACCCCGAGCTCCTCTTCGAATTGCCGCACCAGGACGCTGACCGCAGCCTGGGTCAGCGACATTCTGGCGGCAGCCCGGGTCAGGCTGCCCAGTTGATAGACGTGGACGAATGCACGTACTTGGCGCAGCGTGATATTCATAAAAAAAATTTGCGAGATCGAAAATATATTTCGATTTTATTGTGAAAGATCATGGCGTGTAATGCGGCCTGTCAATGTCACGGTAGGCAAGAGATGAGTCCGGTAATCGATGTGCATACGCATATGGTCAGTGAGGCGTGGCTGAAGCTGCTGCGCGATCATGGCGGGACTAAGTACCAGTTCAGGGAAACAGCGGATCTGCCGTTGATTCTTTGCGACGGGGCGCCTTTTTTCACGTTGAACCGCAACATGTTCGACTACGAAGCCCGCATCCGGAACATGGACGCGGCGGGAGTGGATGTGTCGGTCGTTTCGCTGACTGCGCCAAGCTGTTTTTTCGGCGGGCCAGAGGTCAGCCTGCTGGCAGCGCGAACGATGAACGATGAGCTGGCCGCGGCCCGGCGAGCGTATCCGGACCGGATCCGGTTCTTTGCCACGATTCCCTGGCAGTATCCGGATCTCGCCGTCGCAGAGCTGAAGCGCGCTCATGCCTCGGGAGCTTCGGGGGTGATGGTGATCGCCAACATCGATGGAGCCTCTCTGACCGATCCATTGTTCGCTCCGGTATGGCGTGCCATCGACGATCTTGCCCTGCCTGTGCTGGTGCATCCCACGGCGCCTCCCGGTGTGGCGATGATGGACATGGCCACCTATAACCTGGCGCCGCCTTTGGGCTTCTGCTTTGACACGTCGCTGGCGATTGCCCGCTGCATCTACGACGGATTCTTCGATCGGTACCAGAAGCTGCACATGATCGCCGCCCATGGAGGCGGGGCCTTGCCCTACCTGGTTGGCAGGCTCGATATCTGCCATGAGCGAATCCCGGCATGCGCCGCCCGAATCGAACAGCCGCCTAGCGCGTACATGCGCCGCATACTGGTCGATGCCGTCGTATTCCGCCAGGACGCGCTGGAGATGTGCGTGAGTGTGTGCGGTGCAGAGAATGTTCTGTACGGCTCCGATTATCCACACAACATCGGCGATATGCAGAGTTGCCTGGCGCGGGTCGATGCCTTGCCGGAACCCGCGCGCCAGCTCGTGCGCGGGCGCAATGCGCAGCGGATTTTCGGGTTCTGAGAACGTGGGGTGGCCGTCCAAGGGCGGCGGAATGGCAGAAAGCCGGTCACAACCGGCATGGTGATTGAGGAGACGACATGAAGAGGATGACCATTGCCGGCTTGGCCGGCGCAATCATGTGCCTGGGTATGGGGCTCGCCGCGGCGAGCACGTATCCGGACAAACCGATACGGCTGATCGTGCCGTATACCCCGGGCGGCGCGACGGATATCCTTGCGCGCGAAGTCGGGCAGCGGCTGAGCGGCGTATTGGGCCAGCCGGTCGTTATCGAAAACCGTCCGGGCGGCAGCGGCAATATCGGCGGCGCGCTCGTCGCTCGCGCTGCGCCCGATGGCTATACGCTGCTGCTCGATGGGCTCAACCTCGCCACCAATCCCAGCCTGTTCAGGAACATGCCTTTCGATCCGATCAAGGATCTGACGCCCATTTCTTCCGTCGCTTTGTCCCCGCTGGCGTTGCTGGTCAACCCTGGGGCCGCCGGCCATGCGTCGCTCGCCAGCCTGGTGGCGGCTGCGAAGGCCAGCCCCGGCAAACTGACCTATGCTTCGGCCGGCAATGGCAATCCCACCCACCTGTTTCCCGAGGCGTTCAAGCGCACCGTCGGAATCCAGGTCATGCAAGTTCCTTACAAGGGAACGGCGCCGGCGATGACGGACCTGATGGGCGGCCAGGTGGACATGATGTTCGCTTCGATAGGGAGCGTGCAGAATCTGGTCGGGGCGGGCAAATTGAAGGCGCTGGCGGTGACGGGTGCCAAGCGTTCGGCCTACCTGCCCGAGGTGCCGACCTTCGCGGAGGCCGGGTATCCCGTTCACGAGACGGATCTGGGCACCTGGTGGGCATTGATGGGTCCTGGCGGCCTGCCCGCGCCTGTGGTGCAAGTGCTGAACGAGGCCATCGGCAAAGTTCTGAGAAATCCGGAGACGGTGGCGGCGCTTTCCAAGCTGAGTTTCGACGCAGACCCGATCGAGGCGGCGACGATGCGCGACCGGCTGCAGTCCGAGACGCGAAAGTGGTCGGAAATCATCCACGCGGCAGGCGTGATCGCCGATTAGCGAGGGCATAGTGGACTGCTGGCTGGTCGATGCGGGCGAGCGCGATGAGAGCGTTCGAGGCCTGCCATGGGGCATGCGGGCGGCGGCCGCCCTCGGGGACCATGCATTGCCGGCGGCAATGCTGGCGGAGATTCAGGCATGGGGGCCGGTGCAGCACCTGTCCATCATCGATCGCCGGCTCGACGGCGGCGGATGCACGCTCGAAGCCGCCAGCATTTCCGGCAATGGCGCATACCAGGCCGGGATGTGCTACGTGAGCAAGGGCTTCTATCGGTTCGACAGCGTGGATGCAGTCATGCGCGGAAGCCCGTCCAGCTGCGCTATGGTGCTGCAGTCCAGCCACGAGGTGGCGGTAGCGGAATACCGCGCGCGCTGCTACGAAGACCTTGCCATCGCCCAGCGATGTACCCTGGCGACGGCAAGCGAGGGAAGGGCGATATCGCTGAACCTGTATCGCTGTGTCCCGAATGGCGGTTTCGCCGAGCGCGAGATCGAATCGATGCGGCACATGGCCGCCGACCTGCTGATGCTGGTATCGAAGCATCGCCTGATCGCGCGGCTGCGCGCAATGGCCGAACCGCGTCTGCGCTACCAGAGGCTCAGCGCTACGCTGTCGGAACGGGAACGGCAGGTATTGGCTCGATGCTGCCATGGCTGGACGGCCAAGCAGATCGCCCGCGAACTGCGGTTGGAGGTTTCCACGGTCAATACCTACAAGAACCGTGCGTGCCAGCGTCTCGGGATACGCGGGCAGCGGGGATTGCTCGAATTGCTCGGGGGAAACCTGGATGAGCTGGAGCAGGCCACGGCTTCTCGATGAAAAGCCGCGCCTGGACCTATCCGCGCCTCATGCAATCATCCATGCAGCAGATCCCACAATTCACGGTCTCTTTCCGCCGTCCATACCGTGGGATGTTCTCCCCCCGAAAGTTCCTCCATCGCTCTGGCCACGTCGAACGGCAGCACATGCTGGAATACCGGCCAATCTCCGTATGACGGCTTCATGGCGGCCAGCGTTTTCTCGTAGCAGGTCCGTAGCGATTCGCCGTTATCCAGGCTGCTGCGGGCATGGGCCAGTATGGTGTCCAGGAATCCGCGGGTCCCGTCGATGGCGTCCCTGACCTGCGCGGCGCCGATGAGCGCCGCCCCGCGGCCGGGAACGGCAACCTCGGCGTCGAGGTTGCGCAGCTGTTGCAATGTGCCGCTCCAGGCCTGCAGGTAGCCGTCTCCGGCGTAGACCCCGCAACGGTTTTCCACGAGGTCGCCGGTGAAGAGGATCTTGTCGCCGGGCAGCCAGCAAACGGAGTCGCCGTAGGAGTGGCCGGCGCCAAAACGCATCAGTTGGATCTCGCGTTGTCCGAACCACAGGCTCATGCCGCCATCGAACGTCAGGTGGGGCATGGTCAGCCCCGGGACCTCCTCCACGTTGGCAAAGAGGCGAGGGAACCTGCCCAATTCCGAATCGAAATCGGCTTGCCCGCGCTCCAGGATCCATTGGCGGGTCTGAGCGCTGCTGATAATGGTTGCTTCGCCGAATTCGGCCGCTCCCAGTACCCGAACGGCATGGTAGTGAGTGAGGAACAGGTAGCGTATGGGCTTGTCGGTGACCGAACGGACGGCCGATCGCAATTCTCTGGCCAGGGCCGGAGTGGCCCGCGTATCGACCAGCAGCACTGCGTCGTCGCCGACGATGAAGCCACAGTTCGGATCGGAGTCGCTCATGAATCCGAAGACATCGTTGCCCAGTTCGACCAGGCGTCCGTGCTGCTCCCTGGTATCCGATTCGGAGGCGAAGGAAACAGGGTTCATGCCTGTTCTCCTTCGCCCAAGGCGGCCATGGCGAGACATGCGCGCAGCGTCTCGGCAGCGCCTATCTGGTTGGCAAGGCAAAGGACCAGCCGGGCGTTGAACGCCTCGCTTTGTTCCGGCGCAAGCCCTGAATGAGCTGCCACGAGCTGTTCGTAGAAGTCGTCGGGGGCCTGTATGTGCAAATCGCTTCTGGCTGTCATGGTGTCTCCGGGGAAGATGGGGTGGGGAACGCAAGCGCGTGGCGCACCAGCGATGCGGCATGGCCTGGATCGGCGGCCACGCCGGCAAGATGGGAGTCCGGGCGTATGACGGCGACCTGTCCGGCTCGCGCGCCGACCAGGGCCGATAGGTAGTCATGCGGATCCTGCAGTTCGCCTTCGCTGCCTGCCACGAACGCGACGCGCACCGGCAGTTCCGATTCGAGCGTGCGAAGATAGCGGCACGCCGCGGGTCCGGTGTCGTTGGCGAGCAGCAGCAGCCGGTTGCCCGCCTCGCGCAGCACGGCGGTGAGGCTGGTGGGCCCGCTCTTGCCTTGCAGTGTGAAGTCCGGCATTGCGCGGCCGGCGTATGCGCCTGTGCCGAGGCGCGACATACCCGCATAGTCGTGGGGAGTGCAGAGCCGGCCCGTGTTCAGAAGCGCCTGGGCGAAGGGAAAGCGTCGGCTCAGGTCAAGCACCGCTTGCCGCAAGACATGTTCCGCTCGGCTTTGGGGCCGGATGAAGCGGCCGCTGCGCCGGGTGATGCGGATGTTCGCCTCGGCCGCGGCGCGCCGTTCCTCGCAGTACGAGTCGAGCAGGTTCTCGTTGCAGCGGCTATTGATGACCTGCGCCAATTTCCAGGCCAGATTGTCAGCGTCCTGGATCCCGCTGTTGCCGCCGCGCGCGCCGAAGGGGCTGGTGACATGCGCGGCATCGCCTATGAAGAACACGCGCCGGTGCCTGAACTCCTTCAGCAACTGGGTGCGATAGGCGTATGGACCGACCCATACGATCTCGAAGTCGGCGTCCGGGCCCAGCATCGCCCGCACCCGTTGCTCCGCCACCTCGTGGCGGCTGACTTCCTTGGGATCGGAGTCGGGGTCCATCTGGAAATCCAGGCGCCAGACGCTGTCGGCCATCAGGTGCCGCCAGACCGCGCGGCCTTCGTTGAACGGGGCGTCCACCCAGGTCCACCGTTCCGCAGCGGGATCCTGCCGGAATCGTACGTCGGTGATACACCAACGATCGCTGCCCAACTCCTTGTCCAGAGGCAGGCCCAGGCTTTCCCGCACGGTGCTGTGGACGCCTTCGGCATCGATGACCCATTCTGCCTGCATGCGATAGCGGCCTTCGGGCGTGTCCACCGTCAGCACGCTATGGTCCGCGCGGCAGTCGATGCCGGTCACGCGGTTCTTCCAGCGGATTTCCGCGTTTCCCAGTTCCGCCAGGCGGTCGACCAGGTACCACTCGACGTAGAACTGCTGGATGTTCACGAATGGCGGCATGCGCGATGCGCTTTGGCGGGCCAGGTCCAGCGTGTAGAGCGTGTCGCGGCCCGAAAGCGTGCGGGCGATGGACCAGGTGACGCCTTTTTCCAGTATCCGCCCGGCAATGCCCAAACGATCGAAGATCTCCAGGCTGCGCTGCGCATAGCAGATCCCGCGGCTGGACGCGCCGCGCACGCCTACCGTATCGTCATCGTCCAGCACGATTACCGGAATGCCGCGCAGCGAGAGATCCGCCGCCATGGTCAGGCCGGCCAGCCCTGCCCCGATGACGACGACCGGGTGCCGTAGTTGAGCGCCATCCAGTTCTGCGGGACGATGAAACGGATAGACGGGAAGTTCGTACCTGCTGGCGGACATGACGCAGGGCTCCTGCAAAGTTGCGTTACGCCGCAGGTTAGGAGAGCGCCGGCAGGCTGTCTGTCCTCAAGATTCACGACAGGTCCCGTGTCCTGATTGTTGAGGACAGACCGATGGCGACGACATGGGCAGAATCCATGCCCTGAGGCCGCTTCCGGCCGCAGAATCTATGGAGCTCGCCTGCCATGACGACGCATGTTCCCGATATCCCGCCTGTCCTGGGCTTGCATCACTTCGCCTGGCGCTGCCGGGACGCGGAAGAAACCCGCCATTTCTACGAGACGGTGCTCGGCCTGCCGCTCGTTCATGTGATCCGCCAAGACTATGTGCCGTCCACCGGCGAGTACTGCCCGTACGTGCATATCTTTTTCCAGATGACCGACGGTGCATACATCGCCTTTTTCGATCTGGGCGACGATACGGCGGCGCTTCCTTCTCCCAATACGCCGTCCTGGGTCAATCACATCGCCCTGCGGGTCGAATCCCGCGCTGCCCTCAAAAGCATGAAGGAAAGGTTGGAACACCATGGGGTGGAGGTGCTCGGGGTCACCGACCACCACATCATCGAGTCGATCTATTTCTTCGATCCCAACGGATTGCGCGTCGAATTGACCACCTCGGCAGTGAGCGCCACGCACATGCTGGCGCTTGCCGCCCGGGCGCATGACGACCTCGCCGGCTGGACAGCGATCCGTCGGAATCTACCCGCAGCAGCCACCAACCCGTCGACTACCCAACCATGAAGCCCTACCAGATCGAATTGCTTACGCTGGATGTCCGTCCGGGCGTTCATATGGAGAGCCAGAGCGGGTTGCAGAACCTCCGGCCCCGGATTTTCGGAGCGCTGGCCGTTCCCGGGGAAGACGATCGCGCCGTTGCGGCCATCGTCATGCACCCTACGTCGAATTTCATGGCGCATTACCTGCTGGGGCCGCTGGCCCAGCGCGGCATAGCCTGCCTGGGACTCAATTCCCGATACGCAGGCAACGACACCATGCTGCTCATGGAGCAGGTTTTGCAGGATCTCGGCGCGGGGGTGAAGGCGCTGCGCGGCCGGGGCTATCGCAAGATCGTGTTGATCGGGAACTCCGGGGGAGCGGCGCTGGCGAGCTTCTACCAGGCCCAGGCGGAATGCCTGACCGCGCATACCTATCCCGACGGCCTGCCCACGCACTTGTCCGCCGATGATCTGCCGCCCGCCGACGGACTGGCATTGTCCGCTGCACATGCAGGGCGCTCCCGATTACTGGCCGAATGGCTCGATCCATCGGTGGTCGACGAGCGCGATCCCTTCCTGACGGATGCCGCCCTGGACCTGTATGCCCGGCCATATGGCGAGCCGCTGGATCGCGGCTTCGTTGCACGATTCAGAACCGCGCAATTGCAGCGCCGCGACCGGATCGAAGCATGGGTCGACGCAAGGCTCGCATGGCTACGCTGCCAGAAGGACATGCCTGCCGACCAGACATTCCTGGTGTATCGAACGCACGCGGATCCGCGCCTTGTCGATTTATCGCTGGATGCCAACGACAGAGCGCCCGGGTCGATCTGGGGCGATCCCCGGGCCGTCAACTATGGCGCCAATTCCATGGGCAGACTCAGTACGCTGCGGTCCTGGCTGTCTCAATGGTCGTCCCGATCCCAGGCGGACGGTCCCGACAACATCGCTCGGACTTCCGTGCCGGTATTGCTGCTGACGCATACCGCAGACGCCTCGACCTTTCCCAGTACGGCTGCCTTGTGGAAGCAGGCGGCGGGAGACAGATTGGCGGAAGTGCCGGTTGCCGGCGGCAACCACTATCTGTCGAACCAGCCGGAATTGATCGATCTCAGCGCACAAGCGATACGGGATTGGGTCGACGCCGCCGTGCTGCGGTAGGCGGCCGTATCGCCAGGCCGGGGCCTTGCGAAGTTCCTTCTGGCATGGAGTTTAGTGCGCCGCCCCGCAGACGGGGCACTGCGCGTCGCGCCTGACCCGCACTTCGTGCCATTTCATCGCCAACGCGTCCAGCATCAGCAGCCGGCCGGACAGGCTCGCGCCCACGCCGGCCACCAGCTTGAGCGCCTCGGCCGCCTGGGTGGCGCCAATGATGCCGACCAGCGGCGCGAACACGCCCATGGTGGCGCAGTTGACCGGCTCGACTTCCTCGCCGGCGTCGGGAAACAGGCAGTGGTAGCAAGGCGCGTCGTCCTGGCGCAGGTCGAATACGCTGACCTGGCCGTCGAAACGGATGGCGGCGCCCGACACCAGCGGCTTGCGGTGCTGCACACAGGCGCGGTTGATGTCGTGGCGCGTCGCGAAGTTGTCGGTGCAGTCCAGCACCAGGTCCACCGCCGCCACCTGGGCGGACAGCGCGTCGCCCGTCAGGCGCTCGGTCAGCGCGACGACCTCGATTTCCGGATTGATGGCGTGCAGGGTCTGCCGGCCGGATTCGGCCTTGTAGCGGCCCACGCGTTCGGTCGTGTGCAGGATCTGGCGCTGCAGGTTGGTCAGGTCGACCGTGTCGTCGTCGGCCAGCACCAGCGTGCCCAGCCCGGCCGAGGCGAGATAGAACGCCGCCGGCGACCCGAGGCCGCCGGCGCCGACGATCAGGGCGCGCGCCTCCAGGAGGCGCTGTTGCCCTTCGATGCCGATTTCATCGAGCAGCACATGGCGCGAATAGCGCAGCAACTGCTCGTCGTTCACTTCGCAGGAGCGGGCTCGGGTTGCTCGGGCGGCGTCTGGGCGGGGCCGGTTTCCTTGGCTGCGTCCTTGGCGTCCTTGGCCTTCTCTGCAGGCGTCTTGTTGCGTTCGGCGACTTCGGCGGCGGCCTTGGCGACGTCCTCGGCCTTGGCCAGCTGTACCGGCTTGCCGGCCAGCAGGTTCAGGGCCTGGGCCAGCTGGAAGTCGTCGGCGCTGCCGAACTCGATGGGCTTGAGCTGGCGCCGCTCGGCTTCCTTGGCGGGATCCTGGGCGATCGACTTGCGCTCGTCGTTGGGATCCTTGTCGTTCATCAGGTGGCGCGCGAGGTCGGCCTCGCGCGGGCGCTCGTACAGGTCGCCGTCGGGCGTGTCGGTGACCGAGAAGTCCGGCACGATGCCCTTGGCCTGGATGGAGCGGCCGCTCGGGGTGTAATAGCGCGACGTCGTCAGCTTGATGGCGGATTCGCGCGAGATCGGCAGGATCACCTGCACCGAGCCCTTGCCGAAGGTCTGGGCGCCCAGTACCTTGGCGCGCTTTTGGTCCTGCAGCGCGCCGGCGACGATTTCCGAAGCGGAGGCCGAGCCGGCGTTGACCAGCACCACCATGGGCACGGTCTTGGTCCAGGCCGGCAGGCGCTTGACGTAGTCGTCGGCGCCGCGCAGGTAGTCGGCCGGCGTGGTCTCATACTTGCGCTTGGCGTCGGGCGTGCGGCCGTCGGTGGAGACCACCAGCGAGTTCTGCGGCAGGAAGGCCGCCGAGACGCCGATGGCGCTGTGCAGCAGGCCGCCCGGGTCGTTGCGCAGGTCCAGCACCAGGCCCTTGGGCGTGCCGTTCCTGCCCAGACGCTCCAGGTGGGTGGCCAGGTCGGCCCCGGTCTGTTCCTGGAACTGGGCGATGCGCACGAAGGCCACGCCGTTGTCCAGTGTCTTGCTGCGCACGCTCTGGACCTTGATGACGTCGCGCTCGATGGTCACGACGATGGGCTGGGGCTCGCTCTTGCGCACCAGCGTCAGCGTGATCGAGGTCTTGGGCTTGCCGCGCATCAGCTTGACGGCGTCGTTGAGCAGCAGGCCTTTGGTGGTTTTGTCGTCGATCTTGACGATCAGGTCGCCGGCTTTCACGCCGGCGCGCGCGGCGGGCGTGTCCTCGATGGGCGAGATGACCTTGACGAAGCCGTCCTCGGTGCCGACCTCGATGCCCAGGCCGCCGAACTCGCCCTGCGTGACGGTCTGCATTTCCCGGTAGGCGTCGGCATCCAGGTAGGCCGAGTGCGGATCCAGGTCGGACAGCATGCCGGCGATGGCGCCGTCGATCAGTTTCTTGTCTTCGACCGGTTCGACGTAATTGTTCTTGATCGTGGCGAACACATTGGAGAACTGGCGGATCTCCTCGAGCGGCAGGGGGCCGCGCGTTTCGCGCTGCGCGACCGCTGTGATGCCCAGGCTGACCATGATGCCGGCGACCACGCCGACACCGACCAGGCCGATACTGCGAACTTTACTCTTGCTGCCCATGTATTCCTCCGGGCCACAGCTGGGTTGAAACGCTTGGACTCCCAGGGGCCGCTCGGGTTCTCGTCGAATGTCGATTGATGGAAAAAAAATGGCGCGCGCAGGGCGCCTGCGAAAAGGATATCCGTGCCGGGGGGATCAGCGCAACGACGCCCAATTGAGCGGATCAAACGGCGCGCCGCGATGCCGGAGTTCAAAGTATAGGCCTGATTCCGCCTGCCCTCCGGTCGCCCCGACGTTGGCGACCACGTCGCCGCCCTTGACATCGTCGCCGACGTGGCGCAGCACCGACTGGTTGTTGCCATAAATGGACAGATACTGGCTGCCGTGATCGATGATCAGCAGGTTGCCGAAGCCGCGCAGCCAATCCGCGAACACCACTTTGCCGGCGGCCACCGCGTGCACGTCCGTGCCTTCGGAGGCGCGGATGAACACGCCCTTCCACGAACCTCCCTCGCCGCGCGGCGAGCCGAAGCGGCCGACCACGTCGCCGCGCACCGGCAGGCGCAGGCGTCCGCGCAGTTTCTCGAACTGGCCCGCCAGCGAGGCGTCGGGCAGCGTGTCGTTGCGCGCGACGGCGCGTTCGGGCGGCGGCTCCGGCGGCGGAGGAGGGGGAGGCGGCGGCTTGCCGGCGGCGCGCGCGGCTTGTTCCGCGGCCCGCTGCTCGGCAGCGCGCCGGGCCTGTTCCGCCGCCCGGCGCGCCTGCTCTGCCTTGCGCGCCTGTTCGGCCTTGCGGCGGGCTTCCTCGGCGCGCTGCGCCAACATCCGGGTCAGGTCTTCGATCACACGGGACAGGCGCTGTTCGTCGCGCGCCAGGTTGGCGGCCTGGCGGCGCTGGGTGTCCAGCTTGGAAGACAATTGCTGCAGCACCTTGCGGCGCTGCTCGGACTGCTTGATCAGCTCCTGGCGCTGGCCGGCTTCCTCGGCGGCCAGCTGGGCCAGCTCGGCGCGCTTGGCGTCGGCCTGGGCGCGCATCTTGCCCAGGTCGTCCAGTTCTTCCTGCAACTCGGTCACGGTCTGCGCGCGCGACTGGGCGATGTAGCCCAGGTAGGCGAGGTTGCGGTTCAGCCGCTGCGGGTCGTCGCCCGACAGCAGCGCGCCCCAGGGCGTCAGGCCGCCCACCGCGTACTGGCGGCGCAGCAGTTCGGCCAGATGGGCCTGGCGCTGGGCAAGATTCTTTTCTTTCTCGGCGATGGCCTGTGTCTGCTTTGCCAGTTCGGCATTGGCGCGGCGCTGGTTGCCGCCGATCTCGGCCAGGCGGCGGTTGGCCCGGGAAATGGTCTGCTCCGACTCCTTCAAGGCGTCGGCCGCGTCGGCATGCTCTTCCTCGCCTTCGGCGATGTCTTTCTTGAGCGCATCCAGGCGCTTGCGCAGCGCTTCGCGCTCACGCGCGACCGCCGCCGGGTCGGTCGCCTTGCCCGCGTCGGCGGCGGCGGCCGGCAGCGGCCAGCCGGCCGAGGCGGGCAGCGCGATCAGCAGAACCGCCGCCAGCCGCTTCACTTGGCCTGGGCCTTTCCTTGGGCGGCCACGGCCGCCATGGCGGCGGCGATCTCGTCGGCATTGCCAAGGTAGTAGTGGCGGATGGGCTTGAGGTCGTCGTCCAGTTCGTAGACCAGCGGCTGGGCGGTCGGGATGTTCAGGCCGACGATGTCGTCGTCCGAGATGCCGTCCAGGTGCTTGATCAGCGCGCGCAGGCTGTTGCCGTGGGCGGCGATCAGCACGCGCTTGCCGGCTTTCAGCGAGGGGGCGATGGTGTCGTTCCAGTAAGGCACCACGCGCGCAACGGTGTCCTTCAGGCATTCGGTGGCGGGCAGCTCGGCGGGGTCCAGGTCCTGGTAGCGGGCGTCGAAGCGCGGGTGGCGCTCATCGTCCTGCGCCAGGGGATCGGGCGCGATGGCGTAGGCGCGGCGCCACGTCAGCACCTGGGCCTCGCCGAACCTGGCGGCGGTCTCGGCCTTGTTCAAACCCTGCAGCGCGCCGTAGTGGCGTTCGTTCAGTCGCCAGCTGGGCTCCACCGGCAGGTACATGCGGTCCATGGCGTCCAGCGCGATCCACAGCGTGCGGATCGCCCGGCGCAGCACCGAGGTGTAGGCCAGGTCGAAGTCGTAGCCTTCCTGCTTGAGCAGTTCGCCGGCCTTGCGGGCCTCTTCGCGGCCTTTTTCCGTCAGATCGATGTCCGTCCAGCCGGTGAAGCGGTTTTCGAGGTTCCATTGGCTTTCGCCGTGACGCATCAGTACGAGTTTGACCATGTCCTGGGGGCAGCCGGGCTGCGTGGTGGAGGTTGAATACAATCGGCCGGGCCGCCCGTACGAGGGAAAAACGGCAGGCCCGGCTTGAAAAAGCGGTACTTATCCGCACATTTTATAATCCCGTGGCACCGACTTGCTGCGGGGGCCGGACCGGGCCCTGCCGACAAGGCCGGAAACCGGCGGAACACCAGGTGGTCCGCCGGTTTCCGGCCATTTGCCAGTTCGTAAGCGGGCGTAACGCCTTCGCAACCTTTACCAGGATCCGTACGTGGAATTCATCGTCGACAACATTCTCCTGATTGCCCTGGCGCTCGTTTCGGGCGGCCTGCTGGTGTGGCAATCCATGCGCGGCGGCCAGTCCGGCGGCGCGCTCAGTCCTGCCGAAGCCACGGCCGCCGTCAACCAGCGCCAAGCCGTTTTCGTCGACATCCGCTCCGTCGCCGACTATGCAGCCGGCCACATCGCCCAGTCGCGCAGCGTTCCGGCCGACGCCCTGGCCCAGAAGGCCGGCGGCCTGCCCAAGAACAAGCCGCTGATCCTGGTGGGCGCCGATGGCCGCGACGCCGCCAAGGCCGTCGCCAGCTTCAAGTCCGGCGGCTTCGCCGAAGTCAGCAGCCTGGCAGGAGGCCTGTCCGGATGGGTGCGGGCCGGCCTGCCCATCGCCAAGGGGTAACCATGCAAAAGGTGTCGATGTATTCCACGGGGTATTGTCCGTACTGCACGCGGGCCGAAATGCTGCTCAAGCAGCGCGGCGTCGAGCAGATCGAGAAGCTTCGCATCGACGCCGAACCGCAGCTGCGCGCCGAGATGATGGCGCGCACCGGCCGACGCACCGTGCCGCAGATCTATATCGGCGATACTCATGTGGGCGGCTTCGACGACCTGGCCGCGCTCGACCGCGCGGGCGGGCTGTTGCCGCTGCTCAACGGCGATGCCGTGCCGGGGCAATGATTTCGCAGTGGCCGGGGCTCGCTCCGGCATGTTTTTATCGGTGTATACGTATCGGCCTCGCGCTTACCGGAGGCCGGATCCAGCCAGCAGGCTTTCCGTTTTCCTGAGTTTCCCCTCATGTCCGACAATCAAGAGCAACAAGCCGCCCCCGTGTTCAACATCCAGCGCGTCTACTTGAAAGACTTGTCGCTGGAGCTGCCGAATGCTCCCCAGATCTTCCTGGAAACCGAGCAACCCGGCGTCGAGGTTGCCATCGACGTGGGCGCGCAGGCGCTGGCGGAAACCGTGTTCGAAGTGACCGTCACCGCCACCGTCACCACCAAGATCGGTGACAAGGTCCTGTACCTGGTCGAGGGCAAGCAGGCCGGGATCTTCGAACTGGCCAACCTGCCGGTCGAGCAGCTCGATCCGATCCTGGGTATCGCCTGCCCCGGCATCATCTATCCCTACCTGCGCGGCAATATCGCCGACGCCATCACGCGCGCCTCGATGGCGCCGCTGCACCTGGCCGAAGTCAACTTCCAGGCCATCTACGAGCAGCGCGTCGCCCAGGCCATGGCCGAGCAGCAGGCCGCCGCCGGCCAGAACGGCAGCCAGGACAGCGGCCTGATCCTGCCCGCTGGCGTAAAACACTGAGCCGAGAGGCGCGCCATGGCGACGGATCTGCAGGTCGCCGTCCTGGGGGCGGGTAGCTGGGGGACGGCGCTGGCCGCCGCCAGCGCCCGCAACCATCCCACGATGCTGTGGGCGCGTCGGCCGGAGCAGGCGCGCCGCATCGCGCAGGCGCGCGAGAACGCGTCCTACCTGCCGGGCGTCGCCCTGCCCGAGGCATTGCTCGTCACCAGCGGGCTGGACGATCTGTTCGAGCATCTGCGCGGCGCGGGGCGGTCCTTGATGATCCTGGGCGTACCGGTGGCCGGCATGGAGCAGGCCTGCCGCGAGGTGGCCGAGGGCGTGCAGCGCCACGGCCTGGACGACTTGGCCGTGGTCTGGACCTGCAAGGGCCTGGACGCCGCCACCGGCCGCCTGCCGCACGCCATCGCCCAGGAAGCCTTCGCCGGGACCGGCATCATGGCCGGCGTGCTGTCCGGCCCGTCTTTCGCGCGCGAGGTCGCGCAGGGGCTGCCGGTCGCGCTGACCGTCGCGAGCGCCAGCGCCGAACTGCGCGGCCGCGTCACCGAGGCGCTGCACGGCGCGGCCATACGCGTCTACGGCAGCGAGGACGTGATCGGCGTCGAAGTCGGCGGCGCGCTCAAGAACGTCATGGCCATCGCTTGCGGCATCGGCGACGGCCTGGGGATGGGCGCCAACGCCCGTGCCGCCCTGGTGACCCGCGGACTGGCCGAGATGACGCGGCTGGGCGTGGCGCTGGGGGCGCAGGCGGACACGTTTTCCGGCCTGACCGGCCTGGGCGACCTGATTCTGACCGCGACAGGCGACCTGTCCCGCAACCGCCACGTCGGCCTGGAGATCGGCCGGGGCAAGTCGCTGGACGATATCCTGGGGGACATGACCCAGGTCGCCGAAGGCGTGCGCTGCGCGCCGGCGGTGCGCGACCTGGCCCGCCGGCACGGCATCGAGATGCCCATCACCGAGGCGGTATGCGCCGTGTTGTTCGAAGGCGTTTCTCCGGCTGAAGCCGTCTCGCGCCTGATGGCGCGCAACCCCAAAGAGGAAACCGCCCCTTCGCGCCCTGGCGCGTAGCGGCGAATTTCCAGGAGTCCGGATGGATACCGTTTGCGTATACTGCGGCGCGAGCGCGGGCAAGGATCCCGCCTACGCCCAATTGGCGCGCGACGTCGGCCGCACGATGGCGCAGCGCGGCCTGCGCCTGGTGTACGGCGGCGGCAGCGTGGGATTGATGGGCGAAATCGCCGATGCCGCGCTGGCCGCCGGCGGGCCGGTGACAGGCATCATCCCCGAGCGCCTGTGGGACCGTGAAATCGGCCACAAGGGCTTGAACGACATGTTCGTGGTGCCGAGCATGCATGCGCGCAAGGCGCGCATGGTCGAACTGTCCGACGCCTTCGTCGCGCTGCCCGGCGGTTTCGGCACCCTGGACGAACTTTTCGAGGTGCTGACCTGGAAACAGATCGGCTACCACGACAAGCCGATCGGCTTGCTCAATGCCTACGGCTATTACGATACGTTGCTGGCCTTCGCGCGCCATGCCCATGAACAGGGCTTCGTACGCGCGGACCATCTGGATTTGCTGATCGTCGACACCGACATCGGCCGCTTGCTGGATCGCCTTGCCAGCGCGCAGCCGGTGCATGTGGATCGATGGGCAGAGAATGGCGAAGCGGTATGAGGTCTGGCCGCCCGATAAACAACAAGCAGACACGAATAACTGGAGATATCCATGCGTGCTTTTGATTCCCTCGCTTGCGCCGGCACGATGCGCCGCCGCCTGCTCGGCACCGCCGTCGCCGTCATGGCCGGCGCGGCCGCAGCTCCCGTCGCCGCGCAGCCGGCCGACTGGCCCAGCCGTCCGATCAAGCTGGTCGTGCCGTTCCCGGCCGGCTCGTCGCCCGACATCATCGCCCGCGTCATCGCGCAGCCGCTGGGCAAGCAGCTCGGCCAGGCGATCGTCATCGACAACAAGCCGGGCGCCGGCGGCAACATCGGAACCGGCACGGTGGCCCACGCGGCGCCGGACGGCTACACCATGCTGTTCACCATCAACGGACCGCTGGCCACCGCGCCGGCGCTGTACAGCAAGCTCAACTACGATCCGCTCAAGGACCTGGCGCCGGTCACGCTGGTGGCCACCAGCCCCAACGTCCTGGTCGTGCCGCCTTCGCTGAACGTCGATTCGGTCAAGTCCTTCACCCAGCTGCTCAAGAAAGAGCCGGGCAAGCTGAACTACGGCTCCGTCGGCGCCGGCAGCTCCGCCCACCTGGCGATGGAACTGCTCAAGGGCAACGAGAACCTGGACATTCTGCACGTGCCTTATGCCGGCTTCCCGCAGGTCATCACCGCCATGCTGGGCGGCCAGGTGCAGGCCGGCTTCATGGTGCCGGCCATCGCCATGCCGCAGGTACGCGACGGCAAGGTCAAGGCGCTGGCCGTGACCAGCCTCAAGCGCAGCCCGGCGCTGCCCGACCTGCCCACCATGGCCGAAGCCGGCGTGCCCAACTTCGAGGTCATTTCCTGGCAAGCCGTCCTGATGCCGGCCGGCACGCCCCAGCCCATCATCGACCGGCTGAACAAGGAACTGGTGCAGATCATCAAGGACGAAGAGGTCCAGAAGCAGCTCACCGCGCAGTACTTCACGGCTGCGCCGTCCACGCCGGCCGAACTGACCGCGCTGATCAAGAAAGAACAGCAGACCCTGGGCGCGGTGATCAAGCGCCTGAACCTGACGCTGGACTGATCCGGCTCGGCGGGCCGGCGCATGTCCCCAGGGCGTGCCGCCGGCCGAGGCCGCCGCGGCGTCTCCCGCGTCCATCCAGTGGATGAGCCCATCGTCGCCGCGGCGCGGGCGCTCGCCGCCGGCGACCCCCTAGACGCACTGAATCGCATCGCCTTGCGCGACGATGCGGACGCGCTCGCGCTGCGCGGCATCGCCATGGCGCAGTTGGGCGAGCTGGGCCGCGCCCGGACCTTGGTCCGGCGCGCAGCGCGCGCTTTCGGCCAGCGTTCGCCGGTGGCGCGCGCCCGCTGCGTGGTGGCCGAGGCGGAGATCGCGCTGGCCGCGCGCGAACTGGACTGGCCCACGCAGGCGCTGGAGGCCGCTCGCACCCTTCTCGAGGCGCGGGGCGACCGGCACAACGCCGCGCACGCGCGTTTGCTCGAGGCTCGCCACGCATTGCTGCTCGGCCGCCTCGATACGGCCGAACGCGCGCTGGCCTCGCTCGATGCTTCTATTGCCTTCCTGCGGCCCGCCGCGCGCGCGGCCCATGCCATGGCCGAAGCCGGCGTCGCCGTGCGCAGGGTGCGCGCGGCCGCGGCGCGCGCCGCGCTGGCCCGGGCGCGCCAGGCGGCGCAGTCGGCGGGCATTCCCGCGCTGGAAGCGGAAATCGGCCTGGCCGCGCGCCATCTCGATCTGCCGGCGGCCCGCCTGATCGCGCGCGGAGGCGAGCAGCCGCTGTTGCTCGACGAGGTGGAGGCATTGCAGGCCAGCGCCATGCTGGTGATCGACGCCTGCCGGCACGTGGTGCGCGCCGGCAGGCTTTCCGTGCCGCTGGCGCGCCGGCCGGTGCTGTTCGAGCTGGCGCGCGCGCTGGGGTTGGCCTGGCCCGAAGACGTTCCGCGCGCCGACCTCATCGCGCGCGTCTTTCGCACCCGCCATCCCGACGAGACGCACCGCGCGCGGCTGCGCGTCGAAATGGGGCGCTTGCGCGCGGCCCTGGAGCCGATTGCCGGCGTCCGGGCGACCTCGCGCGGTTTCCTGCTGGCGCCGGCCCGGCCGGGCGAGGTCGGCGTGCTCGAACACCCGGCGCGCGAACCGCACGCGCACGTACTGGCGCTGCTTGCCGACGGCCAGCCCTGGTCCAGTTCCGCCATGGCGCTGGCGCTCGGGTCGAGCCAACGGACGGTGCAGCGCGCGCTGGACGCGCTGGGCCGGGAGGGCAAGGTCCAGGCCTTCGGCCAGGGCCGGGCCCGGCGCTGGGCGGCCTCGCCGCTGCCGGGATTCGCGACAAGCTTGTTACTCCCACCGCCGCTGCCGGCGGACCTAGGATGACTCCTGCGTACCCCATCATCCCGGAAAGGAGCACATCATGAATACATTCCAAGCGCACATCGTCCGCGAATACGGACCCTTCCCCGGCGCCGAGGCCATCCACGGCGTGAGCTACGATGGCCGCCTCGTCTGGTTCGCCACCGGCGAGAAACTCCAGGCTCTCGATCCGGCCAGCGGCGAGGTCGTTCGCACGATCGACGTTGCCGCGCGGGCCGGCACGGCCTACGACGGCCGGCACTTGTTCCAGCTCGCGGACGGTCGCATCAACAAGATCGACCCTGGTACCGGCGGGGTCATCGCCACGATCGCATCGCCCGCCGGCGAGGACAGTTCGGGGCTGGCCTGGGCCGAAGGCTCGCTCTGGGTCGGACACTACAAGGCGCGCCGGATCCTCCAGCTCGACCCGGAAACCGGCACATTGCTGCGGGTCATCGCGGCCGAGCGCTTCGTCACCGGCGTGACCTGGGTCGATGGCCAGCTGTGGCACGGTACCTGGGAAGACGGCGCCAGCGACTTGCGGCGGCTCGATCCGGCCAGCGGCGAGGTGCAGGAGGTGGTCGGCATGCCGTCCGGCACGGGTGTCTCCGGACTGGAGTCGGACGGCGCGGATCTGTTCTTCTGCGGCGGGGGCGAGAGCGGCAAGCTGCGCACCGTGCGCCGTCCGCGCGGCGCCGCGCGAGCGGACGTGAACAGGTCCTAGGCGCGGTCTCGTCCCAGGCTCAGGCGGCCCGGCGCATCGCCCGGTCGGCTCCTTCCCGCAGCGCCGCCAGCTTCATCCATGTGATGGCCGGGTCGATCTTGCCGTAGTTGGCGAAGGTGCCGAAGCCGCAATCGGTGCTCGCCACCACGCGGTCTTCGCCGACGAAGGACGTGAAACGCTCGATGCGCTGCCGGATCAGTTCCGGATGCTCGACATAGTTCGAACAGCTGTCGATCAGGCCGGGCGCGAGGATTTTTTCCTCGGGCAGCTTGGCTGCGCGCCAGATTTCCCATTCATGCTCGTGGCGCGGATTGGCGGCTTCGAACAGGATGGTGGCGGGGCGTGCCGCCAGCACTGCGTCGATGATCTTCTCCAGTGCGATGTCGCAGTGATGCGGGCCCTCGTAGTTGCCCCAGCAGATGTGCATGCGCAGTCTCTCGGCGGGAATGTTGCGCGTGGCGGCGTTCAGCGCCTCCACGTTCTGCCAGACGCGCTCGATGAACTCGGCTTCGCCGAGATTCTGATAGCCGGTATGCGCCGACATCGCCAGGTCCGGACAGTCGAGTTGCAAATCGAGGCCGGCCGCGGCAATGGCTTCGTATTCGGGCTGCATGGCCTGCACCAGGTCGGCCAGGTAGGCCTCGTGCGTGGGGTAGTGCTGGTTGGGCTGGAAGGCCGTGACCAGGCCGGGCGAGGCCGCGTTCATGAAGCCGCGGCGGCCCTGGCCGTGCCGCTGGAGCGCGGACTGGAAGCGGCGGATGTCGGCCAGGCAGGGCTCCAGCGTGCGCAGCTTGACCGGCCCGATGCAGGCCGCGCGCACGAACTCCTGCGCGCCCATGATGGCGGCGAGTTTCTTGCGCAGTTCGGGAAAAGGCGCGAGATCCTTGGCCGGCGTGCGGTCCACGTGGCCGCCGAAGCCTTCCAGGCGTTCGGTGATGTAGGTGGCATAGCCGACCTTGCCGAGTTCGCCGTCGCTCATGATGTCCACGCCCGCCTCGGCCTGCTTGCGCACCGCTTCATCGATGGCGGCCTGCACGACGGCTTCGAAGTGCTCCGCCTCGACCTCCTGGCCGTGGTCGCGCGCGAGCAGCAGTTGCGCCAATTCGTCTCCGCGCGGGAGGCTGCCGACGTGGGTGGTGAGGATGGGCATGGCATTCCTTAGGGTTCATGGGCGCGAGTCTGTCCGCGCCAGGCGGGCGGCATATTCGCCGGAGGTATGTTAGCCGTTCTGCGCGGTTCGCCCGGCATCCTGGGCAGGTCTGGGCCTGTTGGCGTCGTCGAGACGGAATATCATGGTTCCATGATCCCGCGCGTTCACGATTTTTCGACGGAGACCCTCATGCATGAGTTGCCCAAGCTGCACACTGGACTTTACATAGACGGCCACTGGGTGCCCGCCTCGGACCGGGGCACGTTCAAGGTGTCGGATCCCGCGACCGGCAAGGTGCTGGCCGAGGTGGCGGACGGCGGCATCGCCGAGGCGCGGGCCGCCGCAGACGCCGCCGCGGCGGCGCTGCCGAAGTGGTCGGCCGTGCCCGCGCGCGAGCGCGCCGAGATCCTGCGCAAGGTGCACGGGCTGATGATGGAGCGGCTGGAGACCCTCGCGCGCATCATCACGCTGGAAAACGGCAAGCCCCTGTCCGACAGCCGCGCCGAGGTGCGCTACGCGGCCGAGTTCTTCCGTTGGTATTCGGAGGAAGCCTGCCGCAACCTCGGCTCGCTGAGCCATGCGCCGGCGGGCGGCTACCGCATCATGGTCCAGCACCAGCCCATAGGCGTGGTGGTGCTGGTCACGCCATGGAACTTCCCGGCCGCCATGGGTACGCGCAAGATCGCGCCGGCGCTGGCGGCGGGCTGCACCGCGCTGGTCAAGCCCGCGTCCGCCACGCCGCTGACCATGCTGGCGCTGGCCGAGCTGCTGGAAGAAGCCGGCGTGCCGGCGGGCGTGGTCAACATCGTGCCGTCGTCGCGCTCTTCGCCGCTGGTGGACCACTGGCTGCACGACCCGCGCATCCGGCTGCTGTCGTTCACCGGTTCGACCGAAGTGGGCCGCACGCTGATCAAGGCCGCCGCCGACCAGGTGCTCAAGACGCCCATGGAGCTGGGCGGCAACGCGCCGTTCCTGGTCCTGGACGATGCCGACGTGGCGGCCGCCGTCGACGGCGCGATGATCGCCAAGATGCGCAATATGGGCGAGGCCTGCACGGCGGCCAACCGCTTCTATGCGGGAGCCGGGGTCTACGATGCCTTCGTCGAGGCGTTCGCCGAGCGCATGCGCGCCCAGAAGATCGGCCACGGCCTGGACGAAGGGACGCAGGTCGGCAGCCTGGTGGACGAGGCGACCCGCGACAAGGTCGACGAGCTGGTGCAGGACGCCGTGGGCCGGGGCGCGAGGCTGGTCTGCGGCGGCAGCCGCGTGCCGGGGCCGGGCTATTTCTACGAGCCCACGGTGCTGGCCGACGTGCCGCTCGACAGCCGCCTGCTGGCCGAAGAGATCTTCGGGCCGGTCGCGCCCATCGTGAAGGCGGACTCCGCCGAGCGCATGCTCGAACTGGCCAATGCCACCGAATACGGCCTGGTGGCCTACGTCTACAGCGGCGACCTGGCGCGCGGCCTCAAGCTCGCCGAAGGCCTGGAGTTCGGCATGGTGGCGGTCAATCGCGGCCTGGTTTCCGATCCGGCCGCGCCGTTCGGCGGCATGAAGCAGAGCGGGCTGGGACGCGAGGGCAGCTACGAGGGCATGCAGGAGTACATGGAGACCAAGTACATCGCGGTGGATTGGTAGGCGAGGCGGACGCCGTCAATTCGAACTGCCACCGGGATGCGTTTCCAGCCAGCGCCGTCCGATGCCCGTCAGCCGGTAGCGCTGGTTCCGGCTGTTGGGCTTGTCCGGCCGGGTCATTTCGCCATCGAGCCGCGCAAGCAGCGTTCCAACTTGCGGGGTAACTTGCGGGGTGGTGTCGCCGGCCGCCGGCCTCGGGATCACCGCCTTGAACTGGTTGCCCGCTATTTCGTCCTCGAACCGGATGTCGGGCCATTCCCCCAGGGCGCGCGGGATGCCGGTGCCCAAGCCGCGATATGGCAGGATGTGCGTGGCATGTTCGGTCAGCGTGGGATTGCGCCGCACGGTGCCAGGGAAGGCCACCGCTTTGACCATGAACGCGGGCTGGTAACTGGCTGCCTGCCGAACAGCAGCAGGCCCGCAAGATTGAGTTCCTGCCCGCTGGCCAAGCCGATGTTCTGCAACGATAGGGCTTGCTCAGACCATCGGGCACGCTGACGGCAATTACTACGCCTTGCGCGAAGCACGCGCCGGCTCACATTCCACCCGCGTACCCCTGCTGCCGCCAGGCCTCGAACACCGCGACCGCCACTGAATTCGACAGGTTCAGGCTGCGCTGGCCCGGGCGCATGGGCAGGCGCAGCCGCTGCGCTTCGGGAAACGCGTCGCGGATGGCCGGGGGGAGGCCGGAGGTTTCGCTGCCGAACACGAACACGTCGCCCGGCAGGAAAGCCGCGGTGCCGAACGGCCGCGATCCTTTCGTGGTGAAGGCGAACACCCGGTCGGGCGCGGCGCCGGTGGCGGCGATGGCGTCGGCGAAACCGTCATGCACTTTCATCGCGGCCCATTCGTGGTAATCGAGGCCCGCCCGCCGCAGCTTGGCGTCATCCAGCTCGAACCCCAGCGGCCGGACCAGATGCAGCTGCACGCCGGTATTGGCGGCCAGCCGGATGGCGTTGCCGGTGTTGGGCGGAATTTCTGGCGAGACGAGGACGACGTGGAACACGGGTGAGCCGGAGAGGGTGAGGATGCGCCGATGGTACCGCATCGAGGCTGCGCGGCGGCCCGTCCCCCCGAGTTCGCGGGATTGCTGCCCCAACGGGGCCGCGGCAGAATCGCCCCCTTGCCCGCGCAATGCGCGGGATCGGCGCCCGGGTCCACGACTGCGCGTGAACTTCCCGGCGCCTGAACAGAAAAGGGGGAAGGGCTCGTGAAATGGATCCGGACGCTGCGGCCTGCCGCGGCATTGAGTCTTGCATGGGGGCTGGCCGGCTGCGTCACGCCGGGAGGCAATCAACCCGCGACCGAGCGCGGCGCCTTCGGCGTGCCGCTGGATCGTGTCGAGGTATCCGGCGCGGACTACGTCAAGGGCGAGAGCCGCATCGTCATCGGCGCTTTTCGCGTGGCGTTCAGCCAGTCCGCCAAAGCCGCGTCGCAGCGCAGCGCGCTCTTCAGCTCGGGCTCGGCCTCGGCCGCCATGAGCGGCAAGCTGCGCGGGCTGGAGCCGGCCGATTACCAGGCCATCGCCGACGCGGCCTATGCCGATTTCATCGCCAGGTTGCGCGCGGGAGGCTTCGCCGTCATCGAGCCGTCGGCGCTGGGCGCCGCGTCGGCCTACGCCCGGATGGCAGCCGTCGCCAATCCTGCCGCGCTCGATTCCAGCGCGACCGGCGACGTGCTGATGGTCGCGCCGACGGGTGTCAAGCTGGCCTTGTTCCCTGGCGAATCCGGCGTCGCCTCCGGCTTTGCCGGCTTCGATGCCAACAACCCCATGCGCGTACTGCCCGAGCTGGTCAAGGAGCAGAAGGCGGGGGTGGCCCAGGTCACCTACTACATCGATTTTCTGAATACCGCGAGCAGCGGCAACTCGCTGGTGGCCGGCGGCGCCGCCGAAGTATCGATGGGGCAGGGGCTGTCCGTGCGGGCGGGAAGCGGGGTCAACTACACCACCGTGCGCGGCAGCCAGTGCGTCGGCTATTGCCCGAATGCGACCACGGTGGTGAAGCTGGGCCAGGCGGTCCATTCGCAGGAGGCCTACGGCACGACGCGCGACGTGACCAATACCGCCGTCAATGTCATCGGCGCGGTATCCGGCCTGCTGAGCGGCCGCAGCTTCGAGCGCAAGGACATCGAAGTGGACGCCGATGCGGCCCGCTACCGGGCCATTGCCGGCACGTTGCTGGGCGAAGCCAACGCGGCCCTGACCGGGGCCATGACGCGCGCGCGTTGAACGCAGCGGGCGGCTGCGCCCGTTTCGCTACAACTCCAGTACCAGCTTGCCGCCGCAGGCGCGCGAGCAGCAGGTCATGATGCGGTCATTGGCCTCGCGCTCGGCGCGCGTGAGCACTTTATCGCGGTGATCGACCTTGCCTGCGAGCACCCGCACCTCGCACGAACCGCACAATCCTTCCTCGCAGTCGCTGGGCACGTCGATGTTGGCGGCGCGCAGCGCCGCGAGCACGGTGCGGTCGGCGGGGACGGCGACGGTAATGCCGGAGTCCTTCAGCTCCACTTCGAACGCATGTTCCCGCGAGGGGTCGAGCTGCGGCAGGTCGGATGCGAAATGCTCGATGCGCAATGCATCGTCCGGCCAGCCGGCGCCCAGGGCCTCCAGCGCGTGCAGCATGCGTAGCGGCCCGCAGGCGTAGACCTGCCGGCCCGGCTCGTGCGCGCCCAGCAGCGCGGCCAGGTCGTTGCGCCGTCCTTCCTCCGACACGTAGACCTGCAGCCGCGGTCCGTGCAGCGCCGCCAGTTCGTCGAGCAGCGCCATGTCCGCGCGGCGCCGGCCGCTGTAATGGACCGTATAGTCCAGGCCCAGTCCGCGCGCCCGCCGCGCCATCGCGCTGATGGGCGTGATGCCGATGCCGCCGGCAATCAGCACGAGCTTGCGCGCGCTCTCGTCCAGGCGGAAGTGGTTGCGCGGCCCGCGTATGCGCAGCCGGTCGCCGGCCTGCACATGGGCATGTATCCACGCGGATCCGCCTCGGCCCTGCGGCTCGTGCAGCACGGCGATCTCCAGCGTGCGCGTATCGGCGGGGTCGCCGCACAGCGAGTACTGGCGCGAGCGCTCCGGATCGCCGCATTCCACGTCGATGTGGGCGCCCGGCGTCCAGCGCGGCAGCGGCTTGCCGTCGGGCGAGGCCAGGCGCAGCCGGACGATGCCGCCGGCGGCCCGCGCCACGCTTTCCACCACCACCGGGCGGGCGATGGCGTGGCGCGAGGGCTCGCCTATGCGCACCGGCACCTGGGTTTGCAGGATCTCCGGCCGCTGCCTTTCGGGGTTGCGCGCAGCATCCCATTCCACCCACAGGTGCTCGGGGCCGCGGAACGAGGTATTGGGCACGTAGGTGAAGCGCTGCCCGGTCAGCCGCATGTGCGGCAGCCGGCGGGTCAGTTCCTCCAGGAAAATCTGCATTTCCATGCGCGCCAGGTTCTTGCCCATGCACTGGTGCGAGCCGTAGCCGAAGGTCAGGTGATCGCTGGAGTTGTCGCGCCGGATGTCGAAGAAATCCGCGTCGGCGAAGTGGCGGTCGTCGTGGTTGGCCGAGGAGGTCACGATCAGCAGCCTGGAGCCGGCGGGGATGTCCACGCCTTCGATGCGCGCGTCGCGCGTGACCAGCCTGCGCCAGGCGGCCACCGAGCCGTTGTGGCGCAGGCATTCTTCCACGGCATTCGGGATCAGGCTCGGATCTTCGCAGATCTCGCGCCACGATTCGGGATGCTGCAGCAGCAGCTTGATGGCGTTGGCCGTGGCGTTGGCGGTGGTCTCGTGGGCGGCGACGATGCCCGCCATCATCATCGAATGCAGGTAGGAGTCGGTCACGACCTCCGGATGCTCCTTCTGCTTGCGTATGCCGTAGCGCATCCAGCCGGGCTGGTCCGGTGCCTGGCGCATTTTCTCCAGCACCTTGCCGGCGTACTGCCAGAAGTTGCCCACCGCATGCGCCACGGCCACCTGTTCCTCGGGCCTGGGGCGGCCCCAGGTGTTGACGGTATGGGCGATGGAGTAGCGCCGCAGCGTATCCATGTCTTCCTCGGGCACGCCCAGGAAGTGCAGGGCTACGGTGAGCGGGACTTCCCACAGCATCTGGTCCACCAGGTCGGCGCGGCCGTTGTCGATGAAGCGGTCCACGTACTCGCGCGCGAGCCGGCGCACCATCGGTTCGTGGTGCTTGAGTTCTTCGGCCGTGAAGGGCTCCATCAGGATGCGCCGGCGCGGCATGTGGGCCGGTTCGTCTTCGTTGACCAGGGTGCGGTTCATCGCATAGCCGTACTGCTCGAGTACGGCGTTGGCCTCGGGGCCGGTGGGTGTGATCTTCTCCAGCGCGATGGACGGACTGAAGGTGAGGTTGTCGCGGAAGATGGCCTTGATGGCGTCGTAGCGGGTGACCACCCAGTAGCCCAGCTGCGGGCTGTAGAAAACGGGTTCCTGTTCGCGCGCCCAGCGCACGTAGTCGGGCGGATCCTGCTGGTAGCCGTCGCTGAACGGGTCGAACTCGGCGGCGCGCGCGCTGATGGGACAGCCGGTAGGGCCGCTTTGCGGGGCGGGCGGCGCTGCGTGGAAGGGGCAGCCCTCGGCGGAGGAAGAAGTTGATGCGGCCACGGCGGGTCTCCTTGATGCGTGAAGCGCCCGCGGTGGGGTGACATCAGGGGGCGCTTGGTCATTTGCGTAATTATTGTACGCAATGCGTAAATTTGCGATAGCGGCTAACCCTGAATGTTGTAACGCCGGATGGCGGGACGTGCGAGCGCGTTCCCGGGCGGGAGGCCGGGAACCGGGGGAGGTATGAATGGCGCGCGGGGTTCGGCCTGGAAGGCCGATCTTCCGGAGCGGAACCTACAGGCCGTAGCCCAGGCGTTTGCCGATGTTGGCCGCGCCCTGGCGCAGGGTCAGGGCGACGGCGCCGGACGGGTCCGGGTCGAACGCGCCGGAAGGGCCCAGCGCGGTGATGACGACGGCGACGCCGCCGTCCGCATTGAAAACCGGCACCGCAACCGCGCTGATGCCGTTGAGCAGGACGTCGCGCACCGGCGCGCAGCCCAGCGCGCGCACCTCGCGCAACAAGGCATCGACGGCTTCGCGGTCGGGCAGCAGCGCGCGCTGGGCGGGCGTGGCGCCCATCCATTCGCGGTCGATCAGCGCCGCGAGCGCGGCGGTGCGCGAAAAGGCGCCGAAGGCGCGCCCGGTGGCCGACCAGAGCACCGGCATGACGGAGCCGACGCGCACGTTGACGGCGACCGGATGAACCGGCTCCACCCAGCGGACGATGGTGGGGCCCTGGTTGCCCAGCACGGCCACGAAGCACGATAAATCGTGCGCTTCTCCCAGCCGGGCCAGTTCGGCCGAGGCCAGCGTGAGCGCGTCCGACTGGCGGATGGCGGCCAGCCCGATGGCCAGCGATTCCGGGCCGAGCACGTAGCGTGACGTGGCGGGATCCTGGATGACGAAATCGGCTTCGACCAGGCTGGCCAGGTAGCGGTGGATCTTGGAAGGGTTCTCGCCCAGCCGCGCGGCCAGCGCGGTCAGAGACGCCGCGCCGCCCATCGCCGCCAGGTTCTTCAGCACCGCCATGCTGGTGCCCGCGGATTGCACGGTGCTGCGGCGGGCCGCGGGAGGCTTGCGAGGAGGCGAAGTGGCCATGGCGGGACGAATCGACGGGACAGCGCTTATGTTACGCAAAAGCGCGGGCCGGCACCGTCGAACAGCTGCGGCCGTCCTTCTTCGAGCACGCGACGCCGCAAGCTAGCTCGTTCCAGGGCACAGCGGATCCGGCTTTGCCGGTCCGTTCGTTCCGCCCCCTCGGCCCGGCGCCGGGCCGCCCCAAGGCGGGCCCAGGCCCCCTCGGGAGGCTGCCGCGTAGCGGCTGGGCGTCCACCATTCAGGGCGCGCGTCAGCGCGTAGTGGGGGGCATGACCTCTTCGGCATGCCACCCCCCGCCCAGCGCCGCGATCAGGTTGACGCTGGCGGTCAGGCGGCTGCCCAGCAGGGTCAGCGCCGTACGCTCGTTGCTCAGCGCCGAGGTCTGTACCGACACCACGCTCAGGAAGTCGATCAGGCCGGACTCGAACTGGTTGGTGGTCAACCGCAGCGATTCGCGCGCGGCGTCCAGCGCGCGCTGCTGCACGACCTGCTCGTCTTCCATGGTGCGCAGTTGCGCCAGGTAGTTCTCGACTTCGGCCAGCGCCGACAGCACGGTCTGCCGGTAGGCGGCGACTCTCTGGTCGTAGGCGGCCTCGGCCTGGCGCGTCTGGGCGCGGCGCAGCCCGCCGTCGAACAGGGGCGCGGCCAGCGCCGGGCCGAGCGACCAGAAGCGTGCCGGCGCGGTCAGCCAATCGGAGAACTCCGACGCCCGGTAGCCCATCGATGCGGACAGGGTCAGCGTGGGGAAATACGCCGCCTTGGCCACGCCGATCTGGGCGTTGGCCGCATGCATGTCGCGCTCGGCCGCGGCAATGTCGGGCCGGCGCTCCAGCAGTTCCGACGGCAGGCCGGCCGGGATGGTGGGCAGGCCGGCAGTGAACTCGGTCGGCGCGATACTGAAGGCGGAAGGCGGCTGGCCGGTCAGGATGGCGATGGCGTGCTCGAGCTGGGCGCGCTGCCACCGCAGGTCCACGGCCTGCGCGCGCGTCGATTCCAGCTGCGTGCGCGCCTGGGCGATCTCGGCCTTGGCTGACACGCCTACGGCATAGCGGTTCTCGTTCAGGCGCAGCGAGCGCTCATAGATCTTGATGGTGGCCTCCAGCAGGCGCTTCTGTTCGTCCATGATGCGCAGCTGGAAGTAGTTGCGCGCCAGTTCGGCCTGGGCGCTCAGATGGGCATTGGCGAGCGTGGCTGCACTGGCCTGGGCGCTGGCCGTCTGGGACTCGACGGTGCGCCGGATGCGGCCCCACAGGTCCAGTTCCCAGCTCGCGGTGCCGCTCAGGCTGAACTGGTTGCGTATGCTGCCCGACGAGCCGCCCTGCACGACCGTGCCGCTGCTGTTGGTCGTGGTGTTGCTGCTCGCGCCGGTTCCGGTGCGGGTGAAGGACGACGAAGCGTTCACGCTCGGGTACAGGCTGGCGCGGCCGGCCTGGACGGCCGCCAGGGCCTGGCGGTATTGCGCCTCGGCCTGGGCGATGGTCTGGTTGGCGGTTTCGACCTGGGCCATCAGGCGCGACAGCTCCTGGTCGCCGAACACCTCCCACCAGGGGCCGCGGCGGACGTCGTCGCGCGGCTGGGCCGATTTCCAGCCTTCCGTTTCCTTGAACTGGACGCCGGTGTCGACCTGGGGCCGCACGTAGTCGGGGCCTACGGCGCAGGCGCTCAGCAGGATGGACAGCAAGGCGGCGCAGGCCGGCCGGACGCCGCTCGCGGGGATGCCGCGGAGCCGGACCGGCGAAGGGCAGGGCGTGCCCGCGGGTGCGGGCCACGTCTTGTTCATAAATTGTCTCCGGGAAGCGCCAGGGCGGCCTGCTTGTTGCGGCCCCAGCGCCATTGCACCTTCAAGTGCAGGCGGTTCAGGTAGAGATAGACCACGGGGGTGGTGAACAGTGTCAGCAGCTGGCTGACCAGCAGCCCGCCGACGATGGTGATGCCCAGCGGCTGGCGCAGTTCGGCGCCGGTGCCGGTGCTGATCACCAGCGGCACGGCGCCCAGCATGGCGGCCATGGTGGTCATCAGGATGGGCCGGAAGCGCATCAGGCAGGCTTCGTGGATGGCTTCGCGCGGCGCCAGCCCGCGCCGGCGCTCGGCGTCGAGCGCGAAGTCCACCATCATGATGGCGTTCTTCTTGACGATGCCGATCAGCAGGAATACGCCGATCAGCGCGATCAGCGAGAACTCGTGGCCCAGCATCATCAGCGCGAGCAGCGCGCCCAGCCCGGCCGAGGGCAGCGTCGAAAGAATGGTGAGCGGATGGATGTAGCTCTCGTACAGCATGCCCAGCACCAGGTACATGGTCACCAGCGCCGCCACGATCAGCCAGGGCTGGGCGTTCAACGAGGATTTCAGCGCCTGGGCGCTGCCCGCGAAGCCCGCCTGGATCTCGTTGGTCGGCAGGCTGATGGCCGCCACCGCGCGTTCGATGGCGCGCGTGGCCTGGTCCAGCGAGACGCCGGGCGCCAGGTTGAACGAGATCGTGTCGGCCGCGAACTGGCTCTGGTGCGATACGCTGAGCGGCGCATTGGTGGTCGTCCACTTGGCGAAGGCCGACAGCGGCACGCGTCCGCCGTTGGCGGTAATGACGCTGACCTGTTCCAGCGCGCTGGCATTCTGCGCGTAGCGCTGGTCGACTTCCATGACGACGCGGTACTGGTTCAGGGCGTTGTAGATCACCGATACCTGCCGCTGGCTGAACGAATTGTTCAGCACGGAGGCAATCATGGACATGTCGACGCCCAGGCGCGTGGCGGTCTCGCGGTCGATCTGCAGCGAGATCTGGCGGCCCTTGTCTTCGACGTCGGTGTCGATGTCGGTGAGCTCGGGCAACTGCGCCATCGCTCGCTGCACGCGCGGCATCCAGGTGCGCAAGTCGTCCAGCTCGGAGGCCATCAGCGAATACTGGTAGCTGGAGTTGGACGAACGCGCGCCGATGCGGATGTCCTGGTTGGGCATCAGGAACATGCGCGCGCCGGGCACGTTGCCGAGCTTGAAGCGCAGGCGGTTCATCACCGCGTCCACATCGACCTTGCGCTCGGCCAGCGGCTTGAGCTGGATCATCATGAAGCTGGTATTGCTGCCGCCGCGGCCGCCGCTGTAGCCGACGATGCTCTCGACGGCCGGATCGGCCAGCACCACCTGGCGAAAATACTCCAGCTTGGGCCGCATGG
Organism: Pigmentiphaga humi; assembly: GCF_900606115.1. GTDB lineage: Bacteria > Pseudomonadota > Gammaproteobacteria > Burkholderiales > Burkholderiaceae_B > Pigmentiphaga > Pigmentiphaga humi. The sequence goes on from NZ_UWPJ01000020.1 coordinate 50,187, forward strand.
CCTGGAACGAGGTGCCCTGGTCGGCGCGTACCATGCCCATCATCTGGCCCGTGTCCTGCTGCGGGAAGAAGCCCTTGGGCACCTGCACGTACAGGTAGACGTTCAGGCCGATCACCACCAGCAGCACCAGCAAGGTCAGCAGCGAATGCCGCAGCACCCACTGCAAGACGCGGCCGTAGCCGCGCGTCATGCCGGCGAAGAACGATTCCAGCGCCCGCGCGGCGCGGCCGGGCTCGCGCCGGGCCTGCTCCTGGCGCGTGCGCAGCATGCGCGCGCACATCATCGGCGTCAGCGTGACCGATACCACCAGCGACACCAGGATGGCCACCGACAGCGTCACGGAAAACTCGCGGAACAGCCGGCCGACGATGTCGCCCATCAGCAGGATGGGAATGAATACCGCGATCAGCGACACGCTCATGGTCAGCACCGTGAAGCCGACCTCGCGCGAGCCCACCAGCGCCGCGCGCAGCGGCGACATGCCCGCCTCGACATGGCGCGAGATGTTCTCCAGCACCACGATGGCGTCGTCCACGACGAAGCCGGTGGCCACGATCAGCGCCATCAGCGACATGGTGTTGAGCGAATAGCCGCACAGGTACATCACGGCGAAGGTGGTGACGAGCGATACCGGCACCGCGACGCTGGGAATGAGCGCGGCGCGCAGGTTGCGCAGGAACAGCAGCACCACCAGGATGACCAGGACCACGGCGATGATCAGCGTGTGCTCGGCCTCGGCCAGCGAGGCGCGGATGCTGGGCGTGCGGTCCTGCGCCACCGTCAGCGAAACGTCGCCCGGCACCATGGCGCGCATCTGCGGCAAGGCGTCGAGGATGCGGTCCACGGTCTCGATGATGTTGGCGTCGGGCTGGCGGCTGACCACCAGCAGGATGGCAGGCTCGCTGTTGAAGAAGCCCATGTTGAACAGGTCTTCCACCGAGTCTTCGACGCGCGCCACGTCGCTCAGCCGCACGGGGGCGCCGTCGCGGTAGGCCACGTTCAGGGCGGCGTAGTCCTGCGCCTTGCGCAGCTGGTCGTTGGTGGCGACCTGCCAACTCGTGGTGTCGTTCTCCAGCACGCCCTTGGGGCCGCGCGCATTGGCATTCGAGAGCGCCGTGCGCACTTCGTCCAGCGCGATCCCGTAGTGGTTGAGCGCGTGCGGATTGAGTTCGACCCGCACGGCCGGCAGGGAACTGCCGCCCACGTTCACTTCGCTTACGCCCTTGATCTGGGCGATGCGCTGCGCCAGGATGGTCGAGCCCACGTCGTAGAGCTGGCCCTGATCCATGGTCTTGGAGGTCAGCGCCAGAATCAGGATGGGGGCGGACGTCGGGTTGCGCTTGCTGTAGGTGGGGTTGCTGCGCAGGGCCGAAGGCAACATGCTGCGCGCCGCATTGATGGCGCCTTGCACGTCGCGCGCGGCGCCGTTGATATCGCGGCTCAGGTCGAACTGCAGCGTGATATTGGTCGAACCCTGGCTGCTGCGCGACGTCATTTCGTTGAGTCCGGCGATGCTGCCGAGCGACCGCTCCAGCGGCGTGGCCACGCTCGAGGCCATGGTCTCCGGGCTGGCTCCGGCCAGGCTGGCGCGTACCGAAATGGTGGGGAAATCCACTTGCGGCAGCGGCGCCACCGGCAGCTTGATGAAGCCCAGCACGCCCGCCAGCACGGCGGCGATGGCCAGCAGCACCGTAGCCACCGGCCGCACGATGAACGGCGCCGAGATGTTCATGGCGCGCCGACCGCTTTGGCCGTGTTCGCGCCGCGCCTGCGCCGCAGCGCCAGGCTGAGCCGGTCGAACATCAGGTAGATCACCGGGGTGGTGAACAGCGTCAGCAACTGGCTCAGCAGAAGCCCGCCCACCATCACGATCCCCAGCGGCTGGCGCAGCTCGGCGCCGCTGCCGGTGCTGAGCATCAACGGCACCGCGCCGAACAGTGCCGCGAAGGTCGTCATCAGGATGGGCCGGAAGCGCAGCAGCGCCGCCTGGTGGATGGCCTCGCGCGGCGACAGGCCCTGGCGGCGCTCGGCCTCCAGCGCGAAGTCGATCATCATGATCGCGTTCTTCTTGACGATGCCGATCAGCAGGATGATCCCGATGATGCCTATCATGTCCAGGTCGCGGCCGGCCAGCATCAGCGCCAGCAGCGCGCCCACGCCGGCCGAGGGCAGCGTCGACAGGATGGTGATGGGGTGGATGTAGCTCTCATACAGCACGCCCAGCACGATGTACATCGTCACGATGGCCGCCAGGATCAGCAGCAGGGTGCTGTTGAGCGAGGCCTGGAAGGCCTGCGCCGCGCCCTGGAAGCTGGTCTGGATGGCCAGCGGCATGCCGATGTCGCGCTCGGCCTGCTGGATGGCCTCCACCGCCTTGCTCAGCGAGGCGCCGTGCGCGAGATTGAATGACACCGTGGCGGAGGGGAACTGGCCGAGCCGGCTGATCGACAGCGGCGTGGTGCGCTCCGAGGCCCGCACGATGTTGGTCAACGGGATCTGCTTGCCGTCGGTCGTGGCCACGTAGATGCGCGACAGCGAGGACGGGTCCTGGCGGAACTGCGGTGCGACCTCGAGCACCACGCGATACTGGTTGGCCTGCGTGAAGATGGTCGAGATCGGCCGCTGGCCCAGCGCGTCGTACAGCGCGTTGTTGATGTCGGTGGCGGTGACGCCCACCCGCGAGGCCGCGTTGCGGTCGATTTCGATGTAGGTCTGCAGGCCGCGGTCCTGCAGGTCGTGCGCCACGTCGGCCATCTGCGGCAGTTGCTGCAGCCGCTCGACCAGCTTGCGGGTCCAGATGCCCAGCGTATCCAGGTCCGGGTTCTGCAGCGTGAATTGGTACTGCGTGCGGCTGATCCGGTCCTCGATGGTGAGGTCCTGCACCGGCTGCATGAACAGCCGGATGTCTTCGAGCCTGGCGAGCTCCGGCTGCAGGCGGTCGATGATCTCGGCGGCGGTGGCGCTGCGTTCGTCGTGCGGCTTCAGGTTGATCTGCAGGCGGCCGCTGTTGAGCGTGGCGTTGGTGCCGTCCACGCCGATGAACGAGGACAGGCTGGCGACGTCGGGGTCGCGCAGGATGATGTCCGCCGCGGCCTGCTGGCGCTGCGCCATGGCCTGGAACGATACCGACTGCGAGCTTTCGCTGATGGCCTGGATGACGCCGGTGTCCTGCTGCGGAAAAAAGCCCTTGGGGATGGCGATGTACAGCAGCGCGGTCACCGCCAGGGTGGCCAGCGCCACCAGCAGCGTCAGCGGCTGGTGGGCCAGCACCCAGGTCAGCAGCCGGTCGTAGCCGCGGATGATCCGGTCGAACCATTCCCCGCTCTTGCGGTAGAAGCGGCCTTGCTGCGCGTCGGGCACGTGGCGCAGGTATTTGGAGCACATCATGGGCGTCAGCGTGAGCGAGACGACCAGCGAGATCAGGATGGACACCGCCAGCGTAATGGCGAACTCGCGGAACAGGCGGCCGATCACGTCGCTCATGAACAGCAGCGGGATCAGCACGGCGATCAGCGAAAAAGTCAGCGAGATCAGCGTGAAGCCGATCTGCGCGGCGCCCTTGAGCGCGGCCTGGACCGGCGACTCGCCTTCCTCCAGGTAGCGCGCGATGTTCTCGATCATGACGATGGCGTCGTCCACCACGAAGCCGGTGGCGATGGTCAGCGCCATCAGCGTCAGGTTGTTGACGCTGAAGCCCGCCAGGTACATGACGCCGAAGGTTCCGATCAGCGACAGCGGCACGACCACGCTGGGAATCAGGGTGGCGGTGAGGTTGCGCAGGAAGGCGAAGGTCACCATGACCACCAGCGCCACCGCCAGCATCAGCTCGAACTGCACGTCCTTGACCGAGGCGCGGATGGATTCGGTGCGGTCCGACAGCACCGCCACATCCAGCGTGCTCGGCAGCCCGGCCTGCAGGCCGGGCAGCAGCGCGCGGATGTTCTCCACCACCTGGATCACGTTGGCGCCGGGCTGGCGCTGCACGTTCAGCAGGATGGCCGGCTGGCCGTCGGCCCATGCTGCCTGCCGCGTGTTCTCGGCGTCGCGCTCGATCTGCGCCACCTCCGACAGCCGCACCGGCGCGTTGTTGGCGTAGGCGATGATCAGGTCGTTGTACTGCTCGACGGTCTTCAACTGATCGTTGGCGTCGAGCGTGGTGGCGCGCATGGGGCCGTCGAAGTTGCCCTTGGGCTGGTTGACGTTGGCGCCGGTGATGGCGCTGCGCACGCTGGCCAGGTTCAGGCCCAGCGAGGCCAGCGCCTGCGGGTTGGCGCGTATGCGAACGGCGGGGCGCTGCCCGCCCGCGATGCTGACCAGGCCCACGCCCGAGACCTGCGAGATTTTCTGCGCCATGCGCGTGTCCACCAGGTCGCGCACCTGGTAGAGCGGCAGCGTGGGAGAACTGATGGCCAGCGTCAGGACCGGCGTATCGGCCGGATTGACCTTGTTGTACACGGGCGGGGCGGGCAGGTCGCCGGGCAGCAGGTTGGAGCCGGCGTTGATGGCTGCCTGCACCTGCTGCTCGGCCACGTCCAGTTCGAGGTCGAGGTTGAACTTGAGCGTGATGACCGATGCGCCGCCGGAGCTGATGGACGACATCTGCGCCAGGCCCGGCATCTGCCCGAATTGCCGTTCGAGCGGGGCGGTGACCAGCGAAGTCATGACGTCGGGGCTGGCGCCCGGATACTGCGTCACCACCTGGATCGTGGGGTAGTCCACTTCGGGCAGGGCGGATACCGGCAGCATCCGGTATGCGATCAGGCCCGAGATCAGGATCGCCACCATCGCCAGCGTCGTGGCGATGGGGCGCAGGATGAAGATCCGCGACGGATTCATTGCGCCTCGCGTCCGGGACGGCGGCGCTGGCCCTGACCCGGCGTGCCGGGGCCGCGCTGCTGCGGCGGAACGGTGGCCGCGGCGGCGGGCTGCGTGCCGCTGACCACCTGCACCTGGGCGCCGTCGCGCAGCCGGTCCACGCCTTCGACCACGACCCGCTCGCCCGGCTTGAGGCCCTCCAGCACGGCGACGCGCTCGCCATCGACCTGCCCGAGCTTGAGCACGCGCAGCCCGACGGTGTTGTCTTCCTTCGCCACGTAGACGAACGTGCCGGGCGTGCCCCGCTGCACCGCGCCGGCCGGGATCACGGTGGCCCCGGTCTGGGTGCGCACGTGCAGCCGGACGTTGACGAACTGGTTGGGGAACAGGCTTTCGTCCTTGTTCTCGAAGCGCGCCTTGAGCTTGACCGTGCCGGTGGCGGTGTCGATCTGGTTGTCCAGCGTGGCCAGCACGCCGTCGGCAATGTGGCGGATATCGGCGCGGTCATAGGCCTGCACGGCCAGCGTCTTGCCGGCGCGCAACTGGGCCAGCACGTCGGGCAGGTCGCCTTCGGCGATGGTGAACAGGATGGAAATGGGCTGGGTCTGGGTGATGATGACCAGGCCGGTGGCGTCGCTGCTGGTCACCAGGTTGCCCTGGTCGACCTGGCGCAGGCCCAGGCGGCCGGCGATCGGCGCGGTCACCCGGGTGTAGTCGAGCTGCAGCTTGGCGTTGTCGACGGCGGCCTGGTTGGTCTTGATGGTGCCTTCGTATTGCCGCACCAGGGCGGTCTGGGTGTCGACCTGCTGGCGCGCGATGGAGTCCTGCTCGTACAGCGTCTTGTAGCGTTCGAGGTCGCGCCGCGCGTTGTCGAGCTGGGCGCGGTTCTGCTCGAGAGTGCCCTCGGCCTGCGCCAGCGCGACCTGGTAGGCGCGCGGGTCGATCTGCACCAGCAGGTCGCCGGCCTTGACCAATTGGCCTTCCTGGAAGAACACCTTCTGCAGTTCGCCGTTGACCTTGCTGCGCACGGTGACCGTGTTGTAGGAAGTGACCGTGCCCAGCGACTTGATGAACACCTTCATGTCTTCGCTGCGCGCCTCGACCACCCGCACCGGCGTCGGCGCCTGCATGAAGGCGCCCGGTCCGCCCGGGCCGGGGCCCGGCGCCTGCACGGCGGCCTCGCGCTGATGCGCATGCCACCACCAGTACCCCGCTCCCGCCAGGACCGCGATCAGGACCAGCAGCCATGGCCAGCGGGGTCTTTTGCCGCGGGACCGCGTAGCCCCCTCGGGGGGCAGCGCAGCCGAAGGCGCAGCGTGGGGGCCTTCATTTTTGCCGCCGGGCCGCCCCAAGGCAAAAGGCGCCCCCTCGGGGGGCAGCGCAGCCGAAGGCGTAGCGTGGGGGCCTTCATTTTTGCCGGGCTGGGGGGCGGGGGCCCGGTCGGGCTGGGGAGGGATGTCGGCCATGGGGTTCGGGAAAAGGCTGGGCTGGGTCGCGCCGCACGCAAACGATCCGATTCTGCGGCGGTCTCTACATTAGTGCAGTTTGCGGGCGGGAGGCGGGATCGCATGCGGTTTGAAATCGTTCGAAATCGTTAGTTGCTCAGAGCCAGTGCCAGGCGCCTTCCGGCGTGAACAGGCTTCAGCCGCGACATTCTGCCTGCATCGGCCGCCCCGAGGGCGTCCGGGCTTGCCCGGGGGTGCGCGCCACGGCCAGCGCTGATACGTGCCTGGCGCCGGCGGCGCGCAGCGCCGCGGCTGCCTCGTGCAGCGTGCTGCCGGTGGTCATGACGTCGTCGACCAGGCCCACGGCCATCCCGGCCAACGGGCGCCGGCACAGGTACAGGCCGTGCGCCGACGCCCTTCTGTCCTGGCGGCCCAGGCCGCTCTGCTTGGCCTGCTCGCGCGTGCGTTCCAGCAGGCCGTGCCGCACCGGCAGCCCGAGATCGCGGCCGAGCGCCTGCGCGATCTCGGCGGCGGGGTTGAAGCCGCGGCGGCGCAGCGAGGCTGCCGACGCCGGCACGGGGACCAGCACCGTCTCCAGATCCAGCGGCTGGGCGTGTTCCAGGACGGATTCGGCGAGCAGGTTGCCCAGCAGGCCGGCGCGGCCATAGCGCAGGCCGTTCTTGAGCTGCAGCACCAGGAGGTCGGCCGGCGGCGTGTAATCGAAGGCAATGATGGTGCGGTCGAAGGCGGGGACGCGGTCCGCGCAGTCGGGACAGCAGGCGTCGTGCTCCGGCAGAGGCAAGGCGCAGCGCGGGCAGCGCCACGGCAGTCCCGAACCGCCGGAGGCGCGCGCGGCGCCGCACAGGGCCGCTTCGCAGGGGTCGCAGAGGCCGCCGCCACGCGCCCGGCCGGCGCAGACCGGACAGTCCGAAGGAACGAGCGCGCGCAGGCGCGCGGCGCCGGCGTGCCAGCGGGCCAGGTGGCGGAACAGGGCGGCAGGATGGGGCTTGGCGGGCATCGGGGGGCTGACGATGGCATCATGGAGGCTGGTGCGGAACGGATAGGCCGCGCCCGCAGTGTAGAAAACCCCTGGCCGATTTGCGCATGACCCGATGACAGAAAACTCCCACCCCGAACGCTTGCCCTCGCTGCCGCTGGTGCGCGGCCACGTCGCCCGCCAGTTCGGCCGCCGGGGCGACCTGGAGGCGGCGCAGTTCCTGTACGGGGAAGTCGGCTCCCGCATGGCCGAGCGGCTGGGCTATATCCGCCTGGCGCCGGGCGCAATGCTGGATGCGGGCTGCGGCGCGGGCGCCGCGCTGCCGCTGCTGCAGGCGCGCTACCCGGCGGCATCGTATACGGGTCTGGACCTCAGCGCCGGCGTGCTGGAACATGCCCGCCGTCGCCATCTGCCGTCCATGGGCGGGCGGCTGCGGCATTCGGCCCTGAAGCTGGCCGGGCGCAGTCCCGCGGCGCTGCCGGCATTCGTCGAGGCCGACATGGCGCGCACCGGGCTGGCGCCCGAATCGCAAGACCTGGTCTGGTCCAACATGGCGCTGCACTGGCATCCGGAACCCCACGCGGTGCTGGCCGAATGGCGCCGCATCACGCGGGTGGGCGGCCTGGTCATGTTCAGCTGCCTGGGGCCGGGCACTTTCCGCCAATTGCGCGATGCCGTGGCGCGCGCCGGCCTGGAGACCGCCACGCCGCCGTTCGTGGACATGCACGACTTCGGCGACCTGCTGGTGGAGAACGGTTTCGCCGATCCGGTCATGGACCAGGAGGTGCTGACCTTCACCTACGAGAACCCGCTGCGCTTGCTGCGCGACGTGCGCGACCTGGGCGGCAACCCCGCCGTGGGCCGCCGCCGCGGCCTGGCGACGCCGGCCTGGCGGCGCCGGCTGGCCGAGGCGCTCGATGCCGGCCGCGACGACGACGGCCTGCTGCGCCTGAGCGTCGAGGTCGCCTATGGCCATGCGTGGCGCGCCGGCTCGTTCCAGGCCGCGCCCGGCGAGACCCGCGTCGCGGTTGCCGCCATAGGCCGGAAACGCAGCCGATGAGCCGTCCCTGGCCGCCCCGGTTGCTGGCCTGGCGAGGCTCCCCGTATAATCCGTCGGTTCTATGCGCCGGTACATAATTATTTTTCGGTGCGCATGGCCTAAGTTTTTGTGGCGGTGGAGACCCGCACAGACTGCGCAATCAGCAAGCCGCGCAGGGGGTTGACCGCCTGAATAACACTAAACGCTGTTCTTCGAGGTCGGACATGAAGAAGTGGTTGGGTGGGACGTTGGGGGCAATACTGGTCAACGCGATGGCCAGCGGTGCAGCACTGGCCGTAAACGACAGCGCGGGTGGCCCGAAGGTCAATCAGCTCAACCTGCATGCACCTGTCACCAGTATCGCGGCGGATATCGAGTGGCTGCACTGGATGATGCTGGGCATCTGTCTGATCATCTTCCTCGCCGTGTTCGCGGTGATGTTCTATTCCATCTGGGCCCACCGCAAGTCTCGCGGCGCCAAGCCCGCCACCTTCCACGAAAGCATCGGCGTCGAGATCGCCTGGACCGTCGTGCCCTTCCTGATCGTGATCGGCATGGCGCTGCCCGCCACCAAGACCGTGGTCGCGATGAAGGACACCTCCAATGCCGACCTGACCGTCAAGGCCACGGGCTACCAGTGGAAGTGGGGTTACGACTACCTGAACGGCGAAGGCGAGGGCATCGCCTTCCTGTCCAACCTGTCCACGCCGGCGGCCCAGATGAACGGCACCGAGCCCAAGGGCGACAACTACCTGATCGAGGTCGACAACCCGTTGGTGGTGCCGGTCAACAAGAAAGTCCGCGTAGTCACGACCGCGAACGACGTGATCCACGCCTGGATGGTGCCGGCCTTCGGCGTCAAGCAGGATGCGATTCCCGGCTTCGTGCGCGACACCTGGTTCCGCGCCGAGAAAGTCGGCGAGTTCCGCGGCCAATGCGCCGAGCTCTGCGGCAAGGACCACGCCTTCATGCCCATCGTGGTGAAGGTCGTGTCGCAGGAGGACTACAGCAAGTGGGTCGAGGAGCAGAAGGCCAAGCTGGCCGCCCTGGCCGACGATCCGAACAAGACCTGGACCGCTGACGAGCTCAAGACGCGCGGCGAGAAAGTGTTCGCCTCCAATTGCGTGGCCTGTCACCAGGCCAACGGCAAGGGCGTGCCGGGCACCTTCCCCGCGCTCGATGGCGATCCCACCGTGCTGGGCCCCAAGGCCGCGCAGATCGAGGTCGTCCTGAAAGGCCGTCCCGGCACCGCCATGGCCTCGTTCGCCCACTTGTCCGACACCGAGATCGGCGCCGTCATCACCTATACCCGCAATGCCTGGAGCAATGCCGGCAAGGGCGAAGACCCGGTCGTGCAACCTCTGGACGTGAAATCCGCCCGCTGAGTCCGGCCAGGCCGCCCCGCGGGGCGGCCGTGAAACCCCGGTGTTCCAGTTTCTATTGAATGTCGTCGTCTCGATAACGAAGACTGCAGTGCAAGGAGCCACCATGAGCAGCACCACGATCGACCACGCCCCCGGGCACGATCATGACGACCACGCGCACGACCACGGCCATCCGACGGGCTGGCGGCGCTGGCTGTTCGCCACCAACCACAAGGACATCGGCACGATGTACCTGATCTTCTCCTTCACCATGCTGTTGGAGGGGGGGCTGCTCGCACTGCTGCTGCGCACCGAGCTGTTCGAACCGGGCATCCAGTTCTTCCGTCCGGAGCTGTTCAACCAGTTCACCACCATGCACGGCCTGATCATGGTGTTCGGCGCCATCATGCCGGCCTTCGTGGGCTTTGCGAACTGGATGATCCCGCTGCAGATCGGCGCGTCCGACATGGCTTTCGCGCGCATGAACAACTTCAGCTTCTGGCTGCTGCCGGTGGCCGCGATCCTGCTGACCACCTCGTTCTTCGTGCCCGGCGGCGCCACCGCCGCGGGCTGGACGCTGTACGCGCCGCTGTCCGTGCAGATGGGCCCCGGCATGGATTTCGCGATCTTCGCGGTCCACATCATGGGCGCCTCGTCCATCATGGGCGCGATCAACATCATCGTGACCGTCCTGAACATGCGCGCGCCCGGCATGACGCTGATGAAGATGCCGCTGTTCTGCTGGACCTGGCTGATCACCGCCTACCTGCTGATCGCCGTGATGCCCGTGCTGGCCGGCGCCATCACCATGGTGCTGACCGACCGCCACTTCGGCACCTCGTTCTTCAACGCCGCCGGCGGCGGCGATCCGGTCATGTACCAGCACGTGTTCTGGTTCTTCGGCCACCCCGAGGTCTACATCATGATCCTGCCGGCCTTCGGGATCGTCTCGGCCATCGTGCCGACCTTCGCCCGCAAGCGCCTGTTCGGCTATGCCTCGATGGTGTATGCCACCGCCTCGATCGCGATCCTGTCGTTCATCGTCTGGGCGCACCATATGTTCACCACCGGCATGCCGGTGACCGGCCAGTTGTTCTTCATGTACGCGACCATGCTGATCGCGGTGCCCACGGGGGTGAAGATCTTCAACTGGGTCGCCACCATGTGGCGCGGCTCCATGACCTTCGAAACCCCGATGCTGTTCGCCATCGGCTTCATCTTCGTGTTCTCGATGGGCGGTTTCACCGGCCTGATCCTGGCCGTCGCGCCCATCGACATCCAGGTGCAGGACACCTATTACGTGGTGGCCCACTTCCATTACGTGCTGGTGGCCGGCTCGCTGTTCGCGCTGTTCGGCGGCACCTACTATTGGCTGCCCAAGTGGACCGGCGTGATGTACGACGAAAAGCTCGGCAAGATCCATTTCTGGTCGTCGCTGCTCTCTTTCAACCTGACCTTCTTCCCGATGCACTTCCTGGGCCTGGCGGGCATGCCGCGCCGCTATGCGGACTATGCCGCGCAGTTCACCGATTTCCACCAGATCGCCACCATCGGCGCATTCTGGTTCGGCCTGTCGCAGCTGCTGTTCCTGTACGTGGTGCTCAAGGCCTACAGCGGCAAGGGCGCGCCGGCGCCGTCCAACCCCTGGGGCGCCGAAGACGGCGGCCTGGAGTGGACGCTGCCGTCGCCGGCTCCGTACCATTCGTTCGAAACCCCGCCCGTGGTCCAATAATGCTCACGGCCGAGCAGCGCCGCCGCAACCGGCGCACGGGTTTCATCCTGCTGGCCCTGGTCGTCGCCTTTTTCGTGGCGGCGATCTGGAGGGCGTAGGAGACGGCATCGGCGGACTGGCAAAGCCAGATCCGCTGTGCCCAGGGTCTGGGACGCGGTGCCGTGCTGACGGGAAGCTATCTTGGATTGGGCATTCGCGACGTTTGAGGTATGTCTAGGGTATGAAGCAGTCGGTTAGGACGAACAATCGCCGGATGCTGGGCAAGCTGGCCTTGATCATCGTGCTGATGTTCGGGTTCGGCTATGCACTGGTGCCGCTGTACCAGGTCTTTTGCGAGATCACCGGTATCAACGTCCTCACCAAGGTCGATGAGGACGCCGTCCGCTTCGCGCGCAATACCCAGGTCGATACGAGCCGCACGGTCAAGATCGTGTTCGACAGCAACATCCAGGGGCCCTGGCGGTTTCGTCCGGTGCAGTCGTCCATGGAGGTCAATCCCGGCGAACTGGCGACCATCGTCTACGAGATCGCCAACCAGCAGGATCGCCAGATGGCCGGGCAGGCGATTCCGAGCTATGCGCCGCTGGTGGCCGGGCAGTATTTCAAGAAGCTGGAGTGTTTCTGCTTTTCGCAGCAGGACCTGAAGGCACGCGAGACACGCCAGTTTCCGGTCGTGTTCGTGGTGGATCCCAAGCTGCCCAAAGAGGTGCAGACCATCACTTTGTCGTATACGTTTTTCGAGGTGGGCGCGCGGGCAGCCGCGGCGCCGTCGCCGGGAGAGGGAGCGTGACAGCGGATCCTAAGCCTCCTGCCGGGCACAAGCTCAGTTTTTTCCAGACCTTGGGCGCCGTGCTGTGGTCGTTCACCGGCTTGCGCCGGGGGTCGGACTACCGGCGCGATACGACGGGCCTGAACCCCGTCTACGTCATCATTGCAGCTTTGCTGCTGACGGCGGTTTTCGTGGTGGGGCTGCTGTTGGTCGTGAGGTCGGTCGTCGGTTAGGCAAGGCCCTGTCCGCGAGGCGGGGAATACGAGAAAGAAAGAGTCCGGGCGGCCCATGGCGGGCCGGCATCGAAATAAAAAAGCGGGTTTTGTGGAATAGGCGAAGGAGAGTTGAGATGAGTGCAAGCCACTCGGTTCCGAACAAGGAGGCGCCGTACTATTTCGTCCCGGCACCGTCCATGCATCCGGCGACGGCCAGCCTGGCGCTGCTGTTCTTCGGCATAGGCATGGCGCTCTGGGTCAACGGCAACGCGGCCGGGATGTGGTGTACGGCGGCCGGCGTGCTCGGCCTGTTGTTCGTGCTGTACCGCTGGTTCGGCGACTCCATCGCCGAGTCCGAGGGCGGGCTCTACAGCAAGCGGGTGGATGTTTCCTACCGCTGGAGCATGGCCTGGTTCATCTTCTCCGAGGTGATGTTCTTTTCCGCCTTCTTCGGGGCATTGTTCTACGCCCGGGTCTATACCACTCCCTGGCTGTCCGACTTCGACCATCGCATGGTGCTGTGGCCGTCCTTCACGGGCACCTGGCCCAACCTCGGCCCGGCGGGCGTGGTGGAGCCCTTTGCGGCAATGGGGCCGTTCTGGATTCCTACCATCAACACCGCGCTGCTGCTGACATCGGGCATCACGCTCACGATTTCCCACCATGCGCTGCTGGCCAACAACCGTTCGCGCTGCGCGCTCTGGCTGGCCATCACCATCGCGCTGGGCGCGGTGTTCATGGTCTGCCAAGGCTATGAATACTTCCACGCCTACACGGAACTGAACCTCAAGCTCAGCTCGGGCGCCTTCGGCTCCACGTTCTACATGCTGACGGGCTTCCACGGCTTCCACGTCACCATGGGCGCGCTGATGCTGGCCGTCATGCTGCGGCGCCTGCTGCGGGGCGACTTCACCGCCACCCACCACTTCGGCTTCGAAGGCGCCGCCTGGTACTGGCACTTCGTGGACGTGGTCTGGCTGGGTCTGTACCTGTTCGTCTACTGGTTCTGATCGTCGGGCCCCAGCTTTTGGGGCCTCTGCGCGCTGATACACGCCCAGTAGGGCGAGCCCCCAGCCGCCACGCGGCAGCCCGCCGAGGGGAGCCTGGGCCCTCCTCGGGGCGGTCCGGCGCCGGGCCCAGGAGGCCGCGCTTGCCCTGCGACGTTTTGACCGTGTCGCAAGGCGGCCGTTGGGGGCACAATGTTCCTCATGCCCTCACGTCGGCAACTGCCGTCCCCGGACCCCGGGCGCTGCGGATCCGGCTCCGCCAGTCCGCAACCAAAGCCCCCTTGAGGGGGTCCGCGCGAGCGGGTAGGGGGTGGGCTCTTTAGGGG
>NZ_UWPJ01000032.1 GCF_900606115.1 Pigmentiphaga humi
GCCGGCGGGGGTGGCCAGGGTGAGGTTGTTCATGATGGTGGGCTCGGCGATGGCGGAGAAGTCCAGGAAGTCCTGGCCGGGCATGTCGCTGAGCGCGGAGCGCGGCACGATGGTGTACATGCTCTGCTCGGTCATGGTCTCGAGGATGGTGTGGACCACGTCCACCTCGGCCACGATGTCCAGCGTCACGTTGACTTCCTTGCAGGTCTGGTCCACCAGCGCGCGGATGGTGTTGGGCGCGCTCGGCAGCACCAGGGGGTAGCGGCCCAGGTCGCGGGCGAGCACCCGGGCCGGCGGCTCGGGGCGGCAGGTCTTGCCGTAGGCCAGCACCAGGTCTTCCCGGTACAGCGATTCATAGCGCACCATCGACGAAGGCGGCGGCTCGTAGAGCAAGGCGATGTCCACGCGCTCTTTGACGAGCCATTCGTTCATCTGCGAACTCAGACCCTCGGCCAGCGTCAGCGCCGCCCCGGGATGTTCGCGGCGGAAGGCCTGGACGATCTGCGGCGCCAGCCGGCGCGCGACGCGATGCGGCATGCCCAGCCTGACCTTGTCCTGCGCGGGCGAGCGGAACGCCCGCATGTCCTGGCGCGCGTGCTGCGCCAGCGCGTCGATGGCCCGGGCATGCTCCAGAAAGCGCAGGCCCGCCTCGGTCGGCTCCACGCCGCGCCCCGTGCGCGCCAGCAGGTGGTGGCGCAGTTCGGCCTCCAGCGTCTGGATCTGGCGGCTGAGCGAAGGCTGCGACACGCCCAGCACCTCTCCCGCACGGGAAAAGCTGCGCATCTCGCAAACCACGATGAAATAGCGGAGTTGCTTCAGGTCCATGCGGCTATGGTATACGTTTTTCCTATATCAGAAGTCCGCCCAGCCGCATTGCGCGGCCGCCCCGGCTTGCGCATGATGCCAAGGATTCCCCACAAGTCCTTGCACGCCATGCCCGACTGCGCACCGCCGCTCGACACCATCACGCCGCCCGCCGAGGCTCTGCCGGCCAACGCCTGCGACAGCCACTTCCACGTGTTCGGTCCCGCCGCGGCCTTCCCGTACGCCGAGGACCGCCCCTACACGCCGCCCGACGCGCCGTTCGACAGGCTGCGCGCGCTGCACCGGCAACTCGGCTTCCGGCGCGGCGTCATCGTGCATCCGGGCTGCCACGGCTACGACCTGTCGGTCACGCTCGACGCGCTCGACCGCGGCGCCGGCCAATACCGCGCGGTCGCCTTGCTCGCGTCCGATGCCGACGAGGCCCGCATCGCCGAACTCGACCGCCGCGGCGTGCGCGGCGTGCGCTTCAACTTCGTCGCCCACCTGGCCAACGCCGGATGGGACGAACTGGCCGCGATCGCGCCGCGCATCGCGCCGTTCGGCTGGCATCTGTGCATCCATTCCGACCAGGCCTCGCTGGCCGGCCTGCTGCCGCGCCTGAAAGCGCTGTCCATGCCCTTCGTGATCGACCACATGGGCCGCATCCCGGCCGCGGCCGGCACCGCAGGCGCGGATTTCCAGGCCCTGCTGGCGCTGCGCGATCATCCCGGCGCATGGGTCAAGATCTCCGGCCTGGACCGCTCCTCGAGCACCGGCAAACGTCCCTATGCCGATGCCGAACCCCTGGTCGCGGCGCTGATCGCAGCCATGCCGGACCGCCTGCTGTGGGGCACGGACTGGCCGCATCCCAACGTGCGCGGCGATATGCCCGACGATGGCGAACTGCTCAATACTTTCCTGCGCCTGTGCCCGGACCCCGCCACGCGCCGCCGGATCCTGGCCGACAATCCGGACAGGCTGTTCCGCTTCCAACCCTGACCACCCCGGAGACCTGACCCCATGGCACGACTGCAACCACCCGAGCGCGACACCATGTCGGAGCACCAGCGCCGCATCTACGACGCCATCGCCTCCGGTCCGCGCGGCAAGGTGCGCGGGCCGCTGGCCATCTGGCTGCACCGCCCCGGCCTGGCCGAACACGCCCAGGCGCTCGGCCAGTACTGCCGCTACGACTCCAGCCTGCCGCCACGGCTGTCCGAACTGGCGATCCTGACCATGGCGGCGCTGTGGCGCGCCCCCTTCGAATGGTGGGCGCACCACCCCATCGCGCTGAATGCCGGCCTGGCGCCCGGGATCGCCGAGAGCATCCGCCTGGGCGACGAGCCCGCGTTCGCGCAGCCCGACGAATCCGTGGTCTACCGCTTCGTGCGCCAGCTGGTCGAAACCCGCCAGGTGCCCGACGCGCTCTACCAGGAAGCGGTGGACGTGCTGGGCACCGACAGCGTCGTCGACCTGGTCGGCATGGCCGGCTACTACACCCTGATCTCGATGACGCTGAGCGTGTTCGAGATCGCGCCGCCCGACGGCAGCACCGTGACATTCGGCCGCTGACCGCCGCACGCGCAAGATCGATGCGAGACATGAAGGACTAGCAATGACAGGACGTTTACAAGGCAAGGTCGCGATCGTCACCGGCGCGGGCAGCGTCGGCCCCGGCTGGGGCAACGGACGCGCCATCGCCTACCGCTTCGCCCAGGAAGGCGCCAAGGTATTCGCGGTGGATCTCGATCCGGCCGCCATGGAAGAAACCGTCGCGCGCGTGCGCGAGATCGGCGGCGAGATCGAGATCTGGCGCGCCGACGTCACCGCGTCCGAACAGGTCGGCGACATGGTGCGCGCCTGCATCGACACCTGGGACCGCGTGGACATCCTGGTCAACAACGTCGGCGGCTCGCGCAAGGGCGGCCCGGTGGACCTGGACGAGGAAACCTGGGACAAGCAGATCGATTTCAACCTCAAGAGCGTCTACCTGGGCTGCAAGCACGTGCTGCCGCGCATGGTCGAACAAGGCAGCGGCGCCATCGTCAACGTCTCGTCCACCTCCGGCATCCGCTGGACCGGCTCGGCCCAGATCGGCTACTCCAGCGCCAAGGCGGCCATCATCCAGCTCTCGCGCGTAGTCGCGCTCGAGTACGCCAAGAAGAACATCCGCTGCAACACCGTCGTACCGGGGCAGATGCACACCCCCATGGTCGAAGTGCGGCTGGCCGGCCAGCGCGCCGGCGGCGACGTCGAGCAATTGCTGGCCCAGCGCCAGGCGCGCATCCCGCTGCCTTTCATGGGCGACGGTATCGATACCGCCAACGCGGCGCTGTTCCTGGCCTCGGACGAAGCGCGGTTCATCACCGCCGCCGAAATCGTGGTCGACGGAGGCATGAGTGCGCGCTGCGATTGACATGCCCCCGGTACGCTACCCCGATCCGGCCGTCGTCGCGCTGGACCCGCGCTTCGAGAAGCTGGTCCTGCCGCTGGCGGCGGTCGAGCGCATCGCCTCGGGCTGCCGCTGGGCCGAAGGGCCGGTCTGGTTCGGCGATGGCCGCTACCTGCTCTGGAGCGACGTTCCCAACGACCGCATCATGCGCTGGGACGAGGCCAGCGGCCAGACCCACGTCTGGCGCCATCCTTCCGGCCACGCCAACGGCAACACCCGCGACCGCGAGGGCCGGCTCGTCACCTGCGAACACCAGGGTCGCCGCGTCACGCGCACCGAGTACGACGGCCGCATCACCGTGCTGGCCGACCGCTACGACGGCAAACGCCTGAATTCTCCCAACGACCTCGTGGTCAAATCGGACGGCTCGATCTGGTTCACCGATCCGCCCTTCGGCATCGTCGGGTACTACCAGGGTGAAAAAGCCGAACAGGAACTGCCCTCCGCCATCTACCGGATCGATCCGCACAGCGGCGAAGTCGCCATGGTGTGCGATACCGTCAACGGCCCCAACGGCCTGGCCTTCTCGCCGGACGAAAAGCGACTCTACGTGATCGAGTCGCGCGCGCGGCCCCGCAACGTGCTGGTCTTCGACGTCTCCGCCGACGGCCGCACGCTCGGTCCGCAGCGCGTGCTGTTCGATGCCGCCGAGGGCACGCCAGACGGCTTCCGCATCGACGTCGAGGGCAACCTCTGGTGCGGCTGGGGCATGGGCACGCCCGAACTCGACGGCGTGCGCGTCTATTCCCCGCGCGGCGAACTGCTGGGCCGCATCGCCCTGCCCGAGCGCTGTGCCAACCTGTGCTTCGGCGGCAGGCACCGCAACCGGCTGTTCATGGCCTCCAGCACGTCCGTTTATTCGTTATTCGTCAACACGCAGGGAGTCCCTGCGCGCTGATCCATGCAGTCCTGGCCCGCATCACTGTTTTGACCCCGGGCACGGCGGATCCGGCTTTGCCGGTCCGCCAGGCGCCCCCCGTGAAGGGAACCCGCGCAAGCGGGCAGGGGAAGTTTCTACAACTAAAGAGGAGAACACCATGTTCCACCTTCGTCCCGCCTCGCTCCTGAAACCGCTCGCCGCCGGCGCGCTGCTGGCCGCCGCGGCCGGCGTCCACGCCCAGACCGTCACCAGCATGGTCGTCGCCTTCCCGCCCGGCGGGCCGGCCGACTCGCTGGCGCGTGTCGTCGCCACCCAGCTGGAGAAAGAGCTCAAGCAGACCGTCGTCATCGAGAACAAACCCGGCGGCAACGGCGCCATCGCCGCCAGCCAGGTCGCCCGCTCGCGCCCCGACGGCCAGACCCTGTTCCTGAGCTCGGTCGGCGCGATCTCGATCAACCCGGCGCTCTACCCCAAGCTCATCTACGATCCCGTCAAGGACTTCGCGCCGGTCTCGCTGCTGATCTCCACCCCGGAAGTGCTGGTGGTCGGCCCCAACAGCCCGGACAAGACCGCCAAGGATTTCGTCGCCCGCGCCAAGAACAGCAAGGGCATCACCATGGCCTCCTCCGGCGTCGGCAGCATGCCCCACATGGCCATCGCGCAGCTCAAGCTCTCCAGCAAGGGCAACATCCTGCACGTGCCCTACAAAGGCGCCGCCCCCGCCATTACCGACACCATCGGCGGCCAGGTGGACGGCTTCATCGGCGACATCTCCGGCCTGATGACCAACATCCAGGCCAAGAAACTCACCGCCCTGGCCATCGCCGCTCCCAAGCGCTCGCCGCTGTTGCCCGACGTGCCCACCTTCGACGAACTGGGCGTGCCCAACGTCTACGCCAACAACTGGTACGGCCTGTTCGCGCCCAAGAACACGCCGGCCGACAAGATCGCCGCCCTGAACGCCGCGGTGCAGAAGGTCATGGCCTCGCCCGAGCTGAAGGCCTATGCCGCAGCCACCGGCGTGGAACTGTCGCCCAACTCGCCCCAGCAATTCGCCAAGCTGGCGGCGGACGACACGAAGAAATGGGGAGATCTGATCCGGGCGGAAGGGATCAAGGCAGACGAGTAAGCAAAGCAGATTGCAAGGCCCGGCCCTTGCGACAAGGCCGGCGACGCCCTCGGGCTCGCCGGCCTTGTTTTTTAAGCAATCATCCGCCGCTTGGCCTGCGCCGCTTTGTTCCTGCCTCGGCAGGCAGACTTCGCGCTGTGCTCAAAGCCCATTGGCGGTGAATAGCGGATTTCTCGCTCTCTGTGCTTACGAATCAAAGAGTCCAATGTCGGGGCCGAAGCCCACGACCCCCTCGGTGACGCCGCCGACCGTCCCCAGTACAAGCACGGACGGGGCGATGTAGGGGCGCTTCGATTCGAGTTCCGGCGCCGCCGGCTGCTGGTTCGGTGTGTAATTCATACTACCTCCCTATGTATTGTGGCTAGCTTTTAACACAACATTTCCGCTTTCGCGGCATCCATTCTTGCGGTCCGCACCGGCTGACTGCCTACCCCTGCGCCTGCCCCCGGTAACTGTTGATCGCCGTCAAGGCTTGAGTGCGAGCCATGTTTTCCGTTTCGATCAGATCCTGCCAGGTCATCCAGCAATTCGGGTCAAGGACGTCGTTGTTCCCGAAATAGTCATGCACGGCGGTGTGCGCGTCATCCCATACTCGCATGGCGTTCCGGACCTCGGCAATGGTCAGCATGGCGGTCTCCTCGAAAAGAGAGCCGACGGCCAGCAATTGCCGTTCCCGGGCCGGATTCGGATTCATAAGGTTGCCGCTGGCCTTACACGCGTTTACAGCGCCCTGTGCGGCTTCGTGAAAAACTCCATGGATGGCCAGCCTGCAGGTTCGGCCACGGGAGCAAGCATGGCCGATCACAGCCCGGCGATGCCAGGCATCGCATTGAATCGCTTCGGACTGGGCGTCCGCGCTGGCGACACGGCGCCTGCCCATGCGAAGCAGTGGCTGCTCGAGCAATTCGACCGATACGAGATCCGGCCCGCGGCCTGGGACGCCCAGCCCGCCTCCGGCGAACTGGTCGGGGACCAGGTCCGAAGCCAGCGCGAAATACGCGGCGCGGCGCAGGACGAGCAGAAAACCGCCCGGGACG
This sequence comes from Pigmentiphaga humi, assembly GCF_900606115.1. GTDB lineage: Bacteria > Pseudomonadota > Gammaproteobacteria > Burkholderiales > Burkholderiaceae_B > Pigmentiphaga > Pigmentiphaga humi. Next base: position 6,303 of record NZ_UWPJ01000032.1, read on the forward strand.
CCCTGCGCAAAATGCAGCGCCAGCGCTACCTCGAAGCGATTGACATGCGCACGCTGTCGGCGCTGGCCACGCCCGCGCCTTTCATCGAACGCCTCGTCCATTTCTGGTCCAACCACTTCGCCATTTCCACCGAGAACCCCGCGGTCGCCATGCTCGCGGGCAGCTTCGAGGCAGAGGCCATCCGCCCGCACGTGCTCGGCCGCTTCGAGGACCTCGTGCTGGCGGTGGAACGCCATCCGGCGATGCTGCTTTACCTCAACCAGAACGCCTCGATCGGTCCGGACAGCCCGGCGGCGCGGCGCAACGCCAAGCGCAATCCCGGCCAGCAACGCGGCCTGAACGAAAACCTCGCGCGCGAAATCATGGAGCTGCATACGCTGGGCGTGCGCAGCGGCTACGGCCAGGACGACGTAACCGAGTTCGCGCGCGCCATGACCGGCTGGTCCGTCGCCGGCCTGGGCGCGCCCGACGCGCCCGAACCGGGGATCCAACTGGACGAGGCCACGGGCTACGTGTTCCAGGCCGCCCGCCACGAACCCGGCGGCCGCCAGGTGCTCGGCCTCCGCTACGGCGAAGGCGGACGCGAGCAGGCCGAAGCCATCATCCGCGACTTCGCGCGCGCCGATGCCACCGCTCGCCACGTAGCCGCCAAACTCGCCCGCCATTTCGTGGCGGATACCCCGCCGCCCGCCGTGGTCGAGCGGCTGGCCCGGGCCTATCGCGATAGCGATGGCGAGCTGAAGGCGATTTACCGGGCGCTGCTCGACTCTCCCGAGGCCTGGCGGCCCCGGGCGGCCAAGTTCAAGACGCCGTGGGAATGGCTGGTGTCTTCGCTGCGCGGATTGGGCCGCGCCGACCTGCAGAACGTGCGGGTGGAGGCCCTGATGCAGCAGCTCGGCCAGCCGCTGTGGCGCCCCGGCTCGCCGGCCGGCTACGACGACGTCGCCGCGAGCTGGGCGGCGCCCGATGCGCTGATGCGGCGCGTGGAACTGGCCGGCCGGCTGGCGCGACAATCGGATGCCGGCCTGGACGCGCGCCGCTTGGCGCCCGAGCTCTTGCCCGGGCAGTTGGGCGAGGCGACGGCCACCGCCTTGTCGCGCGCGGAATCCGGCCCCACCGCCATGGCGCTGTTGCTGGTATCGCCCGAGTTCTTGAGGAGATGACGCCATGGCCATCGAAAATTCCCGGCGGCTCTGGCTCAAGCAGGCCGCCTTCGCCGCCGCGGCCTCCGTCTTCGCGCCGCGCATGCTGTTCGCGCGGGCCCCCACCGACCGGCGCTTCGTCTTCATCATCCAGCGCGGCGCGGCCGACGGCTTGAACACCGTGATCCCGTACGCCGATCCCGCCTATGCCTCGCTGCGGCGCGAACTGGCCATCGCCGCGGACACCGCCATGCGGCTGGACGGCACCTTCGCGCTGCATCCCTCGCTGGCCGCCACCGGCGAACTCTATCGTTCCGGCCAGGCGCTGTTCGTCCATGCCGTGGCTTCGCCTTATCGCGAACGATCCCACTTCGATGGCCAGAACGTACTGGAGACCGGCGGCTCCCGTCCCTACCAGCGCAAGGACGGATGGCTGAACCGGCTGCTGGACATGCTGCCCGGCCAGAAAGACGCGGAAGCCATCGCGCTCGCGCCGACCGTGCCGCTGGCGTTGCGCGGCAAGGGCCAGGTCGCCTCGTATGCCCCTTCTTCCCTGCCCCAGCCCTCCAACGACCTGCTGCTGCGCGTCCGGCAGTTGTACGAACCCGATACCCAGTTGCACGCGCTATGGGAGGCCGCCATGGACACGCGCGGCAAGGCCGGCAACGCGCGGGGCCGGCAGAATCCCGCCGAACTGGGCAAGCTGGCCGCCGGCTTTCTGAAGCGCCCCGACGGCCCGCGCATCGCCATGATAGAAACCGGCGGCTGGGACACGCATGCGGGCCAGAACGCCCGGCTCGCGGCGCAGTTGAAGAATCTGGACGCGCTGTTGGCCGCTCTGAAAGAGCATCTGGGCACGGCATGGGACCAGACCATCGTCCTGATCGCCACCGAGTTCGGCCGCACCGCCGCCGCGAACGGCACCGGCGGCACCGACCACGGCACGGGATCCGCAGCCATGCTGGTCGGCGGCGCGGTGCAAGGCGGCCGCGTCATCGCCGACTGGCCGGGGCTGGGCCAGGCCAACCTCCTCGAAGCGCGCGATCTGCGCCCCACGCTTGGCCTGCACACGTTGATCGCCGCCACCGCGGCCGAATGCTTCGCGCTGGATCCGCGGCGGACGTTGCAGACGCTGTATCCTGGCCAGTCGGCGGCAGGGAAGCTGCCGGGGCTGTTGAAGAGCTAGCCTGGCGTGCCAAGACTCCTGCTTCCGCGCGCCGCGCCGCGCGGCTTCAATCCAGCTTGATGCCCGACTCCCTGATCACCTTGCCCTTGTGCATGTAGTCGTCTCGAACGAATGCCGCGAATTCGCCAGGCGTGCTGCCCACCCGCTGATATCCTTTTCCAGTGATCTGCTGCGCCTCGAACTCGGGCTCGGCCAGGATCGCGGCGACATCGCGGCTGATCTTCTCCACGACAGGTTTCGGCGTCCCGGCGGGAGCGAAGATGCCGAACCACGCGCGCGGTCCCAGATCGGGAAAGCCGGCTTCCGCCAGGGTCGGGATATCCGGATATTGCGGATTGCGCCTGGGCGCGGAAATGGCGAGCCCCTTCATGCGCCCCACCGCGAAGTATTGTCCGGTCGTCGCTGCTCCCCCCAGGGTCGCCTGCACTTCGTTCGCCAATGTGGCCTGAATCGCCGGAGCGATCCCCTTGTACGGAATGTGCATAAGCTTGATCCCAGCTCTCAGCTTGAGCTCTTCGAACAACAGGTTGGGTTGGCTACCCGCACCGTACGAACCGTAGTTCATCGGTTCCGGCCGGCTCTTGGCCAGCTCGACGAACTCCCTCAAGGTATCGGCCTTGACCGAGGGATGCACGACGACCATCTGGTAGAGATCGATCAACTGCACTACCGGGACGAGATCCTTCATCGCATCGAACGGCAGATTGGCGTAGAGGTGCGGGTTGCTCGTAATGCTGGAATCGCTCGTGAACAGGAGCGTCAGTCCGTCCGGCTGCGATTTGGCGACGGCATCCGTGCCGATGATGGTCGCGGCGCCGGCCCGGTTTTCGACGATGACGGGCTTGCCCCAGAGCGTCGCCAGCCGTTCGGCCAGAGGACGCGCCATCCCGTCCACCCCGCCGCCTGGCGGATAGGGGACGATGAAGCGCACCGGCCTGGCCGGGAAATCCTGCGCCGCGACGGTTTGAACCGCCATCGCGGTCAGAAGGAACAGGAGCGAACGGATGAATTTCATGGACGACATCCTCAATCAAGCTTCGAAAATCACGGCGACACCCGCCGCCTCTTCCGCCGGCACGATGAGCCGCCCGCCAGCCTCGAGAAAGGGCACCCCGGCGCTGCGCAGCAGATCGGCCTGGGTCCGCAGGTCAGGACAGCGAAAACCCACGGCTGCGATGCCGGGAACCGGCGGATGCAGCGTCCCCGGTAGGCGCTCCAGCGCCCTGTCGCGCCCCAGCAGCGTCAGCCTCGAACACAACGGGAACCGGTACGTCACCTCACCTGCCTCAACTGTCGGCTCCAGCCCCGTGAAGTGTTCATAACGTTCACGGAAGCGAGCGACATCGTCCACGATCAGCACGGTGTCCGACAATTCGGTGCAGCCGTTCGGATGCCGTGCATAGCGAGGCTGGTAAATGAACTCGGGCGTCAAATGTCGAGCGGCCTGGATATATCCTTCGGGCGAATCGTCGGGCGAGAACTGCACGCGTTCGAACCGCGCGGTTCTCACGCCCTCGGGCGTCTCCACGTCGCGCTGCAGCGGAATAACGCCGGAGGACCCCATGCCGCATGCCTTCAGCCGGCGATCGACCGACGACAAGTCCTCGGAACCGAAGCAGATGATGTGGCCGCCCTGGTGATGCCGCAGGTATTGCTCCAGGCGCGGGCTGGGCGCCGCGGCATGTTCACTGCCCAGGATCTCGAGGTAGTTCTGCTCAAACATGACGCATCGGTTCCCGCTACCCAGGGGAGAGACGGCCGCGCCCGGTTTCCAGGCGCCCGCATGCGCGGAGAAAGGCGTCAGCACGAAACCCATGCGCTGATAGCGATCGGCCGCCGCCGCGAGATCCCGCGCCACGAGCCCGACATGATTGACGCTATGTATATCCTGCTGTGTCACGTGCGTTCTCCGGTCAGGAAAAAATGTGCGGCTGCGGCCCTGCGGTCCATCCCGGGCTTCCGCCCCGGATGAAATCCACCCATGCCCGCTGAAGGTCCTGCGTCAGGCGGCGGGCGTCCTCGCGCATCGTCCCGGACATCATTGGCGCCTCGATGAACGCGTCCACCGTATCGAAGACGAAAGGCAGCTCGATGCAGTGGCACGCGCCAAAGCGTGCCGAGGGCGCGAAATCGAAGCGGTACAGCCAAGCCGAACGACCCGACCGCACCGCGTCGCCGGCCCAGCGGCGGGACGGAGCTCCGAAGAGCGCGTCGCCTACGCGCTCCGCTTCGGGATCGACCCCGAAGGCCGGAAAGGCGGCCATCTCGTCCTTCGTGTAGCCGATCAGCACATCGACCTTGCCGCAGCCTCGCCACAGCGCTTCGTTGGCGTCGATCGGCAGCACCTCGCCATCGGCCGCCGGCCCGAACGGATTCTGGTTCCCACCGGCGGCCTTCAACACATCCAATACCCGAGGCGCCTGCTGGGCACGCAGAAAGGCGTCGATCGGCGCGGCGCGCGCCTCGCCCATGCTCCGCACGCCCGCGGCCTCCAGCATGGCGTCGGCCAACTGGCCAGCCTGCTCTGCTGACCGCAGCCCCCGCCCCAGCGGGGCGCTTTGCAAGATCGCGCGATCGAACCTGGGCGCGCGCATGAGCAGGCAGGCGATGGAAGCGGCGCCCGCGGACTGGCCCATGACGGTAATGCGTTCCGGGTCTCCGCCAAAAGATTCGATGTGCTCGTGCACCCAGTCCAGGGCGGCCTCGTTGTCCAGCAATCCGAGGTTGGCGAACTCGCCCGGCACGCATAGCCAGCCCAGCGCGGCGAGTCGATAGTTCGGCGCGACGACCACCAGATCGCCCCGCGCCGCCAGTCGGGCGCCCGAATACCAATCGAGCGCGCCGCCGCCGCTTTGATGGGCGCCCCCGTGCAGCCAGACGACCACCGGCCGACGGCGAGAATCCGGACTGGGCGTCCAGACTGTCAGGTGAAGGCAATCCTCGGACTGCGAAGCCTCGAAATCTCCCATCGCGCCACGCAGGCGCGATGGGAGCTGCGGCGCGACGGGACCGGGTCGGGTCGCATCCAGGCGGCCTCGCCACGTCGACGGCACCGGCGGCGCGAACCGCAGGCTGCCGATCGGAGCCTGCGCATAAGGTATCGCCGAGAAACGGCAGACGTCGCGTTCGCGCTCTCCCGTGACGATGCCGTTCGATAGCGCCACATCGATTCGCTCACTCATGCATGTCTCGTCTAAGCTCCGGAGAGAAGACGGCATGACGATGCCGCCGTGGCGTATTCTAGGTGCGCCCGGCGGCCAGCAGCCATGACGGTTGTGAACGGATCTGTTCGCAACCGTCATACCTTGCGGGGAAGACGATCAGGCGGAAGAATGCTCCTCGACGACCGAGGCCAGCACAGCGGCGAACTCCCGGATGTGGCGGGTGCTCGATCGCTCGCGCCGCCATATCGCCGCCAGGGGCGGAAATTCGACCTCCAGCACGGTCGGAAGCACGTGCACCGCGCCCCGCGCTTGATGCACCATGGCCACGCTGCGAGGAAGCATGCAGAGATAGACACCGCTCGCCAGCATCTCCAGCGCGAACTCGAGGGACAGCGCCCCGACCACGTCGGGCACGGCGAACTCGCGCTGCCGCAGGAAACTCTCGAGCTCTGTTCGCACGCGCGTCTGAGGCGGCGCCGTCACCCACGGATAGGCCACGCAGTCCGCCAGCCCAATGCGTTCGCTAAGCGCCAGCGGGTGGCCTGGAGAACAAGCCAGGATCACCGCATCGTCCAGCAGCGTGACGGACCGGTAGATCTCCGAGTCCAGACTGGGAAGACTACGGCTGACGAGCACGTCCAGCCTACCGGAATCGAGATCCTCGATCATGCGCTCGTGCATGCCCACCTGCACCGTGAGTTCGACGCGCGGATACTGGACGCGGAAACGCTGCACCGATTCGGCCAGGGGCCACCCGCTGAACATCGAGAAGCAGCCTACGGCCAGGCTGCCGAGATCCCCGCGCGACACCGCGATCATGTCCGTCTCGGCCTTGGCGAAGTCCCCGAGCAGGATGCGCGCGTGCCGGCACATCGTCTCGCCCAGGGCAGTGCACGTCATGCCCTTCCCCGTTCGCTCGAACAGCCGTCCGCCGACGATCTCCTCCAGTTCGGCGATGGCGCGGGAAAGCCCCGACTGAGTCATGTGCAGTTGCTGAGAGGCTTTCGATACGCTGCCGCAATCGACGATGGTCAGAATCGTCTCGAGATGACGGATCCGCAATTTCCCCTGAAACGGTCTCATAATCGCACGCAGGCTGTCGACTGGCCGAATGTGCCGACACGCCGGCCGTCTTGTCAAGCCGCCGCGCCGGCGCCTTTGCGCCGATCGCGCGGCAAGCAGACCAGCACGAGCAGCGAACATGCGCCGGCGCAGATGAAGGCGTAGCCGTAGCCTCCGCCTGCCGAAACGAACAGCGCGAACATCGTGGGCGCCACCATGTTGGTCAGGTTGACCAGGATGCTGGATCCCGCCGCGGTTTCGGAGATCGCCTGCGGGGCCGAGCGCCGCGCCACTTCCGCGATCTGCACCCCGTTCCAGCTCGCCACCGAACATCCCGCGACAAACGCCAGCAGAGCGGTGCTCCATAGCGGCCACTGCGGCGTGGTGAGCCCCAGCAGCACCGTCGTCGCCGCCGAGAAAATGGCCGCGATCGACAATGTCGCGGTAGCCGATTTCATGCGGTCGGACAGCCAACCCAATGCAATGCGGCCGATCACGCCTCCCGCCTGCATCACGGCGAACACCATTCCGGCCCGGCTCAGGGAATAGCCCAGCCCGTCGATCAGGTAGATCACCGTAAAGGTGAACCAGCAGCTCTGCGATACGGCGAACAGGCCGCCCACGATGGAAATCTTCATCAGGCCGCGGTTGTACGCCAGCGATGTCAGCGGCACGACGAGCGTGCGCAGCGACCGCCATGTCGGCATGGGCAGGAAGCGACCCGTTCTTTCGGGGACCTCGTCCAGCCCGGCGCTCAGCCGCCAGGTCAACACGGTGGGCAGCAGCACGAGCAGCGCACAGACGAGAAGCGCCATGCGCCAGCCCGCCCAGTCGACCACCATGGGCACCAGCAGCCCCGCCATCACGCCGCCCAGCGGCACTCCGGCCTGCTTGATCGAAAACATCAGATTGCGCTTGCCCGGCGGGGAAAACCTTTGCAGAACCTCGCTGCCGGCCGGGTTGGAAACGCCGTTGCTCAGGCCCATGGTGAAGCATGCCGCCAGGGCGACGGCGATGCTGGGATACAGCAGGAACGCCAGGCAGCAGGCTCCCAGGGACAAGGTGAACTGCAAGGTCCGCATCCCGCCTATCTGCTTGAGCAATGCGGAGCCCGCGATCAGCATTGCAAGCCCGCCCAGGGAGTTGCTCGCGGTCAGGTAGCCGATGGAACTGCCGCTCCAGCCGAAATCCGCGGACATTGCCGGTGCGATGATGGGAATGAACCGGGTCAGAAATGACGAAATGGTCTGCAGAGTGCAAATTGCCACTATGGGCATGAGCCAAGCAGGCGCTGCGCTGGTCATCGAGTCTCTTGCGTCGTTCTTGTCGGGAGGATGCGGGGCGGACCGAACGGCGCCGGCCGGGCTGCCACGCCCCTTGAATGATACCCCCCCCCGCACCGGATGAACGGCGTTGCGCTCGTCGAACGATGGAAGCCGGCGGTGATGGCGATTCATATTCCAAGACGGCGCGGTGCCGGCGCCGCATCGGCACTTTCAGTCGAGCCAGGCGGAACTGGCCTCCCCGATCGATGCGGCCAGCTCTTTCAAGGCCGGCAGGAAACGCTGGCGGATTTCCGCGGCGCCCAACGCGCCTATCGGGTAGATCAGATTGATCGCGCCCAGCAGCCTTTCGCCACTGGCAACCGGCACTGCAATGGCGGCAATCGACGGCTGCATGGTCCAGTCGCCCGAATTCACGCCATAGCCTCGGCGGCGCGTTTCCCGGATGACGTTGCGAACGTAGTCTTTGGTCCTTGCCAACTCCCCGAGGGCGTCGCGGCGTCTGGACAACACTTGGACGATCGCCTGGATCTCGCTGTCGGAACACGCTGCCAGGTACGCTCGGCCGATTGCCGTGACCAGCATCGGAAGGCGCTCGCCCACCATCGCGCGATGCTGGGAAAGCAGACTCGAACTGTGCGTCGACTCGCGGACGACCATGAAGCCGGCTTCCGAGACAGCCAGGTCGCTCGGCCAGAGCAGCTTGCGTATGGACGCATGCATCAGTGGAGAAGCGACCTGCTTGATCCAGCCGCGCTGCTGGATGCCCTCGGTCAGCCGCAGCAGGTCATGGCCCAATGTGTACCTTCCCTCTTCATCCTCCTGCGTCACCAGTCCGTGGGCTCGCAAGGTTTCGAGAAGGCGCTTGACCGTGGTCCGGTGGATACCCGTCCTGCGCGCCAGCTCGCTGACGGTCGAGAAACCGCCAGGGCAGGCGTTCATCGCCTTCAGCACGTCGATGCCTCGGCTCAGCCCGCGAACTTCCTTGTAGGGGGATTCGCCCCGATGCTCGTTACGCTCGGTAGGCATTGTCGGTTGAGATCTTCAGGGATAACCCGCGGTTTTTGGTGCACCAGGTGCACAGTGTTTTGGGTCGCGGTGAAGCACCGGAGAATTGGGTCGTTCCTGAGTTTACTGCGGCCGGATCCGGACGAGCCGGACCGGGACGGTCCGGAATTCAATGCATGAAAGGACAAGAATGATCGACTTACGTCTTTATGGCCACAAGGTGCTCGTGACGGGAGGGAGCCAGGGAATAGGGCTCGGCATAGCTCGCGCCTTTGCACGGGAAGGCGCGCGCGTCTGCATCGTCTCGAGGAACGAGGAGGCCCTGGCTCGTGCAGCCTCGCTCATCCGCGAGGAATGCGGGGCACAGGTGCTGACCCATGTCGAGGACACAGGCTCGGCCTCGGCGGCCGAGCGCCTCGCCGCGCGATTTCCCGACATCGACATTCTGGTCAACAACGCCGGCAACATCCCGGGCGGCTCGTTGGAAGAAGTCAGCGACCACGCCTGGCGCGCCGCCTGGGACGTGAAGGTCTACGGTTATATCAATCTGTCGCGCGCCTATCTGCCGCTGATGAAAGCGGCGAACGGCGGCGTCATCGTTAACGTGATCGGGGCTGCCGGCGAGTCTCTCGACGCGAACTACATCGCCGGCAGCGTCGGTAACGCGGCGCTGATGGCATTCACGAAAACGCTCGGTTCGGTCAGTACGGACCATGGCGTTCGTGTCGTCGGCGTGAATCCGGGCCCCGTGGCCACGGACCGGCTCGAGAGGATTGCGCGGGGCCGGGCGCAGCAGCGGCTCGGCTCGGAAGAACGCTGGAGGGAAGTCTTGTCAGCCTTTCCGCTCGGACGCGCCGCCGAAGTCGAGGAAATCGCCAATGCCGTCATGTGGCTCGCCTCTCCTGTGTCGGCGTACACCAGCGGCACCGTTCTCACGATCGACGCAGGGGCGTCGTACCGCAAATCCATTGCCTGACCCACTATGCAGCTCATCCTCGATCATCGAATTCAAGCGCTGGGCGAAGTCGATCCCCGGCGAACCGCCTTGATCGGCATTCATTGGCAAAACGACATCCTCGATCCCGAGGGCGCGTTCGGACCGATCTTCGCCGCCAGGGCTGCCGAGCTCGGCCTCGTGCCCCGCGTGCGGCGGGTCTTCGATGCGGCCAGGGCCATCGGCATGGCGATGGTCCACGTCAAGGTCGTCTATGAGCCCGGCCACGCCGGCGTTCTGCGCAATAACGCACTGTTCCGAACGGTCTGCGAGCGCGACGCGTTCGTGCGCGGCACGCCCGGTTCCGAATTCGCCACGCCGCTCGGCCCGCAGCCGGGAGAGATGGTTGTCGAGCACGACCGCATCAGCGTGTTCTACCGGACCGGACTGGCGGATGCCTTGCGCGAGCGCGGCATCGATACGCTGGTGTTCACCGGGGTCGCCACCAATGTCGCCGTGGATCACAGCGTGCGCGACGCGGTCGAGGACGGCTTCACGACCGTGCTGCTGGAAGACTGTTGTTGCTCGTCCAACGCGTCCTTCCACGAAGCCGGATTGCTTACGCTGCGTGCGCTGTCCACGCATGTGCTCGAAGCAGAACACTTTCTGGCGTGGTTGCACGCCCGTTGAATTAACCGCTTGCGATCGACTGGCAACGCACTGCCACGGTCTTGCTTGATCACGACATTCGACTCAGGAGACAACGACATGTCCAAGATTCCATCCCTGTTTTCACGCCATTCCTACGCGGCCCTGGCCGGCGCATCGCGTACCGTCCGATTCGCGGCAGCCTTGATGTGCGCTGCCGCGCTCGCCGCCTCGCTGCCGGCGCAGGCCCAGAGCTACCCGGCCAAGCCCGTCAGGCTGGTCGTCCCTTATCCTCCCGGCGCCGGTGTCGATCAAGTCGGGCGCTTGATCGCGGAGGGCCTGGGCGAGCGCTGGAACCAGCAGGTGATCGTGGACAACCGTGCCGGCGCCAGTGGCCTGATCGGCGCGGAGTACGTCGCCCGCTCGCCGGCCGATGGCTATTCGGTCCTGATCATGCCGCTCGACATCGCGATCAATCCGGCCGTGCTCGACGGCAATCGCTACGATCCGGCCCAGAACCTCACCCCTGTGGCTTCCCTCGCCAACTCTACGCAAATCGTTGCAACGGCCGCTGGCTCCGGCCTGTCCAGTTTCGGCGAGGCGGCCAAGCGCGCCCAGGCGGAGCCGGGCAAACTCGCGTTCGGCTCGTGCGGCAACGGCTCGCCGGGGCAGATCGTCGGCCTGCAGCTCAAGACGGAAGCTTCCACGGAGATGCTCCACGTTCCCTATAAAGGTTGCGCAAACGCCGTGGTCGACGCGGCCGGCGGCCAGATTCCGCTCGTCATCGGGGGCGCAGGCGGCATCACGCCTCAGCTCCGTTCGGGCCGGCTGAAGGCACTGGCGGTGGTGTCCGAAACCAGGGATCCCTTGTTTCCCGACGTGCCGACGCTGAAAGAACTGGGTTATCCGGTGAGCTTTCATCACTGGTTCGGATTGTTCGTTCCGAACGGCACCGGCAGCGATGTCGTTTCAAAAATCTACGCAGACCTGGAGCGCGTTTACGCCGATCCTGGCTTCGCCAAGAAACTGGCCAATCTGAACCTGAACCCGGAGCTGCAGCCGGGAGCCGAGTTCAAGAAACGGATGACCGCGGAGGTCGACAAATACAAGACCCTGCTGCGGCAGGCCGGCGTCAAGCCCGAGTGAGAACGGCCATGGCGAACATATCTCTCTCGCTGGCCGTCGGTGAATACGACCACGTGCGCGATCTGGCCTCGGGAGACGTGCGCGCCTCCGGCCTGGAGATCCATGCGGTGCACGGGCCGATCGAAGACATTCTGGTGCGTGGGCATCGCTACAAGGAATGGGACGTCGCCGAAACGGGCCTGGGCGCCTACGTCGCGGCGATCGACCGGGGAGACGACTCGATCATCGCCATCCCGGTATTCACGTCGAGGATCTTCCGCCACTCCGCGATCTATGTGCGCGCCGACAGCGGCATCTCGTCCCCCGCCCAACTGGTGGGCAGAAAAGTGGGCGTTCCCGAATGGGGCATGGCCGCGGCCGTGTATGCCCGCGGGGCGCTGGTCCACCAGTACGGCATGGACCTGCGGACGCTGCACTGGGTGCAGGGAGGACTGCACGATCCCGGCAGGGAAGACCGCAGCCCCCCGGATCCCGAACTGGGCCTGGACTACCGCCAAGAGACGGCGAGCTCGCTGAACGATCTGCTCGCCGCCGGAGAACTGGATGCGCTGATCAGCGCCCGCGTGCCGCGTGTCATGCAAGGCGGCAGCGGCCGGGTGCGCCACCTGTTCGGCGACCCGCGGACAGAGGAACTGAACTACTGGAGCCGGACCGGCGTATTTCCCATCATGCACCTCATAGGCATCCGCCGGGACGTCTATGAGCGCAACCGGTGGGTCGCCATGCAATTGCTCAAGGGCTTCGAAGAGGCCAAGCGCCGCAGCCTGGAACGGGCGGCCGATCTCACCGCGTCGTACTTTCCGGTGCCCCTGATGGCCTACGCCGTCGAACAGGCCAGGTCCGTGGCAGGGCAAGACTATTGGCCCTATGGGGTCGAGGCGAATCGGCCGACTCTTGAGGCTTTCCTGCAGTATGCGTTCGAGCAGGGCGTCACGCGCCGGCGGATCGAAGTCGAAGAGCTGTTCGCCCGTGAGTGCCTGACATACACCAAGACGTGACAGCGAAACATCTACCGACGATTCGTCAGGACTCCAGCGGCGATTCCGGCGCAACGACGAGGAACGATCCATGAGCCGCGCCTTCCTGGGCATCTCCCACACGCCTCTGCTGGGCCTCAACGAGATACCGCGCTACGTTGAAGCGGCGTTGCAGCAGACCTTCGCCGAAGCCCGGGCGCAGATCCGGGAGTTCGACCCCGAGCTGATCGTCCTGATCGCTCCAGACCATTACAACGGCTTCTTCAATCAACTGATGCCGCCCTTCTGCATCGGCAGCCAGGCTTGCGCAATAGGCGATTACCTTTCGCCGAAAGGGAACTTGCGCGTGGCGGAAGAAACGGCGCTCGACCTGGTCGATGCCCTGATGGACGCCGGCTTCGACATCGCCGTATCGCGGCGGATGACGGTCGACCATGGATTCTCCCAGCCGCTCCAACTCCTTTGGGGCGGGTTGGAGACTCCCCCGGTGGTGCCGGTCTTCCTGAATGCCGTCGCGCCTCCCGGCATCCCGCGGCTGGGGCGCTGCCGTGCCCTGGGCGAGGCCATCGGCCGATATCTCGACGAACTGCCCCGGCGAACGCTGCTCATCGGGTCGGGAGGGCTATCGCACGAACCCCCGGTGCCGACGCTCGAGCATGCCGACCCCGCCGTCCGCGAGCGGATAACCGTTCCCCGGGAGCCGACCGCTGACGATATGGAGGCACGAAAAATCCGCGTCATGGCCGCAGGCCGGGCACTGGCCGCCGGGGATATATCCGTCAAGCCGTTGAACCCCGATTGGGATCAGTGGTGGATGGACGCCATCGTCGGCCCGGCTTCGGGGCTGGACGAGCTTTGCCGGCACCCGGAGGCAGGGATTGACGCGGTTGCCGGCCGGTCGGCCCATGAATCGAAAAGCTGGCTGATCGGACGCGCAGCCCTTCGGCCCGATGCATCCCACTCGTGCCTCCTGCGCTACTACCGGGCGATACCGGAATACATCGCGGGATTCGGGCTGGTTTTCATGCGCTGAGCGGCTGCGCTTCTATCGATTTCTACCGGCCAGACCCGCCGCAGCCCAACCAAAAGGAACAGGAATGCCTCAAACGATGCCACCCCTCTGCGAAGCGGAAACGAGCCGCTTCATCGAAATCACCGAAGGCGGCCACGCCCTCAGGCTTCACTACAACGACACGGAGCGCGGCGCCGACACCGTCATCATGCTCCACGGCTCCGGCCCCGGAGCGAGCGGATGGGCGAACTTCCATCGCAACGTCGAGCCCTTCGTCAACGCAGGACATCGCGTGATCCTGCTCGACTTCCCCGGTTGGAGCAAAAGCGATGCGATCGTCTCGACAGGTTCGAGATCCGACCTCAATGCCCGTATGCTGCAAGGCTTGATGGACGGCCTGAACATCGACAAGGCCCACCTGGTGGGCAACTCCATGGGCGCGCACAGCGCCGTCGCATTCGCTCTGGCGCATCCCCATCGTGTGGGCAGACTGGTGCTGATGGGAGGCGGCACCGGAGGAACGAGCTCGGTGGTTCCCATGCCGACCGAGGGCATCAAACTGATCGGAGCGCTGTATCGCGACCCAAGCATAGAAAACCTCAAACGCATGCTGCAGGTCTTCGTATACGACAGTAGCAGCCTGACTGAAGCACTCATGCAGAGCCGGCTCGACAACATGCTGGCCCGGCGCGACCATCTCGAGAACTTCGTCAAGAGCGCGGCGGCCAATCCCCGGCAATTCCCCGACGTCGGGCACCGCCTTGGCGAGGTAGGCGCGCAAACCTTGATCATCTGGGGACGAGACGACCGCTTCGTGCCGCTCGACATAGGCCTGCGCTTGCTGGCAGGCTTGCAGAACGCAGACCTGCACGTCTTCAGCCGCTGCGGACATTGGGCGCAATGGGAACACGCGGAGAAATTCAACCGCATGGTCCTGGAGTTCCTGGCCGGGGAAGCATGAGGTCCGCGTGGTGGAGCTTGCTTCCTGCCTTCACGAGTTGCCCAGATCCGTGGCAAGGCATGCCGCGCGATGCCGCTGCCGGGATACAGCAGAAACACCGGGCAGCCGGCCCGCCGGCTATTCCGGCACGATACCCGCGGCCTGGATGACCGGGCCCCACTTCTCCGTATCCGCGACGATCCGTTTGCGGAAATCATCGCCGAATTCGGGAATCGGCGTAATGCCGAGGTTCAAGAGCTTTTTCTGGAAAGCCGGGTCGGCGTGGATCTTTCTCATTGCCTCGATGAGATATGCGGCGCCGGAGGCGGGCAGACCGGCAGGCGCCAGAAGTCCGTTCCAGGTCTCGACCGAGTAGCCCGGGTACATCTCGGATATCGCAGGTACGTCCGGAAGACTCGCGTCGCGCCCGGGGCTGGTCACGGCGAGCATACGCAAGCTCCCGCTCTTCGCATGGGGAAGCACCTCCGACAGGCTTCCGGAGTAGAAGTCGATCTGTCCTGCCAGGGCGTCCGCCAATGCCGCGGAAGCGCCTTTGTACGGAACCAGCACCGCATCGATCTTCGATTGGGAAAGAAACAGCGCCGAGGAAAGATGCGTCAGTCCGCCGATGCCGGCGTTACCGATGGTCATCTTGCCCGGGTGCGCCTTGCCATAGGCGACCATCTCCTGCAGGGTCTTGAATGGGGCATTCGGACTCGCGGCAAAGACGCAGGGATTGCCGCCTACGTTGGCAATGGGAATGAAGTCCTTCTGCGGGTCATACTTGATTCGATTGGTGAATGGCGCCGTCGAGAGTTGGCCGACCGTGCCGAAAAACAGGGTGTGGCCGTCATTGGCCAGCTTCGCGACGTATTCAGCCGCGATCGTGCCGCCGGCTCCGCCGCGGTTCTCGACGACGAAGCGCTTGCCGGTGAACTGCGACAGCGCCTCGGCGGTGACCCGCGCCATGAGGTCGGTATTGCCGCCGGCGGCGTACGGAACCACGATGGTCACGGGCTTCGCCGGCCAATCGGCCGCAACCGCGGCCTGGCTCGCTACTGCCAGACCAAGACACACTGCAATTCTTCTGGCAATAAGAACAATGGCATTCAACATGGCACTTCTCCGCAAATGAACGACGGGGTGGAAGGACTGAGCAGCATGTGCCCGGGGATACGGACGCGCATCAGCGCGCCACGCGTTATTGCGCGCGAGCGGCGCGGCGCGCCGACTCTAGGGTGTTGACCAGGAGCATCGCGATCGTCATCGGCCCTACGCCGCCGGGCACGGGAGTGATGTGTCCGGCCACCGTTCTCACTGATTCGAAATCGACGTCGCCGCACAGCTTTCCTTCCGTCGTGCGATTCATGCCGACATCCAGTACCACTGCGCCTTGCTTGACCATGTCGCCAGTTACGAGCCGGGCTTTCCCGACGGCGGCAACGAGAACGTCAGCCTCGCGCGTCAGCGCCTTCAAGTTCCTGGTCCCGCTATGGCAGATGGTTACGGTGGCGTTCTGCTGCAGCAGCATCATCGCCATCGGTTTGCCGACGATGTTGCTGCGGCCGATGACGACGGCATGCTTTCCCGGGAGCGGATAGCCGATGCTTTCGAGCATCTTCATGCAGCCGTAGGGCGTACAAGGCCAAAAACCTTCGATACCTGTCATCAAGGCGCCCGCGTTGGCGACGTGGAAGCCATCTACGTCTTTTTTCGCCGAGATGGCCTGGATGACCTTCCGAGCATCGATGTGCCTGGGCAGCGGCAGCTGCACCAAGATGCCATGTACGCGCGCATCCCGGTTCAACGCGTCGATTCGCGCCAACAGCGCCTGCTCGGACAGCGTCGCCTCGTACTTCTCCAGGAAGGAATCGATGCCGGCTTCCTCGCACGCCTTGATCTTGTGGCGCACGTACACATGGCTGGCTGGATCGTCGCCCAGCAGCACGACTGCCAGGCCGGGATTCACCCCTGCGGCTTTCAGAACGGGAAGCTGGGCGGCCACGCCGGCGCGCAGGCGCCTTGCCAAAGCAGCTCCATCGATGAGGTGTGCAGTCATGCGAAATCCCCGGCTCTCGCCACATGGATATCCTTGGATGGAAGACGGCGCTCGCGCCGGCGCGCCTAAAGGCCTTCGGCGGCCACTTTCGCGATCCAACCGGCGGAAAGCTCGAACCCTCCGAATGGGAACAGATGAAGTCCGATGACTCCGAGTTCGGCGGCCCGAGGCGCTACGGCGCGCACCACGTCTTCGGCGCCGCCTTTCTCGATCAACCGCATCAATGCCGGGCCCCTGGCAGCTACCGTTTTCAGGGAAGTGCCGATGCCGCAGCGCAATGCATAGCGGAGCAGCGTGCGCACCGAGGCCGGTCCGGTTACGCCGAGGCGCACCGGCGCGCGGATGCCGATGGCGCGCACGTGTTCGAGCCAGGACAAAACGGAACGGTGGTCGAACGCGAACTGGGTAACGATGAACGGCTCCAGATCGTGCTCGTCCGCATAGGCGATCTTTCGCTGCAGGGCGGCGTCCATGACTTCGCTCGCAACGGCGGGATGCCCCTCCGGATGCCCGGCAAACCCGAGGCTCCGAATGCCATGGGTTTCGATCAGGCCGGACTCCAGCAGCTCGATGCTGTGGGCGAACCCCATGCGCTTTGCGCTGTGCTCGCCACCGATGAGCAGCGCTCGCGTCACGCCGGCTTGCCCACGCAGTGCCGACAGATACTGCTGTGCATCCTCACGAGAGAGAAGCCGGCGTGCCGCAACGTGCGGGACGGGGTTCACGCCGCACGCTCGCAGTTCGGCGGCCACCGCAACGATGTCCCGCCAGGAGCTGTCGGGCAGCCAAGGGATGTACACGTCCGAGCCGGGAGCCACGCGTCTGGCCTGGATCCGGATTTCCGATTCCTCGCGTGTGGACGTTTCGATCGTGGCAACCGCCGCGAGTCGTTTGATGGCGTCCAGGTCTGGCCGAGCCGTCCTTGAATCCATGCTCACCTGATTCCCTGTCGAAAGTGCCGGCACCGGCTTCTCCTGTAATCGACGAACGCGCCGTGCATGAATGTCACTGGCCGAGGCCGAGGCCGCGTGCGATGCGCGCGGCCGTCGCATACGGAGCCGGAGCGACGGTGACACGCACGTCGGTTTGGCGGTGCCGCTCGACGTGTCTCTTGCCCGATCCGCCATCGGGTTCGCCCCAGGTCAGGACGAGCTCGGTGCCCGGCGATGCCAGGCCGCCGTCCACGGATGCGATCGAAAGCATCTCGGCCTCGTTGGCGGAATAGCCGGAGTAGCCGGCGCGGCCGACAAGTTTTCCGCCGGCGGTACGCACTGCATCGCAATGCGGAAAGCCGTACGACGCCATCGGGAAATTGAGGGATTTGAAAGCTGTTCCCGGTTCGAACATGGAAGCCTGGATACGGGCTATGTCCTCCTTGTTCCATACCAGGGTCACCTTGGTGCGGTGCGGCGCATCGACCATTGCTTCCAGCGCGGCGCGGCCGACGAAGTCGTGGTCGAACTTCATGATGCGATCGAGGCCCATGTCCCAGGGCGTGACGTAGTAGTGCTTGATGTCGGGGACGTAGTCGCTGCCCGAAAGCTGCGCCCGGCCCGCCCAGGAACTGGCGGGCAGCCATTGTCTGAAGGCCTGGAGTTTCGGGTCGGTGTACACCGCGGGAAGCGGATACGCCATCCATCCGCCTTCGCCCTGTGCGCTGAAGTACGACATACGGCCACCTCTTTTGAGGCCGTGCTTTTTGCCGGACTCGAGGATTGCCGCGAGCACCGCATCACCGTCGTCCCATCTGCCGGACAGCTCGACGCCCATATGACCCGCCATGCCATGGCGCAGCGCAAGCACTTCCCGACCGGCAATCCGCACCTTTGCAAAGTGGAAGAATGGAATCTCGGGCACCTCGCCCTCGACGATCTCGGCGAAGATCTGCCGGGCTTCGGGTCCGTCCATGCCATAGCGGAATTTCGTCCGCCCCTTGGGGTTCTCCGCCGTCTGCAGATCGCGTTCGAAGCTGACGTCGTAGCCGCCGGTCTCGGCATGGAAATGAACCCAGTCCTGCAATTGCATGCCGCTGACCAGTTCGAAGCTGTTCTCCTCGAGGTAATACAGCACGCACTCGCCGATCACTTGGCCGTTGTGGTTGCAAGCAATGAACTGCTTGGCTCGCCCTGGCACGAAGTTATTGAAGGTGTTGATCCCGAGGTAGTTCAGAAGACGCGCGGAGTCGGGTCCCTTGAGAAACAGCTCGGGCATGTGGTGGGACTGGTCGAAAAGAACTGCCGCCTCGCGCCACGCGCGTTGCTCTTCGCGCCAGTTGGAGTGCTCCAGGGGTACCGGCGAGCCTCCGGCGTTATTGCGGTCGTGCGGCGACGCCGTTCCGTTGTAGAAATACTCCGCCAGGTTCGGAGTGGAATCGATCAGATCCTGTAAGGACTTGCCCGTTGCGCCTTGCATCATGATGCTTGACCTTTTCGTCAGAAATTGAGCCGTTCTCAACCGAAAACTATTGTCTTGTTCCTGTCCAGCAGCACGCGGCGTTCGCTGTGGAATTTCACCGCGCGGGCAAGTACCCGGCTTTCGGTGTCGCGTCCGATCGCAGTGAGGTCGCCGACCGTCTTGCTATGGTCGACGCGCGCGACGTCCTGTTCGATGATCGGGCCCTCGTCGAGATCTGCCGTCACGTAGTGGGCAGTCGCGCCGATGAGCTTGACGCCTCGCTCGTGCGCCTGGCGATAGGGCCGAGCGCCCTTGAAGCTGGGCAGGAAACTGTGGTGGATGTTGATCGCCCTGCCGCTCAGCTTGCGGCACATCTCGTCGCTGAGAACCTGCATGTAGCGCGCAAGCACCACCAGTTCCGCCCGCTCCGACTCCACGATCTCCCATTGCCTTGCTTCCGCATGGGCCTTTGTCTGAGCCGTCACCGGAATGTGATGGAACGGGATGTCGTAGCTGGCCGCCAACTGATAGAAGTCGCGGTGATTGGAAATGATCGCGCACACGTCGATTGCCAGCAGACCGGTCTTGGCGCGGAACAGCAGGTCGTTGAGACAGTGCCCTTCCTTGCTGACCATGATGGCCGTCCGCACGCGGACGTCGGCTCTGTGCAAGGCCCAGTCCATCTTGAAGGGCTCGTTGAAGGACGCGAACTGCGCCTGCAGATCCTCCATCTCGCACGTATCGCAGGAAAAGCGGACGCGCATGAAGAACAGATCTTCGGCACAGTCGTTGAACTGGGCCGCCTCTTCGATGTTCCCGCCACGCTCGGCGAGAAAGCCCGACACGGCGTGGACCAGACCGATTCGGTCAGGACAAGAGAGGGTGAGAATGTAGACGTGGCTCATCAATGTGCTCCGGAGCGAGATGGCTTTCGGCATGACAGGAAACCCGGTACTGCTGCCGCGGTACAGCCATCGCGCACTTGGTTGAGCCAAGTATATTGTTGCCACCCAAGCACAATTAGACTAATTTTTGCTTATAACAATTCGCTCGGGTGCATCAATGGATCTCATGACCCACGTTCGTACCTTCGTCGCCGCCGGGCGGCTCGGAAGCTTCACGGAAACCGCCCGGGAGCTCGGCGTCGTACCGTCGGTCGTGGCCAAGCGCATCGGCCAGCTGGAAGAAGAGCTCCGCACCCGGCTGTTCGAGCGAACGACCCGGCGCGTGACGCTAACCGAAGCGGGCGAGAAATTCTTCGTCAAGGCATCGAACCTGGTGGCCGACTTCGAACAACTGGTCAACTCCGTCGAACGTGACGACGGCCAGCTCGTAGGACATCTGCGCGTGATGGCGCCGACGACCTTGGCCACCCAGCAATTGGCGCCCGTGTTTCGCTCGTTTCTGCTCGAACACCCCCGCATCACCCTGGAAGTATCTCTGGTGGACCGTTCAGCGAATCCCGCCGAACGAGGCTTCGACATTGCGATCAGCGGTCGCGCCGCGACCTACGAAGGAGTCGTCGATGTTCCGCTTTGCCCTGTCAGGCCGCTGCTGTGCGCGGCGCCGAGCTACCTGGCATCGCGCCCCCCGCCGACGAATCCGCGCGACCTGGCAGACCATAGCTGTCTGGTGTTCTCCGCGACGGGAACGACCTGGAGATTCCAAGGTGCGCGAGGGGTGCAAAGCGTTGATGTAACGCCCAGGCTGCTTGTGGACGAAACAGGCACGCTGCTCGATGCAGCTTGTGCCGGCCTGGGTCTGGCGCTCTTGCCGGAGTACGTGGCGGGCGAAGCCCTTCTGGCGGGCAGCCTGCAGAATGTGCTGCCGGACTTCTCGCCTCAGGAAAACTGGTTCAAGGCCTATGTTCCGAGGCGGCGCCTATCCATTGCGAGAGTGAAGGCAATGCTGGAATGGCTGGACGCCCATTGGGCAAAAAGGCAAGGCGTTCTCGATCTGAAGTAGCAGGCCGCCATTACGACCGGCGACACGCGGACTCTGAGCACGCCGCGCATTCTGCCCGCGGACCCACCGGACCGGTCATGCGCATGCAAGCGCAAGCGCCATGCAGGGGCCTCTTCGCGTTGCGCCCAAAGCCCGCCGGTCCGTGGATAGCGGGTTTATCGCGCTCTGTGCTTACGACTCAAAGAGTGCAAGGTCGGGGCCGATGCCCATGAGGGGCCCCTCGGTGACGCCGCCGACCGTCCCCAGTACAAGCACGGACGGGGCCATGTAGGGGCGCTTCGATTCGAGTTCCGGCGCCGCCGGCTGCTGGTTCGGTGTGTAATCCATACTACCTCCCTATGTATTGTGGCTAGCTTTTAACACAGCATTTCCGCTTTTGCGGCGGCCCCGCCCCATTGTTGCGGGCAAAAAAACCCCGGAAACAGGGCATTTCCGGGGTTTCTAATGTGGCGATTAAAGGAATCGAACATTCCTCGATAATCCACATGAATGCTTGATCTACGAAGACAAGCAACCAAAAATACCATCATGGCGTGCCCGCTGGGCACTTATCTACAACCCCTGCAAAGGAAACGCCATGTCAGCCGTACCCGATCATACCTCCCGCCCCACCACTCCGCCCGCCGGCCAGGCCGCCGGCAACGCCGCGCCGAGCATTCCCCCGCACATCGAGCGCGCCATCTCCACCTTCGGCTGCGCCAACCGCCATCCCGGGGACGCCGATGGGATCGCCCGTGCATACCAAGCCCTAGTACAGGCCATCGGCGCGGCGCTGTACAGCCCCGTCAGCCTCGCCGGATGCGAAACCGTAAACGATATCGTCGCCCGCCTGGCCCACCAGGTCGAGCAACCCAACGGTTACTCCACGGCCGTGTTCATGCCCCTGGTAGAAGCTGTCATGCGCCGGCGTGGTATTGCGCCCCATGATGTCCTTCGTTGGATATTCGACGAATTGGCGCAGACGGCGCAAGCGGCGGACACCCTGTGCGCTTACACATGCAACGATGGCGACACGGAGGCATGGGCGGCGGAAGCCTCCTACCTTCGTTCCGCGATCTGCAAGGTCGGGTGGCTTGCAGACCTGGGGACCAAGAAGCTGGGCGGTGTCGGTGTTCGCGGAGATGCCGAGGAGTGGATGCTTCCCCCTGCGTATCACAGAGCTTTGGAAGCACAAGAGCGCGAGGGCCAAGCATGAACACGAATCACCCTGATACCCGCACCACGACAGAAGCTAGCGTGAAGGCGCTCAAAGAAGCCATCGAGAACATGGACGGCCTTTCGCGGGAAGGCTTCGGACAGATCGCCAGCATTGCCCGGCTGGCCCTGTATGCGATGGAATCTCCTACCACGGCACACGAGATCGAAACCTACGCCGTCGCGCTGGAAACGATTTGGGGTACCGCCTTGCGCTTAGAGAACTGCATCAACGCGGAGGCGGAGGCCGTCGGCTGCAATTGCGTGGACGAAGCCGAACAGCGACGACGCCATGCACGGAAGCAGCGCCAGAACGAGGAAGTACGGGCATGAGCGAAGAAAACACCTCACGCTCGACCAGGAGGCAATAGAGGCCATCCGGTATGCCCTGGTCCTTGGCTTGGCCGCTTATGGCGAGGTCGTGCGTGTCCAGGGCGAGGTGAAATTCTGGAAGGACATGGGGCAGGAGACCCCGAGGGAGTCATGCCACTCAGCCCGGACGGGTCTGGCAATGCGATAGGAGACTTTGCTAACGCTCTGGCCTACCTACACCTACAGTAGCTGCCGTAGTAGCTACTGTAGTCCACGCCCGCATTCCCCGCTTGGTGCTGCATGTGGCATCGGGCGGGAGTCAGGAAATCTTGCTACATAGCAAAAAAGAGATAAAATCTATGGCATGGAAGGTGGTGCTACTGCCCCAGGCAGAAGCCGAATTGAGTGCTTTACCCAAAGACATGCAGGCGCGGTTCCTGCACATCGCCGAGCTACTAGAAGCCTTCGGGCCGCAGCGAGTCGGCATGCCCCATATCCGCCCCATTCAGGGCAAGTTATGGGAAATCCGCATGACCGGCCGCGATGGCATCGCTCGTGCCCTGTATGTGGCGATGTCCGGGCGGCGGTTGCAAGTACTGCACGTCTTCGTGAAGAAAACCGAGAAAACCCCGCCCCAAGCCATCGAAACGGCCTTGGGCAGATTGAAAGAGGCGACATGATGAGCGACCTGGAAAAACTCAAGCGCCATCTGCTGGCTGACCCGAAGGTGAAAGCGGAGTACGAGGCCCAGGCCCCGGAATTTGCCTTAGCCCGAGAGCTGATCGCGGCCCGGGTGCGTGCCGGCCTGACCCAAGACGAGGTGGCCGAGCGGATGCAGACCACGCAATCGACCATCGCCCGCCTGGAGAGCGGCAGGTCCATGCCATCCATGCGCACGCTCGCCCGCTTTGCCGAGGCCACGGGCGCGCGCGTAGCGGTGCGCCTGGAGTCGCCGCAGGTGAAGCGCGGTAAGCGCCTGGCCGCTGCCTAACCCCGAATTTTTCTCGCTTCGATCTCGGGCCGACACTTACCCTAGAGCAAACATCGTGATTTCTACTGTGGATAGGATGTAATGAGAGACGAGACCTCCCGCTTCCTCGTCGCCTTCTTGATCGGAATAGCGTCCATGGGGGCTAACGCACAAACCCCCGCATGCACAGCCTTAAGTGGAGAAGTAGACGCCGGGCTTAAAGAGCTTGCAATGGATAGGTTGTATGTCATCGATGACAGCGCTCCCCGTGAGACTAACAGGAAGCTATCTGCAATCTATGATTTGAATGTCATACAGGCCAATATTGCCCTGATGGCAGCAAACAAGTGCAATCCAATAGCACAACCGATTAGTGACCGCGCATATCACGATGCAGCTTACGCATGCGATAGAGAGGCCGAATCGATGTCCGGGAGTAGCGACCTCAAGCCAGCGCCAAAGTGTGATCGCTCAACGTGGCAGAAAAACGTAGAGAAGTAGCGTGGGGCTGACGTTGCCTAACCCCTCTACGCCAACACCTATCCCAACGGGGAGAAAAGCCGGTCGTCCACCGGCCTGGTGCTGATATGCCTCAAATGAACGACCAAGGGCTACATGCATGACGAAGGAGAAAGCTCCACCCGCCCTAAGCGTCGATCCATACAAGCGCTTGCACACAGACGAAGGTGTGGACGACGCAATGGAGCACCCTGGGAATGTATTTAAGCACCTAGGCATAGATGCGGAGAAAATTGCCAACTACGCCTTAGAGCGAATCCGCCGCCAGGATGACCCAATTGGCCGATACAAGACCGTCGCAGATATCGCCGTGGACTTGAGGGTACACCCGACCCCGCGGCCGTCGAAATCATGAAGCGCATCGGGGCCACCTGCATCGAAACCAGCCCATCCGGCACGGGCCTGCGTGCCTTCGGGTAGAAAACGTAGCAACTACCTTTATCCCCAACACGCGCTGGCGTGCCTGGTGCGGAATCTGGCCTAGCAGATAGCACGACATTCGTTCACTGTCCGAGATTCGGACTAGGCACCGCGGAGGTGACGAACGCGCACGAACGCAAGCGAACGCGGGTCAACGCAAAGTGTGTGGTCTTGGGCGAAGGGATCGCGCCAACCAAGTCGCGGGCCGGATCGGATTTGCAAAGGCCCTCCTTGATCCCGAAGCGGAATACGAGGCTAATCTTGCTGCGCACCTTGTGGGCAGTATGCCGGGCACCCCGCCCGTCGATGCGCTTCAGCACGATCAGGATTTCGGGGGCGTCAATCGCAGTAATGGGCCGCTTGCCTAGCCAAGGGAACACGTCATTTTCCATCCATGACAGCGCATGGTCATAGGTGCTTTCCGTCGGCCTCGAAGGAATTAGCCGCCGCCAACGTCTCGGCGCGCTTGGAGGCCTGTTTGACCTCGCCAGGATCGGAGCCTGCCGCCAACAGCTTGCGGGCCTCCTGGTGCCTGTCCCGAGCGCCGGCCAACGTCACATCCGGATAGACGCCATAAGCCAGGGTCTTTTGCTTGCCTAGATGGCGGTAATTCCAGCGCCAATATTTCCCGCCGTCCGGGTTCACCAGCAAGTACAGACCGTCCCCATTGGCAAGCTTGTAGGGCTTCGCCCTGGGCTTGGCCTGGCTCACGGCGGTATCGGTGAGGGGCATAGCGGCGTCCTGATGGTATTTTTCCGCTCCGGCTTAACGAAACGGCCAGATACCAGCAAAGATACCAGCGCCTGATGGTATGGCAATGGATGCACTTGGATCACTGTAGACAAGAAAAAGCCCACAACGCTAGGAGCGATACGGGCTTTTGGACTTTCTCAGACTACTTTGGACAAGTACTTGGTGCCGGTGAAAGGAATCGAACCCTCGACCTTCTCATTACAAGTGAGCTGCTCTACCAACTGAGCTACACCGGCGAAAGGCCGGATTGTAATGGAAAACTCCCTTACCAGAAGACGCCCTCAGCCTGCATGCGCCGCCAGCCGCGCGGAGTCGCTGGACCATGCGCTCCATGACCCCGCGTACAGCGACGCCTGCACGCCCAGGTCCTGGACCGCTGCGATCCAGTAGGCGGCGGCGCCGCCCGAACCGCAGTAGGCGACCACGGGGCGCTCGTTCTCGTCCAGGAGGCCGAGGGCGCGGGCGACGGCGCGGCGGCGGTCGATGGGCAGCAGGCGGCCGTCGGCGTCCTGCCAGACCGCGGCCGGGCTGCTGAGCGCGCCCGGCAAGTGGGAGGGCGCGACGCCGTCGCCGTCATAGGCCGAGCGGGAGCGGGCGTCAAACAGGCGGTAGCCGGCCGGTTGGGCGGCGATGGCCTCGGTGTCGATGGCGGACAGCGCGGGGAGTGCTGCGGGAACCGCCGGGCCGGACTCTGCCTCGGCATCCACTTTTTCCGTCCAGGCGCGCAGGCCGCCGTCGAGGATGCGCACGCCTTCCAGGCCGGCCCAGGTCAGCACCCACCATGCCCGCGCCGCGGCGGTGCCGGTAGTGTCGTCGTAGACGACGATCTCGCGGGCCCGGTCCAGGC
This sequence comes from Pigmentiphaga humi, assembly GCF_900606115.1. GTDB lineage: Bacteria > Pseudomonadota > Gammaproteobacteria > Burkholderiales > Burkholderiaceae_B > Pigmentiphaga > Pigmentiphaga humi. The sequence goes on from NZ_UWPJ01000032.1 coordinate 32,238, forward strand.
TCGCCTCGGCGGCCCAGCGCCGCACGGCGTCCTGCGTGGGCAGCGGCAGTTGGCCTCGTGCCGGATCGCCCGGGTCGGCGTAGTGCGTGGGAACGGCAGTCCGGACCGATCCGGGGATCAGCGTGGACGGCGCGGCCCCGGGCTCGCGGGCGACGTAGACCACGGCCGCCTCCCCCGCCTCCAGGCGGGCGGCCAGTGCTTCGGCGGAAATGAAAGGGGAAACGGCTGCAGCGTGGACGGTACTCATGGATGGACTCCTCGTTGTCAGGATGGGCGTTTGCTTTGCAGGAGGGCGCTGCCTGCCGAGGCCGGCATGGAGAGCGTCATGATCGCACTGGCCAGCGCGATCGCGGCGAGGGCCAGATGGGCCCAGGAATAAAAGGCCGTGCCCGCGCCATCGATCGCCGCGCCGCTTTTGAGCAGGAGCGCCGCGGCGGCCACGCCGACGGCGACGGTGAGGTTCTGGACGGCCAGGAAGAAGCTGGTTGCGGCGGCCAGCCTGGGGCGCGCGACATCGGCATAGGCCAGCGTGCCGTAGGCGTTCATCTGCAGCGAGCGGGCCCAGCCGAATCCCAGCAGCAGGGCCGCGTAGAACGGCAGCAGGTCGCGGGGCGGCACCAGTCCGGCGGCCGCCAGGCACGCCGCTGCGAGCAGTCCGTGCAGGAACAGCCCTGTGCGGTATCCGGCGCGCCGCAGGATCTTGCCGCTGAAGAATTTCATGGCGAAGCCGCCCACCGCCGGGATCAGCACCACCAGCCCGGCTTCCAGGGGGCTGTAGCCGTCGCGCTGCTGCAAGGTGACGGGCAGCAGGAAGGGCACGCCGCCCACGGCGATGCGGAATACGGAACCGCCCGCCATCGCATCGCGGAAGCTGCGCAGCTTGAGCAGGTCCAGGGCGAGCACCGGCTCGGCCGTGCGGCGCGCATGGCGAACGTAGGCGCCCAGCAGCAGCAGGCCGGCGACGAGCGCCGCGACGGCCGGTCCGGTCTGCGCGTGGGCGTCGGCCAAGGCGATCAGGCCCCACGTCAGTCCGGCGAAGCCGAGTCCGCTGAGTGCGGTGCCGCGCAGATCGAACGCGCCATCCTTCCTGCCTCCGGTGGCCGGCAGGAAGCGCCAGACCAGCCACAGCGCCGCCAGGCAGAGCGGCCCGTTGATCCAGAATATCCAGCGCCATCCCACGTAGGTGGTCAGCAGGCCGCCCAGAAACGGCCCGACCATGGGCGCGATCATGGCCAGCAGGATGACCAGCGCCATGGCTTCGACGATCTCGTGCTTGGCGGCCGCGCGCAGGACGATCAGGCGGCCCACCGGCGCCATCAGCGCGCCGGCCATGCCCTGGATGAATCGCAGCGCGATCAGGAACGTCGCATTGGGCGCCAGTCCGCAAGCGATCGAACTGGCCAGGAACAGCCAGATCGCCCCCGCGAAGACCTGCTTGTCGCCATACCGCTCCGCCAGCCTGCCGCTCAGCGGGATCAGTATGGTCAGGCCGAGCAGATAGGCGGTAATGGTCGCGCTCAGCGTCACCGCGTCGGTGTTCAGGTCGGCGGCCATCGCGGGCAGCGCCGAGGCCACGCTGGTCGCGTCGAGCTGCTCGACGAAAAAGATGGACGAGACGATCCATGCGGTGCGCCGGGTTTGCGGCGACAGGCGTTCGGACGGCGGCGCCCCGACAGCGGCGGCAGTCGGTGGCATCACGCTACCTCGCGCACGGCGGCCGCGCCGGCGTCATGGATGCCCGCGATCAAACCGCGCAGCGAGTGCCTGACCGACTGCCGCTGTTCCGGCGTCTGCCATTGGACGCGCGCGAATTCGCCCGCCACGCGGCCCGGCCGGTCGAACACCAGGATGCGGTCCGCCATGGATAGCGCCTCGTCCAGCGAATGCGTGATCTGCAGCACCGTCTGTCCGTGCGCCTTGGCGATGCGCTGGAAATCGGCGCGCAGCGCGGCGGCGGTCACTTCGTCCAGCGCGCCGAACGCCTCGTCGGCAATCATGACCTCGGGACGCGTGATCAGCGCCCGGGCGAGCGCCACGCGCTGGCGCATCCCGCCCGACAGTTGCGCGGGATGCATGTGCTCGTAACCACCCAACCCGACCTTGCGCAGCAATTCGACCGCCTGCTGCTCGGTCTCGGGCGAACGCTCGCGCAGCACTTCCAGCGGCAGCAGCACGTTGTCGAGCGCGGTGCGCCACGGCAGCAGGCGATCGGTCTGGAATACGCAGCCGATGCGGCCGCGCAACTGGCCGAACGCGCGGTACGGGTCGACGTCCAGCACTCTCACCTGTCCGCGGGTCGCCTGCGCCAAGCCGAGAATGAGGTTGACGGCGGTGGACTTGCCGCACCCGGTCCGTCCGACCACGCAGACGTGCTCGCCTGCCGCCACGGTGAAACTGAGGTCGGCGATGGCCGGCCGGCCGGCGCTCTTGGAGAAGCGTTTCTCCACGTTGAAGAATTCGATGGCGTCAGGCATCGCCGCGTACTCCGTCATGGCCGCGATACGACAGCAGGCGCCGCTCGAAGCCGCTCAAGACCTGGTTGCTCAGGATCACGAAAGCCACCAGCACGACCGTCCAGACGATGGTCTGGTCCATGCGGAACATCTCTTGCGAGACCCGCAATTGATGGCCGATCCCGGTGATGCCGCCCAGCAGTTCTGCCATGATGGTGACGCGCGTGGCATTGCCGATGTTGATGCGCCACACCGTCAGCAGCGACGGCAGGACCGCCGGCCACCACAGGATGCGCGCCTTCTGCCACAAGGTCGGCCGCATGGCCTGCACCAGGTCGATCCAGTCGCGCGGAATGCCGCGCAGCGCGTCGCGCGCCTGGTAGAAGAACGCGGGCAGCGCGGAGGTAACGACCACGAAAGCGATGCGCGTCTCGGAATCCTGGAACCACAGGATGGCGAAGAGGATCCAGCACAGCGAAGGAATCCCCTGTTTGAGTTCGACCAGCGGCACCAGGAAGCGCTCGATGTGCACATTGCCGGCCACTGCCATGCCGAGCAGGAAGGACACCACGAACGAGACCAGCAGATAGGCCCAGATGCGGCCGTACGTCATCGCGATCGCGGTCCAGCCCTCCGGCGAGGCGAGCTGCTCGGCTCCGGTTGCGGCAATCTGCGCGAGCGAAGGGAAGAACATGGGCGTGGAATGCCGCGAGGCCCACTCCCATGCCGCCAGCATCAGGGCGATGGCGAGCGCGCCCTCCCACGGCACCGCGGGCCATTCCCGCGCGCGCCAGGACGGCCGCGGCGCCGGCGCGGCCCGTCCGCTTGCGATGCTATTCATTGCGGCCCTCCACATCGAATGCCGATACCAGCGAATCGAGTTCCGGGTCGGTCAACGGCCGCGGCAACTGGCCGCCTTCGGGCAGCAGCTTCTGCGTCAGCAGTGCCACCGTCTTGATGTGGCGGCGCAGCGGCTCGATGCGCATCAGGTCGCGGTAGCGCTCCAGCACGCCTTGCAGCGCGGGCGCGTCCATCTGGGCGTCCTTGGCCACGAGTTGCGCGGCCTTGGCCGGCTGCTCCCGGATGAACGCCGCCGCTTCACGATTGGCCGCATAGAATCTGCGCGCCAGATCCTGGTTGGGCTTTTGCGCGATCCAGGACGAAGCCACGCCGAGCGCGATCGAAGGCACGAAATCCGTACCCGACACCTTCTGCCACACTGCCTGGTCGAATACCGGCAGCGAATGCAAGGCACCCTTGCCCTGCGCCACGGCCGCGGCGCCTTCGGTCGGATTGACCAGCAGCGCATCGATACGGCCGAGCTGCAGTTCTGCCAACCCAGCGGCACCGCGTGCGCTGGACGATTTGATCTTGACCTTGTCAAGATCGACGCCACGAGCTTGCAGGAACCATTTCGACAGCGCCCAGCTCCCCGTAATGGTGTCGGTCTGCACGACCTTGCCCTGCAGCTGCTTCACGTCCTTGATGGCCGGGTCGCGCACCACGATGTCGGATTCGAAATTGAAGATGTTCCAGAGCAGCGTGAAATCCGCGCCCTGCTGCTTGAAGCGGCTGACGGCGGCGATCGCCGCGCAGAAGCAGACCGGGTCCTTGCCGGTGGCGAAGTCCGTATAGGCAACGTTGGACGGCTTGGGCGTCACGACCAGCTCGAATCCATGCTTGCGGTCCAGCTCCAGCCGCTGGATCAGCGCCGGTATCCAGATGCTCTGCGAGGGCGGCGCGAATACCGTGACCGCAAGCCTGGGCAGCGGCTCGGCCGCTTGCGCCGTGGGGGCCAGCGCGATCGAGGCCAACCCGGCGATCAGGCCGGCGGCGAGTTTTCCAAACGATTTCTTCATGATGTTCTTTCCGTTCAATCGAGCACCGCGCGGTGCAACAGGCGGTCCTGGCCGGCGTAGTTGAAAATGCCCCGGTGCTGGACGATGCGGTTGTCCCAGATCAGCGCCGCGCCGGCCTCCCACCGGTATTCGGTGCAGACTTCGGGCGCCTTGATGAATTCGAAGACGATGCCGAGCAAATGGTCGCTGACCAGCCTGGGCAGGCCGAGGATCCGCTGCGCATAGAGCTCGCAGGCGAACAGCTGCTTCGCGCCGGTTTCGGGATGGACGCGCACCAGCGGCACCTCCAGCGGCGGCGTGTCGATCCTGGCCTGCAGCAGGCGCTCCGAATCGGCATAGGACATCGACACCAGCCCCATCTGGTCGGCGTTGTGCAGAATGGTCAGCGTGTCCAGGTAGGCCGCGAACTGCGGATCGAGCAAGCGATAGGCCGCGGTGGCGTTGGAGAACAAGGTGCCGCCGCCGTGCTCCGGGGCTTTCACGGCATACAGCGCGGTGAATTTCTGCGGACGCTCGCGATACGCCTGGTCGATGTGCCAGATGTAGTTGGTGCGCGTCTTCTTGCGCGCCGAGTCGATGGAATTGGCCTCGCCGCCGACGCGGGGCGCCTGCGGATTGCCGGCGAAGCGCGGCGCGCCGAACAAGGCGGCGAAACCTTCGAACTCCTCGGCCGCGACCGATCCCGGCGCGAAGGAAAGAAAGCCGTACTCGAGCAGGGAGCGATACAGAAACGAACGAACCGCGTCCGGGGTTTCCTGCTCGAAGCGGAAGCCATGCACCACCCCGCCGACAATGGGGGAATACGCCTCGATGCGGATATCCCCGAGGCGGGCATCCTCATGCCGATAAAGCTCCGGCTCCAGGATGCGCGGTTGATGCAGCGTCGTATCCGCGGGCCGGTGCAAGGGTTTGAGCAGCGCGTTCATCGTGATTCTTCCCATCAAAGCAAGAAGAATATCGACAGGCCCGCGCGCGACGAACGAACGTTTTCGCGTTTCGTTATGCGTCTTTGCAAATGCCTTGTTTGCTAATTACCGCCCGGACGATGCCGGGCCCCGCTATTTGATCACCGTCAGCTTCGGACGGCCGCGGTCCGGACCGGCGGGCGGCGGGTCGGTTTCGTCGGGGCTACCGGCAGGAGCGGCCGGGGTGGTGTCGCCCGAAGGCACCGACGAAAGCTGCGGACGAATGGCGGAAGATCCGTCGGCCGCCGCCGTACCGCCGGACTCCTCGGTTGACGGCGCATCGACATCGTTGCCCGCGACAGCCGAGGGACCGGCCTCGAAGGCCATGCCATGCCCGGTCTCGCGCGCATAGATGGCCGTGACGGCATCGATGGGCACCGAGATCTGGCGCGCCACGCCGCCGAAGCGGGCCTGGAACTCGATGAACTCGTTGCCCAGCTCCAGCTTGTGGGTGGCCAGGCGCCCGACGTTCAGCACGATCTCGCCGTTGCGGACGTGCTCGCGCGGCACCACGACGCGTTCGTCGACGGCCACGGCGATGTGGGGCGTATAGCCGTTGTCGGTGCACCACTCGTGCAGCGCGCGGATCAGGTAAGGCTTGGTAGAGACTTCACTCATGGTTGCACCCCCGGCGCTGCAAGCCGCCGGCCTTGCCCGGCGGCACGGACGGACGTCGCGCCCGCCCGGTGGTTCGGACGCTCCGCATCAGCGGCGCATGACCTTCTCGGAAGGCGTCAGCGCTTCGATGTAGGCCGGACGCGAGAAGATACGCTCGGCGTACTTCTGCAGCGGCGCGGCGTTCTTGGGCAGCTCGATGCCGTAGTGGTCCAGGCGCCAGAGCAGCGGCGCGATGGCCACGTCCAGCATCGAGAACTCTTCGCCCAGCATGAACTTGTTCTTCAGGAACATGGGAGCCAGTTGCGACAGGCGGTCGCGGATCTGCTGGCGAGCCTGCTCCAGGGCCTTTTCGTCGGCACGGCTTTCGCGCGCTTCCAGCGTGCTGACGTGCACGAACAATTCCTTTTCGAAGTTGAACAGGAACAGGCGGGTGCGGGCGCGCATGACGGGGTCGGCCGGCATCAGCTGGGGATGCGGGAAGCGCTCGTCGATGTACTCGTTGATGATGTTCGACTCGTACAGCACCAGGTCGCGCTCGACCAGGATGGGCACCTGGCCGTAGGGGTTCATGACGGCGATGTCCTCAGGCTTGTTGTAGAGGTCGACGTCGCGGATTTCGAAATCCATGCCTTTTTCGAACAGCACGAAACGGCAGCGTTGGGAGAACGGACACGTGGTTCCGGAGTAAAGCACCATCATGGCGAGGGGCTCCAGACAGGGAGTAAAAACATTAAAGGGCCAGACATCCTGGTGAAGGATGCTGGCCCCGGAAAGGTAGTTCGAAAACTACTTGACGTTCTTCCAGTACACGGCGTTCAGGCGCCAGGTGATGACCGTGAAGAAAGCCAGGAATATCAGCACCCACACCCCCAGACGCACGCGCTGCTGCTGCACGGGTTCGGCCATCCACGTCATGAACGCGACCAGGTCGGCCACGTCGCTCTCGTAGGCTGCGGCCTTGGCGGGATCCTTGGTCGTGAAACGCGTTTCCATCGTTTCGTGGCCATGATAGCCCGTCACCGGCTCGTGCTTGACGGTTGCGACGCCGTTCACGTCGTAAGTGGTCGTGACGCGTTCCCAGCCGTGCTCGCCCTCGCTCTTGTGCATGGCGATGGTGGTGAGCTCGCGCGGGCCCTGCTGCTGCCAGAGGACGTGGGGCATGCCCACGTTCGGAAACACCAGGTTGTTCCAGCCGGTGGGCCGGGATTCGTCGCGATAGAACGTACGCAGGTAGGTGTAGAGGTAATCGGCACCCGACGGACCCGCATTCACGGATTTCGCCCGGGCAATGACAGACAGGTCGGGGGGAGCAGCGCCGAACCATTCCTTCGCCTCTTTGGCGCTCATGGCAATGGTCATCATGTCGCCGACTTTACCGCCCGTAAACAGCAGGTTTTCCTTGATCTGTTCGTCGGTCAGGCCGATGTCCTTGAGCCGATTGTACCGCATGGACGAAGCGGCATGGCAGTTCAGACAGTAGTTGACGAACAGTTTGGCGCCGTTCTGCAGCGCCGGCAGGTCGTTGACACGCGCGGGAGCCTTCTCCAGGTGGAACCCGCCTTCCGCGGCATGGGCTCCCGCCGTGCAGGCCAGCATAAAAATCAATACACCGAGCAGCTTCTTCATCTTGGTATCCGTTAAGTCTGTCGGGCCGGCGCCAGGCGCCGGCTTCCTGGGGCATCCTCAGTGGGCGGAAAAGGTCACGCGCTCGGGCACGGGCTTGAACTTGCCGCACCGGCTCCAGAACGGCATCAGCATGAAGAAGCCCAGGTAAATGATCGTGCCGATCTGCGACATCAGGTTGAAGACGTCGTTCGGCGCCTGCGTACCCAGGTAGCCCAGCACCAGGAAGTTGACGATGAACACGCCGTACAGCCACTTGTGCCAGCCCGGACGGTAGCGGATGGACTTGACCGGCGAATGGTCGAGCCAAGGCAGGAAGAACAGGATCACGACCGCGCCGCCCATCGTGAGCACGCCCCAGAACTTGGCGTCCCAGACGCGCAGCAGCACGGCCACGGCCAGCAGCACGACCGCCACGGTCACGCGGACGGTGAACGCCATGCGGCCCTTGACGAAGAAGGCGATCGCGGCCAGCGCGGCGATGATGGCGAGCACCCAGGTGAAGTCGTCGGTACACGCGCGCAGCATCGAGTAGAACGGCGTGAAGTACCAGACCGGCGCGATGTGCGGCGGGGTCTTGAGCGGATCGGCCGGGATGAAGTTGTTGTACTCGAGGAAGTAGCCGCCCATTTCCGGCGCGAAGAACACGATGGCGCTGAAGATCATCAGGAAGATCGCCACGCCGAACAGGTCGTGCACCGAGTAATACGGGTGGAAGGGAATGCCGTCCAGCGGGATGCCGTTGGCATCCTTGTTGGCCTTGATCTCGACGCCGTCGGGGTTGTTCGACCCGACTTCGTGCAGTGCGATGATGTGCGCGACCACCAGTCCCAGCAGCACCAGCGGCACGGCGATCACGTGGAACGAGAAGAAACGGTTCAGCGTCGCGTCGGAGACGACGTAGTCGCCGCGGATCAGGAGGGCGAGATCGGGACCGACGAACGGAATGGCCGAGAACAGGTTCACGATCACCTGTGCGCCCCAGTACGACATCTGGCCCCAGGGCAGCAGGTAGCCCATGAAGGCCTCGGCCATCAGGCACAGGAAGATCGCCACGCCGAAGATCCAGACCAGTTCGCGCGGTTTGCGGTAGGAGCCGTAGAACAGCCCGCGCAGCATGTGCAGGTAGACCACGACGAAGAACATCGAGGCGCCGGTGGAGTGCATGTAGCGCACCAGCCAGCCCCAGGGCACTTCCCGCATGATGTATTCGACCGACTGGAACGCGCGTTCGGCGTCGGGCTTGTAGTGCATGACCAGGAATATCCCGGTCACGATCTGGATTACCAGCACCAGGAGCGCCAGCGAGCCGAAGAAATACCAGAAGTTGAAGTTCTTCGGCGCGTAGTACTCGGACAGGTGCGCTTTCCAGGTCGATGTGAGCGGAAAGCGGGCGTCGATCCAGCCCAGAAGGCCAGTGGTCTCGACATTCTTCTCGCCAGCCATGGCTGCTGCTCCTTTTGGTCGGCGGTCCCTGGCGCTGCGCTGCGCGCTCCGCGGTGCCGACGTGTTCTATTGGCTTCGTTCAACTGACGCGGCGCATCCGGCCCGCGCCGCTACGGGTCACTGGCGCTCAGGCCTTGTTGCTCTCGTCCACGCCCACCACGATCTTGGTGTCGGACAGGAACTCGTAAGGAGGAATCGTCAGATTGTCCGGTGACGGCTTGTTCTTGTAGACCCGGCCGGCCATGTCGAACGTCGAGCCGTGGCAGGGACACAGGAAGCCGCCATGCCAGTCGGCAGGCAGGTTGGGCTGGGATCCCGTGGTGAAACGGGCCGTGGGCGAACATCCCAAGTGCGGACAGATGCCGACGGCCACGAAATACTCGGGCTTCAGCGAGCGATATTCATTGCGCGCGTATTCCGGCGTGATCTCGTCGGGATTGCGCTCGGAATTCGGATCGGCCAGTTCGCCGTCCACTTGCTTGAGCGTAGCCAATTGCTCCGGCGTGCGCCGGATGATCCAGACCGGCTTGCCGCGCCACTCGACGGTGCGCATCTCGCCAGGCTGCATGTCTCCTACTTCGACCTCTACCGGGGCTCCCGCCGCCTTCGCGCGCTCGGACGGCGCAAAGGTACTGACGAACGGCACGGCGACGCCAACTGCCGCGACTCCCCCGACGGCACAGGTGGTGCCGACCCAAAAACGACGGTCGGCGTCTACCACTTTGTCCTCACTCATTTAATGACCCTCAAGATTACTTCTTCTCGTTAAGCACTTGAAAGCTGACTCTTCTTATATTTTGCGCCTTTGAAGACACAAGCGCTCATAGTAACTTTCGAGTATAGCGCAATGCCCACCCCGGCCGACACCCTCTATCGCACGGCGGCGTACCGGCGCAACGACAATGTCCGGACGGCGGGAAATGAGAGATACTTCCGCGCAGGGCATCCCAGGGAGAGGGAAACAATGAGCGTCATGAAGGAATTCCGCGAGTTCGCCATGCGCGGCAGCGTCGTCGACCTCGCGGTCGGCGTGATCATCGGCGGGGCATTCGGCAAGATCGTCGATTCGATGGTCAGGGACGTGATCATGCCTCTGGTCAACTTCATCCTCGGCGGCAGCGTCGATTTCAGCAACAAATTCATCGTGCTCCGGGCTCCGGCCGACTACACCGGCCCCCAGACCTACGACGCCTTGTCCAAAGCCGGCGCCACGCTGCTGGGCTGGGGCAACTTCGTGACCATCCTGATCAATTTCATCCTGCTGGCCTTCGTCATCTTCTGGATGATCAAGCTGATGAACCGCGCCAAGGCCCGCTTCGAAAAAGAAGCGCCGCCGCCCGCCCCGGCCGCGCCGCCCGAGGACGTCGCGCTGCTGCGGGAGATCCGCGATCTATTGAAGGCCCCCCCGGCGCGCTGAAGGAAAGCCCGCCCCTATACGGGGTTGTCGATATCCACGAAATCGACCCGCACGCCGAAGCGTTCCGCAATGGCGCGGCCCAGCGCCTGCACGCCGTAGCGTTCGGTGGCGTGGTGGCCGGCGGCCAGGAAGGCGGTGCCGGTTTCGCGGGCCAGGTGTACGGTGGGTTCGGAGATTTCGCCGGTGATGTAGGCCTGCGCGCCGGCGTCGATCGCGTCCTGCAGCATGCCCTGCGCGGCGCCGGTGCACCAGGCCACCGTGCCCAGCGGCTGCGCCGGGTCTCCGATCAGCGTGGGCGTGCGCGCGAGCTGCCCGGCTACCCGGGCAGCCAGTTCGCCTACGGTCGCCACGCCCGGGGCGCGGCCCAGCCAGATGAGGTTGTCGTGGCCGGCGGTGCGGGGCACGCCGCCGATCCGGTCCGGCTCCAGGCCCAGCACCTCGGCCAGTTGGGCGTTGTTGCCCCAGCTGGGGTGGGCGTCCAGCGGCAGATGATAGGCGAACAGGTTCAGCTCGTGGCCCAGCACCAGCGAGAGCCGGGCGCGCCGGATGCCGCGCACGCGCGGATCCTCGTTTTTCCAGAACCAGCCGTGGTGAACCAGCAGGCTGTCGGCGCCGGCGGCGATCGCGTGCCGGATCGCCGCCTCGGAAGCCGTAACTGCGGCGATAATATGGCGCACTACCGGCCGGCCCTCGACCTGCAACCCGTTGGGACAGTAGTCGCGAAACCGGGCGACCTGCAGTTCGGCGGCCAGCCATGCATCCAGCTCCGAAGCGTCCACGCCCTGCCCGGATGCGCCGGTTTGCCTTGAGGCCTGCTCGCCTGCGATCATTGTCAATCTCCTACGCTAGAGAAAAGTATTTTGCACATGCGCCGACTATGGCTGATCTTCGCCCAGACCACCACCGTCTGTCTGGCCATTTTATTCATCGTGGCGACCCTGCGCCCAGAATGGCTGACGCGCCGCGGGCCGGGCAACGGCAACGCGATCGTCGTGCCCTTCTTCGAGGCCAGCCCCCCTTCGTCCGGCGCGGGCAGGCAGGCCTCCTACGCCGACGCCACCCACCGGGCCGCGCCGGCCGTGGTGAACATATTCACCAGCAAGGACACGCCGCAGCAGCCTAGCACCCCCTATTCCGACGACCCGGTCTTCCGCTACTTCTTCGGCGATCCCGACACCCGCCAGGACCCGGTTTCCAGCCTGGGATCGGGGGTCATCGTCAGCCCGGAGGGCTACATCCTCACCAATAACCACGTCATCGAATCCGCCGACGAGATCGAGGTGGCGCTGGCCGATGGCCGCAAGAGCAAGGCGACGCTGGTGGGCGCGGATCCGGACACCGACCTGGCCGTGCTCAAGCTCGACCTGCCCAATCTGCCTTCGGTCACCTTCGGCCGGGCCGACGACCTCCAGGTGGGCGACGTGGTGCTGGCCATCGGCAATCCCTTCGGCGTAGGCCAGACCACCACGATGGGCATCATCTCGGCGCTGGGCCGCACGCACCTGGGCATCAACACGTTCGAGAACTTCATCCAGACCGACGCCGCCATCAACCCCGGCAACTCCGGCGGCGCGCTGATCGACGCCGACGGCAACCTGGTCGGCATCAACACCGCGATCTACTCGCGCTCGGGCGGCTCGCTGGGCATAGGCTTCGCCATCCCGGTCAGCACCGCGCGGCAGATCATGGAACAGCTGATCACCACCGGCACCGTGACGCGCGGCTACATCGGCGTCGAGCCGCAAGACCTGACCGCCGAACTGGCCGATGCCTTCAAGCTGTCGCGCAAGGACGGCGTCATCATCGCCGGCGTGGTGCGCGGCGGGCCGGCGGCCAGGGCGGGCATACGCACGGGCGACATCGTGATCACCGTGGGCGACAGGCCCATCTCGGACACGACCTCCATGCTCAACACCATCGCCCAGCTTCCGCCGGGAGACAAGGTCGCGGTGAAGATCGTGCGCGGCGGCCAGGAGATGGAAGCGACGGTGACCATAGGCACCCGTCCCAAGCCCAGGCGGGAAGCGCAGCAGCCCTGAGCGGGAGGGCGCGCCCTGACGGCCGCGGCGATTGCCGCGGCGTCAGAACCCGTACAGCTCGGCCGGGGTGTCCACCAGGATGCGCTTGCGCAGGACCGGATCGGGCACCCACTTGCCGAGCAGGTTGAACAACGCGACGGAGCTGTTGTCGCCGAACGAGAGATGGGGATAATCGCTGCCCCAGATCACGCGATCGGGCGCGGCCTCCAGCGCCGCCCGCACCATGGGCCCGACATCGTCGAAATCCGGCGCGGTGGAGATGCGGTAGATGCCGGTGACCTTCAGCCGGCAATGGCGGTCGCCCCCGCGCACCAATTCCAGTACCTGCCGAAACCCGGGGGCGTCCGTGCCCAGGGCGGCCTGCTGCATGCCCAGGTGGGCCAGCGTGAAAGGCAATTGCAAGCCCCGCAGTACCGGCATCAGCTCCACCGTCAACCAGCCGGGCAGCAGGAAGTCCAGGTGCCAGCCGATCTCCGCGCAGCGCGCCGCCAGCCGCTGGATGCGCGGCACCAGGGTGTCGCCGAAGCCGGGCTGGGGCGGCATGACCGGCCGCACGTTGATGCGCACGCCGCGCACGCCCAGGGCGTCCATGCGCGCCAGTTCGGCATCCGGCGCATGCTCGTCCACGTCCACGATCCCGCGCCGCGGCGCCTGCGTGCGGGCCATCGCGTCGAGCATGCAGGCATTGTCGCGCCCGTAGGCGCTGGGCTGCACGAACACGAAGCGCTCGATGCCCAGGCGGCCCGCCAGGGCGAGGTAGTCTTCCAGCGGCGCGTGCGGCGGCTCGTAGCGCAGGTCGGCGCCGTACCCATAGCTGCCCGGCGGCCCGAATACGTGGAAATGGCTGTCGCAAGCGCCCGCGGGCGCATGGAAGGCTGGTTTTTCATCATCGTGAAGCATGGCGTCTCCGGCTACGAATTCTGCACATCGCGCAACTGCTTGGCGTCCTGCGCGGCGGCGCGCATCAGGTAGGTGACATCGCTGCCGGCGATGAGCATGCGGGCACCCAGCCCCAGCAATGCCCGCTGCAGCGCGATGTCGCCGCGCACGCCGCCGATGCCGAGGAACTTGCCGTGGCGCCGGCACGCCGCCGCCGTGCTTTCGAAAGCCTCGCGCAAGGCGGGATGATGCAGCTGGCCGGGAATGCCCATCTCGGTGCACAAGTCGTTGGAGCCGATCAGCAGCATGTCGATGCCGGCGACCGCGGCGATCTCGTCGGCATTGGCGATGCCGCGCGGCGTCTCCAGCATGGCGACCAGCAGCGTTTCCCGATTGCCGAGTTCATTGACCTGCGCCAGCGGCAGCGGCTCGTAGCCGAGGCTCGGACCGCTGCCCATCACCGAGCGGTGGCCCATGGGCGGATACTTGGCCGCCTCGACCAGCGCCCGGGCCTGCCCCGCATCCTCGACGTGCGGCACGATGATGCCCTGCGCGCCGCCATCGAGCGCGCGCACCATGCATTGCAGGTCGTGCCCGGGCACGCGCACCAGCGGCGTGACGCCGCAGCCGGTCGCCGCGATGCAGATGGCCGACACGGCATCCAGCCCGATCGGACTGTGCTCCATGTCCACGTAGATGCTGTCGAAGCCGCATGCCGACGCCATCAGCGCGATGTCCGGCGTACGCGCCTGGCGCAGGCCCATGCACAGCACCAGATCGCCTGCCAGCATCCGCGCCAGCGCGCGGTTCTCGTATGAAATCACGCTATCGTCCTCCTGCTCATTCCGGCTTGATCCCGGCCTTTTCAATTACCCGTTTCCACATCTGCGTTTCGTCCGCGACGCGCCGGCCGAACTCGGCTCCGCCGGTGCCGGACGGCTGCACCCCCGCCGCCTCGAATACTTCGCGCAGCTTCGGCGCACGGGTGGCTTGCTGCACCGCCGCCTGCATCTTGTCGAGAATGGCGGGAGGAATGCCTGCCGGCGCCATGACGCCGAACCAGTACATCACGCCGTAGTCGGGAAAGCCCGCTTCGGCGAAGGTGGGCACCTGCGGGAACATGGGATGGCGCGTCTTGCCGCTGAGCGCCAGGCCGCGCACCCTGCCGTCCTTGATGAACTGGACGGTCGAGCCGACGCTGCCGATCGCGACGTCGATGCGCTGCGCCACCACGTCCAGGATCGCCGCGGCGATGCCTTTGTAGGGCACGTGCACCATGCGCGAGCCCGTCTGCAGCAGCAGTTCCTCCATCGCTAGGTGCGCCGACGAACCTTGTCCGCCCGAACCGAAGGTCAGTTTGTCCGGCTGGGCCTTGGCCGCCGCGATCACTGACTTCAGGTCCTTCTGCGGCAATTCCGTCCGCCCGACCAGCACCGCGGGCGCCTCGGCCAGTTCGGCGACCTGGACGATGTCTTTCTTCGGATCGTAGGGCAGCGATGCGTAGAGGGCCGACGACACGGCGAACGAGTTGTCCGTCACGACGAAGGTGTAGCCGTCCGGGGCCGCCTTGGCCGCGACGTCCGTTCCGATCGTGCTGCCTGCCCCGCCGCGGTTTTCCACCACGAACTGCTGGCCCAGGCTCGCGGACAATTCGCGGCTCATGGCCCGGGCGGCCGTATCGGTGAACGAACCGGCGGTGAACGGCACGATGACCCGCACCGGGCGGCTGGGCCAGGCGTCCGCGGCGGACTGGGCATGGACCTGGGTTGCGCAGGCAAGCGCCGCGGCAGCGCCGAGCAGGAGTTTTTTCATCGCCGGGCCGTCCCAAGATGAAAAACGCCCCCTCGGGGGGCAGCGATCCCGCATAGCGGGAAGAGCGTAGGGGCAATTCTTCATGGCAGTGTCTCCTGGTTGCGGGGCGCTGCGGCCGGCCAGTGCCGGCGTCGCGCCGCTCGATGCATGTTCACGGACCAGCGGTCCTGCCGCGGCGCCGATTGGCGCATTCTGGCAGGATGATTATAAAAAGTCTAATATGGTGATAATTATTTTATGCCTACGTCAACCCAGGACCGCACGCGCAGTCTGCATGGCGGTCGCCTTGATCGACGACAGCACCGGCTTGCCGAACTCGCGCTCCAGGTCGTCCAGGATCGCCTGCGTGGGCAGTTGCGAACATGCGATGAACATCGCTCCGCATTGCTCATCCATGACTTCGCGCGCCCGCTGCGCCACCTCTTCGTGCGTGATCCGGCCCAGCGCCTCGACGTCCGCGGCCTCGAAGCTGCTGAGCCGGCGCACCGCGATGCGCCCCTCGTCGAGGAAACGCATCAGCGCGCGATTGACCTGCTCGCTGTACGGCGTCACCAGCGCGATGTCCTGCGCGCCGGCTTCGGACAGCGCAACGACCATGGCGCGCGCG
Source organism: Pigmentiphaga humi (assembly GCF_900606115.1). Taxonomy (GTDB): domain Bacteria; phylum Pseudomonadota; class Gammaproteobacteria; order Burkholderiales; family Burkholderiaceae_B; genus Pigmentiphaga; species Pigmentiphaga humi. The sequence continues at coordinate 47,956 of NZ_UWPJ01000032.1, forward strand.
GTGGTGATCACCGGCTTGCCGGTCAATTCCCGCAGGGACTGCGCCAGCTGCGCCTCGCCTTCCGGCCCGGCGACGAAGCCGGCAGCGGTGCAGCCGTAGGCCACCGCGTCGATGTCATCCGGCAGCGTCCGCGCCAGCTCCAGCGTGTTGGCGACGTAGGCAGGCAGCACGTCGGGCGTGATCAGCCCCTTGCCGCGCGGAATGCGCCGGGTCTCCACCGTGGAGCCCGGCGGCAGCCAGCCCGCGAGCTCGCGCTCCATCGTGGTGTTGTTGATGGGAACGATCAGCCCGACCTTCAGCGGCCGGGCCCTTGCTGCGCTTTCCATGCCTGCCTCCTCGGCGGCGCCACCGCCGCCATAAATTAATTCCATAATTCGATAATTATTTCGTTTAATCTAGAACGACCCGTCTGCGCATGGCAAGCTCTTCAGGGCCCCCGTGCCGCACGGGCGGCAGGAATGCCGGCACCGCCATGCTCCGGTAACGCCTATGCCGATGTGGAATAATTCCCGGGTTTTCAAAACCGTCTTTGCCGCCCCGCCGCCCGGAAACCGGAGCCGGGCCGGCGGGACGGCCGACCGGCCTTCAAGCGATCGAGAATAGATCCTCCATGAGCAGCCTGGACAAGATGCTGAGTTTGCTGGACGTATTCACGCCGGCAGCCCCCGTCTGGGCGACGGACGATCTGATACGGTATTCCGGCGTCCCCGCTTCGACCTGTTACCGCTACATCAAGGCACTGCACAGCGCCGGCCTGCTGGCGCGCGTCGCCAACGGCTCGTACGTGCTGGGCCCGCGCGTGCTGGAGATGGACCGCACCACACGCCTGTGCGACCCGGTCTACATTGCCGGCACGCCGGTCATCCGGAGGCTGACCGCCGAGACCGGCTACAGTTCGCTGCTGTGCATGCTGTTCAGCGACTCCATCATGTGCGTGCAGGAAGCTCTTGCCGAAAACGCTCCCTCCGTACTGTTCAGCCGCGGCCAGCGCCGGCCGCTGGTGGCGGGCGCATCGGCCAAGATCATCCTGGCCCACCTGCCGGTCCACCAGTTGCGCACCATCTTCTCGCGCCACCGCAAGAGCATCGCGTCGGTCGGGCTGGGCGCGGACTGGGAAGGCTTCCGGCAGATCCTGCGCGAGATCAAGCAGGCCGGCCACGTCATGACCTACGGCGAATACAACCACGGCATCCTGTCCATCGCCGCGCCGCTGTTCAACCGCTCCGGCGACGTGCTGGGCAGCCTGGCGCTGGCAGCCGCCGAATCCGAGATCGGCGCCGCCGAATTCCAGAAACTGGCCGGCCGCGTGGTGGAGGCGAGCCGGGAAGTCTCGCAGCGCATCTCGAATTCCGCCAATGTGGTGGACTTGCCCGCGCGCGCGATCGGCTGACCGCCTGCTGCCGCAAGAGCCGGGATCAGGGCCGCCGCAACGGCTCCAGCGGCGGTGCCGCGCCGTCCGGCAGCGGCACCTGCGCCGTGTTCAGCACCATTGCCAGCATCGTGTAATAGCCGCACAGCGCAAGCAGATCCAGCACGCCGCGCTTGCCATAGCGCGCCTCGACCGCGTCGCAGGCCGCCTCGCCGGGCTGGCCGAGCCGGTGCACTGCCATGCAGAAGACATAGGCATCGCGCAAATGGCCGGGCATCTCGCCCGGATCGCGGCCGGCGGCGATCGCGTCCATGATCTCGGGAGCCAGGCTGGTGGTCGCCGTGGCGATGCGGCGATGCGCGGCCCACTCGTACTGGCAATCCCAGACCCGCGCCGCCACCAGCACCGCCAGTTCGATGAGCTCGCCAGGCAATTCCGTGCCGAAGCGCAGGTGCTCGCCCAGCTGCTGGATCCGCTCGGCCAGGTCGGGGTTGTGAAGCAACGCCAGGAAAGGGCCTTTGACCTCGCCCCGCGGACCGGCGGCGATCTGCTGCGCCACCTCCCGCTGGCGCGGTGTCATCTGTTCCGGCGCAAGGCGCGGGAAACGTTGTTCGCTCATGTATTCCTCCATATCGATTGGATCGAGGCGCGGCTCAGTTGCGCACCGTCATCGCGTGTCCCGGCCGCCCCTCGGGGATCTCGGCCCAGCGCCAGTGCAGCGCGCGCACCTCCCCGAACTCGTGCGGCAGCCGCTCCCATGAATCGCCGCCGTCCCGGCTCCTGAAAATCTGGCCGAGGTTGGTGCAGACCAGCAGCAGCATCGGGTCGTGCGGATGCGTCGCCACGCACCACACCGTACTGTTCAGCCGGCCCGGCAGCGGCAGTTCCTGCCACGTATCGCCGTAGTCGACACTGCGCAGCAGCCGGCCGGTCGTTCCCGGCGGACCGTTGCCGTTGGTCAGGAACACGATCCGGTCGGTATCGGCGCGCGGCACGACGGCGCGCGTGTACTGCCAAGGCGAATCGAGCGGCTGGAAGGTCCAGTGCGCGCCCTCGTCCTCGCTGCGATGCAGGCCCTGGTTGGTCGTCGCCAACAGCAGGCGGCCGCCCGGGCGCCGGATCACGGCAATGCCGTGCACGTCCAGCGAAACCAGCCCCTCCACCTGGGACGTCCAGGTCTTGCCTCGGTCCGCGCTGCGGAAGATGCCGCCGATCTCGATGGAAGCCCACAGCACGTCGTTGTCCATTGGGTCCACCAGGATCTGCGTGACACGGGTGGGCCCCCGGTTGATCGGCGAGAAATCCGCCAATCCCGGAACGCTCAGGGTCTCCCAGCTGGCGCCGCCGTCCTGCGAGCGATACAGCCCTGCCGGCCGCCCGCCCGCATAGATGACGTCCGGATCGTCGGGCTGCTGGCACAGCGCCCAGGCGTCCTCGATCGGCGAAGGCACGTGCGTCCAGCGCGTGGTCCGCTCATCCCACTTGAACACCCCCATGTCGGTACCGGCCCACAACAGTTCCGGGCGGTCCGGGTGGCTGCTGAAGGCCCACACGCGCGCCTCCAGGTACATCCCGGAATGGCTGTTGGGGTGGATCCACGTCGCGCCCTGGTCATCGCTGAACCATGCCGAGTGGCCGGCCGTGCCTACGTAGGCCTCGATACGCCTGGACATCGTCGATTCCTCATTTCTTGCCGGCCGCCGGGAAATCCGGTTGCCAAGCCGGCGCCATGCATTGATAATAAATCCAACTATATAAGAAATTTTATTATAAATCTCCAAGATTAGTTTTTTGCTCCATTCAAGGAGGAGACCATGAAGCACCCTCTGCTTGCCTGCGCTGCCGCCTGCGCCGTCTGGAACATGGCCTGGGCGCCCGCCGCCGCGGCCTATCCGGAACGGCCGATCAGGATCGTGATCGGCTTCCCGCCCGGGGGCGCCATCGACACCATCGGACGGCTGATCGGCCCCCGCCTGGCCGAACGCCTGGGGCAATCGGTCGTGATCGAGAACAAGCCCGGGGCCGGCGGCATCGTCGCCCTCCAGGGAATCGGCAAAGCCGAGCCGGACGGCTATACGGTGCTGATGGGCACGATGGGCAACCTGAGCATCAGCCCGGGCCTGGTGAAGGATTTCTCCTTCGACATGGAGAAGGATTTCGCGCCGGTCACCGTAGTCGCGTCGTCGGTCATGGTGGTCTATACGCACCCCTCCCTGCCGGTGCGCTCCGTACCCGAGCTGATCGCCTATGCCAAGGCGAATCCCGACAAGGTGAATTTCGCTTCCAGCGGCAATGGCGGACTGCCGCACATGGCGGGCGAACTCTTCAATTCCGCTACCGGGCTCAAGCTGGTGCACGTGCCTTATAGCGGCAGCGCGCCGGCGGTCAAGGACGTCGTGGCCGGCCAGGTGCAGATGACGATCGAGGCGCCCGCCATCGGCCTGCCCTTCGTCCAGTCCGGCCAGTTGCGCGCTTTGGCCACGACCGGCCGCGAACGCTCCCCCGTCCTGCCGGATGTGCCGACCGTCGCCGAAAGCGTGCCGGGCTACGAGGTCACCAACTGGTTCGGCATCGTCGCGCCGGCGCGCACGCCCGCCGATCGCATCGAGCGCCTGCAGAAAGAAATCGCCGTCGTGCTGAAGGAACCCGAGATCCGCAAGCGCCTCGACGCGCTGGGGGTGGCGGTGGTCGGCAGCACGCCGGCGCAGGCCGGACGCTACATGGCCGAAGAGCGCGCCCGCTGGACCAAAGTCATTAAAGACGCCAACATTACGACGAACTGAGCGTTGCCGCGCCGCGGCGGCGGGCCTGGATGGCCCCTCACGGCGCGTTTCACCATTTTTTGCGCACACTGGAGAACCTCCCATCATGAACGGGGCCGAGTCGCTGGTCAGAACCCTGCTGGCGTCCAATATCGACGTCTGCTTCGCCAATCCCGGCACATCCGAAATGCATTTCGTGGCGGCGCTCGACCGGGTGCCGGGCATGCGCTGCGTCCTGGGCCTGTTCGAAGGCGTGGTGACAGGCGCGGCCGACGGATACGGCCGCATGGCGGACAAACCGGCCGCGACACTGCTGCACCTCGGCCCCGGCCTGGCCAACGGCATTGCCAACCTGCACAACGCGCGCAAGGCGCGCACGCCCATCGTCAACATCGTCGGCGAACACGCCAGCGACCACCTCCAGTACGAAAGCCCGCTGCGCAGCGACGTGCCCGCCACCGCGGCGCTGATCTCCGACTGGTACCGGGTCGGCGCCGGCGCGCGCATTCCGCACGACGCGGCCGAAGCCGTCACCGCCGCGCGCTCGCGCGACGGCCAGATCGCCACGCTGATCCTGCCCGCCGATACGGCCTGGGGCCCGGGCGAAACGCCGCAGGTTGCCAGCGCGCCGCCGCCGCTCGTCCAGGCCCTGCCGGAAACGATGGCGCGCGTCGTGCAGGCCGTCAAAGCGGGCAAGCGCTGCGGGCTGCTGGTCACGGGGCGCGCGCTCGAAGAGGCCGGGCTGGCCGTGCTCGCCCGCCTGCAGGACAGCGGCATCCAGCTGCTCGCGCAGCAGGCCAACCGCCGCTTCGCACGCGGCCGCGGCCGCCTGGTCGTCCCGCGCGTGCCCTTCTCCATCGATCAGGCGGTCCAGCAACTCGCCGGCCTGGAGATGCTCGTGCTGGCGGGCAGCCATCCTCCCGCGGCGTTCTTCGGCTATCCGAACAAACCGCGCCTGCAGACGCCGCCCGGCTGCGAGATCCTGCCGCTGGTCGAACCCGGCGGCGACACGCTGCACGCGCTGGCATGGCTGGCCGACGAGCTCGGCTGCCCGGCCCGGCCGGCAGCCATCCCGCAAGCCGCCGCCCCCACCCTGCCCGCCACTGATCGGCTGGACGCCGACACCATCATGCAAGCCATGGCGGCGCTGCTGCCGGAAAACGCCATTCTGTGCGACGAATCGGTATCGTCCGGCCGCTCCTTGTTCAAATTCACCGACGGCGCGGCCCCGCACGACTACCTGCAGATCACCGGCGGCTCCATCGGCTGCGGCCTGCCGCTGGCCACGGGCGCGAGCGTCGCCTGCCCCGACCGCAAGGTCGTGTGTTTCGAGGGCGACGGCAGCGGCATGTACACGCTGCAGGCGCTGTGGACCCAGGCGCGCGAGAACCTAGACGTATTGACCATCATCCTGGCCAACCGCAGCTATCGCATCCTGCAGGGTGAACTGAAAGGCGTGGGCATCGATAGCCCCGGCGAGCAGGCCCGCCGGATGCTGGACCTGTCCGGCCCCAGCCTGGACTGGATGGCGCTGGCGCGCGGCCAGGGCGTCGAAGCGGTGGCCGTCGATACGGTCGGCGGATTCGCGCGGGCATTCAAGGCGGCGTGCGCCCGCAAGGGGCCGTTCCTGATCGAAGCCCGCATTCCCTAGGAAAGGGCCGGGGCGGCGCGGCCTACTTCCGGCCCAGCCCCAGGTAGCTCTCGATCACGCGCGGATCGTCGGCCAATTCCCCTGCCGGCCCGGCCAGCACCACCTGGCCGGTCTCCAGCACGTAGGCGTAGTCGGCGGTCTGCAAGGCCGCCCGGGCATTCTGCTCGACCAGCAGGATGGCCACGCCGCGACGGCGCAGTTCGGCGATGATGTGGAAGATTTCCTTGACGATGCGGGGCGCCAGCCCGAGCGAGGGCTCGTCGAGCAGCAGCAGGCGCGGCTTGGCCATCAGCGCGCGGCCCAGCGCCAGCATCTGGCGTTCGCCGCCCGACAGCGTGGCGGCGAGCTGCCTGCGGCGCTCTTTGAGGCGCGGGAACAGGCCGTAGACTTCTTCCATGGACCGCGCCTGGTCGCGATGACCGGTGCGGTAGCGCTGGAAGGCCCCCAGCAGCAGGTTGTCTTCGACGCTCATCTCGCCGAACAGCTCGCGCTTTTCCGGCACCAGGTTCAGGCCCGCCGCCACCATTCCCTCGATGCCGACGCGGCGCGGCGCCGCGCCGTCCAGCCGGATCTCCCCCCGGGACGGCAAGAGGCCCATGATGGCCGACAGCAAGGTGGTCTTGCCGGCGCCGTTGGGGCCGATGACCGTCACGATGGTGCCGGCCGGCACGGCCAGGTCTATGCCGTGCAGGGCCTCGACCTTGCCATAGGCGACGCACAGGCCGCGGGTTTCCAGCAAAGGCGCATCCACGGGCGCCGCCTGCCCGGCCGGTGAGGACGCGCCGGTTCGGATCGCGCTCATTCCACGCCTCCCAGATAGGCTTCCAGCACGCGCGGATCGCGCTGCACGTCCGCCGGCAGCCCCTCGGCGATTTTCTGGCCGAACTCCATGACGACGATGCGGTCGGCCAGCCCCATGACGAAATCCATGTCGTGCTCGACCAGCAGGATGGCCATGCCCTCGGCCCGCAAGGCCCGCAGGGTGTCGGATAAAGCCTGTTTTTCGAGATAGCGCAGGCCGGCGGCCGGCTCGTCGAGCAGCAGCAGGCAAGGGTCGGCGCACAGCGCGCGGGCGATTTCGAGCATGCGCTGCCTGCCCAGCGGCAGGGAGCCCGCCGGCAGGTGCAGCGCATCGCCCAGGCCGACGCGGCGAGCCTGGCGCGCGGCTTCGGCCAGCAGGCGGGCTTCGTCGCGCCGCTCCAGATGCAGGCTGCCCAGCACCAGCCCGGCCAGCACGCCCTTGCGCTCGCGCATGTGCGCGCCCAGCGCGATGTTCTCGAGCACCGTCATCTGCGGCAGCAGCCGCACGTGCTGGAAGGTGCGTCCCATGCCGAGCGCCGCGATGGCGCGGGCCGGGCGGCCGGTCACGTCCTGCCCGCGGAAAACCACCTGGCCCGAACTCGGATCGTCCACGCCCGACAGCAGGTTGAACATGGTGCTCTTGCCCGCGCCGTTGGGCCCGATCAGCGCCAGCACCTGGCCTGCGGGAACGATGAAGCTGATGTCGTTGTTGGCGACCAGGCCGCCGAAGCGCTTGGTGAGGCCGCGCGCCTCGAGCACGGTTTCGCCGCGCGCGGGCTGGGTCCGATGCGCCAGCGGCCGGGCCGCCTCGTCCACCTGCCGGCGGGTATCGGCCAACGGCAGCGCCTTGCGCGACAGCCGCGCGATCACCGGCCAGATGCCGTCCGGCGCGCGCTGCAGCGCCACCACCAGCAGGATGCCGAACACGATGCTCTCGAAATTGCCCGAGGCGCCGAGCAGATGAGGCAGCCAGTCCTGCAGCCACTGCTTGAGCATGGTCACCACGCCGGCGCCCACCAGCGCGCCCCAGACCTGCCCCGCGCCGCCTATCACCGCCATGAACAGGTATTCGATGCCGATGTGCAGGCCGAAGGGCGTCGGGTTCACGAAGCGCTGCATGTGGGCGTAGAGCCAGCCCGACACGCAGGCCAGCAGCGCCGCGATCATGAAGATGGCGATGCGGGAGCGGGCCGTGTCCACGCCCATGGACTCGGCCATGACCATGCCGCCCTTGAGGGCGCGGATGGCCCTGCCCTCGCGCGAATCCAGCAGATTGCTGACCAGCAGCACGGCCAGCAGCAGCATGCCCCAGATCAGCCAGAAGATCTGCCGGCTCCCGACCAGCGGCTCGCCGAACAGGGCGATGGGGGGCACGCCCGACAACCCGGTGTGCCCACCGAGGAACTCCAGCGTGCCGAACAGGTAGTACAGGCTCAGCCCCCACGCGATGGTGCCCAGCGGCAAGTAATGCCCGGACAGGCGCAGCGACACCGCCCCCAGCACCCAGGCCGTCGCGGCGGTCACCAGCAGCCCGGCCGCCAGCCCCATCCAGGGCGAACCGCCCAGCCAGGCGAACGCCGGCGGCAAGGCGCCGATGGACAGCCAGGCAGTGGTGTAGGCTCCCACGCCCACGAAGGCCGCCTGCCCGAACGAGGTCAGCCCGCCGACGCCGGTCAGCAGCACCAGCCCCAGCGAAACCAGCGCGGCCAGGCCGATGTAGTTGAGCAGCGTGACGGTGAACTCGGGCAGGCACAGGGCGCCCGCGGCCAGCAGGACGATGCCCGCGCCGATCAGCCAGGCAGGACGCAGCCGCATCACTCTTCCTCCACGTGCCGCGAGGACAGCGAGCGCCAGATCAGCACCGGGATGATCAGCGTGAAGACGATGACTTCCTTGTAGGCGCTGGCGGCGAACGACGAAAAAGCCTCCAGCAGCCCGACCAGCACCGCACCCGCGGCGGCCAGCGGATAGCTCGCCAATCCGGCGATGATGGCGGCCACGAAGCCCTTCAGCCCGATCAGGAAGCCCGTGTCGTAGTAGATGGTGGTCAGCGGCGCGATCAGGATGCCGGAGAACGCGCCGATCAGCGCGCACAGCGTGAAGCTCAGCCGGCCGGCCAGGCTGGTCGGTATGCCCATCAGCCGCGCGCCCACGCGATTGACCGCGGTCGCCCGCAAGGCCTTGCCGTACAGCGTCCGCCCGAACACCACCGTCAGCGCCAGGATCAGCGCGATCGAGCAGCCGACCACCCACAGCGTCTGCGCCGGAACGGGAATGCCGCCCAGCTCGAGGCCGCCCTCGGTGAAGGGCGGCGTGCGCGACCCTTCCGCGCCGAAGAACAGCAGGCCCAGCCCGACCATCGCCACGTGCACCGCCACCGAGACGATCAGCAGCACCAGTACGCTGCTCTCGGCCACCGGCTGGAACGCCAGGCGCCAGACCATGGGCCCCATGGGCACGACGATCAGCAGCGCCGCCAGGACCTGCACGGCCATGGGCATCTGTTCGAAATCGATGAAATGCACGGCGGCGAACATCAGCGCCGGATAAACCAGATTCCACCCCGCCGCGCGCGCAATCCCGCTCCAGTCGCGGCCGCGCCACGCCGTCCACAACTCCACCAGCATCACCGCGCAACCGCCGATCGCCAGCAGCCACACCGTCCCCGGCAACTTCCCCGCCTGCAGCGCCGCCAGGCTCAACGCCCCCCAGGCGACGAACTCGCCCTGCGGGATGAAAATCACCCGCGTCACCGTAAACGCCAACACCAGCGCCATGCCCAACAGCGCATAAATCGCGCCGTTGACCACGCCATCCTGGATCAGGAAAAGAGCAATCTGAAGGTCCATGGGAGGTCCACCCCCTACCCGCTTACGCGGGCCCCCGGGGAAGCCCACCCC
>NZ_UWPJ01000013.1 GCF_900606115.1 Pigmentiphaga humi
CTTTAGGGGTGGGTTTCCCTATCTCCTGTACCAGCCCATCCAGTACGAGAACAGGACGAACAGGAACAGCAGGACGGACAGGCTGATGCGCAGGGTCAGGGCGCGGACCATGCGTTTGCTGTTGCCGGTGTCCCGCATCAGGAAGACCAGTGCCGAACCCAGACTGTAGAGTATGCCGATGAAGGCAATGGCGACGATGAAGCGCATCAGGTATTTCCTCCTCCAAGATGGAATTATGGCAGGGGGCGGGTGCGGGCGGTGGCTGGGGTGAACCCGCCTGCCGCAGGTCCGCATCGGTCGGGCCGGGTCTGGGTGGCGCTGGCGCTGCTGGCAGCGACCGTGGGCGTGACGGGGATGCTGGGCCGCTGGCAGTTGCACCGGGCGCAGGAAAAGCTGGCGACACTGGCCGAACTCGAAGCGGGCAGGGCGTTGCCGCCGCTGGTCCTGGATGCGGCCACGCCGCCGGCCGAGTTGAGGCCCTGGCGCCCGGCGATGGTGCGCGGGCGATGGCTGGCCGATCGGACGGTGCTATTGGAGAACCGCATGTCGGCGGGCCGCCCGGGGTTCTGGGTGGTGACGCCGCTGGCGGTCGAGCAAGGCGCTGCCGTAGCCGTGCTGCGAGGCTGGCTGCCCCGGCCGGTGCCGGACGGCCCGGTGCGGGTGCAGACGCCGCCGGGGCCGGTGGAAGTGAGCGGGGTGCTGCTGGCCCGCGTTCCGCGCCTGCTGGACCTGGGCGCGCTGAGCGGCAGGCCGCAGGCGTGGCCCGAGCCGTGGCCGCAAGCGGACGGGGCGCCGCCGCGGATGCAGAATCTCGATACCGGTGCCTACGGGCAGGCGGCAGGGTTGGCGCTGTTGCCCGCGGTGCTGGAGCAGACCGGCGCCCAGGCGGATGGCTTGCTGCGGGAGTGGGCCGGTCCGCCGGTCAATGTGGATACGCATCGCGGCTACGCGTTGCAGTGGTTTTCGTTCGCGGCGATTGCCGCCATCGCTTTTGGAGTGCTTCTTGTCCGACATTTCCGCTCGACCCGTTGATGCCCGCCGGCCCGCGCCGCGCCGGCGCTCCCTGTTCGCGCTCTATGCCGTACTGCTGGTATGCGCCGCGCCGCTGGTGGCGGCGGCGCTGGTCTATTTCCTCGATTGGCGTCCCGACGGCGCAGGAACCAATTACGGCAGCCTGGTCGATCCGCAGCGGCCGGTGCCGCCGGCGGAACAATTGCAGCTGACCGACCTGGACGGCAGCGCCTTCGACCTGCGCAGCCTGACCGGCAAATGGGTGATGGTGAGCGCCGACAGCGGCGACTGCGGCGACGAGTGCGCCAAGAAACTGTTCATCATGCGCCAGACGCACGCCAGCACCGGCAAGAACGTCGGCCGCATCGAGCGCGTATGGCTGATCCTGGACGATGAACCGGTGCCGACCATCGTGATCCGGGCCTACGAAGGCGCGCACATGGTGCGGGCCAATGCCGAGCAGGTGGCGCGCTTCCTGGCGTTGCCGGACGGCACGCGGCCTTCGGCGCAGGCGCTCAAGCAGCACATCTGGCTGATCGATCCGCGCAACAACCAGATGCTGCGCTTTCCCGAAAATCCGGATCCCCTGCGGCTGCGCGACGACATCGGCAAGCTGCTGCACGCGTCGCGCATCGGGTAGCGGACATGGCAACCCTGCAGACGCCCGGGGCGCGGGCCAGCCGCATCCGGGCACGTTACGCCAGGCTGGTGGCCGTAACGATGTTCCTGACTTTCGATCTGATCATGTTCGGCGCCTTCGTCCGCCTGACCGATTCTGGCCTGGGCTGTCCCGACTGGCCGGGCTGCTACGGCAACGCCTCGCCCATCGGCGCGCGGCACGACATCCACGCCGCCGCCACGGCCTTGCCGGACGGGCCGGTTACCCTGTCCAAGGCCTGGATAGAGATGATCCACCGCTATGCCGGCACCGTTCTGGGCATGCTGATCATCGCCATCGTCGTGATGGCGTGGCGGCATCGCAAGACGCTGGCGCAGTCGCCGCTCCTGGCCACCGTCATCCTGCCGGCGGTCTGCCTGCAAGGGGCGTTCGGCGCCTGGACGGTCACGCACCAGCTCATGCCTGTGGTCGTCACGGTCCACCTGCTGGGGGGCGTCAGCCTGCTGGCGCTGCTGACCTGGCTATCGGCTAGACAGACGACCCTCCCGCAAATCCCGCCGTCGGCCCGCAAATGGCGCGGCTATGCGGCGCTGGGCCTGGTGCTGCTCTACGCCCAACTGGCGCTCGGTGGGTGGGTGAGCACTAACTACGCTGCCTTGGCCTGCCTGGACTTCCCCACTTGCCACGGGGAGTGGGTGCCGGACATGGATTTCCACGGCGGCTTTTCCATCCTGCGGGCGCTGGGCGAGCTGCCATCGGGCGAGATCATTTCGCAGAGCGCGTTGACGGCGATCCATTGGGTCCACCGCAATTTCGCGTTCGTCGTACTGATCTACCTGGGCTGGCTGGCGCTCAAGCTGCGCCGCTACGAGGGGCTGGCGGGTCCGTCGCGCGCGCTGCTGGCGATGCTCGGGGTGCAGCTCCTGACGGGGCTGACGAATATTTTCCTGCATTGGCCTATAGTGGTCGCCGTGCTGCATAACGGCGGGGCCGCCGTGCTGACCCTGCTTTGCGTTACGCTGATGGTCCGGCTCGGCCGTGCGCGCGCTGGGTCCGCGGACGGCATGCGCACGATTTGATGGGTTTTGGGTTTTTCATGGAAAGCATTAGTGTGTCCAACGTCGGTCTGCGGCTTCGCCAGTATTGGGTACTGACCAAGCCGCGCGTCAGCCAGCTCGCGGTGTTCTGCGCCGTGATCGGCATGTTCCTCGCCACGCCGGGCGTTCCGCCCTGGGGTACGGTGGTGGCCGCAACCGTGGGCATCTGGCTGCTGGCGGCGGCCGCTTTCGCGATCAACTGCCTGATCGAAGAGCAGATCGACGCCCGCATGGCCCGCACCGCCCACCGCCCATCGGCGCGCGGCGACATCGGCGCGCTGCAGATCATCGGCATGTCGGGCGTGGTCGGCGGCCTGGGCATGGCGATCCTCTATACCCTCGTGAACCCGCTCACGATGTGGCTGACCTTCGCCACCTTCGTCGGCTATGCGGTGATCTATACCATCATCCTCAAGCCTCGCACGCCGCAGAACATCGTGATCGGCGGTCTGTCCGGCGCGATGCCGCCGGCATTGGGCTGGGCCGCCGTGGCCGACAGCGTGCCGGCCGAGGCCTGGTTGCTGGTGATGATCATCTTCGTCTGGACGCCGCCGCATTTCTGGGCGCTGGCCCTGTATCGCACGCGCGACTACGAGAAAGCCGGCCTGCCCATGCTGCCCATCACCCACGGCGCACAGGTCACCCGCCTGCACATCCTGCTGTATTCGGTGGCGCTGCTGGCGACCACCGTGCTGCCCTACGTGATCCGGATGAGCGGGATGTTCTACCTGGTATGCGCCGTGGCGCTGGGAGCGGTGTTCATCGGCTATGCCTGGAAACTTTATCGCCATTACAGCGACGAACTCTCACGCAAGCTGTTCCGTTATTCCATCCTGTACCTGGCGCTGCTGTTCGCCGCATTGCTGCTCGACCATTGGCTGCCGGCCTGGACCTGAGCGCAGGCGACGCCAGCGCCGTTTTTCCTGGTTGCCACGAGGTTCCCGCATGAGCGCAGATTTGTCCGTCTCCCGCCGTTTCGTCCTGCGCGCAGGCGCCGCCGCCGTTGCCGCCGCCATGCTGGCCGCGTGCCAGAAGCAGCCGTCGTTCAAAAGCACCGACGTCAGCGGCTCGGACCTGGGCACCGATCTCTCCCTGGACGACTTCAACGGCAAGCCACGCAGCCTGCAGGATTTCAAAGGCAAGGCGCTGGTCGTGTTCTTCGGTTTCGCCCAGTGCCCGGACGTCTGCCCGACCGCCCTGGCCGACCTGGCCCAGGTCCGGGAACTGCTGGGTCCGGATCGCGACCGCCTGCAGGTCGTTTTCGTGACTGTCGATCCCGAGCGCGATACGCCCGAGGTCCTGCGCCAATACGTCACCCAGTTCGATCCCGGCTTCCTCGCCCTGCGCGGCGACGACGTCGCCACCGCCCGCGTGGCCAAGTCCTTCAAGGTCTATTACGCCAAGGTTCCCGGCAAGGAGCCCGGCTCGTACACCATGGACCACACCGCCGGCCTCTACATCTACGATCCCCAAGGCCACCTGCGCCTGTTCGCCCGCCACACCGCCGGCCCCGAAGCGCTGGCCAGCGACATCCGCCAACTGCTGTAGCCGCCATCTTTCCGGAAAGGGCGGCGCGGCGGATCTACTTCTTGCCGCGCGGGCCCGGCGCGGGTGGCGGCGGCGCGATCTCCATCATGTCGCCCCACTTCACTTCGGCCAGCACGCGCTCGGAATTGAGCACCAGCGTCTTCATCGCGCGGGTGACGACGGTCAGCTCTTCGGCGGTGATGCCTTGGAACAGATGGTCGTTCACCTTGCGCACCAGCGGCGATATGCGGGCGACCTCGGCCTCGCCGTTGGGCGAGAGCGAGACCAGCACGCTGCGGCCGTCGGCGTGGTTGGGGCGCTTGACCAGCAGCTTCTTGCGGATGAGCCGCCCGACCTCGGTCGTGACATGGGGCGCGGCCAGCCGCACATGCTCGGCGAGCTCGCGGATGGTGACGCCTTCCGCGCCCTGTTTGTAGGCCGTGCCCATCAGCACCGCGAACTGGCTGCCGGTGAGCGTCATCGCCTTGCTGAACACTTCGCGGCAGGACATCAGGGCATCGAGCGCACGCACGATGCCGTAGATGCTTTCGCGAAAGACCTGGTCGGAACCGTTGTCGATGAACTCCCGCCGCGAGGTGGTGGCGGGGGGTTGGTAGGAAGCCGGTTTGGGACTGCGGGAAGTGCTCATTCGAGACTGGGCGTCAACATTCGAAAAGGGGCTGCCGGACCGGCCGGCGCTCGCGCGCGGCCGGTCCGGCGCGCCGAAGCATGTTTATACCAGCTATGCCTTTTCAGGTGGCGCGGGTCCCGGGCGGCTTCGTATCCGATCGTCGCCCCGGTCCTGGGGAACGCCTCGACGCCGGGACGCAGCCTCCCGGGCTGGTCATGCAGGAGGCAATGCCGGCAAAGACTCCCGCCGTGACGCTTGATTAGTTACATTTTGTATATAAAACATGAATATAATTGGGCGGCTGCACGCCTTGGAGAAGCCATGTCGAAGAATGCGTGGCAACTTGGGCGAAACCGGTTGACACCCGCCAATTTAATTACATAATATACATACATTATGTATGTAAATCGCTGGCGGATTCAGTGGCTTGCATATCTTCCGATGCTTACCGAGTGACCTGTGGAGACCTCTCAATGAATGCCCAATCCAAGCGCGAGATGACCAATCTGGAGCCGCGTCCGTCCAGCAGCCAGGCCGGCGGGTTGCGCCCCGGCGATGAATATCTGCGTTCGTTGAACGACGGCCGCGCGGTCTACATGGACGGCCAGCTGGTCAAGGACGTGACCCGCCATCCGGCCTTCGCGGCTTCTGCCCGGTCCGCGGCCCGCCTGTTCGATACCGCCGCCGATCCGTCGCTGCGCGAACGCATGACTTTCGTGTCTCCGAGCAGCGGCAACCCGGTGCTGCGCGCCTACCAGATTCCCCGGACCCATGCCGACCTGAAAGCCAAGCGCCTGGCGTCGGAGACCTGGTCCGAAGGCAGCTTCGGCATGATCGGCCGCACGCCGGATCACGTGGCGGGCTTCTTCACGGGCTATGCCGCCGTGCCGGAAGTATTCGCCGCGGGCGGCCAGCAGTTCGCCGACAACGTGGTCGGCTTCTACGAACACCTGCGCGAGAACCATCTGTGGGCCACCTACGCCATCGTGCCGCCGCAGATCGACCGCAGCAAGCCGGCGCACAAGCAGACCGATCCCACGCTGTATGCGGGCGTGGTCAAAGAGCGCGACGACGGCATCGTGATCTCGGGTGCGCAGCAGCTGGCCACCGCGGGCGTGCTGTCCGATTATCTCTACCTGAGCTGCATTCATCCCCTGCAGCCGGGCGACGAGAACTATGCCATCGGCGTGGCCCTGCCCATGAACGCTCCCGGCATGAAGCTGTATCCGCGGCGTTCGTTCGCGCTGCAGGCCGCCAACTCGTTCGACTACCCGCTCAGCAGCCGCTTCGACGAAACGGATTGCTTCGTGGTGTTCAAGGATGTGTTCGTGCCCTGGGAGCACGTTTTCATCTACCGCAACACCCAGGTCTGCCGCGACCAGTGGTGGAGAACGCCGTCGCATGCGTATGGCAACCTGCAGGCGCAGGCCCGCTACGCCACCAAGCTGCGCTTCATGATGGGCCTGGCCAAGCGCATGAACGAGATGACCGGCAACGACGCCCACCCCCAAGTACAGGTGCAGATGGGCGAGATGGCCGCCCAGGTGCAGCTGGTCGAGTCCATGCTCGAGGCGCAGGAAACCCGCGCCACGATCGACGCCAAGGGCGTGGTATGGCCGTGCGCCAAGTCGCTCTACGCGATCATGGCGCTGCAATCCGAGATGAATCCGCGCATGATCGACATGATCCGCGAACTGACCGGCGCCGCCATGATCTCGCTGCCGTCGTCGCTGCAGGACCTGGAAAGCCCCGAGACTGCCGGGGACATCGAGCGCTACATGCGTTCGGCCAACTCGGATGCCCGCTCGCGCATCGCGCTCATGCGCATGGCCTGGGACTTCATCGGCACCGAGTTCGGCAACCGCAGCCAGCAGTACGAGAAGTTCTACGGCGGCGCGTCGTTCCTGGTGAAGCAGAACATGTACCGCTCCTACGACTTCGCGCGCGGCACCGCCATGGTGGACGCCGCCTTGAATCTGCCGCCGGAACTGTAATCGCCACGGGCCCCGCCGGCGCGGCGGGGCCCCGACTGGAAGAGCCCATGAATACGCCCGACGGTTTCAATTCGACGTTCGACAGCCGGCAATTCCGCAACGCCCTGGGCATGTTCGCCACCGGCGTGGCGGTGGTGGCCTGCGTGGCCGATGACGGCACTCCGCTGGCCAGCACGGTGAGTTCGTTCAATTCGGTGTCGCTGGATCCGCCGCTGGTGCTCTTCAGCCTGGCCAACTCGGCGCTGTCGCTGAAGTCATGGCTGAACACGCCGCACTATACGGTCAGCCTGTTGCACACCGACCAGGCCGACTTGTCGAATCGCTTCGCCAAGGCGGGGTCCGACAAGTGGCAGGGCGTGCGGCCGGTTCGCGGTCCGTCGACCGGCTTGCCGCTATTGCCCAACGCGCTGGCCTGGTTCGAGTGCGCGGCCTACGGGCAGCACGACGGCGGCGACCACACCATCATGGTGGGCCGCGTGCTGTCTTTCCGCACGCGCCAGCTGTCCGACGACCAGCCGCTGGTGTTCTACAAGGGCCGCTACCGGAGGCTTGCGCAAGAGGCGGAGCCGGTCGCGGCCGACGACGGGCTCTACCTGCACGCCTGGTAGGCCGGATCGCCGGGTGAACGCAGAAAGGCCGGCTCTTCGCGGAGCCGGCCTTTCTGCCGTGCGCGCCCTCAGCCGCGCAGCAGGTCCAGCCACTTGTCCTCGACCGCGCGGCGCTCCTGGACGTCCAGGGCCGAAGGGATCGGGAACTGCTCGCGCCAGACGTAGGGCCGGGTGGCATCGAGGATGAGCTTCGAGTTGGAGCTCACCCCCAGCTCCTTCAGCGCCGGCGGTATGCGCGGATCGAGCGCGGAGCTCCAGCCATTGCGCAGGATGTCCACCGATTCGCTCGGTTCGCAGCGCGTGGCGACGGCCCACATCACCTCGTTCAGGTTGGACGGGTCGATGTCCTCGTCCACCACCACGACCAGGCGGCCCATGTAGGCGTTGCCGGCCGCCACCATGGCGGCGCGGCGCGCGTGGCCGTCGTAGCGCTGCTTGAGCGCCACCACCGTCATCAGCGAGGACATGTGCTGCCAGATACCGGTGATGTCGCTCACGCCGGCGGCCGTCAGGCTGGCCCACATGCCGCCCACCCGCATCGGCACGCCGACGTGGAAGTGGGGCGGCTTGAGCGGCGGCGAACCGAGCAGGATGGGATCGTCTCGATAGTGCAGGCCGAGCACCTCCATGACCGGCGCCGGCCGTTTGTCGTCGGCGTAATAGCCGGTGAATTCGGCGAACGGCCCTTCTTCCAGGGCGTCCGTGCTCATCGGCAACAGTTCGCCTTCCAGCACGATCTCGGCATCGGCGGGGATCGGCAGGCCGGTGACGGGCCCCGGACACACCGCCAGGGGCTCGCCCCGGATCGCGCCGGCGAACTCCAGTTCGCTCGCGCCCAGCGGCAGAGATTCGAAACCCGCCATGAACAAGGCCGGATCGCCGCCGTTGACCACGGCCAGCGGGCACGGCCGGCCACGGTCCCAATACTTCCTGGCGATCACCGCCCCGTGCCGCCCCATGTGGTCGAACTGCACGGTCACGCGGCGCGGGCCGTGCACCTGCACCCGGTAGATCGAGGCATTGATCCAGCCGGTATCGGGATCGCGCATGACGACGATGCTGCCCGCGCCGATGTAGGGGCCGCCGTCCTGCCGATGCCAGACCGGCGCGGGAATGGCGGTGACGTCGACCGCGTCGCCGGTCAGGCTGTGCTCGAAGCAGCGGCCGTCCGCCGTTTCCGCCGGCGCCAGCATGCGCAGCGCCTGGCGCTTCTTCAGCCACGCCTCGAGTATTTCCAGCGGCCGCTGGCGCGGATCCAGGCGCAATGCCAGGGCCGAGCGCTGCGGCGTCATCAGCGGGTTGCTGAACACGCGGAAGCCGGGCTCATGCCCGGGGATGTGGTCGAACAGCAGCGCGGGCGGCACCGGCATCCCCGCCGCCACTTCGGTCACGGCGCCGATCTCGCCGTTCTTGTCGGCTTCGCGAACGTGCCGCAGCTGCCCCAGCTTGTCCACTTCGGCGATGAAGCCGCGCAGATCCGTAAACGTCATGACGGTCCTTCCGTTCATTCGGGCTTGATGCCGACGTCGGCGATCAGCTTCGACCAGCGCCGGGCCTCGCCTTCCACGTACTCGGCGGATTTTTCCACGGACTGGTAGGAAATCGTGTCGCCCGCCTTGGAGATCGATGCCCGGGTCTCCTCGTCGGCCAGCACCTTGCCCAGCAGCCGGTTGAGCTTCTCGACGACCGGTGCGGGCGTGCCGGCGGGCGCCATCAGCGCGGTCCAGAAATAGGAATTGAAGCCGGGCACCGTTTCCGCCACCGTGGGCAGGTCGGGGAATTCGCTGCTGCGCTCGGCGCCGGTGGTGGCGATGGCGCGCATCATATTCTGCTGGATATAGGACTTGGACGCCGAGATCGCCGACATCGTGAACTGGACCTGGCCGGCGACCAGGTTGGTCACCGCCGGGCTGGCCCCCTTGAACGGCACGTGCAGCACATCGACGCCGCTGAGCGACTTCAGCAGTTCGCCCGATACGTGCGGCATGGAGCCCACGCCCGGGGTGGAATAGCTCAGGGTGCCCGGCTTCGCCTTGGCCAGGGCCAGCAGTTGCGGCAGGTTTTCGGCCGGCAGCGTGGGGTGGGTGGACATCACCAGGGGCGAGCGCGTGACGGTGGAAACGGCGACGAAGTCGCGCTTGATGTCGTAGCCCACGTTGGGCATGAGGCCGGTATTGATCGCAAAGCTGGGATCGGCCAGCAGCAGCGTATAGCCGTCCGGCGCGGCGCGCCTGACGAAGCCGGCGCCGATCGTGCCTCCCGCGCCGGGCTTGTTCTCGATCACCACCGACAGGTTCAGTTCTTTCGTCAGTTGCCGCGCCACGATGCGAGCCACGTTGTCCGTGCCGCCGCCGGGCGCGAATGCCACCACCACGGTAATGGGCCGTTCGGGAAACTCGGCGCGGGCCGCGCCCGGTGCGGACAGGCCGGCACCGAACAGGCATGCCACGAGGGTGAGGACGGTCTGAGGCAGGCAGGATAGTGGTTTAAGCATCGCAGGACTCCTCTTTCAGTGAGAGTGGAAGCCAAACGATATCCAATTTATGACGATTTATCTACATAATTAAGTATATTTTTTATGTATATGCCGTATGGAGTTCAGGTTTTCCATTCAGGACACGATGGATAGGCGGTCTGGATGCAGCCGGAGCGGAAGGGCGCGCGGATGAAAAACGGATTGGTCGGGAAGGGGGGAAGCGCGGAGAAAAAAAGAACGGGACACCGAGGGTGTCCCGCCAAATATCCGCCTCAAGTGGGGGGGAGGGAGGAGAAAGCAGAGGCGGATGTATTGGCTGGTACCGGCACACTGCGCCGGAAGGAATGCCGAAGCGGGGGGAAGCCCGGCATCCCGACACATGGGCGTTGCACCCAAAGCGTGTCCCAACTAAGAGGTTAGGTGCGCCTTTGCCGGATAAGTTCATCCGGCAACTCGTGGTTTCACGTAAGTATCCGGCAGAAATGTAACGTCTTATGACGACGCCCGGCGTGCCCCGTGGCGCGCCGATGCTGGCGGCCGGACAGCCAGAGCATGCACCACGTGCATACCGTACATGGCCGATATCCCTGGCCGGCTCCGCTTCTTCCAATGAAATCAAGGCTTCGCGGCGCGCCGTCGGGGCGTCTCGCCTGCTCATGGGGGCTGCCCGCAGTTGACGCGGCAGGGCCAGCCGGTAGGCTGTGATCCTGAGAACAAGGCGTCCAGCCCGCATCGCTGCGGAAGAGACCGCCGCGCCACTGATCCGATTCAATCCAGGAGAGGCGAGGAGACATGCGTTACACCACATCATGCAAGGTGCTGCTCGCGGCGTCGATGGCTGCGGGCTCCGCCGTCCAGGCAGCGGATTCCCAGGCCGACGACTATCCGCGGCATACCGTCACGCTTTACGTATCGACATCGCCGGGCGGCGGCCCGGACATCCTCGCGCGCGCCCTGGCCGAGAAGCTGCGCGAGAAATGGGGCCAGCCGGTGGTGGTCGAGAACCGTCCCGGCGGCGGGCAGAACGTGGGCGCGGAAGCGGCGTCGCGAGCCACGCCCGACGGCTATACCTTGCTGGTGAGCCCCCAGGGCGCACTGGTCGCCAACAAGAGCCTGTACCGCAAGCTCGCCTACGATCCCGACGCGCTGGAACCGGTGTCCATCCTGGCCAAGGTGCCGGTGGTGCTGGTGGTGAATCCGAAGGTGCCGGCCCGCTCCGTACCCGAACTCATCGAATACGCCAAGGCGAACCCCGACCGGTTGAACTACGCCTCCTCGGGCAGCGGCTCCACGCCGCACCTCACCGCCGAGCTCTTCAAGACCAAGGCCGGGGTACAGCTCATCCACGTGCCCTACAAGAGCAATCCGCTCGCCGTGACCGATCTGATCGGCGGCCAGGTGGACATGATGTTCCTGGACCTGGGTGCGGTGCTGCAGCACATCCGCGGCGGCAAGCTGCGCGCCCTCGCGGTGGCCACCGACGCCCGCAGCCGCGATCTGCCCGACGTGCCGACCATGAACGAGCTGATTCCCGGCGTATCGGTCGCTCCCTGGTGGGGCCTGGTGGCGCCGCCCAAGACTCCGCCGGCCATTGTCGCCAAGGTGTCGGCGGCGGTGGACGCCGCGCTCAAAGAGCCGGAAATCGTCAAACGCCTGGCCGACATGGGCCAGCTGGAGGGGGTGGGAGGCACGCCGGAGCAGGCGGCGAGCTTCATGACGCAGGAGCGCAAGCTATGGGGAGACCTGATCCGTTCCGCGGGCATCACGGTGGACTGAGCCGCTTCTCCTGGCGGCGTGCGGCGTCCTATCCGGGCGGGACCGGCGACGCCGGCGCCCGCCGGGGAAAGAGGTCGGCCAATGTGCTGCGCAGCCACTGGCATCCGGCGTCGTCATGCAGGGCACGATGCCAGAATATGCGCACCGAGGCAGGCGGAACCTTGAACGGCAGCGGCACCGCGACCAATCCGGCCGTTTCTGCAAATATCTCGGCGATCGCCAGGGGCAGTACCGCGATGATGTCGGTCCCGCTCAGCACGAAGGGCGCGACCAGGTAATTGGGCGCGGTGGTGACGACCTTGCGGCGATGCGCGTTGGCGCCCAGCGCGCGGCGCACCATCGAGTCGCCAATGGCGGGAAGGTCCACGGCGAGGTGCCGGGCGCCCAGATAGTTCTCCAGCGTCAGGTCGTCCCGCAGGGGGTTGTCCTTGCTCATCATGCACACCTGCGGGTCTTCGAACAGCAGGCGCTGGACGAAGTCGCGATGCGTTTCCGGCAGCACCGCGACGGCCAGGTCCGCCTGGCCGGCTTCGAGCGCGTCGCGGTAAGTGCGCAGCGGCTGGTGGGTGCGCAGCGGGTGGCGGTTCGAGGCGACCTTGACCGCATAGCCGTTCTGGTGGATGAAGCGCAGCAGGCGCGGCATCACCAGGAATTCCACGATGTCGGGCATCAGCAGGCGGAACTCGCGCGTGGAGGTCGCCGGATCGAACGGCTGGGCGCGATCCAGTACGGCCTGCAGCTCATCGAGTGCGCGGGTGGCGGGACCCAGCAGCATCGCGGCCAGCGGCGTCGGCCGCATGCCGTGCGTGGTCCGGACGAACAGCGGGTTGTCGAGGCTGGTGCGCAGCCGGGCCAGCGCATGGCTGATGGAGGATTGCGCCAGGCCGAGGCGTTCGCCGGCGCCGGTGACGCTGCCTTCCTGCATCAAGGCAACGAAGACCTTGAGCAGGTTCAGATCCAGCTTGCTGACGTCGATTTTGCTCATGTGCAAGCGCCGAGGCGTTTTTTCACAGCAGCATTGTAAGGATGCGCTCCAGCGATTGCTTGATATCGGCGAGGAACGCGGCCGCCGCCGCGACATCGACGAGGCCTGGGTCGACGGTCAGCGTGCAGCTCATGACCGTGGCCACGGCCACGCCGTCGCCACGAGCGACGGGGCGGCGCTCGGCCGCGCCCAGGCTCAGCGTGCAGGCCCGCGCCGCCTGAACGGGGGCCGAACATGTGCGCACGCCCCAGCGGCCGGCGTCCAGCACCGCGAACGTGCCGCCCCGGCTCTGCTCCGGCACGAGCGCGCCCTGGCGCGCGGATTCCTCCAGCGCGCGCATTTCCTCCGACAATTGCACGATGCCCTTGTCCTGCGCACGCAAGAGCACCGGCATCGCCAGGCCATCGGGCGTGGGGACGGCGACGGCGATGTTCGCGTCGGCGTGCCGGACCGTCGAGCCGTTCTCCCGGGTGGCGTTGACCTGGGGGAAGCGGTTCAATGCCCTGACGCAGGCGGCGACGACGAAGTGTTCCAGCGCGAGCCGCAGGCCTTCGCCGTTCAGTTCGCTCATCCACTGCGCCAGGTCGTCCACCTCGCAATCCACGGTCAGCCGCACGCAGGCATCGCCGGAAGGCGCATCGGCGGGGGCATGTGCCCGCCGGGATTCCGCCGCATTCATCACGTCGGCCTTGAGCACGCGGCCGCCCGGGCCGCTGCCGGCAAGGCGGCTGGCGTCCACGCCGAGTTCGGCCGCCAGCCTGCGCGCGATCGGCGTCACCGCCTTTCTGGCCTGCGGCGGATCTGCGCGCGCGCCGGTCTGAGGAATTGCCGCGGAGGGCGTCGCCGCGGGCGGCTCGCGTTCGGGCGCGCGGGGCGGGGCGGGCGCGCGCGCCTCGCCGCCGTCGCCCAGCATCGCGATGGCGGTCCCCACGGCAACCGGCGCGCCGTCCGCCGGCACCAGAATGCGTTCGAGCACGCCGTCGGCGGCTGCCTCGACTTCCATCACGGCCTTGTCGGTCTCGATCTCGACCAGGATGTCGCCCGCGCGTATGTCTTCCCCTTCTTTCTTGCGCCAGCCGACGATGCCGCCCTCGGTCATCGTCGGCGACAGCGCCGGCATCAGCAAGGGAGTGCTCATCGCCGCTCGCTTCCGTCGCGGCCGACGAGGGCGCGCACGGCCGCGACGATCCGGTCCGCGTCCGGCTGCACCAGCGGCTCGAGCGTGCGGCTCATCGGAATGGGGATGTCCTCCGCGCCCAGCCTGCAAACGGGCGCGTCGAGCCAGTCGAAGCCTTCTTCCGACAGCATCGCCGCTATCTCGCCGCTGACGCCGTAGCTGCGCGGCGCGCCGTCCACCACCAGGGCGCGGTTGGTCTTGCGCAGCGAGGCCAGCAGGGTGTCTTTGTCGAGCGGCACGAGCGTGCGCGGATCGATCACCTCGGCCGAGATGCCCTGGCCGGCCAGCTTGTCCGCCGCCGCCAGCGCATGGGAGCGCATCCTGCCCAGCGCGATGATGCTGACGTCGCTGCCGGGGCGGGCGATCTCGGCCTGGCCCAGCGGGACGACGTAGTCGCCTTCAGGCACGGTGTCTTTCATGCCGTACAGCAGGCGATCTTCGAATACGAGCACCGGATTGTCGTCGCGGATCGCCGCGGCGAACAGGCCCTTGGCATCGGCCGGCGTCGCCGGCAGCACGACCTTCAGTCCCGGTACATGCGCTGCCCATGCGTACAGGCTTTGCGAATGCTGCGGCCCGAGGTTGGCGCCGGTGCCCATGGTGGTGCGCAGCACCAGCGGCACCCGGAAGGCGCCGTTCGACATGTAGTGGACCTTGGCCGCCTGGTTCACCAGCTGATCCATGACCAGCGTGATGAAGTCGCCGAACATGACCTCGAACACCGGTCGCATGCCGGCCATCGCCGCGCCGACGGCGATGCCGAACGCGCCGGGTTCGGAAATGGGCGTGTCGATGACGCGGCCGGCGCCGAATTCGTCGAACAGCCCTTCGGTCTGGAGGAACACGCCGCCGGCGGCGCCGACGTCCTCGCCGATGACGACGACGTTGGAATCGGCGCGCATTTCGCGTTGCAGCGCCTCGATGACCGCGGCGCGGTAGGTGATGGCGCGCTGCTCAGGCATAGACGAACCTGCTCAACTGGTTCGCGTCCGGCTCGGGGCTGGCCTTGGCGAAGTCGGCGGCTTCGCGCACCCGGCGCGATGCCTCCTGCCGCAGGGCATCCAGTTCTTCTTCCGTGGCGGCCTGCTGCTCGAGCAGCAGGCGCTGCAGTTTAAGGATGGGGTCGCGGGCCTGCCATTGCTTCACTTCGTCATCGTCCTTGTAGGCCTGCTTGTCGCCGACGTGGTGGCCGCCGTAGCGGTAGGTATTGAAGATCAGGAAGGAGGGGCCGTCGCCGCGGCGCGCGCGGGCGATGGCCCGGTGCGCGGCGTCCAGCACCGTCAGCACGTCCATGCCGTCGAGAATGTCCGAGGGAATGTCGAAGACTTCGCCGCGGGCGGGGAGGCTCTTGCCCGCGGTCACGTCTTCCAGCGCGGTGTACTCGCCATAGCCGTTGTTCTCGCACACGAAGATCACGGGCAGCTTCCAGATGGATGCCATGTTCATGACTTCGAAGGCGATGCCCTGGTTCAGCGCGCCGTCGCCGAAGAAGCACATGGCGACCCGGTTTCCGCCCGCGTGCCTGGCTGCCAGCGCCGCGCCGGCGGCCAGCGAAATGCCGCCGCCGACGATGCCGTTGGTGCCCAGGTTGCCGGTGGACGGATCGCTGACGTGCATCGAACCGCTGCGGCCGCCGCAGTAGCCGTCGCGCTTGCCGAGGATCTCCGCCAGCAGGCGGTCGGGGCGCATGCCTTTGGCCAGGCAGTGCCCATGCCCGCGGTGGCTGCTGGCGATGTAGTCGTCGTCGTTCAGGAAGTAGCAGGCGCCGACCGCGGTGGCCTCCTGCCCGGCGCACAGGTGGGCCAGCCCGGGAACGGTGCCCGAGGTCGCCAGACGCCTGACCTGCTCCTCGAATTCCCGTATCAGGACCATGCGCGAATAAACGTCCCGCAACTGCTCTGGCGTCAGAGCCGGCGCCGGTGTGCTGCTCATGCGCGAGCCTGCATCATGGCATGCGCCAATTGCGCGATCTTGGCGGCATCGGGCGTGATCGCCGCTTCCAGGCCGGGACTGCAGGCGACGGGCGCGTCGGCCCGCGCCAGCCGGCGTGGCGGCTGCTTCAGATAGGACATGCCATGTTCGGCCACCGAGGCGACGACTTCCGAGGCGACGCCGCAGCGCAGCGGGCATTCGTCCACCACGAGCAGCCGCCCGGTCTTCGCCACCGATTCCAGCACGGCCGCCTGGTCGAACGGCACCAGGGTGCGCAGATCCACCA
Source organism: Pigmentiphaga humi (assembly GCF_900606115.1). Classification (GTDB taxonomy): domain Bacteria; phylum Pseudomonadota; class Gammaproteobacteria; order Burkholderiales; family Burkholderiaceae_B; genus Pigmentiphaga; species Pigmentiphaga humi. The sequence continues at coordinate 16,120 of NZ_UWPJ01000013.1, forward strand.
CTTCCGCGTCGATGCCGTCGCCGGCCAGCACGTCGGCGGCCTTAAGCGCCTCCTGCACCATGTACGAGGTGGCGACCACCGTCACGTCCCGGCCCGTCCGCTTGACGTCGGCGCGGCCGAACTCGATCTCGTAGTCGCCGGCGGGCACTTCGCCCTGCATGGCCATCAGCTTGGCATGGTTGAGTATCACCGTGGGATTGTCCGATTTCAACGCGCGGCGCACCAGGCCCTTGACGTCGCGGGGGCTGGCCGGCAGCACGATCTGCAGGCCCGGGCAGTTCCACAGCATGGATTGCGGACTGCTGCTGTGTTGCGCCGCTCCGCCGCCGCGCACGCCGTGCAGCATGTGGTACACGACCGGGGCCTTGATCTGCCCGCCCGACATCAGATGCGCCACCGCCGCTTCGTTGGTGATCTGCGACCAGGCCAGCAGCGAGAAACTGGCGGTGCCCAGGTCGACGAAAGGCCGCGAGCCGGCCATTGCGGCGCCCGCGGCGAGGCCGGCGATCGCGGCCTCGGCGATGGGGCCGTCGACCAGGCGGTCCGGGAATTCTTGCGTGATCCGGTCGACGAGGCGCCGTGCCGGTCCGATGCCCAGCAGCGCGCTTCCGATCATGGTGACCGCCTCGTCATGCTGCAGCGCCTCGCACAGCCCGTCGATGAGGGCCTCGGCGAAAGTCATGGTTGGCATGCGCCCTCCTTCAGGCGAAAAGATAGTCGGTGGCCGTGGCCGGGTCGGGCAGCGGGCTGGCGAGCGCGAAGTCGACGGCGCGGTCCATTTTCTGCCGGATCGTGCCGTCGAGCGCCTTGAGCGTATCGATGCCCACGCCTTCGGCGAGCAGTTCGCGGGCGATGCGCAGCACGGGGTCGTGGTCGGCGATCCAGCCGGCGTGCTCCCCGGAGGGCGCCTCGGTGCCGTAGGCGACCTCGAGCCGGGTGATGCCGGTGGCCAGCACCGGCCAGAGCGGCTGGCTGCCGGGCCAGCGGGTGGTGACCGCCTCGATGAAGGTGGGGCCTTCGCCGTTGCGGGCCCGCTGCAAGGCCTCGACCGCGTCGAGGTAGATCCCGTCGATGTCGTTCCCGTCCAGGTGGACGCGGGTTTCGATGCCGTACACCTTGGGAATGGTGGTGAACTGGGTGGTGGCGTTGACCGAGCTGTTGTAGCCGCCGCCCTCTCGGCCGATCGCCCCGACGCTGTTGTTCTCGCAGACGTAGACGATGGGCAGTTTCCACAGCGCCGCGATGTTGAACGATTCGAACACGCAGCCTTCCTCCAGCGCGCCGTCGCCGAAGAATGCAATGACGGCATCCTGCCGGCGCTGCCGCTGGAGCGAGTAGGCCGCGCCGGTGGCCAGCGGCGCGATGCCGCCGACCACGGCCGAGGTCTGCAGAAAGCCCAGCGAGCGGTCGGTGCCGTGCAGCGTGCCGCCACGCCCCCGGTTCAAGCCGTCGGCCCGCCCCAGGAATTCAGCCAGCATCCGGCCGGGATCGGCGCCCCGTCCGACCAGGTGTCCGTGATTGCGGTGGGTCGAGAGCAGCAATTCCCCCGGCCCCGCCGCCTGCAGCATCGCAGCACCGGCCGACTCCTGGCCGATATAGACGTGGAAGTGCCCGACCATGATGCCGCGGGCGGCGAGATCGAACACCGTTTCCTCCAGCCGGCGCATGGTCAGCATGCGTTCGAAAATGCGGAGCCTGGTGTCCGCGTCCAGCTTCGCTCGTGTCATCGGTTGTCTCCATCCTGTCTGTCGCACTCGGGGCTTGCGAAGTGGAAAAATGGTATGCCCGTTGCCGCAGGAAGAGCAATCAATGCCCTGCATGTCACGCATGTACGAAATCGATATTGCGCAACCGCGCGGACTTGGGGGCACCGCAAAAGAGACCTCATGCCGCGCCTGCGGCCACGCTGTCCCTCCAGCGGCGCTTTTTGCGTTGGGGCACAGCCCGGCGGCAAAAAAACGGCCCGGGAATGCCGGGCCGCGTGGCTGGATGCTGGCGGATGCGCGTCAGGCGTAGGCGGCGAGCGCCCCGCGCATCTTGGTCATGGCGCGCGCCTCGATCTGGCGGATGCGTTCGGCCGAGACGCCGAACTCGTTGGCCAGCTCCTGCAGCGTGGCGCCGCCTTCGTCCTTGAGCCAGCGCGCCTCGATGATGCGGCGCGAACGGTCGTCCAGGCCGTCCAGCGCCTGGAGCAGGCCCTGGCCGTGCAGTTCGTCGCGCCGGCGGCCTTCCAGCACGGCGCTGGGCTCCAGCTGGCCGTCGTCGGACAGATAGGCGATGGGCGCGAAGTCGGTCTCGCCGTCGTCCGAGCGGCCTTCCAGGGCCATGTCCTGCCCGCCCATGCGGACTTCCATCTCGGCAACGTCCTGCGGACGCACGTTCAGGCTGGCGGCGATCTCCTCGACCTGTTCGGGCGTGAGCGCGTGGCTGTCCTGCTTCATGCTGCGCAGGTTGAAGAACAGCTTGCGCTGCGCCTTGGTCGTGGCGACCTTCACCAGGCGCCAGTTCTTCAAGATGTATTCGTGGATCTCGGCCTTGACCCAGTGGATGGCGAACGACACCAGCCGCACGCCGCGATCCGGATCGAAGCGCTTGACCGCTTTCATCAGGCCCACGTTGCCTTCCTGGATCAGGTCGGCATGCGGCAGGCCGTAGCCCAGGTACTGGCGGGCGATGGAGACGACCAGGCGCAGGTGCGAGAGCACCAGCTCGCGCGCCGCATTCAGGTCTTCCTTGTCGCGGTAGCGGACGGCCAGTTCGTGTTCCTGTTCGGCCGTGAGCACGGGCAGGCGGTTGACGGCACCGATGTAGGCTTCGATCGTGCCAAGCGAGCCAGGGTTGGCGATGGCCAGCGCCAGCGCACCCGGGCCGCTTGTGGCGGGAACGAGGGTGTCAGGCTGATTCGACGAACGTTTCATACGGGTTACCTCCATGCAAGAAGGTTAGCACTCTCGTCAAAAGAGTGCTAATGGGTCTTTTCGATGGCTGCGATAGGGGAGTTCGATGACTCCCGGCAGGGTCACGGCCGCCTCGGGCCGTGCCACGCCGCGAGCGGATCGGCGACGGTTCAGCAGGGCTTCGGACCAGATAGTCCGCGAAGCGGGCATGCCGGGGCTATCGCCGTAGTTGGCGATACCCGGCAGCGGCTGCCTGGATGCGGTTTATGAATCACATTGGGGCGGGCACCTGCCGAGCCTGGCTATCCTATTGCCATTCGACTGTTTGCTGCACTGCAAGTTCCGGTCCCGGCCCCTTCGCGACGGCCTCCCTCGCGAGGGCCGTCCGCCTGGCTCGAGCGGGCAAGCCAGGCGTGGCGCGCCCTGCTGCCTGCTAACGGTACGCGGCTTCCACGTAGCGGGTATCCACCCATGTGTCGAAGTCGATTTCACCGTTGAGAAGCTTGGCTTCCTTCATGAATTTTTCTTCGGACTTCAGGGTGTCGAGCACCTGCGGCGTGATGCGCGGCGCCTCGCTGAACCGCTGTCGGGGATATTCCAGCCTGACCGCCTCGACGGAGGTGTTGCGCGCTTTGGCATAGATTGCCGCTGCCTGGTCGAAGTTCTGGTCCGCCCATTCGGCGACCTTTCTGTCCGCCTGGAGGAGTTTCTTGAGCGTGTCGGGGTATTTCTTGGCGAAATCGCCGTTGACGGTGATCAGCAGCGGGACTTCCCATTCGGGATGCCGGGAATTGTCGAACAGCACCCGGGCGACCCCCTTCTGGACCAGCGGCGCCACGGTAATGTCGCTTTCCGCGACGGCGTCCACGTCGCCGCGCGCCAAAGCGGGCGCGGACGCTTCGAAGGGCATGTTCAGCGAGTCGATGTCTTTGGTGGTCAGCCCGATCGATTGCAGGGATTTGACCAGCACGGAGTGGCGAATGGTGCCCGACAGGTAGGCCACCTTCTTGCCGCGCAGGTCTTCCAGCTTGCGCAGCGGGGAGTTGGCAGGGACCACGATGGAGATCGAACCCACCTCGGGGACGGAAGAGAGCCCCACGAACTTTACGTTGGCCTTCCTGGCGGCCAGCCGCAGCGCCGGGCTGGCGCCGGTGTAGGCGACATCGATGGCGCCGCTGGCCAGCGCGGTCTGCACTTCCGCGCCGCCTCCGGTGAACGGGAGGTACTCGACTTTCGTGCCCTGGGAGGCGAGCGCTTGGTCGAAGAATTTTTGATCCTGGCTGAGCAGGAATTTCAGGTGGCCGGGAGCGGTGGTGCCGATCCGTACGACGCCCGGGACGGCCTGCGCATAGGCGGGAATCTGCCAGGCCAGCGCCGAGGCGGCCAGGATCTTGAGGAGGGAGCGGCGGTAGTCGAAGTCCATGGGAAAGGCTCGCAGAGAAAAGCGGAATGGATGAACGGGAGGGTCGATGCGGGGAACGGCCGGGCGCGGGTCAGCGGGTCACCACCTCGGAGGCGGCTTTCCAGCTGGTCGCCCTGCGTTCGAACCAGACCAGCGCGTAATTGGTGGCCAGGCCGATGGCGGTAATGGTGACGATGCCCGCGTACATCGTGGGCATTTCCATCATTAGCTGGGAGTGCTGGACCAGGTAGCCCAGCCCGGACTTGGCGGCCAGCATTTCCGCGCCGATGACCGATACGATCGCGGCTTTTACGCCCAGGCGCGCGCCTGACACGATGGACGGGATGCTGGCCGGCAACAGCACCTGGCTGAAAATCGCGGCGTCGCTGGCGCCCATGGCGCGCGCCGCCTTGATCAGCAGCGGGTCCACGCTTTTGACCCCGCTGATCGTATTGATCAAGATGAACCAGATGGCCGAGTAGAACGTGATGGCGATTTTCGATGCCTCGCCTATGCCCATCAGGATGATGAACAGCGGCAGCAGGGCGAATTGCGGGGTATTGCGCAGCGACTGGACCAGCAGGTCGGTCAGCCGTTCGAAGCCTTCGTAGCGTCCCATCAGAAATCCCAGCGGGATCGCCACCGCCACTGCCAGGCAGAAACCGATGGCGCTGCGCGCCAGGCTGGCCTGGATGTGCGTGAACAGCTCGCCGGTGAGCAGCAGATCCCACCAGGCGCGTGCCACGTCGCTGAGCGGCGGGATGAAGATCGCGTCGACCATGCCCCACCTGGGCAGCAGTTCCCATAGCAGCAGCAATACGGCGATCAGCGGTATCCCCTGGACGACGGTGTTCTTTTTCCAGGCCTGCACGTAGCCGCCCTTGCGAGACAGGCTGGCGGCTTCGGCGAGCGAGGCTTGCCGGGGAGTGATGTCGAGGTTGGCGGAAGTCATGCGGCGATCTTTGACGAAGAGGAGACGGGCGTGGCGGGCGCCTGGCCCGGCGAGGGGTCGATGACCTCGTCGCGCAGGACCTCCCAGACACGCTGGCGGTACAGGTTGAACGTGTTGCTGGCGCGCAGGTCCGCGTCGCGCGGGCGCGGCAGGTCGATGTCCAGGATGCGCTTGATGCGGCCGGGCCGGGCCGCCATCACGGCGACCCGGTCTCCCAGGAACACCGCCTCGTCCAGGCCGTGGGTGATGAAGATCACGGTGGTCTTCAAGGCATTCCAGATGCGCAGCAGCTCGATCTGCAGCGCTTCCCGGGTCTGCGCGTCGAGCGCGGCGAACGGCTCGTCCATCAGCAGCACCTTGGGACGCGGCACCAGCGCCCGGGCGATGGCCACGCGCTGCTGCATGCCGCCCGACAACTGGCTCGGGTAGCGGTGGGCGAAGTCCTTGAGGCCGAACAGTTCCAGCAGCTCCCAGGCGCGCGCTGAACGCTCGCGCCCCGGCACGCCGCGAATCTGCAGCGGATATTCGATGTTCTGCAGAGCGGTCTTCCAGGGAAAGAGGGCGTATTGCTGGAACACGTAGCTGACATCGCGCGAGGGTTTGGCGATGAGTTCCCCGCCGACGCGGACGCTGCCCGAGGATGCCGAAGCCAGGCCGCTGATGATGTCCAGCAACACCGATTTGCCGCTGCCGCTGGGGCCGACCACGGTCAGGAATTCGCCTTCGCGGACCGCCAGGTCGATGCCTGCGAGGACTTCCAGTTCGCTGTGGGAGGGCTGGCCATCGGCGTGATTCTTGATCAGGAACGTCTTTCTGACGTTGTCGATGTGGATATGGTCAATGTGCATGGGATGCGGTCAAGGAGGTGTCCTGCGGCTGCCGGGGGGTGTCTCCGGCGGCGCGCGGCCCGGCAAGGGGTGGGGGTGCGTCCTGCGCCCAGGCGAGCGGTTCGCGCCACAGCCGTGGGTGATCAAGGCCGCTGATGCGCTGCGTGTACAGTAGGCCGCCGGCGTTCTGGGCGGGAAAGTCGTGCCGGCGGTGCAGGCCCCGGGTTTCCTGGCGGTGCAGCGCGCAGGTCTGCAGCCAGCGCGCGCTCGCCGCCAGCGCCGCGGCCTCGCGCGCCGCCAGGGCGTGGTCCGGGCCCTCCGGCGCGAGATGGTCCCGCGCTTGGTGCCAGAGGGCGTCGAGCTTGTCCAGCGAAGTCCCGAGCGTGGCGGCCGAGCGGAAATAATGCTTTTGCAGCGGCAGGATCTCTTCGCGCGTGCCGTCGCGCACCGTATCGGCCAGGTCGTGGCGGGGCTGCCGGCGCGGCCGCAGGCCAGCCGTGCCCAATCCCTGCAGGGCGCCCCGGCTGGCCGGCCGGCTCAGGGCATGCGCGGCGGCCGCTTCGCCAGCCCATTGGCCGGAGGCGAAGCACCAGGCGACCGCCGGCCCGCCGCCGCTCATGCCCGCGCCCACCAGCCGCAACCGGTCGGTCAGGTCGCCCGCGGCATAGAGGCCGGGCACGCCGGTGGCGCACCGCGCGTCGATCACCAGGCCGCCCACGCCGCGGGTATGCCCCTCCAACAGCATCTGCAGGGGCCAGAGATCCTTGAAGGGATTGATTCCCAGCCGGTCGAAATACAGGAAGCTGACGGCATGGTTCAACCGCGCCCAGCGCTCGAAACCTTCGGGCGCCTTGTCCAGCACCGCGTAGGCGCCGCCGGTCTCGAGGATGGCGCGAGCCAGCGCCTCGGTGGCTTTCCGGCCGGAGCCGGCGTCCAGCGGACGGCGGTTGCCGTCGTAGAAGGTCGCCGAGTCGTACATGAAGCCCTTGGTGCTGGGAGACCCGAGCGGGGCGAAGCCGTAGAGCGCGCTGAATTCGAGATTGGCCAGGGTGGCGCCTGCCTCGGCGGCCATGAGGTGGCCGTCGCAGGTAAGCCCGCGCGTGCCCATGGCGCCGGACAGGAACGAGCCTCCGCCGGTGGCGGCCACCACCGCGCCGGCGCGCACCGTCCAGGGCTTGCGCTGTTGCCGGGCGATGCCGGCGGCTCCGGCGATCCCACCGTCGCCGTCGCGCAGCAGTTCCAGCGCCGGGCAGTGGTCGAGGATCTTCACGCCGGCCTTCTTGAGCGCCTGGCGGAGAAAGTGCAGGGTATAGCCGCCGATGAAGCGGCCCATCTGCGACAGGCCGTTGGGACGGCTGTGGAACTGGAAGCCGAGCGCCTCTAGTTCGCTGTATGCATGAAAGCTTTGGACGTAGACCTTGCGCACGTGCGCAAGGTCATCCATGTCGCAGGCGCTGGCATGCCGGGCGTGGACCGCCTTGTGGGCCTGTTCCGGGTCGGACGGGTTGGCGTAGTAGCCGCCGACGTTGGCGGGCGCGGCGGCCCCGGCCGTGCCGACGTATCCCTTTTCGGCGAGCACCACGCGGGCCCCGCTCCGGCGGGCCGACAGCGCGGCCCATGCGCCCGCCAGGCTGCCGCCGATGACCAGTACGTCGGTTTCCAGGGCCAGCGCGTCGTCCCGGCCCGCTGGCGGATAGCGGTCGCTGGATGCGTGAAGGCGCTCAGGCATGCCGTGCCTCGGCCTTGGCCAGTTGCGGCCGCCCCTTTGTCCAGCCGCTTGCCCGCGCGTAGCTGCCCCACTGGATGACGTGCGTTTCCTCCGGGCGCGGCGTCGCGGGGTCGTGCGGCGCCACGTAAATGGCATCGACCGGGCAATAGAGCTCGCACAAGAAGCAGGTATGGCAGTCGGCCGGCCGGGCAATGGCGGGAGCCTGGTCCGGCCGCGCGGCGAACACGTCATTGGGACAGGCACGCACGCATACGTTGCAACCTGTGCAGCGGTCCTGGGATATCAATTCGATCATTGCGGCGCCGGAGCGGGTTTATCGAGAAAAGCCCGATCAATTTATCAGCCGAGGGCAATCTCTCTAAATTCAAAAATGAATGATGAATATGTCATTTCCCGTCATAGGAAAAAGATGAATATTCATATGTGGAAAACCGCATGCCCCGGCGCGCCGGTATCGAATATATAGGAACGAATTCATCCGATATATTCGATACCGCCCTGGCGATCGCAGGTGAAACCGTCCAGGAGAATGGTTCCACGCCGCCAGCGCCATCCAATCCCGCTGTGGCGGGCTGACGCGCCGCCGATTTCACACTGCTCGATCCGGGTTTCCGGAAAAAGGTCAGCCATTCCGATTTCAATGGCGGCAAGGCGGTGCAGGGGCATTCATTTCGAATATCTGTCCGTTCGTCGAATCGATCGAGTACAAACTGGTCCGCTTCGCGCGGGAATATGAGGCAAAAGGCTGCGCGTGGGGGCGGATGCCGTCCGTTTTGCGCTGCACCAAACCACTCATCCTGGCAACACCCGCGGCGCAGACTGCGCCGTCTCCCTTCCGGCGGGTCGCATTCGCTGCGATCGACCGCTGCGTGGGAAGGGAAAACGGCGTATCTTTCGTTCGAAACCAGTAAATTTTCGAGTACTGGTTCGATGCGTCCCCCAATATGGCCCGCCTGCCTCGTCTCTACGCTCCCGACTTGCCCAACCTCGCCCAGGCGCGGTTCACCGTTCCGCTTTCGCTCGGGGGAGAGGGACAGGTCATGCTCGACCAAGTGGCCGCATGGCTGGCCGAGGACAGCAAGCAGCACGGCGTCGCCGTGCACGGATGGACGCTGACGTTCGACCAATTGCTGCTGCTGGCCACGCCGGCCGGGCCGGCGGGATTGTCGGGGCTGGTCCAGTCGCTGGGCCGCCGCCTGGCCGCGCGCTTGCAGATCGGCCGGGTGTTCGCGGGCCGGTTCCGCTCTACCTTGGTAGAGCCGGGCGCGTGGGTACTGCCCAGCCTGATCTGGCTCGAGACCGTGCCGCTGCGCCAGGGGCTGGCGGCCGATCCAGAATTGTGGCGCTGGTCTTCCGCCGCGCTGCACGTGGGCGCCGCGGCCGGTGGTGCGGTGCATGATCACGCCGACTACTGGGCGTGCGGCAACACGCCGTTCGACCGCCAGGCCAATTACCGGTCCATGCTGCTGGAAGGCCTGCCCGGCGCCTCCAGCACCCGCATCGAACGCTCGCTGCAAGGCCAATGGGCGCTGGGCGGGCCGGTTTTCCTCCAAGGGCTGGAAGGAAGCTGCAGCAGGCGCGCGGTGGCGGCCAAACGTGGACGCCCGCGCAAGGCGGCGCCCGCCTCGGAATAGTGCATCGGCGCACGCATTCGGTGCGTCCCCAATTTTAAAAGCCGGATTTGTAGCCTGGAAAATAAATGGGGACGTTCCCCTATTTATTTTTGTTGCGACGCTTGACGCAGCGCAGTATCTTGACTTTCCGCAGGCCGTCCATCCGGCAGCCGCGGCCAGAAATGCCGGCCGGCGCGCAGGGTCTCCCCGCCGGCCCCATCCTCGAAGTCACAGTACCGATCCGCCCGTCCGGCGGATCCCAGCGGAGCGCAGCATGCCCCACACCAGCCAGGAAAACCTCTCGGCCCCGACGCCGCAGACTGCCGTCATCGACGCGTCCCGCATCGGCCTGCCCGCGCGCACGGCGCCCCAGGCGCAGGGCCTGTACGACCCGTCCAACGAGCACGACGCCTGTGGCGTCGGCTTCGTCGCCCACATCAAGGGCGCCAAGAGCCACTCGATCATCCAGCAGGGCCTGAAGATCCTCGAGAACATCGACCATCGCGGCGCGGTGGGGGCCGATCCGCTGATGGGCGACGGCGCCGGCATCCTGATCCAGATCCCCGACGCGCTGTACCGTGAAGAAATGGCGGCCCAGGGCGTGCACCTGCCGGCTCCCGGCGAGTACGGCGTCGCCATGGTGTTCCTGCCGCAGGAAATCGCCTCGCGCCTGGCCTGTGAGCAGGAACTCGAGCGCGCGGTGCGCGCCGAGGGCCAGGTCGTGCTGGGCTGGCGCGACGTGCCGATCGACAAGGACATGCCGATGTCGCCCAACGTCAAGGGGCTGGAGCCGGTCATCCGCCAGCTCTTCATCGGCCGCGGCGGCGACATCATGGTGCCCGACGCCCTCGAGCGCAAGCTGTACGTGATCCGCAAGATGGCCTCGCACGCCATCCAGAAGATGCGGCTCAAGCACGGCAAGGAATATTTCGTGCCGTCGATCTCCAGCCGCACCGTGGTCTACAAGGGCCTGCTGCTGGCCGACCAGGTGGGCCGCTACTACCGCGACCTGGCCGATTCCCGCGCCGTGACCGCGCTGGCCCTGGTCCACCAGCGTTTCTCGACCAACACCTTCCCGGCCTGGCCGCTGGCCCACCCCTATCGCCTGATCGCCCACAACGGCGAGATCAACACCGTCAAGGGCAACTTCAACTGGCTGCGCGCGCGCGAAGGCGTGATGCAGTCGCCGGTGCTGGGCGAGGACCTCAAGAAGCTGTATCCCATCGTCTATGAAGGCCAGTCCGATACGGCCACCTTCGACAACTGCCTGGAACTGCTGGTGATGTCCGGCTATTCCATTGCGCACGCGATGATGATGATGATTCCCGAGGCCTGGGAACAGCACGCCGAAATGGATGAGGCCCGCCGCGCCTTCTACGAATACCACGCCGCGATGATGGAGCCGTGGGACGGCCCCGCCGCGATCGCCTTCACCGACGGCCGCCAGATCGGCGCCACGCTGGACCGCAACGGCCTGCGCCCGGCGCGCTACATCATTACCGACGACGACCTGGTCATCATGGCCTCGGAGTCGGGCGTGCTGCCGGTGCCGCAGAGCAAGATCGTCAAGAAGTGGCGCCTGCAGCCGGGCAAGATGTTCCTGATCGACCTGGAGCAGGGCCGCATCATCGACGACAAGGAACTCAAGGACCAGCTCGCCAACAGCAAGCCCTACCGCCAGTGGATCGAGCGCATCCGCATCAAGCTGGACACGCTGCCCGAGCCGGTCCGGGAAGAGATCGAGGAAGGCCGGTCGGCCGTGCCCATGCTCGACCGCCAGCAGTCTTTCGGCTGGACCCAGGAAGACTACAAGTTCATCCTGCGCCCCATGGCCGTGCTGGGCGAGGAATCCACCGGCTCGATGGGCAACGACGCCCCGCTGGCGGTCCTGTCGGGCAAGAACAAGAGCCTCTACAACTATTTCCGCCAGTTGTTCGCCCAGGTGACCAACCCGCCGATCGACCCGATCCGCGAGAACATGGTGATGTCGCTGGTGTCCTTCATCGGGCCCAAGCCCAACGTGCTGGATATCAACAACGTCAACCCGCCGCTGCGCCTGGAAGTGGCCCAGCCGGTGCTGGACTTCGCCGACATGGCGCAGATCCGGCACATCGCCCGCGTCACCAACGGCAAGTTCAAGAGCTTCGAACTCGACATCACCTATCCGGCGGCGTGGGGCAAGGAAGGCATCCAGGCCCGCGTGGCGGCGCTGTGCGCGCAGGCCGTCGATGCGGTCCAGAGCGGCTACAACATCCTGATCGTGTCCGACCGCCTGGTCGATGCCACGCGCGCGCCCATTCCTGCGCTGCTGGCGACCTCCGCCGTGCACCAGCACCTGATCCGCGCCGGGCTGCGCACCAGCACCGGTCTGGTGGTGGAGACCGGCTCGGCCCGCGAAGTGCATCACTTCGCACTGCTGGGCGGCTATGGCGCCGAGGCCGTGCATCCCTACCTGGCGATGGAAGCGCTGGTGCACGAGCATGCCGAGGACGGCAAGGTCACGCCGGCCAAGGCGATCTACAACTACACCAAGGCGGTCGGCAAGGGCCTGCAGAAGGTCATGTCCAAGATGGGCATCTCGACCTATATGTCCTACACCGGCGCGCAGATCTTCGAGGCCGTGGGGCTGAACCGTTCGCTGGTCGAGCAGTATTTCCCCGGCACCGCCAGCAACATCGAAGGCATCGGCATCTTCGAGGTGGCCGACGAAGCCATCCGCATGCACAAGGCGGCGTTCGGCAGCGATCCGCTGCTGGACAACGCGCTGGACGAAGGCGGCGAGTACGCCTTCCGCATCCGCGGCGAAGAGCATATGTGGACCCCCGACGCCATCGCCAAGCTGCAGCATTCCACCCGCGCGGACAACTATCGCACCTACAAGGAATACGCGCAGATCATCAATGACCAGAGCAAGCGCCACATGACGCTGCGCGGCCTGTTCGAGTTCAAGTTCGATCCGGCCCATGCGATCCCGCTGGACGAAGTCGAGCCGGCCAAGGAAATCGTCAAGCGCTTCGCCACCGGTGCCATGTCGCTGGGTTCGATCTCGACCGAGGCGCACTCGGTGCTGGCGATCGCGATGAACCGCATCGGCGGCAAGTCCAATACCGGCGAAGGCGGCGAAGACGAATTGCGCTACCGCACCGAACTGCAGACCGGCAAGGCCGGCATCAAGGACGGCGATACGCTGGCCTCGGTGCTGGGCACCGAACGCATCGTGGCCGACGTGCCGCTCAAGGCGGGCGATTCGCTGCGCTCGAAGATCAAGCAGGTGGCCTCGGGCCGCTTCGGGGTTTCGGCCGAATACCTGGCCAGCGCCGACCAGATCCAGATCAAGATGGCGCAGGGCGCCAAGCCCGGCGAGGGCGGCCAGCTGCCCGGCCACAAGGTATCGGAATACATCGCCAAGCTGCGCTTCTCGGTGCCGGGCGTGGGCCTGATTTCGCCTCCGCCGCACCACGACATCTATTCCATCGAAGATCTGGCCCAGCTCATCCACGACCTGAAGAACGCCAATCCGCTGGCGTCGATCTCGGTCAAGCTGGTGTCCGAAGTCGGCGTGGGCACGGTGGCGGCGGGCGTGGCCAAGGCCAAGTCCGACCACGTGGTGATCGCCGGCCATGACGGCGGCACCGGCGCTTCGCCCGTGTCGTCGATCAAGCACGCCGGCACGCCCTGGGAGCTCGGCCTGGCCGAGACCCAGCAGACGCTGGTGCTGAACCATCTGCGCGGCCGCATTCGCGTGCAGGCCGACGGCCAGATGAAGACCGGCCGCGACGTCGTCATCGGCGCGCTGCTGGGCGCCGACGAGTTCGGCTTCGCCACCGCGCCGCTGGTGGTCGAGGGCTGCATCATGATGCGCAAATGCCACCTGAACACCTGCCCGGTGGGCGTGGCCACCCAGGATCCGGTGCTGCGCGCCAAGTTCCAGGGCAAGCCCGAGCACGTCGTGAACTTCTTCTTCTTCATTGCCGAGGAAGTGCGCGAACTGATGGCGCAGCTGGGCATCCGCAGGTTCGACGAGCTGATCGGCCGTTCCGACCTGCTCGACATGCGCGCCGGCATCGAGCACTGGAAGGCCCGCGGACTGGATTTCAGCCGCGTGTTCTTCCAGCCCGAAGTGGCCCGGGAAGTGGCTCGCCGCCACGTGGACGAGCAGGACCACGGCCTGGTCAAGGCGCTGGACCTGCAACTGATCGAGCGTGCCAGGCCGGCCATCGAGCGCGGCGAAAAGGTGTCTTTCATCACCACCGTGCGCAACGTCAACCGCACCATCGGCACCATGCTGTCGGGCCAGGTCGCGCGCAAGTACGGCTACGCGGGCCTGCCTGACGACACCATCCACATCCAGTGCAACGGCACGGCGGGCCAGAGCTTCGGCGCCTTCCTGGCGCACGGCATCACGCTGGACCTGGTCGGCGAGGGCAACGATTACGTCGGCAAGGGCTTGTCCGGAGGCCGCATCATCGTGCGGTCGCCCAACGACTTCCGCGGCCATGGCCCGGAGCACATCATCATCGGCAACACGGTGCTGTACGGCGCGCTGTCGGGCGAGGCCTATTTCAACGGCGTGGCGGGCGAGCGCTTCGGCGTGCGCAACTCCGGCGCCGCCGCGGTGGTCGAGGGCGTGGGCGACCACGGCTGCGAATACATGACGGGCGGCACGGTGGTGGTGCTGGGCGCGACCGGCCGCAACTTCGCCGCCGGCATGTCGGGCGGCGTGGCCTACGTCTACGACCCGGACGGCTCGTTCCGCGTCCGCGCCAACCTGGCCATGGTCGAGCTCGAGCCGGTGGTGCCCAGCGCGGTGCAGGAGAAAGAGGCGTCGCGGCGTCTGTGGCACAGCATGGCGCGCGGCGAGCGCGAGACCGACGAAGCCATCCTGCGCTGGCTGGTCGAGAACCACTTCCGCTACACGGGCAGCTTCCGCGCGCGCGACCTGCTCGACAGCTGGGAGGTTTCGCGTTCCAAGTTCGTCAAGGTCATGCCGACCGAGTACCGGCGCGCCTTGGGCGAAATGTGGGATGCCCAGAATCCGCAGAAGCTGGCCGCGTAGGCAGACCGCGCGCCGCGCAGCCGCCGACGGCGGCGTGCGCCGCGGCTGCCGGAGCCGTCCGTAACAAACCAGGCCGGAGGGCGCGAGGCTTCGATGCCGCGCCCGCCGCCAACAGCATAGTCAGGAAAGCACCATGGGTAAGGTCACCGGATTTCTGGAATACCAGCGTCTGCAGGAAGCTGCCGAGGCGCCAGAGGCACGCGTCAAGCACTGGAAGGAATTCGTCCTTCATCTGAACAACGAGGAAGCCCGGCAGCAGGGCGCGCGCTGCATGGATTGCGGCGTGCCGTTCTGCACCAGCGGCTGTCCGGTCAACAACATCATTCCCGACTGGAATGACCTGGTCTACCGCCAGAACTGGAAGCAGGCGCTGGCCGTGCTGCATTCCACCAACAACTTCCCCGAGTTCACCGGCCGCATCTGTCCGGCGCCGTGCGAGGCCGCATGCACGCTGAACATCAATAACGACCCCGTCGGCATCAAGTCGATCGAACACGCGATCATCGACCGCGGCTGGGAGCAGGGCTGGGTGCTGCCCGCGCCGCCCAAGGCAAAGACCGGCAAGAAGGTCGCCGTGGTCGGCTCCGGCCCCGCAGGCCTGGCTTGCGCCCAGCAACTGGCGCGCGCCGGCCACGACGTGACGGTGTTCGAGAAGAGCGACCGCGTCGGCGGCCTGCTGCGCTACGGCATTCCCGACTTCAAGCTGGAGAAGTGGCAGATCGACCGCCGCATGGCGCAGATGGAGCAGGAGGGCGTGGCCTTCCGGCCTTCGACCTTCGTCGGCCGCGCCGAGGACGCCAAGGCGCTGGGCATCTCCGCCACCGTCAAGACGCCCGAGGAACTGCAGGCCGAGTTCGACGCCATCGTCATTTCCGGCGGCTCCGAAACCCCGCGCGACCTGCCGGTGCCGGGCCGCGAGCTGCAGGGCGTGCATTTCGCCATGGATTTCCTGCGCCAGCAGAACAAGGTCGTGGCCGGCGACAAGCTCAAGGACCAGATCATGGCCACCGGCAAGCACGTCGTCGTGATCGGCGGCGGCGATACCGGCTCGGACTGCGTGGGCACCAGCAACCGCCACGGCGCCGCGTCCGTCACCCAGTTCGAGGTGATGCCGCAGCCGCCCGCCTCCGAGGACAAGCCCATGGTCTGGCCGTACTGGCCGCTCAAGCTGCGCACCTCGTCGTCGCACGAAGAGGGCGTGGAGCGCGACTGGGCCGTTTCGACCAAGTCCTTCAAGGGCAAGAACGGCAAGCTCGCCGCGCTGGTCGGCTGCAAGGTCGAGTGGGCAAAGGGCGAGAACGGCCAGATGAAAATGGTCGAGGTCGAAGGGTCGGAGTTCGAGATCCCGGCCGACCTGGTGCTGTTCGCGATGGGTTTTGTTTCGCCGGTGAAGCAGGTGCTGGAAGCCTTCGGCGTCGATCGCGACCCGCGCGGCAACGCTCGCGCCAACACCGAGGACTACCGCACCAATGTCGACAAGGTCTTCGCCGCCGGCGACGTGCGCCGCGGCCAGTCCCTGGTCGTCTGGGCGATACGCGAAGGCCGCCAGTGCGCTGCCTCGGTCGACAGCTTCCTGATGGGGGCGACCGAACTGCCTCGATGACCCCCCTACGCGCTCACGCGCGCCCAGCATGGTGGGGCCCCAGCCGCTGCGCGGCAGCCCCCCGAGGGGGCCTGGGCCCGCCTTGGGGCGGCCCGGCGCCGGGCCCATGGGGCGGAACGAACGGACCGGCGGAGCCGGATCCGCGGCTTCCTGGGTCAAAAACCCAACACGCTTTGTTGAGCGAAGGCCGAGCGGTGGATTGCTGACGCCCCCGTAGACCGTTGTAAATCCGTGAACCCGGATGCGTGGTTGTGTTCAATAATGGCGGGTGCGTTTTGCCGACTCTGGGCAAGTGGCCGGCTTTGCTGCGTGCAACTGTTAGAATTCTTTTGCTGGTTTCCCCTAGGCAACGACGAATTCCGCCCGCAACGCACACTTTTTCAACTTTTCTCGCGCCGACATGCCCGATCCGGCAAGACCTTCATTGACTCCCTCCACGGACATCGCCCTCGCTTTCGACCAGTTGGCCGTCGGCTATGGCGAGCGCACGATCCTGCGGGACATCGACATGCAGGTGCGGCGCGGCCAGGTGGTGGCGGTCATGGGCGGCTCGGGCTCGGGCAAGACCACCTTGCTGCGCGCGGCCACGGGCCAGTTGCCTCCCCAGGCGGGACGGGTCGTGGTGCTGGGCGAGGATTTGTCCCGGCTGTCCGCCGACGGACTGTTCGCGTTGCGCAAGCGCATGGGCGTGCTGTTCCAGCAGGGCGCGCTGTTCACCGACCTGGACGTGTTCGAGAACGTGGCCTTCCCGCTGCGCGAGCACACGTCCATGAGCGAGGCCGAGATCCTCGAGCGGGTGCTGGCCAAGCTGGATGCGGTCGGGCTCAAGGCTGCGGCGTTCCTGCGCACCTCGGAAATCTCCGGCGGCATGGCGCGGCGCGTGGCGCTGGCCCGGGCGGTGGTGATGGAACCCGAGCTGATCCTGTACGACGAGCCGTTCGCCGGCCTGGACCCGATCTCCATGGGCGTGACGGCGCAACTGATCCGCGACACGAGCGACCGCTTGGGGTGCGCATCGGTGCTGATCACGCACGATGTGCAGGAATCCTTTTCGATCGCCGACCGGGTCTACCTGCTCGGCCGCGGCACGATCGTCGCCGGCGGTACGCCGGCCGAGCTTTCGGCTTCCGAGGATCCGTTCGTGCATCAGTTCCTGAAGGGCGAGCCCGACGGCCCCGTCGCTTTCCACTATCCCGAGACGCCGGCCTACCAGGCCTGGCTGGCGCGGCAGCGGGGGGCGCGCTGATGGCCATGTTCATACGTTTCCTGACCGGCCTGGGCGCCGGCGTGCGCGGCAACCTCGCCGGCCTGGGCCGATTCGCGGGCTTTTTCGTGGAGGTGGTGCTCAAGAGCGGCACCGCACTGCGGCGGCCGCGCCTGATCGTGCAGCAAATACACTTCATCGGCAATTATTCGCTGGTCATCATCGCCGTATCGGGCCTGTTCGTCGGTTTCGTGCTCGGCCTGCAAGGCTATTACACGCTCAACCGCTATGGTTCCGAGCAGGCGCTCGGCTTGCTGGTCGCGCTGGGCCTCGTGCGGGAACTCGGGCCGGTGGTGACGGCGCTGCTGTTCGCCGGCCGGGCCGGTACCTCCCTGACCGCAGAGATCGGCCTGATGAAGGCGGGCGAGCAATTGTCCGCGATGGAAGTCATGGCGGTGGATCCGGTGCGCCGGGTGCTGGCCCCGCGTTTCTGGGGCGGCGTGATCGCCATGCCTTTGCTGGCCGCGGTGTTTTCGGCGGTCGGTGTGCTGGGCGGCTGGGGCGTCGGGGTGCAGCTCATCGGCGTGGACGAGGGCGCGTTCTGGGCGCAGATGCAGAACGGCGTGGACGTCTGGCAGGACGTGGGCAACGGCGTGCTCAAGAGCGTGGTGTTCGGCGTGGCGGTAACGCTGATCGCGCTCTACCAGGGCTATCACGCCAAGGCCACGCCGGAAGGCGTCTCGCGCGCCACCACCCGGACAGTCGTGGCGGGGTCGCTGGCCGTGCTGGGCCTGGATTTCCTGTTGACGGCCTGGATGTTCGGCAACTGAACTCGTGCGTGGCGGCCGCGGGATGGCGGCTTCCACACTGAAGAAATGGCAGGGCGCGCCGCATGGGGCGGGGCGCCGGAGGAACTGGATATGTCGCGCGACAAAGTCGATCTGTGGGTGGGAGTCTTCGTGCTCATCGGGGCGCTGGCCCTCGTATTCCTGGCGCTCAAGGCAGGCAACCTGCTGAGCACGCTGTCCATCGGGCAAACCTATTCGGTGACGGCGAATTTCGACAACATCGGCGGCCTCAAGCCGCGTGCGCCGGTCAAGAGCGCCGGCGTGGTCGTCGGCCGCGTCTCCGGCATCTCGTTCGACGACAAGATGTACCAGGGCGTGGTGACGCTGGATCTGGACTCGCGCTACGTTTTCCCTACGGACTCGTCGGCCAAGATCCTCACTTCCGGCCTTCTGGGGGAGCAGTACATCGGGCTCGAGCCCGGCGGCGACGACAAGAACTTTGCGGCGGGCGACAAGATCCGCTACACGCAAAGCGCAGTCGTGCTGGAGAACCTGATCAGCCAGTTCCTCTACAGCAAGGCGGCCGAAGGCGGCAGCAACGGCGGCTCGGGCGAGCCCGCCGCCAAATAAGAAGAAACAGGCGTACGATCATGAACAAGAAATTTCTGACCCTGGCCCTGGCGGCCGCTTCCCTGGCGGGCTGTGCGTCCGTCCCGGAAGGCAGGCAGACCGATGCGCGCGACCCGTTCGAGGGCTTCAACCGCAACGTCTACCAATTCAACGACACCGTGGACCGCGCCGTGCTCAAGCCGGTGGCCCAGGGCTACGTGGACGTCGTGCCTTCGCCTGTGCGCAGCTGCGTGCGCAATATGTTCAACAACGTCGGCGATGTCTGGTCGGCGATCAACAGCGTCCTGCAGAACCGGGCGCCCGACGGCATCAACTCCGGTTTCCGCTTCCTGTTCAACAGCACCGTGGGCGTGCTGGGTTGTTTCGACGTGGCGAGCGCGAACGGCCTGCCGCGCAACAAGGCGGATTTCGGCCAGACGATGGGCGTCTGGGGCGTCGGGCCCGGGCCCTACGTGGTGCTGCCTTTCCTCGGGCCGAGCACCGTGCGCGATACCGGCGGCACCGTGGTCGATCTGGTCGGCGACCCGATGGCGATCGGCAACATCGACAACGTGCCGCTGCGCAACTCGACCTACGGTTTGAAGGTCGTGAACATCCGCGCCAACCTCCTGGAAGCGGGCAACCTGCTCAACGACATCGCGCTCGATCCCTACACGTTCACGCGCGATGCCTACCTGCAGCGCCGGGCCAGCCTGATCCGCGGGGTCAAGGCGGGAGATGGCGACGATACTCTGCCCGACTATTCGCTGCCGGATTACGAAGACGAGGACGACGAGCCCGCTTCCGGCAAAGCCAAACAATAAGGACAACGAACCATGGCAATTTCCCGATATTCCCGCGCCTTCGCGGCGCCGATGCAATCGTTCCGCCGGGCCTGGCTGGCCGCGCTCTTCGTCGGCCTGGTGCTCGCCGTAGCGGCCACGCAGGCGCGCGCGCAGGCTGGCGGCGCGCCCGAAGCGCTGGTGCAGAAAGTGACGGGCGAAGTGCTGTCCGCGATCAAGGCCGATGCCTCGGTACAGTCCGGCGACCCCAGGCGCCTGTTGCAACTGGTGGACGAAAAGATCCTGCCCTACGTCGATTTCCAGAAAACCACCCGCCTGGCGGCCGGCCGTTTCTGGCGCCAGGCCACGCCCGAGCAGCAAGGGGCCCTGGTCAAGGAGTTCCGGACCACGCTGGTGCGTACCTATAGCGGCGCCGTCTCGGCGGTCAAGCAGCAGACCGAGGTCGAACTGCGTCCCTCGCATTACGCCGCCGACGCCACCGACGTGGTCGTGCGCACCAACATCAAGCAGCCCGCCGGCGATCCGATCCCGGTGGACTACCGGATGGAAAAGGAAGGCGGCGGCTGGAAGATCTACGACGTCAACGTGATGGGCGTCTGGCTGATCGAGAACTACCGCAACCAGTTCTCGCAGCAGATTTCGCAGAACGGCATTGACGGCCTGATCAAGTCACTGGCCGAGCGCAACAGTCAATTCAAGTAGATCAACATAGGGGTCCCCCCCCTACGCGCTTACGCGCGCCCCCCAGGGGGCGGCACTGGCGGACTGGCAAAGCCAGATCCGCTGTGCCCTGGGTCAAAACATTCGAATGGCCGCATTTTCGTTCTAAACGGCACGAGAACGCACCGACTCAGTTCAAGCGTCCTTTCCTGGCCCGGGAAGCGGGTAGGGGGCGGGCTTCCCATAAGCTTATAATGGCCGATTGGCCCGGGCGAGCCGGGTTTGGGCGCTGCGCGTCATTTGTCTGGTTCCAAATATGTCATCCGCCGTTCGCATCGAGCATGTTTCCAAGGTGTATCCGAGGCCCGTCAGCCTGTGGCGGCGTGTGGCCGGGGGGCAGGCGGAGGACGGTTTACAGGCGTTGAACGATGTGAGCCTGGAGATCGCGCAGGGCGAGTTCTTCGGGCTGCTCGGCCCGAACGGCGCGGGCAAGACCTCGCTGATCGCCATCCTGGCGGGGCTGTCGAAGGCGACGGCGGGACGGGTGTCGGTCTGTGGCTACGATGTGCAGGCCCAGTTTCGCGAGGCGCGCCGTTCGCTCGGCGTGGTGCCGCAGGAGCTGGTGTTCGACCCCTTCTTCACCGTGCGCGAGACGCTGCGGCTCCAGTCCGGCTATTTCGGGCTGCGCAACAACGACGGCTGGATCGACGAGATCCTCGAGAACCTGGGTCTGGCCTCCAAGGCCGACGACAACATGCGCGCGCTGTCGGGCGGCATGAAGCGGCGCGTGCTGGTCGCCCAGGCGCTGGTGCACCGGCCGCCGGTGATCGTGCTGGACGAGCCCACCGCAGGGGTGGACGTCGACCTGCGCCGCACGCTGTGGCAGTTCATTTCGCGCCTGAACCGGATGGGCCACACCATCCTGCTCACTACCCACTACCTCGAAGAAGCCGAGGAGCTCTGTCACCGCATCGCCATGCTCAAGAGCGGGCGCATCGTCGCGCTCGACACCACGCGGGCGCTGCTGGCCAAGGTCGGTGGCACCCGTCTGGTGCTGGAGATGGGCGCCTCGGGATGGCCCGAGGGCAGGAGCCGGCTGCTGGACGAGCGCGTGGTGCAACGCCAGGGGCGGCGGGTCGTGCTGCGCATGGATGCCAGCACCGAAATCGAAGCGCTGCTGGCGCAGGTCCGCGGTGCGGGTGGGACCATCGAGGCCGTGGAAGTTCTGCGCGCCGACCTGGAGGACGCTTTCCTGGACATCATGCACGGCACGGCCGGTTCTTCGCTGGAGCAGGCTGCATGACGGCCGTTGTCCGGCCGCCGGAAGGCGGCGCTGCCTCCCCGCGGGAGGGTGCAGCGCAGCGGCATGAAAGTACAGGAGCGAGTGTGACGCAATCCATCGAATCGACGAACGTGCCGGCAGGTGCCGGCAAGCCGGGCGGCTTCGTCGGCCTTCAGCCCAACCTGAATGCGGGTTCCGGGTTTTTGACGCTGTTTCACAAGGAATTGCTGCGGTTCTGGAAGGTGGGTTTCCAGACCGTCGCCGCGCCGGTCGTGACCGCGGTGCTGTACTTGCTGATCTTCGTGCACGTGCTGGAAGGCCGCGTCACCGTGTACGAGACGGTGCCCTATACCGCCTTCCTGATCCCCGGGCTCATGATGATGAGCATGCTGCAGAACGCGTTCGCGAACGCCTCGTCGTCGCTGATGCAGAGCCGCGTGACGGGCAACCTGGTGTTCATGCTGCTGCCGCCGTTGACGCATTGGGAATTCTTCTGCGCCTACGTACTGGCCGCCATCGTGCGCGCGCTGTTCGTCGGCCTGGGTATTTTCCTGGTTTCGATGTTCTTCGTGACGCCGCACGTGGCTCAGCCGGTATGGCTGCTGGTGTTCGCGCTGCTGGGCGCGGGCATCATGGGCGTGCTGGGGCTGGTGGCGGGTATCTGGGCCGAGAAGTTCGACCAGATGGCGGCTTTCCAGAATTTCCTGATCATGCCGGCCACTTTCCTGTCCGGGGTATTCTATTCCGTGCATTCGCTGCCGCCGTTCTGGCAGGCCGTGTCGCACTGGAATCCCATTTTCTACACCATAGACGGCTTCCGCTATGGGTTTTTCGGCATTTCCGACGTCACGCCCTGGCACAGCCTGGCCGTGGTCGCAGGGACCTTCCTGGTCGTGGCGGCATTCGTGCTGAGACTCCTCGCCACCGGCTATAAACTAAGGTATTAGGCCCCCTCTACGCGCTTGCGCGCGCCCCCAGGGGCGGCACTGGCGGACCGGCGGAGCCGGATCCGCTGTGCCCGTCGCGAGAGCTGTGGAATATGACGATATGAATATGACTCTTCCTACTTCTGAGCAGGTTCGGCAGTACATTGCGGACGGGCTGGACTGCGAGCGTGTCGAGGTGCAGGGCGATGGCCAGCATTTCGAGGCGTTGATCGTCTGTGCGGCGTTCGCCGGCAAGCGGCCGGTGGCGCGCCACCAGATGGTGTATGCCGCGCTGGGCGACCGCATGCGGGCGGAGATCCATGCGCTGTCGATGCGCACGCTGACCCCCCAGGAATTCGAGGCGGGCAATTGATGGACAAGCTCCAGATCACCGGCGGCCGGCCGCTGCGCGGCGAGGTCGAGGTGTCGGGCGCCAAGAACGCGGCGCTGCCCTGCCTGTGCGCCGCGCTGCTCAGCGCGGATGCGGTCACCCTGGAAAACGTGCCGCAGCTCAACGATATCGGCACGACGCTGCGCCTGCTGCGCCAATTGGGCGTCAAGGCCGAGCGCAGCCAGGCCGGCGGCGAGCCGGGCGCCGTGGTGATGCTGGATGCCGGCAAGGTCGAGTCGCTCGAAGCGCCGTACGAGCTGGTCAAGACCATGCGCGCGTCGATCCTGGTGCTGGGCCCGCTGCTGGCCCGCTTCGGCGAGGCGCGCGTCAGCCTGCCCGGCGGCTGCGCCATCGGCCAGCGGCCCATCGACCAGCACATCAAGGGGCTGGCGGCCATGGGAGCCGAGATCAGCATCGAGCACGGTTTCGTCGTGGCCCGGGCCAAGCGCCTGAAGGGCGCCACCATACGCACCGACATGGTTACCGTCACCGGCACCGAGAACCTGCTGATGGCGGCGGTGCTGGCCGACGGGCTGACGGTGCTGGAAAACGCCGCGCGCGAGCCCGAGATCGTCGACCTGGCCGAAATGCTGATCAAGATGGGCGCCCGCATCAGCGGCCACGGCACCGACCGCATCGTGGTCGAGGGCGTGTCCCGGCTGCACGGCGCCACGCATCGCGTCATGCCCGACCGCATCGAGGCCGGCACCTTTCTGTGCGCGGTCGGCGCGGCCGGCGGCGAGATCGTGCTGCGCAATGCGGATCCGGCCAGCATGGGCGCCACCCTGGACAAACTGGCCGAGGCCGGGGTGTCCATCGAGTGCGGCCCCGACTGGATCCAGGCGGGCATGGCCGGGCGGCCGCGCGCCGTGGGCTTCCGCACGCTCGAATATCCGGGCTTCGCCACCGACATGCAGGCGCAATTGATGGCGCTGAACGCCATTGCCGAAGGCACCTCGGTCATCACCGAGACCATCTTCGAGAACCGCTACATGCACGTCCAGGAACTGCGCCGGCTCGGCGCGGACATCGAAATCGACGGGCATACCGCCGTGGTCAAGGGCGTGGCGCGGCTGTCCGGCGCCACCGTCATGGCGACCGACCTGCGCGCCTCGGCCAGCCTGGTGATCGCCGGGCTGGTGGCCGACGGCCAGACCCTCATCGACCGTATCTATCACCTGGACCGCGGCTACGAGCGCATGGAACACAAACTGATGCAGCTGGGCGCCGACATCCGGCGGCTGAGCGGCAAAGGGAGTCCGGAATGAGCGCATTCGCCCCCGCCGATCCCAGCGCGCCGGTCACCCTGGCCCTGTCCAAGGGCCGGATCTTCGAGGAAACCATGCCGCTGCTGGCCGAGGCCGGCATCACCGCGACCGAGGATCCCGAGAAATCGCGCAAGCTCATCCTGCCCACCAGCGATCCGGGCGTGCGCATCATCATTGTGCGGGCGTCGGACGTCCCCACCTATGTCCAGTACGGCGCCGCCGATCTGGGGGTGGCCGGCAAGGACGTGCTGCTCGAGCATGCTGCCCAGCATCCGGGCGGCTTGTATCAGCCCGTCGATCTGCGCATCGGCAAGTGCCGGCTGTGCGTGGCGGTGCCCCAGGGCTTCGACTACGCCAGCGCGGTGCGCCAGGGGGCCCGCCTGCGGGTGGCCACCAAATACGTCCAGGCGGCGCGCGAGCATTTTGCCGCCAAGGGCGTGCACGTCGACCTGATCAAGCTGTACGGCTCGATGGAACTGGCGCCGCTGATCGGGCTGGCCGACGTCATCGTCGACCTGGTCTCGACGGGCGGCACCTTGCGGGCCAACAACCTGGTCGCGGTCGAAGATATCATGGACATATCGTCGCGTCTGGTGGTCAACCAGGCGGCCCTGAAAACCCGGCGACACCGGCTGCAGCCTCTGATCGACGCCTTCGCGCGCGCGAGCCTGGCCATGCCGGCCTGAGGCTCGCCGCGCCAGGCATCGTGGCGCGGCAAGCCCGCCGCGCCGCCCAGAGGCTGCGTTGTCCAACGCCCTTCGCGCTCAGCCGGCGCAGGGCCGGGCTGCCTTCCGGAAACCGACTTTGCAGAGCCAATGTATGTCCCTGATCAATCGACTCGACACCCGTAGCGGCGACTTCCGCTCCCGCCTGCAGACCCTGCTGGCCTTCGAAGCGTCGGAAGACGCCTCCATCGAACGCGTCGTGGCCGACATCCTGCTGGACGTCCGCACCCGCGGCGACGGCGCGGTGCTGGAATACACCCGCCGCTTCGACCGCGTGCAGGCGGGCTCCGTCGCCGAACTGGACATCCCGCGCGCCGACTGGGTCGCGGCCCTCGACGCGCTGCCGCGCGACCAGCGCGCGGCGCTGGAGGCGGCGGCCGAACGCATCCGCCTCTATCACGAGCGCCAGCGCAGCGAGACCTGGACCTACACCGAGGCCGACGGCACGGTGCTGGGCCAGAAGATCACGCCGCTGGACCGCGTGGGCCTGTACGTGCCCGGCGGCAAGGCGGCCTATCCGTCGTCGCTGCTGATGAACGCCATTCCCGCCAAGGTCGCGGGCGTGCCGGAAGTGGTGATGGTCACGCCCACGCCCGATGGCGTGCGCAATCCCATGGTGCTGGCCGCCGCCGCCATCGCCGGCGTGGACCGCGCCATCGCCATCGGCGGAGCCCAGGCCGTGGGCGCGCTGGCCTACGGCACGCCGTCGATCGCGCCGGTCGACAAGATCGTCGGCCCCGGCAACGCCTATGTGGCGGCCGCCAAGCGCCGCGTGTTCGGCGTGGTGGGCATAGACATGATCGCCGGCCCCAGCGAGATCCTGGTCATCTGCGACGGCAGGACGCCGGCCGACTGGATCGCCATGGACCTGTTCTCGCAGGCCGAGCACGACGAACTGGCCCAGGCCATCCTGCTGTGTCCGGATGCCGCCTACCTGGACGCCGTCGAGGCCGCCATGGCGCGCCTGCTGCCCACCATGCCGCGCGAGGCCATCCTGCGCACCAGTCTGGCCAACCGCGGCGCGCTGATCCTGGTGCGCGACCTGACCGAAGCCTGCGCCATCGCCAACGACATCGCCCCCGAGCACCTGGAAATCTCCACCGAGGATCCGGAGCGCTGGGCCGACCAGATCCGCCATGCCGGCGCGATCTTCATGGGACGGCACAGTTCGGAATCCATCGGCGATTATTGCGCCGGCCCCAACCACGTGCTGCCGACCTCGCGCACGGCCCGTTTTTCGTCGCCGCTGGGCGTCTACGATTTCCAGAAGCGTTCCAGCCTGATCAAGGTGTCGGGCGCGGGCGCGCAGACGCTCGGCCGCATCGCCGCCACGCTGGCCTACGGCGAAGGCCTGCAGGCCCACGCGCGCAGCGCGGAATACCGCCTGGAGGCCGATCCGGCCGCCCAGGGCAAGCCGGCTGGCGCCTGAGCGCCGCCTTTCAACGAGATCACCCCGGAAACGACCATGCGTACCGCCGAGATCACCCGCAATACCAACGAGACGCGCATCCGCGCGACCGTCAACCTCGACGGCACCGGCAAGCAGAACCTGCAGACCGGCGTGCCTTTCCTGGACCACATGCTCGACCAGATCGTGCGCCACGGCCTGATCGACATCGACGTCGTCGCCGACGGCGACTTGCACATCGACGCCCACCACACGGTGGAGGACGTCGGCATCACGCTCGGCCAGGCGGTGGCCAAGGCGGTCGGCAACAAGGCCGGCATCCGCCGCTACGGCCACGCCTACGTGCCGCTGGACGAGGCGCTGTCGCGCGTGGTGGTGGACTTCTCCGGCCGTCCCGGGCTGGAGTTCCACGTGCCGTTCACCCGCGCGATGATCGGCCAGTTCGACGTCGACCTGACGCGCGAGTTCTTCCAGGGCTTCGTCAACCACGCGCTGGTGACCCTGCACATCGACAACCTGCGCGGCGCCAACGCCCACCACCAGTGCGAAACGGTATTCAAGGCCTTCGGCCGCGCCCTGCGCATGGCGCTGGAAATCGATCCGCGCGCCGGCGGCGCCGTGCCGTCGACCAAGGGCGTGCTATGACCCGCATCGCCATTGTCGACTACGGCATGGGCAACCTGCGCTCGGTGGCGCGTGCGCTCGAGCACGTCGCGCCCGAGGCCGACGTGCGGATCTGCAGCGATGCGGCCGGCGTGCGCGCGGCCGACCGGGTGGTCTTCCCCGGCCAGGGCGCGATGCCCGATTGCATGCGCTACCTGGAAGAAACCGGCCTGCGCGAAGCGGTCATGGAAGCCTCGCGCACCAAGCCGCTGCTGGGCGTGTGCGTAGGCGAGCAGATGCTGTTCGAGCGCAGCGAGGAAGGCCCGGCCGACGGCCTGGGCATTTTCCGCGGAGAGGTCGTGCGCTTTGCCGGCCCGGCCTTCGAGGGCGAAGCCCGCCTGAAGGTGCCGCACATGGGCTGGAACCGCGTGCGCCAGACCCTGGCCCATCCGTTGTGGGCCGGCGTGCCCGACGACACCTATTTCTACTTCGTTCACAGCTACTATGTCTCCCCTGCCGATCTAGGGGTAATTGCCGGGCAATCCGATTACGGCCTCGCCTTTACCTGCGCGGTAGCCAGAGATAACATCTTCGCAACTCAGTTCCATCCAGAGAAAAGCGCCGGCGCCGGCTTGCGCGTGTACCAGAATTTCGTGGGATGGAACCCCTGAACCCCGCCCGCCGCAGTCTGGCCGGTTTTTTCCATGCTGCCCCGTCAGCGCTCCTGAATCGAACGACACCCTGATTCGCCATGCTTCTTATTCCCGCGATTGATCTCAAAGACGGTCGTTGTGTCCGCCTGCGCCAGGGCGATCTCGACGATGCCACCGTGTTCTCCGAAGAACCCGCCGCCATGGCCACCCACTGGTTCGAACTCGGCGCACGCCGACTGCATCTGGTGGACCTGAACGGCGCGGTGGCCGGCAAGCCCAAGAACGGCGCCTCGATCAAGGCCATCGTCGACGCCGTCGGCGACGATATCCCCATCCAGATCGGCGGCGGCATCCGCGACCTCGACACCATCGAGAACTATCTCGACAACGGCATCTCCTACGTGATCATCGGCACTGCCGCGGTCAAGAATCCCGGCTTCCTGCACGATGCATGCGGCGCCTTCCCGGGCCAGATCATCGTCGGCCTGGACGCCAAGGACGGCAAGGTCGCCACCGACGGCTGGAGCAAGCTGACCGGCCACGACGTCACCGACCTCGCCAAGAAGTTCGAGGACTACGGCTGCTCGTCCATCATCTACACCGACATCGGCCGCGACGGCATGTTGTCCGGCGTCAACATCGAAGCCACCGTCAAGCTGGCCCAGCACGTGCGCATCCCGGTCATCGCCTCGGGCGGCATCGCCAACCTGACCGACATCGAGAAACTCTGCGCCGTCGAAGACGAAGGCATCGAAGGCGCCATCCTGGGCCGCAGCATCTACGAAGGCACCCTAGACTTCCGCGCCGCACAAGAATATGTAACCCCCCCTACGCGCTGACGCGCGCCCCCCCAGGGGGGCGGCACTGGCGGACCGGCAAAGCCGGATCCGCGGTGCCCTGGATCGAGAGAGAGCAGAGTTCGCTGAGGGAGTGCTCCTGGTGTTCGGGGTGGACGCCATGGACCTTACATCCGGGAAGGGGCGGATACGCCCAGCAGGGCGAGGCCGTTGGCCAGGACCTGGCGGGTGGCGGCGAGCAGGGCCAGGCGGGCCAGCTTGAGCGCCTCGTCGTCGACCAGCACGCGTTCGGCGTTGTAGTAGGCGTGGAAGTCGGCGGCGCAATCCTTGAGCCAGAAAGCGACATGGTGAGGCGAGAGATCGGCTGCCGCCATACCCACCATGGACGGGAACTCGGCCAGCCGCTGCAGCAGCAGGAACTCCCGTTCGGCCGCCAGCAGCGACGTGTCGGCGCGGGCCAGGTCGCCCGGTTCGCCGCCCCACGAGGCCAGGATGGAACAGATGCGGGCGTGCGCGTACTGGATGTAGTAGACCGGGTTCTCGTCGGTCTGCTTGAGCGCGAGGTCCACGTCGAACACGAATTCCGTATCGGCCCGGCGCTGGATCAGGAAGTAGCGCACCGCGTCGCGGCCGACCCAGTCGATCAGGTCGCGCATGGTCACGTAGCTGCCGGCGCGCTTGGAGATCTTGACCTCCTCGCCGCCGCGCACGACCTTGACCATCTTGTGCAGCACGTAGTCCGGGTAGCCCTTGGGAATACCCACGTCCAGCGCCTGCAGGCCAGAACGCACGCGCGCCACGGTGCCGTGGTGGTCGGAGCCCTGGATGTTGATGGCCTTGGCGTAGCCGCGCTCCCACTTGGTGACGTGATAGGCGACGTCGGGCACGAAATAGGTATAGCCGCCCTCGGACTTGCGCATCACGCGGTCCTTGTCGTCGCCTTCGCCCAGTTCGGTCGTGCGCAGCCACAGCGCGCCGTCGTGCTCGTAGGTGTGGCCGCTGGCCACCAGGCGCTGCACGGTCTGCTCAACGCGGCCCGAAGTGTAGAGCGAGCTTTCCAGGTAATAGTTGTCGAACTTCAGGTCGAAGGCCTGCAGGTCGAGATCCTGCTCGCGGCGCAGGTAGGCGACGGCGAACTTGCGCACGTCGTCCAGGTTCTCGGCATCGCCCGAGGCCGTCACCGGCTCGGCGTCGGCCGCCTGCACCGTCTTGCGGGCCAGGAAATCGGCGGCGATGTCGGCAATGTATTCGCCGCGATAGCCGTCGGCCGGGAAATCCGGATGCTCGGGACCGTAGCCGCGCGCGCGCGCCTGCACGCTGATCGCCAGGTTGGCGATCTGGTTGCCGGCATCGTTGTAGTAGAACTCGCGCGTGACGTGCCAGCCGCTGGCGTCGAACAGCCGGCATATGGCGTCGCCCAGCGCGGCCTGGCGGGCGTGGCCGACGTGCAGCGGCCCGGTCGGATTGGCGGACACGAATTCGACCAGGACCTTGCGGCCACTGGACGGGGCGCGGCCGAACTCGGCGCCGCGCACGCGGATCGCGTCGATCACGGCCCGCTTGGCGGCCGGCGCGATGCGCAGGTTGATGAAGCCCGGGCCCGCGACTTCGGCGCCCTGGACCAGGCCGGCCACGCCGGGCTGCGCCATCAGCGCATCGACGATGGCCTGCGCCAGTTCGCGCGGGTTGCGCTTCATGGGCTTGGCGATCTGCATGGCCACGTTGGTGGCGGCATCGCCATGGGAGGCCACCTTGGGCCGCTCCAGCAGCAAGGTGGGTGTGGCGTCGGGGGCGACCGCCTTGACGGCGGCGCCGATCAGGCCGAGGAGGTGTTCCTGTTGCTCGGGGAGCATGGGTGGGCTATCACGGAAAAAGAGAAACCAAGAGCGGAATCTTAACAGCCGCCCGGCCCGGCGCCGGAAAAACCCGGATCCGATTGTCCATCGCCGCGGGCCGCCGCCGGCGAACGGCCCGGTTTCCGTCTAGTCCACGTCTCGCGTGGCCAGCGCGATCAGCCCGCGGGAGCGGTCGCCCGGCAGCATGCCGATCTCCAGGATGCCATCGTCATAGACCATCACGCCCGCCACGGCCTGCGCGCGCAGCGGGCAGGCGGCGCTGTCGTCGAAGATCAGCGCGAGGTCGAAGTAGTACCTGGCCGCTTGCGGAACGACCATGCCGCCGAAGCGGCAACTGCCGGCCTCGCCGCGCGAGACGCCCCAGACGCGGCCATTGGCGTCGATGCGGAAGCGGCCGCTGCTGCCGGTATTGTCGGTGAACAGCCAGGATTTGCCGGCCAGCAGGCCGAAAGGCGCGGGCTGCTCGTAGAGCGCGCTGTAGCCGGCGGCGAAGCGCATGCCGCCGACCTGGCCCGCCATGGTCGCTCCCGACAAAGTGGCGGTCGCCTCGCCGTCGGCGACCGCGCCGCCCGGCCGGTAATCCCTGCCGGCCGCCCGGAACGTCGCTCCCTGGACCGTGCTGGCGGCGTGCACCATGCCGAACTGGTAGATGCTGACGGCATCGTCCGGCCAATAAAATCCCCAGACCTGGCCGTCCGGGGCCACCATCATCGCGAACTGCGTCCGGGCGTCGGCGATCTCGCCGCGCCAGAAGCCTTGCGCGCCGGCTGGCCCGGGCCGGCCAGGCACCGCCGCACATCCCGCGACCAGCGCCATGCCCACGCACAGCGTGCCCAGCCTAAATCCCATGCTGTCCCATCCGTTCCTGGCGGCCTGATGCGGCCGGGCCACCCTTGCCCGCACCGCCGCGTCCTGCGCGTGACCAAACGTATCCAACCCGTTCCGCGCTGTCAACGCCGCAGCCTGTTGCAACCGGAGCCTCGGGGCGCGCCGCCGCGCGCGGCGCTTCGGCCATAATGAATCCCTGTGCAACAACCATAGCGCAAAGCCATGATCGTCACATTCAGGTCCAAGGCCGCCGGGGCGGTCATCATGCTGGGGGAACACGCCAAGCCGCTGCTCGAACTGGCAGGCAAACCGTCGGACATCGCCGGCGGCACGCGCGGGGTGTTCACCCCGGAGCAGCTGGGCGAAGCCATACGCCGCATCGAAGCCGCGCTGGGCAACGAGCGGGATCCGCAGTTCGACGAAACGGACCCCGTCGAGAAAGAAAAGGCCGCCCGCTACGTCGGGCTCAAACAACGCGCCTTTCCGCTGCTCGACATGCTGCGCAAGGCGCACGAGCAACAGGTCAACGTCACCTGGGAAAGCTGAGGCCAACCATGCAACGACCCGCTTGGCAGGACGTCCTGGACTTCTGGTTCCTGCCGCCCGACGATCCGGGCCACCTCAAGCCGCGCCCGGCCTGGTTCCAGAAGAATGCCGGCTTCGATGCCGAGATCCGCGCGCGCTTCCAGACCCTGGTGGAGCAGGCGCTTGCCGGCCGCCTGGCCGAATGGCGGCGCGAACTCGACGGCGCGCTCGCGCGCATCCTGCTGCTCGACCAATTCCCCCGCAACGTCTGGCGCGACACCCCGCGCGCCTTTGCGGGCGATGCCCAGGCACAGGCCGATGCGCTGGCCTTGATCGACAGCGGCCGCTACCTGCAATTGCCGCCGGTCAAGCGCGAGTTCGTCTACCTGCCGCTGATGCATAGCGAGAACCTGGGCATGCAGGAGCGCTGCGTGGCCTTGTACACCACGCTGACGCACGAACACCCCGCTTCGCAGAACTCGCTGGACTACGCCGTCCGCCACCGCGACATCATCGCGCGCTTCGGCCGCTTCCCCCACCGCAACGCCGCGCTGGGGCGGGCGAGTACGGCAGAAGAACTGGAGTTCCTGAAACAGCCGGGGTCATCGTTCTAGACCCGCCGAGGCCCTTGGCCTCGGCGGGCGCTTCCGGCCGGGCTCAGACGCTCAATTCGGCCAGCTTCGAGCCTGCGGCCTCGGCCGGCTGGCCGTGGATGCCGACGTGGCGGTTGACGGCGCTCAACACGGCCTTGAACGACGCCGTCACGATGTCGCTGTCCACGCCCACGCCGAAGCCGGTAGGCGCATCGCCCATGCGCAGTTCGACATAGCAGGCGGCGGTCGCGTCGGCGCCCACGCCGATCGAGTGCTCGTGGTAATCCATCATCCGCATCGGCATGCCCAAGGCCTGCACGAAAGCGTCGATGGGGCCGTTGCCCTTGCCCACGAGGGTCCGGGCCTCGCCGTCGGCGTGCACGTCCACTTCCACGCGCACGCCGCCCTCGATGCTGGCCATGCGATGCCGCACGAAACGGTAGGGCTCGTGCTGCTCCAGGTATTCCTCGCGGAAGATGGCGTAGACGTCGCCCGACGTCACTTCGCGGCCGGTCTCGTCGGTCACGCGCTGGATGGCGCGGCTGAACTCGATCTGCAGGCGGCGCGGCAAATCGAGGCCGTATTCCTGCTGCAACAGGTAGGACACGCCGCCCTTGCCCGATTGGCTGTTCACGCGGATCACCGCGTCATAGCTGCGGCCGAGGTCGGCCGGGTCGATGGGCAGATAGGGAACGTCCCAGACCGTGTCGGGCTGGCGCTGCGCGAGGCCCTTCTTGATCGCGTCCTGGTGCGAGCCGGAGAACGCCGTGAAGACCAGGTCGCCCGCATACGGATGGCGCGGGTGCACCGGCAGCTGCGTGCAGTACTCGACGCAGCGGCGCACTTCGTCGATGTCCGAGAAATCCAGCCCCGGCGAAACGCCCTGGCTGTAGAGGTTGAGCGCGAGCGTGACCAGGTCGACGTTGCCGGTGCGCTCGCCGTGGCCGAACAGGCAGCCTTCGATGCGATCGGCGCCGGCCAGCACGGCCAGCTCGGCGGCGGCCACCGCGGTGCCGCGGTCATTATGAGGATGCACGCTCAGGACGATGCTGTCGCGGTTGGCCAAATTGCGGTGCATCCACTCGATCTGGTCGGCATACACATTGGGCATCGCGCATTCGACCGTGGCCGGCAAATTCAGGATGATCTTGCGGTTGGGCGTCGCGCCCCAGGCCTCGACCACCGCATCGCACACTTCCTTGGCGAAATCGAGTTCGGACGAGCTGAACACTTCCGGCGAATACTGGTAGACCCACTCGGTATCCGGCCGCGCGTCGGTCAACTCCTTGATGAGACGCGTGCCCGACAAGGCGATCTGCTTGATCTCTTCGCGCGACATGCCGAACACGATGCGCCGGAACGCCGGCGCAATGGCGTTGTACATGTGCACGATCACGCGGCGGCCGCCCTCGACGGACTCGATGGTGCGGCGGATCAGATCCTCGCGCGACTGGGTCAGGACTTCGATGGTGACGTCGTCCGGCACCTGGCCCTGGTCGATCAGGCCGCGGATGAAATCGAAATCCGTCTGCGAGGCCGCGGGAAAGCCGGCCTCGATTTCCTTGAAGCCGATCTCGACCAGCTTGTTGAACAGGCGCGTCTTGCGCTCGCCGTTCATGGGCTCGATCAAGGCCTGGTTGCCGTCGCGCAGATCGGTGCTCATCCAGATCGGCGGCTTGGTCATGCGGCGGTTGGGCCAGGTACGCTCGGAAAAGTCGTAGGCGGGGAACGGACGATACTTCGTCTCGGGATTCTTCAACATCATGGAAACACTCCTGCTACTGCGGACTCAGACTATGCGGATAAACCGCGCGAGTGGCCGTGTGGAGGGCTGCCGAACTGCCACGAGGACGCTAGGTCCGGCAACCGATCGGTAGTAGTAGCGAGGAAATGATGATGGCGGCGATCGCGCGCACGTCTGCACGCAGCGCAATGGAGCGCTGGGCGGCGATGGTGCGGATAACGGCGGGGGATGCCATAACTTGCGATCGTGCTTCGGGAGAAAAGGAAAAACCGTTAGGTTTGGGCTATTAGGAAAACACAAATCCCGGGTTTTGGCAAGTCAGCGCCGTTTCTCTGGCGAGACAGAATCGGGAGTTTTGAGGACGTATGCGCGGGGCATGAAGTCGTCGGGAACGGGATGCTCAACAATGCCGGCCCGCCTCGGCGGGAACCGGTGAACCCCACAGCCTTGATGGCCGGATGGGCCACAAGCGCTTCACCAATAGCATTGTCGCCGTCCCGCACCATGGAGAACACGCCCTCGGGCAGGCCCCGCTCGCGTTCCACCTGCTGGATCGCCCGACCGCGCCTTAGTCCAGCTTGACGCCCAGAGGCTTGATGACGACGTCCCAGCGCTCATGCTCCGTGGTCAGGAAGTTGCCGAATTCCGCTCCGGTCATCCCGGACACGACCAGCCCCGCATCGCTGAGCTGCTTGCGCACCTCTGGCTTTTGAATCACGGTTTCCAGAGCTGACTTAAGCTTGTTGGCGATCTCGGGCGGCATGCCTTTGGGCCCCGCGATACCGAACCAGGTTTCTCCTACGACGCCAGGCACGAACTCATTCATCGTCGGAACATCGGGAAATTCAGGCAACCGCTTCGTGCCGCTGACAGCGAGCACACGCGCATTACCTGCCTTGACCTGCGCGAAGGCCACACCCAGGTTGTTGAACAGCACGTCGATCTGCCCACCGATCAGATCCGTCATCGCCGGACCGGTGCCTTTGTAAGGCACATGGGTCATCTCGATATGTGCCTTCTGTTTCAGCATTTCTCCGGTAAGAAAGCCGATGGAGCCTACCCCCGCGGAACCATAGTTCAAACGCCCGCCGGAAGCACGGGCAAGCTCCAGGAACTGCTTGAAGTCCTTGGCGGGGCTGTCTTTGCGGACAATGAAGCCGTTGGGCATCGTTCCCAGCAGCATGATGTGCGTGAAGTCCGACAACGGGTCGTAACTGATCCGTTGCCCCAGCAGCGGGCCGGTAGTGATCGCGGCGCCATTGCTCATCAAGAGGGTATATCCATCGGGCGCGGCCTTGGCCACAACGCCGGTCCCCAGAGTCGAGCCAACGCCGCCGCGGTTCTCCACCACCACCGGCTTGCCCAGGACCTGGCCGAGATGCTGGGCGACCACGCGCGCCATGAGATCAGTGGATCCCCCGGCGTTGTACGGCACGAGCAATGTCACAGGCCGCGCAGGATAGGGGGCTTGCGCGTGAACGGCAGGGGGGGCTGCGCCCAGCATGACGCACGCGACGCCGAGCAAGACTCGCCGATTGAATGCGCGAGCGATCTTGGCATGCACCGATTGTCGGGCAGATGTTTTCATGAATCAGGTCCTCGAAAAGGAGAAGAAAGCTGCATTCGTATCGGCGGCGGGCAATCCGCCCGGCGCCAGGCTCGTCAGACGATGGAGGCGGATTCCCGCAGGCCTGCGATCATCGATGTTTCCAGCAGGTAGGCATAAGCCTTCTCAGGGTTCTCCGCCTTGAGTTTGAGATCACGCAGGATCTGCTGCCGCTTCTCCTTATCCCCCTCCTGCATCCGCGCCCGATTGCGTCCCGACTGCTCGAGCACATGTTTGATTGCGATCGGCCTGCGTTGCCGGTCATACAACTCCAACAGCGCCATGCTTTCGCCCGCGTAGATGCGCCGCAGCTTGTCGCTCAAGTTGAATGCGTCGTGTATGCCCCCGTTCATACCCATACCGCCGCTCGGGCTGTTGATGTGCGCCGCGTCGCCCGCCAGGGCAATTCTCCCGTGCACGTAGTTGTTCACCACCCGCTGATGGATCCGGTACGGGCGGATCTCCATGACCCGGTAGGGCTGGTTCTGGGGCGCGATGAGCTGCAACTTGGCTTCGATGGACTGAGGTTCGAGTGCCTCTTCGAGCGACTCGCCCTCCCATGGATACAGACTGACGCGCCAGCGGTTCACCAGCTTCAACAAGCTGAAGGTCCCTTGTTCCGACCAGCAATAGTTGACGTTGGAAAGGTCCGGGATATGGCGCTTGAAATCCGTATCGGTCAGTACAAGAATGGTCGCTTCGGGGAAGGTCAATCCTTCGAAGGGAAGATCCAGGAGTTGGCGTATGGCACTCCGAGCGCCATCGGCGGCGACGACGAAACTGCCTGACAAGATCTTCCGCTCCCCATCTGCCAACTCGACAGTTACCGAGGCCTCATCTGGGGTCTGGTCGACAGCCACGCACTTGTGGCCCATCAAAACCTCCACTCCCGGCAGCCTGGTCTTGATGTGATCGAGCATCAATTCCACCAACCGCCACTGCTCGACCTGCAGGCGATACGGATGGGAAGTATCGTTGCGCAACGCAGACAGATCGAACTGCGCAAACTCTCCTGTTGCATGCATCCTGACCTGCCAGGTTGAACCCTTGAGGCCGGCATCGAGCAATTTCGACGTGATGCCGAACTCATCAAGCATGTCGAGCGTCGGCGGATGAAACGTCGACGCCTTCAATGCGTGCGAGAGCGTGAGATCCGCCTCGACGACAGTGACGTCGATTCCCGCATGCCCCAACCGCGCCGCCGTCACCAATCCGACCGGACCCGCCCCGACGACGATTACCCTTTTCTTCTCTGAAAGCAGACTCACCACACACCTCACTCTTATCGAATAATCCCTGTCCCGCCCATCTCTGTCCGGCTCAGGACGTCTCCACGCTGGCAGCCTTAACGCCGCGAATGTTCACGAACCTCACCCCCGGCATGGCCGCCCAGCGACGCAAGCCGCGCTCGAACTCGCGGAACCGGTGCGGAACGCCTACGATCCACGGGTGGACCGGCAGCGTCAGCAGTCGCGGCCCTTTGTTCAAGGCCTCGACACCCAGCCAGCGTATGGACTGCTCGATGTCATCGACGTACTGCCCGGTGGACTGTCTGCATACCTGCAAACAATGCAAGTCGCTGGCGAAGTGCTGCCATGGCACACACAGCAGGCTGCCGCTGGCGCAGCGGATGCGAAAAGGCAGCTCGTCGTTGTTCAGGTCCAGGAGCGTGTCCAGACCGGCCCGGGCAAGGATGTCCAGCGTGTCGGGCGAGTGCGCGCCAGAGGGCGGATGCCAGCCTTCCACTGCCAAACCCTGCTCCTCGACGATCTGCGCCAGCGCCTGGCGGACCATCTCTGCTTCCGCCGCGGGATCGCCGTATCCCGCGTGAATCGACCCGGCATCCAGCCCTGAGGCAACCGCGCTGAAACCAGGGCGCCGCAGCCGCGTCA
The DNA here is from genome assembly GCF_900606115.1 of Pigmentiphaga humi. Taxonomy (GTDB): domain Bacteria; phylum Pseudomonadota; class Gammaproteobacteria; order Burkholderiales; family Burkholderiaceae_B; genus Pigmentiphaga; species Pigmentiphaga humi. The sequence goes on from NZ_UWPJ01000013.1 coordinate 53,360, forward strand.
GTAGCGGTCCGATGTTTCGGCAGGATTGGGCATCGACCGACCAGGTTGCGGCAGTGCCAGTAAGGTCGAGAAAATCGAGCAACCTCTCCAGGCCCTCCCGCTCGCCAACCTTGCGCTGTGACCAGTTCGCCAGGTCTGGATAGGGTCGATCCAATCCGCCAGGCACTGGAAATGGCGGTTTGAATGACAGAGGAAACGATTGCAGCGTCACAATCAGGTGGATCGCCACTTGCACCGGCTCACCCCATTGCAATGCTGGCGTCGACCTACTGTCCCGGTAATCGAACCAGGCGTGGTCCGCGTAGCCGTGAGTCATGTGGACACTCCCGGCGCCGAGAGCGCATGAGCACCCGACGCATCCAGTTTCTGGTCGTAGTAATCCGCGATGGCGCGGGCCTGAGTAATCCAGACCATGTCCCGGCACGACTTCACATGCAGCAGGATCTGGTCGAGCGCCCAGATGTACTGGGGCATGCCGATCAGGTACGGATGCAGCGGCAGACCGACCACCTTGGGCTGGACCTCGCTATCCTTGAGCAGTTGATCGAACTGGGCCTTGAAACGCTCGACGTAGGCATGCGCGGACAAGCCGCCCACGACCACCGCGAAGAAGTCGTTCAATTCCGACGAATAGGGAATGGAGAGCAAGCGCGAATCTCCGACTGCGAGCGGCAGGACGGAATCCGCCGCTCCCAGGTCGAAGACATAATCCAGGCCGCATGCCACTGCGCCTTCCAGCGTCGAAACGTTATAGGTCAACGCAGGCGAAAGCAGGCCGCGCACCTTCGCACCCGAGAAGGCTGCAATCTCATTGCACGCTGCCTGCAGATGCTCACGCTCTTGGTCCGGCGTTTCGCCAAAGACATAGCGCGTGTTGTATTGGCCGTGGCAGAACAGCTCCCAACCACGATCCACGAAGGGCTGAACCACTTGAGGCAGATGCTGGCACATGGCCGAGTTGAGCGAGACCGAGCCGCTCATGCCATGCTTATCGAAAAGCTCCAGGCAACGCCACACGCCGACGCGATTGCCGTAGTCCCGCCAGGACCAGTTCTGCATGTCGGGAAATGGACGCGGCCAGGGCGCGCGCGTTGCGTTCGGCTTGGGGTCGACCTCGTAATATTCGATATTCGGCGCCAGCCAGAATGCCAGCCGCTTTCCATCGGGCCATGCAAAATCGGGCGGCCGATGCGTTGCGGGCTGATGCGGCGCGAACAGCTTGCCATAGTCGATGCTCATGGCGCCCCCTTCAACCACGTCAATATCTCGGCAACCGGCAGCACGTCGGCATACTTGGCCTGCATGTCATAAAGACTGGCGAAGTGCGGCGACTCGTGTACGTCGGCGACGCACTCCTCCGCTACCAGCGTCAGAAAGCCGTTGGACAGGCTGTCGACGACCGTCGCGCGCACGCAGCCGGACGTCGACCCTCCGGTCACGATGACGGTGTCGATGCGCTGGGCGACCAGGTAAGGCAGCAGATGCGTGCCATGAAATGCGGACGGCATCTTTTTGATTATTTGCAGGTCTCTCTCCGAATCGACCACGACACGCTCGTCCAGCAAGGCCCGGTCGGATCCGAATTTGATGTTCTGCAGGCTATCCGGCGTGTCGCTGCGCAGACCCCAGACGCCGCAATCGCTGCCGTCCGCCATATAGGCGAGCGAAGTCCAGACGACGGGCCAGCGCATGCGGCGCAGTTCAGCGGCCAGACGATTGATCTTCTGGATTTGGTCCGGGTCGCCGGCATAGGCAGTCGCGTAGCGATCGGTGCGCGTATAGGCGTTCTGCAGGTCGACGTTGAGCAGCGCCGCCCTGCTGCCGAAGCCGAATGGCTTGCGGCGCGGATTGCGCTTGAGGTCGGCATACATCTCGCGCGCAGTCATTTGAGAAGTTTGCATGCGATGTCTTGGTGAAAAAAGAAAAAGTTGATGTGGCAGCGATGGCTAGCGAATCGCGCCAGCGGGCGTCGAATGCAGCCATCCCGCATCGCGCGTGAACCAGTCCGCAGGAGAGACCGCTTGCGCACCGCCCGCCGCGAGCAAAGACCGGGCCAGGCAGAGCGTGGAGGACAGAATGGGCGGGCTGGCCAGCCGGCTTGAAGTGAGGATCCGTTGGATGACAGGCAGCGACGACAGGCCCGTACCGGTGATCAGGATCGGGGAGGTGGCGCGGCTCGCCACTTCGGCAAGCGTGTCCTCGACGTCCGACGGCGTAAGGGTGTAGATGGAATGAAAGCCAGGGTTGGGATTCTGGAGCTGGCAAACACCGGTCACCCTGAAGCCCATTTGCTGCCAATACTCCACGCAACGCTCGGTGATCGCCGCCGGGTAGGGAGATACCAACTCCACACTGCGCGTCCCCAGCGCATCAAGTCCCGACTTCATCGCCTCGGCAGCCCGGATGAATTGCGTGCCGTAGCGCTCGCCAAGCCCGGAGAATATGCGTGCCTCGTTCTCGCTACCTATGAAATAGGACGTGGACGAACATGCGACGCCAATGGCGTTCAGCGGCGTAGAACCGAAACTTTCGACCGCCTTTGCCAGCCGCTCGGGATGAAAATAGTCGCTGAGACGTTGCTGGATATCTCCGCCGTTGTCGGTTAGCCTCGTCGTGATAAAAAACGAAGGCTTGGACATCAGTACGGACAATTCCCACTCGGTGGCGAAATTGCCATAGGGAACCATGAGGCCATACAGACCATCCGGCGCATAAGGATGAGAAAATCGGGCAGTGTTTCCGTGAGTCATCGTCTTTCTCGTGCGAAATCAGTTCGTTTCCGGGCTCGAGGCCACGATCGAGCGGCGTGCCAGATCCTCGACCTGCTCAGGCGTATAGCCAAGCGAAGCCAGAATGGACGCGGTGTGCTCGCCACGCCGGGGGGGATGAAGGCGCAATCCGGGACGCTCGCCATCGAGCGCGATGGGCAGCAACGGAACCCGACCGGAGCCAGCCTCGCCATCGAGCCGGATATCGGCCAGGCCGCCCGAGCCGTTCAGATGCGGGTCATCCAGCAATTCGTGCGGCCGGGCAATGGGCGCGAATGGCAAGCCATGGCGCTCAAAGACTTCCGCGATGGCACCCGCGCTCATGGCGGCCAGGCGGTGGCGCAACTCTGGCAGCAGCGTGTCGCGGGCCTCTACGCGCTGGTTGTTGGTTTCATAGCGCGCCTCGGCCTTGAGGTCATCGAATCCGAACGCATCGCAGAATATGCCCCACTGGGTGTCGCTGACGACTGCCAAAAAGATCTGCTCGCCACCTCGCACACTGAACACGTCGTAGATGCCCCATGCCGAGATACGGCTCGGCATCGGCGCAGCGGGTTTGCCCGTCACTTCGTACTGCAGCATGTGCTGGGCAACCAGGAAGATATTGTTTTCGAACAGCGCGCTCTGAATATGCTGGCCCCGCCCGCTCCGGTCGCGTTCTCTAAGCGCAGCAATGGCTCCCAACGCGCCGAACATTCCGCCCATGATGTCGTTGACGCTGCTGCCGGCACGCAATGGCCGGCCTTCCGGGCCGGTCATATAGGCGAGCCCGCCCATCATCTGCACAACCTCGTCCAGCGCGGTCCGCTTTTCGTAGGGCCCCGGCAGGAATCCCTTGTGGCTGACGTAGATCAGGCGCGGATGACGAGACGACAGACTGGCATAGTCCAGTCCAAGCCGTTGCATGGTCGACGCCTTGAAGTTCTCGCTGACGATGTCCGCACTCTCGACCAGCCGCAGCGCGATGGCCATGCCATCCGGATGATGCAGATCCAGCGCGATGCTTTGCTTGTTCCGGTTGAAGGCGGGAAAGAACCCGGCGCCCGAACCCTTCAGATTGCGGGTGTTGTCTCCCTTCAGAGGCTCCACCTTGATGACATCGGCGCCCAGGTCGCCGAGTATCAGGCCGCAGGTCGGCCCCATGACCATATGGGTGAACTCTACGACCTTCACACCTGCCAGAGGCAGCACAGAGTCAGACATGGCTGCGCTCCTCGAATCCCAGCGGCAGCCCCGCTTCGGGCAACATTCCATATAGCGGAGTGTCTGGCAGGCTCGCGGACAGGACTTGTCGCGCCTCGAGCAACTTGTCGATATCGACGCCGGTACGAAGACCCATGGCCTCGAACATATAAACCAGGTCTTCGGTAACCACGTTTCCCGAGGCGCCGGGCGCATAAGGACAACCGCCCAGCCCACCCAGGGAGCCGTCGAACGTCCGTACCCCGGCCTCAAGCGCCGCCAGGCAATTCGCCAAGCCCAGCCCACGCGTGTTGTGCATGTGGGCCGCGCCCGCCCGCGGACCGATGGCGGACCGCAACGAGCGGAACAAGTCCGATACCTGGCGGGGATTGGCATAACCAGCGGTGTCGGAAAGCCCGCAGCTCTGCGCACCGGCCCGGACCAGTTGCTCCGCCAGGCGCAAGACTTCGGCGGATGACACATTGCCTTGAAGCGTGCAGCCAAATGCGGTCGAGATGCCAACCTCGACTTCCATGTCCGGCGCCAGTTCGTCACGCAGTGCAACGATAGCCCTGACCTCCTCAACCATCTCGGCACGGCTCTTGCGCACATTCGCCAACGAATGGGCCTCGCTGGCCGATACCGGAACAGTCAACTTGTCGACACCGGCCTCGATGGCGGCGCGGGCGCCTCGGAGATTGGGCACCAATGCCGCCACCTCCAGCTCGGGAAGAGATTTGGCAAAGACCACCACTTCAGCCGTGTCCGCCAACTGCGGAAGCAGGTCGCGCCGCACGAACGACCCGACCTCGATCTCTCGAAGTCCCGCTGCCGCCAACGCAGCGATCCACTGCTTCTTGTTCGCCGTGGCCATCGACACAGAAAGCGATTGCAGGCCGTCTCTTGGCCCGACTTCGCTGATGACGACATCCGGTTTCATATTTTCTATCTTATAGAAATCAATTTTCTAAGTTAGAAAAATGGTAGCACAAGTGATGATCGTTAACATAGGGGTTGGTACTAAAATCGACAGTTACCGTCAGAACCTGCCCTCATGCCCCGCAAAGCCCGTATCGATTCAATCGCCGATGAACAATCCAGCCCGCATGGAGTCGCCGCGGTCGACCGGGCTCTGACCCTTCTAGCCGCCTATCGGCAGGGGGATTGCGCACTTTCATTGAGCGAATTGGCGGCGCGCACGCGCCTGTACCCAAGTACCGTTTCGCGTCTGCTCTCGTCTCTGATGCACGCACGGCTGATCGAGCGCCTGGAAGACGGGCGCTACGGACTGGGGCTGGAAGTCATGCGCCTGTACTCGGTATTCAGCGCGTCGTTCTCGATGGGCCGGGTTGTCATGCCGGCGCTTACCTTACTGGTGGAGCAAAGTGGCGAAAGCGCTGCCTTTCATGTCGCCCACGGGGATCATCGGCTTTGTCTCTATCGTGTGGACTCACCTCACCCAGTGCGCGACCACACGCGTGCTGGCGAACTGCTGCCGCTGCACCAGGGATCGGGCGGCCGGGTCCTGACTGCCTACGCGGAGACAATGCCCGCGGATACCAGCGCCGAAGACCAGGCTTTGTACGAACAGATACGCCAACGCGGATACTTCGGCGCAATCAACGACAGACTCAACGGCGTCGCGGGCATCTCGGCCCCGGTCTTCAAAAGCGACGGCTCGCTGGCAGGGGCGGTCACGCTGACCATGCCTAGCGACCGCTACGATGATCGATACATACCGATGGTCAGAGCAGCCGCCGAGGGCTTGAGCAAGCAGATCCCGTAGGATCCAAACGGCAGAAGCGCCGTGCCCATTCCCCCTCCCGGGTAAATCCGGGATATCTGCGCCGCCACGGCGGGTCCACCATCGTCGTGTATAAACGACGAGTGAGACAGCCGTGTCGAGCTACCGCGCCCTTTATACGCGTTCTATCGACGACCCGGCATCGTTCTGGACCGAGCAGGCCGCCCTGGTGGACTGGTAGACTCCCCCCGCCCAGGTGCCTGGACGACTCCCGCCTGCCCTTCGCCCACGGATTCTGGGGTGGGCGCACCAATCTCTGCCATAACGCGGTGGACCGGCACCTGGCGGCGCGTGCCGACCAGCCGACGCTGGTGCATGTCTCCACAGAAACCGGCAGCGAGCGCACCTATACCTACGCGCAGCTACACGACGAGGTCAGCCGCATGGCCGCCGCCATGCCACAATCTCTCCATGCGCACCGTCCTGCTCTACCTCGCTACCGCCTTCGCCGAAATCGCCGGCTGCTACCTGCCCTACCTCTGGTTGCGCGAAGGCCGCTCCGCCTGGCTGCTCGTGCCCGCGGCGGCCTGCCTCGCGCTGTTCGCCTGGTTGCTCACCCTGCACCCCACCGCCGCAGGCCGCGTCTATGCCGCCTATGGCGGCGTCTACATAGGCGCGGCCATCCTGTGGCTATGGGCTGTCGACGGCATACGGCCCACGAGTTGGGACGCGGTCGGCGCGCTGGTGGCACTGGCTGGCATGGGAATCATCATTTTCCAGCCGAAGTAGGCGACGCCGGCGCACCGGCTGGCCCTCTTCACCCCAGGCTCGACATCAACGCCCGCCGCAGCTCCTCCTCGGTCCGCCCGCTGCGCGCCGCGTAGTCGGCCAGCTGGTCCTCGCCGATCTTGCCCACGTTGAAGTACTGCGACTCGGGGTGGCTGAAGTAGAAGCCCGACACCGCGGCCGCCGGGTGCATGGCGAAGCTGTCGGTCAGCTCCATGCCGATGTCCTGGCAACCCATGACGTCGAACATGTCGCGCTTGACCGTATGTTCCGGGCAGGCCGGATAGCCGGGCGCCGGGCGGATGCCCCGGTAGGTTTCGCGGATCAGCGCTTCGTTGTCGAGCGACTCGTCCGCCGCATAGCCCCAGAGGTCCTTGCGCACGCGCTCGTGCATCGCTTCGGCGTAGGCCTCCGCCAGGCGGTCGGCGATGGCCTTGAGCATGATGCCGTTGTAGTCGTCGTGTTCTTTCTGGAACTGCGCTTCCCACTTTTCGATGCCCAGCCCGGCGGTTACCGCGAACATGCCGATGTAGTCGGCGATGCCGCTGGCCTTGGGCGCGATGAAATCGGCCAGGCACTTGTTGTCCACGCCTTCGCGCTTGGCCGTCTGCTGGCGCAGGTTGCGCCAGGTGAACAGCACGTCGCTGCGGGTATCGTCGGCGTAGATCTCGATGTCGTCGGCATTGATGGTGTTGGCCGGGTAGAAGGCCACCACGGCGTTGGCGGTGAGCCAGCGGCCGTCGATCACGCGCTTGAGCAGGGCCTGGCCGTCAGCGTACACCTTGCGCGCCGAGTCGCCCACCACTTCGTCCTGCAGAATGGCGGGGAACGGGCCGTGCAGATCCCAGGTCTGGAAGAACGGCTGCCAGTCGATGTAGCGAGCGATATCGGCCAGGTCGAAGTTCTTGAACAGCCGGCGGCCCAGGAACTTGGGCCGCGGCGGCCGGTAGCCCTGCCAGACGATGGCGGGCTTGTTCGCGCGCGCCTCGGTGAGCGGGATCAGCGGCGTGGCCTTGCGGTTGGCGTACTGCTCTCGCACGCGCTCGTACTCGGCCTTGATGCCGGCGAGGTATTGCGCCGCCTGGTCGGACACCAGGTTCTGCGCCACGCCGACCGAGCGGCTGGCGTCGGTCACGTAGATGACTGGACCTTCGTAGTGCGGCGCGATCTTCACCGCGGTATGCACGCGGCTGGTCGTGGCGCCGCCGATCAGGAGCGGCAGGCTGCGTTCGCGGAAGTACTCGTCGCGCTGCATCTCGGAGGCGACGTAGGCCATCTCCTCCAGGCTGGGCGTGATCAGCCCGGACAGCCCGACCATGTCCGCCCCCTCTTCCTTGGCCTTGGCCAGGATCTCGGCGGCGGGCACCATGACCCCCATGTTGACCACTTCGAAGTTGTTGCACTGGAGCACGACGCTGACGATGTTCTTGCCGATGTCGTGCACGTCGCCCTTGACCGTGGCGATGACGATCTTGCCCTTGGAGCGCACGTCGCCGCCGGCGGCCTCGAGCCGGCGCTTTTCTTCCTCGATGAAGGGAATCAAGTGGGCCACGGCCTGCTTCATGACGCGCGCCGACTTCACCACCTGCGGCAGGAACATCTTGCCCGAACCGAACAGGTCGCCCACCACGTTCATGCCGTCCATCAACGGCCCTTCGATCACTTCGATGGGACGGCCGCCGCGCGCGTCCACGGCCTGGCGCGCCTCCTCGGTATCGTCGACGATGAACGCATTGATGCCGTGCACCAGCGCATGCGTGAGCCGCTCGCCGAAGGGCAGCGCGCGCCATGCGAGGTCTTCTTCCTTCTTGGCCCCGGAGCCCTTGATGGTCTCGGCGAACTGCACCAGCCGCTCGGTGGGCGTGCGCTCGTCGGCGGGATCCTTGCGGCCCGCCGGCTCGGCGCGGTCCAGCACCACGTCCTCGACCAGGTCGCGCAGCACCGGGTCCAGGTCGGCGTAGACCCCCAGCTGGCCGGCATTGACGATGCCCATGGTCAGCCCCTCGCGGATCGCGTAGTACAGGAAGACCGTGTGGATGGCTTCGCGCATGGGCTCGTTGCCGCGGAACGAGAAGCTCACGTTCGAGATGCCGCCGGAAATCCTGGCGTGCGGCAGGTTCTGCCGTATCCAGCGCGCGCCTTCGATGAAGTCCACGGCGTAGTGGTTGTGCTCTTCGATGCCGGTGGCGATGGCGAACACGTTCGGATCGAAGATGATGTCCTCGGGCGGAAAGCCCACCTCTTCCACCAGCAGTTGGTAGGCGCGTCCGCAGATGTCGATGCGGCGCTGGAGCGTGTCGGCCTGGCCTTTTTCATCGAAGGCCATCACCACCACGGCGGCGCCGTAGCGGCGGCACAGGCGCGCCTGCTCCAGGAAGGGCGCGATGCCTTCCTTCATCGAGATCGAGTTGACCACCGGCTTGCCCTGCACGCATTTCAGGCCGGCCTCGATCACGCTCCACTTGGAGCTGTCGATCATGACGGGCACGCGCGAGATGTCGGGCTCGGAGGCGATCAGGTTGAGGAAGCGCGCCATGCTGGCCTGCGAATCCAGCATCGCCTCGTCCATGTTGATGTCGATGATCTGCGCGCCGTTCTCGACCTGCTGTCGCGCCACCGCCAGCGCCTCGTCGAATTTTTCCTCGCGGATCAGGCGCGCGAACATCTTGCTGCCGGTCACGTTGGTGCGCTCGCCAACGTTGACGAACAGCGTGTGTTCGTCGATGTTAAGCGCTTCCAGCCCGGACAGCCGCGTCTTGGTCTCCACCACCGGCGGCTGGCGCAGCGGCAGGCCCGCCACCTTCTGCGCGATGGCGCGGATGTGGTCCGGCGTGGTGCCGCAACAGCCGCCCACCACGTTGACGAAGCCCGCGCGCGCGAACTCTTCGAGCAGGCGCGAGGTGTCTTCGGGCGTTTCGTCGAAACCGGTGTCGCTGAGCGGGTTGGGCAGGCCGGCGTTGGGATAGACGCAGACGAAGGTATCGCAGATCTTGGACAGCTCGGCGATGTAGGGGCGCATCAGCGCCGCGCCCAGCGCACAGTTCAGGCCGATGGTGACCGGGCGCGCATGGCGCATCGAGTTCCAGAACGCCTCGACGGTCTGGCCCGACAGGATGCGGCCCGATGCGTCGGTGACCGTGCCCGAGATCATCACCGGCAGGCGTTCCCCGCGCGCCTCGAACACTTCCTCGACCGCGAAGATTGCCGCCTTGGCGTTCAGCGTATCGAAGATGGTCTCGATCAGCACGATGTCGATGCCGCCGTCGAGCAGCCCGTTCAACTGCTCGGTGTAGGCCGCGCGCAGTTCATCGAAGGTGACGTTGCGCGCGGCAGGGTCGTTCACGTCGGGCGAGATCGACGCGGTCTTGGGCTGCGGACCCAGCGCGCCGGCCACGAAGCGCGGCCGCTCCGGCGTGCTGAACGCATCGCAGGCCTCGCGCGCCAGCCGCGCCGACGCCACGTTCAACTCGTAGGCCACGCCGGAGAGGTCGTAGTCGCCCTGGGCGATGGCAGTGGCGCCGAAGGTATTGGTCGAGAGAATGTCGGCGCCGGCCGCCAGGTAGCCCCGGTGGATCTCGCCGACGATCCCGGGCCGGGTCAGGCTGAGCAGCTCGTTGTTGCCTTTCACGTCCTTGCCGTGCGCGGCGAAACGCTCGCCGCGGAACGCCGCCTCGTCCAGCTTGTACTGCTGGACCATCGTGCCCATGGCGCCATCCAGGATCAGGATGCGCTCGGCCAGCAGTCGCACGAACTCGGCGCCTCGCGTGTAGGAGGAAGGGGGCAGGGGAAGGG
>NZ_UWPJ01000033.1 GCF_900606115.1 Pigmentiphaga humi
GTCCCGGCAACGCCGGGACCGGCTTCGCTGCCCCGCCCCACCGCCCCCCGCACGCAGACGGCCGGATCAAGAACCCAGCCTTTCACCGCACAGGCGGCGTCCGCCCTTTCGGCGACCTAACATGCTGCACCGCCTTCCAAGCGCCCCCCAGCAATACAGGCACGATCGCCGCCGCCAATCCGATCAGCACGATGGTATTCAGGTGCTCCCGCACCAACGGCAGGTTGCCGAAAAAATACCCCGCCATTACCAGCGACACCACCCACAACAGCGCCCCCACCACATTGAAAAACTGGAAGCGCGCAAGCGTCATATACCCCACGCCCGCGACAAAAGGCGCGAACGTCCTGACGATAGGCAGAAAGCGAGCGAGGATCAGCGTCTTGCCGCCATGCTTCTCGTAGAAAGCGTGGGTCTTGACCAAGGCATGGCGATCGAGAAAGCGGATATTCTGCGAAAACACCTTGGGCCCCACATAGCGGCCCACGAAATAATTCACCGTATTGCCCAGCACCGCCGCCACCAGCAGCAGCACGATCAGCACCCCCGGATGCATCGACCCCGTCGCCGCGAACGCGCCGGCGATGAACAGCAGCGAATCGCCCGGCAGGAAAGGCAGCACCACCAGCCCCGTCTCGGCAAAAACAATCAGGAACAGGACCAGATAGATCCACGCGCCATACTCTGCCACCCACACACCCAGAGTCTGGTCGATGTGGATCAGCATATTCAGGAATTCAAGCATAGGAAACCGGGCGTGGTGGTTAGAGGTTGGGCGGGGCGAGCACACTATATCCCAACGACGTCCGGCTCATTGTGACCGTTTCCCGGGCGGCGGCGCGCCGCCTCCGCGGCTCTTATAATCCTGCCATGTCCGAACGCCGCTCCATCGCCCCCCTCCCCGACCTCCTGATCAGCCAGATCGCGGCCGGCGAAGTCATCGAACGCCCCGCCTCCGTCCTGAAAGAACTGATGGAGAACGCCATCGACGCCGGCGCGCGCGCGATCGACGTGCGGCTCGAAGGCGGCGGCATACGCCGCATCGCGGTCAGCGACGACGGCGGCGGCATCCCGCCGGACGAACTGCCGCTGGCCATTGCGCGCCATGCCACCAGCAAAATCCGCTCGCTGCACGAACTCGAATCGGTCGCCTCCATGGGGTTCCGCGGCGAAGCGCTCGCCTCCGTCGCCTCGGTCGCCCGGCTGACCCTGATCTCCCGCACCGCCGGCGCCGACCATGCCTGGCAGTGGGAAGACGGCCAGGTCTCCCCCGCCTCCGGTCCGCCCGGCACCACGGTAGACGTGCGCCAGTTGTTCGATGCCGTGCCCGCGCGGCGCAAATTCCTGAAATCGGAAGCGACGGAATTCGGCCATTGCGCCGAGGCCTTCCAGCGCGTCGCCCTGGCCCACTGCCACATCGCCTTCCGCCTGTTCCACCACGACCGCGCCCACCAGCAATACCTGCCGGCCGATCCGGTGCGACGCATCCATGACGTGCTCGGCGCCGAATTCGGCGAAGGCGGCCTGCCGGTGCAGGCCGACGCGGGCGCGATCAGCCTGCACGGCGTGGTGTCGCGGCCCACGGCATCCCGCGCCCGCGCCGACCGCCAGTACCTGTACGTCAACGGCCGCTTCGTGCGCGACCGCACCGTCAGCCACGCGCTGCGCAGCGCCTACGCCGACGTGCTGCACGGCGACCGCCAGCCCGCCTACGTGCTGTTCCTCGACCTGGACCCGGCCGGCGTAGACGTCAACGTCCATCCGGCCAAGCATGAAGTCCGCTTCCGCGACAGCGGCGCGGTGCACCGCTTCGTCTCCCAGGTGGCCGGCCAGACGCTGGCCCATGCCGCCGGCGCCGCGCCCGGCCAGGGCGCAGCCCTCCCCGGCGATGAAGCCGCCTCCGCGCTGCCCAGGCCGGCTGCTTCGCCGCGGCCCGACCCCGCCGTCGCGCCGGCTCTGGCATCCAGCGCGCAACTGCCCTTCCGGCTGCACGATCCCGCCCCCCCCTACCGCCCCGCGCAGGCCGCGCGCATTCTTGCGCTGCACGAGCCGCTCGCGCCGGCTCCGGCGATGCCCGCTCCGGCGCCCGCCGCCTATCCGCGCCCGGCCGCGGCGCTCGGCGGCCTGGGCGCGCAGCCGCGGCCGCTGCCCCAGGACGACGACCATCCGCTGGGCATGGCCGTGGCGCAATTGCACGGCATCTACGTACTGGCCCAGAACCGGCACGGCCTGGTGGTGGTGGACATGCATGCCGCCCATGAGCGCATCGTCTACGAACAACTCAAGAACGCCCTCGACGACCAGCGCATGCCGCGCCAGAATCTGCTGGTGCCGGTCGTGTTCCGCGCGTCGGAGCGCGACGTCGCGCTGGTGGAAGAACAGGAGGAAGCGCTGGACGGCCTGGGCTTCGAACTGCGGCCAGCCGGCCCCGCCTCGATCGCGGTGCGCGCCGTGCCCGCGCCGCTCGCCCACGCCGACATCGAAACCCTGGCCCGCGACGTGCTGCGCGACTTCGCCGAAATCGGCGCCACGCGCCTGCTCACCGAACAGCGCAACGAACTGCTCGCGACCATGGCCTGCCATGGCGCGGTGCGCGCCAACCGGCGGCTCAACCTGGACGAAATGAACGGCCTGCTGCGGCACATGGAGGCCACCGAGCGCGCCGACCAATGCAATCACGGCCGTCCGACCTGGGTCCAGTTGAGCGTGAGCGATCTCGACCGCCTGTTCCTGCGCGGCCGTTGAAGCCGGTTCCTTCATGACCGCTTCCGCACTCCCCGGCACACCGCCCCTGCTCTGCCTGATGGGTCCGACTGCGGCCGGCAAGAGCGCGGCCACGCTCGCGCTGGCCGCGCGCTGGCCCATCGAGATCATCAACGTCGATTCGGCCACGATCTATCGCGGCATGGACATCGGCACCGCCAAGCCCAGCCTGGAAGAGCGCGCCCGCGTCCCGCAGCACCTGCTGGACATACGCGACCCGGCCGAGACCTTTTCCGCCGGCCAGTTCCGCGCCGAGGCCCTGGCGCTGGCCGAAGCGATCCGCGCGCGCGGCCGCATTCCCCTGCTGGCGGGCGGCACCATGATGTACTTCAAGGCCTTGCGCGAGGGCCTGGACAAGCTGCCGCAGGCGGACGCCGTCCTGCGCGCGCAGCTCAATGCCCGCGCGGCCGAGATCGGCTGGCCCGCCATGCACGCCGAACTGGCGCGGGTGGACCCGGCCACGGCCGCGCGGCTGGCGCCCAACGACAGCCAGCGCATCCAGCGTGCCCTCGAAGTCCATGCACTGGCGGGCCGCCCCATGTCGGAACTGCTGACCGGACAGGCTCCCGCGCCCGATGCGGCGCTGCGCTGGGCCAACCTGAGCCTGGAGCCCTCGGAGCGTGCCGGCCTGCATGCCCGCATCGAACAGCGTTTCGACGCCATGCTCGAAGCCGGTCTGGTGGATGAAGTGCGCCGCCTGCGCGCGTGGCCGGAGCTCGGCCCCGAACTGCCGTCCATACGCTGCGTGGGCTATCGCCAGGTGTGGAGCTACCTGGCCGGCGAAATCCACGGCGCCGAGATGCGCGGCCAGGCCATCGCGGCGACCCGGCAACTGGCCAAGCGGCAGATCACGTGGCTGCGGGCCCTGCCGGACCGCATCGCCGTCGATTGCCTCGCCGCGGACAGCACCGCGCGCGTCATCGACGCCGCCGCGCCCGTCCTGGACGCGTGGACTCGCGCACCCGGCTGAGGCCTTGCCGACACGGCCCGGTGCGTCCCGCCCCCGGCCCTGCTATGCTGGATCCTTGCGCGGCCTGTCGCCGCGCGCACCGCTTTCGACGACACGATTCATGAACAGGTACTGGAGCCGCGTCACTCAGCAACTGACGCCCTACGTCCCCGGCGAACAGCCGAAGATAGACGGACTGGTCAAACTCAATACCAACGAGAACCCCTATCCGCCTTCGCCGCGCGCGCTGGAGGCCATCCGGCACGCCGCGGGCGAGGCTCTGCGGCTCTACCCCGACCCCGACGCCACCGTGCTCAAGACGGCGGTGGCGCGCTTCCACGGCGTAGCGCCCGACCACATCTTCGCCGGCAACAGTTCCGACGAAGTGCTGGCCCACGTGTTCGCCGGCCTGCTCAAGCACGATCTCCCGCTGCTGTTCCCGGACGTCACCTACAGCTTCTATCCGGTCTACTGCGGCCTGTTCGGCATCGAGTACCGCACCGTGCCGCTGGACGACGGCCTCGGCCTGCGCGTGCAGGACTACGCCCAGCCCAACGGCGGCATCATCTTGCCGAATCCCAACGCGCCCACCGGACGGCTGCTGCCGCTGGCGGACATCGAAGCCCTGCTGCAGGCGCATCCCGATTCGGTCGTCGTCATCGACGAAGCCTATATCGATTTCGGCGGCGAATCGGCTGTGCCGCTGGTCGCGCGCCATCCCAACCTGCTGGTGGTGCAGACGCTGTCGAAATCGCGCTCGCTGGCCGGCCTGCGGGTGGGCTACGCCATCGGCCAGCCGCACCTGATCGAAGGCCTGGAGCGGGTCAAGAGCAGCTTCAACTCCTACCCGCTCGACCGCCTGGCCCTGGCCGGCGCCGCCGCGGCCATGGACGACGTGGCCTATTTCGACCAGACCCGCCAGGCCATCATCGCCTCGCGCGGCCGGCTCACCGAGGCGCTGCAAGGCCTGGGCTTCGAAGTGCTGCCCTCGGCCGCCAACTTCGTCTTCGCCCGCCACCCCGGCCACGCCGGCGCGGCATTGCTGGCGGCGCTGCGCGAACGCAAGGTGCTGGTGCGGCACTTCGAGCAGCCGCGCATCCGGCAGTACCTGCGCATCACCGTCGGCACCGATGCCGAATGCGACACGCTGGTCGCGGCGCTGCGGGAAATCGTGGGCTGACCTTCTCCGGCCGCGAGACGCGGCCGGTTCATGCCGGTCCGGCCCTCGGCAGCTCAGTCGACCTTGATCCCGACCGATTTGACGATAGCGCTGAGCCGTTCGGAATCGCGGCGAATCAGCCTGCCGAAATCGTCCGCCGGGCCTCCGACGGGATCCACGTACTGGGCCGCCATTTTCTCGCGCATCTCGGGCTGCTTGAGCATGTCGTTGACCGCCGCGTTGATCTTGTCGATCACCGGCTGGGGCGTTCCTTTGGCCGCGATCAGTCCGAACCATGCGTCCACGACCACGTCCTTATAGCCCGCCTCGACCAGCGTCGGCACGCCCGGCAGCAGGGACGAACGCGTCGCTCCCGTCACCGCGACAGCCTTGATCTTGCCGGTTTTCTGCCCCTCGACGATGTGGGGAATGCTGGCGAAGAACACGGGCACCCGCCCTGCCAGCACGTCGGTCAGCGCCTGTCCGCACCCTTTGTAGGGAATGTGTGTGAGCTTCAAACCCGCAACGTCGCGGAATTGCTCGGCAGCCAGGTTCTGCGGCGTTCCCGGTCCGCACGAGGCATAGCTGACGTCCTGCTTCTTGGCATAGGCCACCAGTTCCTGGAGGTTCCTGGCAGGGAAATCGGCATGCACCGACACGCCGATGGGCGAATTGCCGACATGGACGATGGGAACGAAGTCCTCCACCGGGTCGAAATTCAGATTGCTGTAAAGCGCTTTGAACACCACGATGTTGGCCGGTACCATCGTCAGCGTATAGCCGTCCGGCGCCGCGCGATGAACTTCCGTGAGGCCGATGACGCCGCTGGCGCCCGCCCGGTTCTCGACGACGAAGGACTGCCCCAGGCGCTGGGCCAATCGGCTGCCGATCAGGCGCGCCATGGTATCGGTCACGCCCCCCGCCGTGGACCCGACGACGATGCGCACCGGCTTTTCCGGATACTCCGCGCTGGCCGGAGCAGCGGCCGCCAGCGCCAGGCCCGGCAGCAGCCAGGCTATCGATTTATTCATGTTTGTCTCCTTGATGTTCCAGGCGGCTGACGGGCAGCCGGACGGCGAAAGATTCAGGGCCGGAAATAGCGCCCGCGGTAGGGATGCTCATCCTGGGTCTGGGCCAAGGCCCAGTCTCCCAGTTCTTCCAGGCGGCAGAACCAGACGTCGGGATGGCCTGCGATGTACTCGACGATCTGGTCGAATACCGCGGTGACCATGGGCCGCCCCCCGAAGTGGCAATGCAAGGTCAGCACCAGCATGCTCATCGGCTCGTGCCGGTACAGATAATCGAACGTGCTGGTGTAGACCTCGTACAGGCCGCGCGAGCTGGACTTCAGTACCCGGTTGTCGGTGAAGTCGCTTTTGGGCACACCGGCGATCACCCCATGCTCGGTATGGATCCGGTGCGGCATGTCGACGTAGGTGACGTCGTTGTGCCATGTCAAGCCGGCCTCGGCAAGAAAGCCCGCCGTATGGGGCGTGAAGGCCACGACGGGGCTGAGCCAGCCCGTGGGCGGTTTGCCGGTCGCCTCGGCCAATACCTCCAGGCTCCGGAAAATCGTGGCCCGCTCCTCGTCCGGCGTCATATAGGTCAACAGCTTGTCCTGCGTGTAGGCATGGCCTGCGACGTCGTGGCCGGAACGCACGATCTGCCTGACGGCATCGGGATAGATTTCCGCGCAGCGGGCGTTCGTGAAGAAGGTCGCGGGCACCTGGCGGCGGTCGAGTGTACGGATGATGCGCCACACGCCCTCCCTGCCGCCATACGTGGACCACGCATGCCCCGCATGGTCCACCGTCCCGCCTTTCAAATGCGTGGTCTGGACGGAATAGCTGGGTGCCGCTCCATCGCTCCAGGTCTCGAACATGACGGATACGGCCACGGCGATGCGCTTGCCGTTGGGCCAGGCCATGAGGGGTACTTGCATGAAATGTCTCCAGAATTCGTTGAAGGAACGCCGCTCAAGACGCTCCCAGGTAGTCGCGCATCCAGGCGTCGTAACGACCGCGCCTGAGTACGCGATCGAGCAGCACGGCGCCGTCGGGCGCCGGCACCTCGTCTCCCGCCTCGCTGCGCATGCGCCTGAGCGTGTCCTCGACCGCCTGCGCCGCCGCGCGGAACGGCGCATGCCCCTGGAGTGCAATGGCTACCCCCAGGCCGGCCAGACGGACTCGATCCTTCATCTGCGGCCCGGTTCCGCCAAGCAGCAGCGGCAGGGTCGTCCGCGCCCGCACGGCTTCGAGTTGGGTCCAGTCGCTGATCCCCACCAGGAACAAACCGTCGACGCCGGTCCGTGCATAGGCGTCCACCCTGGCCAGCGCGTCGTCCAGCGCCACGGTCCCGAACGCCGTCGTCCGCCCGAAAACGCACAACGCGGCATCGCTGCGCGCATCGACGGCTGCCCGCATCTTGTCCAGCGCTTCCCGAACGGACACCAGGTGCTTGCCGGGATTGCCATGCGCGACGGGCAAGGCGGTATCCTCGATGGTCAGCCCCGCCACGCCCGCAGCTTCCAGTTCCTCGACCGTGCGCCGGACGTTCAGCGCATTGCCGTATCCATGGTCCGCATCCACGATCAGCGGCAACTGGCTGCTGCGGCAAATGCGGCGGGCCTGCTGCGCCAGTTCCGTCAGTGTCAGCAGCACCCTGTCGGGCGCGCCGAGCACGGTGAACGAGGCGACCGAACCGGCCAACATGCCGGCCTCGTAG
Source organism: Pigmentiphaga humi (assembly GCF_900606115.1). GTDB lineage: Bacteria > Pseudomonadota > Gammaproteobacteria > Burkholderiales > Burkholderiaceae_B > Pigmentiphaga > Pigmentiphaga humi. The sequence continues at coordinate 7,596 of NZ_UWPJ01000033.1, forward strand.
CCGAGGTCTTCCGCAATGCGCGCCGACACCGGATCGAAAACCGACGCGGGGTAGACGCAGGCGCTGCCGGCCAATATGCGGCGCAGCGCGGTCCGGCGTTCAGTGCAGTTCATCCGTTCTCCTCGGCCACCGTTGAATGGTATCGATACCATACGCTGTGCAAAAAAACTGGCGATCGGCCAGTGCGATAGGCGGGCTTTCTTCAGCAGTGAATGGTATCGATACCAAACGATAGCACCGGGTGCCGGAAAGGGTCAATATGAAAACGCCATCAGGATTCAGGTGCTCGCGCGCGCGCAAAGCGTAAAGCCGAGGTCCTGCCTGCGGGCGACCTCTGCGCCGGCCAGCCGCGCGAGAATGGCCGCCGCCGCCGCCCGGCCTATTTCGCGGCGGGGAATGTGCAGCGTCGTCAAGGTAGGCTCCAGGCAGGCCGCCAGGCCGGTATCGTCGTAACCTGCGATGGCGACGCGCCCGGGCACGTCCCATCCCTCGCGGCGGCACGCCAGGATGCCGCCCGCGCCCGCATCGTTGCCGGTAAAAAACACGGCATCGACGTCGGGCCGCTCACTCAGGATCTGCAGCATGGTCTGGGCGCCGCCGGCCACGCCGGCCTCGGACCCGAACAACAAGCCGTCGTCCGCCGGCAGGCCGGCTTGCTCGATGGCGGCCCGATAGCCGGCCATGCGGGCGTCGGTGCGCTCGTTGCGCTCGGCCCAGCGGTAGACGAAGGCGACGCGCCGATGGCCGCGGTCCAGCAGATGCCGGGTCATGCTGCGCGCGGCCTCGAAATTGGAGTAGCCGATCGCGACATCCAGCGGTTCGTCCGCCAGGTCCCCCGTCTCGATGACCGGAATGCCGGAAGATCGCAGCAAGCGCCGGCATTCGGCGGTATGGACCGTGTTGTGCAGCACCGCCGCGCACGGCCGCTGCGCCAAAAAAGCGCGCAACAAGCGCTCTTCTTCCTCGCGGGAATCGCCACTCGTGGCCAGGACCAGATGGTAGCCCGAGGCGTTCAGGCCCTCGGAGAGGCCCTGGATCATGCTGGCCAGGGAGTGATGGGTAACGCTGGGAATCACGACGACGACGAGATTGCTGCGGCGGGACTTGAGGCTGCCCGCCGCGCGATTGCCGACATAGCCCAGTTTGCGCACCGCCTCGTCGATGCGGCGGCGCGTCTCGGGGGATACCGAGTCAGGGGCGCTCAGCGCACGGGAAACGGTAATGGGCGCCACGCCCGCCGCTTCGGCCACGTCCGCCATGCGTACTTCGCGCGGACGGACCGGAGCAGCCTTGGTTTTCCTTTCCACCGATCAGACGACGACCGTCTGCGCCTGGCCCGGCTGCTGCTCGACGATCTCGCCCAGCCGATAGACGGTCTCGCCTTGTTCGCGCAGCGTCGCGGCCACGGCGTCGGCCTCGGCGGCGGAAACCACGATCACCATGCCGATGCCGCAGTTGAACACGCGGTGCATTTCGCTATCGGCCACGCCGCCCTCGCGCTGCAGCCAGGCGAACAGCTCGGGCAGCTTCCAGGCATCGCGGTGCAGGCGCGCGGCCAGGCCGGGGCGCAGGATGCGCGGCACGTTGTCGAGCAGGCCGCCGCCGGTGATGTGGGCCAGGCCCTTGATGTCGTGCTTCTCGATGGCGGCCAGCACCTGCTTGACGTAGATGCGGGTGGGCGCCATGACCACGTCGCGCAGCGGCTGGCCGTGGAAATCCTGGTCGGGCGTGGCGCCGGCGCGCTCGATGATCTTGCGCACCAGCGAATAGCCGTTGGAGTGCGCGCCGCTGGACGCCAGGCCCAGGATCGCATCGCCGGGACGGATGGTGCTGCCGTCGATGGCCTTGGATTTCTCGACCGCGCCGACGGCGAAGCCGGCCAGGTCGTATTCGCCGTCGGGATACATGCCCGGCATTTCCGCCGTCTCGCCGCCGATCAGCGCGCAGCCGGCCAGTTCGCAGCCTTTGGCGATGCCGCCGACCACGGTTGCCGCGGTATCCACCGACAGCCGGCCGCAGGCGAAGTAATCGAGGAAGAACAGCGGCTCGGCGCCCTGGACCAGGATGTCGTTGACGCTCATCGCCACCAGGTCGATGCCGACGGTGTCGTGCTTGTTCCACGAGAAGGCCAGCCGCAGCTTGGTGCCCACGCCGTCGGTGCCCGATACCAGCACGGGCTCGCGGTATTTCTTGGGCACCTCGAACAGGGCGCCGAATCCGCCGATGCCGGCCAGCACGCCTTCGCGCATGGTGCGTTTGGCCAGGGGCTTGATGCGCTCGACCAGGGCATCGCCGGCATCGATGTCGACGCCGGCGTCGCGGTAGGTCAGGGAAGAAGCGCTGGGTTGTTGTGCGGACATGGCAAGAACCGATAAAAGTGGGCGCCGCCAGGGAATCGGAGTGCTCCCCTGGCCTCAAAGCTATAATTTTACGATGTTTGATATTCTCACGCGGCATTTGCGGTTTGCCGGCCGGAAACGGCCCGTTGGCGCCGCCGGCTGCGCCATGCTTCCCGTGCCGTTTCCGTCCGCTTCTCCGCCCTGGCCCGGCTCGAGCCGCCGGCGCGCCGCGCCCTGACCGCACCATGCTCCAGGCCACCCTTCGCCGCCCCTCATGAAGCAGTTGCTACTCGATGTGCTCGCCGCACCGGCGCCGTCACTGGAAAACTACGTCGCCGGCCCCAATACGGAGGCCCTGGCGGCGCTGCGCGCGCTCGGCCCGGCCCGCGCGGTCTACCTGTGGGGGCCGGCGGGCTGCGGCCGCACGCACCTGCTGCGGGCCTTGTCCGACCGGCGCGACGCGGTCTACCTGGACAGCCGCAGTCCCGTCTCGGCCTACAGGAGCGTCGCCCAGCCCGACGAATCCAGCGCCCGCCCCAGGCTGGTCGCCATCGACGACCTGCACCTGCTGGACGAACCGCGGCTGGCCTGCGTGTTTTCGCTCTACAACCGCTGGCGCGAGACCGCCGCCACCGACATGGCGCTGTCGCTGATCGTGGCCGGCGAGCTCGCCCCCGGCAACCTGGAACTGCGCGAGGATCTGCGCACCCGCCTGGGCTGGGACCTGGTATTCCGCCTCGACGTGCTGTCCGACGCCGAGAAGACCGATGCCCTGGCCCGCCAGGCCGCCAGCCGCGGCCTGCAGCTCGCGCCCGAGGTGCTCAACTGGATCCTGACCCACTACGAGCGCGACATGCGCCAGCTCGCCGCGCTGCTCGACGCGCTGGACCACTATTCCCTGGCGGCCAAGCGCCCCATCACCGTGCCGCTGCTGCGCGCCATGCTGGCCGAACAGCCCCACCCATCCCCGAATCAGTCGTATTCTCCGTTGTCATGACCTCCCTCGCGCCCTCGTCCCGCCTCGCCCTGTTCGACCTCGACCACACCCTGCTGCCGCTCGACAGCGACTACCTCTGGGCCGATTTCCTGGCCCGCGGCGGCTACGTCGGCGACCCCGCGGCCGCCTGCGCCAAGAACGAAGAGCTGATGCAGCGCTACGATGCCGGCCTGCTCACCGCCGCGGAATCGGCCGAATTCATGCTGGGCCTGCTGGCCAGCAACACGCCCTACGACCTGGCGCGCTGGCACGAAGACTTCATGGCGCAGGTGATCCGCCCCGCCATTACCGAGCAGGCCCTGGCGCTGGTGCGCGCCCACCTGGAGGCCGGCGATCTTTGCGCCATCGCCACGTCCACCAACACCTTCGTCACCGCCCCCATCGCGCGCGCCTTCGGCGTGCCCGTCCTGCTGGGCACCGTGCCCGAGTACGCAGCCGGGCGCTACACCGGCCGCATGGTCGGCACGCCGTGCTTCCGCGAAGGCAAGGTGGTCCGCGTCAATGAATGGCTGGCCGCGCAGGGCCGGCAACTGTCGGATTTCGGGCAATCCTTTTTCTATAGCGACTCAATGAACGACGTCCCGCTGCTCGAAGTGGTGACCGACCCGGTCGCCGTCAATCCGTCCCCCGCCCTGCGCGAGCTGGCGAGCCAACGGAACTGGCGCATCATGGATCTGTTCGCATGATCAAAAAGCTCATCAGCAAACTCTTCACGCCGCGGGCGCCGCGCCCCATCCTGGGCGTCAAGCGGCATGCCCCGCTGCGCGTCCCCAAAGAAAAACACGGTATCGACCGCCGCCTGGTGTCGCGCCACGCCATCAAGGTGTGCGACGTGCTGCACGAGCACGGCTACGAGGCCTACATCGTCGGCGGCGCGGTGCGCGACCTGATCGTGGGCGCCCAGCCCAAGGATTTCGACATCGCCACCAACGCCACGCCCGAGCAGATCCAGCCGCTGTTCCGCCGCGCGCGCATCATCGGCCGGCGCTTCCGCCTGGTGCACGTGGTGTTCGGCCAGGAGATCATCGAGACCTCGACCTTCCGCGCCTCCGGCACGGACGAACAGACTACCGACGAGCACGGCCGCATCCTGCGCGACAACGTCTTCGGCACACTCGAGGAAGACGCCGCGCGCCGCGACTTCACGCTCAACGCGCTGTACTACGATCCGGCCACCGAGATCGTCATCGACTACCACAACGGCGTGGCCGACCTGCAGAAGAAGGTCGTCGGCATCATCGGCGACCCGGCCAAGCGCTACCGTGAAGACCCGGTGCGCATGCTGCGCTGCATGCGCTTTGCCGCCAAGCTGGGCTTGACCATCGCGCCGGCCACGAAGGCGCCCATCCGCGACATGGCGCACCTGATCGAGAACGTGCCGGCCTCGCGGCTGTTCGACGAAATGCTCAAGATGCTGACCTGCGGGCATGCGCTGGACTGCCTGCGCCGGCTGCGCGCCGAAGGCCTGCACAAGGGCATGCTGCCGCTGCTCGACGTCGTGCTCGAACAGCCCGGCGGCGAACAGTTCGTCAAGCTCGCGCTCGAACGCACCGACGTGCGCGTGCGCAGCGGCAAATCCATCAGTCCGAGCTTCCTGTTCGCCGCGCTGCTCTGGCAGCAGGTCAACCAGCGCTGGCAGCAGCACCAGGCCGCGGGCGAACTGCCCATTCCCGCGCTGGGCCAGGCGGTCGACTCGGTGCTGGACGACCAGACCGAGAAACTGGCCATCCAGCGCCGCTTCGTCTCCGACATGCGCGAGATCTGGTTCATGCAGCCGCGCTTCGAGCGCCGCCAGGGCAAGTCCGCCTGGCGCATGCTCGAACAGCCGCGCTTTCGCGCCGCCTGCGACTTCCTGCAGTTGCGGGCCGCGACCGGCGAGGTGGACAGCGTGCTGGCGCAATGGTGGATGGACCTGGCCGACGCCGGCGACGCCGAGCGCGCCGCGATGCTCGAAGACCTGGCCCGGCAGCCACGCGCGTCCGGCGACGCGCCGGCGCGCAAGCGCCGCCGCCGCAGCAAGCCCAAGACGCATCCGGCGGGCGGCGAAGGCGGAGCCGCGCCGGCCGGCGCGGAATGAACGCAGAAATGCCTCACACGGCCTGGGTAGCGCTGGGCGCCAACCTGGGCGACGCCGCCGCCACGCTGCGGCAGGCCCTGGCCGACCTCGCCGCGCAGCCCGGCGTCGAGCAACAGGCGCTCTCGCGCTTCTACCGCACCGCCCCGGTGGACGCCACCGGCCCGGACTACGTCAACGCGGTCGTGCGCCTGCGCACCGCCCTGGCTCCCCTGGCCCTGCTCGACCTGCTGCAAGCCATCGAACAGCGCCACGGACGCCGGCGTCCCTATCCCAACGCGCCGCGCACGCTGGACCTGGACCTGCTGTGCTACGACGCGCTGCGGCTCGATACGCCGCGGCTGACGCTGCCGCACCCGCGCATGCACCAGCGCGCCTTCGTGCTGCGGCCGCTCGCGGACATCGATCCGGAATTGATCCTGCCCCAGGGCCCGCTCGCGGACCTGCTGCGCACCTGCGCCGACCAGGCGATCTCGCCGCTCCAGGACTGAGCTCCGCCAGGCGCGAGCCGGCACGCTGCCGATCCGCTATGCTTGAAGCAAGCCTGCCGCGCATTCCCGCGCGCCATGCCTGAGCGTCCCGGAGCGCCCGCCATGCCTACGACGACCCCGCTGTTTCCGCTGGGCCGCGCCCTCTATCCCGACGGCGTGCTGCACCTGCGCGTATTCGAGGTCCGCTATCTCGACATGATCAGGCAGTGCATCGCCAACCAGACGCCGTTCGGCGTGGTGCCGCTATTGGCCGGCCACGAAGTCCGCACGCCGGAGGGACGCGAAGTGCTGGCCGACTACGGCACGCTGGCCCGGATAGCGGACTGGGACGCCCCCCAGCCCGGCCTGCTGCAGCTGCGCTGCACCGGCGCCCTGCGCTTCCGGCTGGTGTCGAGCGAGCTGGGCAAATACGGGCTGTGGAGCGGCGCGATAGAGGAAATTCCGGAAGATCCCGCAGTGCCGATTCCCGAGGCGCTGCAATCCTGCGCCAACCTGCTCGGCAGCCTGATCGCGGACCTGCAGCACAAGCACGTGCCGCTGGCCGACATGCCCATCGCCCCGCCGTTCAGGCTGGACGAATGCGGCTGGGTGGCCGACCGCTGGGCGGAGCTGTTGCCGCTGCTGCCGCCGCAGCAGCGTCATCTGCTGGCCGACCTGGATCCGGAGAAGCGGCTGGGGCAGATACACGCGATCTTGCGGCGGCGCAAGCTGGTGGAAGAATGAGCCCCTACCGCAATCCGACGGGTTTGCCCGCCAGATAGGCCGCCACGCCGGCCACGGTCGCCTGGTAGAACCCGGCTATCGTTTCGCGCGTCGCATAGCCCAGGTGCGGCGTGAGCACGACGTTGTCCATGCGGGTCAGCGGATGATCCGCCGGCAGGGGCTCGTGCTCGAACACGTCCAGCCCCGCGCCGGCCAGCCGGTTCCGCCTGAGCGCCTCGACCAGCGCCTCTTCATCCACGATGGGGCCTCTTGCGGTGTTGACGAGCAGCGCCTCCGGCTTCATCAACGCGAGTTCCCTCGCGCCAACGAGGTGGCGGGAACGCTCGCTCAGCACGACGTGGATACTGAGCACGTCCGCCTGCGCGAACAGCGTGTCCTTGTCGACGCGGCGCACCTGGCAGGCGGCGGCCGCTTCTTCGGTCAGGTTGGGGCTCCAGGCGATCACCTTCATGCCGAAAGCCTGGGCGATGGCGGCCATGCGCTGGCCGATGCGGCCCAGGCCCAGCAGCGCCAGCGTCTTGCCCTCGAGCACCATTCCCGCGGTGCGCTGCCAGTACCCGGCGCGCACGCTTCTATCCTCGTAGGCAATATGGCGCGCGGCGGCCAGGATCAGGCCCCAGGCCAGCTCCGGCGTCGCGCTCGACCCCTGCACCGCGGACGACACGTGCGAAACGACGATGCCGCGCTCGGCCGCCGCCTGCATGTCGAGCGTGCGGTGCGCCTTGCCCGTGACGGTCATGAACGCCAGGTTGGGCAGGCGCTCCAGCAGCGCGCGCGGCATGGGCGTGCGCTCCCGCAGGTGGCACAGGATGTGGTAGGGCTCGAGCACCCGCGCCGCTTCGTCGGGCACCTCGAGCTTGCGGTCGATCACGTCGATCCGGCAGTGCGGCTCCAGCACGCTCCAATCCGCCGAGCGCAGCGCCAGGTGCAGGTAGTCGTCGAGGATGGCCAGGCGTTTCATGCCCGCTCCTGCAGCCGCAGGACGCCGACGTCCCCTTCGATATCCAGGCGGGTCTCGAAAGGACGCGACAGGCGGGCGATGCGCTCCAGGATGCGCCGGGCATTCCCGCCCCGGGCCAGCATCGGCCTGCCCCGCTGGCCGCGCGGCCGGCCAAAGCCCATGTCCACGGGATAGAGACGCACCGCGGCCAGCCGGCCCGCGTCGAATTCACAGGTGGCCAGGCAGCCCTCCCAGAACTCGCGGGAGGCCGGAAAGCCGCGGCTGTCGCTGCCCGTACGCGCGTCCAGGAACTCCGAGGGCGTGGCCTGCGCGTCCAGGCCGAATCGGCCGTAGGCCTCGGCGGGAAAGGCCTGGATGGTTTCGTTCTGGAAGAGGAAATTGCCCAGGCTGTAGAAAATCGGCGCGTTCCGGTAGATCTCGACCCCCATGGTCAGGTGCGGCCCATGGCCTGCCACGACGTGCGCGCCGGCCTCGACCGCGGCGTGGGCGAATTCGATGGCGAACTGCGCGGACGCTTCCAGTTCCACGTCGGTCGGCGCGGTGCGCTTGCCGGCGCTGCCGAACTCGTGGCAGTGGAAAGAGAAGACCACCCAGTCCGATTGCTTGCGCGCTTCCCGGATGAAGCGCAGGTTGGCTTCGGCATCTTTGGCGTCGACCTTGGTGGACACCGCGAACCCCTTGCCGCGGACGAACTTCGTCCCCAGCAGGGCCACGCTGTCGCCGTCGTTCTTCGGCACCTCGTCCGGCGCGTAGAACTGCGAACGGTGCCGCACCTGTTCCTGCGCCATGCCGAGTTCCTCGCTGATGCGCCCGAGCGCCGCCAGCGACTCGTCGTCCACCGTATAGGAAGTCGCGAACCCCAGGGGATTGATGCCCGGGCGGCCGGCACTGTCGGAGCGCGCATCGGCGGCGCGGTTCCAGGGTCGGTAGAACGACGTGGCCGAGACCAGCCCGACGCGGCCCGCGTTCGTTTCCAGGTAGCCCGGCCGGCGCGCCTCGGCCAGCGTACGGCCCGCGCCGGAATACGGGATGCCGGCGCGGTCCAGGTGCGCCAGGCTGGCCAGCACCCCCGACACTCCATAGTCGGTGGCATGGTTGTTGGCGATCGACACGATGTCGATGCCCATCCACTTCAAGTCCTCCAGCAAGGCCGGCGGCGTGCTCATGGGCGTGCCCTGCGTGAAATTGGGCACGCCCTCCCCGGCCTCGCGCACGGTGGTCTCCAGGTTGCCGAAGCTGGCATCGGCGTCCCGCAGCAGCTCGACCAGCGCCAGGTAGTCGTCTTCGGCGTACGGCTTCAATGCCCTCGACAACATCATGTCGCCGACGAACGCCAGTTTGATGCGACCCCGCTCCGCTTCGTACAACATAGGCCCTCCCGCCTTATTCGATGCTGCCCACGGTCTCGTAGATCAGCTTGCCCGTGCGCGACGGGAAGCCGCCCCGCACCGCGCCCGCGCGCTGGTCCCGGTAGATGGTGCCCAGGGCCGGGCTCAGGGCGCGGCTGTTCGGCACCGACAGCCACATGCGCAACAGGTGGCGCTTTTTCTCCGGCTCGTCGAAATCCTCGAACGCGGTGCGCGAATGCAGCATCACGTGGTTGTTCAGGAATTGCAGGTCGCCCGGCCGGAACATCATCGAGAAATGAAAGTCGGTGCTGCCCGACAGGCTGTCGAGGAAATCCAGCGCTTCTTCCTGGATCGGCGTCAGGCGGGGCACTTCGGGAAAACGCTGGGCCGAGCGGATGTGCGTGCGCACGTAGCGGCACGAGAACTTGCCTTCGTGCATCGAAAAGACGGGCTGCTGGTAGTACGGCTGCTGCCCCGGCTCTTCCTGCCCCTGCCAGCTCCAGTAGAACGGCTGGTACAGCACTTCCAGCAGATCGGGACGCTGCTTCAGGATCTCGTTGTGGATGGCCTGCGAGCTGGCGATCATGCTCAGGCCGCCGTTGCGGGCGGTGCGCAGCACGAACAGCGCCACCACGTCGCAGGAATCGGTGTGGTAGGTCAGCTTCTGGTTGGAGGTGTAGCCCCGGCCCTGCGGGCTGTTGATGTCGATGCCGAGGTTGCGCACGTCGCCCAGGATGTCGCCCTTCGCGCTCTGCGAAACGGCGGTGCCCATATGCTGGCCCATGCCCCAGTAGATGATGCGCAGGTCGTCCTTGCTGTAGCGCTCGGCCTGGATGCCGCGCAGCAATTGCAGGCCCAGGCCGTTCTCGATCTGCTCGCGGGCATGGGCGATCACCTTCGATACCGTCGGCAGCGGAAAGTCTTCGCGCGTCATGGTCGAGATGAGCTTGCCCTGCGCGCGCACGTTGCGCAGCGCGGCATCGATTTCCTCGATCTCGGCCGGGGCGAACTCATAGACCCAGTCCTTGCTGTCCTTGATTTCAGGACCGCGCCAGGTGGCCGGCCCCGTGATGGCTTCACGCATGAAAAACTCCTGAGAGAACCGGTGTCAGTCGATGCTGATGCCGGTCGAATGAATCACCTTGCCCCAGCGGGCCACTTCTTCCTTGATGAAACGTTCCGCCTCGGCCGGGCTGCTGGCGATCAGGTCGCGCGCATCCAGGCCCTTGATTTCCTTGCCGGCACCGTTGACCATCAGTTCCTCGCGGATCGCCGCCGACACCTTGGCGACGACGTCGGCCGGCGTGCCCGGAGGCGCCACCATGCCGGTCCACGACACCGAGATGAAGCCCGGCATGGTTTCGTTCAGCGTGGGCACGTCGGGCAGGGCCGGATGGCGCTTCTCGCCGCCGATGGCCAGCACCCGCAGCTTGCCTTCGCGGATCTGCGGCAAGGCGGTGGCCAGGCCCTGGAACATCACGTCCACCTGCCCAGCCATCAGGTCGGAATAGGCGGGCGGGCCGCCCTTGTAGGGAATGTGGACCATGTCGATGCCGGCCATCATCTTCAGCAGCTCGCCCGCCAGGTGCGGCGTGGACCCGGTGCCGCCCGAGGCGAAGTTGAGCTTGCCCGGGTTGGCCTTGGCATAGGCGATCAGCTCTTGCAGCGTCTTCGCCGGCACCTTCGGATGCACCAGCAGCACGTTCGGATTGGCGGCGATGATGGACACCGGCACGAAGCGGTTCGGATCGTAGGCGAGCTTCTTGTAGAAGCTCTGGTTGATCGCGATCGCCGTGGGCGGCGAGACCAGGAAGGTGTAGCCGTCGGGCTCGGCGCGGTAGACCGCCTCGCCGCCGATGTTGCCGTTGGCGCCGGCGCGGTTTTCCACCACGACCGGCTGGCCCCATTTCTTCTGGACGCCTTCGCCGGCCAGGCGTGCCAGGGTATCGGCCGCGCCGCCGGCGGGCACCGGCACGACGATCTTGATCATTTTGTCGGGATAGCCGGCCGCCATCGCGGCACAGGGCAGGGCCAGCGATGCGGCCGCCAGCAGCCGCCGCACGATGTGCTTGGACATAAGCATTGTCTCCTTGTGTTCCGGCGCTTCCATGCGCCAAGTTCGTTTTTCGGGCCGCGCGTCAGCCGCGCAGCGCCTGGCCGCGCTGCCCGCCGCCGAGCACCAGCGGCGCGCTCTGGTACCAATGGCCGCCGTCCAGCGCCGCGTGGGCGGAAAACACCGCCAGGCTGCCGGGCGGCAGGCGCGCGAATTCCTGTTCGTGGGTGCGCGCCAGCGCCAAGGGCTGCACGCCTATGCACGATTCCAGCGTCCAGCGCGATTCGCGGCCCGGCGCGGCGGCCAGCTCGTCGGCGCCGTGCTCGGCCAGGCGCGACAAGCTGTCGGCGAACCAGACCTGGGCCGCGTCCCAGCCTGCCGGACGCGCTTCGCGCGCATGGCTGCCGCCCACGCGGATCCAATGGCCCTTGTAGGCCACCGACAGCTCCAGGGCATAGGCCGGGCCGAGCGGGAACTCGCCCTCCAGCCGCCGCAGCGCGCCGCCGCGCGACAGGTCGGGCGCCACGCGGTAGAGCACCTCCTCGGCGCCTGCGGCGCGGGCGCTGGCCTCCACGGCCGCCGCCAGTTCCGACGTGTTGCGCACATCGGCCGGCACCCCGGCCGCGGCGCGCAGGCCGATGCCCAGCGCACGGTCCGCCAGCGCCAGCGCTTCCTTGCCGCAAGGCTGGCGCAGCGACGCGAACAAGGGCGCGGCATCGACGATCGCCGCGGCTCCCCAAGTCTCCATCAGCGGCAAGGCCACCGCCGCCGGCAGACTGTCCAGGCCGACCACGCCGATGCGCGAACCGCGCTGCACGCCCTTGCCGGCCAGCGTCTCGAGCACGCCCTGGGCCAGCCTGGGCGCGGACACGACCTCCCCCAGATGCGAGACTTCGCGTATCCAGCCGTGCACGCGCGGGGTGAGCGACGCCAGCAGGATCGGCGCCTCGCCGGGCAGCACCAGCAGCATCGCCTCGCTCCAGTACGGCGTGAAATTGCTCAGCCAATGCACGGCGGCCGGCTCGGCGAAAGAGGTATAGGCCAGCACGGCCGCCAGGCCTTCCTGCTTCATGCCGGCCTGCAAGCGCGCAACGCGCTCGTCCAGCACCGAGGCCGGCAGTTCTTCCCGCGACCAGCTCATGAGTCCGCGACGCATAAAACGAATCCTTTTTCGTGAATGCCGAATCAGGCCAGCTCGGCCGGGGCGCTGCGCAGCTCGCGCGGCGTGCGGGTCAGCACCTTGCAGCCGCCGGCGGTCACGCGCACGGTGTCGCCCAGCACGATGTAGCCGGCAACGGGGTGATAGGTGTTGGGATGGACCACCAGGGTCATGTCGGGCTCCAGCGCCAGCTCGACGTCTTCCAGCACGTGCGGGCCGTCGACGTAGAGCCCCATGCCGTGGCCGCGCACGCGGGTGTACTTCGAGGTCACGTATTCGCCCAGGCCGTAGCGGCGGAATACGTCGTTCTGCGCGCGCGCCACGTCGCCGTGGGTATTGCCCGGCTTCACCGCGGCAATGCCCGCCTCGAGCGCTTCCACGTACACCTGGTAGGAATCGAGCTGCTCGCGCGTAGGTTCGCCCAGCACCAGGGTGCGGCAGATCTGCGCGTAGTATCCGTCCAGACAGGGCGTGAGCTCCGTCGTGACCAGGTCGCCCGCGGCCAGGCGGCGCTCGCCAGGCGGGCGCATGGTGCGGACTTCCTTGCCGCCCGATCCCATGATCATGAAATTCTCCGGACAGCCCTGGGTCCGCAGCCAGGCCTCGAGCTCGCCCACCAGCTCGAATTCCTGCTTGCCCACCCGGGCGGCCGCGCGGAAAACTTCGTAGCCTTCGTCGGCCAGGCGCACCGCCTGTTCCACCCGGTCCGCCTCGGCGGCGGTCTTGCGCACCATCAGGCCGTCGAGCATGGCGGTGGCCGCCGGCATCCCTGCGCCCGCGGCGCTGAGCGCGAGCAGGGCAGGCGTCGAATGGGCGGGCGCGAGGCCGGCGCGCTCGGGCCGGGCGGCATCCAGCGTGCGCCGCGCCCGGGCCAGCAGCTCGGCGGTCCACTCCACCTTCAGGGCGGGCTGCTCCGCCGCGATGCGCTCGGCCTCGGCGGGGGTCTCGACCATCAGCCAGGCGTCGTTCGCGGTGACGAAGGCCACGGCCTGGCCTTCCATCGGCGTCACGTCCAGCGCGTAGCGCAGATAGTCGCTGCGCCAGGCATTGCCCGTCACCGCCAGCAGGTCCAGGCCTGCCTGCTCCATCGCGGTCCGCAAGCGGGCAAGCCGCTCTTCCCTGAGCTTCGCACTCATATGCTGTCTCTGCTCCACCTGCCGGACGACGGCCCGGCTTTTCGTTTTCCGGCGCCCGCTCGCGGCGGGCTGCTCATGAGCCACAGAATACGTAGGCTAGCTATAGTCTACAAATACAATTTTATTCATCAGTTATCGGAAATATTGATATGCTGCCGGCATGAACCTGCGCACCCTCAAACGCTTTCTGGCCATAGCCGAACTCGGCAGCATCAACAAGGCGGCCGCTCACCTGAACGTGTCGCAGCCGTCGCTGACGAAAGATCTGCAAGACCTGGAAGAAGCGCTGGGGGTCGAGCTCTTCACGCGCAACGCGCGCGGCGTGAGCCTGACCTCGTTCGGCGAAACCATCTATACCCGCGCCAAGCTGGTCGACGCGGAGTTCCGCAAGCTGGAAAGCGAAGCGCGCGCCCTGCGCGACGTATCGATGGGCGAGGTCAATGTGGGCGTGGTGCCCGGCCTCCTGCAGAACCAGATCCTGCCCAAGGCCACCTTGAACCTGACGCAGCGCGCCCGGCGGCTGACGGTGAACTACCGGTTCGGCCATCGCAGCAGCATGCTGGGTCCGCTGCTGCGCGGCGACCTGGATTTCGTCATCGTCGGCATCGAAGACGACGAATATGCCGACGAGCTGGTGTCCGAACCGCTCTTTCCCGATCGCACCGCGCTGTTCGTGCGCGCCGACCACCCGATACTGGCGACCTTCGACGGCGCCGGCGCCCACCTGGCCGAGTACCCCTGGCTGGTGCTATCGGAATGTTCGCAGCTGGAAGTCATGCTCAGGCAGATGATGCGCGCGCAGGGCACGCCCTTCGCCAACAGCGTGATCCGTACCGATTCCTTTTATTTCTTCCGCTCGACGCTGGTGGCGAGCGATTGCATCGGCCTGGCCCGCTACGACTCCGCGCGCCTGGAAAAGCACACCGGGAACATCGTGGAGCTTCCGCTCCAGCCTGCGGTGCGCAAGAAGCTGCTGAGCACGCACCTGATCGGCGTCGCCTACCGGCGCGACACCATGCTGTCGACCGCGAGCAAGGCCCTGATCCAGGAAATCCGCCACCTGACGGACGACTTGCTGCAGCAGGAGATCACGACCGACATGCGAACAGGGGCCGCCATTGCTCCAGTTTCTGCTCGAAGCTATACATCGCGGCAGCAGGCGACGAAGAAGCAAGCCGGCACACGCGGTAGCCGTGATCGGCCAGATGGCGGCCGAGCTTCCAGGACAGGCCGCCGTTGAAGCCGATGCACTCGAGCCGCGGCGCGTGCTCCCGCAAGTAGGCGGCGAGCGGATTGACCTCGGCCCCGGTCACGGCGGCATCGAGGCTGCCCTTGCGCCGGCAACTGGCGACGACGTCCCAGATGCCGACGCGGTGGCGAACGACGACCCGCAGGCGTTCCTCGTAGGGCAGCAGGTGCAAGGCCTCGACCTCCAGGCAGGCGCCCAGCAGGCGCCAGAACTGGTTGCGCGGATGGGCGTAGTACTGGGCCTGGGCCAACGAGGCGACGCCGGGAAAACTGCCCAGGAGCAGGATGGCGGCGTCGGGCGCCAACACGGGCGGAAAGCCGCTCAGCTCCGGAGACTGCGTCACAGCCTGCCGGCCTCCGGGGCGAGCGAGCGCGCCCATTTGCGCGCCGGCAGGCCGTAGCGGCGCTCGACTTCCTCGCCGCGCGCCAGCAGCATCTGCGCATCGATGCCCAGGGCTGGTCCGGCCAGCGCGATCGCGACGCGGTTGCCCTCTTCGATCTCGGGCAGCAGCAAGACACGGCCCTCGAAGGCTTCCTGCAGGTTGCGCAGGTTGTGCTCGAAGCTTTCGTGCGCGCCGAACAGGTTGACGGTGACCACGCCGGCCTGGTGCGCGTGGGCGCTGACGACGCGCCGGCAGCCCCGGTAGAAGGCGACGGAATCGCGCACCGGCCCGCGCGCGGCGTGGTCGTACAGATCGACCATCAAAGCGCGGCAGGTGCCGCGGTTGGCGATGTCCAGCACCCATTCGCCGGCATCGGCGTGGGTGACGGCGAAGCGCTCGCCGTCGTCGGGCAGGCGGAAATAGGCGCGGCAGGCGGCGGTTACGCGCGGATTCCATTCGACCGCCTGGATCCGGCTGTCGGTATGCTTGAGGCAGTAGCGCGCCAGCGAACCGGCGCCCAGCCCGAGGGTGCCGATGGCGTCTTCGTCGGCGCCCGGCTGCTCGAGGAACAGCAGCCACGCCATCATCTGGCGCGTGTATTCCAGCACCAGCGAGAACGGGCTGCGCACTTTCATCGCGCCCTGCACCCAGGGGCTGCCGAAGTGCAGGTAGCGAACACCGTCTTCCTCGGAAAAGGTCGGGTCGTCCAGTTCGCTCGGCCCGGACGCCGCCGGGCGCCCGCGCCCGGCGGGCTGGCGCGCCCGGCTCAAGCCCGGCCCAGCAGCAGGCTGTTCATGCGGCGCACGAACGCGGCGGGATCTTCCAGGCTGGCGCCTTCGGCCAGCAGGGCCTGGTCGAGCAGCAGGCTGGCCCACTCCTTGAACTCGCCTTCGCCGGCCTGCTTGACGCGCTCGATCAGCGCATGGCCCGGGTTGATCTCCAGGATGGGCTTGGACTCGGGCGCGGCCTGGCCGGCGGCCTTGAGCAGGCGCTGCAGGTGCTGGCTCATGTCCTCGCTGTCGACCACCACGCAGGCGGGCGAATCGACCAGGCGGAAGGTGACGCGCACGTCCTTGACCGCATCGCCGAGCGCTTCCTTGAGGCGATCGACCACCGGCTTGTACTCCTCGGAGACCTCTTCCTGCTGCTTCTTTTCGGTCTCGTCGGCCAGCGCGCCCAGGTCCAGGCCGCCCTTGGCGATGGACACCAGCTCCTTGCCGTCGAAGTCGCGGATGAAGGACAGCATCCATTCGTCGACGCGGTCCGAGAGCAGCAGCACTTCGATGCCTTTCTTGCGGAAAATTTCCAGGTGCGGGCTGTTGCTGGCGGCGGCGAAGGTTTCGGCGGTGACGTAGTAGATCTTGTCCTGGCCTTCCTTCATGCGCGCCGCGTAGTCGGCCAGCGCCACGGTCTGCGCGGGCGTGCCTTCCTGCGTGGAGGCGAAGCGCAGCAGTTTCAGGATGCGTTCGAGGTTGGCGGCGTCTTCGCCCACGCCTTCCTTGAGCACCTGGCCGAATTCGGTCCAGAACGCCGCATAGTCGTCCTTGCGGTTCTCGGCCATGTCTTCGAGCATGCCCAGCACGCGCTTGGCGCTGCCTTCGCGGATCGCCTTGACGTCGCGGCTCTCTTGCAGGATTTCGCGCGAGACGTTCAGCGGCAGGTCGGCCGAGTCGATCACGCCGCGCACGAAGCGCAGGTAGGCCGGCAGCAGCTGTTCGGCATCGTCCATGATGAAGACGCGCTTGACGTAGAGCTTGACGCCGTGTTTGCGGTTGCGGTCCCACAGGTCGAAGGGCGCGCGCTTGGGCACGTACAGCAGCTGGGTGTATTCGCTGCGGCCTTCGACGCGGTTGTGGGTCCAGGCGAGCGGGTCTTCGAAGTCGTGCGCGATGTGCTTGTAGAACTCCCGGTACTGCTCGTCGGTGATGTCCGATTTGCTGCGGGTCCACAGGGCGCTGGCCTGGTTGACGGTTTCTTCTTCGTCCTTGACGACGGTTTCGGATTTCTCGGCATCCCATTCTTCTTTTTTCATGCGGATGGGGATGGAGATGTGGTCCGAGTAGCGGCGCAGGATGTCGCGCAGTTTCCAGGACGACAGGAAGTCGTCTTCGCCTTCGCGCAGGGTGAGGACGATGTCGGTGCCGCGGCCGGTTTTTTCGGCGGGCGAGATGGTGAATTCGCCGTCGCCGCGGGATTCCCAGCGGATGGCCTGGTCGGCCGGCGCGCCGGCGCGGCGGCTCAGGACTTCGACTTTGTCGGCCACGATGAAGGAGGAGTAGAAGCCTACCCCGAACTGGCCGATCAGCTGGGCGTCTTTCTGTTTGTCGCCGGTGAGCTGCTGGAAGAATTCGCGGGTGCCGGAGCGGGCGATGGTGCCGAGGTTGGCGATGGCCTCGTCGCGGGTCATGCCGATGCCGTTGTCGGAGATGGTGATGGTGCGCGCGGCTTTGTCGTAGCCGACGTGGATGGCCAGTTCGCCGCCGCCTTCCAGCAGTTCGGGGCGGTCGATGGCTTCGAAGCGCAGTTTGTCGCAGGCGTCGGAGGCGTTGGAGACGAGTTCGCGCAGGAAGATTTCTTTGTTGCTGTACAGCGAGTGGATCATCAGGTGCAGCAACTGCTTGACTTCGGTCTGGAAGCCCAGGGTTTCTGTCGTATTCGTGGTTTGGCTCATGGCTGCGGTTCCCTTCAGTGGAGCTGGGATATTTTCTTGGGGAAAAGGGTTGGCGGGTAGGTGGGGGTTCGGG
>NZ_UWPJ01000001.1 GCF_900606115.1 Pigmentiphaga humi
TGAATCACACCGGGAATCGCGGAGGCTGTTTTGTTAAAGTAAAACAGATTCCGCAGCGGATGCCGCGAGTTGTCGATAGTAACGCTCTTCGGCTTCTGCCGGCGGGATATCACCGATCGATCCGAGCAAGCGTTGGTGGTTAAACCAGGATACCCATTCCAGCGTTGCCAATTCCACTGCAGCCTTGGTCTTCCAAGGCGCCCGTCTGTAAATCACCTCCGTTTTGTACAGGCCGTTGATGGTCTCCGCTAACGCGTTATCGTATGCACTTCCGGTGTTGCCAACAGACGGATTGATTCCGGCTTCTCCCAGACGTTCGGAATAGCGAATTGACACGTATTGCGACCCGCGATCCGAATGATGGATAAGACCATCTGACTGACTGGGGCGCCGGTCGTACACGGCTTGTTCCAGAGCGTCCAGGACGAAGTCCGTCGTCATACTGCTGGAGGCACGCCAACCGACGATCCGCTTCGCGTAAGCGTCGATAACAAAGGCCACATACAGCCATCCCTGCCAAGTGGAAACGTAGGTGAAATCCGCCACCCAGAGCTGGTTCGGGCGATTCGCCTCGAAGTGGCGCCGTACCAGATCTTGCGGGCAGGCTGCTGCGCTATCGGGCACCGTGGTGCGAACCCGCTTGCCACGGCGCACCCCTTTAATGCCCAAGTCGCCCATCAGGCGTTCAACCGTACATCGTGCCACGCGAATGCTCTGGCGATTCATCTGCTTCCAGACCTTACGAGCACCATAGACGCGAAAGTTCTGCTCCCAGACTCGATGAATCTGCGGCTTGAGCTGTTCGTCGCGCTGGGCCCGCTGACTGCGTAGCTGGGGATTCCGACACCGGGCGGCATATCGCCTGTAGGCTGACGGGGAGACCTGCAATACCTTGCAAATCGGCTCGACCCCGTACAGGTCCCGATGCTGATCGATATAGGCGTTTACTTCTTCAGTTCGCGGTCGAGCGCCGCCTGGGCAAAAAAAGCGCTGGCTGACTTCAGGATCTCGTTGGCCCGGCGCAACTCTCGGTTCTCTTTCTCCAGCGCCTTGATGCGTTCGCGCTCCTCGGTCGTTACTCCAGGGCGCGCGCCACTGTCGATCTCTGACCGCTTAATCCAATCCAACAGGGTCGTCGGTGTGCAACCGATCTTCGGCGCAATCGATTCGACAGCCGCCCACAGCGAGCGGTATTCGTCCCGATGCTCCTGAACCAGCCGTACCGCACGTTCACGTACTTCAGGGGAAAACTTGTTGTTCTTGCTCATGGCTCCATTTTCTCAAGAATTGGAGCCTCCTCAAAAACCGGTTCGATTCA
>NZ_UWPJ01000046.1 GCF_900606115.1 Pigmentiphaga humi
GCACTGCTCAACCAGCTTGCGTTTGAATCGCTCGTCGTACTTCGTCATGAAAAACACCCCAGAGGTTGGACTCTTGTCCAACTTCTGGGGTGCAGTTCATGCGGGCGCCTTTTTCTTTGGTGGGTTGTGCCAAGGCAGGATTGAGTTTGACACCGGAGAGTCGCATAAAGATGCCAGCAGAATCGAAAATGCTCAGCGTATCGATCGAGCGCAGCCTGGATGAGGTGTATGACTTCATGGCGCAACCTGAGTCGTTCTCGCGGTGGGCGTCGGGGTTGGGCAAGCCTTTGGGTAACGAGGGAGGTGTGTGGCGGTTCGAAGGGGAGGTTGGGCCGGTGAGGATCCGCTTTACTGAGCGCAATGCGTATGGCGTGCTCGATCACTATGTAGAGTTGGCCGATGGCAGTGAGGTTTATGTGCCTATGCGGGTGATCTCGAATGGGGCGGGGGCTGAGGTGCAGTTCACGTTGTTTCGGGTGACGGGGATGAGTGAGGAGAGGTTTGTGGCGGATGGGGAGTGGGTGATGAGGGATTTGGGTAGGCTTAGAGAAGTGCTGGAAGCGGGGGGCTGGATGAGTAGTCGTGTGAGTTAGGCTCGTCTTCAAAATAGAGTGAGATGACAGAATTTATGAGGATTAATGTGGGGTGCATGCTTTGTGTACGGCTATGCCACTTGCGGGTAAGCGGCAGCCAGAATGGCTGCTATCGGCCAGAAGCCGTCACCCGGCGCAACAGCGCGTGCGACTGCTTCAGGCTGGGTGCAGTCATTCGTTCTACGCAGTCAGTGGCAATCGAGAGGCGACTTCGGACTGTCTCTTCGCGAAAAACCGATCCACGAACTTGGTGTCGCGGATCGATTGGCATTGTTTTTCCCGGTTGCATGCGAAACTGCGTCGATCGACCGACAGGTAGATGAGGAATCTCAGGAGAGACCAAGATGTACTTGCCGAACGTCATCAGCGACCATAAGGATGGACAATCACGGAAAAGCGTGTGACGATTAGTAGCCAGTGGTTCGAGCCTCGCCCGGAAAGGTGCGAGTCAAGAACTGTTGATGGCATCGACTTACTGTCAACAAAGATCAAAGCCGAGGCGCAAAATCACCAAAAATTTAAGAGGATTTTAATTGTTATGGCAACAGCTCAAAAAAATACCAAGCCAGCTCGAAAAAAATCATCAATAAAGACGCCTATTTCTCCACCCGCGAAATATCCTCGAAACTCGGTTGATAAGTCCTTAAGAATTCCAAAGGCGATCCTTGAGCAGAACGCGGGAAAACCTTGTACAGTTAATGAGTCAGCGAAGTTTTTGGGTGTCGGTGCCGCCGGAACGTATCAAGTGGAGGTGAGTTCTGGCATTAAATATGGCTTTCTTGAAAGACCGAATCCAGGTCAGATTGCGGTTACAGAGCGGGCTAAGCGTGTTTTGCGTCCTCAAGAACCGCAGGACAAGCTTGACGGCTTAAGAGATGCGGTGATAGGGGCCCCTGTAATCTCCGAAGTTTATGGTCACTATCGAGGGGAAAATCTACCGGATGCTCAGTTCTTTCATAATGCCCTTATTGACACATTCGGTGTGCCACCGGATAAGGTCACGGAGTTTCAAGAAATTTTCATTGAATCTCTCCGGGCCGCAGAGCTCATTACAGAAAGCGATGGCAAAATCCGAATAGTTGACGTTTCCTCAGGTTCAAACGTCACTGGAGAGCGGTCACCAACTTTAAAGAAACTGGAAAAATCGGTAAAGGTTGATGCTGGTGATTCTTGCTTTGTCATGATGCCGTTCGCTCCGCCACTCGGAGAATACTATTCTAAAATATATAAGCCAGCCATAGAGAAAGCAGGCTTGCGGGCGGTGAGAGCGGATGCTGATATATTTGGGACAGGAAAAATTATCGATCAAATATGGGCAGGTATCAATGCCGCCAAAGTCCTGGTCGCCGAACTCACTACTCGGAATCCCAATGTATTCTACGAATTGGGGTTGGCGCATGCGCTAGCGAAACCGGTGGTGTTAATTTCCTCAAACGAAGCAGATGTTCCCTTCGATTTGAAGCACATCCGGGTTATCTACTACGACATGACTGACCCGTTCTGGGGAAACAAACTGCTCGACAAGGTCGCCGAAAACATTCTTTCTGCGATTGAGCATCCTGAGGAGGCAGTGCTGAAGCGCTCCTTGTAAATTTGGCGCCAACACACGCAGAGTGCACGGCGTTTTGCAGGTAAGCGCGACCAGCGCTCAGTGTAATTGCAGCAGCATTGTCGAAAAGTGATTGAATCAAGTCTGTATGTCTTCATATTGGCCATCGATATTAAGTTTTTCCACATCTAGACATAGACAAAGTGTTGCCCGCAGTCTTCTTGCCACCCTGATCTAGGGACTGGCTGAAATCGCTGTAGACGAATTGAGTGAACGCGTAAATTTGATAATGCCAAGGCTACTGCAAGCCTAGGGGTTTCCTTAATCAGTTCCAACTGATTGCCGTGACCCATGTTTCAAAGTGATCTGCACGAATAACGTGCGGGCTCCGCATGCAGGCTACCAAAACAACCATGGCTCCAGAGAAGGATTTCAGGGGTGGACAAAAGTAGACATGCAACCGTGTTGATGAGTGGCGGAATTGATTCCACTGCCTGTGCGGCGTTCCTGATCGACCAAGGTCTTGAAGTATCCGCGATCTTCGTGGACTACGGCCAAGCTGCCGCCGACTTTGAGCGTGTGGCCGTGCGGTCGGTTGCCGCCATCCTTGAGATTGAAGTTCAAGAATTGGCGCTTACCGGCGCTGCTCCGTTTGGTTCTGGCGAGCTTGTCGGCCGAAACGCATTCCTTGTCTTTTCCGCAATGTTCGCCACCCGTGCGCGATTGAGTCGGATCGCGCTCGGACTACACGCTGGGACGTCGTACTACGATTGCTCGCCGGCTTTTATTGAAGCGATCAATCGCGCCGTCGCCGAACACACCGACAACGCTGTGCGGGTGGTTGCGCCGTTTATTGAATGGACGAAGCGCGATGTATATGACTATTTCGTCCAAGCTGGCTTGCCCATTGAGCTGACATATAGCTGCGAGTCTGGTGGAACATCCCCCTGCGGTAGGTGCGCATCGTGTCAGGACCGAAAGGCGCTGCAATGCTAGCGAAACGCCGATCACTGAAACTGAATGGAATTGAGGTCGAGCGTACTCCTCTGCTCGTGCCGTCGTTTTCTAGTAAGGGCTTCCCTGACGTTCACAAGATCATCGCATCATGTTCGGAATTGATCGAAGGCGTCACCCTTATCAGTGCTTACGACCTTCATTACGGCAAGGTGCAGCCCCCTTTCGACTTTCCCTCATTGATCTTTCTCGACAGCGGTGGGTACGAAGCATCGAAGGATACTGAGCTCTCCGACCTTGGGGACCGGGATCATCACCCAAAGGATTGGACGCAGGAGATGTATGAAGATGTCCTTGCGAAATGGTGGCCATCAGTACCCAGCGTACTAATTAGCTACGATCATCCCAAGGCGCGCGTCGGGTTCGCCGAGCAGATTGAGCGCGCGCGAACAATAGCACCAGGACGCACTGACGTTCTGCGCGAGCTGTTGCTCAAGCCCGAGAAGGAGTCCCAGACTCTGTTGAATGTCGACAATTTGCTGCGATATGTTTACCACCTTGCTGATTTCGACATCATTGGCGTCACCGAGAAAGAGATCGGCAACTCTCTCGTGGACCGGATGAAGAACATTGCCAAGCTGAGACGGGCCCTGACCGCTGCGGGAATCGACAGTCCGATCCACGTCTTCGGCAGCCTGGATACGATCTCAACTCCCATGTACTTTCTCGCTGGAGCTGACATCTTTGACGGCTTGACGTGGCTGCGGTTCGCATTTCATGAGGGCTTGACGATCTACAAACACAACTTCGGCGCTCTGCAACTGGGCGTCATGACCAAAGCACATATGGTCGACGCTCGATGCTGGCATCAGAACTACTACTACATGAATGAACTGCAGTTGGAGATGCGGCGATTCTTGGCATCGCAGGACTTCGGCTCATTTAAGTATCACGGCAACATGTTCAGGACCGCATTGGAAAGCGCACTTGAAGCATTGGGGGATCAGTAATGGGTGGCAGCGGTGGTGGATCTACCTTCAAGTACAGAAGCCCAGAGGAACTGAGAGTCGCAGTTCGCAAGGCCGAAGACGACTCATCGGTCAAGCAATTCGAGGTCGAACTCGCGGGCACCTTGTCAGACCTACTTGGTGCATACAACAGCAGAGATACCCAGGCGGTCCAAGAGCGCCTTAATGACATTCGTGCCGCGTTGCAGGGCGCGATTGAGGGAGCGTTTGACTCGCTCTTTGGCGGCTCAGTTGCTAAGCACACGTATGTCGATGGATTGAGCGACATCGATTCGTTAGTTCTACTCAATGACTCTGACCTTGAGAACCAGAGCCCTCAGCGGGCGCTTAAGAGAATGGCCACCATCATCAAGGCTGCTATGCCTGTGTCTGCCACGGTTACGTACGGACATATGGCAGTGACAGTGGATTATGGCGATGGCATGGTCATTCAGCTTCTGCCAGCGATAAAGGGCGCTGACGGACATGTTCATGTCCCTTCGTCACGACGTGATGCTTGGTCTGAGATTAATCCGATTGCGTTCAGGGAGGTCCTGAGCGCCCGTAATGCCGCCTGTGGCGGCAAGCTGGTGCCTACGATCAAGCTCGCCAAGGCCATCAATGGCGAGCTACCTGAAGGGCAGCGCCTGAGCGGCTATCACATGGAGAGCCTGGCGATTGCAGCGTTTCGAAACTATGCAGGGAAAAAACGACCTCTGCGATGCTGCCGACCTTCTTCGACCGTGCTCGTGACCTTGTTCTTTCTCCAATGAAGGACAGTACTGGGCAATCTGTGCATGTGGATAGCTATCTGGGCCCGGCAAATAGCCCTGAACGCCAAGCGGCAAGCCACTTGCTCGGACGTCTGGCCCGTCGCATGCGCAACGCGACTGCAGCGGGATCGGTGGCACAATGGAAGGCACTATTCGGGTTGGAGTCATGAGCGCCGAAGACGCCATGAAGGATGAACTGTCCCGAATCTGCCGGATCTCAGACATGCTCTGTACCGGGCACGCAGCTTTGCGCGACCGATACGCAAAGTTTGCATTTGCACTCGATCTTTTGACCCTTGGGGTGTCCACGTGGCTAGTGGCGCTCGCATTCGTCGAACCGAAACTCAACGTGACGTTGACGCCCTTCGGATGGGATAGTCAAATTTGGGTCGGCGTGCTTGGCACGAGCGTATTCTTCCTGACGCTGATACAAGTCAAGACTGACTGGAAAGGTCGATCAGACGCTCACAAAAGGACATTGAATGTTTATACCGAAGTAAAGCGTGAAGCGGGCTATATACTGTCGGCGGGCGAGTATGATCGTGACGCGTGTCAGCGCGTCTTTTCAAGATATGACATGGCAGTCTCTGTCGGCGTCCCAATTCCCGAATCAGAGTTTCTAAGGCAGAAACAGCGGCATCTCGTGAAGATCGCCCTAAGCAAGGCCTTGGACCGCCGACCGGCCGCGTCGCTGATGTGGCTACGAGTGCGACTTTGGTTGCGCAACACATTCAAAGCTGAATCACACCGGGAATCGCGGAGGCTGTTTTGTTAAAGTAAAACAGATTCCGCAGCGGATGCCGCGAGTTGTCGATAGTAACGCTCTTCGGCTTCTGC
>NZ_UWPJ01000010.1 GCF_900606115.1 Pigmentiphaga humi
CCCCCGCCCAACCCGACACCGACGAACTCCCCAAGAGCTTCGAACCCGCCGCCATCGAAGCGCGCTGGTATCCGCTGTGGGAACAACGGGGAGACTTCGCCGCCGGGGTACACGTACAGGGGCCGGAGAACGGCCAGCCCTTCGCCGTCCAGCTGCCGCCCCCCAACGTCACCGGCACCCTGCACATGGGCCACGCCTTCAACCAGACCATCATGGACGGCCTCACGCGCTACCACCGCATGCGCGGCTGCGACACCGTCTGGGTCCCGGGCACCGACCACGCCGGCATCGCCACCCAGATCGTGGTCGAACGCCAGCTCGACGCGCAGAAGATCAGCCGCCACGACCTCGGCCGCGAAAAGTTCGTCGAAAAAGTCTGGGAATGGAAGCAATACTCGGGCGGCACCATCACCGGCCAGATGCGGCGCCTCGGCACCTCGCCCGACTGGACGCGCGAATACTTCACCATGAACGACGACATGTCGCGCGGCGTGGCCGAAGTCTTCACGCGCCTCTACGAACAAGGCCTGATCTACCGCGGCAAGCGCCTGGTCAACTGGGATCCCAAACTGCTGACCGCGGTCAGCGACCTCGAAGTCGTCAGCGAAGAAGAAGAGGGCCGCCTCTGGCACATCCGCTATCCGGTGGACGGCACCGGCGAGTCCATCGTCGTCGCCACCACCCGCCCCGAGACCATGCTGGGCGACGTCGCCGTGATGGTCCACCCCGAGGACGAGCGCTACCAGGCCCTGATCGGCAAACAGGTGCGCCTGCCGCTGACCGACCGCCTGATTCCGGTCATTGCCGACGACTACGTCGACCGCGAATTCGGCACCGGCGCGGTCAAGGTCACCCCCGCCCACGACTTCAACGACTACGCCGTCGGCCAGCGCCACGGCCTGCCCATGATCTCGGTGCTGACGCTCGACGGCCGCATCAACGACGAAGCGCCCGAGACCTACCGCGGCCTGGACCGCTTCGAAGCGCGCGCCCGCATCGTCGCCGACCTCGAAGCCCAGGGCCTGATGGCGGAAATCAAGAAGCACAAACTGATGGTGCCGCGCGGCGACCGCACCAACGCCATCATCGAACCCATGCTGACCGACCAGTGGTTCGTCGCGATGAGCAAGCCCGCGCCCGAAGGCACGTTCAACCCCGGCAAGTCCATCACCGACGTCGCGCTGGAAGTCGTGACCGACGGCCGCGTCAAGTTCTACCCCGAGAACTGGACCACCACCTACAACCAGTGGCTCAACAACATCC
Organism: Pigmentiphaga humi; assembly: GCF_900606115.1. Lineage (GTDB taxonomy): Bacteria > Pseudomonadota > Gammaproteobacteria > Burkholderiales > Burkholderiaceae_B > Pigmentiphaga > Pigmentiphaga humi. Next base: position 1,264 of record NZ_UWPJ01000010.1, read on the forward strand.
AGGACTGGTGCATCTCGCGCCAGCTGTGGTGGGGCCACCAGATTCCCGCCTGGTACGGCGACAATGGCGAAATCTTCGTCGCCCGCAACGAAGAGGAAGCCCGCGGCAAGGCCGACGCGGCGGGCTATGCCGGCGCGCTCACGCGCGATCCCGACGTCCTGGACACCTGGTTCTCATCGGCGCTCGTGCCGTTCACCACGCTGGGCTGGCCCGAGCAGACGCCCGACCTGGCGCGCTACCTGCCCTCGTCCGTGCTGGTCACCGGCTTCGACATCATTTTCTTCTGGATCGCCCGGATGGTCATGATGACCACCCACTTCACCGGCCAGGTTCCATTCAGGCACGTCTACGTGCACGGCCTGATCCGCGACGCCGAAGGCCAGAAGATGAGCAAGTCCAAGGGCAACACCCTGGACCCCGTGGACCTAATCGACGGCATCGGCCTGGATGCCCTCGTCGCCAAGCGCACCACCGGCCTGATGAACCCGAAGCAGGCCGAGAACATCGCCAAAAAGACCCGCAAGGAATTCGCCGACGGCATACCCGCCTTCGGCGCCGATGCCCTGCGCTTCACCATGGCCGCCTACGCCACGCTGGGCCGCAACATCAACTTCGACCTGAAGCGCTGCGAGGGCTACCGCAACTTCTGCAACAAGCTGTGGAACGCCACCCGCTTCGTGCTGATGAACGTCGAAGGCAAGGACTGCGGCGTGGAAGCCGGCGCGGCGGTGGAATTGTCGGTGTTCGACAAATGGATCGTCAGCCAGCTGCAGCGCACCGAGGCCGAGGTCGCCAGGGGCTTCGAGGACTACCGCTTCGACAACATCTCGACCGCGCTGTACCGCTTCGTCTGGGACGAATACTGCGACTGGTACCTGGAGTTGGCCAAGGTCCAGCTGCAGACCGGCGGCGAAGCCCAGCAGCGCGGCACGCGCCAGACCCTGATCCGCGTGCTCGAGACCGTGCTGCGCCTGGCCCACCCCATCATTCCGTTCATCACCGAAGAACTGTGGCAGAAGGTCTCCGTCGCCGCCGGCAAGCGCGCCGCCGGCGACTCGACCAGCGTGGGCCTGCAGCCCTACCCGGCATCGCAGCCCGAGAAGATCGACGAAGCGGCCGAGGCCGCCATGGCCGAGCTCAAGGCCCAGGTCGATGCCGTGCGCGCGCTGCGCGGCGAGATGAACGTGCCGCCCTCGCAGAAAGCGCCGCTCAATGCCGCCGGCAACCGCGCGGCGCTGGAGCGCAACGCCCCCTATCTGGCCGCGCTGGCCCGTCTGTCGGAAGTGAAGGTGGTCGATGCGCTGCCGGACGTCGTGGGCGCGCCCGTGCAGGTGGTCGGCGATGCGCGGCTGATGCTGCACATCGAAGTGGACGTCGCGGCCGAGAAGCTGCGGCTGGACAAGGAGATCGCCCGCCTGCAAGGCGAGATCGCCAAGGCCAACGGCAAGCTGGGCAACGCCAGCTTCGTCGACCGCGCCCCGCCTGCCGTCGTGGAACAGGAAAAGGCCAGGCTGGCGCAGTTCAGCGATACGCTGGCCAAGGTGCAGGAGCAGCGCGCCAAGCTGGGCTGATCTTATAGCAGCCAGAGGTTCCCGTCAGAATCAGGAGATCGATCCTGGCTCCTCAAGGCCTATTCCTTCATGGGATAGGTCTTGCATAACGGTCAAAGGCCATGACAATCCTGTCCCGGTACGTATTGAACATGATGTGTCGATTTGACAGACTGTCTCCGCAAGGAGACAATTTGCATGTTCACATTCCAGCGGACCAACCGATTCGCCAAGTGGCTGCGTGAAATCAACGATCCTCAAGATCGAGCCCGTATTTTGATGAGACTGATACGGGCTCAGCACGGGCAACTCGGCGACACCCGCCACTTGGGCTCTGGCATCATCGAAATGCGTCTCCATTTCGGGCCTGGATATCGCATTTATTTTGCCCAGGAGCGCTCGTGCTACCTCTTGCTGTGGGGTGGCACGAAAAACTCCCAAACACGCGACATATCCATGGCCCGTGCACTGTGGCAAAACTTCCAGCGGAATAACTCATGAAAAGGTTCATGCAACCAGAGGCCGCCGAATTCGATCCGGCAGAGTTCCTGCAAGACGAAGACACCATTGCCTGCTTTCTTTCTGAAGCGATGCATGACCAGGACCCAGGTATTTTCCTGGCTGCGTTAGCCGCGGTGGCGCGCGCGCGGGGCATGAGCACGATTGCGCAAAAAACCGGACTGGGAAGACAGAGCCTCTACAAGGCCCTGGCGCCAGGAGCCAACCCTCATTACTTGACGCTGCGCAAAGTTATGGACGCTCTGGGAGTCGACTTCTCGGTTCGCGCCCGGACATAGCTCCTGTCCTTCAGCGCCGCTTCATGTAGTGCACGAACAGCTCGCCGTCGTCGGTCTGCGCCAGCAGTTCGTTGCCGGTCTGCTTGGCGAAGGCCTGGAAGTCGCGGGTCGAGCCTTTGTCGGTGGAAACGACCTTGAGCACCTGGCCGCTTACCAGAGTGGCCAGGGCTTTCTTGGCCCGCAGGATGGGCAGGGGGCATTTCAGCCCCTTGGTGTCGATTTCCAGATCGAACGCTACGGGATCGCTCATGCTTGCTTGCCCTCCCCCGGCGCTCAGAGACGGCCTTCCACCCAGCCCTGCACGCCGGCCAGCGCCTGCGGCAGCGCGGCGGGATCGGAGCCGCCCGCCATCGCCATGTCGGGCCGGCCGCCGCCCTTGCCGCCCACCTGCTGGGCGACGAAGTTGACCAGTTCCCCGGCCTTGACCTTGCCGGAGGCGTCGGACGTGACGCCCGCCACCAGGCTGACCTTGCCGCCATCGACCGCGGCCAGCACGATGGCGGCGGACTTCAGCTTGTTCTTGAGCTGGTCTACGGTTTCGCGCAGCGACTTCGGATCGACGCCGTCCAGGCGGGCCGCCAGCACCTTGACGCCCTTGACCTCGATCGCCGAGGCGGCCAGGTCGTCGCCGGCGCTGCTGGCGAGCTTGCTCTTCAACTGGGCGATTTCCTTTTCCAGGCCCTTGAGCTGGTCCTGCACCTGGCCGATGCGGGCGGGCAGATCGCCCGGCTGCACCTTGAGCGCGCCGGCCGCGGCGGCCAGCGTGGCGTTCAGGTTCTGCAGGAAGGCCAGGGAATTGTCGCCGGTGATGGCCTCGACACGGCGCACGCCGGCGGCCACGCCGCCCTCGGCGACGATCTTGAACAGGCCGATGTCGCCGGTGCGGGCCACATGGGTGCCGCCGCACAGTTCGCGCGAAAAGCCGATGTCCAGCACCCGCACTTCATCGCCGTACTTCTCGCCGAACAGCGCCACCGCGCCGCCCTTGACCGCGTCGTCGTAGCCCATCAGTTGCGACTGCACCGGCGTGTTGGCCAGCACCTCCTGATTGACGATGGCTTCCACCCAGGCGACCTGTTCGGCGTTCATCGGCGCGTCGTGCGCGAAATCGAAGCGGGTCTTGTCAGGGTCGACCAGCGAGCCCTTCTGCTGCACGTGCTCGCCCAGCACCTGGCGCAGCGCCTTGTGCATCAGGTGGGTGGCCGAGTGGTTGCGCATGGTGCGCGCGCGGCGCACTTCGTCCACCTGCGCATCGACCGTGTCGCCCACGGCGAGCGCGCCCTCGGCCAGCTTGCCGTGGTGGCCGTACACGTCGGCCTGGATCTTCTGCGTGTCTTCCACGTCGAAGCGCGCAGCGCCGCCGACCAGCACGCCGGCATCGCCGACCTGGCCGCCGGATTCGGCATAGAAAGGCGTGCGGTCCAGCACCACCACCGCGGCCTGGCCGGCCTCGACGCGCGGCACCGAGGCGCCGTCCACGTACAGCGCCGTGACCTTGCCCTGCGCGGCCAGGTGCGTGTAGCCCTCGAACACGGTCTTGGCGCCGTCGTAGGACAGGCCGGCGGCCATCTTGAACTTGCCGGCGGCGCGCGCCTGCTCGCGCTGGCGCGTCATCGCGGTTTCGAAGCCCGCCATGTCCACCTCGACATTGCGCTCGCGGCAGATGTCGGCGGTCAGGTCAACCGGGAAACCATAGGTGTCGTACAGGTTGAACAGGGTCTCGCCGTCGAGCTCGGCGCCCGGTTCCACCGCGGCCAGCGCGCCGTCCAGGATCTTCATGCCGTGCTCCAGGGTCTCGCCGAAGCGTTCTTCTTCCTGGCGCAGCACCTGCTCCACGCGCGTCTCGGCCTTGGCCAGTTCGGGATAGGCCTCGCCCATCTCGGCCACCAGGTCCTTGACGATGCGGTAGAAGAAGGGCTTGGTCTGGCCCAGCTTGTAGCCATGGCGCAGCGCGCGGCGGATGATGCGGCGAAGCACGTAGCCGCGGCCCTCGTTGCCGGGAATCACGCCGTCCACGATCAGGAACGAGCAGGCGCGGATGTGGTCGGCGATGACCTTGAGCGAGTTGTTCGCGAGATCGGTACAGCCGGTCTCGCGCGCCGCGGCCTTGATCAGGTTCTGGAACAGGTCGATCTCGTAGTTCGAGTGCACGTGCTGCAGCACGGCGGCGATGCGCTCCAGGCCCATGCCGGTATCGACACACGGCTTGGGCAGCGGCGTGAGCGTTCCCGCGGCATCGCGGTCGAACTGCATGAACACCAGGTTCCAGATCTCGATGTAGCGGTCGCCGTCTTCCTCGGGAGATCCCGGCGGGCCGCCCCAGATCCCGGGACCGTGGTCGTAGAAGATCTCGGAACACGGACCGCACGGGCCGGTGTCGGCCATCTGCCAGAAGTTGTCCGAGGCGTAGCGGGCGCCCTTGTTGTCGCCGATGCGGATGATGCGCTCGGCCGGCACGCCGATCTCGTTCTGCCAGATGCCGTAGGCCTCGTCGTCTTCCTGGTAGACGGTGACCCAGAGCTTTTCCTTGGGCAGCTTGTAGACCGTGGTCAGCAGCTCCCAGGCGTAGTGGATGGCGTCGCGCTTGAAGTAGTCGCCGAAGCTGAAATTGCCCAGCATCTCGAAGAACGTGTGGTGGCGGGCGGTGTAGCCCACGTTTTCGAGGTCGTTGTGCTTGCCGCCGGCGCGCACGCTGCGCTGCGACGAGGTCGCGCGCTTGTAGGGGCGCACTTCGTTGCCCAGGAACACGTCCTTGAACTGGACCATGCCCGAATTGGTGAAAAGCAGGGTCGGATCGTTGGCTGGCACCAACGACGAGGACGGCACGATGGCGTGGCCCTTGGACTCGAAGAACTGCAGGAACTTCTGACGGATCTCGGCGGATTTCATCGCTACACGCTGGTGAGGGGATGAATCGCCAACAACGCCCGCATCCCCGGATCAATATCGAATCCTCGATTATAGAGGGAGGCGGGCGGAAAACCGGGTCAGCGGCCTGCCACGGCCTTCTTGATCTTCTGGTCGGTCTTGTATTGGCTCAGGGCGTACACGGACCAGATCGCCGCGGGGATCCAGCCGATCAGCGTGAGCTGCAGGATCAGGCAGAAGATGCCGGCGAACGGGCGGCCGATCGTGAAGAACTGGAGCCAGGGGAGCAGGAGCGCGAGAAGGAGACGCATACGTATCCGCGGAAAGACTGGAAAGCCATTTTACCCATGGCGCGCCTGCCGGGCGCCGGCGGGCCGGTGTCCAGGCGGCAGGCGCCGGCAGGCCTGCCTGCCCTACGTACGTAGAGCCCCGCATCTCCGGAACGGCGGAGCGTCCGTAGAAGCGGGCTGCGCCGCCCAGCCATCGAATGGAGCGGGGCCTGCCCGGCTCGTATCGCCGCCTTTGCTCGACCTTAAGGATCCTCCATGCACCAGACCTCCCCTCGCCCCGCGCCACGCCCGCATCTTGCCGTCTTGTCGCTGTCCGCCCTGCTCGCGGCCTGCGGCGGCGGAGACGACGGCGGCGCGCCGCTGCCTTCCCAGCCGTCGATCCCGCAAGCGGGCGGCGCGCGTCCCATCACGACCATGCCCGCCTCGAGCTACACGGGCGACAAGCTCGCCGCCTTCACCCATCTCAATGAAGCGCGCCTGGCCGCCGGCGTGGGAGCCGTGGAACAGAACGCGCAGCTCGATGCCGCCGCACAGGCGCATGCGACCTACCAGGCGAAGAATTACACGACCGGGCACGGCGAGCGGCGGGACCAGCCTTTTTTTACCGGCACGAACGCGGCGGACCGGGCGCGGGCCCAGGGCTATGCGGGCACCATGACCGCGGAGATCATCAGCTATGCCGCGCAGGGGAAGCCTGCGATCGACTCGCTGCTCTATTCGGTCTACCACCTGCATGCGGCGCTCGACCCGCGGGCGAACCAGCTGGGCATAGGCATGGACAGCACGCTCACGCCCGGAGCGCTGTCCAGCACCAGCCTCACTCTCGGCCAACAACGCGGCGCCCCAGGGCCCGTGGCGACGATCTGGCATTGGCCCGCCTCCGGGCAGACGGGCGTTCAGCCCGGGTTCGCGCCTGCCGGCGAATCCCCCAATCCCGCGCCGGACCTGGCGGTGACGGGAACGCCCATCATGTTCTGCGGCGCGGCGGGGAATTACGCGCCGCTCAGGTTGCTGGACGTGAGCCTCATCGAAACCGCCACCAGAGAAGCGGTGCCGTTGCGCGTGCTCAAGAGCGCGGCCGTGCAGAGCGATGCCTCGCTGCAGGCCCAGGTCGTCGACGACCCCAACCTGACGCCCGGCGTGGTTTACCAGATGTGCGTGTTCATGCTGCCCTTGCGCGCGCTCGACGCCGGCGCCCGCTACGACGTGGGCATCAGCGCAGGCCAGGCCGGCGAGCGCCTGGAAGCCGGGTGGACGTTCTCGACGCTCGTTCCGGATTGAGCTCGGGGCTGGTCGCCGTGAACGGGTCGCCGTGAGCCGGGCGCCTCAGCCCGGCATCTCGACGTAGCAGCTCGAAGCGAAGCTGCCGCTCTGGAAAAAATACCCCCTGTATCCGTTGTCGACCGACTGCAGGAATTGGTTCTGGTTGGCGAACGCGCCGACCTGCGCCAGATATTGCTCCCAGCCATAGACGGCCCATGCGGAGGCGCTTCCCGACATCCAGCTCTGGCAACTGGCGCCCGTGACGGTAATGCTGGCGGGCGTGATGGACATGGAGATCCTCGCGGTGCCTATGTCGACCTGGCAGGAAGTATTCAACGGCGTGAAGGAGCATAGCGACCCCCAGGTGTTGTTCCCCACGTTGTGCATCTGGATATCCGCGCGGTCCGCACGCACCTGGACACGGAGTATCGACGGCAGCTCCTGCCATCCGCTGCGCGTATCCCATATCTCCCGATAGTAGAGATCGGCCCCGTTCATTCGCTCCAGCAGTTCCGAAATCGACGTCGGCGCCGACACCGGCACCGGACCGGTGTCGGGCTCGACAGGCGAAGACGCAGCCGGAATCTGCGGCATTACCCGCTGCGCAATACCCGTCACGTGCGTCGAATCCGCCCACGCGCCCCGGCCCTGCGGCACGGCGGCCTGGCCGTCGGCCACGCCGAGCGCCCCCATGCAGCCGCCGGCGGCAAGCCCCAGGACCACCACCCGGATGTTCTTCATGTTCACTCCTCAGTATTTGCAATAAACCTGCGCAAGGGCACGAGCCGGGCCTCCCAAGGGGGTGCCATCGAAATCGAGCAGCAGCACCTGCCAATGCGCTCCCGCATCGACCGCCTTGCGCGTGAAGGACGCTGCCTGGGACGACTCGATCTGCGGCAGCAGGTAGATCAACGGCGTGCCGGCCGCAGTCCCCAATTGGCCGCACACGGGCTTGTCCACCAGGTCGCCCGAACCGACCAGCACGCTGCCGGCCATGACGTAGCTGGACAGCAGGTCGTCGGCACGCATCCAGACGCCCAGGCGGCACACGAGGCCGGTGCCGCTGGCGATGTCGGTGGCGAAAGCGCCGTTGGGCGCGCAGGCCGCGCCGGTATCGGCCATCGCGGCCAACTCGCGCCATGCGCCCCCGGCGCATACCAGCAGCCCGCCCGCGGCCGTGCGCGCGAACTCGGCGTGGGCGCCGGCCGCGGTGGCGATCTGCTGCGTGCACGCGGTGTTGGCCGCCGCGGTCTCGCGGATGCCGAGGCGGGTAGCCGACACGCCCGCGTGGCCGATGAGATCCTGGCCCGCGATGGTCAAGGCCAGCCCATGGCCGGTGGCCACGATCATCTGCCCGGCGGACACCCGGATCGTGGGCTGGGCGTCGGCGGCGTCGAAAACCGACCCTCGGTCCGTCGCCAGGCCCAGGCCGGCCTTGATGCGCCGGCTGACGATCACGCCCGAGGCAGGATCGATCTGCACGGTGCTGCCGTCGTCCGCCTGGAACAGGCCGGTCGCGGCCTCCAGCCTGCCGGCGCAGCGCACCTGCAGGACACCGGTGTTGGCCGCCGTCAGGCAGGCGCCGGACGGCCCGGCGAGCGCGAGGGTATCGTGCAGGGTGACCGCCCCCCGCACGTCCAGCATGCCCTGCAGATCGGGATTGCGGCTGTCCCGCATGCGGACGAACTGATTGAACATGGTGGTATCCAGGCTCGCCTGCACACCCACGATGCCCGCCGTGCCGCCCAGAGGATTCGGAACGGAGAACGCGGTTCCCCGTATCAGGCCCGGTTGCTCGGGATAGGCTGCGCCGCCGTAGCCGCCGCTGGACAGCACGACCTGCGCCAGCAGCGAACGGTCGGGCTCGGCGCTCGCGGCCGTGCGGACGGGCGTGGCGGTGTAGACCAGCGCATCGAGCCGGCAGCCGCTGCCCGGACAGTCTCCGCTGCGTTCGACGCGCACCGCCGGCGCCTGGTTGAACGGCGTCAGGTCCGGGAAACCTGCGTGAAGCAGGCCGGCCTGCCGGAGTTCCGGCAGAGACGGGGCAAGCGGCGCGGCTACGCCGGCGATGTCCTCGCCGCGAGCCATCGCCTCGTAGTGCCGGACCAGATAGCCATCCATCGCGCCCTTGATGGCCAGCAGGTAGGTTCCCGTGGCCTGGGCGGCGGCGTCGTCCACTTCCTGCACGAAGCGGCCCGCCGCGAACACGGCCAGCATCATGGCAATGCTGGCGGCAATGGCGACCTCGACCAGGGTCAGGCCCCGCTGGCGCGAGGCGGGTCCGGCACGCATGGCAGGAACGGGAGCGATGCGCATCTCGCCTTCCTAGCGGGCGCTGAATACGAACGTATTGGCGTCGCCGCTCGCGCATGCTCCGGCCGCGCCCGCCGCATCGTATACGCCCGTCATTCCGCCCGTACCGGGCTGCTTGACGCTGGTGCCGTTGATGGAGATGCGTTCGGACACCCGCTGCATGACCGCGGCCAGCGACGGGCACGCCGCCTCGTTGACTTTGTCCAGTGTCAGCATGAAAGCATCCCCCGCCGTCGTGATCGTGTCCGAGGCCAGCACGACACGGCCGTCGGTTGCGCCCAATCCATGGCTGACCACCGCCGCGGCCCCTGCGCCGCTGACGGCCAGCACGCTGCTGCTGCGCAGGGCGCTGGCCAGTTGAGCCGCGCCGAGGCCCGTATAAGGCGTGGTGCCCAGCCCCTGGTTGGCCGCCTTGGTGCGCGCCACGAAGCGCTGCAGTTCCTGCGCCACCGGCGGCACTTTGTTCTCGATGATGTAGCCGTTGATCGCCGGTATCCCGACGATGGCCGCGATCAGGACGATGGCCGCGACGATGGCGACCTCGACCAGGGTGAAACCTCGTTGGCGGCGAAACGGCGAAGTGCGGTTGCAAGGCATGATGGCTCCTCAATGGCTGGAGTAGTAGTTGGTCAAGGCGATCCGCATCTCGTTGACGACGCCGACGTGCCAGAACACCAGTCCGAGCGCGACGCCTACCGCCCCGAGCAGCAAGGCCCAGCGCATCAGATTCGCCCGGGAGGCGACCTGCCTGGCGACGGTTGCTTCCAGCCGCGACCGCGACTGCTGCAGCGCGGCGTCCATGCCGCGCGCCGCGACCAGGTCGTTCAGGAACCAGAGCGTTTCGGCGTCGATGAGACCGGTATCGAAGGTCGCGCCGCCGACCCGGCCGTCGTCGATGTGGCCCAGCATCTGCTCCAGATGCCAGCGGGTCCACGCGCTGGCGCCTTCCATCAGCATGTCCAGCGCCTCGCGCAGCGCCGTCGTGACATTGCCGCGGCGCTTGACCATCACCGCCAGCGCGGCGAGGAAGCGGATGCTCTGGAAGTCCCGGTAGAGCCGCCACAGGAAGCAGCGATCGAGCAGCGTGCGCGCCCTGCCCGTCAGATTCGGCATGGACCACGCGACGACGTAGCCGGCCAGCGCCAGCGTGACGGCCATCGTGAAGGCATGCTGCCCGACGAATTCGGCGAATCCGAACAGGCCGCGCGTCAGGCGCCCCAGCATGTCGGGCGGCACCATGCCGAAAGCGTGCCGCAGGCGCGGCACGGTAAACAGCGGAACCGCCACCGCCATGGCGGCCGCCACGAGCACGGCGACGAACGCCACGGCGAGCGTTCCCAGCAAGGTGCGCCGCGCCTGGTCCACCAGCCGCGTCATTGCCGCCACGTCGCGCAGGGTCTGGCCGAGCGCGCCCGCGCCGCCGCGCTGCGCCATCCGGATCAGCACGAGATCCTGCCCGGGCAGCGTCGCCCGGAAGGTCTCATGGAGATCCCCGCCGCCGTCCTGGTAGCGCAGAGCCCAGTGCGCGGACAGTACGCCGCGCGGATGGCGCTTGTACCGGAGCGCATCGTCCACGAATATGTCGCGCAGCGTCTTGCGGCCATTGCTGGCATCCATCAGGTCGGCCAGGTAATCGTAGTAATCCGCGCGCGCATGGCGAAACCGCCACGCGGCCAGCGCCACCTGGGCGCGGCGCAACTGCCAGGTCATGGCCGGACTCCCTGCCGGCCCGCCAATGCGGGAACACGGCCGGAGGCCAGACGCCGTCCCCGCAAGCCGGCGCGCCGCGTCTCGCCGGCACGCCTGCGGCGCATCTGCACCGTCTCGAAACTCACGAAGCGCGGTTCGACGTCGCGCGGATCGATCAATCCCTGCGATGCCTTGTAGACGGCGCACTCCATCGCGGTCTTGCCGGTCATGTCGGGATCGTCGAAGGCGCTGCGCCGCCGGCTCAGGTAGTAGTCCCGCAGCGCCAGCGCATCGGCCCGGCGCACGAGCTTGAGAAAGCCGTCGTCCACGGCCGGATCGATCATTTCCGCGGCGACGGTCCTTCCCGCATAGCCGCGCAGCTCGGCCAGCGCCGTCTCGCGGCACGCCGGGCAGCCTTCGGGATTGCGCACGCGAAAGCGCGTGGGGTCGAGCCCGTATAGATCGTGCAGGCGCTCGCCATAGCTGCGCCAATGTCCGGGCCCACGCGCCGCCGCCCCGGCCCGGCCGTACAGAGAGTCGAACGGCAGCGCGCAGGCCGCGCACAGCCTGGGCAGCAGGGTCTGGTAGACCAGCAGCTTCAGTATTCCCGGCGTTGCCAGCAACTGGCGCGACACGCCGATGAACTCCGAGGCGAGGCGGTCCGGTATCAGGGCCGCCGCGCCTGCATGCGTGGTGGTGTAGAGGTTGCTGCCCGAACTGGCCAGGTCCATGAAGGCGCGCCCGGTGGACAGGTCGCGGATCTCGCCGATCAGCAGGTCGTTCATCGCCGATCGCTTGATGGTCTTGAGCTTGGCGTCGAATTCGTTGGATACCGAACCGTCGAGCGAACGACTGACGCTGTTCTGCAGGGCATTGGGTATCAGGTATTCGACCGGATCCTCGAGCGTGATGACCTTGCGGGTAGGCGGTATCGACGACATCATCGACGCGATGGTCGTGGACTTCCCCGAGCCCACCACGCCCGCCAGCACGATCGCGCCGCCTTCCGCGACCAGCGCGCGCTGCATGGCGCGGATCTGCGACGGCAGATATCCCAGCTGCGCGAAATCCAGCGGCTGCGCCTGCAGGTCCATGCGCAGGAGACGCAAGGTCACGGAAGCGCCGGCGTCGGTTGCCAGCGATGCCCATCTGAGCATGAACGAGGTGCCATCGACTTCGTGCAGGATGCTGCCCTGCTGCTCGACCACGGGATCGAACACGGCGCCGTTGCCGCCCTGTATGTCCATGTAGGCCACGGCCAGGATGTCCATCAGCGTCGCGGTCTGCATGCCGCGAAAGCGCTCCGGCATGACGTAGCGGCCACCGACCGTATAGCGGATCTCGGATTCGGGCTGGGCGATGCGCACGTTGACGTGGATGTCGCTGGCGGCGTGGCGTACGCCCCAGGCGACGATGTCGTGGAAAGCGGCCGCCATCGAACTCTTGACCGGATCCATCAATACGCGCCGGCGCGACCTCAAGGCGTCGCCGGTGATCTGGCCCCTGACGATGGACAGCAGCAGCGTGGCCGGCACGACCACCCTAGCCGGCCGCGCCAGAATCCTGCCGCGCTGCGCCACCATGCGTTCGAATTCTTCGATCTGTTCGCTTTGCGCATATTCGTCCACCGTGAACAGCGCGACGTGCCCGTTGTCGAGTTCGACGGGGCAGAGCTTGTTCAACAGCCCTCCCACATCGAACTCGGCGCGCAGCGCGCGCTTGAAGGCCGGCGTCATGCGGGCGAGCCGGTCGCGGCTGTCTACCCGTGCCGGCGCGGGCGGCGCTGCGCCGGGCTCGTTCGGAAACGCGCCGGCAGGAGCGGCATCGGCCGCGAGCCGAAGACTCCAGGGATGGCGCAGGCGCTGGAAACTGATGGACATGCGGGCTCCTTCGATGCGTGACGGGAAACGGCTCACGGACGCGGCAGCGGGACCGGCGCTTGCAGCGCATGCACGCCGGGCGCCATGGCCGCAACCGGCCTGGCGGGCGGCGTGGGCAGAGCTGCGGACGCATCGAAGCAGGCCGTTCGTTCAGCCGCCCCTTTGCGCAGGACCACGCAGCCATCGTCGATGCGCCGCAGCACGTAGTCCTGCCTGCCGGCGGACGCGCCGCGCGCCTGCTCCCGGCCCTGCCGGTACAGGCGCGGCTGGCCGTTGACGACCACCACCGCCGTCAGCGCGCCTTTCGTGCCGTACAGCGACGCCAGCGCCAGCGTGTCGCCCGCCGCCGCAACGGCCCGCGCCGGCGCGGGCTTGGGAGTCCGGGATCGTTCGGCGACGAGCGCCCGCTCGGTGTCGAGCCGCAGCATCTCGCGCACGCGGTCCAGTTCGGGTTCGGCTGCCGCGGCGTGCCCGGCGAAAAGCGCCACCGCCGCGACGAACGGCGCCATATAGTCATTCATGCGCATACAGCACTCCGGAAATGCCGGCCATGATCCGGCTGCGATTCAACGACGGCGCGGCGCCGTCATCGATGGTGAGCGACACCTGGCGCCATTCGATCTGGCCGTCGAGTTCCTCCGGCACCGCCAGCAGCGACCGCAGCGGCCCCTCGAGGCGCAGCGCCCGTTCGAACAGCGCCGGCATACCGGCGGGCCGCTCCAGTTCCCGCCCCTGTTCGTCGTGCGGCGCCTGGATGCGCAGCGGCGCGAATTCGCCTACGGCCGCTCCGCTCAGCAAGGGCAAAATGCGCTGCACCGCGCTGAGGGCATGCCCGTCCTGCCAGGTGCGGTCCCGCAGCGCGGCCGGGTCGAGCGGACCGCCGCCCGCATCCAGTGAGAAATGGGCAACGACGGCATCCATGGGTTGCCATGTTTCCTGCCAGCCCGCCGGACGGGCTTCCAGGAAACTGGCATTGGTCGCCTGCCGCGCCTGCCTGTCGTACCTGGCCGCGCACGACCAATCCTGCGCCGCGGCCCGCTTGCACGACGCCGAGGCCAGACGCCAGCCGCCGATCCCGGCGGGCAGTTCCGCCAGGCCCGCCAGCAGCCGCGCCCGATCGGCGGAGCCATGCACGCGAACGTTCCGCAGTGCCCGGTCCAGCGATTGCCGCCACGCGGACGCGGCATCGACCGGCTCGGCCGGCACGGCCGCAACCTGGCGGCTGCGATAGCCATCCCACGCCGCCCGGCCCCCCAGGGCCAGCGCGCATCCGAGCGCGGCAACGGCCAGCGGCTTCGGCAGCGCGGGCAAGGCCCAGCCGCACTCGCGCAAGCCGCAGGCCTGGGCGTCGGCAGGCAGCAGGGCCGACAGATCACCGGTCTCGCCGTCTTGCGGCCCATACACGTCGAGGCCGTCGCCATAGCGCTCGACGAGATCCGCCAAAGCCTGCTCGGCGTCCTGTTCCGAGACATAGAGACGATCGGAATGCGTCAGCACTTTGCCTGACTGCACGGCCACCACCCAGATCCGCCCGTCGGGCAGGCGCGCGCGCAACGCCGCCACGCCGTGCCGGTGCCCGGCGGCGAAAGCCAGCGCCCCGCTGTAGAGCAGCCGTGCGCCGCGGCGGTCGGCGCGCCCCAGCCGCACGACGCCGACCGCCTCGGAGCGTCCGTCGTGCGCATAGTGCGTGGCGCGCATCTGCCGCGCCGTCTTGCGCGCGCGGCGGTCGAGCCGGCTGCCCAGAATGGTGTGCCAGCGCATGCCCAGGATCAGCATCCGCTCGTCGCCATCCACGCGATGGAGGAGATAGTCGGCCATGGCGCCTCAATAGCCCTCTTCGACCTGCGCCGTGATCAGCACGACCGTGCTGCGCCGCTCGCGGGATGCCTTGCCCGACCCGCCGAGCAGCAGGGGCGCATCGTCGTCCAGGCGGCGCTTGTCGTACTGTTCCTGGCTGCGTTCGAACCCCGACACCAGCACGGGCTGGCCCGGACGCAACTCGACCTGCTGCACGGTGCCCATGCCGTCCACCGTTTTCTGCTGCAGTTGCACCTGGCTGCCGCTGGCGCCGAAAGTCAGCGTCTTGAGCGGCTGCGCGACGGTGCTGTCGTAGGCGATGGAAAGCAGGATCTGGCCGTCGTCCTGCGCGTCGGGGATCACGGTCAGGAAAGAACCGACGGTTTCTTCTTTCTGCGTGACCGAAGGCGCGGTGGACGTGCCCGCCGCCGACGCCACCGTCGTCACCTGCACCTGGTCGATATAGGTGAAGGTGGTCCGCACCGCATGCGTCACGGGACGCCGGTTCAAGGTCTGCAGGGGAACGGTGGTGTGCCGCGTAATGGTGCCGACTTCGCTCAGCGCCTTGAGGACCAGGGCGGTGCCGTCCCAGCGGCCGCCGGTGATAGACAGTCCCAGCCCCGCGCCGGCGATGTCGGACACCAGCGAGCCGGGCGTCCCGCCCTGCACGGCATCGCGGGTGCGCCGGTAGACCAGGTTCCAGTCTATGCCGTGCTCGTTCTGGTTCTTGGCGACCAGCTCGATTTCTTCGAACATCAGGCGTACGCGACGGGTCAGCGCCTTGTTCTCGCGCTCCAGGAACGCAGCGATGCGATCCAGCGATTCGGGAACGTCGGTGACGACGACCAGGCCCGAAGCATCGCCATTGGCGGCGATGACGCCCGCGCGCGTCAGGAACGGTTCGAGCTTGCCTTTGACGGCGGCCAGCGCGTCGCCCGTGCCCGACTCGATCCGCGTGGCCGACGCGCTTTCGAACGAGCCGGAGCTTCCGCCCGCCGAGCGTCCCAGGCTGGCGGCGGAGGTGGCCTTCAGCGTCAGCGCGCGTACATTGAAAGTACGCGTCTCGGTGCGATAGAACACGATGGCATCCGACTCGTACTTCCAATGGACCCCGAGCCGGTTGGCCGCCAGATCCAGCAGGCGCGGCAGCGGGTGCAGCCCCATGGGCAGCGCGACCGAGGCCGAGGACGGCGCGGCGGACGGCCCGCCCGATGCAGCGGTGGAGGCCAGCCGCGGCATGAAGGCCTCGATGGGCAGCAGCGCATCGGGGCGGACGCGCACCTGGATGCCCGTGGCCAGTGCGATCTGCTCGCCCAGGGTAGGCAGATCGACGCGTCCGCCGGGAAACATCAGGGCGGTCTCGACCGAGGCCCGCAGCGGTTCGGGCAGCACGACTTCGCGCGACAAGGGCAGGGGCTTGCCCGCCAGCCAGGGCCGTTCGACCTCTTGGGCCAGGACGCGCCGGCGCGCATCGACCACCGACTGCTGGAAGCCTATGCGCGCGCTGGCGATGCTGTCGGCCGTGCGGGCCGCGCCATCGTCGATCTGGCGGATGGCGTCGATGTGTCCGCAGCCGCCGGCAAGCAGCAATGCAGACATCGCGCCGCGACTCAGGCGGATGGGAAAGGGGACGTGTGCCATGTCTTACCCCTGGCGCGCCGTCTCGGCCGCGCGGCGGTCGCACGATTCGGCGTAGGCGATCACGCGCAGCACTCGGTTCGAATAAAAGCACGGCTGCAGCGGATGGGCGGAGAGCTCGGTCGCCGCGAGCAGTTCGCGCACCGCGCTCTTGAAGTCGCTGCCCAGCGAGGCCGACCCGGCCAGCGGAATATCGACATGGACGGCCCAGTGTTCGGTATCGAAGGTCCACCCCGCCAATCCGGCCCAGCGCCTGAGGGCCTGCCGCATGTTGCGGTCCGCCGGCGTGGCCTCGTAGACCTGGGCGGCCCGGACCGGCATGCGCGCCGCCATGGCGGCGGCCGGCTGGGGATCCGGCGGCAGGCGCGCGGTTTGCATCACGGGGAAATCGGCCCGCCCTGCAGGCTCGCCGCCCCAGGACTCGGACTGACGCGCCGTTCCCATCGACGCGCCGCGGAGCGTGCGTCCCTGGTAGCGCACGCTGGCGGTGACCTCGCCGATGCGCAAGGCGAACTCCCTCGCCATGCCCGCGACCACGGCATAGCCGCCTTCCCAGCTCACGGGCGCCAGGCGGTCGCCTTCCGGGCCGGAGCTGAAGATGGCGGGCGGCACCTGGCCCGCGCGGAACTGCATGTAGGTCTGGCGGCCGTCGTCGAAGACCTGGACCGGTGCGACGCGTTTGTCGCCCGCCACGCGATACGCGAAGTCGTAGCCGCCCTGGCCCTGCCCCGCGGGCACGGCTACCGGAGATTGCGCATGCGCCAGGCAGCATGCGGACAGGGCGGCGATCGGAAGCAGGCGGCAGGAAGGCATAATGACCCTTGGCAAGACAGCGCGGTCCAGACCGCGTCCATGCCCGGCATCGTGCCGCAGGCCTTCCGGCCCGGATAGCGTGTGAACTACGTACGTAAGGATGGATTTGTCCGCATGCGCATCAGAGTCCTCTCCGACCTTCACCACGAACATTTCGGCGGCCGGCGCCCGCTGCCGCAGGCGCCGGCCGACCTGGTCGTGCTGGCCGGAGACATCCATACCCACGACCAGGGCATCACCTGGGCGGGCGCGGCATTCTCCGGCACGCCGGTAATCTACGTACCCGGCAACCACGAGTACTACGGCGCGCACATGGCGCGGTTGGACCGCAAGATGGACGACACCGCGCGCGCCGCGGGCATCCGCCTGCTGCAGAACCAGTCGTGGGAATATGGCGGCGTGCGCTTCCTGGGCACGACGCTGTGGGCGGATTTCGCGCTGTACGGATCGCCTGCGGACGAAGTCGCGCAAGCCATGGCGCTGCGGGTGATGCCGGACTTCAGTTGCATCGATACCGATGCGGGCCGCTTTACCCCGGCCGCCTGTATCGCGCTGCACAGGCAGGCGCGCGGCTGGCTGGCGGCGCAACTGGACGTGCCGCATGCCGGCCCCACCGTCGTCGTGACGCACCACGCCCCGAGCGAGCGCTCCGTGGCGCCGCAGTACAAGGGCAACGCGCTCTCGCCCGCGTTCTCGTCGCAGCTCGACGATCTGGCCGCCAAGGCGGACCTATGGATACACGGCCACACCCACAACTGCTTCGATTACCGCATCGGCAAGGCGCGCGTCGTGGCCAACCCTGGCGGCTATCCCGGCGAGAATGCCGAATTCGATCCGGCCCTGGTCATAGAAATCTGAGCGGGCCGCATGGCCTGCCGGTGAAGCCCGCCTGGCGCGGCGGACGCGCGGCTCAGCGAAAATCCGCGCCGATCAGGTCGTAGCGATCGGTGCAGATCGCATCCACGCCCCACGAGAACAGCTGGCGCGCCCGGGCCGGTTCGTTCACCGTGTAGCACATCAGGCCGTAGCCTGCTCCGGTGATGCGCAACGCCAGCGCGGCATCGAGCGCGTCGTGCCGGCAATGCAGCGAAACGCAGTCCAGCGCCTCCAGCTGCCCGGCCCAGTCGTCCGGCACTTCCTCGACCAGCAGGCCGCGCGGGATATGAGGCGCCGCAGCGCGGGCCGCGCCGAGCGCCGTGGCCGAGAACGAGGAAAACAGCGGCAGGCGCGCCGCCCCCGCCATCCCGGGATACAGTTCGGCGATCAAGCGGCCGACGATGTCGCCGGTATCGACGTCATGCCCCGGCGCGGGCTTGATCTCCACATTCATCCAGAGCCCGTGGTCGTCCAGCCATGACGCGACCTCTTGCAGCGCAGGCACCGGCTCCCCCAGGAAATCCGGGCCGAACCAGCCGCCCGCGTCCATCCGCGCCAGCTCTTCGGAGGCGAACGCCGACACGCTGCCGACACCCGGAACGGTACGGCCCAACTGGCTGTCGTGCATCAGGACGGGAATGCCGTCGGCGGCGAGCATGACGTCGAACTCGACGCCGCGCATGCGGCGGGCATGGGCTTCGCGCATGCCCGCCAGCGTATTTTCCGGGGCGAGCTTGCCGCCGCCCCGGTGGGCCAGGACCCGGGGATAGGGCCAGCGCGACAGCGCGTCGGCCCCCGCGGCCATCACTTGGCCTTGCCGTTCATAACGGCGCTGGCGCGCGTCACCGCGTCGTCCAGGCCTTGTTTGGGCGGCTTGCTGCCGTTCCAGATCGCGTCGAGTTCGTTGTCCATGATCTGGCTGACGCGGTCGTAGTGGTTCAACCGGAAGCCACGGGTGAACTGCTGCTGCGGACGCGACATCGATTCGATCACGCCCATGGCGCCGGGAATGCTCTTGTAATAGGACACCTCGGAAGCCCGGTAGGAGGCTTCGGTCAGCGGCAGGAACCCGGACTTTTGGTGCCATTCGGCCGCGACCACCGGCGACGCCAGGTAGGCGATGAAGGTGGCCAGAGCCTTCTGCTCGGCGGTGGCGTGCCCCGCCAGGGCCCAGAACGCCGAACCGCCGACGAAAGGCGTGGCCGGACGCGTGGCCTCTTCCTCGTAATAAGGCAGCGGCGCGATGCCGTACGAGAACTTGGCCTTTTCCTGGATCTGCGCCAGTGCGCTGGTGCCGCTGGTCAGGACGGCGCACTGCCCGGAGGCGAACTGCGCATCGGCTTGATCGCGTTCGCTTCGCACCGGGAACAGCTGGCTGCGCACCCAGCTCATCATGAGCGCCATGTGACGCACGTGCAGCAGGTTGTTGGCCAGCAGCTGCGCGCCGTTGGCGCCGTCCAGCCCGTTGTTGCGCGTGGCGTAGGCGACGTTGTGCATGGCCGACAGGTTCTCGATGTGTACCCAGGTCTGCCAGCTCGAGGCATAGGGACAGTCGACGCCGTTCTGGTTCAACGCGATCAGGTGGCCCTGCATCTCGCGCCAGGTGCGCGGCGGCGCGTCCGGGTTCAGCCCGGCGCGCTGGTAGAGATCGCGGTTGTAATAGTAGACCGGCACGTCGGCCATCCACGGCAGCGCCAGCAGGCGGCCGCGCGCATCGCGCATCGTGCTGGTGGTCTGCGGCAGGAACCAGCGCAGGTCCTTGACCGGGTACTTGGCCAGCAGCTCGTACATGGGCAGGATGGCGCCCTGGCGCGCGATGAACTCGGGCGAGCGGTAGTCGGGCAATTCGACCAGGTGCGGCGCGCGGCGCGCACGCACGGCGGCCAGGCCGTCGTCGATCAGCGCTTCGGGCGACGGCTTGGCCGTGACCTTGACGGTGAAACCATGCCCCTGGTCATTGAAACGCTGCACCAGCGAATCGAATTCGCGAGCCTGCTCGGCGTTCATGGTATGCCATACCTGAAGCTCGATCGGTCCGTTCTGCGGCTGCATCGCGGCGGCGGCTCCCGCCGCGGCCGCTCCTGCCGCCGCCCCCGCAGCGGCCGGCTTCTTCGCCGGCGCCTTGCTGGCCGCAGCCTTGCCGGCCGGCTTCGCCGCGGGCTTGGCCGTGCTTTTCTTGGCGCCCTGGGCGGCAGCCATGCCCGCGCCCCCAAGAGCCAGCATGCCGGCCGACAGCGCCGACACGCCCCACTTCAACCAGCGCCCGTTCGGCTGCATCAATCGGTTCTTCAAAGACATGCTCCAGCGGAAATTCACAAAAAGGGAAATTCGACCTGCGGCCGGCGGCCGCAAACGAGATCGGCCAGCGCCCTGCCCGAGCCGCAGCCCATGGTCCACCCCAGCGTCCCGTGACCGGTGTTGAGGTAGAGATTGGGCAAGCGGGTGCGCCCGATCAGCGGCACGTTGGACGGCGTGGTCGGACGCAGGCCCGACCAGTATGCAACCCGGTCCAGGCCCAGCGCTCCGGGGAACAGTTCGCCCACGAGCCGCGTCAGGGATTCGCAGCGCGTGCGGTTCAGAGCGCGCGAATAGCCTGCAAGTTCCGCAGTGCCTGCGACCCTGAGCCGGTCGCCAAGGCGCGAAAATACCACTTTATGCGCGCTGTCAGTCAGACTCACGGTGGGCGCCCGGGAGGGGTCGGTAACAGGGTATGTCGCGGAGTAGCCCTTGGCCGGATAGACCATGCAGGATACCCCCAGCGGCCTGACCAGTTCCGGCGTGAAGCTGCCCAGCGCGGCCACGAACACGTCGCCCTGGACGCGGGCGTAGCGCCCATGGGCGTCGATGGTCTCGACCGCCTTGACCCAGCCGCCCTCGTCGACCAGGCGGGTGGCCTGCGTGGAAAACTGGAATTCGACCCCGGCCTCGGCGGCCTTGCGCGCCAGCGCGGTGGTGAACAGATACACATCGCCGCTTTCGTCGGCAGCCGTGTAGTCGCCGCCGACGATGCGATGGCTTTGCGGAGCCAGTGCGGGCTCCAGCACCACCAGCTCCTCGGTACTGAGGATTCGCCGGTCCACGCCGTACTCGCGCATCAGGTCGGCGGCCTTTTGCGAGGCGTCGAACTCGGCGGCATCGCGGTAGAAATTGATGATGCCCTTTTCCAGATGATCGTACCGGATGCCCAGTTCCGCGCGCATCTCCTGCAGGGTCGCACGGCTGTAGGAGGCCATGTTGACCAGCGCGCGGACGTTGCGCGGCAGGCGGTCGGGCAGGCATTCGCGCAGAAAGGCCAGACACCAGAGCCATTGATGCCAGTCGGCATGCAGGCGGAACAGCAGCGGCGCATCGCTCCGCGTCAACCAGCGCGCCAGCTTGAGCGGCGTCCGCGGATTGGCCCAGGGTTCGGCGTAGGAGACCGAGATCTGGCAACCATTGGCGAAACTGGTTTCCTGCGCCGGACCGGGCTGTCGATCGATCACCGTGACCTCGTGGCCGGCCTGGCGCAACCACCATGCGCTGGACGTGCCGATGATCCCGCTACCTAGTACGACGACTTTCATCCTGGCTCCTCTGATGCGGCGCGGCGATGCGCCGCGGGCCGCCCCGGCCGGCGGCGCAAAGCTGTAAGTGTATCGCTGCTGCGGCCCCGGGCACGGACGGCCGCGGCGGGCCTTCGCGGCGTCACCCCGCAGGCTTGAGCGGCGCGGCCGGATCTGCCGAGGCCGTGCGGTCCGGCGATTGTCCGGCCTGCATGAGCTTGCGCGCCGTCATCTGGTCCACCGGCGAATTGACCGATTCGATCACGCGAAGTTGCGCGCCCTCGAAATGCAGGACCGAAAAGCCATTGCCGCGGCTGGCGGGACGCACGACGCTGTCGTAGCCGGGCCGCCACAGGCCGGTGATCTGCAGGCGCGCATCCCCCTGGTCGGACCAAAACCACGGCACGGCCGCATAGGGCTGCGGTTCGCCGCACAGTCGCGCGGCCAGGGTCCTGGCCTGGTCGTTGGCGTTCTGCACCGACTCCAGGCGCAGCGGCTGCGGCCACGCGGGATGGGGGAACGAGGTGCAATCGCCGATGGCCGAAACGGCGGGATCGGCCGTGGCCATGGTCGCGTCCACGACGATGCCGTCGCGGCAATCCAGGCCGGCGGCGCGGGCCAGCTCCACGTCGGGCTGCGCTCCCAGTCCCGCGACGACGAGATCGACGGGCAGGGGCTCGCCGCGCACGACGACCGCCACCGCGCGTCCGTCGGCCACTTCCAGGCCGTCCACCCGAGTATCGAGACGGATGTCGGTGCCGGCCTTGCGGTGGGTCTCCAGCAGGAAGGCGGAAATCTCGGGTGAGACCGAGCGCGCGAGCAGGCGCGGCATGGCCTCGAATACCACGACTTCCTTGCCCAGCTGCCGCGCCGTGGCGGCGATCTCCAGGCCGATGAAGCCGCCGCCCAGCACCGCCACCCTGCCGGCTGCCGGCAGCGCTTCGCGCAAGGCCTGCGCCTGGGCATAGGTGCGCAGGTAGTGCACACCCGGCGTGTCGGCCGGCACGCCGGGCAGCTCGCGCGCCGTCGCGCCGGTGGCCAGCACCAGGTGGTCGTAGGCAAGCGTGCCGCTGCCCTGCACCGCCGACACCTCGAGCGCCTTGCGGGCGCGGTCGATGGCGCGCACGCGGGTGCCGAGCCGCAGTTCGATGCCGGCCTGCTCGTAGAAGGAAGCGGCTTTCAACTCGGGCAGCGCCGCCTCCGGATCCTTGATCAATGTCTTGGACAGGGGCGGACGATGATAGGGAATGTGCGGTTCATCGCTGACCAGCACGATCTGGCCGGCATACTGCTTTTCGACCAGGGAGGCGGCCAGTTGCGCGGCGGCGTGTCCGCCGCCCACGATCACGAGTCGGGTCATGGGTTCTCTCCAGGGGGCCGTGGCGGCCCTCGCCGGGCCGCCGCCGGCAGCCCGGCTTGGATGGCTTACTTGCGCATCCCGGTGATGATGCCGTCGAGCTGTTCGAGCATGGCGTCGATCTCGCCGGTCGTCACGTTCAGCGCGGGCATGAAGCGCAGCAGATTGCCGCGCGGCGCGTTCAGCAGCAGGCCATGAGGCGCCAGCGCGCGGGCGCGGTCGACGATGGCCGGACCGTCGTCGCGGTCCATGATCAGCGCGCGCAGCAGGCCGTTGCCGCGCTCGCCCGGCATGCCCCACTTGGCGGCCAGCGCCAGCAGGCCCCTGGACAGGTGTTCGCCGCGCTCGCGCACGCCTTCCAGGAAACCCGGCGCCGCCAGCGCGTCGAACACCGCCGCGCCGATCGCGGTCATCAGCGGATTGCCGTTGTAGGTCCCGCCCTGGTCGCCGTGCTTGAACACGCAGATTTCCTCGCGCGCCAGCATGGCGGCCAGCGGCGCGCCGCCGCCTATGCCCTTGCCGAGAGTCATGATGTCGGGCCGGACGCCCGCCTGCTCGTAGGCGAACATGGTGCCGGTGCGGCCCATGCCGGTCTGCACTTCATCGACGATCAGCAACAGCTTGCGCTCGTCGGCCAGCTTGCGCAGCGCCTGCATGAACTCGGTCGTGGCGGGAATGACCCCGCCCTCTCCCTGCACGGGTTCGAGCATGATGGCAACGGTCTGGTCGTCGATCAGCGCCTCGACCGAGGACAGGTCGTTCAGGTCGGCCTTGGGGAAACCGTCGACCTGCGGCGCGAAGATCGTGCTCCAGCCGGGCTTGCCCGAAGCCGACATGGTCGCCAGCGTGCGGCCATGGAAGCTGTGGTCGAAGGTGACGATCTTGAAAGCGCCCTGCTTGTGCACCTGGCCCCATTTGCGCGCCAGCTTGATCGCGCCTTCGTTGGCCTCGGCGCCGCTGTTGGCGAAGAACACGCGGTCGAAGCAGGAAGCCCCGGTCAGCCGCGTGGCCAGTTCGATCGACGGCAGGTTGTAGAACGCCGGCGACGGATTCAGCAGCAATTGCGACTGCTTCTGCACGGCTTGCACGATCTCGGGCGGGCAATGACCCAAGCAGTTGACGGCCCAGCCCTGGATGAAATCGAGATAGCGCTTGCCCGCATGATCCTCCAGCCACGACCCCTGCCCTCGGACGAACACGAGGTCCGGACGCTGCGTGATCTCCATGAGGGCGTTGACGTTGAACTGGCCGAATTCCATGACTCAAACTCCTTGCGTGCCCGGGGGGCGAAAAATGGAAGACCCGCCGAGGCGGCGGGTCGATGAACATTACACGGTGTTGCGGGCGATGTCTGCCTCGGACGTGAAAGAATCCGCATAAAACTCGTCCTCCGGCAACCCGCAGTGCTGCACGAAGTCGCGTTGTGCCGATTCCACCACGATGGGCGCGCCGCAGGCATAGACCTGGTAGCCGGACAGGTCGGGCAGGTCTTCCATCACCGCGCGGTGTACGAAGCCCGTGCGCCCGCTCCAGGCGTCTTCGGGCAAGGCGTCGGACACGACCGGTACGTAATGGAAATCGGGCACGCTCCCGGCCCAGGCGAGCGCGGCCTCGTCGAGATAGAGGTCGCGCGGGCGGCGTCCGCCCCAGTACAGGCGCACCGGGCGGCGGATATCCTGGCGGATCATGTGCTCCACCATCGCGCGGATCGGCGCGAAGCCGGTGCCGCTGGCCACCATGACGATGGGCTTGTGGCTGTCCTCGCGCAGGAAGAACGAACCGAACGGCCCCTCGAAGCGCAGGATGTCGCGCTCCTTGAGCCGGGTCGCGCCCGCGCCGAAGACGTGGTCGGTGAAAGCGCCGCCGGGCAGATGGCGGACGTGCAGCACCAGGCTGCCTTCCTCGTGCGGCGCATTGGCCATGGAATAGGAACGGCGGCGGCCGTCCTTCATGATGATCTCGACGTATTGGCCGGCGTTGAAGCGCAGCTGCTCGGTGGCGGGCAATTGCAGGCGCAGGATGCGCACGTCGGGCGCCGCCTCGGTAATGGACTGCACCCGGCAAGGCATCTTGCGGATGGGGATGTCGCCGATGCCGGCGACTTCGCGCGCCTCGATGGTCAGGTCGGTCTGCGGCCGCGCCACACAGAACAGCGTCAGGCCGGCCTCGATCTCTTCCGGCGTGAGGGTCTGGGCCTGGTGCGGCCCGAGCTCGACGCTCCCCTCGACCAGCCGGCCCTTGCACGACGAACATGCGCCATTCTTGCAGCTATAGGGCAACATAACGCCTGCGTGCAGCGCGGCGTCGAGCACGGTCTGGCCTTCCTGGACCGAGAACTGGTGCCCGCTGGGCAGAACGGTGACCTGATGACTCATCACCTGGATCCTATGAAAACGGTGGAAATTCGATGAATGATGCACAGCCCGCGCGCGCTGCCCGCCTCGGCCGTCCGCGCCTGCTGATCGTGGGCTGCGGCGATGCGGGCACGCGCGTGCTGGAGCGTCTGGCCGGCCGCAAGCGGGTGTTCGCGCTGACCTCCAGCCCGGAGCGCCTGGCCGAACTGCGGGCCGCCGGCGCGGTGCCGCTGCTGGGAGACCTCGACCGGCCGGGCCAGTTGCGGCGCCTGCGCGGGCTGGCTGCCGCCGTCCTCATGCTGGCCCCGCCGGCCACCCAGGGCGAAGGCGATCCGCGCTCGCGGCGGCTGGCGGCGGTACTGCGGCGGCCATCCCGCCAGGCGCATGCTGCGCCGCCCGGTGAAGGCCGCGGCGCGCGCGGCCGCCGGCAAGCCCTCATTGTAGCCAAACGGCGCCGCGACGCCCCGCGCGGGACCGTCCCTGCGCTGACGGTGGTCTATGCCAGCACCACCGGCGTCTACGGCGATGCGCGAGGGCGCCGGCTGGCCGAGACGGCCCCGGCGCGCCCGGTCTCGGCGCGCGGCCGCCGGCGCGTGGCGGCCGAAGCGGCGTGGCGGGCACCGGCGCGCGCGCGGGCCCGCCAGGCCTGGCTCGGCCTGGCGCCCTGGCGCGCCACCGTGCTGCGCATTCCCGGCATCTACGGCCGCGACCGGCTGCCGCTGGAACGGCTGCGCGCGGGCCTGCCGCGCCTGGCGCCGGGCGAGGACGTCTATACCAACCACATCGAGATCGGCGATCTGGCGCGCGCGCTCGAAACCGCGCTCTATCGCGGCCGGCCGCAGCGCATCGTCCATGCCGCCGACGGCCAGGACCTCAAAATGGGCGACTATTTCGATGCGGTCGCCGATGCCGCCGGCCTGCCGCGCCCGCCGCGCCTGTCCGCCGCGCAGGTTCGCGCCGCCGTCAGCCCTGCCATGTGGTCTTTCATGCAGGAGTCGCGCAGGCTGGACAATCGCCGCCTCCTGGCCGAACTTCGCGTGCGCTTGCGCCATCCTTCGGTGGGCGACGCGCTGGCGGAATGGTATCGCCCGGCAGCGGCCGAGGCCTCCCGCGCACGCTGAATCCCCGGCCCGTCCGGCGCGCTCACCGCGCAGCCGCGATGCGCGCCTCGTGCTCGCGTCCCTGCGACTGCAGCCAGGCATTCAGCGCCTCCAGCGCAGGGTCGTCCGCCCGATGGCGCTCGCGCACGAAGAAATAGTCGTCGGCCGGCGCCAGCACGTCGGGAAACAGCGCTTCCAGGCGGCCGGCCTCCAGCTCCTCCTGCATCAGGTAGCGCGGTCCCATCGCCACGCCCAGGCCGTCCAGCGCGGCCTCGACCGCCAGATAGGTATGGTCGAAGCCGAGCCGGGCCTGCGGCTGCAGGTGCGGCGCGCCGGCCACGGCCAGCCAGCGCTGCCAGTCGTCCGGCCGCATGTCGGCGGTCAGCCAGGTCTGCTGCGCCAGCTCCTCGAAACAGGCCGGCCTCGCCCGTCCGCCGCGCGCCCACAACGGCGTCACGGCCTCCTTCATGAAGGCGGTCTCGATCAGATCGGGCTCGCCGCTGCGGCCGCGCCGGATCGCCGCATCGACCCCGCCCGGCAGCGCGTGCGCGCGGTCGCGCCGATTGTTGAGCTGGATCTCGATGTGGGGATGCAGGCGCAGGAAACCGGTTAGCCGGGGCAGCAGCCAATGCAGCGTCATGGTGGGCGGCGCGCTGATCACCAGCTTGCGGCCGGTCTCGGGGCACGCGCGTTCGACCGCGCCCGCGAGGCGATCGAAGAGATCGCGCAGGTCGCCGGCCAGCACCCGGCCGGCCGCGGTGGGTTCGAGCTGGCGGCCGCGCCGCTCGAATAGCGCCGCGCCCAGCCAGCGCTCCAGATTCAATACCTGCTTGCTGACGGCGCCGTGCGATACGCACAGCTCCTCGGCCGCCCGCACCACGCTGCCCAGGCGCGCGACGGCCTCGAAGGCTTTCAGGCTGTTCAAGGGCGGCAGGCGGCGCATACATGTTCCTTTTTCTCACATCATAGCCGACATCAATTCCATGGACCGCATCAACGATGCGTTCCTAGAATGCGCCCTATCCGGCTGAAACCGGGACCGAAGCCTAGAAAAAAACTCACATTTCATTCATTGGAGACGAGGATGCGCATGCACTCCCTGGCCTGGGCGCTGACGACGCTCGGCATGTTCAACGCGATACCGGCCGCGCAAGCCGCCGACACCTATCCGAACCGGCCGATCAGGCTGGTCGTTCCTTTCGAACCCGGCGGCAGCACCGACCTCACCGCCCGCATCGTCGCCCAGGCGCTGGGCGACAAGCTGGGCCAGAGCGTGATCGTCGAGAACAAGGGCGGCGCGGGCGGCAATATCGGCACCGCGGCGGTGGTCGAAGCCAAGCCGGACGGCTATACCCTGGTCTGGGCCAACGTGGCGCCCGTCGCCATCAATACCCACCTGTACGCGAAGATGTCCTACGACCCGGACAAGGATCTCGCGCCCATCGGGCTGGCGACCGTGTTCCCCAACGTGCTGGTGGTCAAGTCCTCGTTCCCGGCCTCGACGCTGCAGGAATTCGTCTCCCAGTCCAAGACCCGGTTCGACAAGCTGACCTATGGCTCGGCCGGCAACGGCAGCTCCACGCACCTGGCGGCCGAATGGCTCAACACCGAACTGGGCACGAGCTGGCTGCACGTGCCCTACAAAGGCGGCGGCCCGGCGCTGATGGCGGTGGTAGGCGGCCAGGTGGACATGTATTTCAGCAGCGTCCCCGCCGCCATTCCCTATCTGAAGAACGGCACGCTCAAGGCGCTGGGCGTCACCAGCAAGGGCCGCACCGAAACGCTGCCCGACGTGCAGCCCATCTCCAGCGCGAACCTGCCGGACTACGAGGCGCTGAACTGGAACGGCCTGATGGCGCCCGCCGCCACGCCTGCCGCCATTCTCGACAAGCTCAACGCCGAGCTGCGCAGCGTGCTCGAATCGCCCGACGTGCGCCAGCGCATGCTGGCCCAGGGGGCCGACCCGTCGCCGATGACGCGCCAGGAGTTCGCCGACTACATCCGCTCCGAGAGCGCGAAGTGGGGGAAAATCGTCAAAACCGCCAAAGCACAGATCCAATGAGCCTGACTGCCAGCGTCGCTGCGGACGCCACCGGCGACGCCGTTCTCGACCTCATCGCCGATTTCGCCGCCTCCCGCCCCCGCTGGCGCGCGGATACGCTGCGCACCGCCGGCCTGTGCCTGGCCGACGCCGTGGGCTGCGCGCTGGCCGCGCTGGACGACCCGGCCTGCGCGCGCCTGACCGGGCCGCTGTTCCCGGGCGCGCCGGCGGGCGACGTGGGCGTGCCCGGCACGGGCCGCTGGCTCGATCCGGTCAAGGCCGCGTTCGACATCGGCACGCTGGTGCGCTGGCTGGACTTCAGCGACACCACCTTCGTCAGCGGCCACCCCTCCGACAACCTCGGCGCGATCCTGGCGGCGGCCGCGCATGCGTCGGCGCGCCGGCGCGCCGCGGGCCTCGCCGGGCCGACGCTGGACGACGTGTTCGATGCGATGGTCAAGGCCTATGAGATCCAGGGCAGGCTGGCGCAGGCCAACCGCTTCGACCATCCCTCGGTAGGGCTGGACCACGTGATCGGAGTGAAGATCGCCTCGACCGCCGTGGCCACGCTGCTGCTGGGAGGCGACCGCGACGCCATCCGCCGCGCGCTGTCCAACGCCTGGCTCGACGGCCAGGCGCTCAACGCCTACCGGCACACGCCCAATGCCGGCTCGCGCAAGGGCTGGGCCGGCGGCGACGCCTGCGCCCGCGCGCTCTGGCTCGCCGGGCTGGCGCTGCGCGGCGACATGGGCTATCCGCAGCCGCTGTCGGCGCCCACGTGGGGATTCCAGGCGGTCCACCTGCAAGAGCGGCCCGTGCGCCTGCCGCGCGAACTGGGCTCCTTCGTGCTGGACCACGTGATCTTCAAGCTGCACCCATGCCAGCGCAACACCACCACCGCGGTGGAAAGCGCGATCGCGCTGCATGCCTGGCTCGACGGCCGCCAGGCGCGCATCGAGCGCGTCGACATCCGCACCCAGGACGAAGCCATGCGGCGCGTCGACAAGAACGGCGCACTGCCCAACCGCGCGGCGCGCGACCACTCCATGCAATACATCGTCGCGGTCGCCCTGCTCAAGGGCGGCCTGGACCACGGCGACTACGCCGACGCGGCGGCGGCCGACCCGCGCATAGACCGGCTGCGCGCGCGCATCCGCCTGGCCGAGGATCCGGACTACACGCGCGAGCACCACGACCCGGCGGTGCGCAGCTGCGCCAACGCCGTGCGCGTGACGCTCGACGATGGCACAGTATCGCCTTGGGTCGAGACCCGCTTTCCGGCCGGAGACCCCTCGCGCCGCGACGCCGCCCTGCCGCTGCTGGCGAGCAAGTTCCGCGCCCTGGCCGCGCATCGCTGGCCCGCCGAGCGGGGCGAAACGCTGCTGGCGCGCCTGGCCGACCCCGCCGGGGCGGCCGGCTGGCCCGCCGACGAGTTCCTGTCATCGATCGCCCGCGTTTGAACCCTTTGCCTTTTCCCGAAAGACGGCCATGACCAAGCAGACCAGCATTCCCGCCCTCTACATGCGCGGCGGCACCAGCAAGGGCGTTTTCTTCCTGCCCGAAGACCTGCCCGCCGATCCGGCCTGCCGCGACGCGGTGCTGATGCGCGTGATCGGCAGCCCCGATCCCTACGAGAAGCAGATCGACGGCATGGGCGCCGCCACCTCCAGCACCAGCAAAGCCGTCATCGTCGGCCGCAGCGAACGGCCGGACTGCGACGTGGACTACCTGTTCGGCCAGGTCGCCATCGGCCAGCCGCTGGTGGACTGGAGCGGCAACTGCGGCAACCTGACCGCGGCGGTCGGACCGTTCGCCATCCACCGCGGCCTGGTCGACGCGCCGCGCGACGGCATCGCGGTGGTCCGCATCTGGCAGGCCAACATTGCCAAGCGCATCATCGCCCATGTGCCGATGAAAGACGGCGCGGTGCAGGAACTGGGCGATTTCGAACTGGACGGCGTCGCCTTTCCCGCGGCCGAGATCCGCATCGAGTTCCTCGACCCGGGCGCCGGCGACGGCGAGACCGGCGGCGCGATGCTGCCCACCGGCCGCCCCACGGACGTGCTCTCCATACCCGACCTGGGCGAGATCGAGGCGACGCTGATCGATGCAGGCAACCCCGCGGTGTTCGTGGCCGCCTCGGCGCTCGGCCTGACCGGCGCCGAATCGCAGCAGGACGTCAACGTCAATCCCGAACTGCTGGCCGCCTGCGAAGCCATCCGCGCCCATGGTGCGCTGGCGATGGGCCTGGGCGACAGCGTCGAAAGCATCAGCCGCACCCGGCAGCACACGCCCAAGCTCGCCTTCTTCGGCCCGCCGGCCAGCTACGTGGCCTCGAGCGGCAAGCCGGTGGCGGCGGCCGACATCGACATCAATGCCCGCATCCTGTCGATGGGCAAGCTGCATCACGCGATGACGGGCACCGGCGCGGTGGCGATCGCGGCAGCGGCCGCCGTGCCCGGCACCGTGGTCAGCCGGATGCTGGGCGGCACCCGCAGCGGCGTGCGCTTCGGCCACCCCTCGGGCTCGCTGGCCGTGGGCGCCGAAGCCCGCCAGGACGATGCCGGCTGGACCATCGTCAAAGTGACGATGAGCCGCAGCGCGCGCCGCCTGATGGAGGGCGCCGTGCTGGTGCCGGAAGACCTGCTTCAGCCTCGCTGAAACGCCTGCCGCACGGCCGGAAGCGCCGTGGCCGGCGGGCCCGTCAGTTCCAGACGATGCGAACGGCGAGGAACAGGAAAATGACGCCGGCCAGCCGGTCCAGCCAGACGCCCACCTGCGGCCGGCGCCGCAGCACCTCGCCCAGCATGCCGGCGAACCAGGCGATCAGGCAGAACACCACTGCCGCCTGGAGCATGAACAGCACGCCCAGCCAGAACATCTGCAAATCGGGGTGGCCGGCCCAGGGGCTGACGA
This sequence comes from Pigmentiphaga humi, assembly GCF_900606115.1. Taxonomy (GTDB): domain Bacteria; phylum Pseudomonadota; class Gammaproteobacteria; order Burkholderiales; family Burkholderiaceae_B; genus Pigmentiphaga; species Pigmentiphaga humi. The sequence goes on from NZ_UWPJ01000010.1 coordinate 32,348, forward strand.
ACTGCGGCAGGAACACCAGGAAGAACAGCGTGACCTTGGGATTGAGCATGTTGGCCAGCACGCTCTGGCCGAAAATGCGCCACCGCCCCAGCGGCAGCGGACCGCTGGCGGGCGAGAAGCCCCCGCGGTTGCGCAGCACCTGCACGGCCAGCCACAACAGGTAGGCCGCGCCGGCCAGGCGGATGGCGTCGAACGCCAGCGGCGAGGCCTTGAGCAGCGCCGCCACGCCGAGCACCGCGAGCATGGTGTGGAACAGGCAGCCCGAGGCGAACCCCAGCGCGGCGGCAATGCCCGCCGCCCTGCCCTGGCTGAGCGAACGCGCCAATACCTGGAGATTGTCGGGGCCGGGCGCGACGGTCACGCCCACCGATAAAGAGAGAAAGAGCAGCAGGTCGGCCTGCATGGGCGCGCCCGCGGGCTCAGGACTTCTCGATCACTTCTTTGATGCGGTTGTTCTCGTCCACCAGCACCACGCGCGGCCGGAAGGTTTCCGCTTCCTCGTCGGTCATGGAGCCGTAGGTGCAGATGATCATCAGGTCGCCGACGTGGGCGCGCCGCGCCGCGGCGCCGTTCAGCGAGATTTCGCCGCTGCCGCGCCTGCCCTTGATGATGTAGGTGGAGAAGCGCTCGCCGTTGTTGATGTTGTAGAGCTCGATGCGCTCGTACTCTTTCATGCCGGCCGCATCGAGAAAATCTTCATCGATGCCGCACGAGCCTTCATAGTTCAGATCGGCCTGAGTCACCGCCACACGGTGAATCTTGGCGCGAAGCATGACGCGTTGCATAACTCGGGTGTCCTAGGAATCTGCCGTAGACGGCAAGGTGCGTTTATACCCGATCGGGGCGGGTTTGCGCACGAACGGCACCCTGGGCGCTCCAGCGGCCGGGCGGCGCCCAGGGGGCGCGCCCGGCGCAAGGCATCTTGGCTCAGACCGGCCGCAGGTAGCCCGGCTCGACCGCCTGGATGGGCGTGAAGGCATCGCGCGTGGCGATGAATTCGGGGCGGGGATTCAAGCCGTACTTGGGATTGCTCAGGGTGTTTTCGATGCTGTTATACACCATGAACACGTTGGCGCGCGGATACGGCGAGATATTGCTGTTCGAGCCGTGCATCAGGTTGCAGTCGAAGAAAACCACCGAACCGGCCGGCGCCGACAGCACATCGATACCGCCCTGGTCCACCAGCAATTGCAGGCTGACGGAATCCGGCACCCCGTATTCCTGTTTCTTCAACGATTGCTTGTAGTGTTCCTGCGGGGTTTCGCCGACGCACGAGACGAACTGGCGATGCGAACCCGGCATCACCATCAGCGGACCGTTGCTGGCATCGTTGTCGGTCAGCAGCACCGAGCAGCTCAGCGCGCGCATCGCCGGCATGCCGTCTTCGACGTGCCAGGTCTCGAAGTCGGAATGCCAGTAGAACTCCTTGCCCTTGAAGCCGGGCTTGAAGTTGGCGCGCGACTGGTGGATGTAGACGTCCGAGCCGAGGACCTGTTTGGCGATGCCCGCCAGGCGCATGTCCGCCGACAGGCGGCCGAGCAGCTTGCTGAGCTTGTGGACCATGAAGACCGAGCGGACGGCGTCGCTGCCGCGCTCGGTGACCGCTTCCTCGCGGCGCTTGATGGACGGGTCGCGGCCGAGCCGCTCGACTTCTTTCTTGAGCGTTTCGGTTTCCTGGCTGGAGAAAAAGCTCTTGAGCAGGATGTAGCCATTGCGCTCGTAGCTGCCGAGCTGTTCGGCATCCAGGCCCGCGCCGGGCGCCACCTTGGCGCTGCCATAGACGACCGGGTCGCGCCGCTGGACGATGCCGGCGGCGCGGTCGGCGCGGGAAGAATAGATATCGCGTGCGGGAGTAATCATGTTCGCCCTCCTGGTTCGTTCTGGGGGCCGCGACGCCCGCCGGCGTGCGCGGCAGCTCGCTAGGGCGCGCACCGGCGGAGCCGGGCGCGCAGGCCATGCCGTCAGGCGGCCTTTTCTTCCTCGAGGGGGTAGACGCCTTCGGCGTCGTGGACTTCCTTGCCGCTCAGCGGCGGATTGAAGACGCAGATCACGCGCAGCGGCTCCTTGCCGCCGCGCAGGTAGTGCTCGTCGTTTTCGTCGAGCGCATAGATCACGCCCGGTCCGAGCTTGTAGACCTTGCCGTCGGCGACGGTCTCGACCTCGCCGTCGCCTTCGATGCACCACACGGCTTCGACGTGGTTCTTGTACCAGATGTGCGTCTCGGTGCCGGGCTGGATGACGGTCTCGTGGAACGAGAACCCCATGCCGTCTTTCTTGAGCAGCACCCGCCGGCTGGTCCAGGTCGGGGTGACGACCTCGTTCTCGGTTCCGATAATGTCCTTGATGTCGCGTACGATCATCGCGCTTTTCCTCCGAATTTCAACACGCGCGCGTGGGGCTGCTTGCGGGCCAGCTGTTCGGCCGCGACGACCTGGCCGACGGCCTGGTCCAGCACCTCCAGCGCCTGGCGCAGCTGCGCTTCTTCGATGGTCAGGGCGGGCAACAGCTTGAGCACTTCGTCGTTCGCGCCCGACGTCTCGATCACCACGCCGCCCTGGAAAGCCTGCGCGGCGATCTTGTTGGCCAGCCCCGGCACGCCGCTCACCAGTCCCTGGATCAGGCCGCGGCCGCGCACCGACAATTCAGCCTCAGGATGGCTGTGCACCATGTTCTCGAGCCAGTCGCGCACCAGCGTTTCCTTGGCCTGGATTTCGCCGGTGAAGGCGTCATCGCTCCAGTAGTGCTCCAGCGCCGTGCGCGCCGTCACGAAAGCCAGGTTGTTGCCGCGGAAGGTGCCGTTGTGCTCGCCGGGCTTCCAGATGTCCAGCTCGGGCTTGAGCAGCACCATGGCCATGGGCAGGCCGAAGCCGCTGAGCGACTTGGACAGCGTCACGATGTCCGGCTGGATGCCGGCGGACTCGAAGCTGAAGAAGGTGCCGGTGCGGCCGCAGCCGACCTGGATGTCGTCCACGATCAGCAGCATGTCGTAGCGGCGGCACAGGCGCTGCAGCTCCTGCAGCCAGCGCAGCGTCGCCACGTTCACGCCGCCCTCGCCCTGCACGGTCTCGACGATCACCGCCGCCGGCGCATCCATGCCGCTGCTGCGGTCTTCCAGCATGCGCTCGAAGTAGGCCATGGTGTCCACGTCCGGACCGAAGTAGCCGTCGTAGGGAATGAAAGTGGTGTTGCCCAGGCTCACGCCGGCGGCATCACGGTACTTGGTGTTGGCCGTGGCGGACAGCGAACCGCCGCTCACGCCATGGAAGCCGTGGGTGAACGAGACGACGTTCGGGCGCTGCTTGACGCGGCGGGCGATCTTGAGCGCCGCTTCGACCGCGTTGGTGCCCGTGGGACCGGTGAACTGCAGCGTGTACCGCATGCCGCGCGGCTTCAGGATCAGCCGTTCGAACGTCTCCAGGAAAGCCTTCTTGGCGGAGGTCGCCATGTCCAGGCCGTGGACCACGCCGTCTTCCTGCATGTAGTCGAGCAAGGGCTGCTTGAGGACCGGATTGTTGTGCCCGTAGTTGAGCGTTCCGGCGCCGGCGAACAGGTCGATGTACTGCTTGCCTTCCTCGTCGAACAGCAACGAGCCCCTGGCCTTGCTGAAGATCACCGGAAACGAGCGAATGTAGCCGCGGACTTCCGATTCGAGGCGGTCGAAGATCTTGAGATCCATTTTTATCCCTCCTGTTTTGCTTTCTCGAAGCATGAAAAACGTATGAGCGGACCCGGCGCGAAGCCGGGATGGACGCGTCGCGCCCGGTCTGCTAGAGCGGCGCGATACGCAACAGCCGCTCGTCCTCGTGGTCAGCCTGCCCGAACAGTTCCGGCGGGAACATGGACTCCTCCACGCAGGCGGCGCCGCGTGCCCGCGCCAGAGCGGCGAACATGCGCCGCGACGGCTGGTTGGACGGAGACACCGTGGTCTCGAGGCTGGCCACGGATTGGGTCAGCGGACGGGCGAGCAGATGCTCGAGCATGCGCTGCCCCAGGCGGCAACCGCGCGCATCGGGATGCACGGCGACTTGCCAGATGAACAGGACGTTGGATTGTGTGGGCGGGAAGTAGGCAGATACGAACCCTGCCAATTGCCCTTGCCGGGTAGCCACTACGCAGGTATCGCGAAAGTGCCGGCACAAAAGAAGGTAGGCGTAGGTGGAATTGACGTCCAGCGGCGGCGACGCCTGAATGAGTCGCTGGATGCCTGCGGCGTCTTCGATCACGGGAGACCTGAGGTGGAAGCCATCCTCGACCGGGGCGTGTGCCGCAGGTTGGATGAGCGTGTCGTCTGTCGCGTTCAGACTCAGACCCTCCTATCTTGCGCCAGCCCGGGAATCGCTTCTCCAGGCGGCTGGTTGATGGCTCCGGTCAAACCGCCAGGCCCGACTCCGGAGACGTATCCGACGCGTTGATATCCAGGATGGGCGAGTTGTCCGTACCGGAAGATTCCATCAAGCCGACGATGCGCTCGAGCGAGAGCGTAATCGTGGCCTGTTCCAGTTCGGGCAAGGCGCCCAGGGCATCGGCCAGCGTTTTCTGCAACGGCGAAGGCGCCTGCCTGGCCACCTCGCGGCCGGCTTCGGTAGCCGATACGAGGACGGTGCGGCGGTCTTCGCGGCTGCGTTCGCGCCGGATCCAACCTTTTTCCTCCAGGCGGTCGAGGATGCCCACGACCGTGCTGGGACTGACCGAGATCTCGCGGCTGATGGCCGTAGCCGTCAGCGGACCCGATTCGATCACTACCAGCAGGCAGACCAGTTGCGGCGCGGTGATGTGGCTGCACGCAGCCAGCTGCTTCGAATGCAAGGCGATGTTGCGGGTAATGCGGCGCAAGGCACGCAGGATACGCAAGTTGTAGTTCACGCCTGGTTCGGCACCGATGCCGGGATGGTCCATGTCCTGTTGGAAACCTGAAAAATGCGTTGGCATAAAAAACCCCCACGCTGCGCCCTCGGCTGCGCTACCCCTTCAGGGAGCGTTTTTTGCCTTGGGGCGGCCCGGCGGCGAAAACCATCGCTCTTGAACAATCAGTGGAGCAATGATTTCAACTCGAATGATTCTACTGTGAACGATCGCTCGGGTCAAATGCCCGCACTCAGGAATTACCCTGGAATTCGCATGAATTCTCTGTTAATCGTCACGATCAAGCTGACATCATGCTTACATGCGATGAATCCCGCCACCCGGATTCCGCCGGCAAAGCCAACGGTATCGCGGGGATGGCCGGCTCACGGGGGGGGCGCGAGGCGGTGGCCGGCCATGGTGGAGCCTGGAGAATCAGGCGAAGTCGCGCACGGGGTCGAGGAACAGTTCGTCCACCGTGTAGCGCCGGGGGATCAGGCGCTGCTGGAAGGCATAGTCGATGGCCACTTCCAGGTTGCGGCGATTGGCCTCTATGCCGAACGGCAAATCGGCGGCGCCCGCGGCCACCGCCTGGCGGCGGCTCTCCGACAGCGCGCGGTATACCTCCCGGACCGCCTCGGGCCGCTCGCGCATCAGCGACTCGCGCACCACGACCATATGGTTGATCTGCAGCGCGCCGTGGCGCGCCTGCCAGTCGCGCGCGGCGGCCTGCGGATCGGGAATCACGGTCTGGATGCGGTCATCCGCCGGCAGGCCGTCGCCCGCCACCGCCGCGTCGATCTCCCCCGCCAGCAGCATGTCGATCATCTTCTTGCCGGGCGCGGCGCGCTCGACGTTGGAGGGATCATGGAACTCCGCCACGTGCGGTTCTTCGAACGTGACCCAACGGACCGTGTCGAGGTCGACGCCGTAGTCGTTGGCCAGGATGCCGCGCACCCAGGCGCCGGTGGTCACGGAGTACGAACGGATCCCCACGCGCCGCCCTCCCAGATCCGCCGGTTCGAGCTTGCCCCGGCTGCGGTCGTGGATCAGGAAAGGATGCTGGAAGCGGCCGACCATCACGGCCGGCAACAGCGCGAGCGGCTTGCCGGCGGCCTTGGCGATCAGGAAAGTGATGATCGCCAGTTCGGCCACGTCGAATTCCAGGTCGCGCACGACCCGCTTGAACTCGCCGCTGGCCTTCCCCACCGGAACGAAATCGAATTCGATGCCTTGCAGCGGCACGTCGCCGCGCTTGAGCGGCAGCGTGACCGGATAGTCGGCCAGCAGCGTATGGAGCTTGATGGATGGCGCCATGGTCAGCGCTCCGCGTGGCCGGCCAGCGCCGGATACAGCTTCTCGGCCGTGCGCCGGAAGATGTGTTCCTTGTCGGCCTCGGAAGCCCACGCCAGCGCCGCCAGGCTGTCGTCGAGGATCTCCTTGAGCGTGCCCGGCGTAGCGGGGAAGTTCGATCCCCAGGCGATGCGGTCGGCGCCGAACTCGGACACGACCCGCGGCAGATAGGTCTCGGGCGACGCCTTGCCCTTGCGCGCATTGTCCATGGTCACACTGGTCAACTTGAGATAGACGTTGGGATATCGAACCACTTGGTACAGCGCGTCGGCGGCGGTATAGGGCGGCCCCTCTTCAAGCGGGATCTGCCACAAGTGATCCAGGATGATGGGCACCTCGGGAAAGCGCGACAGGATTTCCTGGAGCTGCGGAAAGCCCTCCGCGCGCATTTGCACGCAGACCGGGATACCGAGTTCGCGCGCGCACTCCCAGGCCGGGAAGGTGCGCGGGTCCGCCAGCCACGAGGCCTGGCCCGGCATGGTGCTGCCGGTGGTGAACAGGCGCAGGCCGGTCAGTTTCCGGTCCACCACCCACTCGCGAATGCGCTGCGGCGCATCGTCGGCCAGCACGTCGACGGAGAACACGCCGGTGAATCGATCGGGATGCGCGGCGACCGCGTCGGCCACATAGGAATTGTCGAAGCCATAGCAGGTCGACGACTGCACGATGGCGGCCTTGGCGACACCCGCGGCGTCCATCGCGGCCAGCAGCTGCTCGGTCGTGGTGGGACGATCCCTGGACCATCCCGACTGGTTGCCGCCGAGCGGCGCGCGCGGATAGGTCTCGGTATCGGTCGTGATGATGTGCGGGTGTATGTCCAGAATCCGGGAAGGCATCTCAGAAATCCTCGAAATAATGATCGGCAGTAAATCAATCAGGCGCGCGGGTCGACGAAGAAATCGCCCGCCTGGTAGGAACGCTTGAGCAGCCCCTGCTCGTGGCAATAGCGGATCAGGGCCTCGATCGCGGGCCGGTTCTCCTCGATGCCGGCAGGCAGCGGATTGCCGACCACGGACGCCATCTTCATGTAGTGCCGGTCGACCTCGGTGCGGACGTCGCCGCGGCCGAGCCGGTCCAGATAGAGTTCGGTAGACTTGGCCAGCGCGTCGAACAGCGCCCGTGCGAGCCACGGGTACCGTTCGAGCAGTTCGTCCTTGACGACGATGAGCCCGTGGATCGGATAAATGCCGGTACGGCGCACCCAATCCTTTTCCAGCTCGAAGGCGTCCGGAAACATCTCGGGATAAACCGTGGCTCCCTTGCTGGCCTCTTCCCACCCGACCATCGGTGCGCCGCCCTTGCCTGCGTCCCAGCCCGCGGTGGGCGCGCCCGCGCGGCCGATGCCCGCGGGCCCGGTGAACGCAGCCTGCAAACTGCCGTCGGCCATCATGCTCACCAGCGATTGGCCCGCCGGCGCATGGCTGACATTGGGCGGCAGCTGAAGCGATGCGACATGCTCTTCGTCATCGACCACCCAGCCCACCTTCGACAGGTCGACCCCGTATTCGTCGGACAGGATGCCGCGCGTCCAGATCCCGGTGGAGACCGAATAGGCCCGCACGCCGACCTGCTTGCCCTCCAGGTCTTTCGGACTGGAGATTCCGGCGTCGGGCCGGTACACCAGTCCTTCGTGATGCAGGCGGCGATAGACGAACACCGGCAGCGCCTTGAACGGCGCGCCCGCTTCCCGCGCGATCATGTAGGTGGCGGGCGCCATCTCGCATACGTCGAACTCGACATCGCGCACCATGCGCCGGAATGCCGCGATGATGGGCTCGACTTCGACGAAATGCGCCTCGACGCCCTCGATGGGCACAGTGCCATCCTTGAAAGCGGCTGTATGCCCGTAGTTGCCCAGGGCGATATTCAGTTGGACGGAACCGTTGCGTGACATGGTTGTTTTCCTCTTCCTCATGCGGGGATTGGGTGTCTGAATAGCTCGCCCTACTGGAGCGGGATATTCGCCTGTTCGATCACTTTCTTCCACTTCGTATAGTCGGAATTGAGCTGGTCGCGTATCTGTTCCGACGTACCGGCACGCGGCACCGTGCCCGCGGCCACCAGCTTCTGCGAAACTTCGGGGTCTGCGATCGCGCGCGCGATCGCCTTCTGCAGGCTTGCGACGACTTCCGGCGGTGTTCCCGGCGGCGCCGACAGCCCGTTCCACGACGAAGCTTCGTAGCCGGGCACCCCGCTCTGGTCGATGGTAGGCACCTGCGGCAACAGCGGCGAACGTTTGAGCGAGGCCACGCCGATCGCGCGCAGCGCGCCGCTCGAGAGTTGCCCCATGACCGGCGGCATGAGCTCCATGCCGACCTGCACGTCCTTCGACCGCAGCGCCGAAATCACTTCCGCGGAGGAGCGGTAGGGAACGACCTGGGCCTGGATCCCGGCAGCGGTTTGAAACAGCACCGCCGCGAGCTGCTGGGTACTGCCGACGTTGATCGAACCGATGTTCAGCTTGCCCGGATTGGCGCGGGCATAGTCGAGGACATCCTGTACGGTCTTGAACGGCGAGTCATCGGCCACCACCATCACCATCTCGAAAAAGGCAAGCGTGGAGATGTGGTTGAAGTCGTTCATGACGTCGTTCGGCAACGACTTGAACAGCGCGCGGTTGATCGCGAAATTATTGCCCGTCAGCAGTATCGTGTAACCGTCGGGCTCGGCCTTGGCCACCGCCTCGGATGCCGCAATAGCGCCGGCGCCCGGGCGGTTGTCGACCACGAAGGCCTGGCCCATGATCTCGCCCACTTTTCGTGTGACGATCCGGGAAACGAGATCCCCCGCTCCCCCCGGCGCATAAGGCACCACTACCCGGACCGGCTTGGAAGGATAGGGTTGCTGCGCTGCACTTACCGAGCACCCGAGAGCGAACGCGGCCACAGCCGCGCTCTTGATAAGGCTGGTCATGCGATTCATGTTGTCTCCGCTGTCTAGGTCAGGCGGGCAATCAGGTGCCCCGCTCGTCAAACTCGGAGTTTTGTACATTGGCCATCGGGCGGTGGTCTATGGAGTAATATCTCTGGCGAGTTGAGTACACATTCAAGTCGACCCCGCAATGGCCCAGCTGGATTGGTATCTGCACGTCAATCTCAAGTCGCGTCAACTGCGCCTGCTGGTAGCGCTGGGCGATTTCGGCAACCTCAAGCAAGTGGCGGAGATCTCCCACGTCACGGTGTCGACCGTCTCCAAGGCCTTGAGCGAACTCGAAAAAGGACTGGGCCTGACGCTATTTCGGCGCACGAGCCAAGGCCTGCGGCCGACGCCGCACGGCGAGTGCCTGATCGCGCATGCGCGCACCATCCTCGGCGACATCGGCCGCGCGCGCGAGGACCTGAAGGCACTGAGCAGCGGCTCCGTCGGCAAGGTCACGCTCGGCATGCTGCCCGCCACCTCGTCGGGCCTGATGGCCCAGGCCCTGGGTCTGCTCAAGCAGCGCTCGCCCGGCACCAACGTTCTGGTCACCGACGGCACGGTCAACGCGCTGATGCCCGAGCTATGGCGCGGCGGGCTGGACATGGTCGTAGGACGCCTGCCCGCCCCCGACCTGCGCAACGGCATCACCGAAAAGATATTGCTGGAGGACCCGCCCGTACTGGTGGCTGGACGCCATCATCCCCTGGCCGCGCGCAAACGGCTGACGTGGTCTTCGCTGCGCAACTATCCCTGGGTGCTTCCTCCTTCCGGCACCTTGCTGCGCGACCCCCTCGAACGCGTGCTGGAGCGGCACGGCGTACCGCTGGCCGGCAACTACATCGAGATGCTGTCCATCCACGTCATTCAGGCGTATTTGCAGATCAGCGATGCCGTCGCGGTCTACGGCGGCCTCCTCGACCGCGGCATAGAGCAATCGCTGACGGTGCTTCCGCTCGCATTGCCCAGGCTGCTGCGGCCGACCGGGGTCATCTGGATCCGCGACAGGCCCCTGACGCCGAGCGCCAGGCTCATGCTGGAATGCCTGGAAGAAGTGGCCCTGCAATGGCCCGCGCGGCGAAGCTGAGGGCTTCAGGCCCGTCGCCATGCCGTGCGGGTTGCTAGGCAGTCGTCAGGGCATCGCATGAGACCGCAGAGCATGCGGTTCGAAACTGTCCACTTCGATAACCTTGGCCGCGGCCGCCCGAGCAGCCTCGACCGCATCGCGCTGCTCGGCCGACCACGTCTCGGGCAATGGATGGTCCGAGCCGGCACGGCGGACCGCGTCGAGCAGGTCGGCATGGCGGGCGGCCAGTTCGAAAGCCGTTTCCAGATCGTGCACCGCCTCGCCCGCTCGGGGCCGGGCCAGGCCGGGCAGCAGCCGCTCGCGCGCCGCCGACGGCTCCAGCAGCAGGGCCGCGCACGCTTGCGTGACCGCGTCGGCCGGCCCGCGCCGCCGCACGCCCCAGGGCAGGCACGCCAGCCGCAGGACAGCCGCGACCGCCCTGCCCGGCAGGTTGGCCAGCACGCCGTCCAGGCTGCTTTCGATCGTGGCGAATCCGCTCTCCATGCACCACTGCACCAGAGGCAGGTCGGCGGCCTGCCGGCCTTCGTCGTGCCAGCGCTTGAGCACCGCCGACAGCAGGTACAGTTCGGCCAGGATGTCGCCCAGCCGGCCCGAGATCGCCTCCTTGCGCTTGAGCGCCCCGCCCAGGCTGCCGAGCGCGGCGTCGGCCACCAGCGCGAATGCGGCTGCATAGCGGTTCAACTGGCGGTAGTAAGGCGCGGCGACGCCGGCGGCGCGCGGCGCCGGCGCGAAGCGGCCGCCAGTCCAGCCGCGGCCGATGGCGCGCAGCGTGTTGCGCGCGGCATGGCCGGCATGGCGCCAGAACACCCGGTCGAAGGCGTCCAGCCCGCGGCGCGGATCGGCATCGGCCAGCGCCGCCATTTCCTGCATCAGGAAAGGATGCGCGCGGATGGCGCCCTGGCCGAAGATGATCAGGCAGCGCGTCAGGATGTTGGCGCCTTCGACCGTGATGCCTACCGGCACGGCCCGGTAGATGTTGCCCAGGTAATTGCGCGGCCCGTCGATGACCGCCTTGCCCGCGTGCACGTCCATCGCGTCATTGATCGCCACGCGCATGCGCTCGGTCGCATGGTATTTCATGATGGCGGAGATCACCGCCGGCTTGTGGCCCGCGTCCAGCCCGGCGCAGGTCAGGCGCCGCGCCGCATCGACCTGGTAGGCCAGCGCCGCCATGCGCCCCAGCTTCTCCTGCACGCCTTCGAATTTGCCGATGGCGATGCCGAACTGCTCGCGGATCCGCGCGTACGCGCCGCTGGTGTGCGCGGCGAACACGCACGAAGCGGCGGCCAGCGAAGGCAGCGAGATGCCCCGCCCAGCCGCCAGCGCCGTCATCAGCATCTCCCAGCCCTGCCCGGCACGTTCGGGGCCGCCGACGATCGCCTCCAGAGGGATGAACACGTCGCGCCCCTGGTTCGGGCCGTTCTGGAACACCTGCATGGCCGGCAGGTGGCGCCGGCCGATTTCCACGCCCGGCGTATCGGTGGGCACCAGGGCCACGGTGATGCCCAGCTCGGCCGCGCCGCCCAGCAAACCGTCGGGATCGCGCAGCTTGAAAGCCAGTCCCAGCACCGTCGCCACCGGTCCCAGCGTGATGTAGCGCTTGTGCCAATTCAGCCGTATGCCCAGCGTCTCCTGCCCTTCCCAGGTCCCGCGGCAGACCACGCCCGTGTCCACCATGGAAGCGGCGTCCGAGCCGGCCTCGGGGCTGGTCAGGCCGAAGCAGGGAATGTCGCGGCCGTCGGCCAGCCGGGGCAGCCAGTGGTCGCGCTGCGCCTGCGTGCCGAAATGCAGCAGCAGTTCGCCCGGCCCGAGCGAATTGGGCACCATGACCGTCACCGCGACCGCGACCGAACGCGTGGAAATGCGCCGCACCACCTCGGAATGCGCATACGCTGAAAAACCCAGGCCGCCGTACTGGCGCGGAATGATCATGCCGAAGAAGCGGCGCGCCTTGAGGAAGGCCCAGATGTCGGCGGGCAGGTCGCGCAGCTCCCAATTGATCCGCCAGTCGTCGATCATCGCGCACAGCTCCGCCACCGGACCGTCGAGGAACGCCTGTTCCTCGGCGCTCAGGCTGGCCGGCGGCGTATCGAGCAGCTTGCGCCAGTCGGGCGTCCCGGTGAACAGTTCCGCGTCCCACCAGACGTCGCCGGCCTCGATCGCGGCGCGCTCGGTTTCCGACATGGCGGGCAGCGCGGCCGCCGCCCATCGGAACAGCGGCCTGGACAAGCGCTCCCGGCGCCATGAGGAATCTGCCATCGTCTGCCTCCTTGCAGATAGGGTCGTTGCCGCGGAGGGATGCCGGCGCAGCACGCATCCGGGCGATCCGGATGCCCGGGCTCACGGCACATAGTAGTGCGCGGCAAGCTAGAGCAGCCCATCCTCGATGGACGCACCCTGCCCGGCATTGGTTCCGCCCACGCCGGCGCACTGGTTAAGATAGCGCCATGACCGATCTTGCCCCGTCTCTTGCTTCCCCGCCCTCCTCATCGCCGTCCGCTCCGCCTCGGCTCGCCTTCGTCGACCTCGAAACCACCGGCACGGCGCCGCACAGCGACCGCATCACCGAGATCGGCATCGTCCAGGTCGATGAAGACGGCGTGCGCGAGTGGAGCAGCCTGGTCAACCCCGAGCGTCCCATCCCGCGGATGATCCAGTCGCTGACCGGCATCTCCAACGCCATGGTGGCCGGCGCCCCGCGCTTCGCGGAACTGGCCGGCGACATCGCGGCGCGGCTGCGCGGCTATACCTTCATCGCCCATAACGCCGGTTTCGATTACGGTTTCCTGCGCCATGAATTCCAGCGCGCCGGCCTGCCCTTCCGCGCGCAGGTACTGTGCACCGTGCGGCTGTCGCGCCGGCTCTATCCCCACTACCGCAGCCACGGCCTGGACGCGCTGATCGCGCGCCATGGCCTGCGCGTCGAAGTGCGCCACCGCGCCCTCGACGACGCGCGGCTGATCTGGCATTTCTGGCAGGACATCCACCGCGAATTTCCCGCCGCCCACATTGCCGGAATCGCCGACGCCCTCAGCGGCCGGCTGGAATGGCCGGCCGCCCTCGATCCGGACCTGCCCGACCGGCTGCCCGAGACGCCCGGCGTCTACACACTGCGCAATGCCAATGGCGTGGCGCTCTACGTCGGACGGGCCGACAGGCTGCGCGACAAAATCCTCGCCCATTTCCAGCCGGCGCGCTGGCGCTCGGCCAAGGCCGGGAGACTGGCCGCCCAGGTGCACGATCTCGCCTGGCAGGAAACCGGGGGCGCCCTCGGCGCGCTGTTGCATGAAAACAGGCTGCTGCGCGCGCTCGAGCCCTTGCACAACCGCCGATCCCGCGGCACGGCGCCCCAGGCCGCGGCGGAGTGGCCGTATCCCGGCCCGGTCGGCATACGCGAGTCGCGACTGATCCACGTGCTGCACGGCTGGCAGTTCATCGGCACGGCATCGAGCGACGAAACGATGCACGAACTGCTCGACGGCTCGCGCGCCGGCTACGACCACGACGTCTACCGCATCCTGCGCGACCGGCTGCACTTGGTGCCGCTGCTCAAATGGGACGCGCCGCCGCGCTGACGGACGTTGCCGCACCCACGTCCCGCATGGCGGAAAACCTCATTTATCGGCGGGTCCCGCCACGTCGATGCCGCTGCCGGACAGCTTGTTGGAGCGAGGCGCGCGGCCCAGCTCGTCGGCCGATACGTTGCGGTCGTTCTGGCGCTCGGCCTGCTCCCGCTCGAGCGGCGCCTGCGCGGCTTCTGCGGTTTCTTCTTTACGGGCATTCTGTCCCGGCTGCCGGGCGGACCGGGGATCGGGCGGGGTCGAAGGTTTCATGGAGGGCTCCTTGCGTATGCGTCATCGACGGCCGCACGGCCGAAACGACGGCGGCCGATGCGGTCCCACGCACGAACCGTTCCCGGCCAGCGAAGCTCGGATCTGCGTGCATCGTCCGCAGCGACACACCTGGACAAACATGCTGGATATCCGCAACTAACCCGAGCACAGGCAGGCGTGATACGCTGAGGGCGTCATCGAACAATTACAAGCAGGCAGCACGCGATGCCACCCTGCAACAGGAGACTCGAATGACCTGCCAAGTGATCCAGCTGAGGCCCCGCCGCCCCAAGCGGCGTTCTTTGCCGTTCAGCGGCAAGTTGCTGGCAATCGCCGTCCCGGTGGCGTTCGCCATAGGTTGGCTGCTGGCGCTGCCCGGCATGCCGCACACGCCACGCGGCGCGGACGCCGGCGAGCATTACCGGTCGGAATTCGCCATTGCCGCCGGCGACCTGCGCAGCGCGCTGGAAAAATATGCGCGCCAGGCTGGCGTGCGGCTTTCTTTCGATCCGGCCAGCGTCTCGGGCCTGACCACCGCCGGCCTGAGCGGACGCCACACCGCGGCCGATGGCCTGGCCCTGCTGCTGCGAGGCACCGGCTATAGCGGCACACTGGAGAACGGCAGCTACGTGCTGGTGCCCGACGTTCCCGTCGCCGCGCGCAAGAAGACTCCGGCCGGGCCGCGCCTGATCGGGGCACTCACGCCCGTCTGACGGCCTGCGGCCAGGCGGACGCACCTGCCTGGCCTGCCTAGTCCTCTAGTCTTCTTCCTGGATATGCTCGTCCATGGCCGGGAAAATGTCCCAGACGGCCATGAACAGCGCGGCGATCAGCGGTCCGATCACGAAGCCGTTGATGCCGAACAGCGCCATGCCGCCCAGCGTCGAAATCAGCACGACGTAGTCCGGCATGCGCGTGTCCTTGCCCACCAGGATGGGCCGCAGGACATTGTCCACCAGTCCGATCACCAGGATGCCGTACAGGGTCAGGACGATGCCCTGCACGATGGAACCCGTCATCAGGAAATAGATCGCCACCGGGCCCCAGATCAGGCCGGCGCCCACCGCCGGCAGGAGCGACAGGAAGGCCATGACCACGCTCCACAGCAGCGCCCCCTGGATGCCCAGTATCCAGAAAATGATGCCGCCCAGTATGCCCTGGGTGATCGCCACCACGATATTTCCCTTGACCGTGGCCCGGACCACCGCGATGAACTTGCGCAGCAGGTGGCGCTTGTGCGACTCGGTCAGCGGGATCGACCGGCGGATCTTCGCCGACAGCGTGGCGCCGTCGCGCAGCAGGAAGAACAGCAGATAGAGCATCACCCCCAGGCTGATGACGAACTGGAAGGTGTTCTGGCCTATGCTCAGCGCCTGGGTGGCGAAGAACTGGCTGCCCTTGGTGGCGACGTCGGCCAGCTTGGCCTGCACGCCGCCGATGTCCATCAGGCCGAAGCGGGACAACAGGTTGCGGGCGCTTTCCGGCAGCGCCGTGACGGCCTGTTCGAAATAGGCGCGGAAGTCGACATGGCCGGAACGGATCTGGTCGTAGAGCCCGGCGCCTTGCTGGATGATGGCGCCGGCGATCACCGATACCGGGATGATGACGAGCAGTATGCACACGCCCAGCGTGGCCAGCGCCGCCAGGTTGGCGCGGCCGCCGAACCGTGCCTGCAGGCGCCGCTGCATGGGGAAGAAGACGATCGCCAGGATCGCACCCCAGAATACCGCGCCGAAGAAAGGCCACAGCAGCCAGCCGAAGGCGATGGTCGCGATGACCAGCAGCAGGATGAAAGCACGATAGTGCAGGGGATTCTGGGCCATGGACCGTCCTTCACGGCAGAGGGGGCGTCGGCAGGAGCATAGCCGATGCCGGTTGCGGCGCTGCGGCGGTTGTTGCGTCGCAACACCAGCTATTGTGTGCGCCGGTAACACGTGCGGGAAAGCGCTGGAAGATCAGTCCTCGAGCTGCCTGCGTGCCGTGAAGACCGGCAGCGCCCAGCCTTTGCGGATGGCCACCAGGCGGAACAGGAAGCCGACGAGCAGCGCGATCCAGGTCGCATGATCATGGGCCACCCCATAGCGTTGCAGCAGCACGTAAAGGGCGCCGGTGGCCAGCGCCACCGAGGCATAGAGGTCGCGCCGCAGCACCAGCGGCACCTGGTTGCACAGGACGTCGCGCAGCAGGCCGCCGCAGATGCCGGTCACCATGCCCATCAGCACGACGATGGAAGGATGCGCGTCCGTGGCGGCGGCGATGTCGCAGCCGATCACGGCGAACGCCACCAGGCCCAGCGCGTCCAGCACCAGGAAGGCCATCCGCACCTGGTGCATGAAGCGCACCAGACAGGCGGCGGCCAGCGCCGCGCCGACGGTGAAGAACAGGTATTCCGGATGGGCGACCCATCCCAGCGGATGGCGGCCCAGCAGCACGTCGCGGATGGTTCCGCCGCCCAGGGCGGTGACGGTGCCCACCACGCAGACCCCGAACAAGTCCATGCGGCGGCGCATGCCCATGATCGCTCCCGATGCCGCCTCGGCGGTAATGGCGATCAGATAAATCACTTGCAGCAACATGGTTGGCTGGCCCCGAGCTGGGCGTCTCCCTTGCATGGATGCCCGGCCGGGCGCTCCCAGGCCGGCATTATCGCAGGAGCGGCGCGGTTCCGGGCGTTCCGGCCCTTTTGGGCGCGACATCGATTGATCGGGAAAATCGATTGCCCGATAAAAAACAAAAGTATCTAAAACTGATACTTTTGAAATCAACTGCTTTACACTGGCTCCCACGCGATATCCCTATCTCGTCCGGCCCGCAGCCGCGGGCAGCACAAGGAGACACCATGACGGCCACCTCTATTCCCGTACAGGGCCTGCACCACTACGCCTACCGCTGCCGCGATGCCGAAGAAACCCGGCATTTCTACGAAGACCTGCTGGGCCTGCCGCTGGTCCACGTGATACGCGCCGAGCGCGTTCCCAGCACGGGGGAATACTGCCCCTACGTGCACGTATTCTTCGAAATGCGCGACGGCTCGTACATGGCCTTCTTCGACCTGGGCGACAACCAGATCGCCGAGCCTTCGGCCAACACGCCCGACTGGGTCAACCACATCGCGCTGCAGGTCGAGTCCGAAGCCGAGCTGCTCGAGGCCAGGAAACGCCTGGAGCAAGCCGACGTGAAGGTGGTCGGCGTCACGGACCACGGTTTCGTGCACTCCATTTATTTCTTCGACCCCAACGGCATCCGGCTGGAACTGACCACCCGCACCGCGCCGCAGGCCACGCTCGATGCCTACAAGGCCGAGGCGCACGCGCAACTGGCCGATTGGGTCCGCGCCAAGGCCGAGGCCGCGCGCCACTAAGCCGCGCCCGCCGTTCCACCGAATTCCGCGCAAGCCCCGCGGCGCGCCGTGCCAAGCCACGGCGCGCCGGCTTGCACCCGTTTTTCCCCTATTCCGGAGACCGCTCCATGTCCGAGCCCGCCAAGCACGCTTTCGACCGTATCCCCGTCATCCTGCAGTTCCGCGAACCCGTGGGCATGGTGGAAACCTATGGCTTCAACGGCAGCCAGGGCTACACCGTGCTCGAAGGCCAGCGTCTGATCCCCAGGAACAAGCCCTCCAAGGTGCTGTTCCTGTTCATGCATCCCGCCTCCACCCTGCAGTTGCTGCCCATGCCGGTCGCGCTCGCCGAGGCGGGCATGCACGTGATGTGCTGCGGCAGCCGGTATGCCAAGAACGATTCGGCGCTGATCATGGAAAAAGTCGCCGCCGACCTCGGCGCTTACATGCGCCACGCCCGCGAAGACCTGGGCTACGAAAAAGTGGTGCTGGTCGGCTGGTCGGGCGGCGGCGCGCTGTCGCTGTTCTACCAGGCCCAGGCGGAATCGCCCTCCATCACCCAGACCCCGGCCGGCGATCCCTACGACCTGACCGCGGCGGGCCTGCAGCCGGCCGACGGCATCATTTTCATCGCCGCGCACCTGAGCCGCCCCGAGACCCTGACCGAGTGGCTGGACCCGTCCGTCCGCAACGAGCTGGATCCCGACGACCGCGACCTCGAACTGGACATCTACGCCCCCGACTGTCCCAACCAACCGCGCTACAGCGCCGACTTCGTCGCCGCGTTCCGGCAGGCCCAGCTCGCCCGCAACCGGCGCATCAGCAACTGGGCGCTGGACATGCTGGACAAGCTGTCGCGCTCGCCCCAAGGTGAACGCGAACGCGGATTCGTGGTCCACCGCACCATGTGCGACGTGCGCTGGTTCGACACCTCGATCGACCCCAACGGCCGCCGCCCCGACTGGTGCTACCTGGGCGACCCGCGCGTGGTCAACTCCGGGCCGGCGGGGCTGGCGCGCTTCAGCACGCTGCGCAGCTGGCTGTCGCAATGGTCGTACGACCATTCCAACATCAAGGGGCCGGTGAACGCCGCGCGCATCCGCAAGGTGCCGGTGCTGCAGATCGAGAACGAGGCCGACGACGCCGTGCCGGCCACGCACAATCCCATCATCCACGAGGCGCTGGGCACGCCGGACAAGGAGTACGTGCGCATCATGGGCGCCACGCACTACTATCTGGGCCAACCCGAAGAGCTGGAGCAGTGCATGGACACCATCGTGGAGTGGACCCGGCGCAAGATCGCCGCCGACTTCTGAGCCGTATGTCCCAGGTCGCCAAAGTCCTGCAGGTCCTCGACCTGTTCTCGGCCAGTCGTCCCACGCTGGCCGCCGAGGAGATCGCCGACCTGCTGGCGATCTCGCGCCCGACGGCGTTCCGCTACGTCAAACAGCTGTGCGAGACCGGCCTGCTGGCCAAGCTGGCCGGCCGCTACGCCCTGGGCGCCAAGATCATCGCGCTGGACTACCGCATCCGCCGTTCCGAGCCCATCCTCCAGGCCAGCCGGCCGCGCATGCGGGCGCTGGCGGAGCAGACCGGCGCGACCGTGGTGCTGTGCGGCATCTATGGCGACGAGATCGTGCACAGCCACCACGAGGCGAGCGGCAAGCCCGCGGCGATGAGCCTGGAACGGGGCCGCGTCATGCCGCTGTTCCGCGGCGCGGCGCCCGCGGTCATCCTGGCCCACTTGAGCAGCACGCGCCTGAAACAGCTGTACGAACGCCACCACGACGATCCGGCGGTCGCGCACATCGCGCCGGACTGGCCCGCCTTGCGCGCGCATTACCAGCGCATCCGCAAGAACGGCTTCTACGTCTCCCGCGAAGAAATCGACGCGGGCGTGGTCGGCATCGCCGCCCCCATCTTCAACGACGGCCGCCACGTGGTCGGCGCGGTGACGCTGGTCCGCGAGCTGGACGGATCCGAACCGGCGGACGAGACCGCCGCCATCGCCCGGATCACGACCTGTGCCACCCACATCACCGTGGAGCTCGCCAGGCTGGCGAACTGAGCGGCGGGCCGGCGCCTTGCCTAGCCGGCCGTCCGGCCGTGCGCCCAGCGGTACAGCACGGGCAGCACCAGCAGCGTGAGCGCCGTCGATGAGATGATCCCGCCGATCACCACGGTCGCCAGCGGCCGCTGGACCTCGGCGCCGGTGGCCGTGGCGAGCGCCATCGGCACGAATCCCAGCGACGCCACCAGGGCAGTCATCAGCACCGGGCGCAGGCGCGCGGAGGCGCCCTGCCGGACCGCCTCGTCCAGCGCCAGCCCGTCGGCCCGCAGCGCGCGGATGAACGACAGCATGACCAGGCCATTGAGCACCGCCACGCCCGACAGCGCGATGAACCCGACCGCCGCCGAGATCGACAGCGGGATGCCGCGCAGCCACAACGCCAGCATGCCGCCGGTCAGCGCGAACGGAATGCCGGTGAACACGATCAGGCCATCGCGCACATTGCCGAACATGGCGAACAGCAGGAGGAATACCAGCAGCAGCGCGGCCGGCACCACCCACTGCAGCCGCTCGGCGGCCGATTGCAGCTGCTCGAAAGTGCCGCCCCACGAGATCCAGTAGCCGGGCGGGACGCGCACCGACGCATCGATGCGTTCCTGCGCCTCGGACACGAACGACCCCAGGTCGCGCCCGCGCACGTTGGCGCTGACGACCACGCGCCGCTTGCCGTCCTCGCGGCTGATCTGGTTCGGGCCCGGCGCCAGTTCGAAGCGGGCCAGTTCCATCAGCGGCACGAAGGCCACGCGGGACTGCCCCTCCCCCTTGGGCAGCGCCACCGGCAGGCGCCTGAGGGCCTCGATGTCGCCGCGCACCTCGTCGGGCAGGCGCACCAGGATGTCGAAACGGCGGTCGCCCTGGAAATAAATGCCGGCCTGGCGGCCGCCCACCGCGGTGGCGATGGTCTCCTGCACTTCGGCCAGGCTTACGCCATAGCGGGCCGCCTTCTGCCTGTCCACCTCGATGGTCAGCATGGGCAGGCCGGTGGTCTGTTCCACCTTGACCGCCTCGGCGCCGGGCAGGCGCGCCAGCACCGCGGCAATGTCGCCCGCGGTCTGCTCGAGCCGCGCCATGTCGTCGCCGAACACCTTGACCGCGACGTCGCTGCGCACGCCCGAGATCAACTCGTTGAAGCGCATCTGGATGGGCTGGGTGAACTCGTAGCCGCTGCCCGGCACGCCTTCGACGACAGCCTCGATCGCCGCCGCGACCTCGGCGTGTGAACGGCGCGGTTCGGGCCATTCGGCTTGCGGCCTGAGCATGATGTAGGTGTCGGCCACGTTGGGCGGCATCGGGTCGGAGGCGATCTCGGCGGTGCCGATCTTGGCGAAGACCCGCGCGACCTCGGGCACCTTGTCGATCTGCCGCTCCAGTTCCTCTTGCATGGCGACGGCCTGGCTCAGGCTGGTGCCGGGAATGCGCAGCGCCTGTACGGCGATATCGCCTTCATCCAGGTTGGGAATGAACTCCGCGCCCAGGCGCGTGGACAGCGCCAGCGCGAACGCCACGGCGACCGCGCCGAAGGTCATCACTACCGGCGTGTTGGCCAGCGCCCTGCCGAGCAGCGGTTCGTAGAGCCGGCGCGCCGCCGCCATCAGGCGGTTCTCCTTCTCTTGCACCGGCCCGTCCAGGAGCAGCGCGACGGCAGCCGGCACGAAGGTCACGGAGAGGATCATCGCGCCCAGCAGCGCCAGCACCACCGTCGTCGCCATGGGATGGAACATGCGGCCCTCCACCCCGGTCAGCGCAAAGATCGGCAGGTAGACGATCATGATGATCAACTGGCCGTATATCAGCGGCCGCCGGGCTTCGCGCGCCGCGGCGTAGACCTCCTCGAAGCGCTCGGCGCGCGTCAGGGGCCGGCCGGCGTGCGCCTGCGCGTGGGCCAGCCGGCGTACGCAGTTCTCCACGATGACCACCGCGCCGTCGACGATGATGCCGAAATCCAGCGCTCCCAGGCTCATCAGGTTGGCGCTGACCTTGTAGCCGACCATGCCGGTGAAGGTGAACAGCATGGACAGCGGGATCACCAGCGCGGTGATCACCGCCGCCCGCAGGTTGCCGAGAAACAGGAACAGCACGGCGATCACCAGGATCGCGCCCTCCAGCAGGTTCTTCTTGACCGTGGCGATGGCCTTGTCGACCAGGTCGGTCCGGTCGTAGATGGTCACCGCCTTGACGCCGGGCGGCAGCGTCCGGTTCACCTGCGCCAGCCGCGCGTGCGCGGCGCGCGCCACCTCGCGGCTGTTCTCGCCGATCAGCATGAACACCGTTCCGATCACGGCCTCCCTGCCGTTCTCGGTCGCCGCGCCGGTGCGCAGCTCGCGCCCCAGTTCGACGCCGGCGATGTCGCGCACCCGCACCGGCTGTCCCTGAGCCTGGCTGACGATGATGTCGCGGATGTCGTCCATGGAGCCCACCTGGCCGGGCGCCCGCACCAGGTATTGTTCGCCGCCGCGCTCGATGTAGCCTGCGCCGACGTTGACGTTGTTGCGCTCGAGCGCGGCCACCACGTCGGCCAGCGTCAGGCCGTAGGCGGCCATGCGCTCCAGGTTCGGCGCGACCAGGAACTCCCTGGCATAGCCGCCTATGGTGTTGACCTCGGTCACTCCCGGTACGGTGCGCAGCTGCGGCCGCACCACCCAGTCCTGGATCTCGCGCAGGTCGGCCAGCGTGTAGGGCGTGCCGTCCCCCTTGCGCGCGCCGGGCTCGGCCTCGACCGTCCACATGTAGATTTCGCCCAGGCCGGTGGAGATCGGGCCGAGCGCCGGCGCCGCTCCCGGCGGCAGGGCTTCGCGCGCTTCCTGGATGCGCTGGTTGACGAGCTGGCGCGCGAAGTAGATGTCGGTCCCGTCGCGGAATATCACCGTGACCTGCGACAGCCCGTAGCGCGACAGCGAGCGCGTCTGCTGCAGTCCGGGCAGGCCCGCCATCGCGGTCTCCACCGGATAGGTGATGCGCTGTTCCGTCTCCAGCGGCGAATAGCCCGGCGCCGCCGTGTTCACCTGCACTTGCACATTGGTAATGTCCGGCACGGCATCGATGGACAGCCGCGTATAGCTGTAGCCTCCTACCGCCGCCATGCCCGCCACCACCAGCATTACCAGCCAGCGCTGGTCGATCGCGAACCGAATGATCCGTTCAAACATAGAAGATATTCCCGTAATCAGTCACCTCGACCCCGGGCACAGCGGATCCGGCTTCGCCGGTCCGCCAGTGCCGCCCCCTGGGGGGCGCGCGTCAGCGCGTACGGGGGCCCCTTCCTCAGTGGTTATGCTCGACCGCGGCCTTGCCCAGCTCTGCCTTGAGCAGGAAAGTATTCGTCTGCGCATAGCCGGTGCCAGGCTCCAGGCCCTCCAGCACTTCGACGTACTCCGCATCGCGGCGGCCGGTCCTGACCTCGCGCGCCTCGAAGCCGCCCGGCACGGCGGCGAACACCACGCGGTGCTCGCCCATGGCCTGGAGCGCCGACGCCGGCACCGCCACGGCCACCGCCTCTTCGGGCCGCAGCACCCTGACGGTGATGAACAGACCGGGACGCCACGCCATGCGCGGATTGCGCAGGATCACGCGCGCGGTGGCCGTGCGCGTCTGCGCGCCCAGCAGCGGCCCGACGTAGGACACCTCGCCCTGTGCCGTCTCGTTCAGCGCCGACGACGAAATCGTCACGCGCTCCCCCACGCGCACCGCGGCGAGGTCCTGCGGAGCCACGATGAACTCGGCCCATACCGTGCCCATATCCGCGATGGTGAACACCGTGGCGGTATCGCTCATGGCTTCGCCCAGCGACATGTGTTTTTCCACGACCGTGCCGTCGAACGGCGCGCGCAGGGCATACTGGTTCAATGCCGGCGCGGCCTCGTCGGCGCCGATGGCGCGCAGCTTCTGCGCCGCGTTCTGCGCGGCGATGCGCGCCTCTTCGCGTGCGGCGCGGGCTTGCAGGTAGTCCTGCTCGGCCGACACGCGCTCGCGCCAGAGCCGCGCTTCGCGCTCGTAGGTCTGCTCCGCCAGTTCCAGCCGCTTGCGCGCCGAATGCAGTTCGCTGCGCAGGTCCGACAGCGCGGTACTGGCCATGACCGCCAGCACCTGGCCCTTGCGCACTTGCTGGCCCAGGTCCACCGGCACGGCCTCCACCACGCCGGCTACCCGGGGCACGACATGGGCCGTCCGGTCCTCGTTGAAGCGGATCTCCCCGGGGAATTCGCTGCTCGGGCGCAGTACGCCCGGCCCCGCCCGCGCCACTCTTATGCCCGCCTCGGCGGCTTGCGCGTCGGTCAGCTTCACCAGCCGGCTTTCCGCGTGGCCTTCTGCCTGCTCCGGGTTGGCATGATCGTGGTCCTCGTGGCCGGCAGGCAGCAGCACGGCGGCGACCGCGAGCGCGCCGCCCAGGACGATGGCCGCCATGGCGGCCCATTGCTTCTTGGAAATCGACATGATCGTTCGCTCTCAGCGGCCCAGGATGCGGTCGATCTCGACTGCGGCCTGGTAGGTATCGGCCACGACGGCCAGGTGGCGCAGACGCGCCTGGAACAAAGTGCGCTGGGCGTCGAGCACGTCGAGGAAGCCGAACTTGCCCGCTTCGAAGCCGCGCGTGGCGGCGTCGTAGGCGCGGTTCGCCGCGGGCATCACCGTATGGCGCAGGGTTTCGGCGCTGCCGCGCGCCAGCGCCAGGCGCGACGAGGCCTGCTCCAGATCGCGCGCCAGCCGTGCCGCCAGCGCCCGATGCATGTCGCGCGCTTGGTCGGCGCGCACCGTGGCCTCGTACACGTTGCCCTGGTTGCGATCGAACAAAGGCAGAGGAATGGCGATTCCGATCAACGCCTGGTTGCGCCCCAGCTCGTTGTTGCGCTGGGTCCCGGCCGTGAGCCGCACGTCGGGATACTGCTTGCTGCGCTCGAGATCCTTCACCGCCTCGCGGCGTTCGATCTCGAGCCGGCTGCCCGCCAGGTCCGGCGCCTGCTCCAATTGCCGCAGCAACTCGTCGGCGGGCGGCCGCTGCGGCAGCGTCTCCAGGTCGCCGGCTGCGGTCCCGAAGCCAGGATCGCGCTCGTCCCACAGGGCGCCTAGCCCCTGCCGGGCCTGCATCAGCCGGCTCCGCGCCGCCTCGATGTCCAGTTCGGCATTGGCCTGCTCGACGCGCGCGCGGTCTTCTTCCAGCGGCGGCACCTTGCCGGCAGCGACGCGCTTGGCCGCGATGTCCACCGCGCGGACTGCGACTTCCCGCGCGCCGCGCGCCAGGGCCAGGGCCTCCTGCGCCACCAGCACGTCGAAGAACGCCGCGACCGTCGCCGCGCGCAGGGCCGCCTGCTGGCTGACCAGGTCCGCCTCGGCCACCGTCCGCGCCCGCTCGGCGGCGACGATCCTGGCCTGGCGCTTGCCGCCCAGCTCGATGGGAATGCCGACCTGCGCCGCGGTCGTGCGGGTGTCCCGGCGCGTGTCCTCGACGCTGATCGCCAGTTCCGGATTGGGGCGCACGCCGGCCTGGACGATACCCCCTTGCAGCGCCTCGACCTCTTTGCGAGCGGCCGCCAGCAGCGGGCTGCGTTCGGCCGTGCGGGCCAGCGCGGCGTCGAGCGTCAGCAGCCCGCCGCCGGCGGCCGGCGGCGCGGCAGGGGCTTCATGCATCGGAGGGGGCGCCGGCAGCCCGGGGGCCGGCAGGGATTGGGCGGCGGCCTGGCCGCACGCGACGACGGCCACCATGAATGGCCATGCGATTCTGGACATCGGATTGCACCTGGAATGCGTCGGTCATCCCGGCGCTGCCGCGTACGGCGGCGCCGGAAACGAGCGATAGTCGAAAGAGGAGAAGACGACTAGACGGACGCCGCCCACTGGGGGCGTTCAGGCGGGAAGACAGGCGCGGGCGCCAGGAACGGCGGCGGCGCGGAAACATGGTGCCGCACGACCGGCTGCGGGGCCAGTTCGGGCAAGCCGCCCACGACCGCCTTCAGCGCGACCGCATGGCAGACGGCGCAATCGGGATGGCCGGACAGCGCGCCGCCCGCTCCGGCATCCGGCTCGTGGGCATGGTCGTGGTGGCCGAAGTGGCGCTGCACCGTCACGCCGGACTCGTGCTCGCAATAGGACGCGGCTGCCGCCCAGGCGGCCTGGAAGGGCATGACGAGAGCGAGCAGGATGAGAAGAAGCCGGCGCATGCCGCGATTCTACCCGGAGAGGACGCGCCGCGGCCATCCGAACCCGGCCGGCGGTTCGCCTGCGCCGGCGCCGGGATGCGCGGCGCGCGCCGACCTGTCAAAATCCGCGCATGCCCATCGACTCCCCCTTCCCCGCGCGCCTGCCTGCCGCCACGGCGGGCCGCCTGTACGACGCCGCGCTCCTGGTCCGCAGGGTCCCGGCGTGATACGTGAACGCATCGAAGCGCAGGTGCTGGGCCTGACCGGCCTGGCCCTGGGCGGAATCGATTTCGAGCAGCCCGCCGGCGATCCGGGGCTGTTCGGCCCGGATTCGGCCGCCTGGCGCGTGCATGGCGACTTCACGTCCATGCTGGTCGGCGGCATCGCCGCGCTGATGCTGCAGATGCTGCATCCGCTCGCGCTGGCCGGCGTCTGGGACCACTCCAACTTCCGCCAGGACATGCTGGGCCGGCTGCGGCGCACCGGCCAGTTCATTTCCGGCACCACCTACGGCAGCGCGGCGGATGCGGAGCGGCTCATCGCCCGCGTGCGCGGCATCCATGAACAGGTGCGCGGCGCCGCCCCCGACGGCACCCCGTACGCAGCCGACGACCCCGACCTGCTGACCTGGGTCCACGTGGCGGAAGTCAGCAGCTTCCTGGCGGCGCACCTGCGCTACCTCGACCCGGGGCTGCCCGGCGCCGAGCAGGACCGCTACTACGATGAGATATCGCTGATCGCATATCGGCTGGGCGCCCGCGCGGTGCCGCGCTCGCGCGCCGAAGTCGCGGCCTATATCGCGCGCATGCGCTCGCAGCTGGCCTGCAGCGACCGCACGCGCGAAATCTCGCGCATCCTGCTGGACCACCCTCCCGCGGTCAGCGTCACGGCCAGGCCCGTGAGCCGGATCATGATGCAGGCCGGCATCGGACTGCTGCCCGACTGGGCCTCGGCCATGCTGGGCCTGGAGCAAGGCCCGTGGCGCCGCCGGGCCGTCGAGCGGTCGGTCCACGCGATCGCGCCCGTCCTGCGCTGGGCGGTCCGCAACGGCTCGGCCCATCGCGCCAGGCGCCGCATGGGCCTGCCTGCACGCGCTCAGGCGCGCATATAGGCCCATCCCTCGGCCTGCCGGCGCGCCAGGTGCAATACCGCAGCGTCCACGACGGACACGCCCGCCGGCGCCTGCCTGCCCGTGGCGGCCAGCGTATTGCCGCACACGCGCAGATGCGCATCGGTGGCGTCCGGCTGGTCGAGCGCGGCCGCCACCGCGCCCGCGTTGACGACCAGTTCCACTTGCGCAGACGGATCGGCTTTCTTCAGGTTGGCCAGGTTGCGCCGCGCGCGTTCGAGGGCGGCAGGCGTGGGAGCATGGATAAGCAGGCGGATCATCTCAAGCAAAGCCCAACTGGTCAGAAAGGTGCGACACCAGGTGGCCGAACTCGGCATCGCCGCGGTCGCGCGGGCGCGGCAGGCCGATGGACAGATTTTCCACGATATTGGCGGGCCGGCCGCCCAGCACGATGACGCGGTCGGCCAGGAATACCGCTTCCTCGATGTCATGGGTAACGAACATGATGGCCGCGCGCGTGGCCTGCCAGATGCGCAGCAGCTCGGCCTGCAAGTGCCGGCGGGTCAGCGCATCGACCGCGCTGAAGGGCTCGTCCATCAGCAGGATGTCGGGCTTGACCGCCAGCGCCCGGGCGATGCCCACGCGCTGCACCTGCCCGCCCGAGAGCTGGTGCGGCCAGCGCCCGGCCAGTTCAGACAGGCCCGTCAACTGCAGCGCCTCGGCCACGCGCGCGCGCAGTTCCCGCTTGTCTATGCCCAGAGTTTCCAGCCCGTAGGCCACATTGCCGGCCACCGTGCGCCAAGGCAGCAGCCGGCCGTCCTGGAACACCACTGCGCGGCGGCGCCTGCCGGCGCGCACCGGCAGGCGCAAGTCCACCTCTCCGGAAGCCGGCTCGATCAGGCCCGCGGCGGTCCTCAGCAAGGTGGACTTGCCCACGCCCGAGCCGCCCACGACCGCGAGGAACTCGCCAGCCTGGATGTCCAGGTCGAGCCCCTGGATCACCGGCGCGGCCGCGCCGGGATGGCGGTAGGCCAGCCCTTTGAATTCGATCACGGCCGCCATGACAGCACCCTCTTTTCCACTTGCGCGTAGACCAGGTCGCTCAGCGCATAGACCAGCGAAATCGCCAGCATGTAGACCACGACCGCGTCGTAGGCGCCCACCCCGGCCGCGGCATTCATTTCCTGGCCCATGCCCGGCACGCCCAGCAGTTCGGCCGCGATCAGCGTCATCCAGGCCTGGCCGATGCCGGTGCGCACCCCGGCCAGCGTTCCCGGCGCGATGGCCGGCAAGGTGATGCTGAGCGCGCGCTGCCAGTAGCTGCCCTGGCCGAAGCTGCGCGCCAGTTCGTAGAAGCGCGGATCGACGTTGCGCACCGCGCTGTAGGTGGCGAAGTAGTTCACCCAGAACACGCCGATGGCGATCACGAAGGCCGCGCCGGCGTGGCTGACCTTGAACCAGGCGATGGCGAAGACCACCCACGCCAGCGGCGGGATCGGACGCAGGATGCGCGCCAGGTAGGCCTGCAGCAGGTCGAACCAGCGCGCCGTGGCCGCGGCGAGCCCGACCAGGATGCCCAGCGCCGTGCCGGCGCCCAGGCCCCAGAAATAATGGATGAGGCTGGAACCGACCGCGGGCAGCAGGCGGCCCGAGCTCCATTCCTGAACGAAGGCATGCGGCAATTCGAAGGGGTCCGGCAGGGTGCCCGGGTTGACCCATTCGAACACGCCCGCGGCCTTCCACAGCAAGACGAAAATAATGACGCCGGCCACACCGCAAGCGATGCGGACCGGCAATCCAGGCAACTTGGCGATCATCGTTCGAACGGTATCAGCGCTTGCCCTGGGTGGCCGGCTTGCCCGCGACTTCGTCGTAGAAGCGCGTATCGAACAGCTTGGCGACGTCCACCGCCGGCCCTTCCAGCGTGCCGGTATCGGCCTGGAACTTCTGCAGCACCAGCGTGGCGGCGATGATGGCGTTGGGGTCGGCCTCGAACTGGCCCTTGGAATTGACGATGGACTTTTGCACCAGGTCCAGCGGCAGGCGCCCGCCGCCGACGTACTTCTGCACCATGGGCGCGGCCTTGGCGGGATCGGTGTCCAGCAGGCGCGTGGCCGCGACGTGCGCCGCCACCAGGGAACGGACCAGCGCGGGCTGTTCGTTGATCAGCTTCTCGCGCACCAGCAGCACTGCGCCGGGCTGTTTGGGAAACAGGTCCGAACCGCGCGCCACCACTCGCGCCTTGGGGGCCTTGCTCAACACCGTGGTCACCGTGGGCTCGAGAATGACGGCGCCATCGACCGCGCCGGTCAACAGCGTCTGCTGCATCTGGGCCTCGCCCTGGTAGATCAGCTTGAAGGACGACGGCTCGACCTTGATGCGGTTGCGCAGCCAGTACTGCAGCGCCGCCTCGGGCACCGCGCCCTTGGGATAGCTGGCGATGACCGGCTGGCGGCCCTTGTCCTTGGCGAACCGGGCGAAAGCCGTGGCGGCGTCGCCCGACGCGAAATACGGCGCGAGATCGCCCATGGCGACGAAGCTGACCTGCTCGACGATGTTGGACGCCACCACCTTGATGTTCGCGCCTTTGCCGCGCGCGACCAGCGCGGGGCCGATGCCGACATAGGCGATGTCGAGCTGGCCCGCCAGCAGCGCCTGCACCAGCGCCGGGCCGCTCTGGAACTGCACCAGCTTGGGCGCGCCGGCTTCGGCGGGCAAGGCGTGCTGTTCGAGGGTGATGAACAGCTGCGCGGCCGGCAGGATGGGCAGATAGCCGATTTCGAGCGGCGCCGCGGAAGCGGATTGGGCGGCCGCGGTGGCCAGGCCCAGCGTCAGGGCAAGCCTTGCAAGAACGCGTTTCATGATTCGGGGAACCTCGGAAGAAGCAATATGCGATGTGTTTTTATATTTTATTTCGATTTAGAAACTAATTTTAATTACTTAAAGAAATAAGCTTAGATTTCTTCCGATACGCATAGGCCACAGCCTCCCCGGGTGCGTCGCACTTTGTTGCAGCGCTTCCTTGCCCCGAACCCGCCGCACGCAAAATAATGGCCGCACCATCCTGCTCCACCGCCTGCATCCGACATACTCCATGCTCTTGCGACTCTCCTGCCTGCCTTTGGCGGCGGCCCTCGGCCTAGCCGCGCCGCTCGCCCATGCCCAAGACTTCATCACCCGGCTGCTGGACAAGCCCGTTCCCGGCGGCGTGGCCGTCGTACCGCTGGGACAAGCGCCCACGGCTCCGGTGGCCACCTACCGCGAGCGCCGCGTCATGGTGCTGCGCCAGGAAAGCGGCGGCTGGATCGCCGTGGTCGGCATCCCGCTCGACGCGCGGCCCGGCACGCAGCAACTGGCCATCGGCCAGGGCGCGCAGGCCCGGCAGGCCCGGCAGGCCGATTTCACCGTGCGCAGCAAGACCTATGTCGCCCAGCACATCCGGCTGAAGAACCAGCGCCAGGTCGACCCCAACCCTGCGGATCTGGCTCGCATCGAAAAAGAATCCGCCGAGCAATCCACCGCCTACCGGGCCTTCCGCCCCGAAGGGCCGAGCAACGTGCTGCTAGACCGGCCCGTGGAAGGCGGCAGGCTGTCCAGCCCGTTCGGCCTGCGCCGCTTCTTCAATGGCCAGCCGCGCAACCCGCATTCGGGGCTGGACTTCGCGGTGCCGGCCGGCACGCCGGTCAAGGCGCCCGCCGCGGGACGGGTCGTGCTGGTCGGCGATTATTTCTTCAACGGCAAGACGGTATTCGTCGACCACGGCCAGGGACTGGTCAGCATGTTCTGCCATCTGTCGCGCATAGACGTGACCGTGGGCCAGGAGCTCGCGCGCGGCGCGCCGATCGGGCGCGTGGGCGCGACGGGCCGCGCCACCGGCCCGCACTTGCACTGGAACGTCAGCCTCAACGACGCGCGGGTCGATCCGGCCATCTTCATCGGCGCCTTCAAACCTTAGCCCCGTACTTGCTTGCGGCCGATGGCGGTCGCCGTTGCCGGGATCCAGGCCATCGTGAGCGCCACCAGCACGCCGATGATGGCGACCGCCCAGAACGTCATGTGCAGGGCATGCTGCATCGCCTGCTCCACGAGCGGACTGGCGCCGGCGCCCGATTCGAGGGCCTCCTTGAGCTGATCGGACGTGATCGCCTCTCCGCCGGCCCTGCGCGCCAGCCCGAAGTTGAACACCGCGCCGAACGCCGTGGCGCCCAGCGTGCTGCCGAGGTTGCGCGCGAAGATGTTCGAGGCGGTCGCGCTGCCGCGCTCGGAGCCATGCACGATTTCCTGGATCAGCACCAGCGAACACACGCCCATGAAGCCCATGCCCAGGCCGACCACCAGCGAGCCCACGCCCGCCAGCACCGGCGTGCCCTGCGGCGTCAGGAACAGGAAGACGCAGGACCCCAGCGGCACGACCAGGCTGCCCAGGATCATCATGCGACGCAGGCCGTAGCGCGGGAACAGCTTGGTGACGACGGTCGAACCCACCGGCCAGCCCAGCATGATCATGGTCAGCGCCAGCCCCGCCACTACCGGCGTGCGGTGCTGCACGCCCTGCACGTACATGGGCAGGAAGGTGGTCAGCCCCATGATGACCATGCTTCCCAGCAGCATGGATACGTTGGCGGCGGCAATCGCGCGGCGCGACCACAGCGCGAACGACACGATGGGGTGCTCGGTGCGCAATTCGCGCCAGACGAACAGGACCAGGCACACCGCGAATATGCCCAGCGCGGTCCAGGCGCGCGACACCAGGCCGTCGCCCGCGTCGGTCAATGCGAACATCAGCGCGGCCACCGCCGCCGAGAACAAAACCGCTCCCGTCACGTCCACCGACACGCGCTGGCGCTCGGCGGTCTCGTCCAGGAAATAGACGAAGCCCGCGGCCGCGGCCAGGCCCAGCGGCACGTTCATCCAGAAAATCCAGGCCCACGAGAACTGGTGGATGATCAACGCGCCCAGCATCGGCCCCATCACCGCCGACACGGCCCAGACGCTGGCCAGCCAGCCCTGCACCTTGCCGCGCTCGTGCACGGGATAGAGGTCGCCCACGATGGTCATGCCCACGGGCTGTATCGCGCCGGCGCCTATGCCCTGGATCAGCCGGAAGACGATCATCGAGGGCATGGACCAGGCGAAGCCGGCGCCGATCGAGCCCACCAGGAACGCGGCGATGCCGGTCAGCATCATGGGCCTGCGCCCGTAGATGTCCGACAGCTTGCCGAACACCACCGTCATCGCCGTCTGCGTCAGCAGGAACGAGGCGAAGACCCAGCTATAGAGCCTGAGCCCGCCGAGGTCCGCGGCGATCTGCGGCATGGCCGTCGCCACGATGGTGGCTTCGATCGCGATCATGAACATGGAAGCCATCACCGAAGCGATGACCAGCGGGCGGCGCGTCAGCCGCGGAGCGGAAAGGGGCACGATGCGGAATCCGTAGCGAAAGGAGGAACGGCGGCACGACCCGGCAGTGTAGAGCAGCGGCCCGGCGCGCGGAAATGGCGCTTTTCAGCTGTCAGTCAGCATCCGGCGCGGCGCGGCGTCCGCCTCTGCAGGCCGGCGGGCTCGGGCTGGCCAGCTCGGCGCGATGGGGATACGCTTGGACACCGACCATCACAAAGTCCCGACGCATCATGCGGGTTTCCGTCACCAAGGAGGTTTCGATGTCCACGATCAAACGCCAGGCCCTGGCCATCCTGCTGCTGGGCTGCGCGGCCAGCATGCCCGCCGCGCAGGCGCAGCTCATGGATTCGATCAAGGGCGCCCTGGGCAATGGCCAGCAATCCTCGGGCAGCGGCGGCTCCCTGCTCGGCGGACTGGGCGGAGCCTCCCTGCCGTCGCTCGGCTCCGTGGGCACGGGCAACATCACCGGCGTGCTGGCCTACTGCGCGCAGAACAACTACCTCGGCGGCGGCGCCGCTTCCATCAAGGACAAGCTGCTGGGCAAGCTCGGCGGCGAACAGCAGGCCAAGTCCGATCCCGGCTACCTGGAAGGCCTGAGCGGCATCCTCGGCGGCAACAGCGGCAAGAAAGTGGAACTGGGCGGGGGCAGCAGCCTCAAGCAGCAGATCACCGAAAAAGTCTGCGACCAGGTCCTGCAGTACGGCCAGTCCCTGCTCTGAACGCGGCCTCCCCGCGAGGAACGGCGCCAGGCCCAGCGCCTGGCGCCGTTTCCTTGCATGGTAAAAGTAAAAAACCATCAACACCGCCGAGCCGCCGCCTGTTTGCCGGGACAATCCTCTCCGGGCACGCCACAATTGCGCTCTTTGCGCGTGGCGCCGCCGCGCATCCGTCCGCAGGCGGACCCATCACCTTCAGGAGAGACGACTTTCATGGAACATACCTGGCAATTCTTTCGCGCCGGCGGCGTCGACCAGGTCTCCATCCGTTCCGGCGAGGACATATGCAAGCTCGGCCAACTCGACCAGAAGCTCTGGGTGGCGCTGGCCTGCCCGACGCGCGGGATCGAATTCGATCCGCGCACGCTGGACCTCATCGATAGCGATCACGACGGCCGCATCCGGCCGCCCGAACTGCTGGCCGCATGCCGCTGGGCCTGCGAACGGCTGCGCGACCCCGGCCAGTTGCTGCGCGGCGGCGATACGCTGTCGCTGGACGCCATCGCCGACAACACCGAAGAAGGCCGGCTGCTGATCGAGGAAGCAGGCCGCATCCTGCAACTGCTGGACAAACAGGAAACGCGCATCAGCCTGGCCGACGTCGCCGACCGCAGCCGCCTGCTGGCCGCGATGCGCTTCAACGGCGACGGCATCGTCACGCCCGCGACCGCCGAAGACGACGCGGCGCGCGCCGCGATCCAGCGCATCATCGACACCCACGGCAGCCAGGCCGACCTGAGCGGCGAGCCCGGCATAGACCGCGCCCGCACCGAAGCCTTTTTCACCGAAGCGCGCGCCATCCGCGAATGGCGCGACCGCGTGGCCGGCGATCCCTCCATCGTGCCGCTGGGCGACGCCACCGTCGATGCGGTGCAGGCCGCCAATGCGGTGCAGGCCAAGATCGACGACTTCTTCGCGCGCTGCCGGCTGGCCGCCTACGATCCGCTGGCGGCGCCCGCGCTGAATCCCACTGCCGAGGAGTACCGCCAGCTCTACGGCGAAGCGCTGACGCTGGGTTCGGACCGCATCGCCCACCTGCCGCTGGCGGCGGTCGCGCCGGGCCGCTCCCTGCCGCTGCGCAGCGGGCTGAATCCGGCATGGGCCCAGGCCATGGACACGTTCCGCGCCCAGGCGGCCGAGCCGCTGCTGGGCGCTGCCGACGCGTTGAGCGAAGACGACTGGCGACGCCTGCAGGCCAAGCTCGGCCCCGCCCGCGACTGGCTGGCCGCCAAGCCAGCGACCAAGCTGGATGCGCTCGCCGTGACCGACGTCGCCGCGCTGCTCGACAATGGCAGCGAAGCCGCCGTCCTGGCGCTGCTCGATGCCGACCAGCAGATCGAACCGCATACCGCGCGCATGGCCGATCTGGAAAAGCTGCTGCGCTTCCAGCGCGACCTGGCGCACCTGCTCGACAACTTCGTGTCGTTCAAGGATTTCTACCGGCGCGAGGGCGCCATCTTCCAGGCCGGCAGGCTCTATCTCGATGCGCGCAGCTGCGACCTGACGGTGCGGGTGGACGACGCCGGCAAGCATGCCGCGCTCGCCGGGCTGGCCAAGGCCTACCTGGTGTATTGCGACTGCACGCGCGAAGGCCGGAAGATGACCATCGTCGCGGCCATGACGGCCGGCGACGTGGACTTCCTGTTCGTCGGCCGCAACGGCGTGTTCTACGACCGCCAGGGCAACGACTGGGACGCCACCATCGTCAAGATCATCGAGAACCCGACCAGCATAGGCCAGGCCTTCTTCGCCCCGTACAAGAAATTCGTGCGGATGATCGAAGAACAGGTCGCCAAGCGGGCCGCCGCCAGCGACACCGCGGCGCAGGGCAAGCTGAGCGCCCTCGCCACCAACGTCGCCACCGCCGACCAGGCCGACCCCGCCGCCGCGGCCAAGCCCAATCCGGCCAAGGTGGACGTCGGCACGGTCGCCGCCATAGGCGTGGCGCTGGGCTCCATCAGTACGGTGCTGGTGGCCTTGTTCGGCAAGTTCGTCGACCTGGGCTGGTGGATTCCCCTGGCCATACTGGGGCTGGTGCTGGCCATTTCCGGGCCGAGCATGCTGATCGCCTGGCTCAAGCTGCGCCAGCGCAGCCTGGGCCCCATCCTCGATGCCAGCGGCTGGGCCATCAACGGCCGGATGAAGATCAACGTCCAATTGGGCGGCTCGCTGTCGCGGGTGGCGCGCATCCCGCAGGATGCCAAGCGCAACCTGCGCGATCCTTATGCCGACCGCCACGGCAAGGCCTGGACCGTAGGCATCGCGCTGGTCGTCGTCGTGCTGGCCGGCCTGGCCTGGCGGCAGGGCTGGCTCGACACCGTCCTGCCCGAGCGACTGCGCGCCGCGCCGCCCGCGGCAACGGCGCCCGCGCCTGCAGCCGCTCCCGAAACAGCCGCCCCGCCCGCCCCATGAGCGA
>NZ_UWPJ01000015.1 GCF_900606115.1 Pigmentiphaga humi
GGCGCGGACTTGTGTCTACGAGCCCGTGGCGGTGGCGCGGCGGGAGGGGGAGTTGGTGGTGACGGAGATTAGGGGGAAGGGAAAGGTGCCTTGAGGAGACGATCTGTTCGCATGACGTATTTGCCGTTTATGCTCGACGCGGTGTTAGGGCTAATTTGTTCCGGGACTATTTTCGCCAAATGGGGAAGCCGGCGCTCACATTTGAGCCTGAGTTGGCCGCTGCCAAGTAGGCACTTGGCACGCGAGGCGGATGATGGCGCAATTGCCTCGATGATCAACTGTCTATCCGGCGGAGGTTCGCTCAAGCGAAGGATTAACCCACGCTTTTGCCTTTCTCCTCTTTCTTGCTAGCGGCCAAGGCAACGATGTGTTCAAGATGCTGCTCGCGTTCATGACGCGAGATGTACCAGTCCTTTAGCAGAATCTCGATCAAGTCAATGAGAAGCTGAGCCTCCTCCGGCTCAACATCGACGATGACGTTGATGTCTTTCTCCATGTGAGCACCAATGTTGCCGATACTTCGAATCGCATCGATCGCTTTCCACGTTGCAGTGTCAATCTTCGGCTTCAACTCGTTGACCTCATCAATGAGTCGATTGCGGGAAATGCCCCAGAAGTCACGGATGATTCCTTGCAGACATCTTCGAGCAAGTGTGGAGGAGGCCTTAGGACTGAGATCACGGATGAGGCAGGCTTCGTTGTAGTCGGAGATGATGGCCCTAGGGATATAGTTGGGAAAGGGTTTTGCACTGGACTGTGGTCGAAGTTGCCACTCTGTGAGCGGCAAGCCCTTAACCCTGGCTCCGTGGGCCGCATACTCCACGGCAAAGAGCTTGGCCTTCAGTTCGTACTCCCGGCACTGAGGGTTCGGACATGTCACCGCCGTCCAGGCGATTCCGAGAGGACCGTCCTTGTTGCCGTCATTGAACGTACCGAGACCACTTGTGAATGAATTATTCGTGATGATGGCCGCACGATTGCAGTACGGGCACGTCCAAGGAAAGGTGTTCGACATGAGGCGCTCAGTCTTGATGCGGGCTAATGTGGGAATTCAGCGGCCACCGAAGATGGCCCGCTGGAATGACGAGTGAAAGTGCATTAGACCTTCGCAAGCCACCCCTGAATATACTTACATGAATGCCGGACGTCATTCACGGCTGCCTTGATGAATGCGCTGCAGCGCGGGGAGGAAATACTCCCGACGAGGCTACCGTAACCGCTTCAGTTCCGCATAGCGTACACGATGGTCGACAAGTCTAGGTATGTAGAGTTTGGTTTGCGAGATTCGTCTAGTGTAGAGCGTTGCATTACAGGTAGAATTATCACTTATTCTATCTCCAAATGTGAGTGCTATGGATAAGCGCTACCAAGTCTTTATCAGTTCCACATATGCGGATCTTCAAGAGGAACGCCAAGAGGTCATTCAAGCGTTGCTGGAGCTCGACTGTATTCCCGCTGGCATGGAGCTATTTCCGGCAGCCAGTGAAGACCAGTGGACATTGATTAAGAAAGTGATTGATGATTGCGACTACTACATGGTCATAGTTGCTGGTAGATACGGCTCCATGGGCCCTGATGGATTTAGCTATACAGAGATGGAGTACCGATACGCTCTCGACACTGGTAAGCCAATCATCGGCTTCGTTCATCGCAACCCTGGAGACCTTGCAGCAAGTCGTTGCGAACCCTCAGATGAAGGGAAGGCAAAGCTAAGCACATTTCGAGATTTTGTACAGAAAAAGATGTGCCGTTTTTGGGAGAGCCCTGTGGATCTCGGCAGCCAAGTTAGCCGAAGTTTGGTTAAGCTCATTAAAAGCAGTCCTGGCATCGGATGGGTACGAGGCAATCTTGTGCCAGACGAGAGTACGATGGAGGAAATACTCAGTTTGCGTCGTCGTATTGAGGAACTTCAACAGGATCTCTTGGCCGCGAGCATTCATGGGC
This sequence comes from Pigmentiphaga humi, assembly GCF_900606115.1. GTDB lineage: Bacteria > Pseudomonadota > Gammaproteobacteria > Burkholderiales > Burkholderiaceae_B > Pigmentiphaga > Pigmentiphaga humi. The sequence continues at coordinate 1,945 of NZ_UWPJ01000015.1, forward strand.
CTGAAGGAACAAGGGGGTTTGCTCAAGGAGCAGATGTTTTTGAAATTAACTATTCTTTCGTTGCGTCTCCCAGCGCCTATGCGCATGATGGAAAAGGTTATCGGGCAATCGTGGAAGCGGAATGGGATGAAATTTTTTCGGCCGTGTCGCCACTGATGATTGATGAAGCTACCGAAAATGAAATGGCTAAGTCCCTGAACAGATTAATCAGTGATTTGGCAAGCTCAGACCTGCAAAGCAACAAGGGCTTCAAAGACCTTGGATTAATGAACTTCCGAATAGATGGCGACGATTTTCAAACAATAAAGATTCAGCTTCGTGCCCTGGGGCTGATTACCAAGAGCACGAAGAGTCGGAGCGTGAAGGACACAGCTACATACTGGACGCTTACCCCATATGGTGACACTGTAATGACGCGATTGCGTGCCATACAAAGACCCAATACGCCAAGGGAGGGTACGGGTATGGTGGCATAGTCGACCACTGATCTGAGTTGCTGCCCGATCAAAGTCATATAATGAACGGTTGGTAACTGGTATGCATCCGAGTCCTGCCTTTACTGATGATGGGCTGTCTGTCACAGAGTCATTAGTCGAGACCGCAGGGTACTTGCAGCCGCTCGCCTCCAATCTTTCTTTCCTGTTCGAATCAAGATGAAGCGCCGTGGATGGTACCAATTGGCACCTGAATAGCTTCAACGAGAAAATTGGGTACTTCACTGCTCGCAGTTACGAACCTCGCGAAGTGCTGAAAAGGTGCAGCGTCATCGGAGTGTGCCGAGCATAGCGATGAGGACTGGAGTATTCAAAGAGTTTCCTTCCCTCTCCGACAGGTTTATAGTGCATGGGTTGCTAAATGTAAATCATGGTTAACCAGAAATAAACAGGATTTGCGTAGGTTATTGTTTATTATTTTTCTCCAGATTTGATGCTGTAAAAAGGCTGAAGTAAAGAGAATAGCGTATAGGTTGGTTATTACTTACGTCTGCCAAGCACTTCATCCCGTACTCCAGCATCTACCACCTTACCTCCCTCCATCACGACCACCGTATCAAACCGTGCCAACAAACTTGGCCTATGCACCGACGCCACAATGCAAGCCGCCGGAAAAGCCGCAACCATGCGATCAAATACTCGACCCTCGGCTTGAGGGTCGAGCGCACTGGTCGGTTCATCAAGCAACAAGAGCGAACTTCCCTTGGCCGCCAACGCCCCACGTGCCAATGCCAACCGCTGCCGCTGTCCACCGGAAAGATTTCCGCCACGCTCATTGATCGCGCTAGCCAGTCCCTCCGGCATTCGCTGCAGCACCTCGTCGAATACTCCCGCATGCACCGCCGACTGCAAGGCCTGCGCGTCCGCCGGATCTCCAAAGGTCAGGTTCTCTTCGACACTGGCCTCGAACACCTCGGCTTCTTGCGGAATCAGCGTAGCCAACGTGCGTAGTTCCTCCCAATCCACCACCGCGCCATCCCGCAACAACTCACCTTGCTGAGGCGGATAAAGCCCCGCAAGCATGCGCAGCAACGTGCTCTTGCCCCCACCGCTTGGGCCGATGAGCGCAACCCGCGAGCCGCGTCGCAGAACCAGATCAATCCCATGCAAACCGCCGCGCGCATCGTCTGCATAGCTCCACGTAGCGCCACGCAGTTCCAAGGTCTGCCACGGCGCATCCGCAACCACGGCCGGCACCGCAGCATCCGGATCCCCAGGCGCTTCCCAGATCGGCTCCGCGCTGCCGTAGTCGGTATGCATGCGCGCGAAGCTCTGGAAATTTGTGGCCATGGAGCCGACTACGGTGGCGGCTTGTTGCGCGTACTGGTAGATCATGAAGACGGTGCCCAGCATGATCGCCTGCCCGGGCTGGCGATGTTGCAGCACGTAGACCACCACCAGAATCCAGGTGAGCCCCATGCCCAGCAGGTCGACGGCGAACCATTTGCCTTCGTTGACCATGACGGCCTTGCGCAAGGGCGCCATGACGGCTTGCATGCGGCGGCCGAGGATTTTGCGGGAGGCGGCCTGCAGGCGCAGGCCGATGACGGTGCCGGCGTTGCCGACGAAGTCGAGCAGGGCGGCGGCGTAGCGGCGTTCGGCGTCGTTCTCGGCGCGGGCGAGCTGCATGAGGACGCGGTCGAAGCGCAGGATGATGAGGGCGATGACGACGTAGCCGCTTACCGCGATGGCGCCGCTGGTGCGCGAGAGCAAGGCCAGCGCGACCAGCGGGCCGACGAAGTTGAAGGCGCTTTGCAGGTAGCCGAACTGGTTTTGGGCAAAGTCCGAGAGCGCGCGGCTGGCTTGTACGACGCGGTGCTGGAGTTCGCCCGAGTGCCGGCCGTCGCGCCAGGCCAGCGGCGCGGCGGCGATGCGCGCGTAGAGCTGGTCGGCCAGCCGTTCGCGCACGCGGACGCCGACGTTGCGCTCCAGCACGCGTCCGGGGCCGTGCAGCAGCCACGACAGCAGGTAGATGCCGACGAGGTAGACGATCCAGCGGCCGGCCGTCGCCATGCTGCCTTGCTGGAGCGCGTTGATCGCCTGGGCGGCGAGCCAGGGCATGGTCAGCCGCAGCAGTTGCGCCGCGGACAACAGGCCGGCGGCACCGAGCATGTGGGGGCGTACGCCGGTCGCATGGCGCCAGAGTGCGCGATAGAGCTCGCGCGCCGCGCTGCCCAGGCCGATGGTGCGGGTGGGGGAAGAACTGCCGGACTTCGTCACGCGGCGCCGCGCATGATCCGATCCACCGCATCCAGCGCCCGCATCGCCGGCAGCACCGACGCAATATCGCACCCGCTCGGCCTATCTTCGCGCAGCGCCGCAATGAACTCCGCATCCTGCGCCTCGAATGCCGGCATCGCTCCGGGCATATCCACCACCTTCCCTTCGCTGTCCGTCAACTCATCGCGGAACGCCCGGTAGGTTTCTTCTTCCCCGATGTACCGATAGAACCCGCCGAACGGCCCTTTGTTGTTGAACGACATGGCCATGGTCAGCAGCGTGCAGCGCTTGCGCGAGCGCATGGCGACGGTGAGGTCCATGGGGATGCCGAGCTCGGGGTGGTCGGGGCCGCGCTGGCCCCAGACGTCGAATTCCGATTCGCCCAGCAGCCAGCAGAATAGGTCGACGGTGTGGCAGGCGTGGTGCCACAGCAGGCTGTCCACCCAGGTGCGCGGTTCGCCGAACATGTTGAGGTTGTTGCGGCGGAAGAAGTAGGTTTCGCAGACGAGATGGTGCAGGGTGAAGTCGCCGCTCTGGATGCGTTCGCGCAGGGTGGTGTGGGGCGGCGCGAAGCGGCGGCTGTGGGCGACCATCATGGGGACGCCGGTCTCTGCCTGCAGGCTGACCAGCCGTTCGGTGTCGGCCAGGCTCAGCGCCGCGGGGATCTCGATCAGCATGGGCTTGCCCAGGCGGGCGGCCAGTTCGGCGTGTTCGGCGTGGAGGCCCGAGGGGGTGGCCAGGACGACGGCGTCGACGTCGGGGCGGCTCAGGCAGGCCTGGAGGTCGTCGCTGCAGTGGGGGATGCCGTGCTGCGCCGCCAGTTGCCGGCCGCGTCCGAGGTCGGCTGCGGCGAGGGCGGTGATCGCCACACCGGGCATGCGCGAGAAGATGCCCGCATGCGTGGCGCCCATGGCGCCTTCGCCGGCGATGCACAGGCGTATCGGGGTGGACGGGCTGGCTGGCATGAGTGGTCTCCGTTGGAAAGGGCGGGGCGCCCTCAACGGACGATGGCGCCTAGGGGGATGATTCTAGTGCGCCGGCCCCCGGCCTTCTAGCGGAAGGCTTTGCAGGGATCCTCGCGCGTGGCGACGGGCAGGGCGATCGTTTGATCGTAGCGCCCGGGAGCGGCCGCTTCTTCGAGGAAGCCCACCGCGTAGGCAGGCTGGCCCAGCCACCTGGGCGCGCCCAGGTCGCGCCGCACGTGGCCGTTGCCGGCCAGCAGCACGACGGGCCGCGTGCCTTGGGCGTGCGCGGTCTTGACGGCATCGGCCATGACGGCATCGCGCGCCAGTTGCGCCATGGCCATGCCGCCCAGCATGGTGGCGGGCAGGGCGCGGCAGTGGGCTTCGGCCACTTCGTCGCGCTGCGCGGCCATCAGGCCGGCGGGAGGCGAGGCCAGGCCGAGCGCGCGCACGCGCTCCACGGTGAAGGTGGCGCCCAGGCCGTTGCGCATGACGGCCGCCGCATCGGTGCGCGAGAGGTTGGCCGCTACCACGGGCAGTTTCTGCTTGAGCGCCAGTTCCAGCACCGGGCGGTAGTAGGACCAGTTCCAGCCGGTTTTGGCGGGCGAGGCCGCGGCGATCACGCAATCGGCGTCGCGGCAGGTTTTCAGCGCCCGGTCGAGGTCGGCCTGGCGCTCGATGTCGAACTGCTCCATGGCGATGACCGGCCGCCAGCCGCCGTCCACGGCCTCGGCCAGCGCGCGCGTGCGCAGGCGGTGGCCTTCGGCGTTGTCGTGGACTTCGCCCAGCAGCACGATGCCGTGGCGCGGCAGTTCCTTGGCCAGCGCGTCGGCGGGCCGGTTCTTGGCGCCGGGCATGAACGAGCAGCCCGCCAGCAGCAGGGCCGCGGCGCAGGCAGCGGCCGTGCGCAGCGGCAAGAAGGAGCGAGGGGAAGGGAAGCAGGCGGGCATGGGCGATGGATGAAGAATGAGGGCGGTCCGGCCGTGGCGGGACCGCCCGACGGGCGCGGCGCGGCGCGGCGGCTCAGTCCGCGCGCCGCGGCGTGCCCGGCGCAATGCTGGCCAGGCTGTCCGCCAGTTCGGTCCATGCCGGCAGCTCGGGCTTGCCGGGCTTGCGTTCGCCGAAGAACTGCACGATCAGCGATCCGTCGGCATCGTAGCATTCCAGCGAGGTGACGATGCCGTCCTCGGTGGGCTTGCGCACGACCCACGCCTGTTCGAACAAGTCCATCCGCATGTGCAGATTGAAGCCGGGATCGAGCACGTTCAGCCAGGGGCCCATGGGGGCGATGCGATGCACCGGCCCGGTGTGGATCTGCACGCAGCCTGGGTTGCCGACGAACACCATGATGGAGAGCCCGGACGCAGCGGCCGATTCCAGCACCGTATCGACCGCGCCGATGCCGACCTGCTGGGCATGGTCGGCGGGCGCGAGCCGCAGCGCCTGGACGCGGCCCAGGCCGTGGCGGCGCAGCAGTCCGAAGAATTCGTGCGTGTCGCGCAGTTCGCGCCATTCCTGGCGGAAGGCCTCGACGTCGACGTCCGCATCGGGTTTGACCGTTTCTGCGGCGCGGCGCTCGGGCACGAGCGGGCCGGGGACGTCGGCGTGCGCGGCCAGCAGCGCGTCGAACGCGGCCCGGTCGGTGCCTTCCGTGACGTAGATCTTGTGGACGGCGTCGCCTTGCTGGTCGAACACCTGGAAGCTGGGGCGTTCGCCGCCCACGGCGAAGGCGTGCCGCCACTGCGACAGGAACAGGCGCAGGTCGATGGCCGGGTTCAGCGCCAGGCCCATCCTGCCTTCGATCTGCACGTGGTCGTAGGCGCCGGTTTTTTCGTGGACGGCGGCTTCGTTGCGGGTCAGGGCGAGCACCGGCCCGGCGGCCTTGAGCCCTCCCAGCAGCGCGGCCCAATCGGGCTTGAGGCGGACGGCGGAGGGATCGGCGGCCACCAGTTCGCCTTCGCTGGCGCCCAGTTGCGAGGCGGCATCGCGTATGCGCAGCTTGGGCTGTTCGGCCTTCAGGGCCTGGTAGCGCGCCCAAAGCGCGGCAGAAGTCGTCATGGAAATTTTTCCGGGGAGATGGGTAGTTTGTGAATAGTAATTATTTTTATTATCCGGGCCAAGTTCCACGCTGAACCGCTGCCCGTCCATGCCTGTCCAATCGTCATGTATGCTGTTTAAAGCCCTATACTTATCAGCTTCGCCCTTTTTTCGTGTGAGCTCCATCATGCCGCAATACCGTTCCCGTACTTCCACCCATGGTCGCAACATGGCCGGGGCCCGTGCGCTCTGGCGCGCGACCGGCATGAAGGACGGCGATTTCGGCAAGCCCATCGTCGCCATCGTCAATTCCTTCACCCAGTTCGTGCCCGGCCACGTGCACCTGAAGGATCTCGGCCAGATGGTGGCGCGCGAGGTCGAGGCGGCCGGCGGCGTGGCCAAGGAGTTCAACACCATCGCCGTGGACGACGGCATCGCCATGGGCCACGGCGGCATGCTGTACTCGCTGCCTTCGCGCGAGCTGATCGCCGATTCGGTCGAGTACATGGTCAACGCCCACTGTGCCGACGCGATGGTCTGCATTTCGAACTGCGACAAGATCACTCCGGGGATGCTGATGGCCGCGATGCGCCTGAACGTCCCGGCCGTGTTCGTGTCGGGCGGCCCGATGGAAGCGGGCAAGGTGATCGAGGCCTACCATCCGGCGCAGGATGCCGGCGGCCAGAAGATCATCAAGGTCGACCTGATCGACGCGATGATCAAGGCTGGCGACCCGTCGGTGTCGGATGCCGACGTCGAGAACTACGAGCGCTCGGCCTGTCCCACTTGCGGATCGTGTTCGGGCATGTTCACCGCCAACTCGATGAACTGCCTGACCGAGGCCCTGGGCCTGTCGCTGCCGGGCAACGGCACGGTGGTGGCCACCCACGCCGACCGCAAGGCGCTGTTCCTGCGCGCCGGCCGGCTGGCGGTGGAACTGTGCAAGCGCTACTACGAGCAGGACGACGCTTCGGTGCTGCCGCGCAACATCGCCACTAAGTCCGCGTTCAAGAACGCGATGGCGCTGGACGTCTCGATGGGCGGTTCGACCAATACCGTGCTGCACCTGCTGGCGGCGGCGCAGGAGGCCGGCGTCGATTTCACGATGAGCGACATCGACCAGATCTCGCGCCACGTGCCGTGCCTGTGCAAGGTCGCGCCCGCCACGCAGGAGTACCACATCGAGGACGTGCACCGCGCCGGCGGCATCATGGGCATCCTGGCCGAGCTGAACCGCGCCGGGCTGCTCGATACCTCGGTTTCCACCGTCCACAGCAAGAATCTGGGCGAGGCGATCGCCGCCAATGACGTGATGACCTCGAAGGACGAGGCCGTCTCGACCTTCTTCCGCGCCGCGCCCGGCGGCGTGCCCACGCAGGTGGCTTTCAGCCAGGACAAGCGCTTCGACAAGCTGGACGACGACCGCGCCGAAGGCTGCATCCGCGACAAGGCGCACGCCTATTCGCTGGACGGCGGCCTGGCCGTGCTGTACGGCAACCTGGCCGAGAAGGGCTGCATCGTCAAGACCGCGGGCGTGGACGAGAGCATCCTCAAGTTCTCGGGCAAGGCGCGCGTGTTCGAAAGCCAGGAAGACGCCGTGGACGGCATCCTGGGCGACACGGTGCACGAGGGCGACGTGGTCATCATCCGCTACGAAGGCCCCAAGGGCGGCCCCGGCATGCAGGAAATGCTCTACCCGACCTCCTACATCAAGTCCAAGGGCCTGGGCAAGGCCTGCGCGCTGCTGACCGACGGACGTTTCTCGGGCGGTTCGTCGGGCCTGGTGATCGGCCACGCCTCGCCGGAAGCCGCCGAGGGCGGCGCCATCGGCCTGGTACAGGAAGGCGACATGATCGACATCGACATCCCCAATCGCACCATCAATCTGCGTGTGGACGCGGCCGAGATGGCGCACCGCCGCGAAGCGATGGAAGCGCGCGGCGCCAAGGCCTGGAAGCCGGTGGACCGCCAGCGCGTGGTGTCGCAGGCGCTGCAGGCCTACGGGTTGATGGCGACCTCGGCCGACCGCGGCGCGGTGCGCGACATTTCGCAATTGATGGGCCGCCCCGGCTGATCGCCGAAGTTCTTCCTGCCGAAAACGCCAGCAGCAACGGTCAGACCGTTTCCTGCCTGGCGTTTTCTTCTTTCTGGAGCCGGTTGAGCAGTTTGACGAATTCGGCCGCGAGCTTGAGGTGCTTGGCGTCCAGCAGCGCGAGATGGCGCCGGAGCAGGCGTGTTTCGTCGGAGAGGTAGGGGGCTTCGTCGCCGTCGTGCAGTTCGGGGCGGGCGGGGATGACCTGGACGTTTTCGACCAAGGCATACAGGTCGGTCACGCCGACGTTCATCGCCCGGGCGATGCTCTGGAGCCGCTTTAGGGATGGGTTCTGCTTGCCGTTTTCGATGCGGGAAAGGTTGCCGGCGTCGAAACCCGCCTCCATGGCGACGGACTCGAGCTTGAGCCCGAGCTTCTCCCGCGTTTGCCTGATCGCCGAGCCGATATCCATGGCGTGATTGTCAAAGTGCTTTGCTTGCGACGCAAAGCGCTGTACGCAAATGGATCGTGTATATTTTGCGTTATATGCAAAATATATGACCAGGCCTGACGATGGGTGGGTGGACCGCCCGGCGTGAGCGCGGGGGAGGTTGCGTTTTATGCAAACAGGGAAAGCGTGTGCCGAGGTGCTCGTGTTGAGCGGGATAGAAATGAATGGCCGCACCGCCTGGCTGTTCGTGCCGCGCAACTGGAACGTTGCCGAGCTGGAGTCCACGTTTCCGTTCTCCGGTCTCCCAGGCACGCCGCATCGCAGGGCGCTGGTCGCGCTCGATGTCGCCAAGGACTTGCTGCGCACCTATGGCGGCCAGCCGCTGCTCGAACTGCCGGGCGAACCCACGCTGGACGCTTTGCTGTCCAGGGAGCTCGCCGCGGTGCGGATGTCGATCTCGCGCGATCAGGACGCCGCGGGCTCGGCCATGCCGCTGTGACGCAGCAGCGCATCGATGCTGGGATCGCGCCCGCGGAAGGCGCGGAACGATTCGATCGCCGGACGGCTGCCGCCCATTTGCAGGATCTCCTGCAGGAAGCGCGCGCCGACCTCGGGACGTAGCGTGTCTTCGGTCGCCGCATCCTCGAAGGCAGCATAGGCGTCGGCGGAGAGCACCTCGGCCCACTTGTAGCTGTAGTAGCCGGCCGAATAGCCGCCCGCGAAGATGTGGCTGAAGGTGTTGATCCAGCGCGAGACTTCGGGCTGCGGCATGACGTGCATGCGGTCGTTGACTGCGCGCGACAGCTCCAGCACGCTTTGTCCGCCGTCGGGGTCGTAGTCGGTATGCAGATGCATGTCGGTCGCGGCCAGCACGACCTGGCGCAGCGTCATCAATCCGCCCTGGAAGTTCTTGGCGGCGACCATTTTGTCGTACAGCGCGCGCGGAAGCGGTTCGCCGGTGTCGATGTGCGCGGTCATTTGCTCGAGCACCGCCCATTCCCAGCAGAAGTTCTCCATGAACTGGCTGGGCAGTTCGACCGCGTCCCATTCCACGCCGTTGATGCCCGAGACGCCCAGGTCTTCCATCTGCGTGAGCATGTGGTGCAGGCCGTGGCCGCATTCGTGGAACAGCGTGATTACTTCGTCGTGGGTGAACAGCGAAGGCTTGCCGCCGCTGGGCGGCGTGAAGTTGCAGACCAGGTAGGCGATGGGGGTCTGCAACGCGCCGCCGGGGCGGCGGTAGCGGGTACGGGCGTCGTCCATCCATGCGCCGCCGCGCTTGCCTTCGCGGGCGTATAGATCGAGGTAGAACTGCGCCAGCAGCGTGCCTTCCGCGGATTCCACGCGGAAGAAGCGCACGTCGGGATGCCAGGCGGGCGCCTCGTCCGGGCGGATGCGCACCGGGAACAGCGTCTCGATGACCTTGAACAGGCCCGCCAGCACCTTGGGTTCGGGGAAGTATTGCTTGACCTCGTTTTCGGAGAAGGCATAGCGCGCCTGGCGCAGCTTCTCCGAGGCGTAGGCGATGTCCCAGGGTTCGAGCTCGGCCAGGCCCAGCTCGGCTGCGGCATAGGCGCGCAGTTCGCTCAAGTCGCGTTCGGCGTAGGGGCGGGCGCGCTCGGCCAGTTCGGCGAGGAATTGCTGCACCTGCTCGGGCGTATCGGCCATCTTGGGCACCAGCGAGACTTCGCCGTAGTTGGCGTAGTCCAGCAGCTGCGCTTCCTCGCGGCGCAGCCGCAGCAGGTCCAGCATGATGGCGGTGTTGTCCCATTCGGACTTGCCCTGGCCGTACTGCGGCCCGAGTTCCGAGGCGCGCGTCACGTGGGCCTTGTACATGGCCTCGCGCAGCGGGCGATGGTCGGCGTATTGCAGCACCGGGAAGTAGGAGGGGAAGTGCAGCGTGAACTTCCAGGCCGGCCGTTCGTCCGTCCCTTCGCCGGCCTTGGCGGCGGCTTCGCGGGCGGCCTGCCGGACGTCGTCGGGGATCCCGGCCAGTTCGGCCTCGTCGCGCACGATCAGCGCATAGTTGTTGGTGGCGTCCAGCACGTGGTCGGAAAACGCCTTGGACTGCGTGGCCTGCTGTTCCTGGATCTCGGCGAAGCGCGGCTTGCGCGCCTCGGCCAGTTCGGCGCCGCCCAGGCGGAAACCGCGCAGCTCGTTCTCGATCAGTTTCTTGCGCGCAGGCGTCTGATGTCCGAATTCCTTGCCGGCCGCCAGCTTCTTGTAGCGTTCGTAGAGTGCCTGGTTCTGGCCCAGCCCGGCCCAGAACTCGGTCACGCGCGGCAGGTTCTCGCCGTAGGCGGCACGCAGTTCCGGCGTATCCGCCACAGAATTCAAATGCCCGACCACGCCCCAGGCGCGCGACAGGCCTTCGATGCCCGCATCCAGCGTCTCGACCACGTTCTCCCACGTCGCCGGCGCATCTGCCACATGATCGGCCTCCAACGCGGCCACCGTCGCCTCCGCGCGCTCCAGCAACGCCGTTACGGCAGGCGTGATGTGCTCCGGCCGGATCGCATCGAAGCGCGCCAGGCCGGATAAATCCATGAGCGGATTGTCGGCCAGGTCGGCGGAAGAGGGAATGGATTGAGCGGCGGACGATTGCGTCATGAGAACTCCGAAATGCTGACTGTGTACCGTATGTAAGGGCGGCAAGCCGAAAGCCCAAGGGACCATGGGCCCGACGAAGTCCGTTGGGTTTGACCCAGGAAACCGCGGATCCGGCTCCGCCGGTACGCCAGTTTCGCCCCCTGGGGCGCGCGTCAGCGCGTAGGGGGCTATCTTTCAGCCGATTCCAGAGTATTGGCCAGCAGCATCGTGATCGTCATCGGGCCGACGCCGCCCGGCACCGGCGTGATCCAGCCGGCCACCTGCGAGACGCTGTCGAAATCGACGTCGCCGCACAGCTTGCCTTCCTCGTTGCGGTTGATGCCCACGTCGATCACGATCGCGCCCGGCTTGACCATGTCGCCCGTGAGCGTGTTGCGGCGGCCCACGGCGGCCACGACCACGTCGGCCTGGCGCGTGTGGTAGGCGAGGTCGGGGGTGGCGCTGTGGCAGATCGTGACGGTGGCATTGGCCTGCAGGAGCAGCAGCGCCATCGGCTTGCCCACGGTATTGCTGCGGCCGATCACCACGGCGTGCTTGCCGCGCAAGTCGCAGCCGGTGCTCTCGATCAGCTTCATGCAGCCGTAGGGCGTGCACGGGCGAAAGCCATCCAGACCGGCCATCAGTTCGCCGGCGCTCAGCACCGAATAGCCGTCCACGTCCTTGCGGGTGGAAATGGCCTCGATCACCTTGTGCGGGTCGATGTGCCTGGGCAGCGGCATCTGCACCAGGATGCCGTGGATGGCCGGGTCGTGGTTGAGCTGGTCGATGCGGGCCAGCAGCTCGGCCTCGGCCATCGTGGCTTCGTACTTTTCCAGCACCGAATGGAAGCCCGCGTCGTGGCAGGCCTTGACCTTGTTGCGCACGTAGACGTGCGAGGCCGGATCGTCGCCCACCAGGATCACCGCCAGGCCGGGACGCTTGCCTTGCCGGGTCAATTCGGCGGCGCGCAGGGCGATGTCGGAGCGGATCTGCTTGGAAAGTTCGTTGCCGTTGATGAGGCGTGCGGGCATGGCGGTCTGTATGGAGAAGAAAAGCGGACGTGGCGGTGCGCCAGGGAATCGAGAATTTTACTCCATGGCCTTAAACGAGGAGCCTCGCCGAGACACCGTAGCAGACCCAGGGCACTGCGGATCCGGCTCCGCCGGTCCGCCAGTGCCGCCCCCCTGGGGGGCGCGCGCAGCGCGTAGGGGGGTCAATTTTTATGCAGCGCGACCTTCATCAAGTCGGCGACGGTGGTCACCTGCAGCTTTTCCATGATGTTGGCGCGATGCGCCTCGACCGTCTTGATGCTGATGCCCAGGTCGTCGGCGATCTGCTTGTTCAGGCGGCCGGCGACGATGCGTTCGAGCACTTGCTGCTCGCGCACGGTCAGGCGCGACAGCAGGGCCTCGTAGCCGCGGCGGGTGGCGTCGTCGGCGGCGCGGGCGTGGGCCTGTTGCAGCATGTTGGCGATGATGTCGCGCAGGTCGGCTTCGCTGAAGGGCTTTTCCAGGAAATCCACCGCGCCTTTCTTCATGGTCGAGACGGCCATGGGGACGTCGCCGTGGCCGGTCACGAACACGATGGGCAGCGAGGCCTTGCGGGCGATCAGTTGCTCCTGCAGTTCCAGGCCGGTCATGCCGGGCATGCGCACGTCGGCGATCAGCACGCCCACGACTTCGGCGTCGTACTCGGCCAGGAAGCGTTCCGCGCTTTCATAGGCCCGGACCCGGTAGCCGTTGGCTTCCAGCAGCCAGCGTAGGGAGTCGCGCACGGCCTCGTCGTCGTCGACGATGAAGACGGTGCTGGTCTGGGGCGTGTTGCTCATTTAGATAAGCTCCTTGGGGGCGGATTCCTGGTCGAGGGCCGGCGTGGTCGGTTCGGTGGGGCCAACCCAGGGAAGCGTGAACTTGAAGATCGTGCCTCCGGCGGGATTGGGGTCGGCCCACAGCCGTCCGTGGTGGAATTCGATGATCGTGCGGCAGATGTTCAGGCCCATGCCCATGCCTTCGGACTTGGTGCTGTAGAAGGGTTCGAACAGACGTTCGGGGTCGGCCAGGCCGTGTCCTCTGTCGGTGACTGCCACTTCCACCATGTCCTCTCGCACGTTTGCTTCCACCAGCAGTTCCCGCGACTCCGAATTCTGCATGGCCTCCAGGCCATTCTTGAGCAGGTTCAACACGACCTGTTCGATCAGAATAGGGTCGGCGAGAACGTCCGGCAACTGGTCCGGTATTTTTTGGATGATATCGATTCGCCGGGTCCGGGATTCGATCCCGGCGAAACCGACGGCATTATCCACGATCACGGGCAGGCTGACACGCTGGCGTTTGGGTTCGCTGCGCTTCACGAATTCGCGGATGCGGCGGATGATCATACCCGCGCGCTGGGCCTGGGCGGTGGTTTTTTCCAGCGCGGGCAGCAGCTTGGCCGGGTCGGTGTCGCCCGCGCGCACCAGGGCGACCACGCCCATGCTGTAGTTGTTGATCGCGGTAAGCGGCTGGTTGAGCTCGTGCGCCAGCGACGACGCCATTTCCCCCATGGTGATCAGGCGGCTGGTGAGCTGGATCTTTTCCTGCTGGGCGCGCGAGGCCTCCTCGGATGCGCGGCGCTCGGTGATGTCGCGCGCCACCTGCATGCGCACGCGCCGTCCGTCCACCCATTGCAGCATGCGGTGGCGCACCTCGAACCAGCGGTGGGTGGACGACGAATACACCTCGATGGCCTCGTCGGTGAAGCGGCCGCGCCGTCCGGCCGACAGTTCGTCGTGGCCGGTCGGCTGGGAGCCCAGCACGCGCCGGTAGGTCCGGTTGGCGAACAGCAGTTCCGAGCCCTTGGGGGTCTCGGCGGTGACGGAAATCGCGTCGTCCAGGCCTTCGAGCACCGTCATGAAGCGCTCGTGCGCCGCCGCCAGGGCCTCGCGGATGCGCTTGGGCTCGGTGATGTCGGTCATCGAGGTCATCCAGCCTATCTGCACGCCGCGCTGGTCGAGCAGGGGCGACACATACATGCGCGCGAAGAAGAGCGAGCCGTCGCGGCGCTGGGCCTCCATCTCGAAGCCGGTGCTGGGGGCGTTGCCGGACAGCAGCATCTCGGTATTGCGCCACTGCGCGGCGTGGTCGCCCTGCGGCCAGTAGGGGTAGGGCGGGGTGCGGCCGAGCAGGTCGGTCTCGTCCCAGCCCATCATGCGGCAGAAGGCGGGGTTCACGTAGGTGATGCGGCCCTCCATGTCGAGCACGCGCATGCCGGTCAGCATGGAGTTCTCCATGGCGCGCCGGAACGCGGTCTCGGCGATGACGGCCTGCTCCGCCTGCGAGCGGAAGCGGGTATGGCGCCACAGCGCCACCAGGCTCCAGATGATGACCGCCGACAGCGACACCACCACCCATACCAGCATGGTCTGCGAGGTGTCGGTCTGGGTGCGGTAGCCGCGCGCGCTCAGCATCATGCCGTTGCCGGGCGGATCGAGCGGGATCTCGTAGGCGTTGATCGCGCCCTTGTCGGCGCGCGCCGAGGACGAGACCAGCGGCATGTCGTTGCCGTCGAGGATGGTGACCTTGTATTTGCGCGCGGTTTCCTGGGGAACCAGGTGCTGCAGCATCGCGTCCACCGAGTACACGGTGGCCAGCGTGCCGAGGAAGCGCTCGTCCTGGTAGACGGGCACGTAGAGATCCAGGTAGACCTCGTTGTACTGGCCGCGGTAGGGGCGGGAATAGGCGGGCCGGTGTTCGTCGCGGGCGATCTCGAAAGAGCGGAAGGCCTCCGGGTCGGGCGTGCCGGGCACGCTCATGCGGAAGCTCTGGCCGGCGCGGCGGTCCGGCGTGGACACCCAGATGGCCTTGCGGTCGGCATTGATCCAGGCGACGTGGATGATCTCGGGATGCTCGACCAGAAGTTCGCGGGCATCGTCCTGGAACCGGCTTTCCGTCATATTGGTGCGCACGAGGTCGCGGCCGAGCGCGCCCATGCGGTCGCGCGCGACGAGCATGCGCAGGCGCATCGACTGCTGGGCCCAGTCGACGTCGCGCACCAGCGTGCCGTAGCGCTGGGCGTCGTCGCGGGAGTCCAGCCACCAGAGAATGGAGCCCATGACGCAGACGAACAGCCCCAGCGCGATGGCGGGAGTCAGCCAGTACCAGCTGCGGCGGCGCAGGCGGCCCATTTCGCGGAACGGGGCGGGAATGCGGGAAGGATGAACGGTAGACATGGGGAAAAGTGTACGCAGACTGGGACGAGTATGCTGAAGCCGGCGGGCTGTTGCGTGTGGAAGATCGCCGGCATCGCCTTGTGGCAGCAAGGTTTTGGGTTATTGCACTGCAAAATGATTTTCTCGGCGTTTCGTGCTAGATTTCACATCGTGGTAAATGATCTCGTAAGACGAAATTTATATTGCACGGAAGGCTTGCCGCCTTCTAGAATCGCGCCGGAGTTGCGGAACGGCCTTAGTTTTACATAGCCGAAGGCCGTTGGCAGCGACAGACTCCCCGGAGGGGCACCCCCGTCCGGGCCACACAGACTCAGGAGACAGGCATGTCCGCTCTTCCCCAGGTCGGGGCCGCTAACGCCGCCAACGACGAAGATACCCTGGAAACCCAAGAATGGCTCGACGCGCTGGAGGCGGTCCTCGATCGCGAAGGCCCGGAACGCGCCCACTACCTGCTTGAACGCCTGATCGACCTGGCCCGCCGTTCGGGTGCCTACATTCCGTTCTCGCCCAACACCGCCTACGTCAACACCATTCCGACGCACATGGAGCCGGCGCATCCGGGCAAGCTCGACCTGGAAAACCGCATCCGCTCCTACATCCGCTGGAACGCCATGGCCATGGTGGTCAAGGCCAACCGCCTGCACCCGCCCGACGGCGGCGACCTGGGCGGCCACATCGCCTCGTTCGCCTCGCTGGCGACCATGATCGAGACCGGCCAGAACCATTTCTGGCACGGCGAAACCGAAAGCCGCGGCGGCGACCTGGTCTATTTCCAGGGCCACTCTTCGCCGGGCGTGTACGCCCGCGCCTTCCTGGAAGGCCGCCTGTCGGAAGACCAGCTCAACCATTTCCGCCAGGAAGTCGACGGCAAGGGCCTGTCGTCCTATCCGCATCCGAAGCTGATGCCCGACTTCTGGCAATTCCCGACCGTCTCGATGGGCCTGGGCCCCTTGATGGCCATCTACCAGGCGCGCTTCCTGAAGTACCTGCACGCCCGCGGCATCGCCGACACCAGCAACCGCAAGGTCTGGGTGTTCTGCGGCGACGGCGAGATGGACGAGCCCGAGTCGCTGGGCGCCATCAGCCTGGCCTCGCGCGAGAAGCTCGACAACCTGGTGTTCGTGATCAACTGCAACCTGCAGCGCCTGGACGGCCCGGTGCGCGGCAACGGCAAGATCATCCAGGAACTGGAAGGCGAATTCCGCGGCAGCGGCTGGAACGTCGTCAAACTGATCTGGGGCGGCTACTGGGATCCGCTGCTGGCGCGCGACAAGGAAGGCATCCTGCGCCAGATCATGGAAGAGACCGTCGACGGCGAATACCAGGCCTACAAGGCCAACGACGGCGCGTTCGTGCGCGAGAAGTTCTTCGGCAAGCACCCCAAGCTGCTGGAACTGGTCAGCCGCATGAGCGACGAGGACATCTGGCGCCTGAACCGCGGCGGCCACGATCCCCACAAGGTCTATGCCGCGTTCGACGCCGCGCAGAACAGCAAGGGCCGTCCGACCGTCATCCTGGCCAAGACCATCAAGGGCTACGGCATGGGCGCCGCCGGCGAGTCGCGCAACCCCGCGCACCAGCAGAAGAAGCTGGACGACGACATCATCCGCGCCTACCGCGACCGCTTCAGCATTCCCGTGCCGGACGACAAGCTGGCCGACCTGCCGTACTTCAAGCCGTCGGACGAATCGCCGGAAATGAAGTACCTGCACGAACGCCGCCAGGCGCTGGGCGGCTATCTGCCGCACCGCCGCGAGAAGGCCGACGAGCACCTGCCGGTGCCTGAGCTGTCGGTATTCCAGGCCGTGCTCGACCCGACCGCCGAAGGCCGCGAGATTTCGACCACGCAAGCCTTCGTGCGCATCCTGACGCAGCTGCTGCGCGACAAGACCCTGGGTTCGCGCGTCGTGCCCATCGTGCCCGACGAATCGCGCACCTTCGGCATGGAAGGCATGTTCCGCCAGATCGGCATCTACGCCCCCGAAGGGCAGAAGTACGTGCCGGTCGACAAGGCGCAGGTCATGTACTACCGCGAAGCGGAAGACGGCCAGATCCTGGAAGAGGGCATCAACGAAGCGGGCGCGATGAGTTCGTGGATCGCCGCGGCGACCTCGTACTCGACCAACAACCGCATCATGGTGCCGTTCTACATCTATTACTCGATGTTCGGCTTCCAGCGCATCGGCGACCTGGCCTGGGCCGCCGGCGACATGCAGGCGCGCGGCTTCATGCTGGGCGGCACCGCCGGCCGCACGACGCTCAACGGCGAGGGCCTGCAGCACGAAGACGGCCACAGCCACCTGATGTCGGCCACCATCCCCAACTGCGTGTCGTACGATCCGACCTTCGCGCACGAGCTGGCGGTCATCGTCCAGAACGGCCTGAAGCGCATGGTGGAAGACCAGGAAAACGTCTTCTACTACATCACGGTGATGAACGAGAACTATGCCCAGCCGGGCCTGAAGGCCGGCGACGAAGAGGGCATCATCCGCGGCATGTACCAGCTGAAGAAGAGCGAGGCCAAGGCCGAGCACCGCGTCCAGCTGCTGGGCTCGGGCACCATCCTGCGCGAAGTCATCGCCGCCCAGGAACTGCTCGAGAAGGATTGGGGCGTGGCCGCCGACATCTGGAGCGTGACCAGCTTCACCGAGCTGCGCCGCAACGGCCTGGACGCCGAGCGCCACAACCTGCTGCATCCGGCGGACAAGACCCCGCAGGTCTCCTACGTCACCGAAGCGCTGTCCAAGACCGAGGGCCCGATCGTCGCCTCGACCGACTACATGAAGTCGTTCGCCGACCAGATCCGGCCGTTCATCCCCAAGGGCCGCGCCTACAACGTGCTGGGCACCGACGGTTTCGGCCGCTCCGATTTCCGCGCCAAGCTGCGCGAGCACTTCGAGGTGGATCGCCACTTCGTCACGCTGTCCGCCCTCAAGGCGCTGGCCGACGAAGGCAAGATCCCGCTCAAGAAAGTGGCCGAAGCCATCAAGAAGTACGGTATCAACCCCGAGAAAGCCAACCCCCAACGCGCCTGATCGGCGGCCGGGAGGGTAGGATAGGGCCTGCAGGCCCCGTCCCGCCCGCCCGGCTGGCGCGCGCCTGCCTGCGCAAGGGGGTGCGCCGGCCCGGGTCCGGCCTTCTGGAGACTACAGAATGAGCAATGTGAGTGAGCTGAAAGTCCCCGACATCGGGGATTTCAGCGCCGTCGAAGTGATCGAGATCCTGGTCTCGGTGGGCGACGCCATCAAGGCCGAGCAAAGCCTGGTGACCGTCGAATCCGATAAATCGTCGATGGAAATCCCCGCTTCGGAAGGCGGGGTGGTCAAGGCGATCAAGGTCAAGGTCGGCGACAAGGTGAGCGAAGGCTCGGTGCTGGTCGAGATCGAAGGCGCCGCCGCCGAGGCCGAGGCGCCCAGGCAGGAAGCCGCGCCGTCCAAGGCCGAGGCGCCTGCTGCACCGGCCAAACAGGAAGCGGCCCCCGCCGCCGCGCCCCAGGCCGCGCCGGCCCAGGGCGGCGGCGAGGAAACCATCGACGTGCCCGACATCGGCGACTTCAAAGACGTCGAAGTCATCGAAGTGCTGGTCAAGGTCGGCGACAAGGTCTCGGCCGAACAGAGCCTGATCACGGTCGAGTCCGACAAATCCTCCATGGAAATCCCCAGTTCGGCCGCCGGCGAAGTCGTCGAGCTGCTGGTCAAGGTGGGCGACAAGGTTTCCAAGGGCAGCCAGTTGGTCAAGGTCAAGACCGGCGCATCCGCCGCGGCTGCTCCGGCCAAGGCCGAGAGCGCGCCTGCCGCCAAGCCGGCCGAGGCCGCCCCCGCTGCTGCGGCGCCGGCCGCCGCGCCCGCCGCCACGCGCCAGCCCCCCGTGCAGGCCGAGGCCTCGTCGGTGCAGACGGGCGCCAAGAGCCATGCCTCGCCCTCGGTGCGCAAGTTCGCGCGCGAACTGGGCGTGGATCTTGCCAAAGTGACGGCCAGCGGCCCCAAGGGCCGCATCACCCCCGACGACGTGCGCAACTTCGTCAAGCAGGCGCTGGCCGGCGGCGCCAGCACGGCTGCCGCGGCGCCGGCTGCCGGCGCGTCGGGCGGCGGCCTGGACCTGCTGCCGTGGCCCAAGGTCGATTTCACCAAGTTCGGCGAGATCGAATCCAAGCCGCTGTCGCGCATCAAGAAGATCTCCGGCGCGAACCTGCACCGCAACTGGGTGATGATCCCCCACGTCACCAACAACGAAGACGCCGACATCACCAGCCTGGAAGCCTTCCGCGTTCAGCTCAACAAGGAAAACGAGAAGTCCGGCATCAAGCTCACGATGCTCGCGTTCCTGATCAAGGCGGTCGTTTCGGCGCTGAAGAAATTCCCCGAGTTCAACGCCTCGCTCGACGGCGACAATCTGGTGCTGAAGAAGTACTTCCACATCGGCTTCGCCGCCGATACGCCCAACGGCCTGGTCGTCCCGGTGATCCGCGACGCCGACAAGAAGGGCGTGCTGGACATCGCCAAGGAATCGTCCGAACTGGCCAAGAAGGCGCGCGACGGCAAGCTCTCGCCCGCGGAAATGCAGGGCGGCTGCTTCTCGATCTCGTCGCTGGGCGGCATCGGCGGGACCACCTTCACGCCCATCATCAACGCGCCCGAAGTGGCCATCCTGGGCGTGAGCCGCTCGTTCATGAAGCCCGTGTGGGACGGCAAGCAGTTCGTGCCCCAGCTCACGTTGCCCATGTCGCTCTCGTATGACCACCGCGTCATCGACGGCGCCGCGGCGGCCCGCTTCAATGCCCACCTGGCCGCGGTCCTGGCGGACTTCCGCCGGATCATGCTGTAAGGAGCGACGATGGCGAAAGAACTGAAGGTACCCGACATCGGCGATTTCAAGGAGGTCGAGGTCATCGAGGTCCTGGTGGCCGTCGGCGACACGATCAAGGCCGAGCAAAGCCTGATCACAGTCGAATCCGACAAGTCCTCCATGGAGATCCCGGCTTCCGAAGGCGGGGTGGTCAAGGCCGTCAAGGTCAAGGTCGGCGACAAGGTGAGCGAAGGCTCGCCGCTGGTCGAGATCGAGGCCGCCGCGGGCGAGGCCGCGCCGCCGCCCCGTTCCACCGAGTCGACCAAACTCGAATCCGCGCCGTCCGCCATGCACGAACTGGGCGAGCCCACCTCCGACAAGCCGGACCCGGATCCCGTCCCGCTGCCCACGCCCAGCGCGGCCAGCTTCGGCGGCAAGGCCGACCAGAGCTTCGACGTCGTGGTGCTGGGCGCCGGCCCCGGCGGCTACTCCGCCGCCTTCCGCGCCGCCGACCTCGGTCTGAAGGTTGCCCTGGTCGAACGCTACTCGACCCTGGGCGGCGTCTGCCTGAATGTCGGCTGCATTCCCTCCAAGGCCCTGCTGCACACCGCGGCCGTGGTCGAAGAAGCCGCCAAGATGGCCGAGCACGGCATCAGCTTCGGCAAGCCCGACATCGACTTGGACAAGCTGCGCAAGTTCAAGGAAGGCGTCGTCGGCAAGCTCACCGGCGGCCTCGCCGGCATGGCCAAGGCCCGCAAGGTCGCCGTGGTGACCGGCATCGGCGCCTTCGTCGGTCCCAACCATATCGAGGTGGAGACCAAGGACGGCAAGCAGGTGCTGCAATTCGCCAGCGCCATCATTGCCGCCGGCAGCCAGTCCGTGAAACTGCCGTTCGCCCCCGAAGACGAACGCATCGTCGACTCCACCGGCGCGCTGCTGCTCAAGAGCGTGCCCAAGAAAATGCTCATCATCGGCGGCGGCATCATCGGCCTCGAAATGGGCACGGTCTACTCGACCCTGGGCGCGCGGCTGGATGTGGTCGAAATGCTCGACGGCCTGATGCAGGGCGCCGACCGCGACCTCGTCAAGGTCTGGCAGAAGATGAACGAGCACCGCTTCGACAACATCATGTTGAAAACGAAGACGGTCGGCATCGAAGCCAAGAAAGACGGCATCTGGGTCACCTTCGAAGGCGAAAAAGCCCCCAAGGAACCCCAGCGCTACGACCTCGTCCTGCAGGCCGTCGGCCGCAGCCCCAACGGCAAGAACATCGGCGCCGACAAGGCCGGCGTGCAAGTGGGCGACCGCGGGTTCATTCCCGTGAATTCCCAGATGCGCACCAACGTGCCGCACATCTTCGCCATCGGCGACATCGTCGGCCAACCCATGCTCGCCCACAAGGCCGTGCATGAAGGCCATGTCGCCGCCGAAGTGGCCGCAGGCCAGAAGAGCCACTTCGACGCCACCGTCATCCCGTCCGTGGCCTACACGGATCCGGAAGTCGCGTGGGTGGGCCTGACCGAAGACGAAGCCAAGAAGCAGGGCCGCAAGATCACCAAGGGCATGTTCCCGTGGGCCGCTTCCGGCCGCGCCATCGCCAATGGGCGCGACGAAGGGTTTACCAAGCTGCTGTTCGATGAAGAGACGCACCGGATCGTGGGGGGCGGCATCGTGGGTACGAATGCCGGCGACATGATCGGGGAAGTGGCGCTCGCGATCGAGATGGGGGCGGATATGGTGGATATCGGCAAGACGATCCATCCGCATCCGACCCTAGGCGAGTCGATCGGGATGGCGGCTGAGGTGGCGGAAGGGGTGTGTACGGATTTGCCGCCGGTTAGGAAGAAGTAGGGATCGTAGTAGTTAGTCGAAGAGAGGCCGCACTGTGTGCGGCCTTTTTTTCGCGTGCCTTCGCCCGGCTCAGCCGACAGCCATCAAGACGCACCCCCACGCAATCCCTGACTGAACAACCGTGTCGCCAGCAACCCCTCCGGCGTGTGATGACTCGCAGGCCCCAGGTAAGGCAGCAGCATGCGCATGCGTTCCCGCTTGGAGTCCGCTTCATCCAGATCGGCGCAGAGGCGGCGCAGCGGTTCGTTGAAGTCGTTGTCGGCATCCTCGGGCGCCGGCAGGCCGGTATCCGCTTCTTCCATGCGCCGACGCGCCCGGTACGACAGGGCGCGCGAAGGGACTTGAAGTTGCGGGTCTTTCCACTCTCCGGCGATCCAGTCGTGGATGACGCGGATTTCGTAGTCGGTGAATACGCCGAACATTTCGGCACGTTCGCCCGCCAGCAGGCGCCAGAACCGGCTTGCCGCGGGGTCCTGGTTGCGCCGTATCCAGCCGCCACGCTGCAGCTGATCCAGAAAAGCCGGTATTTGCCCGGGGTCGGCCAGCCATGCGTTGACGGATTTGCCGGCGAGCTTGCAATAGTCGGAGTGCATGTGCCGGCCGAAGACGCTTTTGCGTTTGAATATGGCGATGACCTCTTGTTCGAGGTCGAAGTCGCGGATGATGGACTCGCTGCCGTCGCCCAGTTCGTTGAGCATGTACCCGTTGCGTACGCGCTCGAAGAAGGCTGCTCGATGCCTGGCGGGGAGGGTGAGCTGCAATGCGTCGAGGGCCCGCCGCGCGTGGCCGGTGGCCATGTTGTCGATGGTGATGTGCAGGGTGAAGTAGTAGGGGTCGATGCCGAGTTCGTTCAACTCGTAGGCGGTAATGGGCAGGTGCAGCGGGAGCTGTTCATAGCCGAGGTTGAAACCGATGATTTCGGGAAGGTATTTATCCGCGTTGCAGCCGAGGGCGAGTTGGATGGCGCCTTGCACGAAGCGGCTGTCGGCCATGCCGTCGCGGTGCCCGCACGCGTGGGCGTCGAGCAGGCGTCGGTACAACACCACGTGGTTCAGCTCGGGCGCGCCGTCGCCGAGTTCTTCGAGATAGGTTCGGATCAGCGGATGGAAGCGGGAGTCTTCCCATTGGGTCACCAGGCCGGCGAGCCAGGCGCCGTCCACCAGTTTGGTGGGCGCTATTTCATTGAGGAAGTACAGCGCGTGGGCTTCGCTGGAGAAATATTGGCGCGGCGCGCCTGATTGGCGCGCCGCGAGGTATTCGGCATAGCGTTGAGCCGTATGCGCGCTCTTCGCCTCCATCCAGGCGCCGCATGCCTGCGGCGTGGCCGGCATGTCGTTGGGCAGGGCCCGGACGGCCTCCAGGCTGGCATCGAGGAATTTGCCGGCACGCGCGCGAATGCCGGCATCGGGAGTCGCCGAGTAGAGGTTTTCGTAAAGCGAGCGCGCCGTGTCGTAGACGGCGGGTTGGGGCAATGAGGGCAGGCACGGCGACAAAGGGAATTCAACGGCGGTGTCTGAGAACATATTTCCTTATCCTGTGCGAGGGCGATCCTGGCGACGCCATCCGGTCTTCCCGCAATTTCCGTTCCCGCCCCTGGCGGCGTTGGCATCCCCGGCAGTGGCCGAGAGCTGCCGTCACGAAGCTCACAGTTCGACACGCAAGCGCAGGCGTGAGCCCGATATATTTCCCGGCTCGCTTACACGCCTGCAGGCGCATCGACATGCAAACCGGAGTTCCTGCCGAGGAGCCGCTGGTTCGGCTCATCCGTGCCGTGGCCGCCACCGGCTATACCTTCACGACGACCACGCCGGCCACCCACGCGCGCGTCTATCAGCGGACCGCCCATGCGCGGGCGCGAACGCTGCGCGATGTATTCGGCTGGAGCCGTCCTTTCGACCCGGGTGTTCTGCCGCCAGAGGTGTTCGATTTAATGAAAGCGGCCGACGTGCTGGAGCCGAGGGATGGGCTTTGGGCCAGCCGGATCCGGTTGTCCACGCTAGACGGGCAGCTCTACGCGCATTCGGCGTATCCCACTGTGCAGGATGACTCGGTTTTCTTCGGGCCGGATACCTATCGATATGCCGATGCCGTCAAACAGCATCTGGCCGGACGGGGCGCGGGGCCGGCCCGCATGGTGGATGTCGGCTGCGGCGCGGGGCCGGGCGCCATCCTGGCGGGCCTGGCTGTTCCTGGCGCGGAAATCGTCGCGGTCGACATCAACGACCGCGCCCTGGCGTTGACCCGGGTCAACGCCGCGGTGGCGGGGGCGGCCAATGTGCAGGCTTGCCACAGCAATCTCCTGGACGGCGTGGATGGCGAATTCGACCTCGTCATGTCGAATCCGCCTTATCTCGTCGATCCCCACGCCCGCGCCTACCGGCATGGCGGCGGTCCGCTGGGGGCCGAGCTTTCCCTGGCGATTATCGATGCGGGGCGCAGGAGGCTGAAACCCGGAGGCAGCCTGTTGCTGTACACCGGGGCGGCCATGGTCGACGGCACGGATCCCTTCCTGGCGGCCGTGTCCGACATGCTCGCGGATGGCGGGCTTGCCTGGCGCTACCGGGAATTGGACCCGGATATTTTCGGTGAAGAGTTGTCGAACCCGGCGTATGCAGAGTGCGACCGGATAGCGGCCGTGCTGTTGACCGCCACCCGGGTTTACGATGCCGAGGCGGGTTGACCGGGGCTTGCAAGGGCCTTTACCCCGGAACGGTCCGGTTCAATCGATCTTGAGATTGGCTTTCCGGATCACGTCGCCCCAGAGCTGGTAATCGTCCTTGATCATCTTCTCGAACGCGGCCGGCGGCCCACCGATCCTTTCTGCGCCCAGCCCCTCCAGCCGCTGCTTGAACTCCGGGGTTTCCATCACCTGGTTGATCGCCTGGTTGAGCTTGGCGACGACGCTGTCCGGCGTTCCCGTCCGCGCCACGATGCCGAACCACGAATACAGCTCGAAGCCCTTGATGCCTTGCTCGTCCAGCGTCGGCACGTCGGGGAACTGCGGGGAGCGCTTCAGCGCGGTGACGCCCAGGGAGCGCAGCCGGCCGGATTTCAGCAGCGGCTGCACGGAGAACTCGATGTCGAAGTGCACGGGCACGTCGCCCGCGACCAGAGCGACGTTGGCCGGCGCCGAACCGCGGTAGGGGATGTGCTGCATCTCGACGCCGGTGACCTGCTTGAAGCGCTCGGCGCCCAGATGGGGCATGGTGCCGGCGCCGCCCGAGCCGTAGTTCATGCGGCCTTGTTCACGCTTGGCCATGGCGATCAGGTCCTGAATGCCTTTGCCGGGGAAGTCCGGCGCCACGGCCACCTGGTGCGGGCTGCGGAAGACGCCGACCACGGCGCGGAAATCGCGCACGGGCTCGAAGTTCATGGAGGGATAGAGCCATTTGCCGGTGGAAATCACGTTGCTGGCCATCAGCAGGGTGTGGCCGTCGGCGGGCTGGCCCAGCACGACTTCGCTGCCGATGATGGCGCCCGCGCCGGGCTTGTTCTCGACGACGACGGGTTGCCCCAATACCTTGCCCAGGCCCTCGGCGATGGAGCGGGCGGTGGTGTCGGAGGGGCCGCCGGCGGGGAAGGGCACGATCAGCCGGATGGGCTTGCTGGGATAGTCCTGCGCCAGCGCGGGGAATGCGCCGCCGGCCGTGATGGCCGCCAGCATGGCCGCGGCCAGTGTTTTGCGTCGAACGGTATTTTGCATCTCTGTCTCCTTGTTCAATCGTTTCAGGCGGGGCGTGCTTCGACCGCGTTTTCATCCGCCGCGGCCAGCGCGTCGGCGGCGGATACAAGCGCGCCCTGGCTGCGCAGCAGTTGGCGCAGCTTGTCGACCGCGGGGTTTTCCTGCGTGGCCGCCAGCGCCGCATAGGCGCCGGCGGCATGGCCCAGGCACATGGCGGTGCCCATGTGGCGGGCGCCGCCGTTGGCTTCGCGCGTGGCGGAGATGGCGCGGCCGGTGACGACGATGCCTTCGACGCGCTCGGGCAGCAGGCAGGCCAGCGGGATCTCGAACGGCGCGGGCGGCATCCAGAGGTCCACGCCCGTGCCGCCGGCCTCGTGCAGGTCCATGGGGCCGGCGCCCAGGGCGATGGCGTCGGCGAAGCGCTTGCCGCCGACGATGTCTTCGGTCGTGAGGGTGTAGCGGCCGACGATGCGGCGCGTTTCGCGTATGCCGACGCGTTCGGCGATGCCGGCGAGCACGGATTGCTCGAAGCCGGGAACGTTCTCGCGCAGGAAGGGCACGATGGTCTTGATCTGCTGCCGCCCCACCTGCTCGGCACGCGTCAGTTCCGCGCCGTCGAGCGCGTCGATGCCGTGGATGCGGCTCATCAGGCAGATGGCGTCGGTGTCGCCGGGCGTGCTGCAGAACGACAGGCTTTCCCAGGCGAGCTGGCCGCGCTGCAGGCCGTCCAGGGCGATGGCGCGTTTCTGTTCGCGCGGAATGGCGCGAAAGGCGCGCACGTCCACGTTGGACATGCGGAACACCAGCGTCAGGGGCTGGCGCTTGTCGCGCAGTTCGGGCTCTTCGCCGACGTAGGGAACGCCGGCCGCGGCGGCGATGACGGCATCGCCGGTGGCGTCCACCAGCATGCGGGAGCGCAGCGCGCGGCGGCCGGACACGTTCTCCAGCAGCAGGCCGGCCACGCGGCCGTCTTCCAGCAGCGGTCCTACCACGCGCGAGTGCAGCAGCACGTCCACGCCGGCTTCGCGCGCCATGTCGTCGGCGACGATCTTGACGACTTCGGGATTGAAGGGGAAGTTGGTGATGGTGACGGGGTTGGCGCTGGCCTCGGCCAGGGTGTAGCGGCGAAAGCCGTCGCTGCCGCCCGCGGCCTCGATGCGCCGGGTGAGCTCGAAGCCTATGCCGCCCACGCAGCGCACGGTGCCGTTGAACAGGCCGATGTACTGCGCGACCATGCCGGAGGTGGCGGTGCCGCCCAGGCAGCCGGCGCGCTCCACCAGCGCCACGCGGGCGCCGCTGCGGGCCGCCGCGACCGCGGCGATCAGGCCGGAGGCGCCGCCCCCCGCGACGATCACGTCGTAGCGGTCCAGCACCGGCGTGCTCAGGGTTTCGGTAATGACCGAAGCATTCATGTCGTATGTCTCCTTGCGGTTCAGAAGGCCAGCGGCTCGGTCCAGCGGAGCTGCTTGGGGGAGATCTCTTCGCGGATGGCGCGCGCGGCGGCGTGGCCGGCCACTTCGCCGGTCTGGCAGCACCAGGGGAAGTTGCGCATCACCATGAAGATGGTCTCGAAAGTGAAGGACAGCGACGCGCCCGTCAGCAGCAGGTTGTCGACCTCCTTGGGCAGGAAGCAGCGGTAGGGCACTTCGAAGGTGTATTTGGTGTACTGGTCCCAGAAGAAGGTCTTGGCCATGGGCGGCGTCACGGCGTCGGCAAAGCGCCGCCCTTCGCGCGCGTCGTCGATGGAGAAAACGTATTCGCCGATGGGGTGGCGGCCGTCCCGCACGCCGACGTAGCGGCCGACGTGGGAAATGAAGGCATCCTGGAAGCCCGGCACGTACTTGCGCAGGAAGGCGGCCTCGGCGTCGATCAAGCGGCGCAGTTCCTTCTTGGCGCGCGAGGCATGTTCGGTGTCTTCGTCCATGTGCAGCGCCCATTCATAGGGCACGTTCTGCCACAGGATGAAGGTGCCCGGCCCCTGGATGGGGCTCATGTCCACAGTCGGGTGGCCGATGTAGTGGTCGCCGTAGACGCCCTGGTCGGCCAGGCGGGGGCGATAGAGTTCCGGCGGGATGTCGCCCGCCGCGCGCGCCGCGTTGATGAGCTTGCTCAGGGCGGGATCGTTCTCGCGTTTCTGGTAGGCGGCGGTCTGCGCGAAGTCGATGCCGCTCATGATCCACAGCAGGCCGCCGGGAATGGGGCGCGACTGCGCGTCCTGGGCGACGGTCTCGGGCTGCCGTCCGCCGCCGCGCACGAAGGGGGCGCCGGCGCGCGCGACCACTTCCGCGGTGCCGCTGCCTTCCACGAAGACGCGGCCGCCGACGGCTTGGCGGCCTTCTACCGTTTCGATGATGCCGTGGGTGATACGGCGCTCGCCGCCCTCGGCCTGCATCTCTACGTCCACGAAGGCGGCGCCGTAGATGGCCTGCACGCCGGCTTCCTCGAGCATCCGCAGCATGATGTTGCCGGCGCCGTCCGGGTTGAACGATGCGCGCCGGAAGGGCGAGCCGGGCGCCAGGTAATAGTCGTAGTGGGACAGGGCATTGCCGGCCCAGTCGGGCAGGTCTTGCTCGGTGGCCGTGTAGATGGCGCCGGCTGCCGCGAAGCGTTCCATCAATTCGGTATGGATGCCGCCGACCCCGGGGTTGGCGGCGCCCTGGAGCCCGGAGGTATGGACGCCGCCGGGCATGTCGAACTTCTCGACCAGGACCACGCTGCAGCCCTCGCGGCGCGCGCGCAGCGCCGCCGCGAATCCGCCCGGTCCCGCGCCGATGACGACGACGTCGGCTTGCGCGATAATCGGCACGCCCTCGGCGGTGCGGCCCAGGGGCTCGTTGCTACGGCTCTTCAATGCTCATTCTCCATGTGGGTATCGGGTGGCGGGGATCGCTATTCGGCGGTGATCTTGTTATCGACGATCACGGGTTTCCAGCGCGCCAGCTCTTCCTGCATGAAGGCCTTGAATTGCGCGGGCGTGCCGGGTGCGGGTTCCATCAGTTGCTGGCGCAGCAGCTCCACCACCTGGGGCTGGCGCAGCACCTCGCCGATGGCGGCGCTGATGCGCTCGGCCAGCGCGGGAGCCATCGCTCCGGGCGCGACGAAACCCATCCATGCGCTGCCGACGATGTCGGGGTAGAACTCGCGCAGCGCCGGCACCTCGGGCAGCAGCGCCGCGCGGTCGGCGGTGGAGACGGCGATGGGCACCACCTTGTCGCCGCGCACTTGCGCCATCGTGGCCTGCGCGGGCAGGCAGCCCATCTGCACCTCGTCCGTCATCACGGCGGTGGTGGCCTGGACAGCGCCGGCGTACATCACCGGGACGATCTGCGTGCCGCTCTTGTTGGCGAGCAGCGTCATGACCAGGTGGCCCAGCGAGCCGTTGCCGACGTACGAGTAGTTGTATTTGCCCGGGTTCTTCTTCAGGATCTCGACGAGTTCCGGCAGCGTCTTGACGCCCAGCGCCTTGGAGGCGATCAACAGGCAGGGCTGGTGCACGCCCAGCGTCAGGGGCGTCAGATCCTTGTCGGGATCGTAGGCCATGCGCTTGTAGAGCAGGGGATTGTGGACCAGCGGGCCGGCGATGCTGACGCCGAAGGTGCTGCCGTCCGGATGCGCGCGGGCGACCAGCGTGGTGCCTATCATGCCGCCGGCGCCGGGCCGGGAGTCCACGATGAAGGGAGTGCCGAACTTCTTTTGCAACCCCTCGGCGACGACGCGCGCCACGGTGTCGGTGGTCGTGCCGGCGCTGAAGGGGTTGACCACGGTGGTGGTCCGGCCCGGCCATTCCTGGGCGGCCGCGACGGTGGCGGCGGACAGCATGGCGAGGCAGGCGGTGGCGCGTAGTGTTCTTTTCATGGATGTCTCCTGGGGAATCAGGCGGTCTGACCGGGGCTGGCGATCTGCGCGCGGCGGAACAGGGCATGGGCCTCTTCGAGGCGTTGCTGAACTTCCGCAGCGGGGACGGCCGAGGGACGGCGGCCGCTGGCCGCCGCGATGGCGCCGAGCGTGCCGACCGCCTGCCCCATCGCCATGGAAGTCGCCATGTGGCGCGCGCCGGCCATCGCCTCGCGTGTGGCGCTCAGCGTGCGGCCGCACACCAGCAGGCCTTCCACCTCCACGGGCAGCAGCGCGCGCAGCGGGATCTCGAAGGGCTCGGGCGGCGCATACAGGCGGATGCCGGTGCCGCCCGGCTGGTGGCGGTCCATGGGGCCAGCGCCCAGGGCGATGGCGTCCTCGAAACCGCGCGCCTGCATGATGTCTTCTTCGCTCAGCGTGTACCGGCCTTCGATGCGGCGCGTCTCGCGCACGCCCACGCGTTCGGCGACGTCGGCCAGGACCGCGTTCTCGAAACCGGGAATCTCGCGCCGCAGAAAGCCCACGATGCTGGCGATCTGCCGGCGGCCTTCCTGTTCGGCGCGGGTGGCGTCGCGGGCGTCCAGCGCATCGACGTCCTGGATGCGGCTCATCAGGCAGATGGCGTCGGTGCCGCCCGGGGTGCTGACGAAGGACAGGCTTTCCCAGAACAGTTCGCCGCGCCGCAGGCCGTCCAGCACCAATGCGCGGCGCTGCTCCGAAGGCACTGCCCTGAAGCGCGCCACGTCCACGTTCGAGAGCCTGAAGGAGAGGGTGCAGGGTTGGCGCTCGCCGCCGTCGTTCTTGGCGGGAACGCCCGCGCTGGCGCACACCAGGGCGTCGCCGGAAGCGTCCACCACCACCGGTGCGAGGAAGGCCAGGCGGCCTTGCACGGTCTCGACCGTGACGCCCGCGATAGAACCGTCCTGCAGCAGCGTGCGCGCGAAGGTCGTGTGCAGCAGTACTTCCACGCCGGCTTCGTTCACCGCGCCGTCGAGCACCCACTTGACCGTTTCCGGGTTGAAGGGCAGCACGCGCAGCGGAAACGGGGTGCCGGCGGCCTCGCCCATGACGTAGCGGTGGAAGCCGTCCGAGCCGCCGGCGGCCTGCACGCGTTCGGCCAGCTCGAAGGGAATGCCGCCGACCACGCGGGTTTCGCCGTGGAAGAACGCGACCCATTGGGCCACGAGGTTGGCGGTGGCGGCGCCGCCGAGGCAGCCGCCGCGCTCGACCAGCAGCGTGCGGGCGCCCGAGCGCGCGGCCGCGATGGCGGCTACGGTGCCGGAGGCGCCGCCGCCGACGACGATGACGTCGTAGCGGCCCGCGACGGGCGTGTTCAGGGATTCCCGGATGGTGGCGGATGGCTGCATGCATGTCTCCCGGGCGCCCTGTGCGGGCGCCTCCTGTCATGCATGCAGTGTTGCGCTCAGTTCCGCATACCGCTAGGCGGTGTTCTCATACGTGAACATTTTTTGCCTCGGCGGCCTTGGCCCGGTCCGCCGCCGCGGCAATCTCCATCGCGGTGGCGCGCAGGATATCCACCAGCGTCTGCCTGCGCGCATCGTCCAGGCGGCTGGCCGGCATGGCGAGTCCCACGGCCGCGAGCATGCGCCCGTGCACATCCAGGACCGGAACGGCCAGGCCCACGATGCCGGCGGTGAATTCGCTGAGAGACCAGCCCACGCCTTCCTCGCGGATCTGCTGCAACTGCCGCCGCAGCACGGCCGCGGAGCGTATGGTCTGCTCGGTGCGCGGCTGCAGCTTGACGCGCTGGAGGTAGGACTCGCGTTCGGCCGGCGGCAGCCACGCGAGCAGCACCTTGCCGGCCGAGCTGGCATAAAGCGGCTGCATGACCCCGACGTGCACGGAATACAGGACGGCATTCGGCGACTGGGCGGAGGCGATGCGCTCGGCCATGTCGTTGCGCAGCACGCTGAGCACGGCCGACTCCTCCGTGTCGTGCATGAGCCGCTGCAGCCAGGGTTCGCTGGCACGCAGCAGGTCGCGATTGTGCGCGCCGCGGCGCGCGAGCGCATACGCGCCTTCGCCGAGCTGGAACTGCTGCGACTCCTGCAATTGCTCGATGTAGCCGCGGCCGACGAGGTTGTGCAGCAAGGCGGTCAGGCTGCTTTTCGGGACGGCGGTTCGCCGCGCGATTTCGGCGTGCGTCATCGCGCGCCCCGTGCTGGCAAGGAGTTCGAGTATGTCGAGGACGCGGTCCGCCGATTTGACGCTGGACCGGGACGGGCCGGGCGTTCCGCGGGAGGTCGGCGCGGCTCGCTGCGGCTTGGGCGGAAGGGCGGAGTTCACCGGAGAATTGTATGGCAGGGGCCCGGGCCGGGGGCCGCGCCCGCCTGCTAATGCGAAGAAGACTCCCCGGGCTGCGGGAGCGTCAGCGTTTTCAAGAAGGCGTCGAAGTCGGTTTCCTCGCCCGCCGCTTCCAGCACATTGCCGGCGGACTGCAGCGACCCCAGGATGCTCAAATGGCTGTCGTCCGCCATCAAGGGAATATGTTCGCTGGTTTGATAGGTGTTCTTGAACAGCACGGACCGGGTCAGGATATGTACGTTTTCCTTGCTTCGCGCATAGTCGGCAAGCGCCCGGTGCGCGCGGATCGCCATGCCGTCGCCCGAAGCGGATATTTCGTCGGCGGAGAAGTCCATGCCAAGAAGCAGGCTTCTTTCATAGGCCGACCGGACGTTCTTGTCGAACCGCGTGGGGGCTTGCATGATGATGACGGTTTTGTTCAGCCCGGCGATGGCGTCGATGGCTGCCCGCGTCGAGTCCATGAGTCCGCGTTTGTCTATCGGCCCCCAGTTCCCCGCCAGGACGACGTAGTCGTACCGGGCCAGGTTGTTCTTCACGTATTCCCTGTTGATCAGGCATTGTTCATAGGCCGGGCTGGACGTGGGCCCGATGAATGTCCGGTCGAATGCGGGGAAGCACCAACTGGTGGCGACCGCATGCACCTGGATGTGGAAATGCTTGCCCACGCGGTCCCAGAAAGGAATGTTGTGGCCGGCGAAGGAGTCGCCGAACAGGACGGCGGTCTTGAGTGCGGCGGGATCGCCGATATGGCAGTCCAGGCCCTCCGGGCCGACCTTGAGTGTCTTGACCGCATCCAGGCTGTAGAAGCACCAGCCGTTGGCAGGCAGCGGGATCGACAGCAGCCCGGATTGCTCCGGGGGCAGGGTTCCCGCCAGCCGTTCCGGAAACCCATCGTTGCTGCGCAGGTAAAGGGAGGACGATATCGCCAGGAACACCGGCAAGAAGATGAGGGCGAATTGCCTGGCTCGCGACTGCTCGAGCAGCGATCGCTTGCTGGCGTCTTCGATCAGCTTCCACGAGGCCCATCCAAGCATCAGGCTCAGGAGGATGGCCGAAGCCGTCGGCACGATTTGGCCTTGCGTTCCCGTATAGACGAGCGCGACGCATAGCGGCCAATGCCAGAGGTAGATCGAATAGGACGTCTTGCCCAGCCATTGCGCGGCCCGTGTCGTGCTGAGGAGCGAGCCGCCGTTCCGGGAAAGGATGACGAGGGCGGTCCCCAGCACGGGAACGATGGCTTTCCATCCCGGCCAGAGGTCGGCGCTGTCGAAGGCAAGGACGCTGAAGGCGATCAGCAGGAAGCCCAGCCGTTCGATGATTGTGTTCCCCTTATGGGAAAGTGTGTTTTTTCCTTGATGGAGATACACCATGCTTCCCGCCAGCATTTCCCAGGCGCGGGTGGGAAGCAGGTAGAAGGCGGGGCTGGGGGCCTTGGGCGTGACGACTACCGACAGGATGAACGATGCGGCCAGCCCGGCCAGAACGACCGAGCCCAGGAACTTCCTGCCCGGGCGTATTTTCCAGACGACGAGCAGCGCAATCGGCAGGGCGAGGCAGAATTGCCATTCCACCGATAGCGACCAGGTGTGGAGCAGCAGGTTTTCATGCGCGAGGGGGGCGAAGTATCCCGTCTCCCGCCAGAACTGGAAATTCGACAGGAACGCCAGCGCGCCGGCCGCATGGGCCGCGAGCCGCGTGTAGTCGGCAGGCCCGAGAATGAACCCTCCTGCCGCGATCACGCCCGCGCACAGCGCCGTCAGTGCGGGGAGAATCCTCCGGGCCCGGGCGAGGTAGAAGTCCAGTACATCGAATTTCCAGAACGAAGCCTTGTCCGATTTTTCGATCCTGCCGACGACGATGCCAGTCATCAGGAAGCCGGAGATCACGAAAAAAATGTCGACGCCGATGAAGCCGCCTTCAAAGCCCGGAACGCCGAAATGGAACAGGACGACGGAAACGACGGCCCAGGCGCGCAGGCCATTGATGTCTTTTCTAAAACGGTGCAAAGCGGCCCCCGGCTGACCTGGTTCGGTCTCCGGCCGGAACTGTACGCGAAATCGGGCTCGAGGGCCGGGGATGCCCGAGGCCCGGGATGGCCAGGTGCGCCGCCTTGCCGTATCTTTTCCTCGAGTTCCCGACAATCGCACCCATTCCGACCGACTCGCAGGAGACTTCGAATGACGAGCAAGAACACCATCTGCCTCTGGTATGACGGCACCGCCTTGGACGCCGCCACGTTTTATGCCCGGACCTTTCCCGACAGCGCCGTCCAGGCCGTTCACCACGCCCCGGGCGACTACCCTTCAGGCAAGCAGGGCGACGTGCTGACGGTCGAGTTCACGGTGATGGGGATTCCTTGTCTCGGCCTGAACGGCGGCTCGGCGTTCCAGCACAACGAGGCGTTCTCGTTCCAGGTCGCCACCGACGATCAGGAGGAAACGGACCGCCTGTGGAACGCGATCGTGGATAACGGGGGCCAGGAAAGCGCATGCGGCTGGTGCAAGGACAAATGGGGACTGTCTTGGCAGATTACGCCGCGCGTGCTGACGGCGGCAATTACCGACCCTGACCCAGCGGCAGCCAAGCGCGCGTTCGACGCCATGATGACCATGGGGAAGATCGATATTGCCGCGATCGAGGCGGCCAGGCGCGGTTGAGGCGCAGGCGGTCGCCGGTTGGAAACCGGTTGAAGAAGGCGCCCCGGCGTCAGTAAGGACGCGGTTCGGCGAAGGTCACCGGCAAGCCGACCTTGGCCGTCGGCAAGGCGGCCTTGAGCGCGCGCAGCGCTTCGACCGCCTGGGCGAAGTCGGCATACGTCGATACCGTGATGCCGGTCGCCTCGTAGCGCTTGACGGAGACGGGGCGGGGCTGCGTCTGTTCGATCACGGCCTGGACGTCGGCCGGGGCGTTGGACACCATGACCTCGTTGGCGCTTTTGCCCACCACGCCCTGCGCATCGAGCAGCAGGGTGTCCTGGCTGCCCGCATACTGAGGAGGAATCACCCTGATGCGGTTTCCGTCGATGTCGTAGACGGGCAGGGCGCCCCACTCGGCGATCTGCGACTTGGACAGCTTCTGCCCGGGGGCGAGGGCGAATGCCGCATTGCCGGCCAGCGCCAGCGATAGGCCGATCAGCCCGAAGTAGCGTCGATAGTTTTGTTTCATGTCTCGAATTCCTGGAGCGGGTGACGGCGTGGCCTATTGGGCCACGATGCGGGCTTCGGCGACGAATCTGAAGTCCCGGTCGCTGCCATCGCCGTTCTTCGAGGGGCAGGGTTCCGACAGGCGTTTCCGGGGTTCGCCGTCGTCGTCGGTATCGATCACCGTAATCTGTGTATCGGAATTGGACGCGATGGCGAAGAATTCCCAGGAGCCCTCTGCCGTTTCTCCGTGGAAAGCATAGCTTCCCAGCGTGTATTGCCGGAAGGTGTCCCAGCCGTCCGCCTTGAAATGGTCGTTGGGCAGCTTCAAGAGCGAAACAGTGCCCGCGGGAGACCTGGCGGCGATGCCCAGCGAGCCCAGGCAGACCCCTTCGCCCGACAGGCGGATCTGGAGTTGATCCACGGTCTGCCGGCTTCCCTCGAACTTGCCCAGCGACGTAATGCGCCGGTAGGGGAACGGTCCGATTCGGACAGCCGCGCCTTCGAGCTCGTCTTCGTCGAAGTCTTCCGATAGATCGTCGAGCTGCCAATAGGCAACGGGCCGGAACGCCGGCATCTGGACGTCCCCGGAGCGGCTCAGGCCGGGATTGTCCTTGTATTCGAGCGCCAGGGCCACTGCCTTCGCGGTGTCCGGCACGCCGAAGCCGTACCAGTTGGAATACTCGTAGCCCGCTGCGTTCTTCTGCCAGCCCAGGTCCATGGGAAAGGCGGTGGCGCCGTCGCGGATGTCGGCGGGGCTGCCCATCCGGTCGGTGGGCTGGTTGGTGGCGAGATCAAGCAGAGCGCCGAAGGGTTTGTCGCCCTTGAAGGGAATATGGTGGAGGTAGTCGGCATCCACCTTGCGGGCGGAGGCGCGGAAGATGTCGCGCACGTCGCGCCACGTGAGCGCCGGGTTGGCGCTGAGGACCAGGGCGGCCACACCCGCGAGGGTGGGCGTGGCCGCCGAGGTGCCGTTCATGTAGGCGTAGTCGCAATCGGCGTTGTCGGGCTGGCCGTTGCGCGCGGTCTGGCCGCGCAGGAAAGGTGTGTGCGCGCCGGTGCGGCTGTATCCGTAGATGCAGCCGCGCAGGTCCGTGGAAAAGATGGTCGGGCCGTCTTGGTCGTTGCCCGCGCCTTCGCCATAGTTGCCGTTGCTGCCGAATTCGCCGCCCATGCCCGTGACCCACACCACCGAGCCCGCACTGCTGTAGCTGCTGGCGCTGCCCTTGGCGTTGAGGGCGGCGACGGTGATGATGTTCGGTTCGAGATTGGAGATGTCGTTGGCCGGATTGGTGCAGTCGAAATAAGCGGCATCGAGGCCGCACAGGCCTGGACTGAAGGAGTTCCCGGCGGCTTTAAGGAAGACGGCGCCCTTGCCGTCGCGCAGTTTTTTCAGGCCCCTGACCGCGACGGTCTTGCTGCTGGCGACGTCGGATTCGTACGGCGCCGCGAGCGTGTCCGAACCGTAGGAAGCATTGAAGACGTGCGCCTTGCTGGACCAGGGCGCGCCCCCATAGGCGTCGAATATCCCGTCCGACTTGCTGATGAAGTTGGCCCCGCCAAGAGTGGCCAGCGGCGCAATGCCCATGACGCCTTTCCCATTCTGGGCCCCGGCGATGATGCCGGCGACGACGGTGCCGTGCGCAGCGCTGGGGTGGGTCAGATCGGGGTAGGGATCGTTTGTCTCCGTCAGGAAGTTCCAGGACATGCTGAAATCGGCGTTGGGCGCCAGGTCTTCGTTATGCAGGTCGGTGCCGATATCCAGTACCAGTACGTTCACCCCCTGGCCTTTGATGCCCTGCCGATGGACTGGCTCGACATTCAGATCCAGCCCGTTGCCGAAGGCGTCCGGGAAGCCTTTGAAATAGCTCGCTGCGTAGTTCAGCGCCCATTGGAAGGGGTACAGCGGCTCGGTTTCGCCTGTCTTGCAGGCGTAGGGGCCGGTTTCCGCACAGGCGGCGGGCGGATCCTCCTTCGCACCGCTGCCGCCGCAGGCGGTGAGCACGGCGGCGAGGAGAGGCAGCATACCGAAACGCACTGTTTTTCTATTCATGGGTCGTTGATATGGGAAATTGCCGGGCCATGGCGCCTCGCCCCAGGGATGGGTATCGCTTCCGGCCGGCAGTGGTCCTGGATTGCGCAGACGATCTCGACATTATGAATCAATTCATTTCAACTGTGACTATTTGATTCCTGGAATCGACGCATCGTTTTTCGGCTCGACTGCCTCTCCGGTGCTCGCCGCCGCCTTGCTCGCCTCGGGCGCGAGCGTCTCCCGTTTCAACGACAGCACCAGCAGCGCGGCGCCGCCGAGGCAGCAGGCCAGGGCGATCATGCCCGGCGAGAAGCTGCCGGTGCTTTCCTTGATCCAGCCCATCAGATACGGGCCGGCGAAGCCGCCGAGGTTGCCCACGGAGTTGATCAACGCAATGCCGCCGGCCGCCGCCGCGCCTTGCAGGAATACCGGCGGCATGGCCCAGAACGGCCCGAGGCTGGCATAGATGCCGACCGAGGCCAGGCCCAGGCAGCACAGCGCGACCCAGGGCGTGTCGAAGGCGATGCTGCCCAGGAAGCCGACGATGCTGAGGGCGGCCGCGGCGGCGACGTGGCCGGCCCGCTCGCCGCGCCTGTCGCTGTGGCGGCCCCAGGCCAGCATGGCTGCCGCGCTGGCGGCATAGGGGATGGCGACGATGACGCCGACCATGGCGTTGGAGTAGCCCATTGCCTTGGTGATCTGCGGCAGCCAGAAGCCGATGCCGTACAGCCCGATCACGATGCCGAAATACACCGCGCACAGCATGAGCACGCGCCGGTCCATCAGGGCCGGCCACATGGCGTGGTGGCTGCGGTGCGAAGCGGCGAGCCGGTCTTGCGCCAGGTCGGCCTCGACGACTGCGCGTTCCTGCGCCGACAGCCACTTCGCCTTGCCTGGGCCGTCGGGCAGCGCGAACAGCACCACGATGCCGAGCACGCACGAGGGCAGGCCTTCCAGGATGAACAGCCACTGCCAGCCCCGCAGCCCCATGAGATCGTCCATCCCCACCAGCAGGCCGGAGATCGGCGAGCCGATCGCGCTCGCCAGCGGGACCGCGGCCATGAACAGGGAGATGAATTTTGCGCGATGGCGGGCCGGGAACCAGTAGGTGAGATAGAGCAGCATGCCGGGCAGGAATCCCGCTTCGGCGACCCCGAGCAGAAAGCGCAGCGTGAGGAAGCTCCAGGTTCCCGAGACGAAGGCCATGGCCGACGAGATCAGTCCCCAGGTGAGCATGATCCGGGCGATCCACAGGCGGGCGCCGACCTTTTCCAGGATCAGGTTGCTGGGCACTTCGAAAAAGAAATACCCGATGAAGAAAATGCCGGCTCCCCAGCCGTAGATGTACGGCGTGAAACCCAGGTCCTGGTTCATGGTCAGCGAGGCGAAACCGATGTTCACCCTGTCCAGGAACGCCATCAGGTACAACAGCATCATCAGTGGAATGATGCGCGCGCTGATTTTGCGGTATGGACTGATCCGCGTCGTGTTTTCCATCCCCGTTCCCCGTCGGCTGCCATGCTTGGGCGTCGTTCTCGGCCGAGGCATGGTAGCGCATTCCGTCGGCGCATCGCGAGCGCCATGCGGTCTGCCGGCGTGCGCCCGGGGGACACCGCAATGACGAACGGACACCGCCATGCCCATACCGCCGGATCCCTCCATGGCCTTGCTCGACACCGTGCTGCGCGCCGCCGCGCGGCGCTACCGGCTGCCCGCCGGTGGCATCGATAGCGTGCGGCGCCAGGCAGACAGCCACGCCGCGAGGCTGGCGGCCGTGATCGAGCAGGCCCGCGAGGATCGTGCACGCGGCCAGACGCCGACTGCGTCGGCCGGGCATGCTTTCGTTGAAGCGCTGGCCGCCATGATCCGCGACGCGATGCGCCCGGAGGCGGGCGATCCTGTGTTCCAGGCCATGGCGCTGCGCCATCGGCATGCACCGGTGCGCGAATACGCGTCCTTGTCGGCGCATGCCGCGCGGGACCGCCGGCAGGTGCGCGCGGCGGTGAACGCGCTGGCCCATCCGGCCAGGCTGGAAAGCGTGCAGGCCGGCCCGCAGCGCGAGGCGCTGGCGCGATTGCATGCCGCCGCATCGTCGCAGTCGTGGCGCGAACTGGATGAAGCGCTGCGGAGCCTGGAGGCACGGCAACACGCAGACGGGACGCCGTTCGCACACAGTCTGGCGCGGCTTCTGGAGAGCGCCGCATTGCTTCGGCTGGAACGCCTGGCAGCATTGGAACGGGACGACCGCGTGCACCGCTACCAGGCGCTTCGGGATCTCCGCGGTCCGCGCTCGGGCAGTTCCGCCGCGGCCGAGCAAGGCTATGCCTCGCAGCAGCGTGGCAGGGCGGTCGAGGCGCAGGCCGCGCAGGCGCTGGGCGCGCTGGCCCGGCGGCTCGACGAGCAGGCGGGAGGAGCGGGGGTGTTCCGTGTGGCGACATCGCTGCTGGTCTCGCCCGCGATAGCCGGCAGCGCGGCGCGCGCCAAGACGGAGTGGGACGCGGTCCTGCTGCGTCGGGCACATGCCGATGGCGAGGGCCCCGTGTGGGACGTCTGCCTGCTGGTCGAAGCCAAGGCTTCCATCGATGCCGCGACGACGGACTTGCCGCGGCTGCTGCGCGGGTTGCGGCTGCTGGCGCAGGCCGGGGCGGACGCTATCTACCCGTTCGAGTCCAGGGAAGGCAGGGTATGCCTGCGGGGAGCGTCGTTGCGCAAGCTCAGTGCGGATGAACCAGTCCTGGCGCGTTCGGTGCTCTATTGCTGCGACGCATCGGCGGAACCGCCGCGTTTGCTCGGCGCCGCGAGCCGCATGCAACTGTTGTCCGCGCCCGCCAGCCTGGCATTCGCCGATGCGCTGGAGAACGGCGGGCAGACGGATCTCCGAATGCTGGAGCCGGTGTGGCATGCGCTGTTGGAGTCCCCGCAATGGGGGGCAGTGCTTCATCAGTACCCGATGCTGCGCCAGGCGCGCGAATTGGCGGTGCACATCGATGACCTGAAGGCCGCGATCGCGCGCGTGGCGGAAACCGGGCACGGCAGTTGCTGAACGCTCGGCCATTCCACTCCGGAGCGCCGCCATGTCGTCCAGTCCTGTTGCAGATAACGAGCCGTCCGTATCGTCCGAGGTGCCGGATGCCTCGCCGGAGTCTCGCTGGGAGCGCCTCAAGGCCTACGACGCCAATCGCCCCGACCTGCCCGGCGAACATCTGGTCGTATTCGGCGCCGGCGTTTTGCTGATGGTGGCCGGGATGCGCAGCCGCAAGGCGGTGTGGAGCACCTTGCTGACCGCGGCAGGGACGGCTCTGGTCGGCCGCGCGGCAAGCGGGACGGGAGGCATCGCGCGGGTGGCCAGGGTGGTGAAGCGGCTGCGCTGACGCGCGTGGGCGCGCGTCAGGCCGGAAGCGTGGCTTCGGCCAACTGGCGCGCGCGGGCCAGCGTTTCGGCGATGTGCGCGGCGACCTGCGCCGGCGTGCGGACGCCTTGCACCCGCAAGGCGTAGGAGGGATGGTACGTCGCCATGACCAAGGCATCGCCCCGGAGCACGGGCGCATCGAGATGATCCTGCAGCGCGGCCGCGCGCCGCAATACCGCCCGCAGGGCCGTCGCGCCCAGCGCCACGATGACGCGCGGCTTCACGCGCGCGATCTCTTCCTCCAGCCAGGCCGCGCACGCCTCGACTTCCCGTTGGCCCGGCGTCTTGTGCATGCGCCGCTTGCCGCGCGCCACCCATTTGAAATGCTTGACCGCGTTGGTGAGGTAGACGGTCTCGCGCGCGAGTTCGGCGCGGCGCAGGGCGTCGTCCAGCACCTGGCCCGCCGGGCCGATGAAGGGCTGGCCGGCCAGGTCTTCCTGGTCGCCGGGCTGCTCGCCCACCAGCATGATGCGGGCGCCCTGCGGCCCGCAGCCGGGGACGGCCTGGGTGGCGTGACGCCAGAGCTCGCAACGGCGGCACTGGTCGAGCGTGGAGGGCAGGGCGCGCGGCGGCTGCGCGCGGCCGGCTTCCATCGGCACCGGTTTGCCGGGCATCTCGCCTACCGCGGCAGCTTGGCCGACGCGCCGCGCGCCCGCGCGCGCCTGGGCGATCATGGCGGGGATGAGGGGGCCTTCGGGCAGGCCTTTCCAAAAGCGCACCGGCATGTGCTGCACCAGCGCGGCTTCGTTCAGGCGTGCGGGGTTGAAGATGCTCTGGTAGTAGGCCAGCCACAGCGGCTCGACCTGGTCGGCGGTGGCAGGCATGGCGGCGGGATCGGCCGGAAGCCCGGACAAGTGCATCGCCTGGCCGTCCCACAGGGCCGAGCCATGGGGCGTGCCTATCCACCACGAAGACTTTCCCATGCGGCGCGCGAAGTGTTCGGCGGCCGAGGCGAGCACGTCGTGGCCGGGTTCGTACCAGGCCAGGTATTCGGGCATGCCGCCGCCGGCGCGCTGCTGGAAGCGCACGTAGGCGATCATGTCGTGCCGCGCGCGGCGCACGGCCTTCGCCATTGCGTGCAGGCGCGCGCCATCGTGGTCGGCGGCCGAGGCGACGCTGCGGTCGCCGTTCTGCCAGCGCCACAAGGCGCGGTACAGCAAGGCCCAGCGCTGCGTCGAGCGATACAGCGCGGCATGCTGCAGCAGGGCGGCGAAATCCCTGGAGATGCGGACAGGCGCGGCCGGAACGGGCGCGGCGGGTTCGGCCACGGCGCACGTTTGCGCAGGCGGAGCGGGGGCATAGTCCAGCGTCATCTGCCCCGCGGCCGAAGCGGGCAGGGCGTCGCTTTCCGTCCAGGTGACGGCGTCGGGCGGCCACCCGGCCGCCAGGGCGCGCAAGGCTTGCGCCCGCCAGCCCGGATAGCCGCCCGCGACTGCCAGGATCCGCATGCCGGTCATGGGGACCATGCCCTCACAGCAGCGCCAGTTGCTCGGGCGCCCGCGCCAGCGCGCGCCGCAGGCGTTCCGACGGCGGCTCGGCCAAACCGGGCCGGTAGTCTTGCACGACGATGAAGGGCCTGGCCTTGTCCATGGCGCAGCGCAGCCGGATCAGGTCCTGATAGCGGATGGCGCGCAGGCGGCGCAGTTCAATCAGGCGCTTGGCGTTGCGCATGCCGATGCCTGGCACGCGCGCGATCAGCCGCTGTGGCGCGCGGTTCAGGTCCACCGGGAACACGCCGCGATGCGCCAGCGCCCACGCCAGCTTGGGGTCGATGTCCAGCGGCAGGCTGCCTTCTTCCTGGAACAGCTCCTCGGCCTGGAAGCCGTAGCCGCGCAACAGGAAGTCGGCCTGGTAGAGGCGGTGCTCGCGCAGCAGCGGCGGCGCCTGCATGGGAACGGTGGCGGGGCTGTCGGGAATCGGGCTGAAGGCGGAGTAGTACACGCGCTTGAGTTTGTAGGCGCCGTACAGGGTCTGGGCGGTCTGCAGGATGGTGCGGTCGTCGGCGTCGTCGGCGCCGACGATCATCTGGGTGCTTTGCCCGGCGGGGGCGCGGCGGGCGGCCTGTTTGTCGTCTTGCGCGGCTTCCTGCGCCAGGCGGATGGAGCCCATGGCGCGCTTGATGGTGTGCACGCTTTTCTCGGGGGCCAGCCGCTGCAGGGCGCCGCCGGTGGGCAGTTCGATGTTGACGCTGAGCCGGTCGGCGTAGCGGCCGGCCTCGGTGATCAACAGCGGGTCGGCGTCGGGTATGGTCTTGAGGTGGATGTAGCCGCGGAAGCGGTGTTCCTCGCGCAGCGACCGGGCGACCTGCAGCAACTGCTCCATGGTGTAGTCGGGGCTGCGGATGATGCCCGAACTCAGGAACAGGCCGTCTATGTAGTTGCGTCGGTAGAAATCCAGCGTGAGGTCGACGACTTCGCGCGGCGAAAAGCGTGCGCGGGGAACATTGCTGGAGCGGCGGTTGATGCAGTACTGGCAGTCGTACTGGCAGAAGTTGGTCAGGAGTATTTTCAGCAGCGAGACGCAGCGGCCGTCGGGCGTGAAACTGTGGCAGATGCCGGCGCCCGTACTGGCGCCCAGCCCTTCGCGCCCGCGCGAATCCCGCCTGGGCGCGCCGCTGCTGGCGCAGGACGCGTCGTACTTGGCGGCATCCGCCAGGATCTCGAGCTTGGTCGACAGTTGCATGAACGATAGAATACTGTATTTATATACAGTATTCTATGCCGCGAGCTCGAGGCTGGGCGCGTGGATTTCCGGCCTGGCCGCTTTCCCGATCATCGATATGGAGACCAGCAGCATGAACGGCAATTGTCTATGCGGGGCCGTCGCCTTCACCTCTCCGGACACCAGGGAACTGAGTGTCTGCCATTGCGGTTTTTGCCGAAAATGGGGAGGCGGCCCCCTGTTCGTCGTCCATTGCGGACCGAACGTCGTGTTCACGGGGGGCGGCCAGGTCGCCGTCTACCCGTCTTCCAACTGGGCCGAGCGGGCTTTCTGCAAACGCTGCGGCACGCACCTCTACTACAAGCTGCTGGCCACCGGGGAGTATTTCGTTCCGGCCGGAACCTTCGGCTCGACCGATTTCGAGCTTTCCAGCCAGATCTACGTCGACAAGCGGCCAGGCTATTACGAACTCGCCAACCGGACTCCCATGCTTACCGAGGCGCAGGTCATCGAGCAATACGGACAGCCGGGAGACAAACCCTAGACCAGAATCCCGGCGTCCGAGGCACTCATTTCCCGGCGGCTTTCAGCAGCCGATCCGCATAGTCCTGCCACGGCGCGGTCTTGAGGTCGAGGCCCTCGAACACGCCTTCGCG
This sequence comes from Pigmentiphaga humi, assembly GCF_900606115.1. Classification (GTDB taxonomy): domain Bacteria; phylum Pseudomonadota; class Gammaproteobacteria; order Burkholderiales; family Burkholderiaceae_B; genus Pigmentiphaga; species Pigmentiphaga humi. Next base: position 45,336 of record NZ_UWPJ01000015.1, read on the forward strand.
CGCCAGCCGGGCCACCCAGTCCTGCTTTTCGGCCGTGGCGCTGGTCATGAAGGGATCGAAACCGGCTTCCTGCACGGTCCGGGCGGATTCGCGCATTTCCTCGGCGCGGCGCTTGCCGTGCTGCACGACGCGGCTGAAGAAGTAGGCGCCTTGCTTGGTCCAGTCGATCTGCGGGAAGGTTTCCTGCAGGGTGGGCAGCACGTGGTCTTCGACGCCGTAGAAGCGCGCGGTGGCGTAGCTTTCGATCACCAGCGCCTCCAGGCCCTTGATCATGACGCTGCGGCTCATCTTGATGGCCGAGGCGATGCCCAGTTCCTCGGACACCGGCTTGGCGTCCATGCCCCAGCCGTTCAGCGTCGCGGCCAGGCTTTGCGCCTGCTTGCCGCCCAGCAGCATGGGGACGCGGATGCCGTAGGGCGGCACCGAGGTCATGACGCCGGCTTCGACGTAGCGGGCGCCGGCGGCTTCCAGCGCCGCGGCAGCGGTTTTCTTGGTGCCGGGCGAGGCGGAATTCAGGTCGAGGAAGAGCGTGCCCGCGCGCACGTGGCGGGCGGCTTCTTCGGCAACGGCCAGCGTGTTGGAGGCGGTGACGGCCGAGATCAGCAGGGTGGCCTTTGCGCACAGGGCGGCCATGCTGTCGACGGCTTCGATGCCGGCCGCCTTGGCCGTTTCGCGCGCCGCGGCGCCGTCCGCGCCGGCGAATTTCGTGTCCCAGGCGTAGACGGCCTCCACGCCCTCCTTGCCGAGCAGGCCGCGGCCGAAGATGCCGCCGACCTCGCCGAGTCCGATGATGCCCAAGGTAACGTTCATGTGCCCCTCGCTATGTGTTGGTTGGTTGATTGATTCGGTATCTGTAACCGGCAATCGTACAACCGAATCGGGGCAGGGATCGTTGCCCGGGCGGTCAGTCCGCGTCGTCCAGCGTTCGCGCCACGAAAGCGGCCGCATCGCGGGTGGCCGCGCGTGCGACGGGGCTGTCTTCGCCGTAGGCCGAAAAGCCGTGCGGCATGCCGGGGTAGACCGCGAGCTCGCAGGGGCGGCCCGCATCGCGCAGCAGCGCCGCGAATTGCCGCGAGTCTTCGATCAGCGGATCGGCGTCGCCCACGCCCAGCCATGTGGGCGGGAAACCGTCCAGGCCGGTTTTGGCCGGCACCGCGGCCGTGGGGGGATCGGGCCACGCGCCGCCGAGATATTGCCGCCAGACCCACTTCGACTGCGGCCGCAGATTCTCCCGCGGTCCGCCGAGGTTCCCGTAGAACAGGGCCAGCGCCGGCAGGGCGGCAGGATCGGCGCCGGTATCGGCCAGGCGGCGCCAGGCCAGTACGCACAGCGAGGCGCCGGCCGATTCGCCCCACAGCACGGCCCGCCCGGGCAGTCCGAGCTCGCCGGCGCGCGCCAGCAGCCCGCGTACGCCCGCCACGACGTCATCGCGCTGGGCGGGGAACACGTGCTCGGGGGAGCGCCGGTAATCCAGCGCCACGACGGCGCGGCGCGTAGCCTGGGCAATGCCGCGGCAGACCGCTTCATGCGAGTCGAGCCCGCCCGCCCACCAGCCCGCCCCGCGCACGAACACCACGAAGGCCTCGCCCGCTTCGTCCCGGGGCCGGTACAGGCGCGCGCGGATCGGGCCGGCGGCGCCGTCCACGGTCAAGTCGGTGGTGCCGCCTATGGCGGGCAGGGCGGCGTTGACGGCGCGGAAATAGCGGTCTTGCTGGGCGCGCGCTTCGGCCAGGGGAAGCGCCGTGGGGTCGGCTTGCGCGGCGCCTTCGGCCTTGAGGCGCGTCTGGACGGCGGCCAGCGCCGGGTCGACCGGGGCGAGCGCCGTCATGCTTCGGCTCCCTCGCGCATGCTCTTGGGAACGAGGGAGAAATCCCAGCCGTTGTTTTCCAGCGCGGCGAGCACGTCGGCGCCGTACTGGTCGATGATCTTCTGGCGCACGGAAGGCAGGCGGCCGACGTCGTCGAAATCTTCGGGTTGACCCTGGATGAAGACCAGCAGATGGGCGTCCTGGTCGGAAATGTTGATGAACTGGCGGGCGACGCGGGGCGGCATGGCGATCATGTCGTAGGGCTCGAGCACGATGCTTTCCTGGCCCTCGTCGCCCCAGCGTATCAGCCAGCGGCCGGACAAGGCCATGAAAGTCTCGTGGGTCTTCCAGTGCACGTGCAGCTCCGGCCCGTCGTTGGGCGCCGCGAGCGCCAGGCCGATGCGCATGACGCCCTGGTCGCCGCCGACGATGGCCGGGTTGGGAGACAGCCGGCCCGGCAGCGAGGCAGGCGCCATCAGCACGTAGTTGGCCTTGGGGTTGAAGATGCGCAGCACCTCGGCGGGAATGCCCAGGTCCTCGTTCCAGTGGGACGCGCGCGGCTTGAGCTTGTCGAAGCGGGCGATGCGGGACTGCATTTCTTCCTGGGTCGGGCAGAGCGTTTGCATAATAGGATTCCTGGTTGCGGCGGTGGGATCAGTTCTGGACGTTGATGGCGGCGTCGGCCACGACCTTCTTCCAGGCCGCGTAGTCCTGCTTGATGAAGGCGCCGAACTCGGCCGGATCGGAATAAACGAATTCGATGCCGTTGTCGGCCAGCCGCTTGCGCACGTCCGGCGCGGACAGCCCGCGTTGGATCGCGGCGGCCACCTTCTCGCGGATGGCCGGCGGCGTGCCTTGGGGCGCGAGCACGCCGTACCAGGTGGTCACCACCATGTCCGGCAGGCCGATCTCGACCGCGGAGGGCACGTCCGGCAAGAGAGGCTGGCGTTCCTTGGTGAGGACGAACATGGCCTTGAGCTGCTGGCCCTTGATCAGGGGCACGGAGTTGGGCAGGCCGTTGATGACCATGTCGATCTGACCGCCCACCGCAGCCGTGACCGCCTGGGATGCGCCCTGGTAGGGAACGTGGAGGATGTCGCTGCTCGTCAAGGCCTTGAATTTCTCGAAGGCGAGGTGGTTGGAGGAGCCCGCTCCGCCCGAGCCGAAACTGAATTTGCCGGGGTTGGCGGCAATGCGTGCGCGCAGGGCGGCGAAGTCGTCCCGGCCGAATTTCTGCGGGTTGACGACGAACACGTTGGGAACTTCCGCCACCATCGCCACCGGCGCCAGGTCGGTCAGCGGGTCGAAGCGCAGCGCCGGATTGATGGCCGGGGTAATCGTCAATGTGGGCGAGCTCAGCAGCAGGGTATAACCGTCGGCGGGCGCCTTGGCTACGTGTTCCATGGCGATGCGCCCGCCCGCGCCAGACTTGTTCTCGATCACGACAGCCTGGCCGAGTTCGCGCGTCAGGGTTTCGGCCAGGGTCTGGCCGACGACGAAGGTGGCTCCGGTCGGGAAAGGCAGCACCAGCTTGACCGGTTTGGCCGGATAGCCGGCATCGGCGGCCACGGCGCGGGCCGAACAGGCGAGCAGCAGCATCGCCAGGGCGCTGGCTGTTTTCATGCTTGTCTCCATACTTGTGTTGTGCAGGCATGCTACGCGCCGGCGCCCCTCCTGGCGGCAGGGCTGCGCTTATGAGGAAAATAAGCGCGCGCTAATGGGGCGGCGCGGCAAGCAAGCGCACGCCGCCTGCACGGTTTTCCGGATCCCTACCTATGCACCCGCTGGCCAACGTCGATTTCCGCAGCCTGCACATCTTCCTCACGCTGATGACCGAGCGCAGCGTCACCGCGACATCGCTCGTGGTCGGCGTTTCGCAGCCGGCCATTACCCAGGCGCTGAACCGGCTGCGCAAGAGCTTTGGCGACCCGCTGCTGGTGCGCGGTCCGCAAGGCATGCTGCCCACCGAGAAGGCGGTCGCGCTGGAGGCGGAGGTCCGGCGCTTCCTGGGGGAGCTCGCGGGCATCCAGGCGGCGCAGCAGGACTTCGATCCGTCGCGCCAGCAGCGCGAGGTCATCGTGACCGCGCCCGAGTACCTGGAGCAGCTCCTGCTGCCGTCCATAGCCATGGATCTGCGCCGCCATGCGCCGCAGGTCACCTTGAGCGTGCGTTCGCCGGACCAGCGGCGCATCAGCCATTTGCTGGCGTCGGGAGAAGTCGATTTCAGACTGGGCTGGGTGCGAGATCCGCAGCCTTCGGTACGCGCCATGCCTTTGTTCGACGACGATGTCGTGGTGATCGGCGGCCCGGCCAACGCCGCCTTGGCGCAAGCATTGACGCTGCCCGTCTATACGGCCTTGCCGCACGTCAGGCTGCAGGGCAACGGCAGGACGACCTCGGGGCGGGTGATCGACGAGTTCGTCAAGCGGCAGGGCCAGACGCTGCATGTCTGCATCCAGGCGCAGGGCTTGATGGCGTTGCTGGGAACGTTGATGGTGTCGGACGCGGTGGCGACGGTGCCGCGGCGGATGGCGCTCAAGATAAGCGAAGTCTTCCCGGTGCGGATCGCCGATTTCCCCGGTACGCTGCCGCGCGTGAACAACGCCTTGTACTGGCACGAGCGCACCCAGCGCAGCACCTTCCACCAATGGTTCAGGGGAGTGATCGGCCGGGCCGCACAGGATGTCGCAGGCATGGGCCAGCACGGGCAGCCGGCGCGATAGCCGATCCCACCCGCCGCGCCGCAGAAAAATGCGATCATTGGGGTTACCCCCTAGTCTTGCGATCGCTTCATGACCAGCACCCTCGCCATCGTCGTATCCCTTGCCGCTTTGATGTACCTGGCCTACCGGGGCGTGACCGTCCTGCTCCTGGCCCCGCTGATGGGCGCCCTGGCCGTCCTGCTTTCCGGCGATGCCGCATGGCTGCTGCCCATCTACACGAGCACGTTCATGACGGCCCTGAGCGGCTACGTGCTCCAGTACCTGCCCATCTTCCTGCTCGGCTCGCTGTTCGGCCAGTTGATGGCCGATTCGGGCGCGGCCAATACGCTGGCGCGCTGGATCGTGCGCAGCGTGGGCGAGCGGCACGCGATCGTGACGGTGGTGCTGGCCTGCGCGCTGCTCACTTACGGCGGGGTGTCGCTGTTCGTGGTCGCGTTCGCCATCTACCCGGTGGCGGTCAATCTGTTCCAGACCGCGGGAATCCCGAAACGGCTGATCCCGGCGACGATCGCGCTGGGCGCCTTCACCTTCACGATGACGGCGCTGCCCGGCACGCCGGCGATCCAGAACGCGATTCCCATCCCGTTCTTCGGCACGAACGTGTTCGCCGCGCCGGGGCTGGGCCTCCTGGCGTCGCTGGCGATGTTCTCGGGCGGGATCTGGTGGCTGCGCCGGCGCGCCGCAGCGGCTCAGGCGCGCGGCGAGGGCTATGGCGCGGCGGAGGAAGCGCAGGCCGCCGATCCGGCCGAACCGGGCGAGGATGCGCGCTGGTCGCTGATGCCTGTGCCGCTGGCCTTGCTGCCGCTGCTGCTGGTGGTGGGCATCAATGCGCTGTTCACCTACGTGGTGTTCCCCGGCGTGGATTTCTCATTCATGGCGGAGCGTTTTGCCGAGGTCGAGCCGCAGAAGATCGTCGGCCTGTGGGCCATCATCATCGCGCTGGCCGCGGCGTGCGCCACGCTGGTGGTGCTGCGGCTGGGCAAGTGGAGCGACCTGAAGGCGACGGTGAACAAGGGCGTGTTCGGCTTCATGCTGCCGCTGTTCAACACGGCTTCCGAAGTGGGCTACGGCGCGGTCATCGCCGGGCTGGCGGGGTTCGCCATCATCCGCGACGCGGTGCTGAACGTATCGCCCGGCAACCCCCTGATTTCCGAGGCGGTGGCGATGAACGTGCTGGCGGGCATTACCGGGTCGTCGTCGGGCGGCTTGAGCATCGCCCTGCAGACCCTGGGCGCGGATTACCTGCGCATGGCGGAGCAGGCCGGCATCAGCCCGGAGCTGATGCACCGGGTGGCGGTGATGGCGGCGGGCGGCATGGACACCCTGCCGCATTGCGGCGCCATCATTACGCTGCTGGCCATCTGCAAGCTCACGCACCGGCAATCCTACGGCGACATCGCCGCCGTGACGATGCTGTTCCCGCTGCCGGCGCTGGCCATGGTCATCGCATTGGGCACGTGGTTCGGCAGCTTCTGATTCATTCCAGCCGCCAGGCCAGGCCGTCCAGCCGCGCCAGCACCATGTCGAGGGCAAGCTCCACCAGGGGCCGGTCTTCCTTGATGGTGGCGGAGTGGCTGCGCCGTACCACGTAGAGGGTGCTTTCCAGGTCGCAGCCGACGATTCGCCGCGCCGCCAGCGTGCCCTGCGCCAGTTCGCGCGCCACGGTGCCGTAGGGCAGAACGCTGGCGGCCGACCCCCGCATGAGCAGTTCCCGGATCGCGGCGATGGATTGCACTTCATAGCGTATGGGCAGGTCGACCGGTGCAACGCCGACCGCGCGCGCCAGCGCGCTGCGGCCGATGTCGCGTTCCGTGCCCATGGCCAGGTCGAAGTCCAGGATCTGTTCCAGCGTGACGGATTCCTGGGCGGGGGCCTGGTCGGGGTGGGTGACGAACAGGTGGGCTTCCTTGAGCGCGGCGGTGATGCTCAGTCCGGGCCGGGGATCGATGTCGTAGGCCAGCGCGACGTCCAGCTCCTGTCGCTCGACGGCGTCGACCAGCAGGAAACTGGGGTCTTCGCGCAGGCTGAGCGTGAGCTGCTGGTGGTCGCGCGCGGCGGCCAATTGCAGGTCGGCGCCGATGAGCAGGGTCAGGCTGGTCGTGAGCCCGAACGAGATCGCGGGGCGCTGCCTGCGTTCGAGCGCGATGACTTCCTTGCGTATGCGCTCCAGCATGTCGAAGACCTCGGCGCTGCGCGTGTAGAGCAGCTGGCCGGCGGGCGTCGGGTCCACGCCGCGCGAATGGCGCTTGAGCAGGGTGACCTGCAACTCTTCCTCGAGCGCGCGGATGTGCTGGCCCAGCGCGGGCTGGGCGACGTGCATGCGCTCGGCGGCGCGGGTGAAATTGCGTTGTTCGACCGCGGCGCGGAAATAGCGGAGCTGGCGCAAATTCATCTGGCGTCTCGTCGTGCCATGCTGCAGTAGCGAAAACATACCGCTCGCATAGCAAAAATGTTCTGGATGGCGGTTCGCGCCGCGTCTCTAATGGCGTCCATCCATACGATACAAGGAGGACGACATGAATGCTTTTGCCCGTACAGCCTGCGCATGGTTGGCCGTTGGCGTGTGGCTGGCCCCCGCGGCAGTTTCCGCGGCCGATTATCCGTCACGTCCGGTCAAGCTGATCGATGCATTCGCGCCCGGCGGCAGCACGGACTACCTGGCGCGTTATTTCGCCTCGAAGGCGGGCGAGGCATGGAGGCAGCCGGTCGTCGTGGAAAACCGCCCCGGCGCGGCAGGCCAGATCGGCACGGCCGCGGTGGCCAAATCGGCGCCCGACGGCTACACCTTGCTGGTATTGCCCAACGAGATCTGGTCGGTTGCGCCGCTGCTCTACAAGAATCTGCCCTTCAACGTCGGCCGCGACCTGATGCCGGTGGCCAGCATCGCCAAAGTGCCGATCGTGATGACGGTGCATCCTTCGGTGCCGGCCAACTCCGTGCAGGAATTCATCGACTACGCGCGCAAGAACCCGGGCAAGCTGACCTTCGGGTCGGCCGGCGAGGGCACGCTGCACCATCTTTCGGCCGAACTGTTCCAGTCCATGGCGGGCATCCGGATGGTGCACGTGCCGTACAAGGGCACCGCGCCGGCGGTGGTCGACCTGGTCGGCGGGCAGATCAATCTGGTGTTCTCGCCCATTACCGCGGTGCTGCCGCACATCAAGGCGGGCAAGCTGAAGGCGCTGGCCGTGGCCGACACCGTGCCGGTCGCCGCGCTGCCCGGCGTGCCGCCGGTTGCCCAGGCCGGCGTGCCTGGCTATGCGAGCCAGTTGTGGGTGAGCGTGGTGGCGCCCAAGGGGACGCCGGGTGACGTGATCGCCAAATGGGAACAGCAGGTGCAGCGCGTCATGCTGTCGGACGACGCGCGCGCCACGCTGGCGGGGCAGGGGATCGAACCCGAGTTCCTGCCGCAGAAGGACCTGGTCGAGCGCTTCGCCGCGGACTCGGCCAAGTGGGACAAGGTGATCCGCGAGGCGGGTATAAAGGTGGAGTAGGGCTCCCATTCCCTGCCCGCCTGCGCGGGCTCCTTCAAGGGCTCTGAATTGTTTTCTAGGACTTGGCAAGTGACGCATATTTCTCAGCACCCCGACTTCGCTTTTTTCCAGGAGCGCGGCTTTGCCGTGCGGCTGGGCTTCGGCAAGCGGCCCGCCGTCATGGTGATCGACCTGACGAAAGGATTCACCGACCCGGCGCGGCCGCTCGGCGCCGACCTGGCGCCGCAGATCGGCACGGCCAACGCCTTGCTCGATGCGGCCGCGGCCCGGAACGTGCCGGTGATCTTCACCTGCGTGCGCTATGACGATCCGCTCATGCGGGACGCCGGCCTGTGGGCCATCAAGCAGAAGGGATCGATGTCGCTGGCCGCGTCGGGCGACGGCCACGAGATCGACGGCCGCCTGCACCGGCGCGAGCACGATGCCGTCCTGTACAAGAAGTACGCGTCGTGCTTCTTCGGCACGGATCTCGCATCCAGGCTGCAGAACCTGGGCGTGGATACGCTGATCCTCACCGGAACCTCGACCAGCGGATGCGTGCGCGCTACGGCCGTCGATGCATGCCAGATGGGTTTCAGGCCGATGATCGTGGCCGAAGGGGTCGGCGACCGCTCGGCCGCGGCCCACACGCAAAGCCTGTTCGACCTCGAGACCAAGTATGCCGACGTAGTGAGCCTGGACGAGACGCTGGCCTACCTGCGGGGCTTGCCGGCTGGCGACGCAGCGTGACGCCGCGGTAGGAGGCTGCTGCGGCGCCGGCAGGGGGCTGGGTGCCGGAATCCGGCTCGAATCTGGGCTACATTTCCGTTCGTGACCGCATAACGAACTGGAGCAAACCCCATCATGACCGATCAAGCCCTGGCGCGCGCCTTCGCCCCCACCGGCCCGCTGCGAGCCTCCATCAATCTGGGCAACCCCATCCTGGCCGGCAAGGATCCCGAGACGGGCGAACCGTGCGGCGTATCGGTAGATCTGGCGCGCGCACTGGCGGCCGAGCTCGGCCTGCCGCTGGAACTGGTGGTATTCGATTCGGCGGGCAAGTCGGTCGAGGCGGTCACCAACGAGCAGGCCGATTTCGGTTTCTTCGCCGTCGACCCGGTGCGGGGCGCTGGAATCTCGTTCACCGAGCCCTATGTGCTGATCGAGGGCTCCTATCTGGTCAAGCAGGACTCGCCGCTGCGCGACAACAGCGAGGTCGACCGCCCCGGCCACCGCGTGGTCGTGGGCAAGGGCAGCGCCTACGATCTTTACCTGACGCGCGAATTCAAGCATGCGCAGATCGTGCGCGCGCAGACTTCTCCCACCACCGTCGACGTCTGGCTGGAGCAGGGCCTGGAAGTGGCCGCGGGCGTCAGGCAGCAGTTGGAGAGCGATGCGCAGCGGGTGGGCGGCGTGCGCCTCCTGCCCGGCGGCTTCATGGTGATCCGGCAGGCCATGGGCTGCCCCAAGTCGCGTCCGGCGGAAGTGGTGCAGGCGCTGTCGGACTTCGTCGAGCGCATGAAGGCCGAGGGCTTCGTCGAGCAGGCGCTGCGGCGGCACGGCATCGAAGGCGCATCGGTGGCGCCGGCGCGCGGGGCATAGCTGCCCGGATCCGTGCGCGGCGCGCGCCGGCGCCGGTTCGCGGAAGGATCTTCCGAGCTGTTTTTCCCGTGTCCGCCTTGTTCCTGCCCGAGGCCCTCCCTATGATGCCTGGGAGCCGGGGCCATCGACGAAGCCGCGGCAACCCAGGAGACAGACGAGTGGACCACGAACCCAGGCTTGGAGATGACGCACTCGATCCGGCGCGCCGGTCGATGCTGGCGCGGATGGGGGCGCTGGCGGGCGCCACGCTGCTGGGCGGCAGGGCCCTGGCGCAAGGCGACTTTCCCGCCAGGCCGGTCTCGGTCGTGGTGGGAACGCCGCCAGGCGTTTCGGACCAGATGGTGCGCATGGTGGGCGAAAGCGTCCAGGAACAGCTCGGCCAGCCTTTCGTGGTCCTGACCAAGACCGGCGCCAACGGGCTGATCTCGGTCAACTATGTGTCGAATGCGCCGCCCGACGGCTATACGCTGCTGTTCGGCTCGATGTCCACGCTGACGATGAATCCCTTCGTCTACGCCAACGCCCGCTACAACCCCACCGTGGATCTGGTGCCGGTGGCGCAGCATGCGGTCTACCCCATGCTGTGGACGGCCAGCAAGAAATCCGGGATCACTTCGCTCAAGGAACTGGTGGCGTACGCCAAGGCCAACCCCGGCCGGTTCTTCGTCGGCCACCATGGCGAGGGCGGAATGTCCTACCTGACGCAATACCGCTTCTTCCAGCGGCACGACGTCAAACCGGTCTACGTGCCCTACGGCGGCAATGCGCAGACGCTGGTGGCCCTGCAGGCCAACGACATCCAGGCCAGCGTCGAACCGTTCCTGGTGGCCTTGCCGCAGGCGCGCAACGGCATGTTCACGCCCTTGGCGGTGACCAGCGTCGAGCGCAACCGGGCGCTGCCCGACGTGCCGGGCTTCATGGAAGACGGCATGTCCGACTACGGCATGGAGGCCTGGTTCGGCTTCTTCGCGCCCAAGGGCATGCCGGCGGAGCTGGTGAACAAACTGAATGGCGCCATCAACAAAGCCTTGCTCGATCCCAAGGTGCGCCGGCTCGTCGAAGAAGGAGGAGGCGTGCTGCGGCCGGTGGACGCGGGGGCGTTCGCGCAGACCGTGGCGGCCGACTACAAGCGGTTCTCGGCCTGGATTCCCGAGGCCGGGGTGAAGATGCAGTAGCGGGCGCCGCCGCCGGCATCGTTCAGCGCGGCGCGGACGTCCGCTTGGGCTCCGGAGGCCGGGAAGCGCCCGCGCGTTCGTCGGCCTGCGCCTGGACGCGCGCGCGCATGCCGTGCAGGAAGCTCTCGACCAGTTGGCGGATCGTGGCTTCCAGGTCGCGCGGCATGCGGGTCACGTACACCCACCGGCGCATACCGAGATAGAAGATGCTGGCATGCAGAGCCCAGACCATCTCGGTTTCCTCGTCCATGTCGAACGGCGCGTCGGGATGGCCGAATTCGGCATAGCATTCGCGCACCACGGGTTCGTATATCTTGACCCGCAGCAGGCGGAACAGGCGCTCGTTGATGCCTGCGTGCTCCAGGCCGGCGAAGATCAGCAGGCGCACCCAGTCCTGCTGCAGCATGGACTTGGCGTAGTCCTGGTAGTAGGCGATCAGGCGCTCCTGCAGCGGCCGCGAGCGGTCCTGGATCTGTTCTTCCCACAGGGGGTTCCAGCGCGACAGGTAGACTTCGGCATAGACCCGGTCGAACAGCGCCTGCTTGCTGGGAAAATAGCGGTACAGCAGCGACTGCGTGATGCCCAGCTCCTTGGCCAGGTCGCGCGTGCTGCCCTGGAATCCGTGGCGGGCGAAGTAGCGCACCGCATTGCGCACGATCATCTGCTCGCGGTCCGCGGAGCTGAGCTTGCTGGCGCGCTGGCGAACCGGCGCGGCATGCGCGCCGGCGCCGGGACTGGCGCCGGCGGGCGCCGCCGCTTCGGTCCGCAGCCGGGATTTTGTTGTTGTCATGGCAAGCTGGCAGGGTCACCCATGCGGCGGATTGTGCCACGCGCACCCGGCGCGGGCCAGTTCCGCCGTGCGCCGGCGCGGCTTCACGCGCAGGCCTGCACGGCGGCATTGACGCGAGGCAGCACTTCCCGAGCCATCAATTCCATCGACCGTTTGCCCAGCGCGGCGTCCTGCCAATCGTGGCAGGCGTACAGCAGCGTGCCGAAGTCGCCGACCTGCTCCCGGAACGCGAGCAGCTGTTCGGCCACGTCGTCCACCGTGCCGGCAATGACGAGGTTGCGCAGCACGAAGTCCAGGGTCAGGTCGGCATCCGGCATGGCCGGGTCGGGCTTGAAGAGGTTGCCGCGATTGCCGCCGCCGACCAGCTTGCGCATCAACTGCCTGAAGTAGAACGCGTAGGGGCCGTCGGCGCCCAGTGCATAGCGCTGCGCGGTGGCGCGGTCGTCGGCCACGAAGATGCTCTTGGCGACGCGCCAGTCCTGCGGCGAGGCCGCCAGCCCGGCGGCCTGGCGGCCTTCCACGAACTTGGGCCAATGCGTCGCCACCCACTTGGGCAGCAGGAAGTTGGCCGAGATGGGCGACCAGCCGCGCTTGGCCATTTCCAGTACGCCTTGGGAGTAGGGCGCCACCGCAGTGCCGACGATGGGCGGATGCGGAGCCTGGAGCGGACGCGCGACGATGCCCTGGCCGATTTCCGGAATCTGCGTGCGCGCGGTGCTGGCGCTCCAGTACTTGCCGCGGATGTCGTAAGGGGGATCGCGCCGCCACAGTTCGAGGATCATGTCGATGGATTCGACGAACATCTCGTTGCGGTTCTTGTCCAGCGAATCGAACATCTCCGCATCCGACATCAGGCCGCCCGGGCTGATGCCGAACAGCACGCGTCCGCCGCTCAGGTGGTCGAGCATGGCGACCTGGGCGGCGATGTGCGCGGGGTGCTGGTTGGGCAGGTTGCAGGTGCCGGTGCCCAGCTTGATGCGGCGCGTCTGGCAGGCCACGCTGGCGAGGAAGGCGATGCATGACGAGACGGTCTCGGCGGCATCGGTGACGTGCTCGCCAACGAAGGCCTCGGCATAGCCGAGCGCCTCGGCGAGCAGGATGGCCTCGCGGTCTTCCTGCAAGGTCTGCTGCATCGGCCGGCCCGGGGGATGCAGGGGCATCATGAACATTCCGAGTTTCACGGAGACTCCTTCATCGCGATCGAATTCGGCGGGCGCCGGACCGGGGTGGCGGGCGCCCGCCCATGGCGCAGAGCGGGCACGCGCCCGGTACGGAGACGGCTCATGGCGCGATGCGTTCCCGCCAGCCGGCCACGGCATCTGCGCCGAGCTGGCCGGCCAGGTAGTCGATGAGCTCGGACAGTTCGTCCAGGTCGGCCACGCCGAACGTGCCGTCGAGCCGTCCGGAATGCTTCAGGGTGTCCTTGATCTCGGACAGCGCCCACTCGATGCCCAGCAGCTCGTCGTCGTCGGGAATGTTCTCGATCGCGGTGACGCGGTTGGCGCAGACCGTGACGTGGTAGCTGCCGGGGGGAAATTTCTCGTCGCCCATCATTCGCTCTCCGCGAAATCGGTGGGCGCCGTGGACTTGGCCTGCATGACGGCAAGAATCTGTTCCGACAGTCCTTCGATCTCGGGCGGACGTTCCAGCGTGACCCCCATGCCGCCGCCGCATTTCCTGAGGACGACGTTGACGGTCCAGTTCGCGTCGTCCTGGTCCGGATAGTCGGTGCGGTAATGACCGCCGAAATAGCCGCCGCGGCTTTCCTTGCGTTCCTGCGCGGCCCGCGCGATCAGATCGCACAGGCCGGCCTGGCCTTCGGCTTCCAGCGCCTGCCGGATCTGCTGCGGCCAGCCCGCCGCGGACAGGTCTATGCGCAGGCGGGGCAGCGCTTCGGCGCGGACGCGCGCCACCTCGTTCCTGACGTGCTCCAGGCCTTGCGGCGTCTTGGCCATGTTCAGGTGCCGGAAGGCCAGCATCGAGAGCTCGTCGAGCAACTGCCGGGGTTCGCATCCGTCACCGCGCTGCCATTGCTCGAAGCGGGCGCGCAAGGCGGCCGCGTCGTCCTCCCGCAGAAGCGGTTCGGGCTCGCCGCGCGCGTAGCCGGCCGCGTGCAGGCCGCTGGCCGCGCCGAACACCAGGCAGTCGGACAAGGCCGACCCGCCGAAGCGGCTGGCGCCGTGCGAACCGCCCGCCACTTCGCCCGCGGCATACAGGCCCGGCACGTCGGTGCGGCCGAACTCGTCGATGCGCACGCCGCCGACCAGGTCGTGCGGATAGGTGACGATCTCGATGGGCTGGCTGCGCAGGTCCAGGCCGGCGCGCTCGGCCAGCTCGAACATGCGCGCGTAGCGCTCGTCCTGGCGCAGCGCGGCGGGCACGTCCGAGGCATCGAAATAAATGCCGCCGTGGGGGCCGCCGTTGCCGAGCAGGATTTCTTCGCTGATGTGGCGGCACAGCACTTCGGAGAGGTGGCCTTTTTCGCCCTGTTCGGGGTAGAGGCGGTACATGAAGCGCTCGCCCTTGCCGTTGTAGAGACGGGCGTTGCCTTCGTTGATCAGCCCGTTGATGAAACCGATCACCACGAACTTGACCTGCATCTTGGCGGGATGGATGGGCGTGGCCAGGAAGTGGCCGAACTCCATGCCGGTGAGCGATGCGCCCGCCTCGTAGGCCAGCGCGTAGCCTTCGCCGGTGGCGCCGGCCACGTTGTCGCCCACCGGGTAGAGCGCGCCGTAGCCGCCGGTGGCGAGGATGACCGCCTTGCAGCGCACCAGGTAGGCCGCGCCGCTGCGGTAGTCCACCGCCCAGACGCCGCGGACCTTGTCGCCGTCTTTCAGGATGCCGCCGACGATGGTGTGGGGCAGCGCCTCGATCCCCATCGCCTCGGCCTGCTCGCCCAGGCATCTCATCAGGTACTTGCCGGTCACGCGGTGGTGATGGACCATGCGTGGATGGCTGTGGCCCTGCCACGGGATCTGATGGTATTTGTCCTCGACGCGGATCAGGTCCAGGCCCCAGCTGCGCATTTCCTCGGTCAGCTCGCAAATGGCGTCGACCCATTTGCGCACCAGTACCTGGTTGCACAGGCCCACGCCGTTGCGCACGACGTCGCCGAAATGCACGTCGGGATTGTCGCGCGGATCCTGGTGGCCGAAGGCGGCCGCGAATCCCGACAGCGCCTTGGTCGAGTTGCCCGACGGCCACGGCCCTTTGGTGATGGCCAGTACCTTGGCGCCGGCCGCGTGGGCCTTGATGGCCGCCATGGTGCCGGCGGAACCGCCGCCGATGACGACGACGTCGCTGCTCAATTCGGTGATGTTCATGGGAAGCTTCTCTTTATGCGTGGGCGCGCCGGCAGGCGGCGGCCGTGGCCGGGCGCGCGGCCGCGAACTCGGGAGCGCGCGCGGCAGGGGCGCGCAGGGCCGCTTCAGGCGCGGCCGGAGCGTCTTCCTGCATGAGTCCGTGCAGGAAATCGAGCATCGCGCGCATCTTGCCGGGCATGTAGCGTTGCGGCGCGCAGACGGCCATCAACTGTATGGGGGAGGGCGTGAATTCCTCCAGCACGGCGACCAGCGCACCGGATCTCAGCTCGTTGCCTACGGTCCAGCTGCAGGTGTGGATGATGCCCGCGCCGCCCAGCGCGGCGGCGCGCAGCGCCAGCTCGCTGTCCACGCTCGCCTGCGCGCGCACGGCCGCATGGACCGGCACGCCGTCCTGCACGAAGCTCCACGAGCTTCCTTCCATCGTGATGCAGCGGTGCGCCGGCAGCTCGGAAGGATGGGTCGGCACGCCATGGCGCGCGAGGTAGTCGGGGGAGGCCGCGGCGACCATCCGTCCATGGGCCAGTGTTCGCGCGATGCAGGTCGAACTGGGCAGCGGCCCGGTAACCACCGCCATATCCAGGCCTTCGGCCAGTAGATCGACAGGCCTGTCGCCCAGGCGTATGCGTAGCTGGACCTTCGGATAGCGGGACTGGAAGCGCGCCAGGCCGGGCATCAGGACCGACTGTCCGAACGCCGCCGGCACGCGCAGGGCGAGGGTGCCGTCCGGCTCGGCGTGGCCGCGCTTGAGCAAGGCCTCGCCTTCTTCGATCTCGGCCAGGATGGCGCGGCACTGGCGGTAGTAGACCTCGCCCAGGTCGGTCAGCCGCATGGCCCGGGTCGTGCGCGCCACCAGCTGCACGCCCAGTTCGCCTTCCAGCCGAGCGATGCACTTGGCGACGGCCGATGCGGACAGGCCCAGCTTTTCGCCGGCGGTGGCCACGCTGCTGCTTTCGGCAACGCGAGCGAACGCATGCATGCACAACAGCTTGTTCATGATGATGTCTCCTCGGCAGGCGTGCCTGCGGGCCCGCCATGGACGGCAGTATAGTGATCTATCGATCAAAATTGAAAACGATCGAGGATAGTGGATACCCTCATGATCTATCGGAAGAATGAAGCCTGTCCCCTGCCTAATATGATCGATTGATCAAAAAATGAAGCATATGGAGGCTGCGCATGCAGGGGACGTCGCGCGGCGGCGCTTCAGGCAGGCCCGGGACTTCCGGTACGAGGGTAACGGTCGTGACGGTCATGGGCGGGGACGGCGGGCTGCACGGCTGCGGGCCGAAGGAGCGCCGGCCGGGCTGCCTGGGCCGTGTAAACTCCCGGTTTTTACGTTCCGGTTCCATGGTCGATACGTCCCGGCGCACAGCTAGCGGCGCTCCGGCTTTCGTCCGCCTGCTCGCCCGTTTGGCGGACGCTCCCTTGCCCCCCGCGCGCCAGACGCTGGCCGACCGGTTGAGCCTGTGGCTGGGCTGGACCGACGCGATCGCGTTGTCCGCCGTGCTGAGCGGCAGCGCCAAGGCGATGCCCGCAAACGAGCCGGTATCCGGCGATGCCGCACAGGACGCTTGCGCGCGCACGCGCGCCGAGCTCGCCGATTCGATCGCGCACGACCGCGTGCTGAACCCCATCCGGCCAACGGCCAGGCGCGACATCGCGCTCGCCGGCGCCGAGCACGAGGCGGATTTCGCGCGCTATCGCTTGCGCTACCTGGCCAAGCAGCAGCACATGGAAACAACTATCTCGATGCTGCGCGGCCGGCTGCGGGGGCATCTGGCCGCCCGGTCCGCCGGACTGGCCCAGCTCGCGGCGGTGGACGCCGTCATGGAGCGGGTGCTGGGGGCGCAGGAGCGCGCGCTGCTGGGGACAGTGCCGGCTTTGCTGGAGAAGCATTTCCAGCGCATGCGCGGCGCCGCCGCCGGGGCCGCGCGGGAGCCGGGACCGGAAGCGGCGCCGGCCGGCCGCCTGCCGGCACCGGTCTGGCTGGACGCGTTCCGCAAGGACGTGCAGGGCGTCCTGCTGGCCGAGCTGGATTTCCGACTACAACCTGTCGAGGGGCTGATGGCAGCCTTTCGCGCAAGCTGAACGGGTCTTGATGAGCAGATATTTTCCTTTCGTCGTTTTCTTCGCGGGCCTGGCCGCCTTGGGCTGGGTCGGCCTGGGATACGTGGGAGCCAATCCCCTCGCCTTGGCGGTCATCGTGCTCATCGCGGCTTGCTATATCGCGGGCGGCATGGAGCTCTGGCGCTTTCGGCAGGCCACGGCTTCGCTGGCGCAGGCGGTGCGCGATCCCGCCGAGCCCGTTCCGGCGCTGGGAGCGTGGCTGGAGCGCCTGCATCCCTCGCTGCGCACGCCGGTGCGCCAGCGCATCGAGGGCGGACGCGCCGGGCTGCCGGGGCCGTCGCTGACGCCTTATCTGGTCGGCCTGCTGGTGCTGCTGGGCATGCTGGGCACGTTCCTGGGCATGGTGGCGACCTTGCGCGGCACCAGCGTCGCGCTGGAAAGCGCGACCGACCTGGAGGCGATACGTTCGTCGCTGGCGGCGCCGGTCAAAGGACTGGGGTTCGCCTTCGGCACGTCGGTGGCGGGCGTCGCCGCGTCGGCCATGCTGGGATTGCTGTCGGCCTTGTGCCGGCGCGAGCGCCAGGAGGCCGTGCAGCGGCTCGACAGCCGCATCGGTGCCGGACTGCGTGTGTATTCGCCGCTGCACCAGCGCGAGGAGTCGTTCAAGCTGCTGCAGCGGCAGGCGGAATTGATGCCGGTACTGGTCGACAGGCTGCAGACCATGACCGAGACTGTCGTCCGGCAGAACGAAGCCCTGGCGGACAAGCTCCTGGCCGGCCAGGCGGGTTTGCACGACACGATGGCGTCCGAGTACCGGGCCCTGGCGGCCGCGACGGCCCAGGGTCTGAAGGAAAGCCTGGTCGAGAGCATGCGGATGGCCAGCGCGGCCATCCAGCCGGCGGTGGAAGCCACGATGGCGGGCATGTCGCGCGAGGCCGGGGCCTTGCACGAGCGGGTGGAGCAGGCCGTGCAGCGCCAACTGGATACGCTGACCCGCAGCATTGAATCGAGCACCGCGGACGTGGCCCAGGCATGGCGCTCGGCCCTGGACGCGCACCAGCGCAGCAGCGACGCCGCGGCCGGGGCATTGGAAACCAGCCTGGCGCGCTTCGGCGAGACCTTCGAGCAGCGCTCGGCCGGCCTGGTCGATGCGGTGGCGGAGCGCCTGGAAACGGCCGTGACGCGCGTCTCGGGCGCGTGGGATGCGGCGTTGGCCGGCAACCAGCAGAGCCACGAGGCGCTGTCGGGCCGTTTCGATGCGACCTTGGGGCGCCTTGCCGCGACGTTCGAACAGCGGGCCGATGGGCTGGTGGCGGGAGTCGCCGGCCATCTGGAGCGCGTCGCTGGCCAGGCCGATGCGGCTTGGCGCGAGGCCCTGGCGACGCAGCGCCGGGACGGCGAGACGCTGGCGGCGGAGCTGCGCGCGTCGCACGGCCAGTTCGCAGCCACGTTCGACGAGAGCGCCGCGCGCCTGGTCGAGCGCCTGTCGGGCCGGTTCGAGGCGGCTGCCGGCAGCGTGTCGGCGGCGTGGACCGAGGCCTTGGCGCAGCAGGCGCGGACCAACGAGGCGCTGGCCGGCGAGACGCGGCAGGCGCTGACCGCCGTGTCTGGGCATTTCGGACAACAGGCGGCCGCGCTGCTCGAGAGCGTCGGCCAGGCCCATGCGGAACTGCGCGCCGACGCGGCGGAGCACGACCAGCGGCATATGTCGGCATGGAGCGGCGCGCTCGAAACGATGAGCGGCTCGCTGCGCGACGAATGGCAACTGGCGGGAGAACAGGCCGCCGCCCGGCAGCGGCAGATCTGCGAAACGCTGGAGCGGACCGCCGGCACGATCTCGGCCCGGGCCGAGGCGCATGCGCGCGGCACCCTGGGCGAGATCGAACGCCTGCTGCAGGCGGCCGCGGAAGCGCCGCGCGCCGCCGCGCAAGCGATCGCCGCCTTGCAGGAAAAGCTTTCCGACAGCGTCGAGCGCGACAACACGATGCTGCAGGAGCGCGGCCACTTGCTGGAAACCCTGGCAGCGCTGCTCGATACGGTGACCCAGGCGAGCACCGAGCAGCGCGCGGCGGTGGATGCGCTGGTCGCCGCCTCGGCCGACATGCTCGAACGGGTGGGCGGCAGCTTTGCCGAGCGGGTCGGCAGCGAGACCGGCAAGCTGGAAACGGCGGCCGCGCAGGTGTCCGGCGGCGCGGCCGAGGTGGCCAGCCTGGGCGAGGCGCTGGGGCATGCCGTGGCGCTGTTCGGCGAATCCAGCGGCAAGCTGGTGGAACACCTGGTGCGCATCGAAGGGGCGCTGGACAAGGCCATGGCGCGCAGCGACGAGCAACTGGCCTTCTATGTGGAGCAGGCGCGCGAGGTCATCGACCTGAGCATGATGTCGCACAAGCAGATCGCCGAAGCGCTGCACGATCTCGAAGCCCGCCGCGCCGCCGTGGATGACGCCGCGTGATGGCCGACGAACTCGATTCCAGCCTGGAGCCCGCCGCGCCGGTGTGGGCCGTGTTCGGCGACCTGATGGCGGTGGCGCTGGGCGCCTTCGTGCTGATCCTGGTCGGCGTCGTCGGCACGCAGCTCGAGTTGTCCGTGCAGCTGGAGCAGGAAGTGCAGCAGCGCCAGCAGGAATCCCAGCGCCGGGAGGCCCTGGAGCACGCTTTGGCGGGGCCGCTGGCGTCGGGCCGGGTCACGCTGGCCAACGGCCGCATCGGCATCAGCGGCAGCGTGCTGTTCGCGCTGAACTCCGACGCCTTGCAGCCCGAGGGACGCCAGGTGCTCAAGAGCCTGGCCGGGCCGCTGCGCGCCTATCTGGAGGCGCGCGACGAGATCCTGATGGTGAGCGGGTTTACCGACAACCAGCAGGTGTGGGAAGGCAATCGCCGCTTTGCCGACAACTGGGAGCTGTCCGCCCAGCGCGCCCTGACGGTGACGCGCGTGCTGATCGAAGAGGGCGTGCCTTCTGCCTCCGTCTTCTCGGCGGCGTTCGGCGCCGAGCAGCCGGTCGCTTCGAACGACGATGCCGCCGGCCGCTCGCGCAACCGCCGGGTGGAAATCGCGCCCATGCCGCGCCCCGCGCAATCGGGCGCGCCCGTCCGTGGCTAGCGCGGAGGCATCGCAGGCGCTGGACACGCTGGCCGCGTGGCGCGAGCAGGGCGCCCAGCGCCTGGATCCGGTCCGTTTCCGCTTCATCGAGGCGCTGGCCCGCCGCGCCGCGGCGCAACAGGGGCGGGCGCGCGAGCGCCTGGATGCGCGGCTTGCCGAGGTCATGCAGGCGTATGGCCAGGCCTGGTGCGGGCAGGGCGGGGAGCAAGCCGGCGCTGGGCCTGCGGAGCCGGGCGATGGCCAGGGCGACGCGGGCAGCGATAGCGATACGTCCGCGCACGGCGAGGCCGCCTCGCTGGCCGCCTTGTCCGGCCTGCTGGCGAGCCGTTGGCAGGCAAGGAACGGCGCGGCCGGCCAGGAGGGACGCGGCGGCCTGCTGGCGGCACGGCCGGGTGAAATGGCCGTGCTGGCCTACTTCCGCGACCTGTGGGCGCAGCTCAGCATAGACCGCGGCATGCGCGAGACGCTGAGCAAGGTGCCGGAAAACACCGGCCCGCTGAACTCCTTGCACCTGGTGCATCGCTCGCTGACTTTGATGCACGATGTGTCGCCGGATTATGCGCGCGCGCTGCTGTCCTACATCGATGCGCTCGCCCGCATCGAGCAGATCGGCCAGACGCGCCAGGCCCGCCCGGCCGCGGCACGCGGCGCCGAGACCGCACGCAAGCCGCTGCGCGGGAAGTAGGGCCGCACGGCGGCATGCGGCGCCGCGGCGTGGCGGGGATGGAACGGCTATCGCCGCGCGGGCCCGAAAGGCTTTATGCTTTGTCGCTCCCGGCCGGATCCGGCGCTGCGCCCGTACCGGCCGTTTCTTCGATCCCGAACATCATGCCCCTGTTCTACCTTCGCAGGCTGACTGCGGTCGAGCGCACGCCGCAAGCCAACCGGCATCTGGCCTGCTACCTGGCCTTCGTCGCGGGCGCCGTCAATGCGGGCGGATTCCTGGCCGTCCAGCAGTACACCTCCCATATGTCGGGCATCGTGTCGGCCATGGCCGACCATCTCGTCCTGGGCGGCATCGCGGCGTTCCTGCAAGGCCTGGCGGCCCTGCTGTCTTTCGTGCTGGGAGCGGGCAGCACGGCGGTGCTGGTCAATTTCGGCCGCCGCTCGCGCCTGGCCAGCGAATTCGCGCTTCCCCTGCTGCTGGAAAGCGCGCTGCTGCTGTGCTTCGGCCTGCTGGGCGGCAACCTGGAGCAGTTCCGCTGGCTGGCGGTGCCGGCCACCGTCATGCTGCTGTGCTACATCATGGGCTTGCAGAACGCGATCATCACCAAGATCTCGCGCGCGGAGATCCGCACCACCCACGTCACGGGCATGGTGACGGACATCGGCATCGAGCTGGGCAAGCTGTTCTACTGGAACGTCTCGCACGAGGCCGATCCGGGCCATTTCGTGCGCGCCGACCGCGCCAAGCTGAGGATGCTGGCGCTGCTGGTCGGGCTGTTCTTCGCCGGCGGCGTGACGGGGGCGGTCTCCTTCAGCCATTTCGGCTTCATCTCGACGCTGCCCCTGGCTGCCTTGCTCGCGGTCCTGGCCGCCGTGCCCGTGGCCGACGATATCCACGGGTACTGGCGGCATCACTGACCGGCGCTGCCGCCTGCAACAGGCACGCGCATCAGCCGGCGGTGGCGCGCGGCGGATTGCAGTCCTTGGCGTAGGCGTCTTCGTGGTCCGCCAGGACGTTGCGCACCATGATCTGGAACTCGGGCTTGCCGCCTTTGCCCTCGACCACCTTGTAGATGTGGTAGTTCTGGATCGGGTAATTGTTCCGGTTGAACCTGAAGCTGCCGCGCACCGACGGGAACGGCGTGGCGCGCAGGGCCGCGTTCAGGGCCGCGCTGTCGCGGACGTCGCCGCCACGCGCCTTGACGGCGGCGTCGATCAATATCGCGGCGTCGTAGCTGAAGGCCGCGAAGGAAGTCGGCGGGCGCTTGTACTTCTTCTCGAAGGCGGCGACGAACTGGCGCGACTGCTCGTTATCGGCGCTGGGCTGCCAGGCTTCGGCCACGATCGCGCCCAGGCCGGCCTTGCCTATCGCGTTCACGCTGCCGGGCTCGATGGTGTGGACCGAATACATGGGCAGTTTCTGTAGCATGCCGAACTGCTGGTACTGGCGCACGAAGCTCACGCCCTGGCTGCCGGGAAAGAACGCGAACACGCCTTTCGCGCCGGAAGAGCCCGCCGCGGCCAGCTCGGCGGAGAAATCGAGCTGGGTCAGCGGCGTGAGCGTTTCCTGCACGATCTTGCCGTGGTAGAAGCGCTTGAGCCCGGTGATTTTGTCCTTGGAGCCGAGGAAGTTGGGCGCCATGATGGCGATGTCGTCCAGCTTCGCGTCGGCCAGGTATTTGCCCATGGCTTCGGCCGTGGCGTCGCTCTGCCACGAAGTGACGAACAGATTCGGCTTGCACTGCGCGCCGGCGGTGGGCGAGGGGCCGGACACCGAGCCGACGAAGGGAATGCGGCTGGCGGCGATCTTGCCCTGCAGCGCCATGAGCACGTTGGCGTAGGTCAGGCCGGTGACGATGTCCACCTTGTCGCGGTCCAGCAGCTTGGTCAGCCCTTGCGCGGCCACCTCGGGCTTCATCTGGTCGTCTTCGCGTATCACCTTGACCGGTACGCCGCCCAGCTTGCCCTGCCGCTGCTCGATGGCGAGCATGAAACCGTCGTACTGGTCCTGGCCGACGTCGGCCGAGGGTCCGGAAAGCGTGGCCAGGAAGCCGATCTTCAGATCGGCCAGGGCCGGCGAGGCGGCCGCGGCGGCGGCCAATCCCAATGTCAATGCCAGCGTGCGTTGCATGCGTGTCTCCCTGCTTGTGGTTGTGTCGTTCGTGTCTGGTCCGGATAGGCGTACCGGTCGCCGCGGGCGGCTGCGCAATGTGCCCGCCCGCTGCCGCACCGGAAATCACCGTGCTTTATAGTTGCGTCCTTGCCTGCCGAGTATCGATGCCAACGGGCTTGCCATCCATGGGCCGGCGGTGATTCCAGACTATTAACGGCGTTGATGGACGGCGCCGGGCCATTGCGAGCACGACGTGAAAGACCTGAACCTGCTGTATGTCTTCGAGGCGCTGTGGCGCGACCGGTCGGTGACGCTGGCGGCGGAGAACCTGGGCGTGACCCAGGGCGCGGTCAGCAGCGCGCTCAAGCGCCTGCGCACGGAATACCGGGACAAGCTGTTCGTGCTGGCGGGGCGCCGCATGGAGCCCACCGCGCTGGCGGCGGAAGTGGCGCCGGCGCTGCTGGAGTCGCTGAACGCCATACGCAAGACCTCGGGCATGCTGTCCTCGTTCGACGCGGCGCACTCCAAGCGCGCGTTCACGATCCGCACGCGCGACGTGGGCGAGGTCGTGGTGCTGCCCAGCCTGTTCGCCCGCATTGCCCAGGAGGCGCCCGGCGTGAATCTGAACGTGGTGTTCGCGCCCATCGACGAAACCGTGCACGGCCTGTCCACCGGCCGCATCGACGTCGCCCTGGGCTATCTGCCGGCGCTGGAGCGCAACATCCACAAAAAGGTGCTGTTCAAGCAGCGCTATCTTTGCCTGATGCGCAAGGACCATCCCATCGCCGGGCAGGAACTGACGCAGGAGCGCTTCGTTGCCCAGCAGCACCTGCTGGTGGAATATGCGGGCAGCGGCCACATCCTGCTCGAACGCGCCTTGAACGAAGTCGGCGCGCGCGACCGCATCCGGGTGCGCATGCAGCAATACCTGGCCGCGCCGCACCTGGTGCTCAATTCCGACCTGATCTGGACCTGCCCCGAATCGCTGGTGGCCGAACTGTGCAAGTACTTTCCGCTGGTGGTCAAGCCGCTGCCTCTGCCGCTGGGCAATTTCGAGGTCGCGCTCTATTGGCACGACCGTTTCCACAAGGACCCGGCCAGCCAGTGGTTCCGCGCCAAGGTGCTGGCCTGCGTCGAGAGCATAGGCGTATTGCCCTGAACCCGGGACGCGCGCGGCGGTCCGGATGGCGGTCATGGCGCGATCGTGAACTGGAACGAGCCGATGTGCTCGATCCATTGCCGAACCACGTCGCCGGGCTGCAGGAAGCGCTTGCGCGCGAGGCCGACGCCGGCGGGGGTGCCGGTCAGGATCAGGTCGCCGGGCCGCAGCGTCAGACGCGAGCTCAGGAATGCGATCTGGTCGGCGATGCTGAACAGCATCTGCGAGGTGTTCGAATCCTGCATCAGCTCGCCGTTGACCCAGAGTTTCATGGCCAGGTTCATCGGGTCGGGCACGAAGCGCGCGGGCGTGATCGCCGGCCCGAGGGGGCAGGCGCCGTCGAAGGATTTCTGGCCGATCCAGTCCCATTTGAACGGCGAGGCCTCGCCCACGCCGGGTCGGCCGAAATGGCCGCGCGCGGACAGGTCGTTGGCCACGACGTAGCCGGCGACGTGCTCCATCGCATCGGCGAGATCCACGTCCTTGGCCGTCTTGCCGATGACCACGCCGAGTTCCAGTTCCCAATCCAGCAGCGGCGATCCGCGCGGCGCGCGCACCTGCGCGTCGGGGCCGACCACCGTGGCCCCGGAGGCCTTGATGGCATGCCAGGGCGCATGGCCCGCGCCTTTGGGATCGACTTCCAGCGGCATGGACAGCTCGCGCTGCATTTCTTCGACGTGGTCGCGGTAGTTGGCGCCGGCGAAGTAGATCGTGGGCGGGTGGGGCAGCGGCGCCAGCAGCGTCGCTCCCGACAGCGGCTCGCGGCCGCCGGGCAGGTCGCCGGCCAGCGCGCCCAGTTTTTCGCTGGCGCGCGGCCAGTCGTCCAGCACGTCCTGCACCCGGGCGTAGCGCGGCGAGGCGTAGATGTTGCCCTCGTGCAGCAGCCCGGTCTTCTGCTCGCCCTGGTGCAGGAAGGTCACGAGCTGGATCATGCGACCCCCTTGTTGCGGACCTTCAGCTCTTCGAGCGAGTCGATGTCGGCGGCGTCGTCCATGGAGAAGCGGTCGCCGAAGTCGAACAGGTCGTCGTGCTGGAAGCCGTTCTCGTAGTACTGGAATTCCCACCAGTTGTGGTCCAGGTCTTCCAGGTAGAACGAGTAGACGCCGTGCATGTCCTGCACCGGCAGGACCTGGCGGATGCCGTACTTGTCCTGGTAGCGCAGCGCGTCGTCGTGCGCCTGGTCCACCGCTTCCTTGGTGGCCAGGTCCAGCCCCCAGTGATTGAGCAGGTTGGTCGGATGGACCTGGTCGCCCACTTCGACGCAGATGATGTGGAAACGCATCGCCAGCCGCACCGCCATCGCCGGCTTGCCGTGGCGCACGCATTCCAGTCCGAGGAACTCCTCGTAGAAACGGCGCGAGGCCTTCAGGCTGTAGCACTCCAGCGTACCGTGCCCCAGGCAGAAAGGCTTGACGACGGACTCGTGGGCGGGCGTATCGACCCGGCAATTCTCAGGCAGCATGTCTATCTCCGGTTAAATGAATGCATCCGCGAAGAATTCCTCGACGGGCAGGCCGCAGGCCGCCGAGAAATCGCGCCGCGCCGAGTCCACGACGATGGGTGCGCCGCAGGCATAGACCTGATGGCCGGACATGTCGGGGAAATCTTCCATGGCCGCGTGGTGGACGAAGCCGGTGCGGCCCTGCCAGGCGCAGTCCGGGCCGGGCTCGCTGAGCACCGGCACGTAGCGCACGTTGGGGTGCTGCGCGGCCCATGATTGCGCCAGTTCGTGCATGTAGAGATCGGCGCGCCGGCGGCCGCCCCAGTACAGCGTGATGGGGCGCTGTACGCCGCGCTGGAGCGCGTATTCGATGACCGACTTGATCGGCGCGAAGCCGGTGCCCGAGGCCACCATGACGATGGGCTTGCGGCTGTCCTCGCGCAGGAAGAAAGAGCCCAGCGGCATTTCCAGCTTGTGGATCTCGCGCAGCTTCATGGTGTTGAAGACGTGCTCGGTGAACTGTCCGCCCGGCGTGAGGCGGATGTGCAGTTCGACCTGCCGCACGCCCTCGTTGTGGGGGATATTGGCCATGGAATAGCTGCGCCGGCTGCCGTCCGGCCGCAGGATGTCCAGGTACTGGCCGGCGCGGAACAGCATGGGCTCGTTCATCGGCAGGCCCAGCGTCACGATCATGACGTCGTCGGCGGCCTTTTCCATTTTCAGCACGCGGGCCGGCATGAAGCGGGAGCGGATCGCCTGGGCGGGATCGAGCTCGTCGACCTGCACCACCAGGTCGCTGCGCGGCGTGGCCTTGCAGAGCAGGGCGCGTCCTTCGCGCCGGTCCTGTTCGCTCAGGTAGTTGGGATGCACGTCGCCGAAGTCGACGTCGCCGGCGACCACGGTTCCGCGGCAGGTCCGGCAGACGCCGGAGCGGCAGCTATAGGGCAGGAACAGTCCGGCGTCCAGGCCGGCCTTCAGGACCGGCGTATCGGCGGAACAGGAGTACGTGCGGCCGCTGGGCTGCAGGGTGATGGTGTAGGCCATGTGTCTCGGCTTGGCGCCGGTGCTTGGGCCGGCGCGTTCGTTCATGTCGGGACAGTCTAATGAGCTCGCTCCGGCGAAACTATCGTTATGAAAGAAGGCTTGTTATTAATGCGCTTAATGCTCGGGTTATCCCAGGTATTTCCGGAGTTCGGCAGCCGGGCGGCGTGCGGGGGCAAGGCGAACTATTGATTGCAGCGATAGTGTGCCGATGACGCTTCCCCGCGCGCGCTTCATTTCAAGTTGAGACTCGGCTCCCGGGAGCAGCGCGCGCAAGGCTAGAATCCCCGTAGCCGCCTTCCGGCCATGCCGGCGGGCCTTGCCGCCATCCGGCGCGCTTTCCGGCGCGCCAAGCGAGGAGGACGATCCCATGCCCCAGTCTTTCCACGGCCGCGCCAGCGACGACGAACTGAACCTGATCGATACCTACTGGCGCGCGGCCAACTACATGACGGTCGGGCAGATCTATCTGCTGGACAATCCCTTGCTGCGCGAGCCCCTGCGGATCGAACACGTCAAGCCGCGGCTGCTGGGCCACTGGGGCACCTCGCCGGGCCTGAGCTTCATCTATGCCCACCTGAACCGGGTCATCCGTGCGCGCGACGCCAACGTGATCTACGTGTGCGGCCCGGGCCATGGCGGGCCGGCGCTGGTGGCCAATACCTATCTGGAAGGCAGCTATACCGAGCGCCATCCCGCCGTGGCCCTGGACGAAGACGGACTGCGCATGCTGTTCCGGCAGTTTTCGTTCCCGGGCGGGATACCGAGCCACGCCGCGCCGGAGGTGCCCGGATCCATACACGAGGGCGGCGAACTCGGCTATGCCTTGTCGCACGCCTATGGCGCGGCCTTCGACAATCCCGATCTGGTGGTCGCATGCGTGATCGGCGACGGCGAGGCCGAGACCGGGCCGCTGGCGGCCGCATGGCGGTCCAATGCCTTCCTGAACCCGCGCCGCGACGGCGCGGTGCTGCCCATCCTGCACCTGAACGGCTACAAGATCGCCAACCCGACCCTGATGGCGCGCATTCCCGAAGAAGAGCTGCGGCATTTCTTCCTCGGACACGGCTACGATCCGCTGTTCGTGCAGGGCGAGGAGCCGCGCGCCATGCATCGCCTGATGGCCGATGCAATGGACCGTGCGTTCGACCGCATCGCGGCCATCCAGAGGGAGGCGCGCAGCGGCGCCGCCGGGTCGGTGCAACGGCCCGCCTGGCCGGTGATCGTGTTGCGCTCGCCCAAGGGCTGGACCGGGCCGCGCGAGGTCGACGGCCTGCAGACCGAGGGCAGTTGGCGCTCCCACCAGGTGCCCTTGTCGGGCCTGGCCGACAAGCCCGGGCATCTGGCGCAGCTCGAGGCCTGGCTGCGCAGCTACCGGCCCGAGGAGTTGTTCGATGCCGCGGGCGCGCCCTTGGCGGCCTTGCGCGCGCTGGCGCCGCGCGGCGACCGCCGCATGGGCGCCAACCCGCATGCCAATGGCGGCCTGCTGCGCGTACCGTTGGAAATGCCCGCGCTGGAAGGCCATGCGCTCGACGTGGCACAGCCCGGCGCGACGCGGGGCGAGGCCACGCGCGCCATGGGCAGCCTGTTGCGCGGGGTCATGGAGGCCAATGCGCAGGCCGCCAATTTCCGCGTCGTCGGCCCCGACGAGACCGCGTCGAACCGGCTGCAGGCGCTGTTCCAGACCACCGGACGCGCCTGGATGGAGGAGCTCCTGCCCGGCGACGATCACCTGGAACGCGACGGGCGGGTGCTGGAGATCCTGTCCGAGCACACGTGCCAGGGCTGGCTGGAAGGCTATCTGCTGACCGGCCGCCACGGCCTGTTCTCCTGCTACGAAGCCTTCATCCATATCGTCGACTCCATGTTCAACCAGCATGCCAAATGGCTGGACGCGAGCCGCGAGATTCCCTGGCGCGAGCCCATCGCCTCGCTCAATTACCTGCTGACCAGCCACGTCTGGCAACAGGACCACAACGGCTTCAGCCACCAGGACCCGGGTTTCGTGGACGTGGCGCTGAACAAGAAGACCGACATCGTCAGGGTGTACCTGCCGCCGGACGCCAACACCCTGCTGTGCGTGACCGACCACGTGCTGCGGACCTGGGACCGCATCAACATCATCGTGGCAGGCAAGGCGCCCGCGTGGCAGTGGCTGTCGCTGGACGCGGCCAGGCGGCACTGCGCGGCGGGCATCGGCGTCTGGGAATGGGCGTGCCGGGGCGATCCGGATGCGCCGGATCTCGTCATGGCCTGCGCGGGCGACGTCCCGACTCAGGAAACGCTGGCTGCCGTGCAGTTGCTGGGGCAGCACCTGCCCGCGCTGAACGTGCGCGTGGTCAACGTGGTCGACCTGATGACGCTGCAGCCGGCCGAGGTCCATCCCCATGGCCTGGCGGACGCGGCCTACGATGCGCTGTTCCCGCCCGGCGTGCCGGCGATCTTCGCCTACCACGGCTACCCGTGGACCATCCACCGGCTGTGCTACCGGCGCGCCCACCACGCCAACCTGCACGTGCGCGGCTATCGCGAGGAAGGCACGACCACCACGCCTTTCGACATGACGGTGCTCAACGGGCTGGACCGCTTCCATCTGGTTCAAAGCGCGCTCGAGCGCCTGCCGGCGCTGGACGATGCGGGGCGGACCCTGCAAGCCGCCATGGACGCCAGGCTGGCCGAGCACCATGCCTACATCCGCGCCCATGGCCAGGACATGCCCGAGGTGCGCGACTGGCGCTGGCTGGCCGCGCACGGCGGCGTTTCCCCCTAGCAGAGGCAAGGATGCGTTTTTCTTCTGTTTGCGCTGTTCTATCGGTCTGCCTGTCGGCGGCCCTGCTTGCATGGGCGGCCCCGGCATCGGCGCAGCAGCCGCCGTCCGGGGCGCGCACGGTGGCCATCACCATCGACGACCTCCCATACGCCGGCATCTCGGAACTGCCTGCCACGGAGCAGGGCCGCCAGGTCGTGCGCGACGCCAATGCCAGGATGCTCGACGCGTTGCGCGCCTACCAGGCGCCCGCCACCGGATTCGCGATCGAACTGGGCGTGCAGATCGCGGGCGATGCGGGCCGCGCGGTGCTGGACGACTGGGTGCGCGGTGGCATGGCACTGGGGAACCACACCTATTCCCATGCGGACATCCGCGCGCTCGACATGGCCGGCATACGGGCCGAAGTGGAAAAGGGCGAGGCGTCCATCGTGCCGGCCATGGCGCGCGGCGGACAGCCGGTGCGCTTCGTGCGGTTCGCGATGAACCTGACGGGCGAGTCGCCGGACAAGCGCGACGGCATTGCCGCCTACCTGGGCGCACGCGGCTACCGCATCGCCCCGGTCACCATCGATGCCAGCGACTACGTGTTCGATGCGGCCTACCGGCATGCGCTGCGGACGAGCGATGGCGCGGCGGCGGAACGCATCGCGCAGGCCTATCTGGCGCATTGCGGCGCGACGATCGATTTCTTCGCCGCGCTGGACCGGCGGGTGCTGGGCTACGAGCCGCCGGCCATCCTGCAGATCCATGTGAATCCGCTCAACGCCCGGCTGCTGGGGGCGGTGCTGGCGCTGTTCAAGCAACGGGGCTATGGCTTCGTGACGCTGCAACAGGCGATGGCGGACCCGGCCTATGTCCGGCCCGCCTCGTTCGTGGCGCCATACGGGCCGGTGTGGGGATACCGCTGGGCCCAGGAGCTCGGGAAGAACCCGGGAGCGGAACAGCCGCCCGGGGTGCCCGACTGGGTGGCCCGCTACGCCGCGGGAGGCTGATCCCTGCCGAGCGGCGCGCCTTTGCGCTCCAGTTCGCCATGGGCGGCCTCGGAACGCGCCGCCGCGTCGGCTTGCGCCTCGATGCCCGTAGCGGCTTGCGCCGGCAGGGCGGGGCGGGCATCGTCGTCCAGCAGCAGGCCGCGCGCCAGTTCCAGCGCCTGGCGTTCGAACAGTCGGCGGTAGATGCCGTGTTCCAGGCGGATCAGTTCGTCGTGGCGGCCTTCCTCGGCCACGCGGCCGCGGTCCATGACCAGCAGCCGGTCCAGTGCCTGGACCGTAGACAGCCGATGCGCGACCACCAGCGTGGTCCGGCCCTGCATGAGCCGCTGCATGGCTTGCTGGATCAGCATCTCGCTTTCGCTGTCCAGGCTGGAGGTCGCCTCGTCCAGGATCAGAATGGGCGCGTCGGCCAGGAAGGCCCGCGCCAGCGCGACCCGCTGGCGCTCCCCGCCGGACAGCTTGATGCCGCGCTCGCCCACGAGCGTCTGGTAGCCGCGCGGCAGCGCCGCGATGAAGCCGTGCGCATGCGCCAGCCGGGCCGCCTGCTCGATCTCTGCCTGGCTGGCGCCGGGCCTGGCGTAGGCGATGTTCTCGGCCAGGGTGCGGTGGAACAGCACGGGCTCCTGCTGCACGATGGCGATCTGCTGGCGCAGCGAGGCCTGCCGGACCCGGGCGATGTCCTGTCCGTCTATCGTGATGCGGCCGCCATTCACGTCGTACAGCCGCTGGATGAGCTTGATGAAGGTGGTCTTGCCCGAACCCGAGTGGCCGACCAGCCCGACGCGTTCGCCCGGCGCGATGCGAATGGAAAAATCGCGGTAGAGCGGGCGGTCGTGGGCGCCGTAGCGGAAGTCCACATGTTCGAAGCGGATCTCGCCCTGCGTGATGGCGATGGGCGGCGCCCCCGGCGCATCGTCGATGCCCAGCGGCTGGCCTTCCAGCGCCACCAGCTCTTCCATGTCGTTGACCGAGCGCTGCAGGTTGCGGATGTTCATGCCTATGTCGCGCAGGTAGCCTTGCAGCACGAAGAAGGTGGTCAGCGCGAAGGTGATGTCGCCCACGCTGGTCTGGCCGCGCGTCCACAGCAGCAGCGCGGTGCCGAGTATGCCGGCCTGCATCAGCACCAGCATCGCCCCTTGCAGGCCGCCGTTGAGCGTCCCGCGCACCCAGGTGCGGCGCGTGCGCAGCCGCCACTTGCCCACGATCCGCGCCAGGCGGGCTTCTTCGCGTTCTTCGGCGCCGAAGGCCTTGACCACGGTGTTGCAGGTCACCGCATCCGCCAGCGCGCCGCCCATGCGCGTGTCCCAACTGTTGGCCAGGCGCGCGGACGGCGCGACGAAGCCCAGCGACATGGCGGTCACGATGGCGATGTAGAGCAGCGCGCTCGCTCCGACCACGACGCCCATCAGCGGCCAGCGCGCCCACAGCATGGCGGTCGAGCCCAGCAGCATGACCAGCGAGGGCAGCAGCGCGATCAGCAGAGTGTCGTTGAGCAGGTCGAGCGCCCACATGCCGCGCGTGATCTTGCGTACGGTCGAGCCGGCGAAGCTGTTGGCATGCCAGTCGGTGGAGAAGCGCTGGACGCGGTGGAAGGCATCGGCGGAAATGCGGCTCATCATCTTCAGGGTGAGCGCGATGATGTTCATGAACATGACCTGCCGCAGCAGGGTCGCGCCTATGCCCAGTCCGGCCAGCGTCCAGAATGCGGTCAGCGCCGCGTGCCAGGCCTGCGCGTCGCTGGCGGGGCCGGACGCCACCGCATCGACCAGCCGGCCGGCGTACAGCGGGGCCAGCACCGTGGCGCCGGTGGACAGCAGCACGGCGGCGATGATGAGCAGGATGCGCCAGGGCTGGCGGCCCCAGTGGCGGAAGGTGAAGCCCAGGACGGTCCGGAAGGACTGCCCGCGCAGGTCGGATTTCTTGGAGGGCATGAGGGGAGGCAGTCTATCAAGCCGGCCGGGGCCAGGCAACGCGGCGCCGGCGCACGTGGCGGCGCCCCGACGCGGGCCGCGCGATAATCCGGGTTCGGTTGCAGGAGCAGACATGGATATTGCAGTAATGGGCGCCGGCGCGGTCGGCTGCTACTACGGCGCGATGCTGGCGCGCGCCGGACATCGCGTCGTGCTGATCGGCCGCCCCGGCCACGTGGAGGCCGTGCGCCGGCGCGGCCTGCTATGGGAGACGCAAACCTCGCGGGAGTACGTGCCTGCGCAGGCGAGCGAGCAGCCGGAGGCGGTCGCCGGCGCAGAACTGGTGCTGTTCTGCGTGAAGTCGACCGACACCGAGGAGGCGGGAGGCCAGATCCGGGCGCATCTGGCGCCCGATGCGGCGGTCCTGAGCCTGCAGAACGGCGTGGACAATGCCGAGCGGCTGCAGGCGCTGCTGCCGCAGCCCGTGGTGCCCGCCGTGGTCTACGTGGCGGTGGAAATGGCCGGCGCCGGGCACGTGCGCCACCATGGCCGCGGCGAGCTGGTGCTGGGGCCGTCGGTGCGCAGCGACGCGGTCGCCGCGGCATTCAGGGCGGCCGCCGTCCCGACCGAGGTGTCGCCCAACGCCATCGGCGAGCTGTGGGCCAAGCTGGTGCTCAACTGCGCCTACAACGCGCTGTCCGGCATCGCGCAGACGCCGTACGGCCGGTTGGTGCAGGGCGTGGGCGTGGTGGACGCGATGCGCGACGTCGTGGACGAGTGCCTGGCGGTGGCCGCGCGCATGGGCGTCTCCATTCCGGGCGATACCTGGGAAGCGGTGCTGGGCATCAGCCGCAGCATGGCCACCCAGCTTTCGTCCACGGCCCAGGACATGGCGCGCGGCAAGCCCAGCGAGATCGACCACCTGAACGGCTACATCGTCCGCAAGGGCGCCGAACTGGGCGTGCCGACGCCCGTGAATCGGGTGCTGCATGCCCTGGTGCGGCTGATGGAATCCCGCCAGGACGCCGGCTGAGCGCGCGCCGCGGCGGTTCGCGCGTCCCGCCTAGGCGGCGCCGCGCAGCTTCCTGCTCAACTGCTTCTCGCCCTCCAGGATGATCATCAGCAATATGCCCAGGCCCACGATCACCAGCCCGTCCCGCACCGATAGGGGGGTGCTCTGGAAAACCTCCTGCATGAAGGGCAGGTAGGTATAGGCCAGCTGCAGCGCCGTCACGGCGGCCACGGCCGCCAGCACCGCCGGCGTGCCGGCGGCGCCGCGCAGGCTGAACGAGGTCATGTGCAGGTAGCGCACGTTGAACAGGTAGAAGATCTCCATGACGACGATGAGGTTGACCACCATGGTGCGCGCGCCGTCTTCGCCCAGGCCTCGCTGCATGGCGTATTCGAACACCGCGAAGGTGCCCAGCATGAACAGCACCGACACGAAAACGATGCGCCACAGCAGGAAGCCCGAGGCCAGCGCTTCGTCGCGCCGGCGCGGCGGACGCCGCATGACGCCCGGCTCGGGCGGCTCGAATGCGAGCACCATGCCCAGCGTCACGGTGGTGACCAGGTTGATCCACAGGATGTGCACCGCCAGCATGGGCAGCGGCAGGGCGAACAGCACGGCGATGATGACGCTCAGCACCTCGCCGCCATTGGAAGGCAGGGTCCAGCCTATGACTTTGCGGATGTTGTCGTAGACCGTGCGGCCTTCGTGGACCGCGGCGACGATGGACGCGAAATTGTCGTCGACGAGGACCATTTGCGAGGCTTCCTTGGCGGCCTCCGTGCCTTTCCTGCCCATGGCGATGCCGACGTCGGCCTGCTTGAGCGAGGGGGCATCGTTGACGCCGTCGCCGGTCATCGCCACGATGGCGCCGCGCGATTGCAGCGCGCGCACGATGCGCAGCTTGTGCTCCGGGTTGGCGCGCGCGAATACGTCGGTGCGCTGCGCGATCGGCGGCAGGTCGGCATCGGCGATGCCGTCGAGGGCGGAACCGGCGAGTACCTGGGGCGCGTCGGCCAGCGCGAGCTGGCGGGCGATGGCCGATGCGGTGGCGGCGTGGTCGCCGGTGATCATCTTGACGGCGATTCCGGCACGGCGGCAATCCGCGATCGACGCAATCGCCTCCGCGCGCGGCGGGTCGATGAAGCCCATGATGCCGAGCAGCGTCAGCCTGCCTTCGAGCTGGCCGGGGGCGAGCCGTTCCAGGCCGTCGGACGCCTGCGCCATCGCGAAGCCGAGCAGGCGCTCGCCGTGGGCAGCGGCATCGTCGATGCGCGCATGCCAGTAGGCCGGGTCGGGCGGCTGTCCGGCCGCGCCGCCGGACTGGTCGGCGCACATGGCCAGCACCCGCTCGGGCGCGCCTTTGACGAAAATGAAGCGCCCGCCATCGGGCGCCTGGTTCAGGGTGGCCATGTAGCGGTGCTCGGCGTCGAAGGGAATCTCGTCCAGCCGGCGCCAGCGCCGCCGTTCCTCCGCGGGGTCCAGGCCGGCCTTCATGGCCAGCACGTCCAGCGCGCCTTCCATCGGGTCGCCGACGACTTCCCAATGGCCGCTGCGCTCGACCACGCGCGCATCGTTGCACAGCACGCCCGAACGCAGCAGCACCGCGAGCGCGTCGTCCGGCCTGGCGGGACTGCCGTCGGGCAGGACGAGCGCGCCTTCGGGCGCATAGCCGGTGCCGCCGACCGATACCTCCAGGCCCGGAACGGCGAGCCGGCGCACCGTCATTTCGTTGCGGGTCAGCGTGCCGGTCTTGTCGGTGCAGATCACGGACGTGGCACCCAGGGTCTCGACCGCTGGCAATTGCCGGACCACGGCATGGCGCCTGGCCATGCGCTGCACGCCTATGGCCAGCGTGATGGTGATGACCGCCGGCAGGCTTTCCGGCACGACGGAGACGGCCAGCGCCACCACCAGCATCAATGCGTCGGCCCCGTCGTAGGCATGGACCAGGGTGGCGACCGCGTACAGCGCGGCGGCCATGGCGATGGCGGACCAGGTCAGCAGCTTGCCGAAGCGGTTGATCTGCGCCAGCAGCGGCGTCGAGGTCTGCGCCACCTGGCCGATCATGGCCGAGATACGGCCGACCTCGGTGGCGCTGCCGGTCGCGACGGCCACGCCGGTAGCCTGGCCGGTCAGCACGATGGTGCCGGAATAAAGCATGCAGGCGCGGTCCCCCAGGGCGGCGTCGGCAGCGACCGGGTCGGCGTGTTTCTCCGCTGCCAGCGATTCGCCGGTCAGGATGGCTTCTTCCACCCGCAGGTTGCGGGCGCGCAGGATGCGCAGGTCCGCCGGGACCTTGTCGCCGGCTTCCAGGACCACCACGTCGCCCGGAGCGATCCGGCTGGAGGGAACGTCCTGTTTCACCCCGCCGCGCAGGACGTTGGCATGCGGGGCGATGAGGTCGCGGATGGCGTCCAGCGCCTGTTCGGCCTTGCCTTCCTGGATGAAGCCCACGATGGCGTTGACGGCCACTACGATCACGATGACGGCGGCATCGATGAAATGGCGCAGGAAGGCGGCTGCCACGGCGGCAGTGAGCAGGAAATAGATCAGCGTGTTGTGGAACTGCAGGAGCAGCCGCTTCACGGGATGCACGCGCGCGACCGAAGGAAGCTGGTTCGGGCCATAGGCATCGAGGCGCCTGCGGGCCTCGTCCGCGGGCAGGCCGTCGGCCGTGCTTTCGAGCTGCTGCAGGACGTCTTGGGCGGGCAGGGCGTGCCAGGCCGGAGAGGACGACGGGGCGTTGCTGCGGGTCGCGGGTGTGGACATGGTCGATACTGTTCGAGGGGCAGGCGGGTCGATGATGCGCTGCGCCATGTTCTGGCCGGGCCATCATAATGCCCCAATGTCCGTCGCTCGGGGGAAAGATCGGGTCCGGCTACGCCCGCATGGAGGAACGCGGGGCCGGAAGCCGGTGCAGGATGGCGTTCAAGTGGGGCGCGCGTCCGCGGAGGGCCGGTCCAGGTCGGCAAGGAAGCGATCGCGCCATTCGCGGATGCTGTGCTCCCGCAGCCCGCGCAGCATCACGCCGTGGCGCTCCTTGCGCTCCGCCAGCGGCATCCCCAGCGCGCGGTCCAGCGCCCGCGCCATCGCATCGAGATCGTAGGGATTGACGATGATGGCGCCGTCCGACAGTTCGTCGGCGGCGCCGGCGAACTCCGACAGCACCAGGGCGCCCGGATCTTCTTCATCCTGCGCGGCCACGTATTCCTTGGCCACCAGGTTCATGCCGTCGCGCAGCGGCGTGACGAAGCCCACCTGCGAGGCGCGGAACAGCGACAGCAGTTCGGCGCGTTCGTAGGTGCGGTTCATGTAGCGTATCGGCGTCCACGACAGCTCTGTCCAGCGAGCATTGATGTGCCCGGCCGTGCTTTCGAGCTGGCGCCGGATGTGCCGGTAGCCTTCGACGTCGGAGCGCGACGATGGCGCGATCTGCAACAGGCTGACCTTGCCGCGGTGGGAGGGAACCGACTCGAGCAGGCGCTCGTAGGCGTTGAAGCGCTCCACCATGCCTTTGCTGTAGTCCAGGCGATCCACGCTGATGACGAGCTTGCGTTCCTGGAGGCCTTCTTTGAGGGTAGCGACAAGATGGGCGCCACGGTTGCTGCCTGCCTGCTCCTGGATGTCTTCGGGCAGGATCCCTATCGGATAGTGGCCGACGCGCACGCCGTGGCCGTTCGCGCATCGCAGCACGCTGCCGTTTTCCAGCGGCAGTCCGAGGTGGCGCGTGGCGTAGTCCAGGAAGCACCGGGCATCGCCGCGGGTCTGGAAACCCAGCAGGTCGTAGTCGCACATGGCCTGGACCAGGTCGCGATTCGGCGGAATGGTGCGGAGCACGCCCTCGGCGGGGAACGGGATGTGCAGGAAGAATCCGATGCGGTTGCGCATGCCGAGCCGCCGGCAGGCGCGGGCGAACGGGATCATGTGGTAATCGTGGACCCACAGCCGGTCGTCCGGATCCACCAGCGGCTGGAGCAGCCGGGCCATGCGTTCGTTGACCGCCAGGTAGCCGGCATATTCGCGCTTATCGTAGCGGCTCAGGTCGATGCGGTAGTGGAAGGCCGGCCACAGCGTGCCGTTTGAAAAACCGCGGTAGTAATCGTCGTATTCCTTGCGCGACAGGCCGGTGGTGGCGCAGTCTATGCGGCCGATGCGGTGGAAGGCCACCTCGTTGTCGGCCTCCTCTTCGACCTTGCCGCTCCATCCGAACCACAATCCGTCCTGCCGCTTGAGCGCATCGAGTACGCCCACCGCCAGGCCGCCGGCCGAACGCTTGCCCTCGGCCGCGGAAGCCACGCGGTTGGAAATGATGACCAGCTTGCTCATGCTGTCTATGCCTCCCTAGTTGCCAAGTGCCGGACCGGTCCGATGGCCGGCGGGCGGGAGCAGGATCTCCAGCCAGCGTGCAAGTGCCGCGGGATCGGCCAGGTTTGCGCGCGCGCAGCTGGGACCCTCGCCGATCTTGATGGCGAGACCGCCCAGTCTGGCCACGACGGCAAAGGCCGGTTCGTCGGTCAGATCGTCCCCGGCCATCACCGGCAGGCGCGCGGCGAACGGTTCGGTCTCCATGAAACGTTCGAGGGCCTGTCCCTTATCCACCCCGCGCGGCTTGACCTCCACCACCATCTTGCCGTACTGGACGACGTAATCGTCGCGCACGGCCTCGGCGGCCGCGCAAGCCTCGAGCCGGATCTCGGCTTCCCTTTCGGGCGCCTGGCGATAGTGCAAGGCATACGACAGGCCTTTGTCTTCTAGGCGGATACCCGGGTAGCGATCGGCGATGGCGGACAGGCTGGCAAGCAGGCGGCCGGCGGCATCCTCATTCACGGAGAGTTCCCAGATGCGTCCGTCGGGGCCGCGCCATTGCGCGCCGTGCAGGCCGCTGACAGGCAGGCGCAGCGGTGCGAGCATCTGGTCGATGACGGCCTGGCTGCGGCCCGATACGATCGCCACCGCGCCGCAGGCTTGCTGCAGGCGCTGCAGCAGGGCGATGGTGCCTGCGGGAACCCGCGCCGCATCGGGCGTCGGGGCCAGCGGAGCGAGCGTGCCATCGAGATCGAAAAAGAATGCGCAGCGGGCCAGGTCGGGAAGGAGCCGGGCTCCCGGCATGCAAATGTGTTCCAGGGCCGCGGCGAGTTCGCCCCGGACATGGTGCAGTGATGCTGTGGCGTCCGCAGATCCGGCCATTGTCCGTGGATGCGCGGGTTGCGCATCGGGTTGTTCAGGTCTGATCGATGTTACGGAACGCAGTACCTGCAGGTTGATCTATTTTGCGCGTTTTTGTTTCCAGTTATCTCCTTCGTTTCGCGTGCGAAAACACGTTGCGGGCGTCGCCGCGCGGCTGTGCGGCAGCTTAGGCGCGATGCAGCAGGGAGCGCCGATTCCGGTTACGCATTTCTCCGGCCATGCTGCGCAGCGCGTCCACGAACAGCCGGGCGCTGTCGGACAATTCGTCGGCGCCGAGCGTCGTCAGGCCGACGGCCGAAGACGTCGGGCTGGTGTCCACCGGCAGCGTGTGCGCCAATCCGCGTTCGAGGTCCGGCTCGATCGCGCCGTAGGGGGCGAACCAGATCGCGCTGGCTTCATGCATCAGCGCCCGCGCCATCGTCGACGACAGCGTCTCGACGATCTGGCGGGGCATGCCTATGCCGCTCGATTGCAGAAAGGTCTCGGCGGCGGGGCGGATGTAGGTGCCTTTCATCGGCAGGACCAGCATGAATTCACGCACCGCGGCGGGATCGGCCGTCGGGGAGGCCAGCAGCGGATGGCCGGGCCGCACCGCCATGGCCAGCGGCTCCATGTACAGGTGTTCGAACGAGACGCCCACCATTTCGGAAGGATGGCTGATGCGGCCGATGACCAGGTCCAGCTCGCGCAGCTTGAGGCGCACCAGCAGGTCCGCATTGGTGCCGCCATGCGCGCTGACGAGCAGGTTCGGATAGCGTTCGCGCACCTGTTGGATGGCCTGCGGCACCAGCCTGGCAGCGGAGGTGGGAAGGATGCCGATGCGCACGTGCGCGGGCGACTGCGCGCCGCTGCCCAGCAGTTCGAAGCCTTCGCGCAGGGCGCCCATGGCCTGGGCGGCATGGCGCAGCAGCAGGTTGCCGGCGGGTGTCATTTCCAGGCCCTTGCGGTGACGCAATGCCAGGGTTTCGCCGGCAATGGCCTCGAGTTCCGCCAGGCTCTTGGACACCGCCGATGGGGTTTGGGCAAGGGCATCGGCGGCTTTCAGCACACTGCGATGGCTGGCGAGCGCGACCAGGCATTGCAGATGGCGCAGACGGAGGCGAGGGTCCAGGATACGCATTTGATTTCCTT
Source organism: Pigmentiphaga humi (assembly GCF_900606115.1). Taxonomy (GTDB): domain Bacteria; phylum Pseudomonadota; class Gammaproteobacteria; order Burkholderiales; family Burkholderiaceae_B; genus Pigmentiphaga; species Pigmentiphaga humi. The sequence continues at coordinate 84,820 of NZ_UWPJ01000015.1, forward strand.
TTGCTCAACCAATTTTAGAAAAGATCAACCAATGATATAGCCGACGATCCTATGATGCCGGCGTGGAGCGACAGTCCGGCGGTGCCCGGGCAGCGCGCTGCGATAAATACAAGGAGCTTGGAGATGCTGGACAAATCGATGGCGCGCGCGGCGGGGCTGGCTGCGGCGCTTTGCCTATCGGCGGGAACCGCGGCGGCGCAGAACTCCTACCCGGACAAGCCGGTGAAAATCGTGGTCAATTTCACGGCGGGAGGTCCGCTGGACATCATGGCGCGGATGATGGCCGAGCGCTTCAACGCCATTTTCAAGCAGCCCTTCGTGGTGGAGAACCGCACCGGCAGCGGGGGCAATATCGGCGCCGCCGCGGTGGCCAACGCCGCGCCGGACGGCTACACCATGCTTTTCGCGCTGGACTCCAGCTTCACGGTGAATCCCAGCCTGTATCCCTCGATGGGCTTTGCGCCCGAGCAGCTCAAGCCCGTAATGCGCCTGGCCTCGTCCGGCATGCTGATCGCCGCGCACGCCTCGGCCAAGGCCGGCACGCTCAAAGAACTTGTCGAGCACGGCAGGCGGGAGCCGGTGAACTTCAGCTCGGCGGGCAACGGTTCGCCGGGACACCTGAGCCTGAGCATGCTGGGCCAGGCCACCGGCATGAAGATCAACCACATCCCCTACCGCGGCAATGCGCCGGCCGTGCTGGCATTGGTCTCCGGCGAAGTGCAGGCCGCCGCGCTGGCCACGCCGGGGCTGCTGCAACACGTGAACGCCGGCACGCTCAAGGCGCTGGCCGTGACCGGCAGCCAGCGCTCGCCGCTGCTGCCCGCCGTGCCGACCACGGCGGAACTGGGCTTTCCCGACATCCGCCAGGACGTGCTCTATCTCGCGATGGTGCCCGCCCAGACCCCGGACAGCGTGGTGCAGGCGCTGCGCCAAGCCATGGAGCAGGTGCTCGCGCAGCCCGACGTCCAGCAGCGCCTGCGCGCGATGGACTTCACGCTCGAATCCCTGGACGGCGAAGCCGCCGCCAAGGAACTGGCGACGGTACGCGAACGCTATGCGAAGATCATCAAATCGGCGGGGATGAAAGTCGATTGAGGCGGTCCCCCCTTCAGGAATTCCATGACTAATTTCGTATTCATTCTTGCCGACGATCTGGGGTATGCGGATCTGGGGTGCTACGGGGGGCGGCAGCCGGTGTCGCCGGAACTGGACCGCATGGCGGCGCGGGGGATGCGGTTTACGCAAGGGTATTCGAATTCGCCCGTGTGTTCGCCGACGCGCTTCGGCCTGATCACCGGCCGCTACCAGTATCGGCTGCGCGGCGCGGCGGAGGAGCCCATGACGGGCAAGTTCCGCGGCAGTACCGAGATCGGGCTGCCGCCCGCGCATCCCACGCTGCCGTCGCTGCTGCGCGAACGGGGCTACCGCACGGCGCTGGTGGGCAAGTGGCACCTGGGCTATCCGCCGCACTTCGGCCCGCAGAAAAGCGGCTATGAATACCACATCGGCCCCTTGTCCGGCGGCGTAAGCTATTTCAGCCACGTCGACCGCATGGGCAAGCACGACCTGGTGCGCAACGGCGACGCGGTGGACTACCACGGCCGCTACCTCACCGACCTGCTGACCGACGAGGCCGTCTCCTACCTGCATGCGCGCGCGCAGGACCGCGATCCCTTTCTGCTCAGCCTGCACTACACCGCGCCGCACTGGCCTTGGGAAACGCGCGAGCAGGGCGGCTCCAACGCGCAGACCGACCAGGACATCCGCCATCTGGACGGCGGCTCCGTGCACGTCTACGCGGACATGATCCGGACGCTGGACGAGGGCTGCGGCCGCGTGCTGAAGGCGCTGGACGAACTCGGCCTGGCCGAGGACACTCTGGTCGTCTTCACCAGCGACAACGGCGGCGAGCGTTTCTCGGACTCGTGGCCGCTGGTGGGCGGCAAGATGGACCTTACCGAGGGCGGCATCCGCGTTCCCTACATCGTCCAGTGGGGCGGCAAGCTGCGGCCCGGGTCGGTATCGCGGCAGTTGTGCATGACCATGGACTGGACCGCCACCATGCTCGATGCCGCCGGCGTGCCGGCCCATCCCGATTATCCGTTCGACGGCGTGTCGATGCTGCCCGTGCTGCGCGACCACGCCGCCGAGATTCCGCGGGAGCTGTTCTGGCGCATGAAGCACCGCAGCCAGCGCGCGATGCGCGAGGGAAGCTGGAAATACCTGGCGATCGAGGACAACGAATATCTGTTCGACCTGTCCGCCGACGAACGCGAGCGGGCCAACCTGGCGCGGCGGCATCCCGACAGGCTGGCGCAGATGCGCGCGCGCTATGATCGCTGGAATGCCATCTTCGGACCCATCCCCGCCGAGGCGAACAGCGAGCTCGTCTATACGGACAAAGACATGCCCAGCCGCTGAACGAGGCGGTCCGGCCGCTGCGGCGGCACGCATGGCGGGGAGGCCGCGAGGCGCCACGGGGAACCCATGCAACTGAACCGGCTCGACCTCAACCTGCTGCTGATCTTCGATGCGCTGATGCGCACGCGCAGCGTTACGCTGGCGGGCGAGCGCGTCGGCCTGTCGCAGTCGGCCACGAGCAATTCGCTGCAGCGCCTGCGCGAAGCCTTCGGCGACAAACTCTTCGTGCGCACGCCGGCGGGCATGCAGCCGACCGCCCTGGCGCTGGAGCTCGAAGACGACGTCAGCGCCGCGCTGGAACGGCTGCGGGCAGCATTCGAGCGCAACCGGGCTTTCGATCCCGCCAGTGCCCGCCGCACCTTCCGCATCCTGCTCAGCGACATTGCCCAGCAGGCCCACTTGCCGACCTTCGTGGCGCTGCTGCGCCAGGAGGCGCCCAATGTGGACCTGGTGGGCGAGTCGCTGCCGGTGCGCGAAGCCCGGGATGCGATGGTGCAGGGAGAGCTGGACCTCGCGGTGGGCTTCCTGCCCGATCTGGGCGCCGAGTTCCACCGGCAGTCGCTATTCGTCGAACATTGGGTGTGCGTCATCAACCGCGACCACCCCTCCATCGGCGGCACGCTGACGCGCGAGCAATACCTGGCCGCCGCGCACCTGAGCTACCGGCCCGCGGCTTCCATCCATGCGTCGCTCGATCAATTGCTGGAGGCCGAGTTCGCGGGGCAGGGCGTGCGCCGGCGCATCGCGCTGAGCGCATCCTATTCGAGCGGGCTTGCCGCCACCCTGGCCATGTCCGACCTGGTCCTGACCGCACCGTCCGGGCCGGCGAGCTTCATGATCCGCGACCAGCCGCTGCGCATCGTGCCGCTGCCGTTCGAATTGCCGACCATAGACCTGAACATGCAATGGCACGCCCGCATGCACGGCGATCCGGGCAACCGCTGGTTCAGGCAGCGTTTTGCGGCCAACTACTGCGCCGGCAGTTGAACCCGCGCCCGGCGCGGGCCGTTCCGCATTATCCGCGCCGCCCATTTCCGGAATTCAGACTATCCATTGGACGCGCCGGCAGGGGGCTTCTTAAGATGCCCGCAGCGATTTCGCGCGTCTCGATCAAGGAAATCAGAATATGTCTGGAACGATTGCCGGCATGCCTGCGCGGGCTGCCGACCCGGCCGCCGTGCGCCTGCCCGCGCACCGCGACCTGTACTACGGCGGCCGCTGGCATGCGCCCGCCGGCGGCTATGCGGATACCTGGGACCCGGCCACGGGGACCAACCTAGGGGCTTGCGCGCACGCCGATGCCAGCGACGTCGATGCCGCGGTCCGGGCGGCGCAGGCCGCGTTCGCCGAATGGAGCCGGATCCGGCCGGCCGACCGTGCCGCCGCGATGCGCCGGATCGCCGCGGTGCTGCGCGAGCATGCGCAGGAGCTGGCCCTGCTGGATGCGGTCAACTGCGGCAATCCCGTAGCCGAAATGACGCGCGACGTGCTGGCCGCAGCAGCGCAATTCGATTTCTTTGCCGGGCTGGTCACCGAGATCAAGGGCGACACCATTCCCATGGGCGAGGGCGTGGTCAACCTTTCCGTGCGCGAGCCCTATGGCGTGGTCGGGCGCATCGTCGCCTACAACCATCCGCTGATGTTCACCGCGGCCAAGAGCGCCGCGCCGCTGGCGGCCGGCAATACCGTCGTGATGAAGCCGCCGGTGCAGGCGCCGCTGTCGGCCTATCGCTGGATGGAACTCATCGACGGCATCCTGCCGCCCGGCGTGCTGAACGTGGTCAGCGGCGGGACGGAGTGCGGGGCGGCGCTGGCGGCGCATCCCGACGTCCCCTTCGTATCGCTGATCGGCAGCGTCGCCACCGGACGCGCGGTGGCGCGCGCGGGGGCGGACCGGCTCAAGCGCATCACGCTGGAACTGGGCGGCAAGAATGCCTGCATCGTCTACCCCGACGCCGATCTCGAACGTGCCGGGCATGGCGCGGTCCACGGCATGAACTTCACCTGGAGCGGCCAATCCTGCGGTTCGACGTCGCGCCTGTTCGTCCATGAATCGGTGCACGACCAGATCGTCGAACGCGTGCTCGACAAGATCCGGCACTACCGGCCCGGGCTGCCGACCGATCCGGCTACGACCATGGGAGCCATCGTGTCGCGCGCGCAGTACGACAAGATCATGAAGTACATCGACATCGGCCTGGGCGAGGGCGCCACGCTCGCCTGCGGCGGCAGGCGCCCGGACGATCCCGCCCTGCGCAACGGCTTCTTCGTCGAGCCGACCGTGTTCACCGGCGTGCGCGCCGACATGCGCATCGCACAGGAAGAGATCTTCGGCCCGGTGCTGTCGGTGATCAAGTGGTCTGACGAAACCAGCATGTTCGAGCAGGTCAACGCCGTCGAATACGGCCTGACCGGCGCCGTCTATACCCGCGACCTCGCCCGCGCGCACCGCGCCGCCAGCCGCATCCAGGCGGGTTTCATCTGGGTCAACAACGCCGGGCCGCATTTCCTGGGCACGAGCTACGGCGGCTACAAGCAATCCGGCATAGGCCGCGACGAATCCATCGAGGAACTGCTGTCGTATACGCAGGGCAAGAACATCAACATCACGTATTGATGCCGCACCGGTTCTGCGGAACCGGCAACACCGGCGAAAGCCGGCTGACAAGGATAAAGCAATGAGACAACTGACCGCCAACCTGTTCATGGCATTCGGCGCGCTGGCGTGGGCCGCCCCCGCCGCCGCGCAGGAGTGGGCGCCGAGCAAGGCCCTGACCATCGTCGTGCCGGTGCCGCCGGGCTCCAGCACCGACATGCTGGCCCGCATTCTGGCCGAACGCCTGCCCGCCACGCTCGGCCAGCCGGTTGTGGTCACCAACCGTCCCGGCGCCAGCGGCCTGATCGGCGCCGGGGCGGTGGCGCGCTCCGAGGCCGACGGGCATACCTTGCTGCTGAGCGCCAGCACGCTGTTGGGCGCGCCGCATGTCCTGCCCAAGGGCGCGGGCGGCGGCGTGGACGTCGTCAAGGATCTCTCGCCCGTGGCGCGGACCGCCTCCTCGCCGCTGGTGATCCTGGCCAATCCGCAACTGGGCGTCAAGACGCCGGCCGACCTGGTGGCCTACCTGAAGAAGCATCCGGGGCTGCCCTATGCGTCGTCGGGCAATGGCTCGCCCCAGCACATCGCCGGCCAGCTCTTCATGAAGGCGACCGATACGGAGATGACGCACGTGCCCTACAAGGGCGTCATGCCGGCGGTGGTCGATACCATCAGCGGCCAGATCAAGCTGGCCTTCGGCGCGCTGGGCGGAGTGGGGCAGTACATCGAGGGCGGGCAGCTGGTTGCGCTGGCCGTCGCGGAAAAGCAGCGCACGCCGCTGCTGCCCAATGTGCCCACGCTGACCGAAAGCGGCATCCGCGGCGTCGAGATGAACGTGTTCTTCCCGGTATTCGTGGCCGCGGGCACGCCTGCGGCCGCGGTAGAACGCCTGAACCGCGAAATCAACCAGGTCATGCGCGCGCCGGACGTGAAGGAGAAAATGCGCGGCGCCGGGGTGGATACCTCGGGCAGCAGCGTGCAGGAAGCCGTGCAGGCGGTCAGGGAGGAATACGACCGCTATGCGCGCGTGGTGGCGGAGTTCGGCATCAAGGGAGAATAGCGGGGCTACGCGCCTGGGCGACAGCCGCCCAGGCGGCCGTCGGTTCTTCACGTTACCCTCAGAAGCTCGCCTTCAACGCGAGCGCGACCCGGTGATCCCGGCCGCCGCTGCCGAAGGCGCCGCGGTAATCGAGCGCGAGCCGGGTGCGCGGACCCAGCGCCAGCGACGCCCCGGCTTCCAGCACCAGTGCGTGCCGCGCCAGCGGCGCGGCCGACGTCGTGAACGCCACCGTTTCGGCCCCGGCGAAGGCCAGCGCGCGGGTCGCCTCGGCGCGCGGCGCATATTGCCAGCCGGCGCCGACGCTCCACCGGCCGCGCACGCTGGAATCCGCCGGCTCTCCGCGCAGGCGCGCGCCCAGCGACAGCACGGCGTAGCTGGCGCTCTGCGCCTGCGCCGCAAGCGCGGCGGGCCCGCCGGTTTCGCGGAAACCGTGCAGGCGCTGCCACTGCCAGGCCGCGCCGGCATAGGGTTCGACCGCCAACTGCGCCCGCAGCGGCATGCGGTACCGGGCCTCGGCGAACGCATGCACCGCGTCGGCGGGATAATCGGCGGCCAGCTCCTGCGCGCCGCCGACGTCGAGAGAGCGCCGGGTTTCGATCCGGTGCCGCGCATAGCCCAGCCCCAGCGACACGCCCACTTCGCGCCCTTCCGGCTGGGCCCACGCGCCCCGTCCGTATCCCAGCAGGGCATAGCTGTCCAGGTCGGCCCGGCCGCCGTGGCCGTCGAGATCGAGCCGCCCCTGCATGGCGCCGGCCGCGGCGCCCAGTCTCCAGTGCGGCGATACCGGACGGTCGCCGCCCAGTTGGATGCCGGCGTGGCGGGTATCGGCGCCGAGGTGGCCGTCGCGAGCCGACTGCCTTCCGCCCTGGGCCACGATCCGGGCCCACAGCGGCGATTCCGGCGCCGCGAGGGAGGCGCGGTCGCGCACCGCGTCGGCAAGCAGCCGCGACGGCGTCCACAGCGCCGGCCCCACTGCGGCGTGCAATTCGCCGGAGAGCGGGTCCATCCGCGACGCGAGATCCGCCGGCGCCGTATTCAGCAGATCGTCGTACAGCGAGGCCAGCCCCGCGGACGGCGCCGCCGAATGGCGATCCAGCGCATTGCCTGCCGCGCGCTGGTTGGCCGTCGTAAGGAAAGGCTCGAACGGCAGGTCGCTGCGCCGTACCGCCAGGTCGATCTGCGTGGGCGAGGTTTCTTCCAGCACGGCGGCGAGAAAGGGCCGGTCTGCGGTGGCGAGGTCGGCGCGCACGCCGTCGTATCCGCCCTCGATGCCGCCGGCGGCCAGCAGTATCGGGTAGCGCGTGCCCAGGCGCAGCGGACCGGCCAGCAGCGGCATGATCTCGCCGCCCTCCAGCGTGGCCGCGCCCGCCACCGTTATGCGTTCGCCGCTGCCGGCATCCAGCACGTGCAGCGCGCCTGGCCGCGACCGGTAATCGCCGGCCACGGTGGCCGCCCCGAGCACCACGCCGCCCGTATCCAGCCCGCCGATCGAGCCCTTGGCCAGCAGCGTGCCGCCGCTCTCCACGGCCACCGACCCGGCGAGCGAGCCGTCCACGCGCAGCACGCCGCCCGATACCCGGGTCGTGCCCGTATAAGTATTGTTACCGGCCAGCACCAGCGTGCCGGCGCCGGCTTTGACGAGCCCGCCGGCGCCGGAAATATCGTTGCCGAACACCGAATCCCACCCCTGCGTATCAACCGCGAAGTCGGCAAGAAACTGCGCCGGACCCAGCACCGCGCGGCCGGCATCGAGCAGCCCCCAGCCATAGCGCTCGTCCACGCCCGGGTCGCCGATATCGCGCGCCGTGGTCAGCAGCGTCTGCTGCAAGTGGTACGCGGTGAAATAAGGAAACGCCTGCTTCACCAGCGCCGCGGCTCCCGCTACCAGCGGCGCGGCCATCGACGTGCCGTCCATCTCGAGATAGCCCGTGCCCGTGCCGGCGACCGACAGCACCTTGCGCGCGGTGGTGCCGCCCGGCGCCGTCAGGCACCAGTCTTTCGCCATCCCGCAATGGTTGGCGTAGCCCACCGCCTCGCCCTCCACGCCGACCGACGTGACCGCGAGCCAGTTCGACTGCAGCTCGGGAAACAGCGCGGGCGCGCCGGCCAGCACTTCCGGATGCGGCTGCGTGCTGTTGCCCGCGGCCACGACCACCAGCACATCGGCCTCGGCGAGCCGCCGCATCGCCGCCACCGTCAAGGGATTCTCGGCCTGGTAGCCTTCAGGCGTGTAGTCCCCCACATGGCACGGCGGCGTGCCGATGCTGCCGTCGCAGCGGTTCAATCCCAGGCTGGCGTTCATGATGGTCACCCGCTGCTCCGCCATGTAATCCAGGCCCTGAGCGAACATCCTGTCGGTGGATTCCGCATAGGGATTCAGGCCCGCCACCATCAGCTTCGCATCGAAGGCGATGCCGTGCATGCCCACCCCATCGCGCCGGGCGGCGATCAGGCCGCCCACGTGCGAGCCATGGAGGCCGGGGTCGGTGCCGCTGCCGGGGGTGTAGGGTTTTTTCGCCAGGAAGTCGTAGCCGCCCAGGAACTGTCCCTGGAATTCGGAATGGCTGCCGTTGAGCCCCGAATCGAAAACGCCCACCACTACGCCGCGCCCGGTGAACCCGCGGTCGTAGGCATCGGCCGCATTGACCAGCGCAAGCCCCGGCTGGCGCCGGTATTCCTCGGTGTCGTAGGGCGAGGCACGGAGCGGGAAGGGCGCGCCCAGCACGCCGGCTGCCATCAGGCAGGAGAACAGCCTGCCGACGCGCAGGCAAGAGCGGGGGGAGGACATGGGGAAATTGGGGCCGCAGCGAAGACGAAAGCCGCATTGTGCGGTCAGGCGCGCCGTGCGGCAATGGCTGGGCCGACGTGGAAACGGCCGCATGCGCGGCCGTTTCCTTTCCTGCAGGGCTTGCCGGACGCGCTTACATGACCATCATGTTCGCGTTCATGTTGTGCAGCACCCATGCGGAGCCGCCGACGATGATCGCGATGATCAGGAGCGTGAACAGGAAGGACGACAGGTTCTCGCGCTGCTCGGGCGAGGTGCCCATGTGCAGGAAGAACACCAGTTGCACGACCAATTGCAGCACGCACAGCGCGATCAGCGCCGAGGCCGCGGCAAAGCCGGTCAGGACGTCGCCCATGACGACGCCGAAGGACATCAGCGTCAGCACGATGCACAGCGCGAAGCCGATGATGTAGGACTTGACCGAACCGTGGCTGGCGGAGTGGCTGTCGTGGCTATCGGCCGTGGAAGAGTGTTGCGCCATTACAGGGCTCCGAACAGGTAGACGAAGGTGAACACGCAGATCCAGACCAGGTCCAGAAAGTGCCAGAACAGGCTCAGGCAGGCCATGCGGCGGCGAACGATGGGATCCAGGCCGTAGCGGCTGACCATGTGCATCATCACCAGCATCCAGATCAGGCCCGAGGTCACGTGCAGGCCGTGCGTGCCCACCAGCGTGAAGAAGGCCGACAGGTAGGCGCTGCGGCCCGGGCCGGCGCCTTCGGAGATCAGGTGGTGGAACTCGTAGATCTCCATCGCGATGAAGCCGGCGCCGAACAGGAAGGTGACCGCCATCCAGGCCAGCACCCTGCCGCGCCGGCCCGCGTGCAGGCCCTGCATCGCCATGCCGAAGGTCACGCTGCTGACCAGCAGCAGCATGGTTTCGGTCAGTACGAACGACAGGTCGAACAGCTCGCTGCCACGCGGACCGCCCGCCGTCGCGCCGGACAGCACGGCGAACGTGGCGAACAGCACCGAGAAAATGAGCAAATCGCTCATCAGGTAGATCCAGAACCCCAGAACGGTCTTGGATCCGTCGTCGTGATGCTCGTGGTGGCCGTGCCCATGCACGTCGCCGCCGCGAGGGTGAATCTTCGGAAGAGCTACTGCTTGACTCATATCAATCTTCAAAAAATCGGCGCTCCGCACCGAAACAATGCTCCACGACCCTGGAAACCGCGGATCCGGCTCCGCCGGTCCGCCAGTTTCGCCCCCTGGGGGGCGCGCGAAGCGCGTAGGGGGGGGACCTCTACGCCGCCAATTTGGCGGCGGCAGCAGCAGTGGCGGTCTCGTGGTGCGCGTTCTCGATGCGCGTGACTTCGTCGGCTTTCACGTAGTAGTCCACGTCGCGGTCGTAGGCGCGGGCGATGAAGCCGGCGATCATGCCGACCAGGCCGGCGCCGGCCAGCCACCAGATGTGCCAGACCAGCGCGAAGCTCAGGATGGTGCCCGCGATGCCGATGTAGACCCCGGCGCCGGTGTTGCGCGGCATGTGGATGTCTTCGTAGCGGGCGGGTCGCTGGTAGGCGACGCCGGTTTCCTTGTCATGCCAGAACTGGTCGAGGTGGGTCACTTGGGGCACCTTTGCAAAGTTGTAGAACGGCGGGGGAGAGGAAATGGACCATTCCAGAGTGCGGCCACCCCAGGGGTCGCCGTCGAAGTCCGGATTCTTCTTGCGGTCGCGGATGCTCACGGCGATCTGCAGCAGCAGGAGCGCGATGCCGATCGCGATCACGACGGCGCCGACCCAGGCGACGATCAGGTAAGGCTGCCAGGCCGGGTTGTCGTAGTGGTTCAGGCGCCGCGTCATGCCCATGAAGCCGAGGATGTACAGCGGCACGAAGGCCAGGAAGAAGCCGACGAACCAGAACGCGCACGACAGCTTGCCCAGGCGCTCGTTGAGCTTGAAGCCGAAGGCCTTGGGGAACCAGTAGGTCATCGCCGCGATGCAGCCGAACAGCACGCCGCCGATGATGGTGTTGTGGAAGTGGGCGATCAGGAACAGGCTGTTGTGCAGCACGAACGAGACCGCGGGGATGGCGATCAGCACGCCGGTCATGCCGCCGATCACGAAAGTGATCATGAAGGCCAGCGTCCACCACATCGAGGCGCTCAGTTCGACCCGGCCGCGGTACATGGTGAACAGCCAGTTGAAGACCTTGGCGCCGGTGGGCACCGAGATGATCATGGTGGCGATGCCGAAGAAGGCGTTGACGTTGGCGCCCGAGCCCATGGTGAAGAAGTGGTGCAGCCATACCAGGAACGACAGCACGCCGATCGCCGCCGTGGCATAGACCATGGACTTGTAGCCGAACAGCGGCTTGCGCGAAAATGTGGAGACGATCTCCGAGAATGCGCCGAAGCAGGGCAGGACCAGGATGTAGACCTCGGGGTGGCCCCAGATCCAGATCAGGTTCACGTACATCATCACGTTGCCGCCGAGGTCGTTCGTGAAGAAGTGCATGCCCAGGTAGCGGTCGGCCGTCAGCAGCGCCAGCGTGGCGGTCAGCACCGGGAAGGCGGCGACGATCAGGATGTTGGTGACCAGCGCGGTCCACGTGAACACCGGCATCTTCATCATCGTCATGCCCGGGGCGCGCATGCGCAGGATGGTGACGATGAAGTTGATGCCGCTGAGCGTGGTGCCCAGTCCCGATAGCTGCAGGGCCCAGATGTAGTAGTCCACGCCGACGCCGGGGCTGTAGTCCAGGCCCGACAGCGGCGGATAGGCGAGCCAGCCGGTGGCGGCGAATTCGCCGACGAACAGCGACATCATGATCAGCACGACGGCGCCGCCGAACAGCCAGAAGCTCAGCGAGTTCAGGAACGGATACGCCACGTCGCGCGCACCGATCTGCAGCGGCACGACGATGTTCATCAGGCCCGTGATGAACGGCATGGCCATGAAGAAGATCATGATCACGCCGTGGGCGGTGAAAATCTGGTCGTAGTGGTGGGGCGGCAGGTAGCCGGCCGAGTCACCGGCGGCGACGGCCAGCTGCGTGCGCATCATGATGGCGTCGGCGAAGCCGCGCAGCAGCATGATCAGCGCCACGATGATGTACATGATGCCGATGCGCTTGTGGTCGACGGTGGTCAGCCATTCTTTCCACAGGTAGGTCCACTTGCCGTAATACGTGACGGCGCCCAGCAAGGCGGCGCCCAAAATGATGACCGCGGCCAGCGTGACCATGACGATGGGTTCATGGTACGGAATGGCCTCCAGGGTCAGTTTTCCGAACATCGATGTTTACTCCGACAAGGCGATCTTGGATAGATTGGCAGGCGTGCACATACCGGTATCCATGCCTGCGGAGGCCATGTACTGGTTGATGATGCCGTCAAACATGTTGGGCGCTGCGCCCGAGTAGTAGGCCACCGGCTCGTGCTCGCTCGGCGAGACCAGGGCCTGGTAGGCCGTCGGGGTCATTTCCTGCGGCGAGGACTGGACCTTGGCGACCCACTGCTCGAACTCTTCCCGGCTGGAGGCGATGGCTTTGAAGCGCATGCCGGAGAAGCCCGAGCCGCTGTAGTTGGCGGATACGCCCGCATAGGTGCCCGGCTCGCGCGCGATGAGGTGGAGCTTGGTGGTCATGCCCGCCATCGAGTAGATCTGGCTGCCCAGCTGCGGGATGAAGAAGGAGTTCATGACCGAGGCGGACGTGATGCGGAAATTCACCGGCACGTCGACCGGGAAGGTGATCTCGTTGACCGTCGCGATCTTGTATTCGGGATAGATGAACAGCCACTTCCAGTCGAGCGAAACCACGTCGATCTCGATAGGCTTGGCCTCGGCCTCCAGGGGCTTGTACGGATCCAGCGCGTGCGAGCTCTTCCAGGTCATGACGGCCAGAATGGCGACGATGATGCAGGGAATCGTCCACACCACGACTTCGACCGCGGTGGAGTGCGACCACTTCGGGTCGTAGACAGCCTTGGTGTTGGAGGAGCGGTACTTCCAGGCGAACACGATGGTCAGGATGATGACCGGGATGACGATCAGCAGCATCAATCCGAGCGCGGTCAGGAGCAGGGTTTTTTCTTGGGCGCCGATGTCGCCCTTGGGATTCAGAACGTCCATGTTGCAGCCAGCCAGCAGCAACAGGACCACGCCGGCGCCCAGCGCGCGCCTTGCGTTCGCAAAGAAGGATTTACTCACGTCCAGCCTTGGGTTGAAGAAGGGATGGCGAAGTCCGCCAGTCCCGCATCCTAAAGAAGACGTCTCGTGTCGCAGTGCGACAAATAGTCGCGCATGGCGTGGCTGCCGGCAGGAGAGAGAATCAGGGAAAGCCCTGATGCGTCAGGGTTTTCTATAGGTATCGCCAGCGGGAGCCGGGCTGAGGGAGGGATGAGGCCTGCGACACTATGTCGCACCGTGTTGGCGGTATTTCACGGGAAATGGCGGCGATATCGGCATTTCCCGGCTTTCCCTCAAGAAGGCGCGGCAGCGATGAGGCTCTGCTTAATCGGGCTCGGGCCCGCGCTCGGGTCCCGGGCGCTTGGCCAGTTTGCGCTGCAGCGAACGGCGGTGCATGTTGAGCAGGCGGGCGGCTGCCGAGACATTGCCGCCGGTTTCGTGCAAGGCCTGCTGGATGTGTTCCCACTCCAGCCGATGCAGCGGAATCATGGTCGATTCGATCGTGACCGCCTCGGCCTTTTCCAGCCCCAGCGCGCGCATGATCATGTCGGCCGTGGCGGGTTTGGGCAGGTAGTCGTCGGCGCCGCGCTTGATGGCGTCGACGGCCGTGGCCACGCTGGCGTAGCCTGTCACCAGCAGGATGCGCATGTCGGCGCGCAGCGCCCGCAGCGGCTTGATCAGGGTCAGGCCGGAGTCGTCGCTGCCGAGCTTGAGATCGAGCAGCGCGAAAGAAGGGCGCATGTCGTCGGCGATCCGCAGCGCCTCGGCGATCGTGGTGGCGGTGCGGGTTTCCAGCCCGCGCCGGGCCAGGCTGCGCTGCAGCGTGCGCAGGTAGAGTTCGTCGTCGTCGACCAGGAGGCCGGTATCCAGGGTTGTCATCGGGCAGTAGAGGTCACGGTAGTTTCCACGGGCAGGTGGAATTGGATGCGCACGCCGCCGCCGGACGCGGGAGTCATGGTCATTTCTCCCCTCAGGCGTTCGACCGTGGCATGCGACAGCGCCAATCCCACGCCCAGTCCACCGGGCTTGGCGCTGCGGAACAGCGTGGCGGGCAGCAGCGGCTGGTCGGGATTGAAGCCATGCCCGTAGTCGCGCACCATGCCGCTGACCATGCCGTTCTTGCACTCCAGGTGCAAGTCCACGTACGGAGCGCCCGCCTGCTCGCCGGCGTCGGCGGCATTGTTGAGCAGCGCCTGCAGCAGGTGGGCGACCGAGGGTTCGACCCGCAATCCCTTGGGCAGGATTCCGGTGCGGTGCAGCTCCACGGTGGGGCGGACCAGGGTCCACTGTTCGACCACGCGTTCCAGTTCCACTTCGCTTGGGACCGCCAGATTGCGCACGCGTTCCCGGCACAGCGCCAGCAATTCGGTGAGCACCTGGGTATCGGCCTTGAGGTCGTCGGTATCGGCCTGCTCGGCGATCTCGTCGGCCAGCAGCGTCATGGTCGCCAGCGGAGTATTCAGTTCGTGGGCCATCGAGGCCGCGTGCGTGGCCAGCGCGACGATGCCTTCGTTGCGGGCGAAGCGCTCGCTCAGGTCGGCCAGTTCCCGTTCGCGGTGGCGCAGGTCGGCAGCCAGGCGGGTGGAAAAGATCAGAATCACCACGACCGTGATCAGAAAGCTGGAGACGATGCCCAGCAGCAGCAATTGGTAGGCGTCGCCAGGCGCTTTCAGCGGCTGGCCGAAGATCGCCGCCGCGCCGTAGCCGGTCACGCCCGCGGCCGCGGTGGCGTAGGCCCAATGGCGCGGCAGGGCCATGGCGGCCAGCGCGATCAGCACCAGGAACAGCAGGCCGAACGGATTGCCGATGCCGCCGCTCCAGGCGATCATCCAGGCCAGCACGACGATGTCCACCAGCATGTGGCCGACGGCGGTGGCGTGCGAGGGCTCGCCGCCGGCGCGCAGGTGCCAGCCCGCATACAGATTGAACAGGATCAGCGTGCCCACGCCGGCCCACAGCATGGATGCGTGCAGGTCCACGTTCAGCAGCCCGCCGGCGATGAAGATGGTGGCGGCCTGGCCGCCGATGGCGAGCCAGCGCAGGCTCGACAGGGTGCGTAGGAAAGAGGTTTCGGTACGGCTCATGCGTAGAAAGGAAAGGGCTGCGCGGAAAAACACCGGCCCTCCATTATGACGAAGCGGGCGGATGAGTTGGCGCGGGAGCTTCGTCCCGGTGCCGCATCTGCGCATACGACACGCCGAAGATCGCCAGGCCGCCCAGCGCCAGCAGCAGCCCGACCCAGCCGGTCGAGGCCCAGCCCAGGCCGGCGGAGATGGTCAGCCCGCCGAGCCAGGCGCCCAGCGCGTTGGCCAGGTTGAACGCCGAATGATTGAGCGCCGCCGCGAGCGTCTGCGCGTCGCCGGCGACGTCCATCAGGCGTATCTGCAGGGCGGGGCCGATGGCGACGATGGTGCCGATGAGCAATACGTTGACCGAGCCCAGCCACAGGTTGGACGCCGTCAGGCAGAAGGCTCCCAGGACCAGCCCCGACCAGACCAGCAGGCCGAAGATGGTGGCCATCAGGGATTTGTCCGCCAGCCGCGACCCCAGCAGGTTGCCGCCGACCATGCCGACGCCGAACATGGCCAGGACGAACGGCACGCCCTGCACCGGCAGCCCGGCCAGTTCCATCAATGTGGGCTTGACGTAGCTGAACACCGCGAACATGCCGCCGAAGCCGATGGCGCCTATGCCCAGCGTCAGCCAGACCTGCTTGCGGCGCAGCGCGCCGAGTTCGCGCCAGGGGCTGGCGCCCGCGCCGGCCGCGAGCGGAGGAATCCAGCGCCAGACGAGCAGGGCGGCCAGCACGCCGATGGCACCCACCAGGGCGAATGCCGAACGCCAGCCCAGCCACTGCCCGAGCCCCGTGGCGAGCGGCACGCCGAACAGGGTGGCGCCGGTCAGCCCCAGCATGACGTAGCCCACGGCGCGGGCGCGCTGGCCGTCGGGCGCCAATTGCGCGGCCACCAGCGCGGCGACGCCGAAATAAGTGCCATGGGGCAGGCCGGTCATCAGACGCATGAAGATCATGGAAAGATAGGCGGGCGCGGCCGCGCTGGCGAAGTTGCCGAGCGCGAAGAACGCCATCAGCGCTACCAGCAGGGTGCGGCGCGGCAGCTTCGCGCCCAGCACGGCCAGTACCGGCGCGCCCACGACCACGCCCAGCGCATAGGCGCTGATCAGGTGCCCGGCGGCCGGGATGGAGATGCCCAGGTCCTGAGCCGCGTCGGGCAGCAGGCCCATGATCACGAATTCACCCGTGCCTATGCTGAATCCGCCCAGGCCCAGGGCGGCCAGGGCGCGGCCGAAAGAGGGGCGCGGCGGCGTGCCGCCGGACGGCGTCGGAACGGAAGTATGCTGCAATGCGGAAGAAACCATGGAATCAACAGGGAAAAGGCGCAGCTGATTCGGAGCGATGGCAGCTGGCAAGAGGCACCTTAGCTTAGCAGTATCCGGTTGCGGTGCACAAAATCGACGGCGGGGCGCGGGCCGCCGCGCAAGGCTATGATGCCGGCATACGGCACGTATGCGAGGAGCATTCCCCATGAGCGACATCACCATCTACCACAATCCGGCCTGCGGCACGTCGCGCAAGGTCCTGGCCCTGCTGCAGGAGCGCGGCCTGGAACCTACCGTGATCGAATACCTGAAAACGCCGCCCAGCCGCGAGACGCTCAAGGGGCTGATCGCGGCGATGGGGCTGCCGGTGCGCGAGGCCATGCGCACCAAGGGCTCGCCTTACGAGGAACTGGGTTTGGGCGACCCCAAGTGGACCGACGAACAATTGCTCGATTTCATGATGGAGCACCCCATTCTGATCAACCGGCCCATCGTCGTGGCGCCGGGCGGCACCCGCCTGTGCCGCCCGATGGAAACCGTGCTCGAGATCCTGCCGGAGTAATGCCGTCCGGCGCCATCGGCTAGCGGCCGGCGATCCGGCCGTCCGCGGCTTCGGCCAGTTCCGTGCGGTTGCGGCCCAGCTTCTTGGCCATGTAGAGCGCCGCGTCCGCCGCGGCCAGCGTGCGTTCGTAGTCGGGATGGCCGGTATGCATGGCCACCCCGGCGCTGATCGTGACGTTCAGCACGGTGCCGTCGGCCAGGACGGTGGGCTCTTGCTCGATCTGCCGCCGCAGCCGTTCCGCCACGGCATAGGCTTCCGGCGCGAGCGTTTCGACCAGGACCAGCAGGAACTCTTCGCCGCCATAGCGGAAGGCATAGTCGCTGCTGCGCAAGCCGTTGAGCAAGGCGGCGGCGACGCGCTGCAGCGCCACGTCGCCTGCGGCATGGCCGTGGTTGTCGTTGATGGCCTTGAAGTGGTCGACGTCCACCATTATCAGCGCGAAAGCGCCTTCCGAGCGCATCGCCAGGGAGACTTCGCGCCGCAGCACCGTGGGCAGGAAGCGCCGGTTCATCAGTTGCGTCAGCGCATCGCGCCCCGACTCCAGTTCGGACATCTGCGCGAACAGCGAGCCCAGCAACTGCTTGATCGACGAGATCCCGGTGCGCACGCTGCGCAGTACCGACGCCCGCAGCGCCGGCGTATCGGCCTGCTGGCGCGCAACGGCCAGCGTGGCGTCGACGTCGGCAATCAGCGTGGAGATGGCCTCGATTTCGGAGTTCTCGCCGAAGCTGGGCACGCCTTTGTGGGTGAACCAGAGACCGAAGGTCGACGACGACAGGTTGCCGGTATCGGCCATCGGCGCGCCGATGGCGATCTGGTAGACCAGTGTGTTTTCCCAATCGAGCAGGCTGGCGCGCTGGCGCTCGCGTTCGGTATTGAGGTTCTGCGTCAGCGAGAACAGGCGGTAGGCCTCGTCGCTTTTGGCCGAGCGCTCGCGCGAGCGGGCATAGGACGCCGTCATCGCCTCCATGCATATATCCAGCACCTGCGACACATAGATCATGCAGATCCGGCGCGTGGCCTCGTCGGTCTGGGCGGCCGCCAGGCGTTCGAGCAGCCGCAGCTTCAGCCGCCGCGCCCCGCGCGCGACGAGATTGGAGGGAATGCCGATGCGCGCATGGATGGTGCCCACCTGCAATTGCGCGGCGATCAGTCCGTCGATGGCATCGGGCGAGTGGGAACCCAGCACCTGGATGGCCCACTTTTGCAGCGAGCCATGCAGCCGCTCGTGGACCTGTTCGCTCGACAGGAAAATCGACGCATGGGGATCGGCCAGCATGTGGGAGTAGAAATCGTCGGCCAGCACCCGCGCCAGTTTGTGGACGAGGGAGGAAAGCAGGGCCGGCGACTCGGGTGTGAGGCGCCCCATGAGCTCCTGCCATTCCGCGCTGATGCGCTCTTCTGAGAAATAATTATCTTTGGACATGGTTGCTGGAGGGGGTACGTACCGCGGCAAACCGGCAAGCTTACCAGTCGCAAAGGCATCGCGGACGGCGCGTAGAGATGGGCGAAGGGCCGGCCAGTTCCGGTTCGTGTCAGATGCCGCTTGCTGCCCAGGCCCGGGCCAGTTCGTCCACGATTTCGGCGGCGGGGCGCTCGCGGCAGCCCGCGGCATTCTGGCCGCACCACAGAGAGGTGAAGTCTCCCGAGCCGCGGGCCTCGGCCCGGGCCCGCAGCGGCGCAATGGCGGCGGTTGCCAGCGGAAAGGCGGGCGCGGCGGGCGATATCGGCCCCAGTTCGCGCATGATGCGGTTGACGATGCCTCGCGCCGGCCTGCCGGAGAACAGGTTGGTCACCGCGGTATGCGCCGTTTCGGGACTTCTGAGGGCGGCGCGGTGGACCGCGCCGGTGGTGGCTTCGGGCGTCAGCAGGAAGGCCGTGCCGGCCTGCACGCCTGCGGAGCCCAGTGCGCGGGCGGCCGCCACGGTGCGGGCGTCGGCAATGCCGCCGGCGGCGATGACGGGAACGCGCACCGCCGCCACGACCTGGGGCAGGAGGGCGAACGTGCCCGACTGCCCATCCAGGTCGCCGGACAGGAACATGCCTCGATGGCCGCCGGCCTCCAGGCCCTGGGCAATGATCACGTCGGCGCCATGGGCCTCGAGCCAGCGGGCTTCCTCGACGGTGGTGGCGGAAGACATGACCGTGGCGCCCCAGGCCTTGACGCGGGCCAGCAGGTCGGGAGCGGGCAGGCCGAAATGAAAGCTGACGACAGGCGGCCGGAAGGGTTCGACGATGTCGGCGATCGCTGCGCTGAAGGGCGCGCGGCCCGGGCCGGCGGCAATGCCGGCCGGGTCGATGCCGCATTCCGCGAAATACGGAGCCAGCGCCTGCCGCCAGGCCTGTTCGCGCGCGGGATCCGGCGCGGGCTCCGTGTGGCAGAAGAAGTTCACGTTATAGGGTTTGCCCGTTCCGGCCGCGAGCGCCTGCAACTCCGTGCGCAGGGCGTCCGGGCCGAGCGTCGCGCACGGCAGCGAACCCAGGCCGCCGGCGTTGGAGACGGCGATGGCGAGCGCGCTGGCCTGCGAGCCGGCCATGGGGGCCTGGACGACGGCGTGCTCGATGCCCAGGAGTGCTTGCAGGGTCATGGGGAAACCTCGAGGGAAACGGGAATGAAGGCGCGCAAGTCAGCGCCCGGGGCCAGCAGGTCCGCCAGCGTGTAGCGGTCCAGGTGGCCCAGGAAGAGCTTCAGGGCATCGCCCAGGATGCCGGTCAGGCGGCAATGGCCGGCCAGCGTGCATCGGCCGCCCGGCGCATGGCATTCGACCAGGTGGAAATCCGGTTCCAGCCGGCCCACCAGGGCGCCCAGCCGGACCGCCTCCGGAGGCTTGGCCAGGCGCATGCCGCCGCCCTTGCCGCGCAGCGTTTCGAGGTAGCCCAGTTGCCCGAGCCGATGGGTGACCTTCATCAGGTGCGCCTCGGAAATGCCGTGCGCGGCCGCGATTTCGGCGATGGTGCACAGCCGGTCCGGGCGGCCGCCCACGTACATGAGCAGGCGCAGCGCATAGTCGCTATGGATGGTCAGGCGCACGGCAGTTCGCGGGCGAGGCGGTCGGGGTCGCGGTGCATCTGGTAGCCCATCCACAGGCTCTGGGCGATGCGCCGCGAGAACGTGCGGGCGCGCTCGGCCATCCGGGCGTTGGGCTGCTCGGCAAGAGTCTGGTCGAACAATTCGAGCCATCGCGCGAACAGGGTTTCTTTCAGTTCGGGCAGGGCGACGTGGACGGACATCGGCGTGCCGGCGTAGCGGCGCGTGCCGCGCAGCATCGACGACCAGAAGTCGGTCAGCTTGGCCAGGTGGGCGTCCCAATCGTCGATGTGCGAGTTGAAGATCGGGCCCAGCCTTTCGTCGCGCCGCACCTTGGCATAGAAAGCCGAAACGAGGCGCGCGACTTCGTCTTCCGTGCAGAGATCGGAGGCTTGCATGGCGGGGAGCGGTGGAGGTCTAAGATGTATATAGGATATACCTTAATTGGCCGGCCGGCAGCCGCAAGAGAGCCACGGCCACGCGCATGCCGCCGTTTTGCCGCGGCGCTCCAGCGCGCCGCGGCCGGTCAGAACTGCGTCAGGGACGGGCCAGGCGCCAGACGCCGTTGAAGCCTTCCCCGGTGCGGTCGCCCGGCGCATTGTCCTTGGACCAGAAATACACGGGCTTGCCGCGATAGGCCCATTGCTTCCTGCCGTCGGGACGGTTGATCACCATCCAGTTGCCGCTGCGCTGGGCGTCGGACGGCGCCAGCAGCGGCGGCCAGTTCTGCGCGCAGGCGCCGGTGCAGGCGCTCTGGCCCACAGGGTCGCGGTCGTAGGTGTAGAGCGTCATGCCGTTGCGGGCGACCAGCGCGTCGCCGTTGACCCGCGCCGGTTCGGCGACCGGAATGGCGGTGCAGCCGGCGGCCAGCAGGGCGGCGGCGCAGCTTGCATAGACGAGGGCTCGGACCATGGATGTCTCCTGTGCGCGTTTGATGGACGAAGCGGCAAGCCATCCGCCTGGGCAGCGGCATGCGCGCGGATAGCCGCAGTATGGCTGCTGCCGGCCATCGCCACGCGCACGCGCGCCGGATCGCTTGTAAACAGTTGCAACGCCGCATCGTGACGATGTTTCCAGCCATGTCGCCACGATCTGCACGCCGGGGCATGGCCCATAATGGCCATGTGCCAATTCCGACCTCGGCCCATGGAACACGACAATACTTTCGAATGGCTGGGCAGCGCGCTGGGCGACGCCATCCGCACCATCGTCGCGGCGCTGAAAACCGTATTCGGCGGCTTCGGCCACGCCGTAGGCGAGTTTTCCGCCGGGCTCGCGCAGGCGCTGGGCATGAGTCCCACGCTGTTCAATTTCGGCTTGCTGCTATTGGGTCTGCTGCTGCTCTACGCCGGCGTGCGCGCCTTGATCGGCCGCTCGCTGCTGGGCGCGGTGATCTGGTGGGCGCTCGCGGTGCTGGTGCTGGGCGGGTTGATAGGGCCTTGAGGGCCCCCCCTATGCGCTTATGCGCGCCTCCCCCAGAGGCGAAGAGGGTGGACCGGCAAAGCCGGATCCACCCGCTTCCTGGATCCGAGGCAGTGTCTGATTACACGATTTAGCCAGCCAGCGGGAAATTGATCCATGCGTCCTATTCTTATCCTGCAGACCGGCGGCCCGCCCCAGGCCGTCGGCGCCGTATACGGCGGCTTCGACCGGATGGTCGGCAGAGTCGCCAATCTGAGCCCGGCCCGGCTGGCGCGCGTGGCGGCCTACAAGGGCGAGCTGCCCGAGTCGCCGTCGGCCTACGCGGCGGCCCTGATCACCGGCTCGCGCGCCAACGTGACCGATCATGCGCCATGGAGCGAGGCCTGCGCGGGCTGGGTCCGTTCGGCCATGGACCAGGAGTTGCCGATATTCGGCATCTGCTATGGCCATCAATTGATGAGCTATGCGCTGGGCGGCCGCATCGACTACCTGGACGACGGCCGGGAAATCGGCACGCAGCAAGTGGAACTGACCGAAACCGGCCGCCGCGATCCGCTGCTAGGCGGCATGCCGCCCCTGTTCGCCGCCCAGTTCATCCACGAACAGACGGTGGCCGAGCCTCCCGCCCAGGCAAGCGTGCTCGCCCGCAATGGCCGAGACCGGCACCAGATGCTGCGCTATGGGCAGAACGCGGTGTCGGTGCAGTTCCATCCCGAATTCACCGTGCCGGTGATGCGCGCCTATTTCGACGTGATGCAGGCCGGGCTGGCCGGCGAAGGCCTGGACGTCTGCAAGCTCCGCGCCGGCGTTGCCGAGACGCCGGTTTCGCATGCGATCATGCGGCGTTTTTTCGAAGGCTGCGGCGCGCAGCCCGAGCCGCGGCGCACGGCCTGAGCCGCCGGCGCACGACCCTTCCCACAGGAGATCTCGACGTCCATGCATGTCTTTCGCAAGTCCGTGCCGCTTTCCCTCTTAGCAGGCGCCGCGGCGCTGATGGCGGCCAGCGCCGCCCATGCCGGCGAAGCCACGCTCGATACGGCGGCCTGCCTGGCCAGGCTCAGGCCGGGCGCTCCCGCCAATGGCGTGCAGCTGGCGGAGTTCGACACGTATACCCAGGGCGCCGCGCTGCTGCCTTCCACGGTCGCTTCCGCCCAGGCGCAGCCCGAGGGCAAGGAAACCTGGTGGGACTACATCGCCAAGACGGTCGATGACGAACGCGTCGCCGCCGGGCGCGAGCTGATGGCCGGCCAGCAACAGGCCCTGGCCGAGATCGCCGCGCGCTACGAGGTCGATGGCGAGGTGATGGTGGCGATCTTCGGCATCGAGACCAACTACGGCAGGCAATTGGGCAAGACCCGCGTGCTCGATGCCTGGCTGACGCGCGCCTGCACGGAGAACAAGCCGCTCTGGATCAAGAACGCCTATGCCTCGATCCGCCTGCTGCGCGATGGCGCGGTCGATCCCGGCACCTTCGTGGGATCCTGGAGCGGCGCCTTCGGCATGACGCAGTTCATCCCGACCTCGTTCTACGAACTGGCCGCCGACGGCGACGGCGACGGCCGCATCGATCTGTACGGATCCCTGCCCGATGCGCTGGCCTCGACCGCCAGCCATTTGCGCAAGCGGCGCGCGCGCTGGACCCGGGGCACGCTGCCGGTGGTCGAGGTGCAAGTGCCGGCGGCGCTCGCGGCTTCCCTGCCGCCGTTGGACGAGTATGCCGGCAGCGAACGCCGCACCCTGGCCGACTGGGAGGCGCGCGGCGTCAAGCGCGCCGGCAGCGGCGCGCCGCTGGCGGGGACCGGCTCCCCCGGCATGCCGGCCTACCTGTTCGCGCCGACCGGCGCGCGCGGCCCGGTCTTCCTGGCCACGGGCAATTTCGACGCCATTCTGAGCTACAACAGCTCGCGCAAATACGCCTTGGCGGTCAGCCTGCTGATCGACCGGCTGCGCGGCGAGCCGGGATTGGCCACGCCCTGGCCGACCGACGACCCGGGCCTGTCGCGCGCCGAGGTGCGCGAGCTGCAGGCGCTGTTGCTGGCGCGCGGCTACGACATCGGCACGCCGGACGGCATCCCGGGCGGCAAGACCCGCGCGGCCGTGGCCAGCGAGCAGCAGCGCGCGGGCCTGGCCACGGACGGCAGGGTGGGCCGGCGGATGCTGGAGCTGCTGCGCCAGGATCCCGTCCCCAGGCACGATGCCGGGCAGGGAGGCTAGCCGTGCGTCCGGGCATTCTGGCGGTGGACATCGGCGGCAGCGGGCTGAAGGCGGCGATCATCGACGACGACGGACAGATGCGCGGCCAGCGGCTGCGCGTAGCCACGCCTCAGCCGTGCCCGCCCGGCGTGCTGCTGGACGAGGTGGCCGGAATGGCGGCCAGCCTCGAAGGCTACGATCGCATCTCGATCGGTTTTCCCGGCGTAATCCGGTGCCAGCGCGTGCTCACGGCGGCCAACCTGGGCTCGGAGGCCTGGCTGGGGTTTCCGCTCGCGCAGGCGCTGGCCGAGCGGCTGAACCGCCCCGCGCGCATGGCCAACGATGCCGACATGCAGGGCTATGGGCTGGTCCGGGGCGAAGGGCTGGAGTTCGTGATGACGCTGGGCACGGGAGTGGGCACGGCCTTGTTCAGGAACGGCGAGCTGATGCCGCACCTCGAGCTCGCCCATCATCCGATGGACGGCATCCGCACCTATGAAGAAGCCCTGGGAGAGGCGGCGCTGGAAAAAGCGGGACGCAAGCGCTGGAATCGCCGCCTGCGCAAGGCGCTGGCGCTGGTCGATGGCTTGCTCACGCCCGACTGGATCTACCTGGGCGGCGGCAATGCCAGGATGGTCGATGCGGCGCTGCCGCCGCACGTGCGCCTGGGATCCAACGAGGCCGGCCTGAAGGGCGGCGCGGCGCTGTGGCGCAACTGGAACGAGCGGTGCGCCTGAAGCGCCTGCCGGCGCGAGCAGGCCGTGCCCGTGCCGCGGCGGTTCAGGGCAGTTCGGCGGGATAGCCGTCGAGCGCGAGGGCCATCTGCCTGCGGATGTCCCACCCTGCCAGTTCGGCGTTCACCGCGCCGTAGAACACGCCATCGCGCACCACGAACAGCGCCGGCAGGTGGAACACCTCGTAGCGTTCGACCAGCCCCTGGTTGCGGCCCGCGTCGATCCAGCAAAGCCGTTCGGCCGGCAGGTTCATGTCCGGCAGGTGCGAACGCGCCAGCCGGCAGTTGCCGCAGGTGTCGCTGGTAAAAACCAGCAGCGAGGTGCCGCGCGCATCGAGCAGGAAACGATCGGCGGTGCCGTCGTCGAGTTCTATCTGTTCCATGGTTCCGCAATCGGTGGGTAGCCGGGCATTGTCGCATCCCGCACGCCTGATGGCCTGGCGCTATTCCCAGCCGCCGCCCAAAGCCAGGAACAGCGCGGCCTGGTCCGCCGCCAACTGGCCCTGGGCGGTGCCCAGCGCGCTTTCCGAGCCGGCCAGCGTGCGCTCGGCATCGAGCACCGTCAGGAAGTCGGTGCGCCCGGCCTGGTACAGGGTGCGCGCCTGCCTCGCGGCGGTGCGATGCTGGTCGCGCGCGGCGGCAAGCGCCTGGGCGCGGTCCAGGTCGCGGGCGTAGACGGTCAATGCGCTGGACGTTTCGCGCAGCGCGCCCAGGACGGCGGCGTCGAAGCGTGCCAGCGCCGCCTTGCTGCCGGCTTCGGCCTGGGCGATGTGGCTGCGCGCCACGCCGGTATTGGGCAGGCTCCACGAGATCAGCGGACCGATGCTCCAGCGGAAAGTATTGGCCTGGCCGAATTGCGAAGCGGCGCCGGTATAGCCTGCGGAGGCGCCCAGGGTGATGCTGGGATAGAGTTCGGCCGTCGCCACGCCGATGCGGGCCGTCGCCGCGGCCAGCGCGCGTTCGGCCTGGCGGACGTCGGGCCGGCGGCGCAACAGCGCCGCGCCGTCGCCGACCGGCACGGGGTCGCGCAGCGTGGGCGGGGCATGGCAGTCCGCCAGGGAGGCGGGCAGCGTGCCCGGCACCTTGCCGGTCAGGACGGCCAGGCGGTAGAGCGCCGTGGTGCGCTGGGCCTCCAGCGGCGGGACCGCGGCGCGCAGCGATTCCAGCTGGCCGCGCGCCCGGCTCACGTCGAGCTCGGTGCCGCGCCCCAGGCCGGCGCGTTGGCTGGTAAGACGGACGAACTCGTCCTGCAAGCCGATCGAGCGCTGCGCCACGTCCAATTGCCGGCCGGCCGAACACAGGTCCGCGTAGGCGCGGACGGTGCCGGCGGCGACCGTGACCCGGGCCAGGTCGTAGGCGGAGCGGGCCGCCTCGGCATCGGCCTGGGCGGCCTCGATGGCGCGCGAAATCCGGCCCACGACGTCCACCTGGTAGGAGATGGCGATGCCGGTGTCGTAGCTGCCCGTATCCGGCAGCACGTAGGGCACGCCCTTGGCCGCGCCCGCCGCCCGTCCGTAGGCCGGCGAGGCGTTGAGCGCGGCAGCGGGCCGGCGCGCGCCTGCGGCTTCGTCGACGACCGCCGCGGCGCGTTCCAGATTGGCGGCGGCAACGCGCAGGTCGGCATTGGCGGCGAAAGCCTCGGCGACGAGCCCGTCCAGCGTGGCGTCGTCATAGAGCCGCCACCAGTGCGGCGGCAGAGGCGCGACCTGGGCGGCACCGGTTTCGACGCCGGCCAGCGGGCCGTTGGCGGCCTCCAGCCTGACGGCGGCCCGCGCGGGCACGGCGTAGTCCGGACCGACCGTCGTGCAGGCCGCGCCCGCCGCCAGCAGGGCGGCCGCGCAAGCGCGCAGAATCAGGAGTCTCATGGCCTCATCCTGCCGAGTGGGCCGTGGCGGCGCGTTCGTGGACTTCGACCGTGGCGGTCTGGCCGGCAACCAGCCGGACCGATGCCGGCACCCGGTCGATCGCCACGCGCACCGGTATCCGCTGCGCCAGTCGTACCCAGTTGAACGTGGGGTTCACATTGGGCAGCAGGTTGGTGGCCGTGCTGCGGTCGCGGTCGGCGATGCCTTCCGAGAAACTGTCGACGTGGCCTTCGAGCGGCGTGCCCACGCCCATCAGCGAGACGGTGACCGGATCGCCCACCTGGATGCGCGGCAGCTTGTTCTCTTCGAAATAGCCTTCCACGTAGAACGAATCGCGATCGACCACGGCCATGACCGCGTGCCCCGCGCTGACGTAGCCGCCCGCGCGCAGGTCGAGATTGGTGACGTAGCCGTTGACCGGCGAGACCACCGTGCTGCGCGCGAGATTGAGCCTGGCCAGGTCCAGGCCGACCTGTGCCTGGGCCAGCGCGGCGCGCAATTGCTCGCGGCGCGACAGCGATTGTTCGCTGGCTTCCCTGGAGACCAGGGAGCCCAGTTCGCCGTTGCGCTCGACCTCGCGGCCGGCTTGGGCGAGCGCCGCGCGCTGGGCGAGCAGGGCGGCCTCGGCCTGGCGCAGCGCCAGCTCGTAGCGCGCCTTGTCGATCTGGAACAGCACCTGGCCGGCCTGCACGGCCTGGTTGTCGCGCACCATGACCTGGGTGACCTGGCCGGTTACGTCGGGCGCGACCTGGACGACGTAGGCTTTGACGCGGCCGTCGCGCGTCCAGGGGCGGACTTCATAGTGCTGCCACAGCGCCCGTCCCGCCGCGGCGGCGATCGCCAGGACCAGCATGGTCAGCGCAAAACGGCCCAGGGCGGGCAGGGAGACTTTCTTGTTCACGTTAAGACTCTGAGGTAAGCAGGAACGACAGCGCGGCCAGGACGATGACGAACAGGCAGGCGTCGAACAGGGGCGGGTGCCAGACCCGGCGATAGACGCCGGTGCGGGCCAGCAGGCCGCCGATCAGCCGGGACACGGGAATGGCAAGCAGTGTCAGGAGCAGCAGCGCCGGGACGTACAAGCCGAAGATATTGATTTCACCGAACATGCGGGTTCTCTGCCTGGACAGGCGCCGGCTGGTAGTCGTCGGCGCCGGGATGGAGGTCGCGGCGCAGTCCGCCCAGGGCGGCCAGCGCATCGCGCTGCTCGCAGGAGGGCGGCAGTGCGCACAGCGTGCGCAGCAGCGCGTCGCCTTGCTGCAACAGGGCCGGAGACGGGGGCTGCCCGGCCTGCTGGCGGGCGTCGAAAAAACCGGCCAGCGCACGCAGCAGCGGCCGCGGGGAAACGCCTTGCCGTTCCAGCTCGGGCATCACGCGCAGCAACTGCGTGAGGTTCAAACCCACCCGCAGATCCCGCAGCGCATCAACGCCTTGCAGCGCCGCGGTGCCGCGGGCCGCCGCGATGCGCGGCGCGAGCAGCGCCAGCCGGTCGAGCATGCGTGCGGAGATTTCGGTCACCGTCGTGGCGCGCACCGACTCGGCCCGGCACAGCTGCGCCAGTTCTTTCCAGTTCGCGCGCAGCAGGCGCAGCGCGCTGTGCTCGGCGCTGATGGTGCGGAACAGGCGCGTGCATACCGCCGCCACGACAATGCCCGCCACCTGGGCGAGCATGCCGTTGACGAAGCTCGCCAGATCGGCTGTCTGGGTGTCGTGCAGGCTCAGCGCCCCGGCCACGCCGAACAGGAAAGCCATGGCGGGCCCCGTGGTGGCGGGGCGGGCGACCAGGATGCCGAGCAGCAGGAACAGCGGCGCGGTTGTCAATACCAGCATTTCGAAACTGTGGACCGCCGGCAGCACGACCAGCAGGTAGACGGCCGAACAGGGGATGGACCAGAGCGTGAACTTCAGGAACATCCGGATCGCCGGCACCGGGTTGTCCAGGGTGGCGAACAGACAGCAGAAGATCGCGGCCATCAATGCCGCGCCGTAGCCCGCCGGCCAAGCCGTCCAGATCCAGAACAGGCTGCAGGCCATGATGGCGACGGCCGCAGCGAACGCCGACAGCAGGGCCAAGCCGCGATCGGTATGCAGCGCGCGCGGCGAGGTGCCGGGGCGCTCGCGTATCGAATCGGAGTCCGCGTCGTGCAGGCCGGTCTCGATGTGCATGCGCAAGGCGTGCGAATCCGCATAAATGCCGATCAGCGCCTTCAGGCGCGATCCCAGGCTGATTTCCAGGATGTCGCGCCAGCCGGCGGACGGCGTGGCGGCAGGAATGGCCTGCTCGATTTCATGCAGCAGCTCGGCCGAGCGCGCCGGATCCGGGCGATCCGTGCCGTGCGCCCAGTCGGCGATCCCGTGCATGGCCTCCTGCCAGCGTCGCGGCACGCCCGCGGCGCTGGCGCCAAGCACGGCCAGCCTGTCTTCGATCGCCGACAGCAGCGGCAGCACGAGCGCCAGCCTGTCCTGCACGGCGTGCATGGCGTTGGAGGTCCAGCGCAGGCGCGAGGTATCGAAAGGCAAGTGCGTGGCCATCAACCTCAGGTCGGTGATGTCCGCGGCGAGTTTGCGCCTGTCCTGCTGCCCGACGTCGGACTTGCCGCCCAGCGTGTCGGTCATCCAGCGTTCGGCATCGCCGAACGCGCGCCGTATCCGGTCCAGCAAGACAGGGCCGATGCCCTGCGGCAGGATCAGGCTGTGGACCGCCGTTGCGCAGACGATGCCCAGCAGGATTTCCTCTACCCGCGAGAGGGAAATGTCGAAGATCTGTTCCGGCTGCGCGACGGTGGAAAAGCCGATCAGCGCGGCGGTGTAGCCCGCCAGCATGAACAGGTAGGAACGCGGCGTGCGATCCAGCAGCGAAATGAACAGGCACAGTCCCACCCAGAGGGCGAAAGCCAGCGAAAGCAATTCGGGCACGTTGACCAGCAGCGGCACGGCGGCGAGCGCCATGGCCGAGCCGAGGGTCGTGCCGGCGATGCGGTAGGCGGCCTTGGACCGCACGGCGCCGGAAAGCGGGCTGGCGACCACGTAGGCGGTCATCATGGCCCAGAAAGGGCGGGACAGCCCGATACGCATCGACAAGTAGAGCGCCAGCATCGCGGCGGCATAGCTTTTCAGCGAAAAGAGCGCCTCGGAAGAACTGGGAAACTTCATGGCGAGCCGGGCTCGGCCTCCCGCCTGGCGATCGTGCCCTGCAGCCCTTCGAGGACGCGCAGGCAGGTATGGATGTCGGTCCGATCCACGTCGGCGAACAATTCGCGCCGGAAAGGAATCAGGGCAGCCTCGATCCGGTCGACGCATTCGCGGCCGGCGGCCGTGAGATGGAGGGACTTGGCGCGCCGGTCGGTCGCGTCTTCGCGGCGCTCGACCAGGCCCAGTTCGACCACGCGGTCGATCACTCTGACGACCGACGAAGGCTCGATGCCCAGCGCATCGGCGATGGCGCCGGGCCGGGCGCCGTCGCCCAGGCGGCCGATCATGACCACGGGCCAGGCCGTGGCTTGCGACAACCCGAAGTCGGCCGCCAGTTTGTCCGCCGCCGATTTGTAGGTGCGTGCCGTGCGCCCCAGCGCCATCGTCAGGCGAGTGAGAGTTTCGTCGAATTTGTCCATATAAAATATTAGCATACTAAATATTTTCTTGTAAACAATATGAGCCATGCAGCGACGACGGGAGGCGGTTTGGAATTCGGGCGTCCCGCCCCTTGGTAACAAGCGGTCGCGGAGGCTGCGCGCTGCCCACGCGGCCACGCACGCGCTGTACCGAACGTTTACATCTGCAACCCACGGCCACTTCGCGGCCGGCCGCCCTGACTACACTGAACGCGTGACCAAGCCAGCAACCACCATCGGGAGCCAAGCATGAACATCGGAATGAAACGCTATGCCGCCGGATTGACGATCGCCGCGCTGGGCGCGCTTGCCGGCATGTCGGCGCAGGCGGCCTCGGGCGATGCGACCTATCAGGAAGAGATCGCGCGCTGCAACAGCGGCCAGTCCGGCCAGGACCGGGCCACCTGCCTGCGCGAGGCGGGCGCGGCTCGCCAGGAGGGGCGGCGCGGCAATCTGAGCAGTGCCCAGGACTCGGCCTACGAAAGCAACCGCACCGCGCGCTGCGAGGGCTTGCCCGCCGCGGACAGGGCCGATTGCCTGGCGCGGCTGGAGCGCGGAACCGAATCGGGCAGCGTGAAGGGAGGCGGCATCCTGCGCGAACGCCGCGAGGTGATCACGCCCCGGCCGTCCTCTCCGGCCATGCCCTCGGGCGCCGGCCCCGCCATGCCCTGATTCCGGGAGGCGGCCGGCCGCCGAACCCCTTCGGAAGCCACCCCGGCCCGAAGCGCCGTACGGAACCCGCGGAGCCGCCTGCAAAGGCGGTCCGCAAAGGTAGAATAGCGCCAGCAGACATTCGATCGCTGGGGGTTCGGTGCGCATCGCCATTTTGGAAGACGATCCCGCACATGCTCGGATCATAGAAAAAACTTTGTTGTCGGGGGGGCATGAGTGCACCGTCTATGAAGACGGCCGCGCCATGCTGCGCGGGCTGCACCGGGACGCCTACGACGCTTTCGTGCTCGATTGGCAAGTGCCGCACATCGAAGGGCCGGAGATCCTGGGCTGGATACGCCGCCACCTGCCGGCGCGGGTGCCGGTGCTGTTCGTAACCGCCCGCGATGACGAGCAGGACGTAGTCGCCGGCCTGCAGGCCGGAGCGGACGATTACATGACCAAGCCGATCCGCCCCGTGGAACTGCAGGCGCGCGTGGCCGCGCTGCTGCGCCGCGCCTACCCCGAGACGCAGCAACTGTCGCAGCCGGGCTTCGGCGCCTATGCCTTCGACCTGCATCGCCGCGAGATCCGGCGCGGCGAGTCGCTCATCGAACTCAAGCCCAAGGAATACGAACTGGCGGTGTTCCTGTTCCGCAACCTGGGCAGGCTGCTGACCCATGCGCATCTGCTCGAAGAACTCTGGGGAACCAGCGCCGTCGATACCCGCACCGTCACGACGCATATGTCGCAACTGCGCCGCAAGCTGGACCTGCGCCCCGAAAACGGCGCGCGCCTCGTGCCCGTCTATGGACTGGGCTATCGATTCGAACGGATCGCCGCGGATGGACAGTCCGGCGAAGCCGCTCCGGGGGATGCATGAACGACTACGAACGCGCGGGACCAGCCCGTGATGAAAAGCGCCCCCGCACACCGTGGGGAGTGTTCATCAAGCCGGGGCTGTTCGCTGCCCTGGGCTGCCTGCTGGCTATCGCGAGCAGCGCCGGCGCGCAGCCGGTGGGCGAGCCGCTGCGCCATGAAGTGCGCACTGGCGATACCTTGTACGACCTGGCGCAGGCCTATCTGGAAGACCCGGGCCAGTGGCCCGAACTGGCGCGCGCCAACGGCAATCCCCGTCCCAACCGGCTGCGGCCGGGCTCCATCGTCCTGGTGCCCGATGCCTTGCTGCGCCGCAAGCCTGGCGGCGCGCGCATCGTGCACGTCTCGGGCGAGGTCCGCTACGCCACGCGCGGCGGTGCGTCGGGCGTGCTGGAAACCGGCATGAAGCTGATAGACGGAGACCGCGTAGAGACCGGCAGCGGCGGTTTCGCCACGCTGGAAATGGCCGACGGTTCGGTAGTCCGGATCACCGGCGATTCGGTACTGCGGCTGGACCGGGTCAAATACAGCCTGGTCAAGAAGCGGGCGGATACCGCGCTGTCGCTGGACAAAGGGCGCGTGGAGTCCAGCGTGGCGCCGCAGCGCGCCAGCGGCAGCCGGTTCCAGGTCGGGACGCCGCTGATGGCGGCCGGCGTGCGCGGAACGGAATTCGGCGTATCGGTGGCCGGCGGCAATCGCGCCACCAGCGACGTACTCGAAGGGGAAGTCGAGCTGCAGGTCGGCCGGTCCGGCAATACCGCGCGCGTGCTCGCAGGCAGCGGCGGCGCCGTCGCCGCGGGCGACACGGTGCCGGCGCTCGCGCCGCTATTGGCCGCTCCCGACCTGTCGGGCGCTCCGGCCCTGCAGCAGCGTCCGCTGATCGACCTGCCGTTCCCGGCGCTGGCGGGCGCCGCGTCCTACCGCGCCTTCATCTGGCCGGCGCAGGCGCCCGGCGGGGTGGTCGGCAACGTCGTGGCCGAGGGTCCGCGCGTGCGTTTCGCGGGGCTGGAGGATGGCGACTACGTCGTACGGGTGAACGCCATCGACGCCCTGGGCATCGAGGGGCGCCCCGCGGTCTTGCCCATCCGGCTCAAGGCCAGGCCCGAGCCACCCGTCACCCTTGCGCCGCCCGACGCGGGCACGATAGAGGCAGGCGAGGCCACCCTGCGCTGGACGCAGGCAGAAGGAATAGCGAGCTATCGCCTTCAGGTGGCGCGCGACCAGGCCTTCACCGACCTGATCGTGGACGAGGCCGCGCAGCAGGGCGAATCGCGCACGCTGCCGGGCCTGTCTTCGGGCACGTATTTCTGGCGGATCGGCAGCGTGGCGGCCGGCAAGGACGGCCGCCCGGACGCCGGGCCCTTCGGCGATCCGAGACGCTTCATGGTGCGCCTGCCGGTGGCGGGCAGCCTGGGCATGGCGCAGGACGGCGACCAGGCCGTGCTGAGCTGGGACGGCGAAGAGGGCCAGCAATACCTGGTCCAGATCGCCCGCGCGGCGGATTTCTCCACGATCGTGGCGGAGCAGCGTACGGCGCAGCGCCAGTGGGCGCTGGACGGCCTGCCGGGCGGCCAGTATTTCGTGCGCATCCAGGCCACCGACGGCGATGGCTACGTGCGCGACTTCACGCGTGCGCAGCAGTTCCGCATCTACCGCTTCGTGCGCAGCGGCTCCGGTCCGTTGCGCATGGGCGACGGCCAGGAAATCCAGCTCCAGTAGCGCATGGGTCCGCGCCGCCATCGTCCATGGGTCCGTGCCGCGGCCGTCGCCGCCGGCCTGTGCCTGGCGGCGATGGCCGGATTCCACGGGCTGGGCCGCCTGGACGCCCCGGTCTACGACCTCCTCGCACGCCTGGATCCGCCCGCCGCCAGCCCGCAGGTCGTGATCGTGGCCATCGACGAAACCAGCCTGGCGCAGATGGGACGCTGGCCCTGGAGCCGGGACCGCCAGGCGGACCTGATCGAGCGCATCGCCGCGCAGCAGCCCGCCGCCGTGGGCCTGGACCTGCTGCTGTCCGAACCTGCCGCGGACGCCGGGCAGGATGCCCAGATGGCCGCGGCCCTGCGGCGCAGCGGCAACGTCGTGTTGCCCGTATTTACGGCGCGCCGGGAGGAGGGCGAGGTCGTGCCCATGGTGCCGGTCGAGCCATTGGCCAGCGCCGCGCGCGCACTGGGGCACGTGTCGGTCGAAGCCGACGACGACGGCGTGGTCCGAAGCGTCTTCCTGCAGGAAGGGACCGGCGGCCGGCAATGGGAGCACTTCGCGCTGGCGCTGCTGCGGGCGGGGGGCTTTGCCGTTCCCGAGCCGCTACCCGGCCAGCGCGCGCCGCAAGCGGCTCGGGAGCCCGCCGCCGGCCGCTGGTGGCGCGATCATTGGATGCTGGTTTCCTATGCGGGCCCGGCCGAAACCTATCGCACCATTTCCGCCGCGCAACTGTTGTCCGGCCAGTTGGCCGACGACGCGCTGCGCGGCCGCATCGTCTTGGTGGGTTCGACGGCCACAGGCCTGGGCGATGTCTATCCGACTCCGCTGTCGGTACGCCACCGGTTCACTCCGGGCGTCGAGATTTCGGCCAACGTGGCAGGCAATCTGCTGTCGGGCGTGACCCGGCAGGCGCTGGCGCCCTGGCATACGGCGCTGCTGACACTGGCGCTGGTGGCCTTGGGCTTGCCGGCGCTCTGGCGTTGGCCGCCGCTGCGCTCGGCCATGGCGTCCCTGGCGGGCATCGGCATCTGCCTGCTGGTCTCGGGCGTTCTGCTTGCCGGGGCCGGGAGATGGTTCGCGCCGGGCGCGGCCATGGTTTCCATCGCCGCGTTCTACGTCGCGTGGAACTGGCGCCGGCTGGAACATGCCGCGGCCTATCTGGTCGATGAGCTGGCCCGGATGCGGCGCCACGGCGGAGGAAGCGGCCAGGCGCCCGAGCCGGTCCGCAAAGCGGGCGGCGACCTGATCGATCGCCGCATCGACGATCTCGCGGCGGCGACCGAACGGCTGCGCGACGTCCAGGCCTTCATGTCCTCGGTCATCGAGAGCCTGCCGGACGTGGCCGTCGCCGTCGGCGAGGACGGCCGCGTCCGGCTCGCCAACCAGGCGGCGCAGCGCTATTTCGGCCACGCACTGGCCGGAACCGCGCAAATGAAGAACCTGCTCGCCGGACTGGACGCCGCCGCGGGCGGCGGGATGGATTGGCCGCCTGCATTCCGGCCGGGGCAGCCGGTGGAATGCCGCGACGCGGCCGGCCGCTGCTTCCTGTTCGAATACGCCCGCTGCTCCGGCCTGGAAGGCATCGAAGCCGCCTGGATCGCCACGCTGGTGGACATCACGCCGCTGCGCGAGGCGGAGCGGCGCCGCGACCAGGCCCTGCGTTTCCTGTCCCACGATATCCGCTCTCCGCAGGGCGCCATCCTGGCCTTGCTCGACCTGTACCAGGACGATCCCGCCGAGATGCCGCAGCAGGAATTGCTCGCGCGCATACGCCGTTACGCGCAGCGCACCCAGGCGCTGGCCGAATCTTTCGTGGAACTGGCGCGGCTGGCTAACACGCCGCTGCGGCGCGAACCGCTGGACGGCGTCGACGTGGTGCTGGATGCCTCGGATGAGTGCTGGAGCCGGGCCCAGGCCAAGCGGATCACGCTCGAGACCCGGGTGCCCGACGGCGAGTGCCTGCTGGAAGGCGATCGCGCGCTGCTGACCCGAGCCTTGATCAATCTGATCGGCAATGCCGTCAAATTCAGCCCGTCCGGCAGCCGTATCGACTGCCGCCTCACGCGCATGGACGGGCAATGGTGTTTCGCGGTGCGCGACCAGGGCCGGGGCATCGCCGCCGGCGACCTGGCGCGCCTGTTCCGGGAGTTTTCGCGCGTAGGCCGCCACGACGCGGGAGATGAGCCCGGCTTCGGCATGGGCCTGGCGTTCAGCAAGGCGGTGGCGGAGCGCCATGGCGGCCGCATCGAGTGCGACAGCGAATTGGGGCGCGGCAGCGAGTTCCGCATCCTGCTGCCGGCATCGGGCGGCCACGCCATGCAAGCGTAAACAAAGCTGATGCACGCGGAAACTCCGCCGCCTCATGGATTACAATCCCACCCTTGGTAAACGGGGGCAGTGGTTTGCATGGCGGAGCGGATTGTAGTGATTCTTATTTTGTGCGTGGCGATTGCCACGCCTTTCGGCATGGCCTGGCTGGCGGCCAATGACCTGCTGGTCGGCGTGACCGACTTCCCGCCTCCGCGCGCGCTGTTCGGCATTCTGCGCCTGGCCTGATCCCTTCTCGTTTTCCGCTCTCCGGACGCGCCCGGGTATCCCGGGCGCGTCTCGTTCCGCCGGTTATTTCGGCAGTTCCTGCTCGATCTCGTATATCGCCGTGGTGCCGCTGACTTCGTTGCCCACGATGAGCAGCGGCTTGCCGTTGGGCGATTTGGCGGCTGGCACGAAGGCCAGGCCCTCGGGGCCGAGGTCGCCCATGGTTGCCAGGTTCGCGTCCGACGGCTTGCTGCTCCAGTCGCTGCGGGTGTTGAAGTAATCCACGAACACCGGCGCGGCAGGGGCGGTGATGTCGTAGACCATCACGCCGCCCATGCGCTCCAGGCCGATGAAGGCGAAGGTCTTGCTTCCGATCTCACCCAGGGTGATGCCTTCGGGTTCCGGCCCCTTGGCATCGCTGCGGCTGTCGAAGGTGCCGGCCTCGTCATGCCCCGAGTTGAAATACTGGACGCAGGGAATGTCGCGCTTGGGGCCGAGCTTGCAGCTATCGCTGGCCAGCAGTTTCTCGAACTGCGCGCCGGAGTCCCAGACTTGCTTGCCGCTTTCGTCCCAGATCGAGAACGAACGGCCGCCGTAAGCATAGAGATGGTCGTACATGATGCGGTCGCCGGCCGCGTCCTGCACGCCTTTGGCGTTGAACATCACCGGATTGCCGAAGCTGTCCTTGCGATAGCCCATGGTCCACGAGATCTGCAAGCGGCCGAGCACGTCGTCGTCGCGGCATTTGCCCGGGTTGCCCGCAGCGGCGCCGCAATAGGCGAAGGTTTCCGGGTTGAGCAAGGCGCCCGCCGCGAGCTTGTCGAGCTGGACGGGCAGGTCGTCGCCGCGGCGGCGCGCAAAACCGTCTTTGTGGACCAGGTGCTTGACGCGGAATTCTTCGACGAAGCCCTTGCTCGCGTCGCCGGCCCAGTAGGAATCGTCGTCCTCGCCCCAGGCGCGCGCGTCGCCTTCGTTCGCGGTTACGAGATAGGTCTTGCCGCCGGCCGCGTAGGCGGCGATGGCGTCGGGCAGGTACATGCCCAGCACGCCGGGATAGGTGCGGATGTCCAGCGCGGCGGGTTCGTCGCTGGCGTCGAAGGCGTTGGCCTCGAGGCCATGGTCCTTGTAGCCCAGCGGCAGGATGTCGGTCACCTTGGCGGCGGCGATGTCGATGCGGGCCAGGGCGTTGTTCTCCTGGAGCGTGGCCCACGCGATCTTGCCGTCGGGCGAGACCGCGATGTACTCCGGCTCGAAATCCTGGGCGGCCGAAGCGCCGAAGGCGCGCTGGGGCATGGACGGCGACGGGCCGTAGATGCGCACGCCGCGCTCACGCAGCTCGGCTTCCTTGCCGTTCCAGGCGGCAAATCCGGCCACGCGCGCGACCGGCGCGGCGGGGTTGCTGACGTCGATCACGCTGATCGAGCCTTCCGGATCTTTCTGGTAGTCGTCGCTGGGCTCGCCTTCGTTGGCTACCAGCAGGGTCTTTCCGTCGGGCGTGAACACCAGCATGTCGGGCAGGGCGCCCACGCCGACCTTGCCGAGCAGCGCAAGCGTATCGGCCTTGTAGAGCGCCGCATGGCCCGGGTCGGTCTTGGCGGCGGCCTGCACGGCCACGGCTACGATGCCGCCGTGGATCGCCACGCTGTTGATTTCGGCGCCAGCGGCGATGGCGGAGGCATCGAGTACGCCGACATGCTTGGGATTCGCCGGATCGGCCATGTCCAGCACGTCGACCACTCCCTTGCGCGCATTGACCACGAAACTACGCTTGCTGTCCGGATCGAAAGCCGGGATCTCCGCGGCGCTGACGGCGAACTCGCCGGCCGAATAGCGGCCCAGCATGCGCAGGCTGATGCGGGTCGGCGTGGCTTCGACGGGCGTTTCGACCACGGGGTCGTCGGCCGGCGTCGCGCCGCTGCCGCCGCCCCCGAGGCAGGCCGCCAGCGGAATACTGAGGGCCAGGGTGCAAATGCTGCGGGCAAGCACGCTCATGCGCGCGGCCCGGAAAGAAAGTGTCGTCATCTGAAGTCATCGTCCTTGGGTCATACCGGGCGCCATCATCATTCAGCAACATGACAGTCATATGTAAGGAGGCGCGGACGAGGCGCCGGGCCGCGCGGTAGAATGCGCCGTCCTTTTGGCGATACCCATGTCCGACTCTTCCGATGCCCTGCAGATGCGCCGGGCGCTGGCGCTGGCCGAGCAGGCCTGGCGCGCGGGCGAAGTGCCCGTGGGCGCCGTGGTCTGCGATGCGCAGGGGCGCGTGATGGGCGAGGGCGCGAACCAGCCCATAGGCAGCCACGATCCGACCGCCCATGCCGAGATCCGCGCGCTGCGTGCCGCGTGCGCCGAGGCCGGCAACTACCGGCTGCCCGGCGCCACGCTCTACGTCACGCTCGAACCCTGCGCCATGTGCATGGGAGCGATGCTGCACGCGCGCCTGGCGCGCGTCGTGTTCGGCGCGTCCGATCCCAAGACCGGCGCCTGCGGCGGCGTGCTCGACCTGCCCGCCATCGGCGTGCTGAACCACCAGACGAAGGTGGAGGGCGGGGTGCTCGCCGACGAATGCGGCGAGCTGCTGCGCGCCTTCTTCCGCGAGCGGCGCCAGGCCGCTCGCCACGTCAACGCCTCTTCTTCGGAATCCCCATGACACACGCGCACGAGCACTGCGCCGCCTGCGGCCATGCACCCTTGGGCCGCAGGCCCGGCATCTACCTGGTGTCGCCTTCCGGCGCCTTGCCCGATCCGGACACGATCCCGCGGGCGCGCGCCCACCTCAAGGAACTGGGATTTTCCACCGTGCAGGATCGCGGCGTGTCGCTGCGCGAGCAACGCTTTGCCGGCTCGGACGAGCAGCGCCTGGCCGCGCTCGCGCGCGCCGCGGCGCAGAAGCATCCCATCGTGATGGCGACCCGCGGCGGCTACGGCCTGTCGCGCCTGTTGCCGCGCATCGACTGGCACGCCATGGCCGACAGCGGCAAGCGTTTCGTCGGGCACAGCGATTTCACCGGCTTCCAGTTGGCCTTGCTGGCACGCACAGGCGCAGTCAGCTACGCCGGCCCGATGGCGGCCTTCGATTTCGGCGGCAAGCGCGTCGATGACCTGACCGCCGCGCTGTTCGCGGAAACCATGCGGGGCGAGCTGGAGATCCTGAGCTTCGAATCCGAAGGCGCGGATGCCGTGGATTGCCGCGGAGTGCTGTGGGGCGGCAACCTCGCCGTGCTGATGTCGCTGCTGGGAACGCCGTATTTCCCCCGCACGCGCGGCATCCTGTTCCTGGAGGACGTCAACGAACATCCCTACCGCGTCGAGCGCATGCTGGTACAGCTGGCGCAGGCCGGCGTGCTGGCGCGCCAGAAGGCCATCGTGCTGGGCAGCTTCACCGACTACAAGCTGACGCCCCACGACGACGGCTACGACCTGCAATCCGTGGTGGCATGGCTGCGGCGCGAAGTGAAGGTGCCGGTAGTGACGGGACTGCCGTTCGGCCACGTGCGGACCAAGGCGACGCTGCCCGTCGGCGCGCGGGTCGGGCTGGCCACCGAGGCAGGCATGGCCTACCTGGTCTTCGCCGAACACGACCACACGCACTAGGCCCCGGGCGCGTCAATCTTCGCCCGGGCGGCCTCCGTGGCGCCCGTTGGGCTTGCCGTCGGCCACCTTGATCGATTCGACGTCGTAGTAATGCTCGTCGTCGATGTCGTCGGTGGTGAAACGGCGGTCGTCGAGGTATTGGGGCGCGGGCACGGTCTTGCCGGCGCGCCGGTGCCGGTAGAGCGCGGCGCGCGCCAGCATCAGCGTGGTGGCGGGCACGGTCATGGTCAGGAATACCGCGATCAGGATCTCGTGCAGCGCCGGGCCGCCGTCGGTCGTGGAGAAATACAGCATCGAGGCCAGCAATATCGCCACCAGGCCCATGGTGGCCCCGAGCGTCGGCCCGTGCAGGCGCTGGTAGAAGCTGTGGAAGCGCCACAGGCCCAGGCAGCCGATCAGCGTGAGCAGCCCGCCGCCCACGAGCAGCAGCGAAGTCAGGATTTCCGCCCAGATGGGCAGGGAGGCGGCCTCGTTCATTCGATGACCTCGCCGCGCAACAGGAACTTGGCCAGGGCCACTGAGCTGACGAAGCCCAGCAGCGCGATGGTGACCGCCCCTTCGAAATACTCGGTACTGCCCACGCGTATGCCGAGCACGAGCAGCATCAGCATGCCGCAGATGTACATGGTGTCGAGCGCCAGCACGCGGTCTTGCGCGGCGGGGCCCTTGAGCAGGCGCAGCGTGGCCAGTAGCATGGCGACGGCGATGCACAGCAGCGCGAACAGGCTGGCCCAGGAAAGCAGCATGCCGTTCATTCGAAAATCTCCATCAGCGGCTTCTCGTAGCGATTCTTGAGAGTGTCTATCCAGCGCTGCTCGTCGTCCAGGTCCAGCACGTGGATGAGCAGGCAGCTGCGGTCGTCGGTCAATTCCACGCATACCGTGCCGGGAATGGCGGTGATCACCACCGCCAGCGTGGTGATGCCGTGCGCATCGCGCATCGTCAGCGGCAGCTTGATGAAACCCGAGTTGTGGCGGCGCGCCTTGGGGCCGAGGATGATGCGCGCGACCTCCAGGTTGGACATCAGGCTGTCCCGCAGAACCACGCCCAGCAGCCGCAGCGCGGCGCCGGGACGGGACACGGCGGCTTTGACCGGCCGCAGCGGCGCGGTCCAGCGCGGGACCGCGATGGCCAGCGCCGCGCCCAGCAGGATGTGGCCGGGCGAGAGCGTCTGATTGAGCAGCAGCCACATGGCCAGCAGGACCAGCGATGTCATGGGCCAGGGTAGGAGGCGTCGGATCATGGCTGGGCATCTCCACTGGGGCCGGCCCGGCGGGTGGACAGGACGCCCTGCACGTAGGCGTCCGGCTCGTGCAGCGCGCGGGCCGTATCGTTGAAATAGCGCATGGCGGGCTGGGCCTGGACCATCAGCACGATGCCGGCCACCAGCATCGCGGCGATGGGGAAGACCTCGATCACGCGCAGGCGCGGCTGGGCGCGTCCGGCCGGCACCCAGAACGTCCGTATGCCCACGCGCGTGAGCGATACGACGGTGGTCAGGCCCGACACGATGAGCAGCGCCAGCAGGATCCAGGCCTGCGCCGGTTCGGCGCCGCTGCCTCCCTGGGTCAGTCCGCCGGGATTCAGGACGGAGGTCAGCAGCGCGAACTTTGCGACGAAGCCGGACAGCGGCGGCAGGCCGGACAGCACCAGCGCGCAGGCGATGAAGCTCAGGCCGAGGAAGGCCATCGCCGCCGGAATCACCACGCCGATGTCGGCGGAATTCGTCTCGTCTTCCTGGGCCGCGTTGCGGTCCAGGCCGAAAGCTTCCAGCGTGACCGCGAGCAGATCGGCACCGAAGGTGCGGCTGCGCTCCATCAGTTCCTGCAGCAGGAAGAAAGCGCCCAGCGCCAGCGTGGAGCTGACCAGGTAGAACAGCGCCGCCGCGGTGATGCCGGGCTGGCCGAAGCCGATGGCCGACAGCAGCGTCCCCGATGAAATGATGACCGAGAACCCGGCCAGGCGTCCCAGGTTCTGCGAGGCGAGCATGCCCAGCGTGCCGAAAGTCAGCGTGGCCAGGCCGACATAGAGGATCCAGGGCTGGACGAAACCGCTCGATGCGCCGGCCGAACTGCCGAACATCAGCAGCGACAGCCGCAGGATCACGTAGACCCCCACCTTGGTCATGATGGCGAACAGCGCCGCGGCGGGCGGGCTGGCGGCGGCGTAGGAGGGCGGCAGCCAGAAGTTCAGGGGCCAGGCGCCCGCCTTGATCAGGAAGGCCACGCCCAGGATCGCCGCGCCGGCCTCCATCAGGCCGCGGTCCGCGGCCGCGACCTGGCCGATGCGCACCGCGATGTCGGCCATGTTCAGCGTGCCGGTGACGCCGTAGATCAGCGCGACGCCGATCAGGAACAGCGAGGAGCCGACCAGGTTCACGGCGATGTAGTGCAGCCCGGCCTTGACCCGCTGCGGACCGGAACCGTGCAGCAGCAGGCCGTAGGAAGCCGCCAGCAGGATCTCGAAGAACACGAACAGGTTGAACAGGTCGGCCGTCAGGAAGGCGCCGTTCAGGCCCATGAGCTGCAGCTGGAACAGCGAGTGGAAATGCACGCCCGCGCGGTGCCAGCGCGCCAGCGAGTACAGCAGCGCGCCCAGCGCCATGACCGAGGTCAGCACCAGCATGATGGCCGAGAGGCGGTCCAGCGCCAGGGCGATGCCGAAGGGCGCGGGCCAGTTGGCCGGCAGGTAGACCGCCACGCGCAGCTGGCCGTCGTCGGCCTGCAGCAGCAGCGCAACGGCCACCGCCAGCAGCGCCAGCGTGGCCAGCACGTTGACGACGGCCTTCTGGGTGGTGAGGCGTTCGCCCAGCAGCAGCATCAGGCCGCTGACCAGCATGGGCAGCACGATGGGCAGGATCATCAGGTGGTCGTGCCAGGATAGCATCATTCGCCCTCCCGGCCGTCGACGTGATCGGTCCCGCTCAGGCCGCGCGAGGCCAGCAGCACCACCAGGAACAGGGCGGTCATGGCGAAGCCGATGACGATCGCCGTCAACACCAGCGCCTGCGGCAGCGGGTCGGCGTATTCGGCGACCTCGTTGATGCGGCCGGGACGCAGGATGGGCAACTGGTCGACCGACAGCCGCCCCATGGCGAAGATGAACAGGTTGACCGCGTAGGACATCAGCGAAATGCCCATGATCACCTGGAACGTGCGGGGGCGCAGCATCAACCAGATGCCGCAGCCGCCGAGCACGCCGATCGCCGCCGCGAGGATCAGCTCCATTGCGAGCCTCCCCTGGACGTCTCGGCCTCGGTTTGCTGGATGGCCCGGTGGCTGCGGATGGACTGGTGGGCCAGTGCGGTAAGTATCAACATGGTGGCTCCGACGACCAGGCTGAACACCCCGAGATCGAACACGAATGCGCTCGGGACGTGGATCTCGCCGATCAGCGGCAGGTCGAGGTGGGCGGTATGAGAAGTCAGGAAGGGATAGCCGAACAGCCAGGCGCCCATGCCGGTCAGCACGGCGAACAGCAGCCCCAGGCCGATCAGGCGCTGCGGCTGCAGTTTCAGCCGGGATTCGACCCAGGCCGTGCCGGCCACCATGTATTGCAGGATGAAGGCCACCGACAGCGTCAGGCCGGCGACGAAGCCGCCCCCGGGAAGGTTGTGGCCGCGCATGAACAGGAATATGGAGAACACCACGATCATCGGCAGCGCCAGCCGGATCAGCACCGAGGGCATGAGCATGTAGCCCACGGCGGGGTCGTCGCCGGCGCGCGCGGCGGAGACGGTCTTGCCCTGGTCGATCTGCTGGTGCGGCAGCGGGATGCTTTCCGGCGCGGGGCGGAAACGCCGCAGCAGCGCGTAGACGGTCAGCGCGACGATGCCCAGCACGCAGATCTCGCCCATGGTGTCGAAGCCGCGGAAATCGACCAGCAGCACGTTGACCACGTTGGTCCCGCCGCCTTCGGTCAGCGCCCGTTCCAGGAAGAAATTGGAGATGGTTTCAGGGTAGGGACGGATCAGGATGGCGTAGGCCAGCAAGGCCATGCCTGCGCCGCCCACGACCGAGATCGCCAGGTCGCGCACGCGCCTGGCGCGGGCGAGCAGGGGCGTGCGCAGGCCTAGCTCGGCAGGCTCGCGCCGGCGCGGCAGCCAGCGCAGGCCGAGCAGCAGCAGGATGGTCGTGACCACCTCCACCAGCAACTGCGTGAGCGCCAGGTCGGGAGCGGAGAACCAGACGAAGGTAATGCAGGTGATCAGGCCCGCCCCGCCCATCATGATCAGCGATGCCAGCCGGTGGTACTTGGCCTGGTAGGCAGCGCCGATGGCGCAGGCGATGCCGATCAGCCAAAGGATGGCGAAGGTCGGATCGACCGGCGCGACCTGCTGCTGCGGCTGCGGCAGCAATACCGGGTAGCCGTAGAGCACGATGCCGGCGAACAGGATCGCCACGGCGATGACGCCCAGCAGCTGCGACTGCAGGCCGCGCGCGCCCAG
Source organism: Pigmentiphaga humi (assembly GCF_900606115.1). GTDB lineage: Bacteria > Pseudomonadota > Gammaproteobacteria > Burkholderiales > Burkholderiaceae_B > Pigmentiphaga > Pigmentiphaga humi. The sequence continues at coordinate 128,383 of NZ_UWPJ01000015.1, forward strand.
GCTGTTGGTGAGCCGGTCCGCCAGCCCGATGGCGAAGGTCATGGAGCGCTCGAAAGCGCGCTTGCCGCTCAGGCGGTGGATCAGCGGCATGCGCTCGAGCGAGCTCAGGCGCAGCGTCTTCTGCAGGATCAGGTAGAGCGCCGAGCCGCCGATCAGGGCGACCAGGCTCATCACCAGCGGCAGGTTGAAGCCGTGCCAGATGGCCAGGCTGTAGCCGGGGACTTCCTCGCCCAGGACGGCGCGCACCGCGGTGGCGAGAAAAGGCGCGATGGTATAGCTCGGCGCGATGCCCACGGCCAGGCACAGGAAAGCCAGCACCTCGGCGGGAAAGCGCATCCAGCGCGGCGCTTCGTGCGGCTCGCGCGGCAGATCGTGCGGCGGCGGGCCGAAGAATACGTCGTGCAGGAAGCGCCACGAATAGGCCACGCTGAACGCCCCGGCCACCGTCGCCGCGATCGGCAGCGCATGGCTCATGCCCACGGCATGGCCGACCACGACCGCCTCGGTGAAGAACATTTCCTTGGAAATGAAGCCGTTGAGCAGCGGCACCCCGGCCATGGCGGCGCCCGCCACCATGGCCAGCGTGGCGGTAATCGGCATGACCCGCGCCAGCCCGCTCAGGCGCCGGATGTCGCGCGTGCCGCATTCGTGGTCGATGATGCCGGCGGCCATGAACAGCGAGGCCTTGAAGGTCGCATGGTTCATGGTGTGGAAGACCGCCGCCACCAGCGCGAGCGGGCTGCCCAGGCCGAGCAGCAGCGTGATCAGCCCGAGATGGCTGATGGTGGAATAGGCCAGCAGCCCTTTGAGGTCCTGCTGGAAGATGGCGGTATAGGCGCCCAGCAGCAGCGTGCACATGCCGGCCAGGCTGATGATCCAGAACCATTGCTCGGTGCCTGCCAGCACGGGCCAGAGCCGGGTCAGCAGGAACACGCCGGCCTTGACCATGGTGGCCGAGTGCAGATAGGCCGAGACCGGCGTAGGCGCGGCCATCGCGTGCGGCAGCCAGAAGTGGAAGGGGAACTGGGCGCTCTTGGTCAGCGCGCCGAGCGCAAGCAGCACCAGGGCGGTGGTGTAGAGCGGATGTTCGCGGATCACCCGCCCCGAGCCCAGGACGACGTCCAGGTCGTAGCTGCCGACGATGTGGCCGAGCACCAGGACCCCCGCGAACAGGCACAAGCCTCCCGCGGCGGTGACGGTCAGCGCCATGCGCGCGCCGCGGCGCGCGTCGGGGCGATGGTGCCAATAGCCGATCAGCAGGAAGGAAATCAGGCTGGTCAGTTCCCAGAACAGCGCGAGCTGGATCAGGTTGCCCGAGAGCACGACGCCGAGCATGGCGCCCATGAAGGCGAGGAAAAAGGAAAAGAAGCGCGGGACCGGATCTTCCGGCGACATGTAATAGCGCGCGTACAGCACGACCAGCAGGCCGATGCCGCTGACCATCAGGCTGAACACCCACGCCAGGCCGTCCATGCGCAGCACGAATTGCAGCCCCAGCGACGGCAGCCAGGGGATTTCGTAGCGGACCACGCCGCCGTACGAGACTTCAGGATAGAGCAGGGCGGCCTGTACCGTTCCCACCAATGCCACCAGCCCGGCCAGCCAGGCTTCGCGGTTGCGGGCATTGGCGGGCAGCAAGGCCGCCAACACACTGCCGGCGAATGGAAGCACGAGAAGAATCAGCAAGGACATAGGCGGCGGCCGCTCTCTTTATTTCTTGTGGGGATGGGGAATGCTGGCGAGCATGCAAGAATCGCGCCGCGAGCCGCAGTGCCTGCTGGCGCGATCCTGCCCAATGGTAACAAACCACGCGCCCCGCACGGGGGCTATCTCGACGATCGCGGCTCCGGCCGGCGTTTATGTAACGCCCGGGGCTGTCCCGTCCGATGGCTGTTACACTATTAGGTTGATCTTTGCGCCCGGCCTTTCCAAGGCGGCGCCTTTTCCATTTCTAGCGAGTTTTCTGCTGCCGTGATATCCACAGCCAACCTCACCATCCAATTCGGCCCCAAGCCCCTTTTCGAGAACGTGTCGGTCAAGTTCGGCGAAGGCAACCGCTATGGCCTGATCGGAGCGAACGGCAGCGGCAAGTCCACGCTGATGAAGATCATCGGCGGCGATCTCGAACCCAGCGCCGGCAATGTCTCGCTCGAGCCCAACACCCGCCTGGGCAAGCTGCGCCAGGACCAGTTCGCCTACGAAGACCTGCGCGTGCTGGACGTCGTGCTGATGGGCCACGCCGAGATGTGGCAGGCCATGAGCGAGCGCGACGCCATCTACGCCAATCCGGAAGCGACCGACGAAGACTACATGCGCGCGGCCGACCTGGAGGCCAAGTTCGCCGAATACGACGGCTACACCGCCGAGGCGCGCGCCGGCGAACTGCTGCTGGGCCTGGAGATTCCGGTCGAACAGCACCAGCAGCCCATGCGCGAAGTCGCGCCGGGCTGGAAGCTGCGCGTGCTGCTGGCGCAGGCGCTGTTCTCCAATCCCGACGTGCTGCTGCTGGACGAGCCGACCAACAACCTGGACATCAACACCATCCGCTGGCTGGAGACGGTGCTGAACCAGTATCAGTCGACGATGATCATCATCAGTCACGATCGCCACTTCCTGAACCAGGTCTGCACCCACATGGCCGACCTGGATTATCGCGAGGTGCGCATCTACCCGGGCAACTACGACGACTACATGCTCGCGTCGGCCCAGGCGCGCGAGCGCCTGCTGAGCTCCAACGCCAAGGCCAAGGAGCGGATCACCGAGCTGCAGGACTTCGTGCGCCGCTTCTCGGCCAACAAGTCCAAGGCCCGCCAGGCCACGTCGCGCCTCAAGCAGATCGACAAGCTCAAGGCCGACGCGGTCGAGGTCAAGCCCTCGTCGCGTCAGAACCCCTACATCCGCTTCGAGCTGGCCAAGGTCATGCACCGCCAGGCGGTCGAGATCGACGGCATCTCCAAGGCCTACGACAAGCCGGTCATCCCGAAGTACTCGGCCATGGTCGAGGCGGGCGAGAAGATCGCCATCATCGGCGCCAACGGCGCGGGCAAGACCACGCTGCTGCGGATGCTGGCAGGCGATCTGGCTCCCGACCAGGGCACCATCAAGTGGTCGGACAACGCCAACCTGGGCTATATGGCGCAGGACGTCTCGGACAACTTCGACAGCGACGAGAATCTGTTCGACTGGATGGGCCAATGGCGCCAGCCTGGCGACGACGACCAGGCGCTGCGCTCGGTGCTGGGCCGGCTGCTGTTCTCCAGCGACGACATCGGCAAAGCGGTGCGCGTGCTGTCGGGCGGCGAGAAGAACCGCATGATGTTCGGCCGCCTGATGCTGAGCAAGCACAACGTGCTGCTGCTGGACGAGCCGACCAATCACCTGGACATGGAATCCATCGAATCGCTGCAGCTGGCGCTGGAGAAGTTCCAGGGCACGCTGTTCTTCGTCTCGCACGACCGCGAATTCGTGTCGGGCCTGGCCAGCCGGGTCATCGAGATCCTGCCGAGCGGCGAGATCATCGACTACAAAGGCAGCTACGACGAGTATCTGGCGTCGCGCGGCATCGAAAACTGAGGCCGGCGACGGCACGAAGTTTGCTCTGCCTGTTCGAGACCAGCGGGCGTTTCCGCTGCAAAGGGAGAAGACTCCATGCCGGAATCCGTCTGTATCGCCAGTTCCGCCGTCACCGGCAGGCCCGCCTTCCAGGCACGCCTTTGTCCGGGCGCGCCGCAAAACGGTGCGCCCGCCACGCTGCCGCCCCTGCCTGGACCCGCCTGCTGCGGGCGCGGGCTTTCCCGGGCCTAGCCATGCGGATCAAGATCTTGCTCTTCGGCTCTCCCGGCTACGGCAGTTTCAACGAGTGCGGGATGGCGGGCATCGACATGGCGCGGCGCATCTGTCCGGGCATCGAACCGGTATGGATCGAGTCGGCGGGCCCGGCGTTGCGGACCGCGCGCCTGATCGACCTGTGCCATCGCGGCGCCGATCTCGTCATCGCTTACGGCACGCCGGGCGACTATCCGGTGGCCGTTGCCGCCCCGCGTTTCCCCCATGTCCAGTTCGTGGTCGTGCAGGGATCCTACGTGGCCGAGAACGCGGCGGTCTACGCCGTACGCCAGGAGCACTCGGCCTTTCTCGCCGGCGTGCTGGCGGCGGCCGAGACGCGCACGGGCGGCCTGGGCCACCTGGCCGGCGTCAAGAGCGAGCCCGCGCTGAGGGCGCGCGCCGCCTATGTGGACGGAGCCAAGCGCCATGCTCCGGGCGTAGGCATGATGACCTCGTTCTGCGGGAGCCAGGATGATCCCGAAGTGGCCTTCGACACCTGCGAAGCCATGCACCGCCGTGGGGTGGACATTTTCTTCGCCACCCTGGACGGCGGCCGCGAGGGGGCCACGTACGCCTGCAGGAAGTTCCGCATGCGGCAGATCGGCGCCGTACTCGACTGGACCGCGGAGGATCCCGGCGTGTTTCCGGCTTCGGCCATCGCCAATGCCGGCCGGTGCATCGTCGCGGCAGTGGAGGATTACGCGGGCGGCCGCCTGCGCCTGGACCACAGCCTTTGGTTCGGCGCCGAATCGCCGGAATACGTGCGGCTGGCGATGAGCCCCGGCGTGGGGCACGCCGCGCGCGTGGCGGTAGAGGAGTGGACCCAGGCGCTGGCGCGCGGCGAAGTCGCGCTGCCGCAGACCTACGCCGGGCGGGAGTTCGAGCTGAGCGGGCTGATCAACCGGATTTGATCCGGCCTTGCGCCGGCGGGTCCGTCAGGCCCGGCGCGGCTCGACCTGAGCGGAAACGCGTTTGGCCTTGGCGCGTGCCTCGTCCACCGTTTCCGCGGTCGCCAGCGCGACCCCCATGCGGCGCTTGGCAAAGGATTCGGGCTTGCCGAACAAACGCAGATCGGTGCCCGGCTCCGCCAGGGCCTGGGCTACGCCGTCGAACACCACCGCACCCGCTTCCATGCCGCCATAGATCACGCTGCTGGCGCCCGGCTGGCGCAGCGAGGCATCCACCGGAAGGCCCAGGAAAGCGCGCGCGTGCAACTCGAATTCGTTCTGCGCCTGGGTGATCATGGTCACCATGCCGGTGTCGTGCGGGCGCGGGCTGACTTCGGAGAACCAGACCTGCTCGCCGGCCACGAACAACTCCACCCCGAAAATGCCGTAGCCGCCCAGCTCGGCGGTCACCTTGCCGGCGATCTCGCGGGCGCGTTCCAGCGCCTTGGGCGCCATCGGATGCGGCTGCCAGCTCTCGACGTAGTCGCCATCGACCTGGACGTGCCCGATGGGCGCGCAAAAGTCGGTGCGGTCCTGGCCGTCGGCGCCGCGCGAACGCACCGTGAGCAGCGTGATTTCGTAATCGAAGCGCACGAACCCTTCGACGATGACGCGGCCGGCGCCGACCCGGCCGCCCTCCTGGGCGTAGCGCCAGGCGCGTTCGACGTCCTGCGGGCCGTCCAGTCTGGATTGCCCTTTGCCCGACGAGGACATCACGGGTTTGACGATGCAGGGGTAGCCGATATGGCTGTCTATGGCCGCGCGCAGCTCGTCCAGGCTGGCGGCGAAGCGGTAGGGCGAGGTCGGCAGGCCCAGGGTCTCGGCCGCCAGGCGGCGGATGCCTTCGCGGTTCATGGTCAGGAACGCCGCGCGGGCGGTGGGCGTGACGCGCGCCACGCCGGCAGCCTCCAGTTCCACGAGGAGGTCGGTGGCGATGGCCTCGATCTCCGGCACGACGATGTGCGGCCGTTCCTGCTCGATGACGGCCTTGAGCGCTTCCCGGTCGGTCATCGATACCGTGTGAGAGCGGTGCGCCAGTTGCTGGCCGGGTGCATGGTCGTAGCGGTCCACCGCGATCACCTCCACGCCCAGCCGCTGCAAGGCGATGATGACCTCCTTGCCGAGTTCGCCGGAACCCAGCAGCATCACGCGGATCGCGGCCGGGGAAAGCGGGGTGCCGAAGGGCAGGAAAGTAGTGGCAGTCATGGACGAAACTTCCGGGCGCGAAAACCTAGAATGATACCCAGCACTGAAATGTAGCGTGTGGAGGATTTGCAAACGACTGCCTTGCGCGCTTTGCGCTTTGCCGGAGCGCTCACATAATGGCTCGTCGTCCGATGGCCGGTTCCAGTCCCGCATGCCGTGCGGGGCCCGCGCCGGCGCCATACGGGCAGTCAGCCCGCAACCGTGGAGTTCACCATGAAAAAACTGCTTGCCGCTTCGATGACCGCATGCTTCCTTGCCGGCGCGCTTCCCGCGATCGCCGCCGAAAACTCCCAGCAGAGCCGGATGGCCACCTGCAACAAGGAAGCCGGCGACACCAAAGGCGAGGAACGCAAGGCGTTCATGAAAGAATGCCTGAGCACCAAGAAAAAGCTGACCCAGCAGGAAAAAATGACCGCCTGCAACAAGCAGGCCGCCGGCAAGAAGGGCGACGAGCGCAAGGCCTTCATGAGCCAATGCTTGAGAGGGTAGGTGGGCCCCCCCTACGCGCTTACGCGCGCCCCCCAGGGGGCGGCACTGGCGGACCGGCGAAGCCGGATCCGCGGTGCCCTGGATCGGGGAGGGTACCTCAGGTTGGGGCGAAGCGTTCTTTTGGCCGATGGTGCGGCGGCTAGGATTGGCCGCCCAGGCTGTATTCGAGGGTGGCCATGCTGGCGGGCATGTCTACCTTGGCGCCCAGGTCGCGCATGCTGGAGCCCAGGGCGTGCAGGGTGCGGAAGAGGTTGTGGGCGCGGCATTGCTCGCCCATCTGGCCGATGCGGACGATGGGCAGGCCGAAGGAGCCGGAGATCTCGACGCGGTAGCGGTCGGAGATGTGGGCGCAGAGTTCGGTGTTGGAGAGGCCGTCGGGAACGGTGATGCCGACCACGGAGTTGAGCCGCGAGGAGGGCGAGGTGAAGAGGCGCAGGCCCATGGCCTCGATGCCGTTCTGCAGCGCGAAGGACGAGCGCGAGTGGCGCGCGAAGCGCACCGGCAGGGTTTCGGCGCAGACCAGGCGCAGTGCTTCGTGCAGGGCCAGCACGCCGGAGACCGGCGCGGTGTAGTGGTAGGAGCCCTTGTGCCAGAAATTCTCGGCGAGCTTGGCATCGAGCACCCAATGGGTATTGGGCGTCTGGCGCTGGCTGATGTATTCCCAGGCGGTATTGGAGAAGGCGATCAGCGATACGCCGGGGATCGACGAGAGGCCCTTCTGGCCCCCGGTGATGACGGCGTCGATCTGCCAATCGTCCATCTGCAGCGGCATCGTGCTGAGCGTGCACACGGCGTCGACCACCACCAGGCAGCCGTGCCGCTTGGCCGCCTTGGCGATGGCGGGCAATTCACGGTTGAACACGGTATTGGAGGTTTCGCCCTGGACAATGGTGAGGACGTCGGGTTTGTGCTGCTCGATCGCGCGTTCCACCGACTCGGCCGACGCCGCCCGGTGGCCGTCCACTTCGTAGACCACCACGTCGGCGCCGAGCCGCTTGGCCATCTCCGCCATGCGCGCGCTGAAAAAACCGTTGACCACGGCCAGCATCTTGCGGCCGGGCGACACCAGGTTGCAGATCGCCATTTCCATCGCGGCTGAACCGGGACCCGCCACGCCCAGCACCCACTCCGATTTGGTCTGGAAGACGTAGCCGGCCATTTGCTTGACCTGCGAGATGATGGTCGACATGGTCGAGCCCAGGTGGTTGATGACCACCGAATTGGCATGGGCGACGACGTCGGGAATGGGCACGGGGCCGGCGCCCATCATCAGCAGCGGATCGTCCGGCAGGATATCGCTGAGCAGGCGCACGCGCGGCGGCTGCGAGAACACGAGGGAAGTCGATTCGGGCGAGGAGGCGGTGGCTACGGTTTCTTCGGCGGAGCGAAGCGAAGAGGTTGGCATGTTGGATGTGCGACGGATAAGAGAGGGTCGAGCGTTGTTACGCTAGCACGGGGCACCGGCATGGCCGCGCGGTCGGGACCGCAAGCGGATTCTCCGTCAGGTGGGGCCGGCCAGAAAGCCGGTCGGGCAGCGGGGCGGATGCGCCGGCGGCGGGGCGGCCGGCGGGGGAAGTCGCGTTGCAGGCGGACGCGCGCTCAACAGGCGCTCGTTGCCGTCATTATAGATTCACTGCGCGTCCGAGTGCCTGGCCCATGCGCAACATGCTGCGGGGGCCGATGTCCGGCACCCAGTCGGCGCGGCCCGGGCCGAACAGCAGAACCACGGTGGAGCCCAGCAGGAACCGGCCCATCTCCGCGCCTTTGCCGAGCGCCACCGCGCCCGGTTCGTGGCGCGTCGCCACCACGCGCGAGCCGTGCGGCGCGACCGGGCCGCCCCATACGGTCTCCATCGCGCCCACGATCATCGCGCCGACCAGCACGACCGCCATGGGGCCCGCGGCGGTGTCGAACAGGCAGGCCAGCCGTTCGTTGCGCGCGAACAGACGCGGCACTGAACGCGCCGTCAGCGGGTTGACGGAAAACAGCCGGCCGGGGATGTAGATGGTCTCCCGCAGTGTCCCGGCCATGGGCATGTGGACGCGATGATAGTCGCGCGGCGAGAGGTAGATGGTGGCGAAGCTGCCGTCCTGGAAAGGCTGCGCGCGTTCGGCGCCGCCGCCCAGCAGCTCCTCGGTGCTGAAGTCGTGGCCCTTGGCCTGGAATATCCGGCCGCCCCGGATCGCGCCCAACTGGCTGATCGCGCCGTCGGCCGGGCTCAGGATGGCGTCCGGGGCCGGATCGAGCGGCCTGGCGCCGGGTTTGAGGGCGCGGGTGAAAAACGCGTTGAAGTGCTCGTAGTCCGCTGCGTCCGGCCGCTCGGCTTCGCCCATGTCCACGCCGTACTGGCGGATGAAGCGGGTAATGGCCGCATTCTTGACGCTGGGAACGCGGCAGTGCGCCAGGCGGCCGAAAAAGCTGGAAATCAGTGCCTGGGGCGCCAGGTACTGGCTGGCGATGAATAGCTGGTCTTTGATGGACATGTGCGGGCCTCGCTCGGGGGAGGCGGTTTTCTCAGGGGCGCCTGGATATTACAGGCAAGGGGCGGCCGGGGCGAATCCCGGGGCCGACGGGCAGACTCCGCGCGCCTCAGGCGGGCGGGGCGGACGAGCCCCGCACCACCAGCTCCGGGCGCAGCACCACCGTGGACGTCGTGCCCGGCACGCCGCGCAGGCTGTCGAGCAGCAGGCGCGCAGCCCGGTAGCCCATCTCGTAGTGCAGGATGCGCACCGTGGTCAAGGCCGGGAAGACGCGATCCATCAGCGGCATGTCGTTGTGGCCGACGACCGATACGTCGTCCGGTACGCACCTGCCCTGGGCCTGCAGCGCCTGGATGGCGCCGAGCGCGAGCAGGTCGTTGGCCGCGACCACGGCGCTGAAAGACGCGCCCGCGTCCAGCAGCCTCCGGGCGCCGTCCTCGCCGGCCTCGAACGAGTAGGCCGTGCACTCGGCATGTCCGGCCGCCTGCAGGCCGTGCGCGGCGAGCGCCTGTTCGAAGCCGGCCTTGCGCAGCGCGCCGGTGGACAGCCCGAGCGGGCCGGACAAATGGGCGATACGCCGGTGGCCCTGCGCCACCAGGTGATCGACCGCCAGCTTCATGCCCAGGATGTCGTCGCTGACCACGGAGGGCAGCAGGCCGTCCTCGTCGCGCCGGTTCACCAGGACGACCTTGGCCTGGTCCTGGCTGAGCCGCCGCACCAGCGGGTCGCGCAGGCTGGAGGTCGCGACGATCAGGCCTTCCACGCGCTGCGCCAGCATGCGGTCGGCGGCCTCGTCGGGCGATTGTTCATGGCCGGTGTCGGCCACCATCACGAAAAACCCCTCGGCCGCCAGCGCCTGCTCGATGCCGCGCAGGATGGGCGGGAACACGGGGTTGGTGATATCGGGCAGCAGCACGCCCACGGTGCCCGAGCGGCCGGTGCGCAGCGCAGACGCCGCACGATTGACACGGTAGTTCAGCGCGCGCGCGGCAGCTTCCACCCGGCGCACGACTTCGGGACTGATCATGTGGCGCCGCGCTGGGTCGAGCGCGCGCGACGCCGTGGTCTTGTGGACCTGGGCATGCAGGGCGATGTCGTCGAGGGTGGCGGCTGGGGAACGCTTGGGCATGGACCCAATGATATCGCCATGCGGCCAGGACGGCCTCGGGAAATCTCGTAGTTGACATGGCACGTCTCGCCGTTAAACTTAATGCAATCGATAGCATTGCGGATAAGAACGATGTTGCCAAGTACCCCGGAATCCCTATTGCCGATAGTCGTGCAATCGATGTCGAAAACGCCGGACGCGCGCCTGAAGGAATTGCTGACCAGCCTGGTGCGCCATCTACACGCCTTCGTGCTGGAAACCAGGCTTACCGAGGCGGAGTTCGAATACGCGCTCGGCTATGTCAACGCCATCGGACAGGCCACCTGCGATACCAAGAACGAGGCGGTGCTGGTCGCCGACCTGCTCGGCGTCTCGTCGCTGGTGGCCTTGCTCAACAATGCCGACAGCCATGGCGAATCCGACGCCGCGCTGCTCGGCCCGTTCTGGCGCGCCAATTCGCTGGCCATGCCGCCCGGGGCGTCCATCGCCAGCGCCGACACGCCCGGGCTGCCGCTGGAAGGCAGCGGCACCGTGCGCGATGCGGCCGGCCGGCCGCTGGCGGGCGTCACGGTGGACATCTGGCATGCCTCGCCCTGCGGCCTCTACGAGAACCAGGACCAGACTCAGCCCGACATGAACCTGCGCGGCCGCTTCCAGACCGACGAGCAGGGCCGTTTCCAGTTCCGTTCGGTGCGGCCGGCGGGCTACCCGGTGCCGGTGGACGGGCCCGGCGGCGTGCTGCTGCGGGCCCAGGCCCGCCACGAATTCCGCCCGGCCCATCTGCACTTCATGTGCTCCAAGCCCGGCTACAAGGTGCTGATCACCCAGGTCTACGCCGATGACTCCGAGTACCTGCACAGCGACCCGACCTTCGGCGTGACGCGGCGCCTGGTCGGCCAATACAAGGTGGAGCAGCGTCCCGGCGGCGCGGTCGCCGTGTTCGACCACGATTTCACGCTGCTCGAAGGCGAGATGGTCTTCCCCCATCCTCCGATTCCCTGACCCTTACCGATTTTGTTCGAAGGATATTCATCGATGACCCAACCCACCTCTTTCGCGCCGCAGGACAGCCTGGCCGGCCGCGTCGCCGTGATCGCCGGCGGCACCGGGGCGATCGGCCTGGCGACCGCGCGCAGGCTGGCCGCGCTGGGCGCGCGCTGCGTGCTGCTGCACCGCGGCGATTCCGCCCGCGCCCGCGCGCTGCTGGCCGAACTTCCCGGCGCGGGCCATGCCGAAGTCACTGCTTCCATCACCGACAGCGGCACGCTGCGCGCCGCCGCCGAGCAGGTGCGGGCCCAGTTCGGTACCTGCCACATCCTGGTCAATAGCGCGGGCACCACCAGGCCGGTGCCGGCGGGCGACCTGGAGGCGCTGACGGACGAACTGATCGACGACATCCTGCGCGTCAATTTCCGCGGGGTGTTCGCCACCATCCGAGCCTTCGCGCCGCTGCTCAAGGAAAGCGGCGACGGCCTGATCGTGACCGTCTCGTCCATCGCCGGCTTTACCGGCGTCGGCAGCAACCTCGCATACGTCGCGGCGAAGGCCGGCGTCGACATCGTCGGCGATGCGCTGGCCAAGGCGCTGGCGCCGCAAGTGCGGGTATTGTCGGTCAGCCCCGGCGTGGTCGAGTCGACCTTCGTGCCCGGACGCGGCGCCGATTTCAACGCCAAGACCGCGGCGACCACGCCGCTGGGCCGGATCGGCTCGCCCGACGACATCGCCGCGGCCATCCAGGCCTGCGCGACCACGTTGCGCTTTGCCACCGGCACGCGCCTGGTCGTGGACGGAGGACGCCACCTGTGAGCCAGCCCACCGTCATCACCTGCGCCATTACCGGCAACCTGACCAAGCCGGAACAGACGCCGCACCTGCCCATCACGCCGGAGCAGATCGCCCGTTCGGCGCTGGAGGCCGCGCGCGCCGGCGCGGCCCAGGTCCACATCCACGTGCGCGATCCGCAGACTGGCCGGCCTTCCATGGAGGTCGCGCTGTACGACGAGGTCATGCGCCGTATACGCGCCGAGAACCGCGAGGTCATCATCAACCTGACCACCGGCCCGGGCGGCCGCTTCGTGCCCAGCGCCGACGATCCGCGCGTGGCCGCACCGGGCACGACGCTGCTGCCCCCCGAAAAACGCGTGCAGCACATCGCGCAACTGCGGCCGGACGTCTGCTCGCTGGACTTGAACACCATGAACTCCGGCGGCGAGGTCGTGATCAACACACCGCGCAACGTACGCGTCATGGCCGGGATCATCCGCGAGGCCGGCGTGCGTCCTGAACTGGAGATCTTCGACAGCGGCGACATCCACCTGGCGCGCGACCTCATCGCCGACGGCACGCTGGAAGGGCCGGGCATGTGGACCTTCGTCAGCGGGGTGAAGTATGGCTTCGACGCCACGCCCGAGACCCTGTTGTACGCGCGCGGCCTGCTGCCCGCCGGGGCCTTCTGGTCGGCCTTCGGCATCGGCCGGCACGAGTTTCCCATGCTGGCCGCGGCCTTCGTTTCCGGCGGCCACGTGCGGGTCGGGCTGGAGGACAACATCTACCTGTCGCGCGGCGTGCTCGCGCCCAGCAATGCCGCGCTGGTCGAACGCGCGGCGCGCATCCTCCAGGACCTGGGCGGCACGGTCGCGACCGCATCCGAAGCAAGGGAAATGTTGGGACTCCCTTCCGCGCGCCCATAAACAGAAAGGAAACGCAGCAACCATGTCTACAGTGATGCAGGAAGTCCAGGCGGGCAGCGCGGTGCGTGTGCTGGCCAAGGCGGAGTCGGCGGCGGCGCTGGCGCCGGCGATCGGGAAGGCGCCGCCGCCTTCGTTGGAAGCGGGACGCGCGCTGGTGCGCGTGGAGAGCGCAGCGGTCAATCCGAGTGACGTGAAGGCGGCGCTGGGCTTGATGCCTCAGGCCGTCTGGCCGCGCACGCCGGGCCGCGATTTCGCGGGCACGGTGGTGGCCGGACCGCAGGAGTGGGTGGGCCGGCGCGTCTGGGGCTCGGGCGGCGACCTGGGCATCACGCGCGACGGTTCGCATGCCACCTGGCTCAGCCTGCCGCAGGCCGCCCTGCAAGAGATGCCGGAAAAACTGGGTTTCGATGAAGCGGGATCGATCGGCGTCCCGTTCGTGACCGCGTACGAAGGCTACCGGCGCAGCGGCATGCCCCGGCCGGGCCAGGTGGTCGCCGTCATGGGCGCCAACGGCAAGGTCGGGCAGGCCGCCGTGCAGCTCGCCGCCCAGGCCGGCGCCCGGGTGATCGCAGTACAGCGGCGCCCCGGACCGTATGCGGGCCATGCCTGCGCGCCCGTGGAGGTGATCGACGCCAGCCGCGAGGACGTCGCGGCAAGGCTGCGCGAACTGACCGGCGGGCGCGGCGTGGACCTGGTCTACAACACCGTGGGCAGTCCGTACTTCCAGGCCGCCAACCAGGCCATGGCCAAGCGCGCCACGCAGATATTCATCTCCACCGTCGAGCGGCCGGTGCCGTTCGACATCTTCACCTTCTACCGCGGCATGCACACCTATGTGGGCGTGGATTCGCTGGCCATGGATTGCATCGAGGCCGCGGCTCACCTGCGCGAACTGCGCGCGGGTTTCGAGCAGGGCGCGCTGCGCGCCTTTCCCATCGAAAAAGAGGCGGTCTATCCCTTGTCCGACGCCCTGGCCGCCTACCGGGCGGTGATCGGCGGAACCGACCTGCGCGTGGTGCTGCGGCCGCAGGAGGCCTCATGAACGTGACCCGTTTCGAACAGGCGCCGGTATACGAGGCCCCCAACCACTTCGACATGCGCTGCGTGCGCCTCCAGGGGCGCGAGGCAGGGCCGGCCGAGCAGCTCTGGCTGGGCGTTTCCACGATAGAACCGGGCGGCCATACCTCGCTGGATGCCTCGCCGATGGAGAAGCACTACGTCGTGCTCGACGGCGAACTGACCGTCGTGGCCGAACTGGACGGCCGGCGCGAGGAGTCCACGCTGCGCCGCCTGGATTCGTGCCGCCTCGCTCCCGGCGAGAAGCGGCAACTGGTCAACCGCGGCGCCCAGCGGGCGTCCGTCCTGCTGGCCATGCCTTTCGCGCCGCCGGCTCCGCGTTGAGGCTGCCGCCGCGCTGCCCTTGTTCCATCCGATAAATAACGAGAGGAGACACACCATGAACATCCATCGCCAGCCCCGCCGCGCTGTCCTGCGCGCCATTGCCGCCGCCGGCCTGTTCGCCGGGGCCAGCCTCGCGCACGCCCAGGGCGACTGGCCCCAGGCCGGCCCGATCCGCTTCATCGTCCCGTTCACCGCGGGCAGCGGCACCGACGTGGTCGCGCGCTCGCTCGCCGACAAGCTCGGCCCCATCCTGGGCGCCCAGATCGTGGTCGAGAACAAGCCCGGGGCGGGCGGCACGCTGGGTGCCGCCCAGGTGGCCAAGTCGCAGCCCGACGGCTACACCTTGCTGATCCACAGCTCGGGCCACCTGGTCAACCCGGCGATCTATCCCAACCTGTCGTACGACACGCTCAAGGATTTCGAAGGCATCACGCCGCTGGCGAGCCTGCCCAACGTGCTGGTGGTCTCGCCCTCGGCCGGCTACAAGAACTTGGCGGACCTCGTGGACAAGGCCAAGGCACAGCCGGGCAAGCTGTTCTACGCGTCGGCGGGCAATGGCTCGGCGACCCACATGAATGCCGAGCAATTCCGCGTCGCCGCCAATATCGAGGCGGTGCACGTGCCGTTCCGCGGCACGCCCGAGGCCATCACCGAAACCATTGCCGGCCGCACCACGTGGTTCTTCGCGCCGCTGGTCTCGGCCCTGCCCATGATCAAGGACGGCAAGCTGCAGGCGCTGGCCGTGGGCACCGCCAGCCGCGCGGCCGCACTGCCCGACGTACCCTCGATGAGCGACTCCGGCCTGCCGGCCGCCGCCTATACCTTCTGGGTGGGATTGTTCGCGCCGGCCAAGACGCCGCAGCCGGTCCTGGACAAAATCCATGCGGGCGTCATGAAGGTGCTGGAGATGCCGGACATCAAGACGCGCCTGGGGGGCCTGGGTGCGACGCCGATGCCGATGGCGCAAAAAGACTTCCAGAAGTACCTGCAGGACGAAACGCGCTCGTCCGCGCAATTGGTGAAGGCGGCGGGCATACGCATCGAGTGAGGCGCCGGATGCGGGAACGGCCGCATCGGCGGCCGTTCTTCATACATGCGTCGCGCCGGGCCATTGCGGCTCGGCGCGCCTGCCGGGATGCTCAGTCGAGCATGGGCAGGTTGGCCTCCTTGGCCAGCTTGCGCAGCGACTCCTGGCCGTCGATCATGAACTTGGCGAAGTCCTTGCCCACGATCATGTTGAGCTGAGAGCCCATCTGGTCGAATTGCTCGGCCATCCCGGGCTTGGACAGTTCGGTCTTCAGCACGTCGGTGATCTTGGCGATGACCTCGGGCGGGGTGTTGGCGGGAGCGAACAGGCCGAGCCAGGTCGAAAATTGCAGCTTGGGATAACCCAGTTCCACCGTGGTCGGCACGTCGGGCAGGGTGGGCCAGCGCTTGGAACCCATCACCGCCAGCGGATGCACGCGGCCGGCCTTGGCGTTGGGGGCAACGCTGCCCGGAGAGTCGAACATGGCCTGGACCTGGCCGCCGATCAGGTCGTTCATGGCCGGCGCCGCGCCGCGATAGGGCACGTGCAGCATCGTCGCACCCACGCCGTTGGCGAACAGTTCGCCGGCCAGGTGATAGCCGGTGCCGTTGCCGGACGAGGCATAGCTGGTGCCGGGATGCGCCTTCGCGTAGGCGATGAATTCCTTGAGGTCCTTGACCGGCAGCGAGCTTGTGGTCACCACCACGTGCGGCGACACGGTCACCGTCATGATGGGGGTGAAGTCCTTGTTGGCGTCATAAGGCACGTTCTTGCGCAGCACCGGCGCCACCAGGTGGGTGGACGACGAGGTCAGCAGCAGCGTGTAGCCGTCGGCCGGGGCATTGGCCACGAAAGAGGTGCCGATCGCGCCGCCCGCGCCCGTCTTGTTCTCGACGACGGCGGGCTGGCCCAGGTTCTGCTGCAGCTTTTGCGCGAGCAGGCGGGCCACCGTGTCGGTGTTGGTCCCGGGAGGGAAGGGGTTGATGATGCGGATGGGGCGCTCGGGATACGCCGCGTGCGCGGAAGACAGGGCCATGGTGCCCAGGATGAGGGCAGCCGCGAGAGTTCGATACATAGGTGAAACAACCTTGAGAGGAGAAGGAAAAACCGTATTTTTGTCATTGCCGCGATGGTGGCGCGATTATAGAAAATCCGGCCAGATGGCGTGTTGCGGCTCATCCTCAGAAATCTCCACGCGGCGCGGAAAGCTGTTTTCCGCGGGGCAGGCCCGCACGGCGATGCGCTATGCTTGCCATCATCATGGCCGCACGGCCGGTGCGCTTTCGCGCATGACTTCCGGGAGAAGAACTTGAAACGCCTGATCACCGTCTTTCTCGCCATGCTCGCGCTCAGCCTGTCCGGTTGCGGCTACAACAACATCCAGAGCGCCGACGAACAGGTCAAGGCCAGTTGGTCGGAAGTGCTGAACCAGTACCAGCGCCGCGCCGACCTCATTCCCAACCTGGTCAACACCGTCAAAGGCTACGCCAGCCACGAGCAGGACACGCTGATCGCGGTCACCAACGCCCGTGCGCAGGCAACCGGCATCAACGCCACCCCGGAATTGGTCAACGACCCCGAAGCCTTCGCCAGGTTCGACGCCGCGCAGCAGCAGTTGAGCGGCGCGCTGTCGCGGCTGATGGTGGTGGTGGAACGCTATCCGGATCTCAAGGCCAACGAGAACTTCCGCGACCTCCAGGCGCAGCTCGAAGGCACCGAGAACCGTATTACCGTCGCCCGCAACCGCTACATCAAGGCGGTGCAGGACTACAACGTGATCGTGCGCTCGTTCCCGAGCAACCTCACCGCCAAGGTGTTCGGCTACCCGCCCAAGGCCAACTTCTCCGTGGCCAACGAAAGCGCCATCTCCACGCCGCCGACGGTCGATTTCGGCAACAACAAGCCCGCGGGCGCTCGCTGATGGCCAGCGGACGCGCATCCGGCCGCCTGGCGCGCTGCGTGTCCGCCTGGCTGGGCGGGCTGTTCCTGGCGCTGGCGGCGCAGGCCTGGGCGGCCAGCGACGGGCTGGTCGCGGTGCCGCCTTTCCAGGGGCTGGTCACCGATCTCACGGGCACGCTGACCGCCCCGCAGCAGGCCGGCCTGGAGCAGAAACTGCGCGCCTTCGAGGAACGCAAGGGCAGCCAGGTGGCCGTGCTGGTGGTACCCACCACCAAGCCCGAGAGCGTCGAACAATACGCCCTGCGGGTGGCCGAAACGTGGAAAGCGGGACGCAAGAACATCGATGACGGTGTGCTGTTCCTGGTGGCCAAGGACGACCGGCGCATGCGGATCGAAGTAGGCTACGGCCTGGAGGGCGTGCTCACCGATGCCGCTTCGCGCCGCATCCTGGACGAGATCGTTACGCCGCGGTTCGAGGCGGGCGACTATTACGGCGGCATCGAGCAGGGCGCCGACCGCATCGTCCGCCTGATCGACGGCGAACCCTTGCCCGAACCCGCGCGCCGCGCAGCCGGCAGCAGAGGGGAAGACAATGAAGGCCTTTTCGCCGTGCTGCTCATCATCGTGGTCGCGGGCGGCAGCCTGCTGCGTCGCATGCTGGGCAGGCTGCCGGGCGCGCTGGTCACGGGAGGCGTGGTCGGCGGCGTCGCCTGGCTGCTTTCCGGCACGCTGGCGATCGCCGCGGTAGGCGCGGCGCTGGCCTTTTTCTTCACGCTGGCCGGCGGCGGCCTGCTGGGGCTGGCGGGCGGAGGATCCATTCGCGGTGGGCGCCGCGGCGGTTTTGGCGGCGGCGGCGCGTCCGGACGGTGGTGAAGATGGCGTTCAAACGATACCTCAGACATCTGTTCACGACCCGAGGCACCGTCGCGCGGGCTTTTCCGCCGGCCACGCTCGAAGCCATCGAGCAGGCCATCCGTTCGCTGGAAGCCAGCCACGATGGCGAGATCTGCTTCATCGCCGAAGGCGGGCTCGATTTCGGGCTGCTCTGGCGGCAGCAGTCGCCCCGCGAGCGGGCGCTCGAATTGTTCACGCTGCAACGGATCTGGGATACCGAACACAACAACGGCATCCTGCTCTATGTGCAAATGGCCGACCATGCTGTCGAGATCGTCTGCGACCGCGGCATCCATGCCTGCACCGACGCCGGGCAATGGGAATCCATCTGCCATGCCGTCGAGGCATCGTTCCGGCGCGGCCGCTACGAACAAGGCGTGCTCAACGGCATCGCGGCGCTGGCCCAGACGCTGGCCCGCCACTATCCGGGCCGGCCGCGCAGCAACCAGCTGCCGGACAAGCCGCGACTGATCTAGGCACGCCCGCGGCCCCGGCCGAACTGCTCGCCGGGGCCTGCCTTCTTCAGTGGGCGAACAGCACCGGCACCGTCATGCTTTCCATGATGGTGCGGGTCGTGCCGCCCAGCATGGCTTGCTGCAGGCGGCTATGGCCGTACGCGCCCATGACGATCAAGTCGCAGTCGTGGTCCGCGGCGGCGTTCAGGATGCAATTCCCGATACCGATGCCGCTGCTGTCGCGGGTGATTTCCTGCGGGATCGGGTAGCGCTTGCTTGCGCAATAGGCCAGGAAGTCCGCCCGCCTGGTCTGCGCGATTGCTTCGGGTTCATTGGGCGGATCGATGCGCAGCGCGACCATGTCGGTGGCTTCTTGCAGCAGCGGCGCGGCATCGGCCAGCGCCCGGGCGGATTCGCGCTGGCCATCCCAGCAGACCAGCGCGCGCCGGCCTATCGTGACCAGCTCGCCGACGGACGGCAGCATCAGCATCGGCCGGCCCGCGCCGAGCATGACCGAGGCCAGCAGCGAAGGCATCTGGGTGGGGCCGGGCTCATCGCCGTTCGGCTGGCTCGTGACGAGCACGTCGCAATAGCGGACCTGCTCGCACAGGATTTCCTCGGGCAGTCCTTCGCCCGAACGCCACTGGACGGCTACGCCGGTTTCCCCGGCGACCTCGCGCAGCATGGCTTCGCTGGCGACGAGGTCTTCCCGCTGCTTTTGGCGCAGCAGGTCGTTGACGTCGTCGGAAACGAAGAAGCCCTTGTAGACATAAGGAGGAGGACGGCGGAAGCTGGCGTGGATGCCGACCAGCGTGGCATCGTGCGCGGCTGCGAGCAGGGCGGCGGCGCGAACGCGTCGCCTGCAGGCCTTGTCCAGATCCAGGTGAACTGCGATGCGTCCCAGCATATGCGCCTCCTGTCAGGTGAATGGCTATGGCAGCCCGGGATGTCCCATGGTAGTCCCGACGGCCGCCCGCGGGTTTGATCTGGCTCAAACAGACGGCAGAGATACCGCTTCGGCCAGTGCACTCCTATGGTGCGCCTGTCCGCGGCACTTGGAAAGGTCCGGACCGGCATCCGGCCGACCGCGGGACGATGCGGGCAGTCCCGCTCCTGGTCCGGAGGCGGCAGGGCAGAAGGTTCAGGACGCCGTGTCGCGGCGGGTCTGGATCACTGCATTGGCAAGGGCCAGCGCCAGCAATACCGCCACCATGCCGATGAACAGGCCCCAGCCTGCCAGGTCCAGCGCATAGCCGACCCCCATGCCGATCAGGGCCGAGCCGCAGTAATAGCCGAACAGGTACAGCGAGGTCGCCTGGGCGCGGCCCTGGCGCGCCAGTCGCGCGACCCAGGTGCTGCAGATGGAGTGGGCGCCGAAGAAGCCGAAGGTCAGGATGGCCATGCCAAGCACCACCAGCCACAGGCTGGCGGACAGCGTCAGCAGCGTACCGGCCAGTTGCAGCAGCACGCCTGCCGTCATGACGCGGCCGCGCCCGTGGCGCGCGGCCAGATCGCCCATCCAGGCCGAACTGAATATACCCGCCAGGTAGACGATGGATACCATGCCGACGACGGCGTGGCCAAGAAAGAACGGGGCGCCCAGCAGGCGAAAACCGATGTAGTTGTAGACCGCCACGAACCCGCCCATGATCAGGAAGCCCTGGGCGAACAGGCGCAGCATGGCGGGATTGCAGAGATGGATGCGGAAATTGCCGAGCGCACCACGCACATTCAGCGGACGAGGCTGGAAATTGCGCGACGGGGGCAGCATTCTCCAGAACAGCGCCGTCCCGGCAAAGCCGATCAGCCCGATGGTCAGCGCGGCGCCCTGCCAGCCATGGTATTCGGCGATGACGCCCGCGAGCAGGCGGCCGGACATGCCGCCGATGGCAGAACCGCCGATATAGAGCCCCATCGCCAGGCCCGCGGCGCGCGGCTCGATTTCCTCGCCTACGTAGGCCATGGCCACCGCCGGCAGGCCGCTGAGCGTGACGCCCATCAGCGTGCGCATGACCAGCAGCGACGGCCATTGCGGGAACAGCACCATGGCCGTGGTCAGGGCGGCGGAGCTCAGCAGCGAGGCCGCCATCAGCGGCCGCCGGCCCAGGCGCTCGGACACCATGCTGACCGCCAGCATGGCTACCGCCAGGACGGCGGTGGTCAGCGATATCGCCAGGCTGCTGCCGGCCGGCGACAGACCGAAATCCTCGGCGAACAAGGGCAGCAAGGGCTGGACGAAATACAGCAGCGAGAAAGTCGAGAATCCCGATGCGAACAACGCCACCACGGCGCGCCAGAATGCGGGAGTGCCGCGGCCGATCTGCCGGGGCGTTGCCGCCGCGCGGGCCGCGGCGGGCGGTAAAGCGGAGGCGGGCGCGGAATCGGGAGGCGGGACGGCAGGAGGCATGGCCAGAACTCGGTATCGAAGACGCCAATTTAATACATGCCCGCCATGGCGGCCGGCCTCGGGTTGCCCGCGCCTGGCCGCCTGCGGGGGGCCATCTGCTTACCGGCCGGGACTCGGATCCGGGCAGCCGTCCAGCAGGCGCGCCGCCTTGGACGATAAAGCCGCACCGGCGCGGTGGTAGCCAACCACGCTCGCCACGCTGGCATGGCCCGTCATCGCCATGATCTCGCCCAGCGCCAATCCCTGGCGGCCGGCCTCGGTCACGAATCCCGAACGCAGGCTGTGAGCGCCGTAGTCGCCCTCCAGACCAGCCTGCGCCGCCCGCTTGCGCACGATGTGCCGGACCGACTCGGGTCCCAGCCCCTCGGCAACGACGCCGCCGCGCCGCACCCGCCGGAAAATCGGGCCTTCCTGGATGCCCGCGGCGGCGAGCCAGGCATCCAGTGCCTGCGCAGCCCGCCCGACGATGGGCTTGTGGTTGTCGGCGCGTTCGGCGCCTTGCTGGTTGGTCTTGGAATGGCCGAGCGTGTAGAGGAAACCGTCGCCGCTGCGGCGCGTATTTTCCATCGTGGCGCGTACGACTTCCGAGCGCCGGCGTCCGCCGCTGGCCCAGGCGAAGAGCAGCAGGGCGCGGTCGCGCAAACCGGTGAGCGTGTCGTCGCAAGTGGCCAGCAAGCGCTCCAGCGGCTCGCGCGTGAGCGCGTCCTTGCGGGCAGGCTGCTCGCCACGGCGGGCATAGGCGCTGCGCACCCGCGACAGTACGGTCTGCACGGCCTGCGTGCGGCACGGATTGGGCAGCCCTCGTAGCTCGTGCGCTTCCGACAGCACCGCCAGCCGGTGGCGCACGGTGGCAAGCTTGAAAGAGCCCGCCGCGCGCTTGACCCGCGCAGCGACCAGCGCGGCATCGACGTCGGGCGGCAGGTCATAGGCAATGCCGGAAGGCGCCGCATGGCCGACGTGATCGGCGATGAACTGCAAAACCGCCGCCGCAGGCAAGGGCAGGACCAGCGGCGCCCCCAGCCGCAGCGCGTGCCATGCCGCCCAATACCGGATGGCGGCCCGGTAGGACGCCTGCGTATGCCGGGAACTGCCTTCACGCAGCAAGGCGCGGATGGAGTCCGCGCTCGCGCCGGAAATGTCCACGGCTTCCCCTGGCAGGACGGCGGAATCGGGAGCGTCGCCAAACGGCACGATTTTCATAGCTTTCTATCCATGAAATTGACTACGAGAGTCTTTTATGTATCATATATTATGTATTACGTAGTAAATATTACGCATATATGAAATTACATCGGATAACTTTTAATTATCCAATGTAATTTGCCAACAACCCGGCCGCATTGGAAAAAACCGTCGCGTGGCTTGGTCAGCGGGAGCCCAGGAGAAGTGGATGGCTGTGGGAATACAGGAAATCGACGTGTGGACGGCTGCGGACTCGCTGCTCCGGAAGGGCGAACAGCCGACCATAGAGCGCGTGCGGCTGCACCTGGGCCGGGGGTCGCCGAATACGGTCGGCCCACATTTGAAGGCCTGGTTCCGTTCACTAGGGGAGCGGCTGGCTGGGCAGCCGGGCGCATCGCAGCCGCCGGGACCGGTGGCCGAGGCGGCAAACCAGCTCTGGCGCGTCGCCATGGACGCCGCGCGCGGCCACGCCGAGGCCGTGCTCGCAAGCGAGCGGGCCCGGCTCCAGGACTGGGCTGCTGAGCTGGATGCCCGAGCCCGGGAAGTGGAACAGGAGGCGGACAGGCAAGCGGCCCGCGCGGCGGGACTCGAGTCAGCGCTGCAAGGGGCGCAGGCCCAGGCCAGAAGCGCCGAAGAGCGGCTGCGTGGCCTGGAAGCGCAGTTGGGCGAGCGCGAAACCCGGCTGGAGTCCTTGCGCGGCCAGGTCGCGGCCCAACAGAAGGCATGGCAGGACCAGGCCGGCGAACTCGAGCGCATGCGCCGGACCCACGACGCCGCGCTGCTGCAGTCGCAGGAACGCCATGCGGCGCACGAACGGCGCTGGCTCGGCGAACTGGACGGCTTGCGCCAGGCGCTGAAGAAGTCGCAGGAAGACCAGGCGCATCTGCGCGAGGAAGCCGAACGCGAGCGCGAGCGGCAGCGCCTGGCCCGCGACGCATGGCAGGAGGAAAAACTCGCCTACGAACGCGCCGCCGCAGCGGCGGGCCATGCGCTGGAAACCGCCAGGGTCCAGCGCGAAGCCAGCGCCGAGGCGCAGGCGCGCACGCAGGCGGATATCGAACGGCAAGGGCGGGACTGGCGCGCACGGCACGAGGAATGGCTGGCGCAAGGCGCGGCCAAGGACAGGCAGATCGAGGCTTTGACCCGGGCGTTGCAGGAACAGGCCGGGCGGGACGGCGCGGGCGAGACCGGCAGGAGGCGGGCGAAATCGCCTGGCAAATCGGCGGCGCGGGACCCGGGAAAGGGCGGCGCCTGAGCCCGGAGGCGGCTATGCGAGGCGCTGGGCCGCCCGGCTCTCAGTCGTGATCGTCCGCGCGGCTTTCCACGCGCACGACGATGGCCACGCAAAGAATCACCATGGCGGCCATGGCGAACCAGGTGAGCGCATAGGACAGGTGGTTGTTGGGAAAATCGAGCACGGTCAGCCCGGGAACCGGGGCCACGGCGGGATCCGGCGCGGCGGCCCCGGTCTTTTCCGCATCGATGAAGTAGGGCGCCGCCTCGGCCAGTCCGCGCTTGGCGGCGATGGCCTGGGTGTCGCGCGAGTACCAGAGATCCTGGGACGGATCGTTGTGGCGGAAGAAGCGGAAATCCGGCTCGGACATCCGCAGCAGGCCCGGCACCACGGCCTCGCCGGCCGGCTCTGCCTTGTCCTGGCGCTTGCGCCAGGCGGGAAGCACGAAGCCCCGGTTGATCAGCACCGTGCCGCCGCCGCGCATCTGCATGGGCGTCATGACCCAGTACCCGCTGCCGTAATCGGTCGCGGCCTGGACCAGGGTTTCCTGGTCGTAGCGCAGTATGCCGGTAGCGGCGACGTTGCGGTATTCGTCGCCGTCGCGGCTCAGCGACGGCCATTGCGCGGGGCCGGGAGCCTCTGTGGCGGGCCGGTGGACGCGCTGCTCGACCTGCGAGATCAGCTCCAGCTTCCAGGCGCGGCGCTGCATCTGCCAGACGCCCAGCGAGCAGAATCCCGCGACCAGGATGGCCGCCAACGCGATCAGGAAGAAAAACCTCGCCGCATTGCGCGGCCTGGAGGGTACTTGCTTGGCGGAAGAAGGGTTCAAGGCCTGTTTCGCATGTCGACCGGCGACATGGGCATCATGTTGTGATCCAGGTGGTACATGATCCAGATGGAGCCGCTGAGCGTGATGACCACCAGCACCAGCGTGAACACGATGGCAAGCACGTTCCACCCTTCCTCGGCCCGGAAGTCGAGGTGCAGAAAGTATACGACATGCACCACGATCTGGACGGCGGCGATGGCCAGGATCACCAGGCTGGTGATGCGGGAGCTGGAGAAGGCTTCGCCCATGACGATGATGAAGGGAATGGCGGTCAGGATGACCGCGAAGATGAAGCCCAGCAGGTAGCCGTGCAGCGAAGCATGGGCCAGGGGATCGTCTTCCCCGTGGTGCTGGCCGTGGTGGTTGGAGACGCTCGGCGAACTCATGACAGGACCCCCATCAGGTAGACCACGGTAAAGACGCCGATCCAGATCACGTCGAGGAAGTGCCAGAACATCGACAGGCACATCAACCGGCGCTTGTTCGCGATGGTCAGGCCGTGCATGCCGATCTGCGCCATCAGCACCGCCAGCCAGACGATGCCGAAAGTCACGTGCAGTCCGTGCGTGCCGACCAGCGTGAAAAACGACGACAGGAACGCGCTGCGCTGGGGGCCGGCGCCCTCGTGGATCAGGTGGGCGAATTCATAGAGTTCCAGCGCCAGGAAGCCCGCGCCTAGCAGGCCGGTGACGGCCAGCCATCCCTGCACCGATCCGGTCCGACCCTTGCGGCCTTGCAGCAGCGCGAATCCGTAAGTGATCGAAGAAAACAGCAGCAGCGCGGTGTTGACCGCCACCAGGGGCAGGTCGAACAGGTCTGCGCCGGTCGGGCCGCCGTCGTAGCTGCGGCCCAGGACCCCATACGTGGCGAACAGGCACGCGAAGACGAGGCAATCGCTCATCAGGTACACCCAGAAACCGAGCAGGGTGCCGTTCTTCACATGGTGTTCGCTCGCGAGGTAGAACTGCCGACCGGCGTCGGCTTGCACGGTGGAGGCGGAGAGTTCAGGCATGGCTGGCCAGCAGTTGGGTGCGTTCGGCTTCGCAGCGGGCGACGGTGTCGGCCGGCACGTAGTAGTCGCGGTGGTAGTTGAAGGCATGGACGATGGTGACGGCGATCAGCGCGGCGAAGGCCAGGCCGGCCAGCAGCCACATGTACCAGATCAGCGCGAAGCCCAGCACCAGCGAGATGCCGCCGAGCACGATGCCGGCCCAGGTGTTGGCGGGCATGTGGATGGGAATGAAGCCGCCCTGCGGCCGGACGTAGCCCAGCTGCTTCATGTGCCACCAGGCATCGCGGTCGTGCACGACCGGGGTGAAGGCGAAGTTGTAGACCGGCGGCGGCGACGAGGTCGACCACTCGAGGTTGCGGCCGTCCCATGGGTCGCCGGTGGTGTCGCGCAGCGACTCGCGCCTGCGGAAGCTCACGACCAGCTGGATCAGGAAGCAGGCGATGCCGGCGGCGATCAGCAGGGCGCCCACGGCGGCGAGCTGGAACCAGATCTGCAGGGAGGGGTCCTGGAAGTGGCTCATCCGGCGCGTGACGCCCAGCAGCCCGAGCACGTAGAGCGGCATGAACGCGAGGTAGAAGCCGACCAGCCAGAGCCAGAACGACCATTTGCCCCAGAACGGATCCAGCCGGTATCCGAAAGCCTTGGGGAACCAGTAGGTGATGCCGGCCAGCAGGCCGAACAGCACGCCGCCGATGATGACGTTGTGGAAGTGCGCGACCAGGAACAGGCTGTTGTGCAGCGCGAAGTCGGCGGGCGGCACGGCCAGCAGCACGCCGGTCATGCCGCCGATAACGAAGGTCACCATGAAGCCGACCGTCCACAGCATCGGCACCTCGAAGCGGATGCGCCCGCGGTACATGGTGAACAGCCAGTTGAACACCTTCGCTCCCGTCGGGATCGAGATGATCATCGTGGTGATGCCGAAGAAGGAGTTGACGCTGGCCCCCGATCCCATCGTGAAGAAATGGTGCAGCCAGACGAGGTAGGACAGCACGGTAATGACGACCGTGGCATAGACCATGGAGGCATAGCCGAACAGCCGCTTGCGGCAGAAGGTCGGCACGACCTCGGAGAAGATGCCGAAGGCGGGCAGCACGAGGATGTAGACCTCGGGGTGGCCCCAGATCCAGATCAGATTGATGTACATCATCGCGTTGCCGCCGCCGTCCGCCGTGAAGAAGTTGGTGCCGAGGTAGCGGTCGAGCGACAGCAGCGCCAGCACCGCGGTCAGCACCGGGAAGGCGGCGATGATCAGGATGTTGGTGCAAAGCGAGGTCCAGGTGAAGATCGGCATGCGCATCATGTGCATGCCCGGGGCGCGCATCTTGACGATGGTAACGAGCAGGTTGATGCCGGACAGCAGCGTGCCCACCCCGGCTATCTGCAATGCCCAGATGTAGTAGTCCACCCCCACGTCGGGACTGTGCAGGATGCCCGAAAGCGGCGGGTAGGCCAGCCAGCCCGTGCGGGCGAACTCGCCGACGAACAGCGACATCATGACCAGCACCGCGCCCGCGGTGGTCATCCAGAAGCTGAAGTTGTTCAGGAAAGGAAAGGCGACGTCGCGCGCGCCGATCTGCAGCGGCACGATGTAGTTCATCAGGCCGGTGACCAGGGGCATGGCCACGAAGAAGATCATGATCACGCCGTGCGCGGTGAAGATCTGATCGTAGTGGTGCGGCGGCAGATAGCCCAGGTTGTCGCCGAAGGCGATGGCCTGCTGCGCCCGCATCATCAGCGCGTCGGCAAAGCCGCGCAGCAGCATGATCAATCCCAGCACCACGTACATGATCCCGATCTTCTTGTGGTCGATGCTGGTGAACCATTCGCGCCACAGATAGCCCCACAGGCGGTAATAGGTGAGGACGCCGACCAGGGCGAGCCCGCCCAGCAGGACCGCGATGAACGTGATCAGGAGGATGGGCTCGTGGTACGGGATGGCTTCCCAGCTCAGGCGTCCGAACAAGAGGCTGTCGGTGGCGAGATGATCGGGCATTTGGCGTTCCTGCAAGATTCGTCGGGCGTGGACTCGGGCGGCGCTACATGGGCCGGACGGCCAGGGGCGGCGGCGGTTCGAGCGACGCCTGCCGGGGGCCGCGGCAGAACAGGTCGGCCATGTCCCGCGAGCAATTGCTGCCCGGCTGCACGCAGCGGTTCACGATCGCGTCGTACAAGCCCGGGTCCACCGAGCCGTAGCGCTCCACCGGGACGGCCGCGCTGGGCTGTTCGAGCTGCAGATAGGCGGCGCGGTCCAGCGTCTTGCCCGCGGCCTTGCCGGCCTGGACCCATTCGTCGAAGCCGGCCTGCGACAAGCCATGGAACTTGAAGCGCATCTGCGAGAAGCCCGCGCCGCTGTAGTTGGCCGAGAAGCCTTCGTAGACGCCTGGATGGTTGATGACGGCATGCAGGCGCGTCTGCATGCCGGGCATGGCATAGATCTGCCCGGCCAGCGCGGGGATGAAGAAGGAGTTCATGACTGCGGACGAAGTGATCTTGAACTCGATGGGGCGGTCGACCGGAGCCGCCATGTCGTTGACTGTGGCGATGCCCTGCTCGGGATAGAGGAATAGCCACTTCCAGTCCAGTGCGACCACCTGCACCTCCAGCGGCCGGGTGTCGGCGGGTACGAGGCGCTTGGCGTCGAGACGGCTCAGCGGGCGGTACGGATCGAGCTGGTGGGTGCTGACCCAGGTCAGGGCGCTCAGCGCGATGATGATGAGCAGGGGCGCCGACCATATCAGCAGTTCGAGGATGGTCGAGTGGTCCCAGTCGGGAGAGTAGGGCGCGTCGGCGTTGCTTTCGCGGTAGCGCCACGCGAACCACAGCGTGGCGGCGATGACGGGCACGATGATCAGCATCATCAGGCCGGTCGACACGAGAATGATGTCGCGCAGCTGCCAGGCTACGTCGCCGGAAGGCGAAAGCAGCACGGCATTGCAGCCGCCGAGTGCGCCCAGCGGGGGAAGGATCAGCGCTCCCCGCAGCTTCCTGAAGAACGGCACGGACATGCAGCCCCCCTAGTGGGTTGTTCGCGCCAGGCGCCATAGGCCCTGGCGCGATACCGATATTCGAAACCCTACCCTGGAAGATCCGGAAAATCTAGAGTAAAAAATGAAAGCGCGCGCCGGGCTGCCTGTGCCAGGCGGGCGGACCCGTATCGGTCCGCGCGTCGCCGTGCCCATATCCACATCGAGTGGAACTGGCGTATCCTGATTCCCGGCACAGACGCCGGCGCCCGGCGTCGCAGGTTGGCAGCGCTCCCTTCGGAAGGGGCGCAAGTCCTCGCAGACAGTGGTTTTTCGCGGTCATACTTCAACGGAGCGAGCCATCCCATGTCCAGCACCGTGCGGCAATACCCCCCAGGATCCGCCCACGAGGCCGGCCACTCCGACGTCGCCCCGGGAGAGATCGCGGTCGGCGTGGTCATCGGCCGCGCATCCGAGTATTTCGATTTCTTCGTCTTCGGCATCGCCTGCGTCGTCGTTTTCCCGCAGGTGTTCTTTCCTTTCGAATCTCCTCTGAACGGCACGCTCTGGTCGTTCGTGATCTTCTCCTTCGCCTTCATCTGCCGGCCCTTCGGGACGGCGATCTTCATGGCGGTGCAGCGCCGCTGGGGCAGGGGGGCCAAGCTGACGATGGCCTTGTTCATGCTGGGCACCGCCACTGCCGGCATGGCGTTCCTGCCTAGCTATGAAACGCTCGGTCCGGCGGCCATCCTGCTGCTGGCGATCTTCCGCTGCCTGCAAGGCATCGCGCTGGGCGGCTCATGGGACGGCCTGCCGTCGCTGCTCTCGCTCAACGCGCCGGCCGACCGGCGCGGCTGGTATGCAATGCTCGGACAACTCGGCGCGCCGGTCGGCTTCATGCTGGCCGGCGCGATTTTCCTGTACCTGCTCAGCACGCTCGCCAGCGAAGACCTGGTGGAATGGGGGTGGCGCTATCCGTTCTTCGTGGCCTTCGCCATCAACGTGGTGGCGCTGTTCGCGCGTTTGCGGCTGGTGCTGACGGAGGAGTACACCCGTCTGCTCGAAGAGCGCGAGCTGGCGCCGATCCGCGTCTCGGAAGTCATCGACGAACAGGCCTACAACGTCTTCATCGGCGCGTTCGCCGCGCTTGCCAGCTATGCCTTGTTTCATCTCGTGACCATCTTTCCGCTTTCGTGGATCAACCTGCACGGCGAACGTCCGCTCGCCAGCGTGCTGACCGTGCAGATCATCGGTGCGGCCCTCAGCTTCGTCGCCACTATCGCATCCGGCTGGGTTGCCGATCATTTCGGACGGCGCAATACGCTGGCCGCACTCGCCGGGCTGATCGGCCTGTTCGCGCTCTCCGCGCCATGGCTGCTGGGCGGCGGCACGGCGGGAGAAAACCTCTTCATTCTGTGCGGATTCGTGCTGCTGGGCCTGTCGTACGGCCAGGCCTCGGGCACCGTCACATCGAATTTCTCGATGTATTTCCGCTATACCGGCGCGGCGCTCACGGCCGACATCGCCTGGCTGTTCGGCGCGGCATTCGCGCCGCTGGTGGCCCTGGGGCTGTCGATGAAATTCGGCCTGATCGCCTCCAGCCTCTATCTGATCTCCGGCGCCGTGTGCACCCTGGTCGCCCTGAAGATCAACCGGCTCATCGAGACGAACTGAGCCGCCTGCCGCGGCGCGCAAGGCGCCGGGGCGGGCATGGCACTTGCTGGCCAACGCACCATTGGAAGCCGCAATGGAGCGCAAGCATGGCCCCCAACGACAAGACTCCGCCCCCGCCCGAGCCCGATTACGACGCCGCCGCCGAGCGCAGCGGCGAATTGGGCGCCGACAAGCCTCCCTACAAAGACAAACCCATCGGCGCGCGCCGCGAGGCGGACCGCCGGCCGAATCCTGCCGGTCCGGAGTTCGAGGAAGGGGGGCAGTATCCGGGAAAACGGCCGCAGGACATCTGAGCCTCGAGCGCACTGGCCGCCGATTGCGGAGGGCGGCCGCCGAAACAATGAAAAGGAGATCGCCATGTCATTGATCGTCGCAGCACGTTTCGACACGTTCGACCGCGCCGGCCAGGCCGCCGACAGGCTCATGCGGCAGGGGTTTCTGGAGACCGACCTCGATACGTTCTATGTGGGGCCGGCGGGGCAGCACGACCGCTATCCGATAGGCGGGGACCAGCCCACCGATCCCGACGCCAAGAGCGGCGCTTCGGGCGCGGTTGCGGGATCGGCGCTGTTCGGCCTGGTGTTCGCGCTAGTGGGCGGATGGATCGCCGGGCAGTTCGGCCCGGGGCTGTATCTCGTTCTGCTGGGCGCGGCCGTGGGCGCCTATATCGGCGCGTTCATCGGCGCGCTGAGCCTGATCGGGCGACGCCACCAGCGCCGCACAGGCCCCGGTTGGCAGGACAATCCGGAACAGCGCCGCGCGGGAGTGATGCTGGCGGTGCGCGTTCAGCCGGGCCAGGAAGAACCGGCGCGCCGCATTCTGCAGGAAACGGGCGGCATGAGCCTGGAGCGGGCCAACGGACGTTGGGTGGATGGGAAGTGGGAGGACTTCGATCCGCTGGCGCCGCCGCATCGCATTGCCGAAGCGAGCCCTGCTGTCGGCAAGACTTAGTTATCGCCCATATCCGGCCGATTTGCATCGGCCGTCCTTTTTCCTCTCAGTCGAAATACCTGATCTCATGGACCAGGATTATCCCGTATGGTCCATATCCAGGCTTGACATCGGCTTGGTGCGCCTCCTAATATGTTCTTTCAAAAGAAATGTTGTTTCTTTAAAAGAAAAACCAAGAGGCGAATGAGGATGACTGGCAACATGGAGCCGAAGCACGGATTTGACCATTCCGACGATCAATCTTTCCGTTCATTTTTGCGTGCGCTGGAAGAACAGGGCGAACTGATCCGGTTCGCCAAGCCTGTCGATCCGGTGCGCAACATGGCAGCGGTGGAATGGAAAACCTATAACGAACTGGGCAAGTCCAGCCTGTTTACTTCGATCGAGGGGCATCCTGGTTGGACAGCGTGCAGCCAGATCGTGGCCGACCGCCGCAAATGGGCCATCGGGCTAGGTATCGAAGAAGACCGGCTGCTCGATGAAATCCACGCGCGCATCGGCAAGCCTGTGCGCGCCGTGCAGGTTGGGGCGGCCCAGGCTCCCGTCAAGGAGATCAAACTGATCGGCAAGGATGCCGACCTGAACGATCTTCCGGCGATGAAGGTGTCCGAACGCGATGGAGGCCGTTTCATCGCTTCCGGCATTGCCTTCGTGAAAGATCCGGACACCGGAATCGGCAACATGTCTCTGCACCGGCAACAGATCATGGGGCGTGACAAGACCGGCTTCGTCATGCTTCCCCGCCATGCTCGGCGCATCTACGACAAGTACTCGGCACGCGGCGAGGCGACCCCGGTAGCCATGGTGATCGGGGTCCATCCGGCCATTTGGTTCTCGGCCGGGTTTACCACCGGTTTCGGGCTCGACGAGCTGGATTTGGCAGGAGGTCTTCTGCAGCGGCCGGTGCGCACGGTCAAGTGCGAGACTATCGATGTCGATGTGCCGGCAGATGCGGAGATCGTGCTGGAAGGAGAGCTCGTACCGCACAATCATCTGGAACCCGAGGGGCCATTCGGCGAGGTCACGGGTACTTATGCCGATCCAGGCGAGGCCCACGTATTCCGGCTCAAAGCCATCACGCGCCGCCGGGATCCCATCTACTACGCGCTCCATTGCGGCTTTCCCGCCACCGATACCCAATCGACCACCGGCCTGGGCATCGAAGTGGCCTTGGCCGAGCACCTGCGCAAGGTCGACGGTGGACTGGATCTTCTGGACATCCGCTGCCTGACCGTCTCCGGCCTGATGATGGTGGTATTGAAGATGCGTCCCCGGGTGGAAGGCCAGGCGCGGATCGCCTTGATGGCGGCGCTTTCCGGTCCGTATCAGCAGCCCAAGGTCGCAGTAGCCGTGGACGACGACATCGACGCGTCCGACCTGCGCCAGATCATCTGGTCCA
The DNA here is from genome assembly GCF_900606115.1 of Pigmentiphaga humi. Lineage (GTDB taxonomy): Bacteria > Pseudomonadota > Gammaproteobacteria > Burkholderiales > Burkholderiaceae_B > Pigmentiphaga > Pigmentiphaga humi. The sequence continues at coordinate 160,458 of NZ_UWPJ01000015.1, forward strand.
TTACCACCCGGGTGCATGCGGAACGCGACGTGATCATGATTCCCGGCGCCAAAGTGTTCGGGCTGGACAACATTTCGCCGGTGGTGCCGGGCGTGGAAGCATTCCAGCGCGTAGGCACCAAATGGATGATTGACGCCACCAAGCCGGCAGTGACCATGCCGGCCCAGCGCGCCCGGTTCGACATGGCCCTGCCGCCCAACTACAGCAGCGTGGATTTGCGCGATTTCCTGCCCTGAGCCGGACTGGCTGTCTTTTTCCCGGCGCAGTCCTGGGCCTGTGCCTATTCCCTACGCATTTATTGAGGCTCATCATGATCATGAAGAAGCTGCTGGCGGCGTTCGCCGGTACGATCCTGTTGTCGACGCTGGCGCCAGCGGCACTCGCTGCCGATAGCTACCCCGCCAAGCCAGTGCGGCTGGTTGTAGGCTATTCGCCAGGAGGGCCGTTCGATGTCATCGCGCGGGTTCTGGGCGAAAAGCTGAGCAACATGTGGGGCCAGCCCGTCACTGTGGACAATCGAGTAGGAGCGGGCGGCAACATCGCCTCCGAAGCGGTGGCCCGCGCGCCGGCCGATGGCTATACCTTGCTACTGGCTGCCAACAGCCACGTCTTCAACGGCAGCTTGTACAACAACCTGCCTTACGACCCCATCAAGGACTTCACACCCATCTCCCAGGTGATGTACTACCCCTTGGTGCTGGTGGTGAATCCCAATCTGCCGATGAAGTCGCTCAAGGATTTCGTCGACTACGCCAAGGCGCACCCAGGCAAGGTCATGTTCGGGTCGGCGGGCAATGGAACCCCCACCCATCTGGCAGGGGAGCTGTTCAAGCGTGTAGCCGGCATCGACATCGTGCACGTGCCGTACAAAGGGGCGGGGCCCGCTACCAACGATGTGCTGGGGGGCCACATCGAGGCCATTTTCAACAATCCGGTGTCGGCATTGCCCATGGTCAAGTCCGGCCAGCTGCGCGCATTGGCTACCACGGGCTTGCAGCGCCTGCCGAACGCGCCTGACGCGCCAACGGTGGCCGAGTCGGGCTATCCGGGATTCGAGGCCGGTACCTGGGGGGCGGTCATGGGGCCCGCGGGATTGCCGCCCGGGATTGTCGCCAAGATCGAAACCGACCTGTTGAAGGTATTGAGCATGCCGGACGTGCGCAAGCGCATAGAAGGATTGGGTGTGCAGCCGACCGGCACAACCGCCCAGCAGTTGAGCCAGATCATGCATACCGATCACGACAAGTGGGACAAGGTGATCCGGGCTGCAGACATTCGGTTGGACTGAGGACAGCGTTGCGGCGCGTTTCGAAACCTTCGGGCCGGGCCGGCCAGGTCGCTGGCCCCGCTCATACCGGTCCGGATCCGTCGGCGCCGCCGCCGGGCAAGGGCGGGGCGATCGCTTCCAGCGGCTTGCGCTCGGCGTCCACCCCGTGGCGCAGCGCGCCCAGGCCGGCAGCCGCCATCAGGACTGCCGCCACGGCGTAGCCTGCGGCGACGGCGGCGTGGCTGCCGGTGCCGATCAGCTCGCCGAAAAGGGCCGGGCCGACGAATCCGCCCAGCGCGGTCCCCGCCGCGTAGAACACCGCGATCGCCACCGCCCGCATTTCCAGCGGAAAGATCTCGCTTACCGTCAAATAGGCCGAACTGGCCGCCGCCGAGGCCACGAAAAACACGGCCGACCAGCACCAGGCCTGGCTGCGCGCGTCCAGCCAGCCTTGCGCGAAGGCCCAGCCCGTCAGCGCCAGCCCCAGTCCCGCCGAAACATAGGTGAACGCGATCATGCGGCGGCGGCCGATGCGGTCGAACAGCGGGCCCAGCAGCAGGGGGCCCAGCACGTTGGCGAGCGCGAATGGAAAGACGTAGAGGCCGACGCGGCTGTCGGCCACGCCGTGAAAGCGCGTCAGCACCAGCGAATAAGTGAAGAAGATCGCGTTGTAGAAAAAGGCCTGGGACACCATCAGGGCCAGGGCGACGGCGCTGCGCTTGCGATAGGCGCGCAGCAGGATGCGCGCAACCTGGAGCAAGGAAGGCGCGCGTCCCGCCACCGGCGACGCGCCCTGGACGGCGGGCAGGGCGCCATGGCGCCGGACCGCCTCGGCCTCGATCGCGCGGACGATGCGTTCGGCCTCGTCCAGGCGGCCGTGCGCGGCCAGCCAACGGGGGCTCTCGGGAACGTGGCGCCTGACCAGCAGAATGGCTGCGGCCAGCGCGCCTCCGGCCAGAAAGGCCGCCCGCCATCCCCACACCGGCCCGAGCACGCGCTCGTCCAGCAACAGCAGGCTGAGTCCCGCTCCCAACGCCGCACCCAGCCAGAAGCTGCCGTTGATGGCCAGATTGACCCGTCCGCGCAGGCGGGCGGGAATCAATTCGTCGATCGCGGAATTGATCGCCGCGTACTCGCCGCCTATGCCCAGGCCCGTCACAAAACGGCAGGCGGCGAAAAAAGCGTAGCCGGGCGCGAAGGCCGTGGCCAGGCTGCCGGCCATGTAGATCGCCAGCGTGATGAGGAACAGCCGCCTGCGTCCCAGCCGGTCGGTCATCCGGCCGAAGCCCAGCGCGCCCAGCACCGCGCCGGCGATGTACAAGGAGCCGGACCAGCCGATCTGCGCGGCGCTCAGGGCCAGCGTGTCGCCGCGTTCCAGCACGCCGCCCACGCTGCCCACCAGCGTCACTTCCAGGCCGTCCAGCACCCAGGCGACGCCCAGCGCGACGGCCACGCGTGTGTGCCAGGGCGACCAGGGCAGCCTGTCGAGGCGGTTGGGCAGGTCGGTCTGCATTGCGGCTGCTTCGGAGGGCATCGTCATTCGCCGTTCCTTCCATGGGTAGGCCCATGCCTAAGCAAGCAATGTGCCGTGGGCGCCCACATTTGATACTTTACATAATATACATTATGCGTATATTGAAGCCGGAGAAAGGAGGCGCCTTACTCGCGTAAAAAACGGCGTTTCCCCACTCGTCCATTCACACCGCCAGCCCGCTGATCCTCCGCACCCGTCTCGCCACGGCCTGTTCCAGCGTGCCGGGCGCGCTTTCGATCAGCGTGAACCAGTTTCTTGCGCGCGTGATTCCGGTATAGACCAATTCGCGCGTCAGAATGGGACTGGCCGTGTCCGGCAGCAGCAAGGCCGTGTGCGCGAACTCCGAGCCCTGGGACTTGTGCACGGTCATCGCGTAGACGGTGTCGACGGCATTGAGGCGGCTCGGCAGCGCGAAACGCACGCCGGGCGCGCCGTCGCTGCGCAAGAACGCGACGCGCAGCATGGGGTCGCCGCCGTCGGGCTGCGGCACGCGCAATGCGATGCCGATGTCGCCGTTCATCAGCCCCAGTCCGTAGTCGTTGCGGGTCACCAGCACCGGGCGGCCTTCGTACCAGCCCTGGTCCTGGCCGATCAGGCCGCGCGCCAGCAGCGCGCGCGCGATGCGGGCATTCATGCCTTCCACGCCGAGGTCGCCCTTGCGGACCGCGCACAGCAGGCGAAAGGCGTCGAACGCCGCCAGCACGGCGCCGGCCCAGGCGTCCCAGGCGGGATCGCCCGCCGGCGTGCCGGGCTGAGGACGTTCGGTCTGCATGATTTGCAGATAATAGGCATAGCCGACCGGCCGCGCGGCTCCCGGCGCGGCATGGCCGTCGAGCAGCAGGCGGTCCAGCGCCTGGGCGCGGGGGCTGTAGGCGGCGTAGACATCCGGCTCGGCACGGCCGCCCTCCTCGGCCAGCACGGCGCGCACCGCCTGCGGATCGCCGGCATTGACCGCGCGCGCCAGCCGGCCGATGCCGCTGCCCGCGCCGAAGCGCCGCGAGTGACGCAGCATGACGGTCTGCTGGGCCATGGCGTGCCGTGCCGGATCGCCCGGCAGCAGCCCCGCGCCGTCCAAGGATTCGCCGCTCACGGACTCCAGCCAATGCCGCGTGTCGGGGCTGTAGCGGCCCTCCTCCGCGTCGCGGCACAAATCGCCGAGCACGGCGCCCGCCTCGACCGAAGCAAGCTGGTCTTTGTCGCCCAGCAGCACCAGCCGGGCCCGCGGCGGCAAGGCCGCCACCAGGCTGGCCATCATTTCGACGTCTATCATCGAGGCTTCGTCCACCACCACCATGTCCGCCAGCAGCGGATTGCCGGCGTGGTAACGGAAGTGGCGCGTGTCCGGGCGGCTGCCCAGCAAGCGGTGCAAGGTCGATACGCCGGTGGGGATGGCGGCGCGGACCTCCTCGGCAAGCGGCAGTCGGCCGACTTGTTCGGCAATGGAGGCGGACAGGCGCGCCGCCGCCTTGCCGGTCGGCGCGGACAACAGGATGCGCAGCGGCCGCCCTTGCGCGCACGCGCTCATTTGCAGCAGCGCCAGCAGCCGGACGACCGTGGTGGTCTTGCCGGTGCCCGGACCGCCCGTAATGATGGCGATACGGCCGCGCGCCGCCAGCGCGCAGGCCAGCTTCTGCCAATCGGGCCGCGGCGCATCCGGGCCAGTATCGAACAGGCGGGCCAGCGCGGCGGGCAGATCCGGGGGCGCATCGTCCGGCTGGCGCAGGCGTTCGCGCAGCGCCGCGGCAATGCGCTGTTCGAAGTCCCAATAGCGGCGCAGGTACAGGCGGTCCGCATCGAGCACCAGCGGCCGGCCGTCGTCGCGCCGGCCCGCCGCGGCAGCATCCACCACCAGCGGGCTGGCCGCCGCCAGCGCATCGCGCCAGGCCTGCGCGCTCAGGCCGGCCAGCAGATCCGAGGGCAGCAGCAGTCCGGCGGTGGCTTCGCCTTCGGGCGGCAGAGACAGAGCCTCGTCCGGCCGCTCCAGCGTCAACGCCAGGTCCAGGCAGACGTGGCCGTGGCCCAGTTGATGGCTGGCCAGCGCGGCCGCGACCGCCACCAGCGGCCCGGTGTTGGGCTGGCACTCGTACAGGAAGCCGACGAAGGCGCGGTCCAGACGCCGCAGCCAGCCGTGTTCGACCCAGGCATCCAGTACCGCCAGCAGCGCGCGCGGATCGCGCAGGTGCGGCGAGCCCGCCGCGGGTTCGTCGAAAGGCAGCTCGTAGTTGGCGGGGGCGTCGGTCACTGGTGCTGCCCCATGAAGAGCGCGTCCAAGGCTTCGATCAGCGCGCGCGGCGGGCAGTCGAAGGCCACGCCGCAGGTCGGCGCGCGCGTGCCGCGCAGGAACAGGTAGACCGCGCCGCCCACGTGGCGATCGTAGTCGTAATCGGGCAGGCGCGCCGCCAACTGGCGATGCAGGGCCAGCAGATAGAGCACGTATTGCAGGTCGTAGCGCTTGGCGAGGATCTCCGCCTGCATGGCCTGGGCCGTGTACGACGCATCGGCCGGCCCCAGCCAGTTGGATTTGTAGTCGGCCACGTAATAGCGTCCCTCGTGTTCGAACACCAGGTCCATGAAACCCTTGAACATGCCGTTGAGCGTGTCCGCCTCCAGCGGCGGACGCGGCATGCCGGGCTGGACGTATTGCCGGACCAGCGCGTCGATGCGGCCGACGTCCACGTTGCGGCTGGGAAACCAGAACTCCATCTCGACCTGGTAGGCGGCGAGATCGGCGAAGCGGAAGGACCGCCCTGCTCCCAGCGGCAGGCGTTCCTGCAGCGTGGCGGCGAACCAGCGCGTCAGCGGCGTGATCCAGGCCTGCAGGCCGCGGCGGTTGCAGCGCCGCGCGACGGCATCGGCCAGCCGCTCCGTATCGGCGGCGGCTTGCGCAAAACCTTCGGCGCCGGCCCATTCGAAGAGCCCATGCAGAAAGGTGCCGGGCGCGGGGCCGCGCGGAAAACGATGCATGCCCGTGCCGCTCGCTGCCGGCACAGGCTGCGCCGCATTGAGGGAAAGCACGTCGTCGTCGAACAGCTTCTGGCCGTCCGGGCTTTCCGGACTCAGGTCGCCGTGCCGCTCCGCTGCGCTGCCCACCTCCTCGCCGCCCGTCAGGCTGGCGATGCGCAGGGCACTGTAGGAAGCGATCCACCACGGTTCGCCGGTGGCGGCGGAACGGGTACGGTAAACCGGCGCGCGCGCGCCGGCCGGCGCCGACGCCAGGCGGATGTCGCCGGGCTCCGGCGCGGGCGCCAGGCGCAGGCAGCCGCCGTCCGGATCGAGAGCGGCCAGGACCTCGCCCAGTTGCGCGCTGGCGGCCAGCGGCTCGCCGCCGCCCGCCAGGTAGCCCAGCGCGCAGCGGTGCCAGGCCGACTCCTGCGCCAGGCCGCGCCGGAGGTCGGCCACGCCCAGCCAGCAGGCGTGGCGAGCGCGGGTCAGCGCCACGTACAGCAGGCGCAGGTCTTCGGCCAGACGCTCGCGGTCGGCCAGGAGTTCTTCGTGCTCGTCGGGCGCGATGCTCACCACTAGCCGGCCCTGCGCATCGTGATAGCGCAGCGGCGGCTTGTTCCTGTCGGCCGGGCGGAACGAGCAGGCGAAGGGCAGGAAGACCAGCGGATATTCCAGCCCCTTGGACTTGTGCACCGTCACGACCTTGAGCAGCTCGGCATCGCTTTCCAGCCGCAGCGTCTGCGCTTCGTTGGCCTGGCTGTCCTGCCCGAGATGCCCCGCCAGGTGGCGGATCAGCGCCTGCTCGCCGTCCAGCTCGCCCGAGGCCTGCTGCATCAGCTCGGCCAGGTGCAGCAGGTTGGTCAGCACCCGTTCGCCGTCGGCGCGCCGGGCCAGCGCGGCCGGCAGGCCGAAGTCGTCCATGAAGCGCCGCAGCATGGGCAGCACCCCCTGGCGCCGCCAGATCTCGCGGTAGCCGCGAAAGCGCAGCACCCAGGATTCCCACAGGCGCTCGTCGCGGTTCAGCGCGTCGAGCTCGTCCAGCGGCAGCGCCAGCACGGCGCTGGCCAGCGCCGCCCGCAGCTTCCTGTCGTCGTCCGGCTCGGCGCAGGCCTTGAGCCAGCGCAGCAGGTCGCCGGCCTCGGCGCCGTCGAATACCGAATCCTTGTCGGACAGATAGACGCTGCGCACGCCGCGGCCGGCCAGCTCGGCGCGGATGGCCTGGGCCTCGCCCATGTCGCGGACCAGCACCGCGATGTCGGCGGGGGCGAGCGGACGCAGCACGCCCTCTTCCAGGAAACCGGCCTCGCCGCGCCTGCCCTGCTCCAGCAGCCGCACGATCTCGCCGGCGCACGCTGCGGCCATCGCGGCGCGATAGGCGCCGCCCGCCATGGGCTTGTCCTGTTCGGCCAGCCAGAAGGTCAGCGCCGGGCACGGCACGCCGTCGGCCACCAGGGTTTCGCGCTTGCCGCGCGCGCGCACCGGCACGAACGGCAGAGGGTTGTCGCCGCCTTGCCGGAACAGGAAGGCGCCCTGCCCGGCGGGACGCGCCTCGGCCGCCTCGAACAGCCGGTTGACCGCCGCCACCATGCCGGCGGTGGAGCGGTAATTCGTGTCCAGGCTGTGATGGCGGCCGGCCGTGGCCGCGCGCGCCCGCAGGTAGGTGTGGATGTCGGCGCCGCGGAAAGCGTAGATGGCCTGCTTCGGGTCGCCGATCATCAGCAGCGCGCAATCGTCCCGGTTCTCCGCGACCCGGTAGATCTGGTCGAAAATGCGGTACTGGATGGGGTCGGTGTCCTGGAACTCGTCGATCAGCGCCACCGGAAACTGCGCGCGCACGAGCTGTGCCAGCCGCTCGCCGTTCTCGCCGCCCAGCGCGGCATCCAGCCGCACCAGCATGTCGTCGAAGCCCATTTCGGCGCGGCGGCGCTTTTCCGCATCGAAGCGCCGGCCTATCCAGCGCGCCGCGTGGGCCAGCATGGCGGAATCGGGAGCCGGCAGCGCGGCCAGCCGCGCGGGCAAGTCCACCATGGCGTGCAGCGCCGGATGGTCGATGAGGTGCCCCGGATCGCACACCTCGGCCATGAACGCCGGCGTCAAGCGCTGGAAGCCCGTGCCGAGGTCCAGGGCGGCCTGGCCGGGGTCGGCGGCCCAGGCGGCCAGCTTGTCGAACCAGGGCTGGTACCAGCGCGGCTGGAATTTGCGCGCGTTGACCCGCTTGGCCGCGCAGGCCGCGTCGCACAGGCTGCGCAGTGCTTCGCTCCAGGCCGGCCAAGGCGCCTTGATCCTGGCGAGTTCGGCGTCGCGGGCGGCGAGCGACGCCTGCAGGATGGCCGCCAGCGAAGTCTCGCCCTGCTCGTCGGCCGCGTGCGCGAGCAAGGGCGCGACCCGGCGGCGCAAGGCGTCGGGCGTGCCCCAGTTCGCATCCACCCAGTCCAGCGCCGAACCTTCCAGCCCGTAGCAGTGCTGGCGCCAATAGTCGCGCACGACCTCGGCCAGGAGGCCGCTATGGTCGGTTTCCAGGGTCTGGGTGAACAGGCTGCCGCTATCGAAAGCGTGCTCGCGCAGCATGCGCTGGCACCAGCCGTGGATGGTGGAAACCGCGGCCTCGTCCATCCACTGCGCGGCGACGTCCAGCTTGTGCGCGCACTCCGCCCAGCGTGTTTCGTCGATGTCGCGCCTGAGCGCCCCGATCAGTTCGTCGGGCGCATCGGCCTCGCCGCGGAAGAAACGCGCGGCCTGGGCCAGACGCGTGCGGATGCGGTCGCGCAGTTCCTGGGTCGCGGCGTCGGTGAACGTCACCACCAGGATCTCGGGCGGCAGCAGTTCGCGTCCGAAGCCGGCGTGCTCGCCGCCGTGTCCCAGCACCAGCCGGACGAACAGCGCCGAGATCGTGAAAGTCTTGCCCGTGCCGGCGCTGGCCTCGATCAGCCGGCTGCCGCGCAGCGGCAGGTCCAGGGCGAGATTGCGGGGCGCGCCCCCCGGGGGGCGCTCGTAAGGGCTTAGGGGGGAGCTCATACCTTGCTCCGGGCGCGGCCGGCCGGGCGGTTTTCCATCACGGTTTCCACCAGCGGCAGGTACAGGGTCTCGGCCCAGGCGGCGAAACCGCCGTCCGCCCACAAGGCGTCGAAATCCGGGTACTGGCGCGCCAGGTAGGGATCGCGGCTGTTTTCGCCGGCGGCGGCCTGGGTGCCTTCGAAGGTCTTGCGGGCCTGCGCGCGCGCGGCCTCGCGGTCGGGCAGCTCGGCCAGCCACGCGAACGCCGACCGCACCGCCACCGGCGGTGGTTCGCGCATGCCGGCGTCCCAGGCGTCGAGCAAGGCGCCCAGCCAGGATCGCGCCACTTCAGGCCGGATCGGCGGCAGGCGCAGGTCGCCGTCCGTCGCGGCCAGCGCCGTGGTGAGGTCCAGGCCCATCGCATTGCCGGCCAGGTGCGCCACCCAGGGGCGGACCAGCCGATGCCACTTCGGCTGGCGCTGGTCGAGGCCCAGGGCGTTGGGCACCGCTTCGAGCAGCAAGTGGGCACCGTCCGCGTTGCGCCGCAATCCCGCCAGCCAGCCTGCCAGTTCGATGCCGCCGTGGCGCAGCGCCACGGCTTGCGGCATGGACAAGACCTCGGGCCAGCCGGCACGCAGCGCGCGATGGCGCGCCAGCAATTCCGGCAGGGGCGCGAGCAGCGCCTCGCCCAGCAACCGGCCGAAGCCCGCCAGCGGCAGCCGCCCGCCGCGGGCCAGCGCGCCGGCTTCTTCGCGCAGGCGGGAAAGCGCCTCCTGTTCGTCGCCGGCATCCAGCGCGGCGGCCAGCAGCGCCTCGCTCAGCTGGTAGCGGGCCAGGCCGTCCAGCGCGAAGGGTTCTTCGTCTTCGGCGACCGGATCCGCCTCGTCGAAATAGACCTTGAGCCGCTGGTTGAAGAAGGCGCGCAGCGGATTGCGCGCAAACCCCTGCAAAGAGGCCAGGTCGAGCGCCGCCGCCGAAGGTGGAGGCGGCAGCGGCGGATCGGATGGGGGAGCGGCCGGCGGCGCGTGCACGGCAGCCCATTCGCGGGCGTAGGTGAACCAGGGGCCGTCGGCGGACTGGAAATAGCGCTGGCTGAAAGGCTGCAGCGGATGGACCGTGGTCAGCGCGCGCAGCAGGCCCTGGCCGTCGTCGTCGCCCGCCAGGCGCCATCCGGCGGCGATGTGATCGCGCAGTTGCGCCACCAGCACCGACGGCGGCCGCTCGGCATTGTCGCGTACGCTGCGCCCCACCCAGCTCACCAGCAGCGCGTCGCGCGCCGACAGCAGCGCTTCCAGCAGCAGGTAGCGGTCGTCTTCCCGGCGTGAACGGTCGCCGGGCCGGTAGTCGCCGCGCATCAGGTCGAAATCCGGCGGGGCCTGGATGCGCGGATAGTCGCCGTCGTTCATGCCGAGCAGGCACACCACGCGGAAGGGAATCGCCCGCATGGGCATCAGCGTGCAGAAATTGACCGATCCGGCCAGGAAGCGCTGGTTGAGCCGGCCCCGGTCCAGGCCTTCGAGCCAAGCCTCGCGCACGACCACCAGCGGCAGCGGCTCGCTCAGCCCCGCCCGCTCGCACGACTCCAGCCAGTCTTCGAGCAATTGTTCGAGACTGCCCAGCGCGGCCTCCTCGCGTTCGGTGGCCGGCGCGAAGAACGCCGCCATCAGCCCGCGCAGGCGCTCCCCCCACTCCTGCGGCGATGCGGGCCGGGCGAGCGCCGCGCGCGCCTTCTCCAGGCTGTGCAGCAGCGCGTCCAGCGCGCCGACCAGCGAGGCCTCCAGACCGCCGACTTCGTCATAGGGCTCGATTCCCTGGAACGGCGCGGCCTGGCCCGCCGCGTAGCCCAGCAGCATGCGCCGCAGCCCGAAGCGCCAGGTATTCTGCTCCATTCCCTCGGGCAGCCCCAGGCTGGCGCGCTGCCCGCCATCCACGCCCCAGCGCACGCCCGCTCCCTGCATCCAGCGATGCAGCTGCGGCAGGTCGGCCTCGCGCAGGCCGAAGCGCTGGCGCACCGCGGGCACGTCGAGCAGATCGAGGATCTCGCTGGCGGCGAAACGGCTCTCCGGCAGGCGCAGCAGGTGCTCGGCGGCGATCAGCAGCGGCTCCCGGCCGCGCTGTCCCTGGTCGGCCAGCGTGAACGGGATGCGGCGCGGATCCCTGGCGTCCAGCTGCCCGAACACCGCGCGGATGTGCGGCGCGTAGACGTCGATGTCCGGCACCATGACGATCACGTCGCGCGGACGCAGGCCGGGATCGGCGTCGAAACGCGCCAGCAACTGGTCGTGCAGGATCTCGACTTCGCGCTGCGGACTGTGCGCCAGGTGAAAGCGCACCGAATCGTCGTGCGCGGGATCCACGGGCTCCCATTGCCGGCGGGTTTCTTCCAGCGTGCGCAGGTTCAGGATGTCGTCCTGGAGCTGCGCCAGCAGATGATCGGCCCGCGGCTCGCTGAACAGGTCGATGCGCCGGTCGGTGATGGAAGCGAAATGCTCCTGGTAGCGCTCGGGAATGTCGTAGGTGTCGAGCAGATGGATGTAGTCCCTGCCCTGCTTGCCCCAGGCGGCCAGCAGCGGATGGCCGAAGGCGTGCAGCGCCTCGCCGTCGGCGGGAACCGGCAGGCCCGGCTTGCGCTGCTGGCGCCGGTACCGGTGGCGCAGCAGGTCCTGGTCGGCGACGATGTCGGTCCAGTGATGCTGGCAGGGATTGTGCACGCACAGCAGCACCTGGCAGAACTTGGACAGCGCGGCCAGCGCTTCCAGCGCCTGCGCCGGCAGCGAGGAAATGCCGAACACGATCACCCGGCGCGGCAGGCCGGAAGGCGCTTCGTCCAACTGCGCCAGCCGGGACAGAAAGCGCCGGTGCACCCGCGCCCGCCCCTGGATCAGCCCGTCGTCGCCCAGGTCCGCGAGCACCGCGCGCCACAGCTCGGCCTGCCAGCGTTCCTGCGGCTCCAGCGGCACCTCGCCGCGCCGGGAGGTACGCAGCACGTCGCGCCCCTGCTCCCAATCGGTCAGCCAATCGGCGCGGTACACCTGGTACTGGTCATAGAGGTCGGCCAGGCGCAGCGCCAATTGGTGGCGCTTGCGCATGCCGTCGTCGTCGGCCAGGAAGCGGCGCAGCGGCAGAAAGGCCTCTTGCGCCAGCAGGTCCGGCAACAGCCTCAGCAGGCGCCAGGCGAGCTCGCCCCGTTCCAGGGCGGAAGTCTCGGGCAGGCGGTCGCGCCCCAGCACGGACCGATAGGCTTGCCAGAGGAAGCGCGCCGGCAACTGCACGTCGAGCGCGGCGGCGATGCCGCAGCCCTGCTCGGCGCCCGGCACGCGCGGATCCTCGGCCAGCGCGAACTTGAGCCACTGCGCGATGCCGTTGCTCTGCACCAGTATGGTTTCGTTCTCCAGCGGCGCGAGCGGATAGCGCTGCATCCACGAAACAGCCAGGCCGCGCAGGTCTTCCAGGCGATTGCCATGGACCACCATGAAGCCGGGCGTCAGCGGAGAGGAACGGGGCATGGGCGCGTGCTCAGCGGCGCATGCGGCGCTGGCGCTCCAGGTTCAGCCGTTCGACCAGGTCGTTCGCCAGCACGGTATTACCCGCCTCGCGCCCCACGTCGGCGGCGTTCTTGCCCTGGGCGTTGCGCGCGTAGCCGTCCGCGCCCTCGTCCAGCAGCAGCTTGACGGTGGGGCCGCGGTCATAGCGCATCGCCATCATCAGCGGCGTCGTCTGGTCCGGCGATTCGGCATCGATGTAGGCATGGTGTTCGATCAGCAGGCTCACCGCGTCGTTGTGCCCCATCGTCGCGGCGTAGTGCAGGGCCGTCCAGCCCGGCTGGTTCACTTCCGCTCCGCGTTCGATGAGCTTCTCCATGCGCGCGGTCTCGCCGAGTATGGCCAGGTACATCAGCGGCGTCTCGCCCAGCAGGTTCTTGCGGTTGACGTCGATGCGCGGGTCCGCCAGCAGCACGTCGTAGACCTCCCAGGCCTGCTCCTTGATGGCTTCCACCAAGGGCGGGTTGCTCGCCGCGTTGGGGGCATTGGGATCGATGCCGCGAACCAGCAGCGACTTGACCGACTTGGCCCGGTCGTTGCGGAGGTCCACCCAGAAATCGTCGGCCGTATCGGCATGGGCCGACGCCATCGCCAGGCAGCATCCAAGCGCCGCGAGCGTTTGCAGTCCGATTGTTTTCATACGGGTACGCATCTGCGCATGCCTCATTGCATTGGGAAATAGAACTGTGCCGCCGGGTAGGCCACTCGGCGGCGAATCAAGCTGAGTTAAAGCTATTTATAACTTCAACTTAACTCTTTATATCTTTGAAAAGATTGAAAAAATTCTCTGTCGATGCGCTTTCGATCGCAGCGACTGGAACCCCTCGGAGTTCGGCGATTTTCTCCGCCACGTGGATCACCTTGGACGGATCGTTGAGCTTGCCGCGATACGGCACCGGCGCCAGGTAGGGCGAGTCGGTCTCGATCAGCAGCCGCTCCAGGGGAACGTTGCGCGCCACCTCCTGCAAGTCGCGCGCGCTCTTGAAAGTGACGATGCCGGAAAAGGAAATGTGGAAATTCATCGCGATCGCCGCATCGGCCACCTGCTGCGATTCGGTAAAGCAGTGCATCACCCCGCCGACCTCGGCCGCGCCCTCCTCCTGCATGATGCGCAGGGTATCGTCCGAAGCCGAACGCGTGTGGATGATCAGCGGCTTGCCGGTCGCGCGGGCCGCCCGGATATGGCGGCGGAACCGCTCGCGCTGCCATTCCAGGTCGCCGGTCAGGCGGTAGTAGTCCAGGCCGGTCTCGCCGATGGCGACGACTTTGGGCGTGGCGGCCATCTCGACCAGTTGCTCGACCGAGGGATCGGGCGTGTCTTCGTAGTCGGGATGCACCCCGACCGAGGCCCACAGGTTGTCGTGCTGTGCCACCAGTTCCACCAGGCCCGGCCAGTCCGGCAGGTTGACGCTGACGCACAGCGCGCAGCCCACGCCATTCGTGCGCATGCGCGCGAGCACGTCCGGCAGCTGCGCGGCCAGTTCGGGAAAATCCAGGTGACAGTGCGAATCGACAAACATGGCAGGTGTACGACGTATCAAATAACGGTAATCGAGGCACGGCAGCCGTCAGGCGGCCGTCTTGCGCGGAGCGGCGCATGCGCCGCAGACCTGGTTCAGCACGTCCTGGGCGAACAGTCGCGGGCTCAGCGGGTGGTCGGCGATCATGCGCTGCCGGCCGAGCCAGCGCGCCAGCTCGCCTATCCGCGACCGGCCTGCGCGCGCTCCGATCTTGGCGGTCGCGGCCGCCAGGTCGGGGAAATAGCGGGCGGCCGTACCGGCCTGCGCCAGCGCAATGTCGGCCGCCAGGCGCTGCAGCGCATCCATCCATGCCGCAGGCGGCGTCTTGTCCAGGGCATCGACCAATTGGCCGACGTCGGGCGCCTTGCCCTGTGCCAGCGCCGATGCCAGTGTATCGAGCCAGGCCGCCCGCGGCGGCAGGCCCGCTTCGGCATGTCGCCAGGCGACGACCGGCGCTCCGCCCGACGCGGCCAGGTGCGCGGCGGCATCGGCCACGCCCTGCTGCTGCAGCCAGGCCAGCGCCGGGCCGGTCGCGGGCGCCCCCAGCGGCAGCCGGCGGCAACGCGATACCAGCGTCGGCAGCAGCCTGTCGGGCGCGTCCGATACCAGCAGGAACACCGTATGCGCCGGCGGTTCCTCCAGGATCTTGAGCAGGCCGTTGGCCGAGATCACGTTGAGGGCCTCGGCCGGGTACAGCAGCACCACTCGCAAGCCGCCGCGGTGCGTGCCGGTATTGGCCCACGATTCGATGGCGCGGATCTGCTCGATGCGGATCTCGCGCGAAGGCGCGCGTTTGGAGCCGGCCTTGGCGGTGTCGGCCTCGCCGCCCTCGCCGTCGCCCTCGGCGTCCTCGGCCTGCCCTTCAGCCAGCGCGACCGCCTCGGGGCGGATCCGCCGGAAATCCGGGTGGTTGCCGGACGCATACCAGGTACAAGCCGGGCAACCGCCGCAGGCCATGCCGCCCTCGGGCCGCTCGCACAACAGACTGGCGGCCGCCGCGCGCGCGAACTCGACCTTGCCTATGCCGGCCAGGCCATGGATCAGCCAGGCATGAGCGAAGCGCCGCCGCTGCTCCTCGCCCAGCCAGGCGCGCGCCGCCTCTTCATGCCAGGGATAGAAACGCGGCATCACGACCGCTCTCCCGCCCCGGCCACGCAAGCGTGCAGCAGTCCGGCCAGTTCGGTCCGGATCGCCTCGATCGAACGGGTGGAATCGATCAGGTGGAAACGCGCCGGATCGGCCTGCACCCGGGCATGATAGGCCGCGCGCGTGCGCTCGAAGAAGGCGTCGTCTTCGCGCTCGAAGCGGTCGAGCACGCGGGTGCGCCCCAGGCGTTCGCGCGCCACTTCCAGCGGGACGTCGAACAGGCAGGTCAGATCGGGCTGCAGGCCGCCGTGGACCCACTGCTCCAGCACCGCGATGCGCTCGGCCGGCAGGCCGCGTCCGCCGCCCTGATAGGCATAGGTCGCATCGGTAAAGCGGTCGCACACGACCCACCTGCCCGCGGCCAGCGCGGGCTCGATGACGGTGCGGATGTGCTCGCTGCGCCCCGCGAACATCAGCAGGCATTCGGTCTCCAGCCGCATCGGTTCGGACAGCAGCAGGTCGCGCAGCCGTTCACCCAGCGGCGTGCCGCCGGGCTCGCGCGTCTGCACCACCTCCAGGCCCAGGCTGCGCAGCTCGGCGACCAGCCAGTCCAGGTGGGTGCTCTTGCCGGCGCCGTCCACGCCTTCCAGGGTGATGAAGCGGCCGCGTACAGGCGCGCTCATGGCTGGGACTCCGCGGAAGGCATGGCGCCCTCGAGAGGCACGTCGGCCGGCGCGGCGTCCACCGGGCCGGGCGGCGGCGCCGCGGGCGGGCTCGTCTGGCCGCGGCCGAGCTGGTAGCGGCCGACGTTGCGGTTGTGGGTATCCAGCGTTTCGGAGAAAGCGCTGGTGCCGTTGCCGCGCGAGACGAAGTAAAGAAACTTGTGGGGCTCGGGCTGCACCGCCGCCAGCAGCGAAGCGCGTCCGGGGCTGGAGATGGGCGTGGGCGGCAAGCCGCGCCGGGTGTAGGTATTCCACGGCGTGTCCGCGCGCAGGTCGCGCCGCCGCAGATTGCCGTCGAACACTTCGCCCAGCCCGTAGATCACGGTCGGGTCGGTCTGCAGCGGCATGCCCAGCCTCAGCCGGTTGATGAACACGCCTGCGATGCGTTCCCGATCGGTATGCAAACCGGTTTCCTTTTCGATGATGGAGGCCAGGATCAGCGCCTCGTAGGGCGAACCCAGCGGCAGGCTCTCATGGCGCCGGCCCCAGACGTCGGCCAGTTCGCGCTGCTGGGCGCGGTGGGCGCGGCGCAGGATGTCGATGTCGCTGGACCCCACGGCGAACAGGTAGGTATCGGGAAAGAACAGCCCCTCGGGATGGCTGGTGGAGGCGCCGACCATCGCGGCGACGGCGGCGTCGTCCAGGCCGTCCAGCGTCTGGCGGACGTCCGGGTGGCGGCGCAGCGCGGCCCGGATCTGGCGGAAATTCCAGCCTTCGATGAAGGTGATCTCGCGCTGCGTGACGTCGCCGCGCGCCAGTCGCGTCAGCAGCGTCCACAGCGATTCGCCGCGCACCACCTCGTAGCCTCCCGCCTTGATCCGGCGCTCCGTGCCGGTGATGCGCGCATAGGCGATCAGGACCTCGGGCGGCACGTCGATGCCGGCCTCGCGGATCCGAAGGGCGATGCCGCGCATGGTCGTGCCTTCGTCGATGACGAAATCGACCTTGTCGGACGGCAGCGAAAGCGGCATGCGCAGGTAGGCGACGGCGGCGCCTATGCCTGCCAGCGCCAGCAGCATCAGTGCGATGAACGATACCGCCAGCGTGCGCTTGAGGGAAAAATGTCGTTTGGGCATGGGCTGCCTATAATACTTCGATCGACTTCATCGACTACTCCAAGATGTCCGTCCAAGAGATTTTATCCGCCGGGACCGCTTCCCAGGCGCCTGCCGGCATGGTGCCGCTGGATCATTTGACCGTGATCGAGGCCAAGGGTGCCGACGCCGCCGATTTCCTGCAAAGCCAGCTGACCCAGGACGTCGCCAAGCTCGATCCGGACCATGCATGCCTGGCCGGCTATTGCACGGCCAAGGGGCGCATGCTGGCCAGCGCGCTGCTGTGGCGCGCGCGGCCCGATCCGGCCGACCCGGTCCCGCGGCTGCTGCTGGTGGTCGACGCCGGCCTGGCGGCCGCGCTGCAGAAGCGCCTGTCCATGTTCGTGCTGCGCGCCAAGGTCAAGCTTGCGGTCACCCCGCTGAAAGTGGCCGGGGCCTGGGGCGGCGCCGAAACGCTGCAATCCGCCGCTGGCGGTCCCCTGCCCACGACGGACTGGGTCCGCGCCGACCTCCCCAGCGGCAGTTGGATCGCCGCACCCCGCGCCGATGCCGGGCCGGCGCGCTGGTGGTGGATAGGCGACGATGGCCAACTGGCCGCGCTGACGCAGGCCGCCGGCATCGCCCACGGCGGCGCCGATGCCTGGCGCGCCGCCGACATCGCCGCCGGCATTCCCTGGATCACCGCCGCCACGCAAGACCTGTTCGTGCCGCAGATGGTCAATTTCGAGCTCATAGGCGGCGTCAGCTTCACCAAGGGCTGCTACCCCGGCCAGGAAGTGGTCGCGCGCAGCCACTACCTGGGCAAGGTCAAGCGGCGAACCTTCCATGGCCGGCTCGCGCAGGCCGACGCGCAGGCCGACGCGCAGGCGCTGGTCGCTGCCGACGTGTTCCAGGAGGGCGACGAGCAGCCCTGCGGCCGCATCGTCAACGCCGCTCCCGACGGCGACGGCGTCGCCATTCTCTACGAAAGCACGCTGGCCGCCGGCCAGGGCGAGCTGCCGCTGCATGCGGGCTCGCCCATCGGCCCGGTCATCGCCCCGCAGGCCCTGCCCTATGCGCTGGCCGGCAACAACGCGCAAGGCTGAACAGGACACCCGGCATGGATCATCTCTACGTTTACTACAAGCTGGCGCAGGCCGACCTCGCCCGGGCGCTGGCCCCCGCGCGCCAGGTGCTGGCCGCCGGCCGGCCCCATGCCCGGCGCACGCAGCTGCTGGCCCGCCCCGGCGCGAGCGACGGCGTGGCGACCTGGATGGAGGTCTACGAAGGCGTCGCCGATACCGCCGCGCTGGAAGCGGCGCTGGCGCAAGCCGCCGAGGCCAGCGGCCTGGCGCCGCTGCTGCGCGGACCCCGGCGCACCGAGGCCTTCGCCGACCTGCCCGTGGACCCGGCGGACCTGGGCGCCGCTGCTTCATGTGCCTGATTGCTTTCGCCTGGGATCCGCTCGGCGAAACGCCGCTGCTGGTGGCTGCCAACCGCGATGAGTTCTACGCCCGCCCGACCGCGCCCGCCGATTGGTGGACCGATCATCCCGATCTCTGGGGCGGACGCGACCTGGCGGCAGGCGGCACCTGGATGGGCGTGACCCGCCAGGGCCGCTTCGCCGCCATCACCAACTATCGCGAAGCCGGGAGCCACGACCCGCGGGCCCCCTCGCGCGGGCATCTGGTGGCCGAATTCCTGCTGGGCGAGGACGCTCCCGCCGGCTACCTGCGCGGCGTGGCCGGCCTGGCCGGCCCGTTCAACGGCTTCAACCTGATCGTGGGCGATTTGTTCGGCCCCGCGCCGTCCCTCTGGTATTTCTCGCACCGCCGCGGCTACCCCGCCGACGCGCCCAAGGCGCTTTCGCCGGGCGTCTACGGCCTATCGAACGCGGTGCTGGATACGCCCTGGCCCAAGGTCGTGCGAACCACCGCGGCGCTGGCCACGCTGAAAGCCACCGAAGCGCGCCCGGCGGCCTATCTGCAGATGCTTGCGGACACGACCGAAGCCGAGGACGCGCTGCTGCCCAGCACCGGCATCCCGCTGGAACGCGAGCGCGCCCTGTCCGCCGCCTTCATCATTACGCCGGACTACGGCACACGTTCCCAGACGGTGCTGGCGGTCACGCGCGGGGGCCGCGTCCAGGCGGCAGAACGGAGCTTCGACGACGCCCGGCAGGCGCGCCACCTGGTGTCGGCCACGCTGCGTCAGGTCGATTTCGAAGTCCCGAACACCGCGCGCAGGTAGTCCACGGTCTCGTGCTGCGCGTGCCGCGCCACGCGCAGCGCCCCGCCCATGTTGTAGAAGCCGTGCGTGGTTCCCTGGTAGAGGCGGCAAGTCACCGGCACGCCCGCAGCCCGCAGCTTGTCGCCATAGGCCCGCCCCTCGTCCACCAGCGGATCGCACTCCGCCAGTTGCAGCAGCACAGGAGCCGCGCCGGCGAACTCGGGAGCGTCCAGGGGGGCGAAACGCCAGTCCAGCCGGTCGGCGTCGTCGCGCAGGTAGAGGTTGAAGAACCACTGTATGGTCCGGGCGTCGAGCAGGTAGCCCGCGGCGTAGGTCTCGTGCGAGGGCGTGTCCTGCCAGGCGCACGTGCCCGGATAGAGCAGCACCTGGGCGGCCAGCGGCAGGCGGTCGTCGCGGGCGCGCAGGGCCGCCTGCGCGGTCAGGGTGCCGCCCGCGCTGTCGCCCATGCCGGCGATGCGAGCCGGATCGACGCCCAGCATCGCATGCTTGTCGAAAGCCCAGCGCCAGGCGCCGTAGACGTCGTCGGCCGCGGTCGGGAACCTGTATTCGGGCGCAAGCCGGTAGCCGATGGACAGCACCTTGCAGCGGGCGCCGTTGGCCAGCATGCGGCAGACCGCATCGTAGCCTTCCACGCTTCCGACCGTGAACCCGCCGCCATGGGCGAAGACCAGCAAGGGAGCCGGCTCGGGCGCATCCATGCCGGTATACAGACGCGCGCCGATCCGTCCAGCCCCCACCGGGATCTCGAGATCGCGCACCTGCGCGACCTCGGCCGCGGCGATCTCCAGCACCTTGCTGGCTTTTTCGTGGAACAGGCGAGCAGCCTGCGGGGGGTGTTGCCAATACGGCGGCCGGTTCGCCCGGCGGATGCGCGCAACCAGGTCGGCCACCTGGGGATCCAGGGGCCGGGGATGCTCCAGCCTAGCCATCCACGCCCTGTTCGCTGCGCTTTTTGATGTATTTGAACGTTCCGCTGGAACGCGCCACCAGCTCGCCTGCCTCGTCGCGCACCTCGCCCTCGCAAAAGGCCATGGTGGTGGAGCGGTGATAGCACTTGCCGGTGGCGAACAGCGTGTCGCTCTGCCCGGGGCGCACGAAGCTGGTGGTCATGTCCACGGTGGCGCTGCCGCGCAGCTCGGGGTGCAGCGAACGCGCGGCAGTCGCCATGGCCGCATCGAGCAGCGTCATCAGCACGCCGCCGTGGCACACCTGCCAGCTGTTCCGGTGTTCGGGCAGGATCGCCATGCGAACCTCGGAGACGCCGCCTTCGGCCTTGACCAGGCGGGCGCCCAGCCATTCCAGGAACGGAATCGACACGCCGGTGACGGTCTGGGGAGTGTCTGCCGGCATGGGATTACCTCGCCGGCAGTTCGTAGTCCATGCACTGGCGCTCGGTGCGCACGGCCGACATCAGCGGCTTGCTCGCCACGTGCCGCGGATGCACCTGATACGCTTCGAGCGCCTCGCGGCTCTCGAACAGCGAATTGAGAACCACGTCGTAAGTGGCCTCGCAGCCCTCGCTGGCCAGCCCGATCTCGAACTCCAGCATGCCTGGCACGCAGTCGCGGCAGTCCTCCAGCAACTGCCTGACCTTCTGCATATTGGCCTGGCGATCGGCGCCTTCGGCGTGTTCCTTGAGTTTCCACATGACGATATGGCGGATCATGAGGGACGAGTCCTCCGGTAAGGGTTCGGGAATGGATGCGGTCAGCGGCGGGCGGTGCGCTGCCCCAGGATGGCAGCCAGGATCAGCCCGCCGATCACGGTGATGTGTTCGAGCACGACCAGCATTTCATGCATGCCTTCCTGGCCGGACATGGTCCAGAAGGGATGCGCGATGGGAATGGTCAGCAGCGTGAACACGGCCAGCGCGCCTGCGCCCAGCCAGGCGCCGCGATTGACGATGATCAGCAGCGAGCCGCCGAGCTGGACGATGATGGTCAGGGCGTTGAACAGCCAGCCCGGCTCGAGGCCGAAATGGCTCATCTCGGCCACGCCTCCCGCGAAATCCGTGAGCTTGACCAGCCCGCTGGACCAGAACATGAAAGTCAGGACTAGGCGCCCGAGCAACAGCAGCGCGCGTGATTCGAGCATGGCTTTTATGGGTGCGGGGGTCATGGTGTCATCCGTCCGGGATAGAAGGAATTGCGCCTGCCGGCCCCACGGGCACGGCATCGGGCGCGCCCATCATACTGGAAGTCGCCGCGTTCCGGATGGCCGCGGCGAACCCTCAGAACACCAGCCGGCCCACCCACCAGGCGCCGGCGGCGACCAGCGCCGAAGCGGGGATCGTCAGGATCCAGGCCCACACGATATTGCCTGCCAGGCCCCAGCGCACCGCATTGAACTTGCGGCTGGACCCCACGCCGACGATGGCGCCGGTGATGGTATGCGTGGTCGAGACCGGAATGCCCAGCGCCGCGGCCAGGAACAGCGTCATCGCGCCGCCGGTTTCCGCACAGAACCCGCCCACCGGCTTGAGCTTGGTGATGCGCTGGCCCATGGTCTTGACGATGCGCCAGCCGCCGAACATGGTGCCCAGCGCGATCGCCGTGTAGCAGCTCACGACTACCCACATCGGGACGTGATCCTGCGCGCCCGGCACGTTGGCCGCGATCAGCAGCAGCCAGATGATGCCGATGGTCTTTTGCGCATCGTTGCCGCCGTGCCCCAGACTGTACAGGCCGGCCGACACCAGCTGCAGGCGGCGGAACCACTTGTCGACCTTGAGCGGACGGGTGCGGAAGAACAGCCACGACACGATCAGCATCATTGCCCCGCCCAGCACGAAGCCCAGCACGGGAGAGACGACGATGAAGGCGATGATGGTGAGGATTTCACGCGTCATCAGCGCGCCCGGGCCGCCCGCGGCCAGCCCCGCGCCGACGATGCCGCCGATCAGCGCGTGCGACGACGAAGACGGAATGCCGAAATACCAGGTGATGACGTTCCAGGCGATAGCGCCGACCAGCGCGCCGAAGATGACGTAGTGATCCACGAACGTGGGATCGACGATCCCCTTGCCTATCGTGGCGGCCACCTTGAGATGGAAGATGAAAATGGCGACGAAATTAAAAAACGCGGCGAAAACGACCGCGTGATGAGGCTTGAGTACTCCCGTGGAAACCACGGTGGCAATGGAATTGGCTGCGTCGTGGAACCCATTCATGAAATCGAAAATGAGTGCCAGCACGACCAGGATGCAAAGCGTGACCAGACTGATCTGAAGCGTGTCCATGAAATGTCCCGACTAGGCGTTTTCCAGCACGATGCCTTCGATCAGGTTGGCAACGTCCTCGCACTTGTCGGTGACTTCTTCCAGCAGCTCGTAGACCGCCTTCATCTTGATCAACTGGCGGGTATCCGACTCGTCCCGGAACAGCCGGCCCATGCCGCGGCGCATCACGCGGTCGGCATCGGATTCGAGGCGGTCGATCTCCTCGCAGATTTTCATGATGCTGGCCGTATCGTCCAGGTTGTGCAGCAGGCCCACCACCATGTGGAGGCGATCGCAGCATTGCACGCCGATGTCGGCAAGCGCCCGCGCATCCGCCGTCACTACCCGGACGTCGTAGAGGCCGACGCACTGGGCGGCATCCTCCATCAGGTCCAGGATGTCGTCCATCGTCGTGATCAGCTGGTGGATCTGGTCGCGGTCCAGCGGCGTGATGAACGTCTTGTGCAGCATGTCGACGGTATCGTGGGTGATCTTGTCCGCCTTTTTCTCGAGCGTCTCGACGTTCAAGATACGCTGATCCACCTGCGACAGGTCGCCCATCAGCGCGGCAAGCTCGCGCGCGCCTTGCCGGCACAAGTCGGCATGGGCCGCGAACATGTCGAAAAAGCGCCCTTCCTTAGGCATCAAGCGTGCAAACATCGCGTCCTCTCGATACGCCATATGACAAACACATGACGCGTTAAAAACCGCGCGAAGTGTAGCATGAGGGGGAGGCCCCCCTGTACGCCCTTACGGGCGCCCCCCAGGGGGCGGCACTGGCGGACCGGCGGAGCCCGATCCGCTGTGTCCGTCGTTAGGACACGTGCGGATGTGGGCACAAGGCAAGAACGCGTTGCCTCGATCCGAGACGCCCTTCCCAGACCCAGGATGCGGTGGATCCGGCTCTGCCGGTCCACGCGCATCGCCCCCTGGGGGGCGCCCGTAAGGGCGTACGGGGGGGCCTAATACTCGCTGTCGACGAAGGCGTTGCCGGAGAAGTTGGCGAATTTGGTATACATGCCCTGCCAGGTGAGGCGGATGGTGCCGATGGGGCCGTTGCGCTGCTTGCCGATGATGATTTCGGCGGTGCCTTTGTCCGGGGTGTCGGGATTGTAGACCTCGTCCCGGTACAGGAAGATGATGACGTCCGCGTCCTGTTCGATGGCGCCGGATTCCCGCAGGTCGCTCATGACGGGGCGTTTGTTGGGCCGCTGCTCGAGGCCGCGGTTGAGCTGGGAGAGCGCGATCAGCGGGCAGTTCAGTTCCTTGGCCAGCCCCTTCATCGAGCGGCTGATCTCGGACAGTTCCGATGCGCGGTTTTCGTTGTTGCCGCTGCCGTTGCCCGACATCAGCTGCAGGTAATCGATGATGATCAGGCCCAGCTGGCCGCATTGCCGGGCCAGGCGGCGGGCGCGCGAGCGCAGTTCCATGGGGCTGAGCGCGGGCGTCTCGTCGATGTAGAGCTGGGTGTCCTGCATCTTCTGGATGGCATGCGTCAGCTTGGGCCAGTCCTCGTCGAGCAGCTTGCCGGTGCGCAGGCGCTGCTGGTCCAGGCGTCCGACCGAGCCCAGCACCCGCATGGCGAGCTGCGAGGCGCCCATTTCCATCGAGAAGATCGCCACGGGCAGCCCCTCCTCCACCGCGACGTGTTCGCCGATGTTGACGGAGAAAGCGGTCTTGCCCATGGAGGGGCGGCCGGCCACGACGACCATGTCGCCGGGCTGCAGGCCGGACGTCATCTTGTCCAGGTCGGTAAAGCCGGTGGGCACGCCGGTGACGTCGGAAGTGCTGTCGCGGTGATAGAGCTCGTCGATACGCTCGACCACCTGGGTCAGCAGCGGCTGCAGTTCCTGGAAGCCGGCGGTGCCGCGCGCGCCTTCTTCGGCGATCTGGAATATCTTGGACTCGGCCTCGTCCAGCAGTTGCCGGGTGTCCTTGCCCTGCGGGTTGAAGGCTGCCGACGAAATGTCGTCGGCCACCGTCACCAGTTTGCGCAGCACGGCGCGGTCGCGCACGATCTCGGCGTAGCGGCGGATGTTGGCCGCCGACGGCGTATTCTGCGCCAGCGAGTTCAGGTAGGCCAGTCCGCCCACCTCCTCGGCCTTGCCTGCCACCTGCAGGGCTTCGTAGGTCGTCACCACGTCCGCCGGGCGCGCCAGGCCGATGAGCTTGGCCATCTGCTGCCAGATCATCCGGTGATCGTAGCGGTAGAAATCGTCTTCCTTGAGGATGTCCGCGATGCGGTCCCAGGCGGCATTGTCGAGCAGCAGGCCGCCCAGCACCGACTGCTCGGCTTCCACCGAGTGAGGAGGCACGCGCAGGGATTCGAGCTGGGGATCGACGGGCGAATTCATAGTACGGACAAAGAGGAGATGGAACGGCCGGCCGGCGCGCGGGCCGGTGACAGTGTAGCCCTTTGACAAGGGGCGTGCGGTTGCCTGCCGCGGCGAAAAAACAAACCCCTCATTTCCACGAAATGAGGGGTTTGTTCAGCCTGGACGGGCACCGCTCGTACGCCGTTGCCGCCGGCCGTTGCGGCCTGGCGGCGGATGGCGCCACGGATGGGCGATCAGGCGGTTTCGCCGACCACGACGATCGTGATGTTGGCCACGACGTCGGTGTGCAGGGCGACTTCCAGCGGGAATTCGCCGATGGTCTTGAGCGGACCGTTGGGCAGGCGGACCATGCCCTTTTCGACGGAGTCGAAACCGGCGCCCTTCAGCGCGGCGGCGACGTCGAAATTGGTCACGGAGCCGAACAGGCGGCCATCCACACCCGCCTTCTGGGTGACGGACACCGACTGGCCTTCCAGGCGCTCGGCCACGGCTTGCGCGGCGGCCAGCTTGTCGGCCTGGACCTTCTCGAGCTCGGCGCGGCGGGCTTCGAATTCCTTGAGCGCGGCGTCGGTGGCGCGCTTGGCCATTTTCTGCGGGATCAGGAAGTTACGGGCATAGCCGTTCTTCACACGGACGACGTCGCCCAGGTTGCCCAGGTTGGCGACTTTTTCGAGCAAGATGATTTGCATGATTGGACTCTCCCGGCAATCAATTGTGGTTGTCGGTGTAGGCCAAGAGCGCCAGGAAGCGGGCGCGCTTGATTGCCGTATCGAGTTGGCGCTGGTAGTGCGCCTTGGTGCCGGTCAGGCGGGCAGGAATGATCTTGCCGTTTTCCTGGATGAAGTCGCGCAGGACCTCGATATCCTTGTAGTCGATCTGGTCAACGCCAGCTGCCGTGAAGCGGCAGAACTTGCGCCGCTTGAACAGCGGATTCTGTTGACCGAACTTCTTTTTTTCCTTGCGTTTGCCGAATGCGGCCATGATGTACCTCTTGGGTATTCAATCCGTTTCACATCTGGGAGCTGCCCTGCCCGCCCTCCGCGGCGTCCTCGCGGGCGAGGATGGCGGCTTGCTGGATGTGCAGTCTCAGTCTGCTTGAACCTTTCCGGGTCGGAGCCAGGAACCCTTCGATCCTGAGCGGCTTGCCCAGCGCTTCGCGCTCGAGCCTGCCGGCCAGGTCGCCGATGGCCACCGCATTGACGAGCAATTCGATCCGGCGGGGCTTGCCGCCTTCGATCTGCTCGGATTCATGGACAAGCGTCAGTTCCAGCACCGGGATACCGGCGGGGGTGTACCTGATCGGCTTGCACTCGACCGCCTCGGCGGTCAGCAGAACCCTGTTCAATGCCGTGCCGTCCAGGACACCGCACACGCCCTGCGGGCGGTCTGCGATGCGGGTGGTCGGCTACGACCTCTCATGCCATTCCAGCCGGGCTCAGGCCTCGGCTTGGGTGGTTTCGGTGGAAACCTTGCGGGCCTCCTCGCGCTCGACGATCTTCATCATCGGCGACGGGGCGGTCTCGGCCTTCTTCATCTTGACGACGAGATGGCGCAGCACGGCATCGTTATAGCGGAAAGCGTGCTCGAGCTCGTCCAGCGTGGGCTGGCCGCACTCGATGTTCATGCACACGTAGTGAGCCTTGACGAGCTTCTGGATCGGGTACGCCAGTTGACGACGGCCCCAGTCTTCCAGACGGTGAATCGTGCCGCTCTGGCTGGTGATCAGCGACTTGTAACGGTCGACCATGGCCGGAACCTGCTCGCTCTGGTCCGGGTGAACGATGAAAACTACTTCGTAGTGACGCATCTAAGCTCCTTATGGATGGTCCCCGGGGTTTGCGGTGCAAGCATCGCGCAGCAAACCCCTGTGTAGGCGCAAGTCCGCTCGGGCGTCTAGAGTCGGACAAGGGATGAAACCTGGCTAGGCAAAAAATGCCCGCCAAAAATCAAGCTTTTGATTATCGCCCGGGAAAACGGAAAAATCAACCGCCCGTGGTCGCCGAGCCTATCTGGGGGGGGGGCCGCCCCGTCAGTGCGTGTCGAACAGCGACTGCAGGGCCGCCGGCTCGCGGCAGCCGGAACCCAGCGCCAGCATCGCCAGCACGCGCGCTTTCCATGGAGACAGCGTGCCCCCGCCCACCATGCCGTGGACGGCCGGCGCGCATCCGCTGCCCGTGCGCGTAGTGCACACGACCACCACGCCGGCGGCCTGCAATTCGGCGAGCGCCGCGAGCGCGGTAGCGCCCGCCGAGCCGCTGCCCGGCCCGGCCCAGACCAGGCCCTGGGCGCCGCAGGCTCCGGCCGCGCGGATCAGGTCCGCCGAAATGCCGGCATAGCCCGCCAGGATCTCCACCGGAAGCAGCGGCGTCCCGGCGGTAAAGCGGGTGGCCGAGGTGTGCAGCCGCTCGGGCCGCGCCAGCCAGACGATCCTGCCGTCCTGCACCAGGCCCAGCGGCCCGGCATCGGGCGAGGCGAAGGCATCGGGCCGCGAGGCATTGATCTTGGCCACGCCGCGCGCGCCGAATATCCGATGGTTCATCACCACCATCACGCCGCGGCCCGAAGCGCCCAGGCAGGCCGCGACCGCGGCGGCGTCGAGCAGGTTCATCGGCCCGTCGGCCGACAGCGACGTGGCCGGGCGCATCGCCCCCACCAGCACGACCGGCTTGGTCGTCTGGAGCACGAGGTGCAGGTAGTAGGCGGTTTCCTCGAGCGTGTCGGTGCCGTGCGTAACGATCACGCCGTCGACCGCCGGATCGTCCAGCACTTCCTGCAGGCGCGCCGCGAGCGCCTGCCAGAACGCCGGCGTGGCGTCCTTGCTGTCGATCGACGCGAACTGCTCGAGGGTGAATTCCGCCACCTCGTCCAGTCCGGGCACCGAGGCGTGCAGCGCCGCCGCGTCGAGCACGCCCGCCCGGTATTCCATGCTGGCCTGGGGACGTGTGCCGGCACCGGCGATGGTGCCGCCGGTGGCGACGAGATGCAGGCGGGGATTCGGCATGAAAAGCTCTGCGGCAATGAGACCGCGCCATGATACCTCCGGGCCGGTCGCGGCCATGCGACAGACTCGACGGATTTCGAAACAAGTATCTTGCGCAAGCCCGGATACTGTATAAAAATACAGTTACTGGATAAAACCCCACTCCCGGAGCCCCGAATGGCCAAGCTCACCGCGCGCCAGCAGCAGATCCTGGACTTGATCCGCCAAGCCATCGTCACGACCGGTTTCCCCCCCACCCGCGCCGAAATCGCGCAGGCGCTCGGATTCCGCTCCCCCAACGCGGCCGAGGAACACCTGAAGGCGCTGGCCCGCAAGGGCGTGCTCGAGCTGTCCGCCGGCACCTCGCGCGGCATCCGCCTGAAGGATCCCGCGCCGGAAGCCGCCCCGCTCCAGCTCACCCACCCTGTCCTGGCCCAGCTCATGCTGCCGCTGGTCGGCCGGGTGGCGGCGGGCAGTCCCATCCTGGCGACCGAGCATATCGACAAGGAAATAGGCGTCGACGCCGCCTTGTTCGCCCAGCGTCCCGATTACCTGCTCAAGGTCCGCGGCAACAGCATGCGCGACGCAGGCATTCTCGACGGCGACCTGCTCGCGGTCAGGAAGGCCGCGCTGGCGCGCGACGGCCAGATCGTCGTGGCGCGACTCGGCGACGAAGTCACCGTCAAGGAGTTGCGCCATACCGAGCATGGCCTGAGCCTGTTGCCGGCCAATCCGGACTTCCAGCCTATCGAGATCTCACGCGACAGCGAAGACTTCGCACTGGAAGGCATCGCCGTCGGCCTGATCCGAGCCGGACTGCACTGAACCGGCATCCGCTTTGCCAGCCGCTACGCATGCCCCGGCACGCACATGCGGCGTCCCATCACCCTCCGAGAGCCCTTTGCCCGGGCCTGCGGAAACAGACGGAAGAGCATCATGAGATCCCGTACGCCCAGCCTTTCCACCGGATTCCCCGAACTCGACAACGTCCTGCCCCAAGGCGGCTGGCCTGTCGGCGCACTGACCGAGATGCTGGTTCCACGCGTAGGCCATGGCGAGCTGAGCCTGCTCGGCCCGCTGCTGCGCCGGCTGACCGCCGCAGGACGCATGGTCGCGTTGCTGGTGCCGCCCCATCTTGCCTATGTCCCGGCGCTGATCCAGCAAGGCGTCGCGCTAAGCTGCGTCAAGGTCATACGCACCGACCACCCGCTGGACGGCCTTCCTGGCATGGAGGACGCCCTGCAGTCCGGGGAGTTCGCGGCGCTGGTAGCCGTCCTGCCGCCGAACGGACTCGAGGCCCCCCAGCCGGAAGGCACGGTGCGGCGCCTGCAGCTTGCGGCGCGCCTGGCGGCCTGCCCCGCGTTCCTGTTCCATACCTGCAGCACCCCGGAAACGACGTCGGCTTCGCAATTGCGGCTGCTCGTGGACATGAGCCAGCCGAGCCGCTTCGACATACGGCCCATCGCACCCGCCCCTTCAGGGCAGGACACGGCCACGGTCACGCTGTGCGTAGCGCCGCAGGCAACGCCGCCCTCCTTCCGGCGCGCAGCCGGACCGGTCGCCGGCAGCCAGCCTGCTGCACCCCATGCCTCGGCAGCCGGCACGCGCCGCCATGGCCCGGGCACGCCGGAAGAAACTTCCAGCACGCCGGGAACGGGCCAACAGGAACAGGAACCGGCGCCGCGCCCCCTGCCAGGCGGCCGCAGCCCCTGGCCTTTCAAGCAGCGCCGTAGCGCCGTAGGCCAAGGCGGTTATTCAGCCACTCTGGCCATGCTGTTTTCGCGCGGCTGGAACGCCTAACGGACGACTGTCCGGTGCCATGCCGAGACCTATGAGGGCACTCTCCGGCTGCGCGGGCTCGGCCGCTCAGTTGCGCTGGCGGACGGTTTCGTACAGGCAGACTGCCGAAGCCACGCTGACATTGAGGCTTTCGACCGAGCCTTGCATGGGAATACGGACGAGCTGATCGCAAGTCTCCCGGGTCAGCCTGCGCATCCCTTCTCCTTCCGCCCCCATGACCCAGGCGATAGGTTGGCGGGCGTCCACCTGGTGGATGGTCTCGGTTGCTTCATCGTCCGTACCGACGACCCACACACCGCGCTCCTTCAGGGCACGAAGCGTGCGCGCCAGATTCGTCACTGTCAGATAGGGCACCGTATCGGCCGCCCCGCAGGCCACGCGCTGAACAGTGGCGTTGAGGCCCACGGCGCGATCGCGCGGCGCGACCACCGCATGCACGCCGGCGCCGTCCGCGGTACGCAGGCACGCGCCCAGATTGTGCGGATCGGTCACGCCGTCGAGCACCAGCAGAAAAGCCGGCCCCTGGGCATCGTCCAGAACCTCGTCGACGTCCATCGCCAGTTCCAGGCCTTCGACCAGCGCCACCACGCCCTGGTGACGCTGCCCTTTGGCCAGCCCGTCCAGGCGCTGCTGTCCGACAGGATGCACTTTGCAGCCGGCGTTCTGCGCCTGTTCGATGAAGGACTGCATGCGACGGTCGCGGCGAGCCTCTTCAACGTAGATATCCTTGATCGAGCCGGACGCGTGGCGCAGGCGCGCCGTCACTGCGTGAAAACCGACCAATACCTGATGTGTCATGCCCCCCCCTACGCGCTTCGCGCGCCCCCCAGGGGGCG
This sequence comes from Pigmentiphaga humi, assembly GCF_900606115.1. Lineage (GTDB taxonomy): Bacteria > Pseudomonadota > Gammaproteobacteria > Burkholderiales > Burkholderiaceae_B > Pigmentiphaga > Pigmentiphaga humi. The sequence goes on from NZ_UWPJ01000015.1 coordinate 190,519, forward strand.
GCACTGGTGGACCGGCGGAGCCGGATCCACTGTGCCCATGGGGAGCAGAGCCTGGACGCAAGGAAATTGAAAAAAATGCGGCGCTGTTTGGCAGCGCCGCGATGAATGAAGGTTATTAGACCACGGGGCGACACACGCGTGTACTCGCCCAGCGCGGCACCCAGCCGTCAGTGCCGCTTGCGGCTGTGCTTGGCCGCGGCGGCGCGTTTGCCGGTGCGGGCGCTGCCGGGTTTCTTTTCCTGGGGGTGGGCGTCGGCCTGTTTATCCTTGGGCACTTTGGACATGTCGCTCAGCAGCACGCCCTTGGCGGATTTTTTGCCGCTGGGCCGCCCCGAGGCAAAAGGCGCCCCCTCGGGGGGCAGCGTAGCCGAAGGCGTAGCGTGGGGGCCTTTTTTGCCGCCGGGCCGCCCCGAGGCAAAAGCCGCTCCTTCGGGTGGCAGCGCGGCCGAAGGCGTAGCCTGGACGCTTTTCTTTGCCGGCTCGCGCTCGGATGCCGCTTCGCGCTTGATGGCCTTGCGCAGGCCTTCATAGCTGACGCCCTTGACCAGTTTGAATTCGATGCGGCGCGATTCCAGGTCCACGCGGGCGACCTGGACCTGCACCTTGTCGGTCAGGCGATAGCGCATGCCGGTGCGCTCTCCGCGCAGTTCGTGCAGGCTGTCGTTGAACTGGAAATATTCCGCGCCCAGCTCCGAAACGTGGACCAGGCCCTCGACGTACAGCTCGTCCAGGGTCACGAAGGTGCCGAAGGACGCGACGCCGGTAATCGTGCCGCTGAACACGTCGCCCACGTGCTCGCGCATGTACCAGCACTTGAGCCAGGCTTCCACGTCGCGCGAGGCGTCGTCGGCGCGCCGCTCGTTGGCCGAACACAGCAGGCCGAGCTTTTCCCAGAGCGCGTGCTCCTGCTCCTTGGCGGTGCCCGGGATCATGGGCATCTCTTCCAGCGCGTTCGGCACGTAGCGCTTGCCCTGCACCAAGGCCTTGATGACGCGGTGGGTCAGCAGGTCGGGGTAGCGGCGGATGGGCGAGGTGAAATGGGTATAGGCCGGATAGGACAGGCCGAAATGGCCGACATTGTCCGGGCTGTACATGGCCTGCTGCATGGATCGCAGCGTCATGGTTTGCAGCAGCGGCGCATCGGGACGGTTCTTGGCGCTCGCGAGCAAGGCGGAGTAATCGGCTGCGGCGGGCTTGTCGCCCCCGCCCAGGGACAGGCCCAGCGTCTTGAGGAAATCGCGCAGCGCCTGCAGTTTCTCGAGGGTCGGCCCCTCGTGGATGCGATACAGGCCGGGATGCTTGCTGCGCTCCATGAAGTCCGCCGCGCAGGTGTTGGCGGCCAGCATGCATTCTTCGATCACCTTGTGCGCATCGTTGCGCACATAAGGCACGATGCTCTGGATGCGTCCCAGTTCATTGCAGACGATCTTGGTCTCGACCGTATCGAAATCGATGGCGCCGCGTTTTTCGCGGGCCTGCTGCAAGGTCTTGAACAGCTCGTAGAGGTCCTGGATCTGCGGCAGCACGCGCGCATGCTTGCGGCCTGCCGGTCCGTCTGGCTGCTGCAGCGCGGCCCACACCTCGGTATAGGTGGTACGCGCATGCGAATGCATGACGGCGTTGTAGAACTGGTAGGCCTGGACCGTGCCGGCCTTGGCGCCGGAGGCCGGCACGACCATGTCGCAGACCAGCGCCAGCCGGTCCACGTCGGGATTGATCGAGCACAGGCCGTTGGACAGCTTTTCCGGCAGCATCGGAATGACTTTGCGCGGGAAATAGACGCTGGTGCTGCGCTCCAGCGCATCGGCGTCGAGCGCATCGCCCGGCGTCACGTAGTGCGCCACGTCGGCGATCGCCACGATCAGGCGCCAGCCCGGACGCTTGCGCGCGCCGCTGCCCAGTTCCACACGTTCGCAATAGACCGCGTCGTCGAAATCGCGCGCGTCCTCGCCGTCTATCGTAATCAGCGGAACGTCGCGCAGGTCGTAGCGCCCGGCCAGGTCGCCCCTGGTCACTTCGGAAGGCAGACGCTCCGCGCGCGCCAAGGCCTTGGCGGAGAATTCGTGCGGCACGTCGAACTTGCGGACGGCGATCTCGATTTCCATGCCGGGATCGTCGATCTCGCCCAGGACTTCGACCACCCGCCCGAGCGGCTGGGTGTGCCGCGTAGGCTGCTCGAGGATCTCGACCGTGACGACCTGGCCGTGCTGGGCCTCGCCGATCTCGCCCGGCGGCACCAGGATGTCGTGCTTGATGCGCTGATCTTCGGGAACGACGATATAGAGCCCGCGTTCGTTCAGGAACCGTCCGACCAGCTTGTTGGTGCGGCGTTCGAGCACCTCGACGATGCTGCCTTCCGGCTTGCCGCGGTAGTCGCTGCCGGTGCTGCGCACCAGCACGCGGTCGCCATGCAGCACCTTGAGCATTTCCTTTGACGACAGAAAGAGATCCTGCTGTCCGTCGTCGCGGATCAGGAAACCGAAACCGTCGCGGTGTCCCTGCACTCGCCCGGCGATGAAATCGAGTTTCGTCGCCAGCAGCAGCGCGCCCTTGCGGTTCTGCATGACCTGGCCGTCGCGCTCCATGGCGGCCAGGCGACGCTCGAAACCGACGCTGCCGGCCGCGACGCCCAGGCGGCGCGCCAGTTCCCCCGGGGCGATCGGAACGTTGGCTTCCCGCAGCAGCGCAAGAATCTGCTCGCGGCTGGGCACGTCCGGATCGAAATCGGGAGGAGTATTCGGTTGGTTATTATGGGATCGAGTTGTCAAAGGGGAAAGTTCTCTTTATAATGCGCAGCTTCGGTTGCTAGCGCATAAACGCGACGGAACGACGCAAGGAATAACTTGAGTTTACCGCAGCGGTTGGCATTGCAGCAGAGCCCAGATGGCGGAATTGGTAGACGCACTAGTTTCAGGTACTAGCGCTTAGCGGCGTGGAGGTTCGAGTCCTCTTCTGGGCACCAGTTTCAACAAAGCCGGCAATTCATGCAAGCATGTTGAATCGGGTGTGTGGTTGGCAGTAAGGTGTTGGCAGTTGCAGTGCCCAGGTGGCGGAATTGGTAGACGCACTAGTTTCAGGTACTAGCGCTTAGCGGCGTGGAGGTTCGAGTCCTCTCCTGGGCACCAAGGTTTACGAGACTTCTCCTCAAAGCCTCGCAAGAACGAACCCGCGCAAGCGGGTTTTTTCATTTCCGGGCCCCTATCCCAGCGCCGTGTCCAGCAGCATCATCAGCACGAAGCCCAGCATCAGCCCGCAGGTGGCATAGACCTCGTGGCCCTTGCGGTGCGACTCCGGGATGATTTCGTGGCTGATCACGAACAGCATGGCGCCCGCGGCGAAACCCAGCCCCCAGGGCAGCAGCTGGGCGGACCAGCCGATGATGGCGGCGCCGAGGACGGCGCCCACGGGCTCGATCAGCCCCGACGCCATGCCCAGGCCGACGGAGAATCCTCGCCGGTAGCCGGCCGCCAGGAGCGCCACGGCGACGACCAGCCCCTCGGGCACGTCCTGGATGGCGATGCCGGTGGCCAGCGCGCTGGCGCGCAGCGCGTCGGTGCCGGCATAGCCGACGCCGATGGCCAGCCCCTCCGGCAGATTGTGCAGGGCGATGGCGAAGACGAACAGCCAGGTCCGGCGCAGAGTGCGCGCTTCCATGCCTTCCTTGCCCTTGATGAAGTGCTCGTGCGGCAGCAGCCGGTCGAGCGCCAGCAGCGCGGCGCCGCCCAGCAGAATCGCCGTCCCCATGACCAGGCCTGCGCCCCAGGGCCCGAAACCCAGCCGATGCGCCGCGTCCAGGCCGGGAACGACCAGCGAGAACGCGCTGGCCGCGAGCATGACGCCGGCGCCGAAGCCGAACATCGTGTCCTGGACCTTCTGCGACAAGGTCTGCGAGAACAGCACCGGGACGGTGCCCAGCGCGGTGGCGACCGCGGCGACCAGCCCGCCGGTCAGGGCCTGCTCGACGTGCGGCGTGCCCGCGCCCAGCCTTGTCCAGAGGCCCCACAGACACAACGCGCCCGCCGCGGCGAGCAGCGCCCAGCCCATCCATCGAGCCGGCTGGGGCGGCCGGGCGGTCTCGCTCATGCGACGGCGGCCTCGTAGCGGCGCGCCACTTCGTTCCAGTCGATGACGTTGTAGAACGCGGCGATGTAGTCGGGGCGGCGGTTCTGGTATTTGAGGTAGTAGGCGTGTTCCCAGACGTCCAGGCCCAGGATGGGCGTGTTGCCTTCCATCAGCGGGCTGTCCTGGTTGCCGGTGCTGCTCACCACGAGCTTTTTCTGCGGGGTGACGCTGAGCCAGGCCCAGCCGCTGCCGAAGCGCGTCAGGGCCGCCTTGGTGAAGCGTTCCTTGAAGACGTCGAAGCCGCCGATGTCGGCGTCGATCGCCGCGGCGAGATTGCCGGCGGGAGCGCCGCCGCCCTGGGGCGACATGACGGTCCAGAACAGGCTGTGGTTGGCATGGCCGCCGCCGTTGTTGCGCACCGCGTCGCGCACGCCTTCGGGCAGCGCCGGGATCCCGGCGACCAGCTCCTCGACCGGCGGAAATGGCAGGCCGGCGCCTTCCAGCGCGGCGTTCAGGTTGTTGATGTAGGTCTGGTGATGGCGGGTGTAGTGGATCTCCATCGTGGCGGCGTCGATGTTGGGCTCGAGCGCGTCATAGGCATAGGGCAAAGGCGGGAGGGTATAAGGCATGCGATTCTCCGTAGGGACTCCAGCAAGTACAGGACTCCCAGCCCGGATACCGTGCGCGCGGCATCAATGGGGCCTCCCCGCCGAGGCGCCGCGCGTCGGGTCGAGCGCCGCCACCGCCTTCGCCCGCGCGTGGTCCGGCTGCTCCGACAGGAAGCGCAGCAATTCGGCATAAGTCTGGCGGCTGTGGCGCAGCGCCGCCTGCCGCCAGGCGTCGCCAAGCTCCCCGTTCTCGCCCGTCGTGGCGCGGCACAGCAACTGGTGGGCTTCGCATAGGCAGACGGCGCGGTCCTCCACGGCCCCCAGGCTGGCGTGGGTGTCCGCGAGGTTGTGATACGCGACGACCAGCGCGGCGGTGCCCGCCTCGGCATCGGCAATATGGCCGTACAGCTCGGAAGCCACGCGCAGCGCCACGCCATAGCAGGCCTTCGCCACGGCGTGTTCGCCGCGCGCATGGGCGCGATTGCCGCGCATGATGGCCCGGCGCCACCGGGACAGGCTGGCACAGGCGCGCACCGGTGGTTGCGCGCGGGAGGAAACCACTTGCATATCGGGGCCTCGCACTGCCGTTATTCAGTAATGATAATTTCTATCATTTTTATTTGCAATTGAACGGCAGCAGCGTGCCGTGCGGGCTATCGCGGTCCCCTTCCCGTTCAGCCGGTCTTCCTGGCCTGCCGCACCAGCATGACCGGCACCGGCGAGGTGCGCGACACCTGCTCGGCATCGCTGCCGATCAGCACCCGGTTCACGCCGCGGCGCCCATGCGTGCCGAGCACGATCAGGTCCGCGCCGCCCTGGACCGCGCGGTCGACGATCATTTCGGAAACACGCGCCCCTTTGCTCTCCTGCAGCGAGACCTCCACCTCTATCCCCTCGGCGGCAAGCTCGGCGCGCGCCGCGTCGAGCAGCTCCTGCCCGGCCTTCAGGAACATCGGTCGGATCTCCCGTATGTACACGGCGGGCGTCTCGCGGCCCGAGACGTGGTCGAGCTCGTTGACCACGTGCAGCAGCTCTATGCGCGCGCCGCACAGCCGCGCCACCATGGCCGCCTCGGCCAGCGCCAGCCTGGAAGTGGGGCTGCCATCCAGCGGAACCAACAGTTTCTTGTACATCGTCGCTCCTTGTCAGTGCCGCGTGCCGCGTCGCCGGCCGGCGACCGTTGCCCGCGGCTTCGTCGTCATGCCGGCGCGGCGCCTGGCACCAGGGCCAGGGCATGCCGCGCGGCGATCCATTCTTCGTTGGTCGGCTCCACGCCCACCGCCACACGGCTGCCTGGCCGGGAGATCAGCGGCGCGTGCCGCGTGTTCGCCTGATCGTCCAGCGCGATGCCGAGGAAAGCGAGGTCGGCGCAGACACGGCGGCGGATTTCCACCCCATGCTCGCCGACTCCGGCGGTGAACACCAGCAGGTCCAGCCCGCCCAGCACCGCCACCAGCGCGCCGATTTCACGCACGATGCGGCGCACGTACAGCGCCAGCGCCGCCCTCGCCCGCTCTCCGGCCTCGCCCTGGCGGGCTTCTGCCTCCAGCAGCACGGGCGGATCCGCCGACAATCCCGACACGCCGAGCAAACCCGATTCGTGATAAAGCACCCGCCCGACCTCTTCCAGGCTCAGCTTCTCGATCTCCATCAGGTAGATCACCGCTCCGGGATCGAGCGCGCCAGTGCGCGTGCCCATCATCAACCCGTCCAGCGCCGAGAATCCCATGGTGGTGGCGACGCTGCGCCCCTCCAGCATGCCGCACAGGCTGGCGCCGCTGCCCAGGTGGGCGGCGATCACGCGCCCTTGCGCCAGCGTGCCGTGGCGCTCGGGCAAGGCCACGGAAAGATAGTCGTAGGACAGCCCGTGGAAGCCATAGCGCCGCAGCCCGCGCTCCCAGGCCGCATAGGGCAGCGGCAGCATCTGCTCGACCTTGGGCAGCGTATGGTGGAAGGCCGTGTCGAAGCACGCGACCTGCGGCAGATCCGGCTGCACGTCGAGCAGCACGTCGACGGCCTCCAGCGCGAAAGGCTGGTGCAGCGGCGCCAATGGAATGTAGCTGCGCAAATCGGCGAGCACCTCCGCATCGACCGGCACCGGCGCAAAATACTTGCTGCCGCCATGCACGATGCGATGCGCGACCGCGCGCAGCCTGCGGCCGGCCAGCCGCGCCGTCACGCGTTCGCGGATATGCGCCAGCGCCGAGTGATACGGCCGCGCCTCGTCCAGCGCCAGCGGAACCGGCTCGGCGCCGGTTTCGCCGAAGCTGGCGCCGGCGCGGCCGATGCCCTGCACCTTGCCGTTCCAGACCGGTTGGCGCGGCAGCGGATCCTGGCCCGCGTCGAACAGCGCGAACTTGATGCTGGACGAACCGCAGTTGAGCACCAGGACCAGGTCGCCCTGGCTGGGATAGCGGTCGGCCGTTGCCGGGGAAAGCGCGTTGGCCGGATTCATGGCGGGCTGCTCCTGTAGTGGTGGGCCAGCATCAATGCGATGGCGCACGAGGCGATGCGCGATTCGTGCGAATCGGCCCGGCTGGTCAGCACGATGGGCACTTTGGCCCCGAGCACGATGCCGGCGCTCGAGGCATTGCCCATGTACTCGAGCTGCTTGGCGAGCATGTTGCCGCTTTCCAGGTCCGGGACGACCAGGATGTCGGCCTGCCCCGCCACCTCGGATTCGATGCCCTTGATCCGCGCGGCGGCGGCCGAGACCGCGTTGTCGAACGCGAGCGGACCGTCCAGCAGCGCGCCCGCGATCTGGCCGCGATCGGCCATCTTGCAGAGCGCCGCCGCATCCAGCGTGGCCGGCATGCGGGGATTGACCGTTTCCACCGCCGCGAGGATGGCCACGCGCGGTTCGGCCACGCCGATCACGTGCGCGAGGTCGATCGCGTTGCGCACGATGTCGGCCTTCTCGTCCAGGCCGGGCGCGATGTTGATGGCGGCATCGGTGATGATGAAAGGCCGCGGGTAAGCCGGGGCCTGCATCAGGAAACAATGGCTGACGCGCCGCTTGGTGCGCAGCCCCGCGGCACTGCTCAGCACCGCAGCCATCAGCTCGTCGGTGTGCAGGCTGCCCTTCATCAAGGCCTCGACCTCGCCCCTGCCCGCCAGCTCCGCGGCGCGCGCCGCGGCGGCATGGCTGTGCGGCACCGCCTCGATCACGGCATTGCCCAGGTCCAGTCCCGCCTGCGCGGCAACGGCGCGCAGCTTGTCGGGCGGGGCGACCAGGATGGGCTCGATCAAACCGGCGGCGCGCGCATCCAGCGCCGCTTTCAGGCTGAGCTCGTCGCAAGGGTGCACGACGGCGACGCGGATCGGCGCCATCCGGCGCACGTGGTCGAGCAGCTTGCGCACCCCGCCGCTCGCCTGCCGCACCTCGGGCAGGCTCTGCATGGCGCGTTCGATCTTGCGCGCCGGCGCCACGACCTCGGCATCGGCCTCCAGCACGACGGCGCCGGCCTGGTTCGTGCCCACGCAGGCGAGCCGCGCCAGGCGGCGGGCGGGATCGAGGCCCTGGACGGTGGCGCGCACGGTGAGCGTGTCGCCCACCTTCAGCGGCGCATGGAAGCGATGCGCGAGAGCATGGCATTGCGTGCCCAGGCCGGGCAGCTCCGTCCCCAGCAGCGCGGCCAGCAGGGAACCGCCCCACATGCCGCGCGTGAATACGTCCAGCAGGTCCGCCGCGGCGTCGAATTCGGCGTCGATGTGGCGCGGATCGATGCCGGCGAACTGCAGGGCGAAAAACTGGACGTCCTCGAGCGTCAGCGTACGCTCGATGGCGACGCTGTCGCCGATCCGCAGGTCTTCGAACAGGCGGTTGCGAAGCAGCCGTCCGGTTTCGGCGGCAGGCGGCAAGGCGGGTTCGGTCATGTTCGGTTCCTCGCGAGTGGTTGTGCCCGTGGGCGGCGCGTCCTGCCTTAGGCCATCTGGCTGATGGTCTTGCGAAAGCGCGCCAGCGATACGGCGAACAGCGCTCCTCCGATCACGGCCAGCCAGAGGAATTGCGGCCAGACCACGGCCAGGCCGGCCCCCCGGTAGAGTATGCCTTGCGCCAGCTCGACGAAATGGGTGGTGGGCGCCAGCAGCATGACGTCCTGCACGATCCCCGGCATGCTTTCGCGCGGCGTGGACCCGCCCGACAGCATCTGCAGGGGCAGCAGCACCAGGACCATCAGCATGCCGAACTGCGGCATGGAGCGGGCCACCGTCGCCATGAAAATCCCCATCGAGGTCGTGGCGAACAGATTCAGCGCCGCCCCCAGCAGGAACAAGGGGATCGAGCCTTCTATCGGCACGTCCAGCGCCCCCTTCACGACCGCCATGAGCGAAAACGCCACGGCCGCGAGCACGACCAGCCCCATCGACCATATCTTGGCGATCATGATCTCGCCCGGCGTCACCGGCATGACGAGCAGGTGCTCGATGGTGCCGTGCTCGCGCTCGCGTATCAGCGCGGCGCCGGCCAGGATGATGGACAGCATGGTGACGTTGTTGATGATCTGCATCAGCGCGCCGAACCATGTCTGCGCCAGGGTCGGGTTGAAGCGCGCGCGCAGCGCGAGGTCCACCGGCGGCGCCTGGGCGCTGCGCGTGCGCTGCCGGAACTCGCGCACCTCGGCGGCGACGATCTGCTGGATGTAGCCGCTCCCGGCGAAGGCCTGGGTCATGCGCGTGGCGTCGACGTTGAGCTGGACCTCGGCGCCGCGGTCGGCCAGCACGTCGCGCTGGAAGCCGGGCGGGATATTCACGACGAAGGTGTAGAGGCCGTCGTCCATCCCCGCGTCGGCCTCGGCAGGCGTGACCATCCGGGGCGTCGTGAAGTGCGGCGGATAGAAAGCCGACGCGATCCGGGCGGACAGCGGCGAGACGTCCTCGTCGATGATGGCGATCGGCGCCATGTGCAGGGTCTCGGGCTGCGCCGTCGCCGCGGTGTAGACCGACACCGAGAACGTATAGACGATCAGGAACAGCATGATCGGATCCCGCGCCAGGCTCCACAGCTCCTTGACGCCCAGCCGGTAGATGTTCGCCAGGTGCGCCATATCAGTTCTGCTTCCTCAGCAGCGCCACGGTCAGGCCGAGCACCACCGGCACCGCCACCAGCATGGGCCAGAGCGCTCCGTGCAGGTCGCCCAGTTCGAGCGCCTTGTTGAACACGCCGCGGCTGATCAGGAGCATGTAGGTGGCCGGATAGATTTCGCCGATGAAGCGGGCGCTGCCCTCCATCGAGGAGACAGGCGTCAACAGGCCGGAAAACTGCACGGCCGGGATCAGCGTGGCCAGCATGGCGAAGAACATCGCGGCGATCTGGCTCCGGGTGAAAGCGGAGGCCAGCAGCCCGAAGCCGGTGGAAATGACGTTGAACACCAGCGCCGCCAGGAACAGCGCCAGGAAACTGCCCTTGAGCGGGACGCCGAACAGCGTCACGGCCAGCAGCGTCATCAACAGGAAATTCAGCATGGCCAGCGCCACGTAGGGAATCTGCTTGCCCAGCAGGAACTCGCTGCGCGTCACCGGGGTGACGTACAGGTTGATGATGGAGCCCAGTTCCTTTTCACGCACGACCGACAGCGCGGTCAGCATGGCCGGCAGCATCATCAGCAGCAGCGGGATCACCGCCGGCACCATGGCGGGCATGCTCTTGACGTCCGGGTTGTAGCGAAAGCGCGTCTGCACGTCCACGCCGCCGGCCGCGCCATGGCGCGCGCGCGACTGCTCGAGCAGCCAGCTCTGGTGCATGCCTTGCACGTAGCCCTGGACCGTCTCGGCGCGCGAAGGCATCGCGCCGTCTATCCAGGCACCGATCTCCACCTGCGCGCCGCGCGCCACGTCGCGCGCGAAACCGGAGGGAATCTCGATGGCCAGCGACAGCTTGCCGCTGCGCAGGCGGCGCTCCATGTCCTCATAGTCGGCCAGCGGCGCCTGCTCGGTGAAATAGCGCGAGCCGGCGATGTTCAGCGCGTAGTTCCGGCTCAAGGTGGTCTGGTCGCGATCGAGCACTGCATAGCTCAGGTCTTCGACGTCCATGCTGATGCCATAGCCCATCACCAGCATCAACACCAGCGAACCGGCCAGCGCCAGCGTGGCGCGCACCGGGTCGCGCCGCAGCTCCAGCATCTCGCGCCACAGGTAGCTGAGCATGCGCCGCGCGCTGAAGAACCGGGTATGGGCCGGCGCGTCGGATTCGGGATGCACGGGCGGCGCGGCGAGTGCCGGCTCGCGGTCGCGCTCCGAGCCGCTCGCCTCTTCCAGGTAGGCGATAAAGGCCTCCTCCAGCGTATGGGCGCCATGGTGCGCGGCAATCGCGGCCGGCGTATCGCTGACCAGCACCTTGCCGGCGTGCATCAGCGAGATGCGATCGCAGCGCTCGGCCTCGTTCATGAAGTGCGTGGAGACGAAGATGGTCACCCGGTCGCGCCGCGACAGCTCGATCAACAGGCGCCAGAAATTGTCCCGCGCCACCGGATCCACGCCGGAGGTAGGTTCGTCCAGGATCAGCAGCTCGGGCCGGTGCACCATCGCCACCGCCAGCGACAGCCTCTGCCGCACGCCCAGCGGCAGGTTCTCGGGCAAGTCGTCGAGTTCGTTCTCCAGGCCGAAGCGCGCGACCATATCGCGCACGCGCGCCTCGATCCCGCCTTCCGGCACATGGAACAGCCGCGCATGCAGCACCAGGTTCTGCCGCACCGTCAGTTCGCCATAGAGCGAGAACGCCTGCGACATATAGCCTACGCGATGGCGCGTGGCCATGTCGCGCGGATCGATTTCATGGCCGAACAGCCAGGCTTTCCCTTCCGTGGCGGGCAGCAGGCCGGTGAGCATCTTCATCGTGGTCGACTTGCCGCAGCCGTTGGAGCCGAGAAAGCCGAAAATCTCGCCGCGCCGGATGCGGAAGCTCACTTGGTCCACGGCGACGAAATCGCCGAAGCGCATGGTCAGGCCGCTCGCCTCGATGGCGATGTCGTCTTCGCCGCCATCCTCGAGCGGGGCGATCTCGACCGGTGCATGGCCGCGCTTGCGCGATTCCGGCAGCAAGGCGATGAAAGCCGCCTCCAGATTGTCGGTGCCCGTGCGCGCGAACAGCTCGGCCGGCGTCCCGGTGGTGAGCACCTTGCCGCCATCCATGGCGACCAGCCAGTCGAAGCGCTGGGCCTCGTCCATGTAGGCAGTGGCCACCAGCACGCTCATGTGCGGCCGCTGCTTGCGCAATGCCCCGATCAGGCCCCAGAACTGGGCGCGCGCCAGCGGATCCACGCCGGTGGTCGGCTCGTCCAGGATGAGCAGGTCGGGATCGTGGATCAGCGCGCAGCACAGGCCGAGTTTCTGCTTCATGCCGCCCGACAGCTTGCCGGCCGGCCTGGCCAGGAAGCCGTTCAGCCCGGTGGCCTCGGTCAATTCGTCGATGCGGCGACGGCGCTCGGCGGCATCGTGGCCGAACAGGCGGCCGAAGAATTGCAGGTTTTCTTCTACCGACAGCGTTGCATAGAGATTCCTGCCCAGCCCCTGCGGCATGTAGGCGATGCGCGGGCAGATGGCGTCGCGGTGGCGCTTGGCGCGCATGTCCCCGCCCATCACTTCCACCCCCCCCTGCTGCACCGCGCGCGCGCCCGACACCAGCGACAGCAGGCTGGATTTGCCCACGCCGTCGGGGCCGATCAGCCCCACCATGCAGCCCGCCGGCAGATCGAGGCCGATGTCGTCCAGCGCCAGCGTCTTGCCGTAGCTCAGCTTCACGCCGGCAAGGCGCGCCACCGCGGCAGGTGCCTGCGCCTCGGTCATGCAGGCACCTTGGGAGCCAATTGCGGCGGCCATTCGGCCTGCCGGTCGGTCTTGACCCAGGCCACGCCCGGCAGGCCGGTCTTGACCAGCTGCAGGTGCTTCAAGAGCAGTTCGCGGTCGATCTGCGCGCGCACGCGGAACATCAGCTTCTGCCGCTCGCTGGCGGTCTCGACCGTTTTTGGCGTGAACTGCGCCGTGCTGGACACGAACGATATCCGGGCCGGAATGACGAACTGCGGCGCGGCGTCCAGGACGATGCGCGCCTCGCTGCCCAGGGCCAGGCGCCCAGCCGCCGACTCGGGCAGGAAGAAAGTCATGTAGACGTCCGACAGGTCCACCAGGTTCAGGACCTTGCCCCCCGCTCCCAGCACCTCGCCGGGCTGCGCGACGCGGTACTGGACGCGGCCGTCGCGCGGCGAGACGAGCTGGCTGTCGTGGATGTCCGCGTCGATGCGGGCGATCGTGGCCTGGGCCGCCTCCACCGTGGAGCGCGCCCCCACGACCTGCGCCTCGGCGGCTTCGACCGCGGCCCGGGCGGCCGCCACCTGGGCCTTTGCCGCGCCGACGGCCGCGCGGGCGCTGCTGACCCGGGCGCGATCGTCGTCCAGTTCCTGTGCCGACGAAGCGCCCTCGCGCGACAGGGTTTCGGAACGCGCCAGCCGCCGCTGCGCCGCATCCAGCTCGCTCTCGCGCTGCGCCACCACGGCCTGCGCCGCGGCGACGTCGCTGCGGCGCACCGTCACCTGGGCCTGCGCGGCGGCAACGGCGTTGACGGCCTGCCGATGCCGCGCGCTCGCCTCGTCGCGCTGCGCCTCCAGGGTCTGGATCTGCATATGGCCCAGCGGCTGGCCCGCGCGGATGAAATCGCCCTCGCGCACCAGGATGTCCTGCACCCGGCCAGGAAGATTGGTCGCCACGTCGATCTCGACCGCTTCAATGCGGCCGTTGCCGCTGGCGAATCCCTCTCCCGGCCCGTCGTCCCGCAGCGACTGCCAGCCATACCAGCCGGCCGCGGCAAGCGCCGCCACCACGGCGGCGGCGGGAATCAGCTTCTTGGTCGACAAACTCATCATCATGCGCCTTGGTTCAAGGATGGGAGGAAACGGCGGGCGCGCCGCCCTCCGGAGCCTTCGTGCCGCCGCCCAGCGCGGCGTAGAGGCTGACGCCGGCGGCCAGCAGCGCGCGCCGCGCCTGCACCAGCTGCTGCTCGACGGTCAATTGTTCGCGCTGGGCGTCCAGCACTTCGAGGAAAGCCGCCGCGCCGTTGTCGTAGCGCAGCTTGGCCAGGCGCGCGCGCTCGGTCTGGGCCGCCTGCATGTGCGTCAGCACCGACACCTGCTCGGCCAGCCAGCGGCGCGCCGCCAGCGCATCGAGCACGTCGCGGAATGCGGATTGGATGGTTTTCTCGTACTGGGCCACCGATTGTTCGCGGCGCACTTCGGCCAGGTCCAGGCTGGCGCGCCGCGCGCCGCCATCGAAAATCGGCAGCGACAGGCTGGGCGCGAAGCTCCAGGCCAGGCTGCCCGATTCGAACAGCCCGCCCAGCGAGGCGCTCGCGGTGCCCAGCGCGCCGGTCAGGGCCACGCGCGGAAAGAACGCGGCGCGGGCGGCGCCGATGTTGGCGGAGGCGGCCTTGAGCTGGTGTTCGGCAGCGATGATGTCGGGACGGTTCTCGAGCAGGTCGGAAGGCAGCCCCGGGCTGAGTTCCTTGAGCACGTCTGTATCGCCCGGCCGGGTAGCGGCGGGCGCGAGCTGCGGCTGGGCGCCGAGCAGCAGTTCGAGCGCATGCCCCTGCGCCGCCCGTTCCTGTTCGAGCTGCGCGACCAGGGTACGCGCCTGCTCCCACAGCACTTCCACCTGGATGAGATCGAGCCGGGAGGTCGCGCCCACTTCCACGCGGCGGCGGAATATCCGCAGCGATTCGCTGCGGCTGCCAAGCGTCTGCCCGGCCAGCGCAATGCGTTCGTCGAGTTCGCGGATCGCCAGGTAGGTCTGCGCCACCTGGGTAATCAGGCCCAGCGCCACCGCGCGATGCGCAGCCTCCGAAGCCAGGAAGGTTTCCAGCGCCGCATCGCGCAAGCTGGCCACGCGCCCCCAGAAATCGAGTTCCCATGCGCTGGCGCCCAGGCCGACCTGGTATTGGCTGGCGATGGCCGTGCGCCCGCTCAGATTGAGGTCGCCGGGCACGCGGGCGCGCGAGCCGTCCGCCGACACGCCCACTGTGGGATACAGGCCCGCCCGCTGGATCCGATAGGCCGCGCGGGCCTCCTCGATGCGCAAGGCGGCCAGCCGCAGGTCGCGGTTGCTCTGCAAAGCCTGGCCGATGAGGGCGCGCAACTGAGGATCGACGAAATAATCGTTCCATCCGACCGCAGCGGCGGCCACGCCCTCTTCCGGCGCCGCCTGCCCCCAGGCGTCAGGCACCGGCAAAGGCGGACGCTGGTGCGGGGGCGCCATCGAGGCGCATCCGGCCAGCAACGCCGCCATCGCCAGTTGCGCCGCCCGCCGGCCCGCGCGCGGGAGCGGCCCCGGGTGTGAGCCCGCCGCGCCCGCGCATGCCCGCGCACTCCGCATGAATGCCTGGATCATCCGCTTGTGCATTCCATTCGATGTCAGCCTTTCATCGTAGGCCAAAGTCATCGAAGAAACCTTGATGCAGCGCAAAAAACAATGCCCCCACGCTTGCCGCTGCGCGGCGTCGCTGCCACCCGAGGGGGCGCCTTTGCCTTGGAGCGGCCCGGCGGCAAAAAAACAGGCCGCCCGGTCTACCCGGACGGCCTGTCTGCGTTGCCCGCGCCGTTCCCGGCGGGTCGGCGGCAACCTGCGTTCAGTCGCTTTTGCCCTTTCTGACCCAGGCCTCGAGCTGGTACGGCCGGATGCTGTCGTAGTCTTCGAAAGGCTGGTGGATCCAGGGGTTGGTGGGCAGCGTCTGCACGTAGTAGTCGGGCACGACCTTGGAATGCCCCTTGAACCACAATACGGCCGTGCGCATTTCCTTGATCGCGCCGAACTGGCTGCGCAGGTGCTGGTGCACCTTGTCGAAGGTCACGCCGGTATCGACCATGTCGTCGACCATGAGCACGTTGCCTTCCAGCGTGCCGCGCGTGATCGTGATGAACTGGGCGATGTCCAGGCGGCCCTGCTCGGTGCCCGCCGCCTCGCGGTAGCTGCTGGTGGCCAGGATGCCCAGGGGCACGTCGAAGATGCGCGACAGCACGTCGCCCACGCGCATGCCGCCGCGCGCCAGGCAGAGGATCTGGTCGAACTTCCATCCCGACTGATGGACTTGCAGCGCCAGCTGCTCGATCAGTTGATGGTAGCGTTCCCAGCTGAACCAGACGTCTTTCTCGGTGTCTTGCTGCATGACGATGTCAGGCCTTGAACGGATGGCGCAACACGATGGTTTCGGTGCGGTCCGGGCCGGTCGAGACCAGGTCGATCGGCACGCCGCACACCTCGGACATCCGCTCCAGGTAGCGGCGGGCGTTGACGGGCAGTTTATCGTACTCGGTCACGCCCACGGTGGACTCGCTCCAGCCGGGCATTTCTTCCAGTACGGGCTCGCTGCTGGCCACCGCCGCCGCGCCGTAGGGCAGCACGTCGCGGAACTCGCCGTTGACGCGGTAGCCCACGCCCAGCTTGATGGTTTCCAGGCCGTCCAGCACGTCGAGCTTGGTGATGCACAGGCCGGAGATGCCGTTCAGGCGGATCGAGCGCTTGAGCGCCGCGCCGTCGAACCAGCCGCAGCGGCGCGGGCGCCCCGTGACCGAGCCGAATTCCTTGCCGACCGAGGCCAGGCGGGCGCCGATCTCGTCGTCGAGTTCGGTCGGGAACGGGCCGGAGCCGACGCGGGTCGCGTAGGCCTTGGTGATGCCCAGCACGTATTCGAGCTTCTGCGGGCCGACGCCGGCGCCGGCCGAGGCCGCCCCCGCCACGCAGTTGCTGCTGGTGACGTAGGGATACGTGCCATGGTCGACGTCGAGCAGCGCGCCCTGCGCGCCTTCGAACAGCAGCTTGCCGCCGGCGGCCGAAGCCAGGTACAGGGCATTGGAGACATCCGCCACCATGGGCTGGAGCACGGGCGCCAGCGCCATGGCCTGGTCGCGCACCTGCGCGGCGTCGACCGCTTGCGCGCCCAGGTACTGGGTCAGCACGAAGTTGTGATAGTCGAGCGCCTCTTCGAGCTTGGCGTCGAAGGTGGCCGGATCGTACAGGTCCTGCACGCGGATCGCGCGGCGGGCGACCTTGTCTTCATAGGCGGGACCGATGCCGCGGCCGGTGGTGCCGATCTTGCCCGCGCCCTTGCGGGCTTCGCGCGCCTGGTCCACGGCCACGTGGTAGGGCAGGATCAGCGGGCAGGCTTCCGAGACGCGCAGGCGCGCGCGCACTTCGACGCCGGCGGCCTCGAGTTCCTCGATCTCGCGCAGCAGCGCCTCGGGCGACAGCACCACGCCGTTGCCGATGTAGCAGGTCAGGCCGGGGTGCATGATGCCCGAGGGGATCAGGCGCAGGATGGTCTTCTTGCCTGCGATCCACAGGGTGTGGCCGGCATTGTGTCCGCCCTGGAAACGCACCACGCCCTGCGCGGATTCCGCCAGCCAGTCGACGATCTTGCCTTTGCCTTCGTCACCCCACTGGGTGCCGATAACCACGACGTTGTTAGCCATGTTGATTCTGTTTCTCTACTAGGTCCGCCCGCGACGGGCTTCAGTTTGCGGTGGATGAGGGAGGCGTGGCGGCCATCTCGGCGCCAGCCAGCTGTTCGACCTGCCAGATGCCATCGCGCAGCACCAGTTCGCGATCGCAGACGAATTCCTGCTGATCGTGCTCGTGCCCTGGCAAGATCTGTACGACGATCTGGCCGTCGGCGCGCAGCTTGCGCACCGCTTCGACCAGGGTGGGATCCAGGCCCCACGGCGCGCGCACGGCGGCGCTCGCGGTGGCCGGAGCGAGCAGCCCGGCCAGCTCGCGCAGGTCCAGGCTGAAACCGGTGGCCGGCCGCGCGCGACCGAACACGCGGCCGATGTCGTCGTAGCGGCCGCCGCGCACGACGGCATTGGGCCAGCCGCCGCAATAGACGGCGAACACCACGCCGGTGTGGTAGTGGAAGCTGCCCACGTCGGCCAGGTCCACGCCGATTTCGATGCCGGGCAGCGCGCGGGCCAGCGCGGCCAGCATATCCAGCGCCTCGCGGATCTTCGGCAGGGCCGGCAGCGCCTCGCGCGCGCGGTCCAGCACGTCGAGGTCGCCATACAGCGCGGGCAGCGCCTGCAGGGCCTGCGCGGTGGCGGGTGCAAGCTCCGCGGACAGCGCGGCCAGGCCGGGCACGTCCTTGTCGCGCAGCAGGCCGAAAATCTCGTCGGCGCGCGCGGCGGCGAGCGGATCGGCCTCCAGCACCGCCCGCACCACGCCCAGGTGGCTCAGGTCGATGCGGCAATCGGCCACGCCCGCCCTGCGCACGCTTTCGAGCGCCAGCTGGACGGCCTCGATGTCGGCCTCGGGGCCGGCATGGCCGTAGAGCTCGGCGCCGATCTGCAGCGGCTCGCGGGTGGCCCAGAGGCCGCGCGGACGCGTGTGCAGCACGTTGCCGCAATAGCACAGCCGCGTCATGCCGGCGCGATTGAGCAGGTGCGCATCGATGCGCGTGACCTGCGGCGTCATGTCGGCGCGAACCCCCAGAGAGCGGCCGGACATCTGGTCCACCAGCTTGAAGGTGTGCAGATCCATGTCCTCGCCGCTGGCCGACAGCAGCGAATCGAGATACTCCACCAGCGGCGGCATGACCAATTCATAGCCGTAGGTGCGGTACAGGTCCAGCAACAAGCGGCGCAATTCTTCGATGCGCCTGGCCTCGGCCGGCAGGATATCTGCCAGGCTTTCGGGCAGCAGCCATTTGCCCATGCGGGATTCTCGCAATGTTCCGGTAAAAAACGATGGACGAAAAAAAAGCGGCTGCGGGTGCACACGGTGCAAGCCCATCAACCGCTTCTTCCAAGCTTGGTGGCCGCCCCTGCGAAGCACCGTTTTGGTGCAAGGCAGATTTTGGACGTGCCTCTTGGCTTACACGACATTGTCTACTCGAACGTCCACAAAATCAAGTCGCAGGGGCGGTTCCGGCCATTGTTCACTTTCTTCTATGACCCGATCCAAATGTTTTGCTTACATATGCTCGCGCAGTGCATTTAAATAAGGCCGCAACGCGGGACGCCCCGGCGCCCGATTGGCGGGCATCGATCGGGATCACGGCCCGCCCCACCAGAATCACAATGCCGGAGACGACCTTGGCTCAACCCCACGCCGCCCCTCAATCAGACACGCCTGCCCCCGACCTCGACGCCTTCCGCCTCAGGCGCTTCCTGGAGTCGCTCGACGATGCCTCCCTGCAACGCCAGGCGGAAGCCCCGCTGAGCGACGTGGCAGCCATCCTGGAAAGCAGCCCGAAGGCGGTCTGGATCGACCACCCCGGTGGCGGCCAGACCTCGCTGTGCGGCAACGTGGCCGGCAGCCGCGAACGGCTGGCGCGCGCTTTCCAGACCACGACCACCGACCTGCCCAACGAAGTGTCGCGCCGGCTGCGCAACGCACCGCGCTTCGTCGAGATATCCGCGCAGGACGCCCCCTGCCAGCAAGTCGTGCTGCAGGGCGACGAGTGCGACCTCACCGCCCTGCCCGTGCACCTGCAGCACGGCCTGGACGGCGCCCCCTACCTGTCGGCCGGCATCGATTTCGTCAAGGATCCCGATACCGGCTGGACCAACGTCGGCGTGCGGCGCCTGATGCTGCGCGGCCGCCGCACCGCCGGCATCGACCTGGTCGCCCCGTCCGACCTGCGCGCCATCTATCTGAAGCAGTCCGGCAAGGGCCAGCGCGTGCCGATCGCCTTCGCGATCGGCACCCACCCGATCGACCACATCGCCGCGACCATGCGCATCCCGGGCGATGAGCTCGGCCTGTTGTCCAGCCTGCGCGGCGCGGCGCTGCCCGTGGTCAAGTGCGTGACCAACGATCTGATGG
This sequence comes from Pigmentiphaga humi, assembly GCF_900606115.1. Classification (GTDB taxonomy): domain Bacteria; phylum Pseudomonadota; class Gammaproteobacteria; order Burkholderiales; family Burkholderiaceae_B; genus Pigmentiphaga; species Pigmentiphaga humi. The sequence continues at coordinate 209,988 of NZ_UWPJ01000015.1, forward strand.
TCCCCGCCGACGCGGAATTCATCCTCGAGGGCTACCTGGACGAGGCCGGCCACGTCGAGCCCGAGGGCCCGTATGGCGAGTTCCTGGGCTACTACGGCGTGGTCAAGAAGAATCCCATCTTCCACATTACCGCCATTACGCACCGGCACGACGCGGTGTTCCAGACCGCCAGCATCAGCGGCCCCAACATGGCCTGGACGGATACCGCGCAGTTGAACGCGCTGCGCACCGAAGTCACGCTCTGGCGCGCGCTCGAAACCGCCGTGCGCGAAGTCCGCGGCGTCTATGCGGCGCCGGCCAACGGCGGCATGTTCAACGTCCGCATCGCCCTGCAGCAGCGCGTGCCGGGCGAAGCCCGCAACGCCATTGCGGCGGTATTCGGTTCCCTGTCCAACGTCAAGCACGTCTTCGTGGTCGACCCGGACATCGATATCTTCTCGGACACCCAGATGGACTGGGCGCTGGGCACCCGCTTCCAGGCCGATCGCGACCTGGTGGTCCAGACCGGCATGCGCGCCATGCCGCTGGATCCCTCCCTGCAGGGCGCGCGCCAGGGCGCCAAGGCCGGCTTCGACCTGACGCTGCCCCTGCTCGCACCGGGCGAAGTCCGCCCGCTGGACTACCGCGTACCGGCTGCGCCGCGCTACGAAGGGCGCCGTTTCGAGTCGCTCGAGGCGGCGCTGGAAGACGGCCCGAAGTACTTCGAAGAACTGATGTCCGCCATCGGCAGCCGCGACGGCCGCGAAATCGTGCGCTGGCTGGAGGATACCCAGCCCTCGCGCCCGGTGACGCGCGACGACGAAGGCCGCTACCTGTTCCGCTGAACCCGTTCCACCGCCCCAACCATGACAATGGAGCCCCCGGCACGCCCGGGCCAGCTCCCATAGGAGACACGCAATGCCTCAACGCACATCCCGACACTTCCACCCGAGCCGCCGCACGGCGCTGGGCCTGGCCCTGGCCGCGCTGGCAATCACCGGCTCGCAAGGCGCATACGCCCAGGATGCCGCGAACTTCCCGAACAAGCCCATCAAGATCGTCTCGCCCCACGGCCCCGGTGGGCTGGGCGACACCTTCGCCCGCTATATCGGCCAGCAGCTTTCGGCCGCCGTCGGCCAGCCGGTGATCGTCGAGAACCGTCCCGGCGCCAGCCAGACCATTGCGGCCGAGAGCGTGGCCAAGTCAGCGCCGGATGGCTACACGCTGCTCATCGCCACCCAGAGCGCCATGGTGTTCAACCCGGTGCTGCGCAAGAAATTGCCCTACGACCCGCTGAATGATTTCACCCCGATCACGATGCTGTTCGACACGCCCACCTACCTGGTCGTGAACAAGGACGTGCCGGTGAAGACGGTGGCCGAGCTGATCAAGCTGGCCAAGGCCTCGCCCGGAAAGCTGACCTACGCCTCGCTGGGCCCGGGCAGTTCGCACCACCTGCTGAGCGAAATGTTCAAGAAGCAGGCCGGCGTGGACATCCTGCACATCCCCTACAAGAGCAGCGCGGGCGCCAGCACCGACCTCATCGCCGGACAGGTGAACATGATGTTCGAAGGCGGCGCCTCTTCCCTGCCCCACGTCAAGGCGGGCAAGCTGACGGCACTGGCATCCTCCGGCGAAAAGCGCACCGAAATCATGCCGGACCTGCCCACGGTGAGCGAAACGCTGCCTGGTTTCGCCGCCAACGTCTGGTTCGGACTGTCCGGCCCGGCCGGCATGCCCGACGCCATCGCCGACAAGCTCAACCGCGAAGTCGTGAAGATCCTCAAGGAAAAGGCCACCCACGACAAATTCGTGGATCTCGGCGTGGAATTGCTGCCGACCACGAGGAAGGAAATGGCCGAGCGCATCGCCAAGGAAATCCCTCACTACCGTACGGTGGCGCAGGACGCAGGCATCCAGCCCGAGTAATCGACGAAGCCAGGGCCGGATTATCGGCCTATACAAAAAATGCGCCCCCTGGTGAACTGACCCCAAGAAGTTGGACAGTTAAAAGCTAAGCGGCGAAGGCCTGAGTTCGGTACTGCACCGGGCTCAGGCCTTTTAGCTTGAGCTTGATGC
>NZ_UWPJ01000023.1 GCF_900606115.1 Pigmentiphaga humi
CCGCTGAGCCTGTCGCTGGGCGGATCGGGCAAGGGCGGCGGGGCGGGCGGGGCGGTGTCCGTGACGGGCAGCAACACCCAGGGCTCGGCCGTTACCGTCACCAGCGGCGGCAAGACCCGCGCGTATACGGCGGCGATCATCACCAGCGGCGACGACGCGGCCGGCATCCTGGCGCAATCGGTCGGAGGCGGAGGGGGCCGTGGCGGCGCGTCCACGTCCACCGCGCAATCGGGCGGAGCGAATGCCGTCAGCCTGGGGCTGGGCGGCGCCGCCGGTTCCGGCAGCTCCGGCGGCGCGGTCAACGTCTGCGGCCAGGTCTCCGGCGGCGCCTGCACGTCGGCCATGACGGGGGCGGCGATCCTGACGGCCGGCGTGCATTCGACCGGCATCCTTGCCCAGTCGATCGGAGGTGGCGGCGGCTCGGGCGGTTCGTCCAGCAGCATCGCCAGCGCCAATGCGGGCGGCGCGGACGGAGGCTCGTCGTTCGGCGCCAGCCTGGGCGGCAAGACCGGCGGCGGAGGCTCGGGCGGTGCGGTGGCAGTCAACACCAATGTGACGGTGCAGACGCTGGGCGACATGTCCGCCGCCGTGCTGGCGCAATCGATAGGCGGCGGTGGGGGCGAGGGCGGCGGCGCCAGCGCGGGCGCCACCGGCGGCAACAAGGTGTCGGCCAGCCTCGCGCTGGGCGGCACGGGCGGCAGCGGCGGCAATGGCGGCAGCGTTACCGTGGCCTTGGGCGGCAGCGGCGCCGAGATCGTGACCGGCGGTGCCAATGCGCCGGCGGTGGTTGCGCAATCGGTGGGCGGTGGCGGCGGGACCGCCGGCATGGCGGCCACCACCAGTAGCGCGACCGGCGCGTACACGCCCAGCATAGGCGGCGCGCTGGGCGGCACGGGCGGCAGCGGCGGCAATGGCGGGACGGTGAACCTGACCAGCAACGTGGCGGTCACGACCACCGGCATGCAATCGATCGGCCTGCTGGCGCAAAGCATAGGCGGCGGAGGCGGGCTGGCCACGGCGTCGACCGGCAACGCGGCCATCTTCAGCGGCACGATGACGCTGGGCAGCAAGGGCGGTTCGGGCGGCGCCGGCGGCGCTGCCTATGTCACGGCTTCGGGCAGCGTTACGACCTACGGCTTGTTCTCGTCCGGCATCGTTGCGCAGAGCGTGGGCGGCGGCGGCGGGGTCAGCGCGGTGCGCGCGAGCAACGTCGTGCTGGGCGGGACGGCCGACGACGCCAGCGGCGTGGTCAATCTTTCGAGCAACGCGGTCGTCACGACCGTGGGCGGGGCGTCGGCGGGCCTGGTCGCGCAGAGTATCGCCAGCGGCGGCCTGGCCACGAGCGGAGGTTCGGCGACCCTGGGCGGGGCGCCCAGCGGTTCCAATGGCGCGGCAGTGAATGTCTGCAACAGCATCGTCGGCGGCAATTGCGCCAGCAACAGCGCCATCGGCGGCAGCATCGCGACCTGGGGCGATGCGTCGATCGGCCTGCTGGCGCAGAGCATAGGCGGCGGAGGCGGCGCGGTGCTGGCCAGCGGCAACGCCGTATCGGCCGATTTCAAGAATGGCGTCGGCTATTCGGGCACCGTGACGACGGTGCAGAACGCCGGCATCAGTACAGCGGGCGCCGGCTCCGCGGGAGTATTGGCGCAGTCGGTCGGCGGTGGCGGCGGCACCGTCGTGGCAGCTTACAACAATGCCGGCAACGCCAGCTATGCGGCGAACCTGGGCGGCTCGGGCATGAGCAACGACTACGGCGCGGCGGTCTCGGTCACCGCCTACGAGCACGCCATCGGCACGGCCGGCCCGAATGCTCCGGGCGTGGTGGCGCAATCCATCGGCGCCGGCGGCGGCTATTACAGCGCCAGCAATCTGGCGGCGGGCGGCAAGATGAACGTTTCGTTCACGCTCGGCGCTGATGCCGGCTCGGGCGTCGCCAATGCCGTGAAGATAGGCCTGGGCAGCGGCGGCGCGGCAACGGCGGTCAGCACGGCGGGCGCGAATTCCGCTGCGGTCGTCGCCCAGTCGATCGGCGGCGGCGGCGGTATCGCCAGCTTCTACGGCGCGCCGGGCGGTTCCGCCGTCAACGGCACCGTGACCGGCCAGCTTGGCCAGGTCGGCGGCAGCGGCATGAGCGGCACGGTCAACGTATCGGGCAGCGCGATCATCCGCACCACGGGCCTGCAATCGGCCGGTCTGCTGGCGCAGAGCATCACCGGAGGCGGCGGCCTGGCCCTGGCGGCTTCCAGCGACAACAGCCTGTTCAGCGGCACGGTTCGGTTGGGGTCGACCAAGGGCGGGAGCAACTACACCAACCCCGTCGCGGTCAATCTGACGGGCGGCAGCATCGCCACCAGCGGCGCGATGTCGCCGGGCATCGTCGCGCAGGACATCGGCGGTGGCGGCGGGCTCAGCCTGGTCGATGCCACCAACGTGGTGTTGGGCGGCGTCACCAACTCCAGCAGCTATACGGGATCGACGTCTAACAACAGCGCGGCAGTGACCAACGGCGCGGCCATCACCACGTCCGGCGCGGGCTCGATCGGCATCGTGGCCCAGAGCGTGGCGGGTGGCGGCGGCCTGGCCTACGCATCCGGTAGCGCCACGCTGGGCGGCGCGCCCAGCGGCTCGAACGCCGGCGCAGTGCTGGTCAACAGCAATGCCGCCATCTCGACCTCGGGAGTCAACGCCTTCGGCATCCTCGCGCAAAGCGTGGGTGGCGGTGGAGGCGCGGTGATCTCCACCGGCGGCGCAGTCGCCCCGACGTTCAAGGCCGGCTCCGGCAACGCCAGCGCCGTGACGGTCAACGTCAACGCCTCCATCGCCACGACAGGCGCCGGCGCCCATGGCGTGGTCGCCCAGTCGGTGCGGGGCGGCGGCGGGCTGGTGACCAATGGGACGACCACCGTGATGCAAGGCGGCACGAGCGGCAGCAGCGGGCTGGTCAAGGTCAATGTGGCGTCGGGCGTCAATGTCGTGGCAACGGGACAGGGTGCGGTCGGCATCAAGACCTGGTCTTCGACCGACCCCATCGTGAACATTGCTTCCGGGGCCACGGTCGTGGGCGGCACGGGCGGCAGCGCGCTGGAGTTCGAAGGGCCGACCAACGAACTCAACAACAGCGGTTCCGTGGGCAGCATCGACGGCGCGGACGGCGCGGCCGTGCGCACGATCTCCGGCGACACCACGGTCAACAACAGCGGCGCGCTCCAGGGCAACATCCACCTGGCGAAAGATGGCAGCAATCTCGTGCACAACCTCGGCACGGGCACGCTGGTCGCCGGGTCGACACTGGACCTGGGCGATACCGGCTTGCTGCGCAACGACGGCGTGCTGGCCAACGGCAACGCCGCCGGATCGGTGACGCGGATCACCGGCTCGCTCGAGCAGTCGGCCTCGGGGGTCATGGACTTGCGCGTCGATCATGCCAACGCCCGCATCGATGCCTTCGAGGTCAGCGGGTCGGCGAAGCTGCTGGGCAGCTTGCGGCCCACGCTGGTCAACGGCGGCTTGATCGCGCCCGGGACCACGCCGCTCGGCTCGTTCCTGCATGCGGCCGACGGCGTCGACGCCTCGGGCCTGTCGATAGGCAATACGGCCATCCTGAGCTTTGCCCTGCACCGCAGCGGGAACGACGTTTCGCTCTCTTCCACCGCAGACTTCAGCCCGCTCGGCCTAGGCGCGGACAGCCAGCAGATCGGCGCGCTGATCGCGCGGGCGCAGAGCCAGGGCCTGCAACATTTCCAGCCGCTGGTCGCGGGGCTGGTGCAGATCCCGACGGTGACGGAACTGAGCCAGGCTTACTGGAATGTCAGCGGCGCGGCGGCATCGTCGGTCGCCATGGTGGGAGAACAGATGGGCACGGCGTTCAACCGCGTACTGCTCCAGCGTGCCACCGACGTGCGCCCCAGCCGCGCCGCGGTGCCGCCGGGTTCACGGCAGCCTGGCGGAGAAGCCTGGCAGGACGGCCGCGACAATACCTGGGCGCAGATCTATGGCGACAGCACCCGGATGGGCATGGATGACGCCCGCAGCAACGGCAACCTGTCCTCACGCAGTCTGGGATTGGTCATCGGCCATGACAGCAAGGTGTCGCCCGACACCACCGTGGGGGTTGCGCTGGGCAGCGGCGTGGCGCACTTCGACGTGGGCGACCACTTCAACGGGCGCAACAACGCGCTGCAGGTCGGCGCCTATGCCTTGCAACGCGCGGGAGCGGCCTACGCGGCGGCCGCCGTGTCCTATTCCCTGCATCGCATGACCACGGACCGGTCGCTGCCGGCGATCCAGTCCACCTACGCGACCGATTTCCATGCGCACAGCGTGGGGAGCCGGGTGGAGGCCGGCTACCGGTTCGAGGGCGAGTCGTTCGCGGTGACGCCGTATGCGGCCCTGCAATTGCAGCGCGTGACCACGCCGGGCTATGCCGAAACAGGAGGCTCCGGCGCGGCGGCCGATCTGACGCTCGCGTACCAGCGGCGTTCGGCCAATTACGTGCGCACCGAGCTGGGACTGGCGTTCGATAAGAACTTCGCGCTGGAAGGCGGCAAGTCGCTCGCCGTCAGGACCTCGGCGGCATGGGCGCACAACCATTCAGACAATCCCGACCTGCATACGTCCTTCAACGCGCTCGGCGCTGGCAATTTCACCAGTTCGGCGCTCGCGCCCACTTCCGACCTCGCCCTGGTTTCGGCAGGCGTGGAACTGCGGCTGGCGAATCGCCTGTCGGTGGGCGTGAGCCTCTACGGAGAATTCGGCCATCGCACGCAGGCGGTAGCGGGCCGGGCGCTGATGCGCTACCAGTGGTGAGGAGGCGCCGGCTGCGGCTTCAAGAAGCGTCGTGCCCCCCCGGCTCTCGACGACGAGATATTGAACCGGCATAGTCGCGGCTGACCGCCTCCAGTCCTGCCATGGCGAATCGGCTCAGATGCTCCACCAGCACCGCGCCCGGCATCTGCAGCATTGTCTGCACGGGGCCGGGAATGCCGCGCCTGCCGATCTGCAGCAGCAAGCAGGGCGCAATGACGCTGAGCAGGCAGCGCTGGAGGGCGGGCTCATCTTCGGGGATGCCGGTGATTTCGCTCAGGATGGCCGCGACGAGCGAGGCCTTGAGCGGGATTTCCGACTGGAACAGGGCCTGGATGTGCGAGGAAGGCGCGAGGAGTTCGGCCGTCAGTACGCTGATGTGCCACTTCTCCGGTCCGCTCAATGCATTCCGGACCATGCGGTCGATCAGCGCGCTGAGCTTGTCTGCCGCCGGCGCCGGGCTTCGAGCCAGCCGCTGCAGGTCCGCGACGTCCACCAAGCGGCGGTGCGCTTCGGTCAGGACGGCCTGATAGAGCCCGCTGCGGCTGCCGAAGTGGTAATTGATCGAGGCCAGGTCTACGCCGGCTTGCGCGGCGATGGCTTTGCTGGTGGTTTCGGCGAACCCCTGGGCGGCGAAGAGTTCACCGGCGGCTTCGAGGATGCGTGTACGGGTTGCCTCGCCATCCGTGCGAGGGCTGCGGGAGGTGTTCCTCATCGATCCGAGGTTCCTGCGAATGGGCTGAATGCTTCGATTCTGCTTGATCTTGATATTAAATTCAATTTAAATTTAATGTGAGATCGCCATCCGAATCGCCTTTGACACCATGGAATTCCAAGCATGAAGAAGCCTCTCATTCTTCTCGTGGCCATTGCTGCCCTGACTCTTGCCGTCTGGGGCGGGTGGCGCTTCAGCCATCGTGATGACGGCGGCGCGCTGGTTTTCTACGGCAACGTGGACATCCGGCAGGTGTCCTTGGCTTTCGACGGCAGCGGCCGGGTCAAGGAGCTGCGCGCAGAGGAAGGCGACCGCGTCGAGGCGGGCGCGCTTCTCGGTGTGCTGGATACACAGACGCTGGCGCTGCAGGCCGAGCAGGCGCAGGCGCAAATCGGCGTGCAGCAGCAGGCGCTGCTGCGCCTGCGCAATGGTTCGCGCCCGCAGGAGATCGCCCAGGCGCGCAGCCGGCTGGTTGCCGCGCAGTCCGATGCCGTCCGCGTCGAACAGGACCTGGCGCGTCTGCAGGGCATTGCCGCCAATACGCAGGGCCGCGGCGTCAGCGCGCAGGACATGGACCGCGCCAGGAGCGCCGTGCAAATCGCCCAGGCGCAGGTCGCGGAGCAGCGCGAAGCCCTGCGGCTGACGGAAGCGGGGGCGCGCAAGGAGGATATCGCCGGCGCCGACGCCCAGCTCAAGGTTTCGCAAGCGCAACTGACCTTGTTGCGGCATCAGATATCCCAAGGCGAACTCCGGGCGCCCGCCGATGCGGTCGTGCGTTCGCGCCTGCTCGAGCCGGGCGACATGGCCACGCCGCAGCGTCCGGTGTTTGCGCTGGCGTTGATCCAGCCCAAGTGGGTGCGCATCTACGTCGGGGAAACCGAGCTTGGCAAGGTCAAGCCCGGCATGGCGGCGCGTGTCGCGACCGACAGCCATCCCGGCCAGCCCATCGCCGGCAAGGTCGGCTACATCTCGTCGGTGGCCGAGTTCACGCCCAAGTCGGTCCAGACCGAGGAATTGCGCACCAGCCTGGTCTACGAAGTGCGGGTGCTGGTCGAGGACCCGCAGGACGTACTGCGGCTGGGGCAGCCGGCAACCGTCCGCATGGAGGCGGACGCCGCGCCATGAACGATGTCCGCGCTACGGTAGTCGCCGACAACCTGCGCAAGACCTTCGAGGCGCCGGGCGGTGGACCGCTGCATGCGGTCAACGAGGTGTCCTTGCGCGTGCGGCCGGGCGAACTGACCGCGCTGGTCGGCCCGGACGGCGCGGGCAAGACCACGCTGCTGCGCATGGTGGCCGGCTTGCTCGAGCCGGACGCCGGAACACTGCTGGTGCTGGGCATCGACGCCGCTCGGGATCCGCAGGCGGTGCAGGACCGCATCAGCTACATGCCGCAGCGCTTCGGCCTGTATGAAGACCTGAGCGTGCAGGAGAACCTGGACCTGTATGCCGACCTGCATGGCGTGCCGCGTGAGGCGCGGCGCGAACGTTTTGCGCGCATGCTGGAAATGACCGACATGGCGCGTTTCACGGACCGCCTGGCCGGCAAGCTGTCCGGCGGCATGAAGCAGAAGCTGGGACTGGCTTGTACGCTGGTGCGCTCGCCCGATCTGCTGTTGCTCGACGAGCCTAGCGTCGGCGTCGATCCGCTGTCGCGCCGCGACCTGTGGCAGATCGTGCGGCAACTGGTCGATGACGAGAACCTGAGCGTGATCGTCAGCACCGCGTACATGGATGAGGCCGAGCGCTGCGCGCAGGTATTCGTGATGCACGAGGGCCGCCTGCTGGCCGAGGGGGCTCCGGCCGCGCTTGCCGGCCGCGCCCGTGGGTTGACTTTCACCGCGGTGCCGACGCCGGACGTCCCCGCCCGCGACTTGCAGGCACGCCTGATCGACGCCGGGGCGCTGATCGTCGATGCCGTGCCCAAGGGCGGCGCGGTGCGCTTCATCCGCCAGCCTGATGCGGACGAACGGGCGCTCGGCGAACTGCTCGGTGGCGCCGAGCGCCGGGCGCGGCCGCAGGAGCTGGAAGACGCTTTCATGATGATGCTGCGCCGGCACCAGGAAGATGCCGGATCGGCGCCGCAGCCGGAAACCACCGCCCCGCAGGCCGCTGCAAGGGCCAAGGACGACGGACCGGTGATCGTGGTGCGCGGCCTGGTGCGCAAGTTCGGCGACTTCACCGCGGTCGCCAGCACCTCCTTCGAAGTGGCCCGCGGCGAGATCTTCGGCCTGCTGGGCCCCAACGGCGCGGGCAAGACCACCACCTTCCGCATGCTGTGCGGGCTGCTGCCGGCCACCAGCGGCCACCTGGAAGTGGCGGGCCTGAACTTGCGCACGGCACGCGCGCGGGCGCGCGGCCGCATCGGCTACGTCTCGCAGAAGTTCGCGCTGTACGGCAACCTCACAGTGAGGGAGAACCTGGAGTTCTTCGGCGGCGCCTACGGCCTGCGCGGCCAGGCGCGGCGCGAGCGCGTGGCCGCGATGATCGACCGCTTCGGTCTGGAACCCAAGGCCGTCAGCGGATTGCTGCCCGGCGGCTACAAGCAGCGCCTGGCCATGGCGGCCGGCCTGCTGCACGAGCCGGAAATCCTGTTCCTCGACGAGCCGACGAGCGGTATCGACCCGCTGGCGCGCCGCGCCTTCTGGCGCACCATCACCGGACTTGCGCAAGGTGGCGTGACCGTCGTCATCACCACCCATTTCATGGAAGAGGCGGAGTACTGCGACCGCATCGCCATCCAGGACGCCGGGAGGATGCTGGCGCTCGGCACGCCTCGGGAGGTGCGCGAGCAGGCCGGCGGCGATGGCGCCGCCGACATGGACAGCGCCTTCATCGCCATCGTCGAACAGGGCCGCGCCCAGGCTTCTCGAGGTGCCGGGGGAGCCGTATGAACAGGAACGGCTTCGTCAGGCGCTTCATTGCCCTGCTGCGCAAGGAGGTGCGGCAGATGCTGCGCGACAAGAGCAATATGGCCGTGGGCCTGCTGCTGCCCGCCGCGCTGATCCTGCTGTTCGGCTATGGCCTGTCGTTCGACGTGAAGCACGCGCCGGTCGCCGTGGTCATGGAGGATGTTTCGCCCATCGCGCGGCAGGTTGTCGACGGATTGTCGGGGTCTTCCTACCTGTCGCCGGTCTGGACGCGCAGCATGGCCGATGCCGAGGCCCGCATGCGCGCGGGCGAGGTCGATGGCATCGTCCGCATTCCTCCTGATTTCTCGCGCCGCCTGGCGGCGGGCGATGCACGCGTCCAGCTCGTGCTCAATGGCGCCAACACCACGACCGCGCAAACGCTGGAAGGGTATGTCGGCGGCGCCATCGGCACCTGGATGCAACGGCAGGCCGATCGCGCCGGCAACAAGCCGCCTGGCGCGGGTGGCGTGGAGGTGGTGCAGCGCATGTGGTTCAACGAGGCGGGCAGCAGCACCTGGTATCTGGTGCCCGGGCTGGTCGTGCTCGTGCTGACGCTGATCGGGGCCTTTCTCACCTCGCTGCTGATCGCCCGCGAATGGGAGCGCGGCACGTTCGAGCCGCTGTTCGTGACGCCGGTGCGGCCGACCGAACTGGTGCTGGCCAAGCTGGCGCCGTATCTCGTGATCGGCGCCATCGACCTGGCGCTGTGTCTGCTGGCGGCGAAGTTCCTCTTCGAGGTGCCGATGCGCGGTTCGCTGCTGGTCATCGGCCTGACGTCGATGCTGTACCTGACGGTCTCGCTGTTGCTGGGGCTGTTCATTTCCGGCGTTACGCGAAATCAGTTCCAGGCCAGCCAGGTCGCGCTGCTGACCAGCTTCCTGCCGGCGATGATGCTGTCGGGCTTCGTCTTCGACCTGCGCAACGTCCCGCTGGCGATCCAGGTAGTCAGCAATCTGCTGCCCGCCACCCATTTCATGGGCTTGGTCAAGACCTTGTTTCTGGCGGGCGACGATTGGCCGGCCATTCTGCGCAGTACGTCCATCCTCACCGGATATGCCGTGGCACTGGCCTGGGCGACGCGGCGTACGCTGCGCAAGAAACTGGACTGATGCCGATGGCTTCCCTGATTGCTTCTCTTGCGCAGATCGGTTCGCTCATCCTCAAGGAACTGCTGGCGATCGTCAAGGAACCCTCCAGCCGCGCCATCCTGTTCGGGCCGGCGCTGATGCAGGCGCTGCTGTTCGGCTACGGTGCCACCTACGACCTCAAGCACGTGCCTTATGCGGTGCTGGACCAGAGCCGCAGCGCGGCATCGGTCGAGCTGCTGGCGCGGCTCGATGGCAGCGGCATGTTCGTGCGCGAGGCCACGCTGCGCTCGCCGGAACAGGTCGCCGGCCAGGTCGATGCCGGGAAGGCGCTGATGGTGATCGTCATTCCGTCAGACTTCCAGAACCGGCTCGCGGCCGGCCAGCGCGCGCCGCTGCAGGTCATCGTGGATGGCCGCAATTCCTCGACTGCCGGGGCCGCCGCCAGCTACGTCGGCGCCATCGTGGCCGGCTACAACGCCTCGCTGGGGGGTGATGCGCGCGGCATCGCGATCGAACGGCGCGCCTGGTACAACCCGAACCTGGAGTCGCGCTGGAACCTGATGCCGGGCCTGATCGCCGCGTTGAGCATGCTGCAGACCTTGCTGCTGTCCGCGCTGTCGGTCGCCCGCGAGCGCGAGCAGGGCACCTTCGACCAATTGCTGGTGACGCCGCTGACCCCCATGCAGATCCTGATCGGCAAAGCGATGCCGGCGATCGCCGTGGGCCTGCTGCAATCCACCATCATCTTCCTGATCATCCGGTTCTGGTTCGAGATCCCGATGAATGGCTCGGTGGGGCTGCTCTATCTGGGGCTGGTCACCTTCAACATCGCGGTGGTGGGCCTGGGGTTGTCGATCTCGGCGCTGTCGACGAGCCTGCAGCAGGCCATGCTCTACACCTTCCTGCTCATCATGCCGCTGATGCTGCTGTCCGGCCTGCTCACGCCGGTGCGCAACATGCCCGAGGCGCTCCAGATCGCCACCTATGCCAATCCGCTGCGTTTCGGCATGAGCATCGTGCGCGGCATTTATCTGGAAGGCGCCGGCCTGGCCGAGGTCGGGCTCGAATTCATTCCCCTGCTGGTGCTGGCCGCCGTGACGCTGCCGTTGGCGGCCTGGCTGTTCCGCAACCGTATGACCTGACCGTGGGTATCGCCATGTCCGACTTGCGTCGTCCCCATCCTCCCCGTTTGCGCGCCGGCCTGGCATCCTGCGCGCTGTTCCTGGCGCTGGCCGGATGCGCCGCGGGGCCGGATTTCGCCAAACCCGAACCGGAGGCGCCGGACGACTGGACGAGCTGGCGCGGCGCCGATGACACGTTGCGCGCGCCGATCGATGCGGGAGCAGCGCTTCGGCCGCAGTGGTGGGAGGCCTTCGGCGATCCGGTGCTGAACCGGCTCCAGCGGCAAGCCCTCGAAGCCAGCCCCGATCTCCAGACCGCCGCGCTGCGCTTTGCGCAGGCGCGCGTGCAGCGCAGCACGGTCGCCGCGCAGCGCGGACCGCAGATCGATGCGAGCGGCGGCGTCCATCGCCAGCGCCAGAGCGAATACGGAGCCGGCACCCGCATGATCGACGCCATAGGCGGCAACCGCGAAACCTTGGCCAAGGCGTTGAGCCAGCCGTTCACGCTCTACCAGGCCGGCTTCGATGCGTCGTGGGAACTCGACCTCTGGGGGCGCGTGCGTCGCTCCGTCGAGGCCGCCGATGCCGAGGCGCGCAGCCAGGCGGCTCTGCTCGAGCTGGCGCGGCTGAGCCTGGCCAGCGATGTGGCGCGCAACTACTTCGAACTGCGCACCGCCCAGCGCCAGATCCGGCTGGCCAGAGAGGACATCGCCGCCCTGGAGGAGCGCACGCAAATTCTGGCGGCGCGCGTGCGAGGCGGCGTCATCGATCACTTCGAGCTGGAGCGGCAGCGCGCCGAGCTGGCTGCGATCAAGGCACGCCTGCCCGGGTTGCTCGCCGAGGAAGGCGCCGGCGCCAACCGGCTCGGGGTGTTGCTGGGCGAACGGCCGGGTGCGTTGCGCGACATGCTGACGGCCGAGGCCGGCGAAACAGCGGCAGTGTTGCCCGACCTGGCACTGGGACTGCCTTCGGAAGTCGCCCTGCGCCGGCCCGACATCCGCGCCGCCGAAGCCCGCCTGCACCGCGCCACCGCCGGCATCGGCGTGGCGCGGGCGGAACTGTATCCGAGCATCCGCCTGGGCGCGCATTTCGGCTACGAATCCTATCTCGGCGGAGAGTTTGCCGATTGGGGCAGCCGCACATGGTCGATCGGGCCGAGCCTCGATCTTCCGCTGTTCGACCATGGCCGCCGCAAGAGCGTCGTGAGATTGCGCGAGCTGGAACAGCAGGAAGCGGCCGTGAATTACCAGCAGACGGTACTCAAGGCATGGCAGGAAATCGACGATGCCCTCAGTGCCTATGCCGCGGAAACGCAGCAGGCGCAACAGCTTCATGCGCGTGTGCAGAACGCCGGCGACGCTTATGCGCTGGCCCGGGCGCGCTACGAGGGCGGAGCGGTCGATTTCATGGCAGTGCTCGACAGCCGGCGGAGCTTCCTGCAGGCGCGCCGTGACCTGGCCGCCAGCGAAGGACGCCTGGGCACGCGCTACGTGGCGATCAACAAGGCCATCGGCAACGTGCCGCGGGAAACCGCTGGCGTGCGCTGAAGCGGGGCAGGGCGGTGCGCCCCGGCCTGCGTCACGTCCCGAATGCCGATGCGGGCGGCTGGCCGAATACGCGGGTGTAGGTCGGATAGAAGCTGCAATAGAGCACCGCCGCCGCGGCGAAATTGAACGGCATCTGGATCAGGTCGGCGATGGTGTCCGATACCCCGACGGCTTCCAATAGGCCGGTGCCGGCTTCCAGGGCCAGCACCACCGCCAGCCAGGTCAGGCCGTACACCAGGAACGCGCCCTTGTTGCGCCAGCAGGCGATGCCCGAGAAGAACAAGGCCTTGCGCAGACCGAGCTTGTGCCAGGCGACCAGCGCCGGCGCATGCCAGAACAGGCCGGCGATGATGACGTACAGGACGCCGAACACGATCAGGGGCATGCGCAGCGCGGTCAGAAGCGGCGTGACGTCGTTGTCGGCCATGCCCTGGAGCGCATCGCGCAGGCTGTCGGCGAAGGGCAGGAACGACACCAGCCCCGCCAGCAGCACCGCCGCGACGTAGATCGCGCCCATGGCCAGCAGTTTCTTGAACAGTCCGGGCGGCTTGAGCGCCAGGAACAGGCGCAGCGGCAGCACGGTCTTGCCCTGCTCGATGGCGCGGCAGGCCTCCAGGCTCATGACGGTGATCGACGGCATGCCGGCGACGAACAGGATGGGGCCGATGGGATTGAGTATGCTGGCGATCACCACCATGAAGCCCACCGTCAGCGCCCAGGTGAACATGGCCATGGGCTGCATGCGGAACAGGGCGAGGCCCTCGCGCGCCCATTGCCAGCCGGCCTTGGCCGGCAGAGAGGCGGCTTGCATCAGCGGCCCTCCTGGCAATGGCGGAGAAACGCACGGGCGGGTGCGGCGGGAAAGCGAAAGTCTGTCATGGCTCAGGGCAGCGCGATGGGCGCATGGCCGCGCCGTAGGCGCAGGATGCGTTCGAAGTGGGTCGGGTCGTGCGGCGTCAGCGTCTGGGCAGGCCTGGGCAGATGGAAGTCGCGCAGCCGCGACAGCCAGAACCGCAGGGCCGCCGCGCGCAGCATGGCACTCCAGGCCTCGCGTTCGGCGTCGTTCAGCGGCCGGACCTGGGCGTAGGCCGCCAGCAGGGCGCCGGCCAGCTCCGGCCGGATGACGCCTTGCGCGTGGTCG
This sequence comes from Pigmentiphaga humi, assembly GCF_900606115.1. Classification (GTDB taxonomy): domain Bacteria; phylum Pseudomonadota; class Gammaproteobacteria; order Burkholderiales; family Burkholderiaceae_B; genus Pigmentiphaga; species Pigmentiphaga humi. Next base: position 13,331 of record NZ_UWPJ01000023.1, read on the forward strand.
ATGCACCAATCGTTGACGCATACGGCAAGGTCGAACAGCCAGTGATCGCAGCCGGCGAAATAGAAGTCGATGAAACCGCCGAGTTCGGGCGCCTGGCGCGTGCCGGCGAACAGCACATTGTCGCGGAACAGGTCGCAGTGGGCCGGTCCTTGCGGCAAGGCGCGGTAGGTATCGGTCCGGGCGAAGACGGTCTGGAAGGCGACCTCGTCGGCCAGCATGGCGGCGGTATCGCTTGCGAGGTAGGGCGAGACCACGGGCGCGGTCTGCTGCCACCAGGGCAGGCCCAGCAGATTGGGCTGGCGCAGCGGGAAATCCTGGCCGGCCAGGTGCAGGCGGGCGAGCGTCCTGCCGACCTGCTCGCAGTGGACGGGCTCGGGCGCCATTTCGCACTTGCCCGGCAGCCGCGTGGCGATGGTGCACGGCTTGCCGTGCAGTTCCGCCAGCCGGCGCCCGTCGTGGGCGGCCTGGGGGTGGGGAACGGGAATGCCGTGTTCCGCCAGGTGCGTCATCAGGTCGATGTAGAACGGCAGCTGCTCGCGCGTGAGGCGCTCGAACAGCGTCAGCACGTACTCGCCCTGGCTGGTCGTGAGGAAGTAATTGGTATTTTCGATGCCGGAAGGGATGCCGCGCAGGGCGCGCAACTCGCCCAATGCGTAGTGCGCGAGCAGTGCCTGGGCGTCCGTTTCGGTGACGGGGGTGAAGACGGCCATGGGTGAGCAGGGGGAATGAGGCGGGAAACGACGACGATTTACCGCATTCTAGCGTCAACGTCCCGGTTTTACGCGGCAGGCCGCGCCGCGGCTGCGCCGCGGGCGGCGCGCGTTCAAAGATTCAGCAAGCGTTCGCGTTCGTCCGCGGACTGGGTGAAGCCTTCGTGCTGGTAGAAATCGAAGATCGCATTGACGACGGCGTCGGGGTCGTCGAGCAGTCGCACCAGGTCGGGGTCGGCCGGCGAGATCAGCCCGTGGGCCAGCGGCTGGGCGCGGATCCACTCGAGCAGGCCGCTCCAGTAGTCCGAGCCGACCAGGATGATGGGCATGCGCCGGCTCTTGTTGGTCTGCACCAGCGTCAGCGCCTCGAACAGTTCGTCCAAGGTGCCGAAGCCGCCGGGCAGCACCACGTAGGCCAGCGCGAACTTCACGAAAGCCACTTTGCGCGGGAAGAAGTGGCGAAAGAACAGGCTGATGTTCTGGTAGGCGTTGCTGGTCTGCTCGTGCGGCAGCTCGATGTTCAGCCCGACGCTGGGGCTGGGGCCGTCGTAGGCGCCTTTGTTGGCGGCCTCCATGATGCCGGGGCCGCCGCCGGAAATGACCGAAAAGCCCGCCTCCGAAAGTTTGCGCGCGATGGTTTCGGCCAGTTCGTAGCGAGGATCCGTTTCCGGTATCCGGGCGCTGCCGAAGATGCTGACGGCCGGCCGGATCTGGGCCAGCCGCTCGGAAGCCTCGAAGAACTCTGACATAATCCCCAGGACATGCCATGACTCGCGCGCCTTGGCGGCGGTGGCGAGCTCGGCGTTCACCACGTCCCGCAGGCCGGGTACGCGGCCGGTCTTGCGCGTCAGCGCATCGGTTGCGCTGTGCGGCTCTTCTCTGCCTATTTCGATTTCTCTGTGTTTGATCATGATCAAGACGTTGCTGTTGGTCGACGGTTCCAGCTATCTCTATCGCGCCTATCACGCGCTGCCCGACCTGCGCAATGCGCAAGGGGAACCGACCGGTGCGCTGTACGGCGTGCTGAACATGCTGCGGCGCGCATTGAACGATCATAAGGCAGACTACCTGGCTTGCATCTTCGATGCGCCCGGCAAGACTTTCCGCGACGACCTCTACCCCGAATACAAGGCGACCCGCGCCAGCATGCCCGAAGACCTGTCGCGCCAGGTCGGTCCCATCCTGGAGGCCATCCGCGCCCAGGGCTGGCCGGTGTTCGCCATCGAGGGCATCGAGGCCGACGACGTGATCGGCACGCTGACTGCGCGCGCGGCCGCCGAAGGCGTGCGCAGCATCGTGTCCACCGGCGACAAGGACATGGCGCAACTGGTCAACGACCACGTCACGCTGGTCAACACCATGACCTCGGAAACGCTGGACGCCGCCGGCGTGCAGCAGAAATTCGGCGTGCCGCCAGAGGGCATCATCGACTACCTGATGCTGATCGGCGACACCGTGGACAACGTGCCCGGCGTCGAGAAAGTCGGCCCCAAGACCGCTGCCAAATGGCTCAACCAGTACGGCTCGCTGCAAGCGCTCGTGGCCCAGGCCGAGGCGGTCAAGGGCGTGGCCGGCGCCAACCTGCGCAATGCGATCCCGAACTTTCCCCTCACGCGCGAACTGATCACCATACGCACCGATTGCGACCTGGCTGCGCACATCTCCGGCCTGGAAGCCCTGACCATGCGGCCGGTGGAGCGCGAGAAGCTCGAGGCCATGTACGAGCGCTACGGTTTCCGCAGCTGGCTGCGCGAACTGACCGGCGACGAGGGCCGCATTCCCGAAGGCGATTCGCGGGTGCAGGCCGACGCCCCGCCGGCGCCGGAGAACGTGCAATACGACATGGTCGCAGACTGGGAAACCTTCGAGCGCTGGCTGCAGGCGGTGCAGGCCGCGCCGCTGGTGGCGCTGGACACCGAAACCGATTCGCTCTCCGAAATGCAGGCCCGGCTGGTCGGCCTGTCGCTGGCGGTGGAGCCGGGGCGCGCCTGCTACATCCCGCTGGCGCACCGCCATCCCGACGCCGTCGGGCAGCTGCCCAAGGACGAAGTCCTGGCGCGCCTGAAGCCCTGGCTCGAGAACGCCGACGCGCCCAAGCTGCTGCACAACGCCAAATACGACACCCACGTGCTGGCCAACGCCGGGATCGCTCTGCGCGGCACGGCGCACGACACCATGCTGCAGGCCTACGTATTGGAATCGCATCGCGGCGTATCCCTGGACGAGCTGGCGCAGCGCTGGCTGGGCCGCAAGGGCCTGTCGTTCGAGGACGTCTGCGGCAAAGGCGTGAAACAGATCTGCTTCGACGAGGTCGCGCTCGACGTCGCGACCCAGTACGCCAGCGAAGACGTGGACTACACCCTGCAACTGCACGCCGTGCTGTATCCGCGCATCGAGGCCGACGCCGGGCTGGCGCGCATCTACGCCATCGAAATGCCGGTTTCGCGCGTACTGGTGGCGGTCGAGCGCAATGGCGTGCGCATCGATCCGGAGGAGCTCGGGCGCCAGAGCCATGCCATCGGCCAGGAACTGCTGGTGCTCGAACAGCGCGCCTACGAACTGGCCGGCCAGCCGTTCAACCTGAACTCGCCCAAGCAACTGGGCGAAATCCTGTTCGGCAAGCTGCAACTGCCCGTGGTCAAGAAGACCGCGAGCGGCGCGCCTTCCACCGACGAAGACGTGCTGACCAAGCTGGCCGAGGACTACCCGCTGCCGCAGGCCCTGCTCAGCTACCGGGGCCTGGCCAAGCTCAAGTCCACCTACACCGACAAACTGCCCAAGATGATCAATCCGGGCACCGGCCGCGTGCACACGCGCTACGCCCAGGCCGCGGTCGTGACGGGACGGCTGGCTTCCAGCGATCCCAACCTGCAGAACATCCCGGTGCGCACCCCCGAAGGCCGGCGCGTGCGCGAAGCCTTCGTGGCCGACACCGGCAACCTGATCGTCTCGGCCGACTATTCCCAGATCGAATTGCGCATCATGGCGCACATCTCCGGCGACGAAAACCTGCTGTCCGCCTTCGCGCGCGGCGAAGACATCCACCGCGCCACCGCCGCGGAAATCTTCGGTGTGACTCCCGACGAAGTCAACGGCGAACAGCGCCGCTACGCCAAGGTCATCAACTTCGGCCTGATCTACGGCATGAGCGCCTTCGGCCTGGCCAGCAACCTGGGCATCACGCGCGACGCGGCCAAGCACTACATCGACCGCTACTTCGCGCGCTACCCCGGCGTGGCCCGCTACATGGACGACACCCGCGAACAGGCCCGCGAACGCGGCTACGTCGAAACCGTCTTCGGCCGCCGCCTGTGGCTGCCCGAAATCCGCGGCGGCAGCGGCCCGCGCCGCCAGGCCGCCGAACGCGCGGCCATCAACGCTCCCATGCAGGGCACCGCCGCCGACCTCATCAAAATGGCCATGGTGCAGGTCCAGGACTGGCTCGAAGCCGACAAGCTCGGCGCGCGCCTGGTCATGCAGGTGCACGACGAACTGGTACTGGAAGTCCCGCGCGAAGAAAGCGAGATCGTCGCCACGCGGCTGCCCGCGCTGATGTGCGGCGTGGCGGAATTGAAGGTGCCGCTGGTGGCCGAAGTCGGGTCGGGATATACCTGGGAACAGGCGCATTGATAGGGCCCCCCCCTACGCGCTGACGCGCGCCCCCCAGGGGGCGAAACTGGCGGACTGGCGGAGCCAGATCCGCGGTTTCCTGGAGGAGGTTCGAGACGCTCCCGGGATGATCGCTGTCGGCGAAGCTTTTACTTCACCTTGATCTGCTGTCCCGCCAACTCGACCACCTGTCCCGCCCGTATCTTGCACGTCTTGCGCAGTTCGACCTTCCCGTCCACCTTCACCAGCCCCCCGGCCACCAGCGCTTTTCCCGCGCCGCCCGAATCGGCCAGCGCCGTCAGCTTGAGCAGATCGCACAGCGGAATGAATTCGCCGGTCAGAGTGAACATCAGGGCAGGCATGGACGCGCTCGGTTCGAAAATGGCAATCTCCCATTATCCGCCAAGCCGGACGGCGCCGTGCCTCGGGAGTTACACTGCGCTCTGACCTTACGTTCCGCATGCCCGCAGCGTCCAGAAACATGAGAACCCGCATCCTCACCGGCATCACGACCACCGGCACGCCCCACCTGGGCAACTACGTCGGCGCCATCCGGCCCGCCATCGAAGCGAGCCGCGATCCGGACAACGATGCCTTCTTCTTCATGGCCGACTACCACGCGCTGATCAAGTGCGAGGATCCGCTTCGCCTGCAGAGCTCGCGCCTGCAGATCTCGGCCACCTGGCTGGCCGCGGGCCTGGACCCGCAGCGCGTCACCTTCTACCGCCAGTCCGACCTGCCCGAGATCCCCGAACTGTGCTGGCTGCTGACCTGCGTCACCCCCAAGGGGCTGATGAACCGCGCGCATGCCTACAAAGCCTCGGTAGACCAGAACGTCGCCGACAGCGAAGACCCGGATGCCGGCATCAACATGGGCCTGTTCTGCTATCCGATACTGATGGCGGCGGACATCCTGATGTTCAACGCGCACCGCGTCCCGGTGGGCCGCGACCAGATCCAGCATCTCGAAATGGCGCGCGACATCGCGCAGCGCTTCAGCCACATCTACGGCGGCGGCCGCGAGGTGTTCGTGCTGCCGCGCGAGCAGATCGACGACGCGGTGGCCACCCTGCCGGGCCTGGACGGCCGCAAGATGTCCAAGAGCTACAACAACACCATTCCGCTTTTCGAAGGCTCCAGCAAGCAGCTGCGGGAGGCGATCGGCCGCATCGTCACCGACTCCCGGCTGCCGGGCGAACCGAAAGACGCCGACAACTCGCAGCTCTTCACCATCTATCGCGCCTTCGCCTCCGAATCCGAATCGGCTGCCTTCCGCGGGCAGCTCGAAGCCGGCATGGGCTGGGGCGATGCCAAGCAGGCGCTGTACGAGCGCCTGGAAAGCGAGATCGCGCCCATGCGCGAACGCTATGACGCGCTGATGGCCAGGCCCGCCGAGATCGAAGACATCCTGCAGGAGGGCGCGCGCAAGGCCCGCGCGCTGGCCACGCCGTTCATGGCCGAATTGCGGGCGGCGGTGGGCTTGAGCGCGGCACGCAGCGCCGCCGCGCCGGCCGCGAAGAAAAAGGCCGGCAAACAGGCCCGCTTCGTCAGCTTCCGCGACGAGGCGGGCGCATTCCGCTTCCGCTTCCTGGCCGCCGACGGACAAGACCTGCTGCTGTCGGTCGCCCACGCCGACGCGCAGGGCGCCGGCGCCGCGGTCAAGCGCCTGCGCGGCCTGGCCGATCCGGGCCAGGCGCTCAAGGCCGAGGGCGATACCTATGCGCTCTACCTCGACGGCGGCAAGGCGGCCAGCGGACCGGCGTACGCCGACCAGGCCGCCCGCGACGCGGCGCTGGCCAAGCTGCTGGACGAACTGCGCGCGCTGGCCGCGGACTGAACGCGGCCGGCCGGCGCATCGAACGATACGAAGAGGACAGACATGGCTCAGTTTTTTTCGGTACATCCCCAGAACCCCCAGCTGCGGCTGATCAAGCAGGCCGCGCAGCTGGTGCGCAGCGGCGGCCTGGTCGCCATCCCGACCGACTCCAGCTACGCCCTGGTGGCGCAACTGGACGACAAGCACACCGTCGAGGCGCTGCGGCGGGTGCGCGGCGTCGATGAGCGCCACCACTTGACGGTGCTGTGCCGCGACCTGGCGGAAATCGGCCAGTTCGCCCACGTGGACAACAAGCAGTACCGCCTGCTCAAGGCGGCCACGCCCGGCCCGTGGACCTTCATCCTGGAGGCCACGCGCGAGGTGCCGCGCCGCGTCTCCCATCCCTCGCGCAAGACCATAGGGATACGGGTGCCCGACCATCCCATCGCCCTGGCGCTGCTCGAGGAAATGGGCGAGCCGCTGCTGTCCAGCACCTTCATTCCCGCCGGCGAGGAGGATCCGCTGAACGACGCCGCCGAGATCCGCGAACGCTACGAACACCAGTTGGCGGCGGTCGTGGATGGCGGGGCCTGCTCGCGCGAACCGACCACGGTGCTCGACATGACCGGCGCCGAACCGCAGGTGCTGCGGCGCGGCCGCGGCGACCCCGCGCAGCTCGGCCTGGCGGAATAGAGAATAGGCGGCGGACCCGGCGCCGAAAATCCCGCGCGGCCGGGCCGGAAGCGCGGGACGCTGCCGGTACAATGCCGCGATGGATTCCATCATTCAGACTATCGCGGTCTACGCGATCCCGTTGATTTTCGCCATTACGCTGCACGAGGCCGCCCACGGCTACGTGGCCAGGATGTTCGGCGACGACACCGCGACCCAGGCCGGGCGGGTCACGCTCAATCCCGTCAAGCACATCGACCCCGTCGGCACCCTGCTGGTGCCGGCGGCGATCCTGCTGACGAGCAAGCTGCTGGGCGGGGCCGGCATGCTGTTCGGCTGGGCCAAGCCCGTTCCCGTCGATTTCGGACGCCTGCGCCGGCCCAAGCAGGACATGCTGTGGGTCGCCGCGGCGGGGCCGGCCATCAATCTCGTGATGGCCGTGATCTGGGCAATCGGCCTCAAGCTGATGGTTCAGTCCGGCATGAACGAAACCTTCTTCGTCGCCATGGCCGTGGCGGGCGTCCAGGTCAACCTGATGCTGATGGCATTGAACCTTTTGCCCATTCCGCCGCTCGATGGAGGACGCATCGTTTTCAGCCTGCTGCCGCACGAACTCGCCTGGAAATACTCGAAGATCGAGCCCTACGGCATGGTCATCCTGCTGGTGTTGCTGATGACCGGCGTGCTGGGTTTCCTGGTGCAGCCGCTGCTGATGCTGGGCGACGCCATCGTCAGGCTGTTCCTGTAGCGCCCGCCGCCGGATCCGCGTGCCGCCGCTTGCGGGCAGGAGCGCGCTTATCCGGTAAACTTGTACGATTTCCTTTTCGTCCCGTTCCGGGCCACCCTAGCATCGTATGGCAACCACATCTCGCACTCCTATTGCAGGCAGCATCGTCGCAATCGTCACTCCGATGCAGCCGGACGGGTCGCTCGATTTCGAGGCTTTCCGGACGCTGCTCGACTGGCACCTGGCCGAGGGCACCGACGGCTTCGTGGTCGTGGGCACCACGGGCGAGTCGCCCACTGTCTCGGTCGATGAGCACGTCGAACTGATCCGTTTCGCCGTCCAGCACGTGGCGGGCCGCGCGCCGGTCATCGCCGGGACGGGCGCCAACTCCACCTCCGAAGGCATCGAACTGACCGAGGCGGCCAAGAAGGTCGGCGCCGACGCCAGCCTGTCGGTGGTGCCTTACTACAACCGTCCCACGCAGGAAGGCCTCTACCGGCATTTCAAGACCATCGCCGAGGCGGTCGACCTGCCGATGATCGTCTACAACGTGCCTGGCCGCACCGGCTGCGATCTCGCGCACGAGACCACGCTGCGGCTGGCGCAGGTGCCCGGCATCGTCGGCATCAAGGACGCCACGGGCGACATCGGCCGCGGGGCTTTGCTGCTGAGCCAGGTGCCCGAGCATTTCGCCGTCTACAGCGGCGACGATCCCACCGCGGCGGCGCTGATCCTGCTGGGCGCGCGCGGCAACATTTCCGTTACCGCCAACGTGGCGCCGCGCCTGATGCACGAATTGTGCGCGGTGGCGCAGGCCGGCAACGCCCCGGAGACGGCGCGCCTGAACCGGCAGATCGCGCTGCTGAACCGCAATCTCTTCCTCGAGCCCAACCCCATTCCCGTCAAGTGGGCGCTGGCCCAGATGGGCCGCATGGCCCTGGGCCAGCGCCTGCCGATGGTCGAATTGAGCGCCCAGCACCATGCCGCGGTGCGCGAGGCGCTCAAGATGGCCGGCATCGAGGTCTGACCCCCACGTTCGTGTCCCGCCCAGACATGACCCGCCTTTCGCAACGATTGCCCGGCGGTGATTCAGGAGTTGTCCATCAATGAATGCAGTTCGTAAGCTTTTGCCCCGCGTGGCGGTGCTGGTTTCCTTGTCCGCGCTGTTCGCGGGATGCAGCAGCGTGAACCAGCTGCTCGGCAAGGAAGAATCCATCGACTACAAGAGTTCGGGCGCCAAGCCGACGTCCGCCAGGCTCGAGGTGCCGCCCGACCTGACCCAGTTGCCCACGGACAACCGCTTCCAGGTGCCGGCCCAGGCTTCGCCGGGCTCCACGCCTCCGGCGCCTTCCAGCGCGACGTTCTCCAGCTATTCCACCGCCCAGACCGAGACCAAGCCGGCCGCCGCGAGCAATGTGCTGCCCGAGCGGTCCGACATGAAGGTCGAGCGCGACGGCGACCAGCGCTGGCTCGTCGTGATCGACCGCTCGCCCGAGCAGCTGTATCCGGTGGTGCGCGAGTTCTGGCAGGACCTCGGCTTCCTGCTGCGCGAAGACATGCCGCAGGTCGGCGTGATGGAAACGGACTGGGCCGAGAACCGCGCCAAGATCCCGCAGGATTTCCTGCGCAATACCATCGGCAAGGTGTTCGATTCGCTGTGGTCCACCGGCGAGCGCGACATGTTCCGCACCCGCCTCGAGCGCACCGGCAACAATACCGAGATCTACATCAGCCATCGCGGCGCCGAGGAGGTGCTGGTCGGTTCGGATAAGAGCCAGACGACCTGGACTTCGCGGCCGAACAATCCCGGCCTCGAGGCCGAGATGCTGAGCCGACTGATGGTGCGCCTGGGCGCCGATTTCGACCGCGCCAAGGCCGCCGTCGCCGCTGCGCAGCCGGCCGCCGCGCCTGGCGGCGCGCCCCAACTGGTGACCGGCTCGGGCGACAGCGGCGCGCTGCGGATCGCCGAGCCCTTCGACCGCGCATGGCGCCGCGTCGGCCTGGCGCTGGACCGCGGCGGCTTCACCGTGGAAGATCGCAACCGCGCCGAAGGCACCTACTACGTGCGCTACGTGGATACGGATGCCGCCAGCGCCGACAGCGGCAAGCCCGGCTTCTTCGGCCGCCTGTTCGGCAGCAGCGACAAGCCCGAGAACCGGCCGCAATACCGCATCAGGCTGGTGACGTCCAACGACGTGACGCAGGTCACGGTGCTGAACCAGCAGGGCGCGCCCGACACTACCGCCACCGGCCGGCGCATCCTGAACGTGCTGTCCAATCAGTTGAAGTAATGACCCCCCCCTACGCGCTTACGCGCGCCCCCCAGGGGGCGAAGCGGGTGGACCGGCAGAGCCGGATCCACCGCTTCCTGGGTCTGCAAGAGGTGTTCGGGTTCGCAGCGCTGTCGGCTTCGCATAGAGATTCGTGCGAGGCCGGTGGCGTGCCGGGCGGGGTTGGTTGATGCGCTATACCAGCCTGGGGAGCGGCAGCGAGGGCAATGCGCTGGTTGTCGAAGCCAGGGAGGGCGTAACGCTCACCCGCGTGATGATCGATTGCGGGTTCGGCCTGCGCGAGGTCGAGCGGCGATTGCTGGCGCGGGGGGTGGAGCCCGCGTCCTTGAACGCCATCCTGGTGACCCATGAGCATGGCGACCACATCGGCGGCGTGTTCAAGCTGGCGCGCCGCCACGGCATTCCCGTCCACCTGACCACGGGTACGCGCACCGCGATGGCTGCGCGCATTCCGGTGGGCATGACGGAAGTGCGGTGCGACAGCCATACGGCATTCGGCATCGGCGGTTTGCTGGTCGAGCCTTTCCCCGTCCCGCACGACGCCCGCGAGCCTGTGCAGTACGTGTTGGGCGACGGCAGCCGTCGCCTGGGCGTGCTGACCGACCTGGGCGAGGGCACGCCGCACGTGCACAGGATGCTGTCCGGGTGCGATGCGCTGGTGCTGGAGTGCAACCATTGCCCCGACATGCTGGCGCGCAGCGAGTATCCCCATTCATTGAAGTCGCGCATAGCCGGGCGCTTCGGCCACTTGTCGAATGCGGCGGCCGCCGCGGTGCTGCAGGCAGTCGACCGGTCGCGGCTGAAAGCCTTGCATGCCGCGCATCTGAGCAAGAAGAACAATGCGCCGCAACTGGCGCAATTGGCGCTGGCTGCAGTGCTGGGCTGCGCGCCTGGCGACATCGGCGTCGCTTCGCAGGACGATGGATTCGATTGGATGTCGCTGTAGGCGGCCGGCATACTCCAGCCCAAAGCAAAAGCCCCTTTTCAAAGGGGCTTTTTCATGCGCCGCCGCACGTGCGGTGCGGCTGGCGCGCAGGCCCTGCCAGCGGGGATTCGCTGCGGGCGAGGGCCTGGCTGGGCTTACTGCTGGGCGGGAGCGGAAGGAGCGGCTTCGGCCGGAGCGGCGGGCTCGGAAGCGCTGGGAGCCGGAGCGGCGGGATCAGCCGGGGTCGGGGTCAGGGGCGCGGGCTCGGCAGGAGCGGTGGACGCGGGCGGGGTCGGCTCGATCGGCGCGGGAGCGGTTTCGTCCTTCTTGCCGCAAGCCGACAGGGCGATAGCCAGCATCGAAGCCAGGAGCAGAGTCTTTTTCATCGTGAATCCTTTAAAGGTTGTTTAGTCGTCAACGCAAACCAGAAATAGCGCTATTCCCGTATTACCCAAACAAGGGCTAGCTAATGTCGGCCGTCATTCGAGCATGAGGAAATTCTATCAGGTCTCTAGGTATTTTCCATTGTTGAGCCTGAAAGTAAGTCTTACGTAAGCAATTTGTGTATCTGTTGTGTTTCCGTTCGGTCAGGAGTGTTCGAAACGGTTTCAGGCCGGTGGGTTTTAAACAACGGATGGGCCGGACAGCCAGGGAGCATGCCGCTATAGATCCTGGTTCAGGCGGGCGAGGAAGGCGGCGATGGTGGCTTCGTTGCGCTGATAGAAAATCCACTGCCCGACCCGGCGCGTGGTGACCAGACCGGCGCGCTGCAGGGTGGACAGGTGGGCCGAGACGGTGGATTGCGATAGCCCGCAGCGCTCGAACATGCCCGCGCATACGCCCGCCTCCAGGGAGTGTTCCTGGTCCGCGAAGTATCGGGCGGGCTCCTTGAGCCAGTGCAGGATGTCGCGCCGTACCGGGTGCGATAGCGCCTTGATGATGTCGTCGATGTCCATGCGTGGCAGGGGTTGGTCGCGGCGTTGCGGGCGCGTCAGGCGAGCGGCCGCCAGTGTATCCAGCCCGCCTCCAGCCACTCGTCGAGCAGCGACTTTTCGTCGATGCTCAAGCGCGCGCCCGGCCCGCAGGCCAGGCGGCGCGAGTCGGCCAGCCGCCGCAGGCTGGCGCTGGCGGGAACGGGCGCCAGTTCGCCGTTGATGAAGAGCAGGCGATCGCGGTAGATCATCTGCGTGCGGCGGTCCAGGCACAGGCTGCCGGTTTGCGGCCCGCCTTCGGCCAGCCAGGGCAGGGTGGCGGGATCGGCAGGTTCGAACACGACCTCGGGCTTGGGTTCCGTCAGCCAGCAGCCCAGATAGCGGGCCGCGGCCGCGCGATCATGCCGCACGGCCGCGACGGCGGCAAGCGCGCTGTCGATCAGCGAGGCGGGCAGCTCGGCGGGATGGCGCGCCGCGGGCTGGCCGGCATCGCGGTAGTGGCCGCGCAAGGCGGCCGGCGCCTGTTGGCCGAGTTCGTCCGATGCGGATTCGAGCATGCCGCGCGCCAGTTCCAGCAGGGAAGGCGAGCGGAAACCGATGGAGATGGTCATGCATTCGCCTTCGGCGATGCCGTCGTGCGCGTAGGCGGGCGGCAGGTACAGCATGTCGCCGGGCTCCAGCACGAATTCCTCGGTGGGTTCGAAGGTGCGCAGGATTTTCAGCGGGGCATCCGGATCCAGGTCCAGGTTTTTCTGTTTGCCGATGCGCCAGCGCCGGCGGCCCGCGCCCTGCAGCAGGAAAACGTCGTAGCTGTCGAAGTGCGGACCCACGCCGCCGCGATCGGTGGCGATGCTGATCATGACGTCGTCCAGGCGCGCGTCGGGAATGAAACGGAACTGCGCCATCAGGTCGGCCGCGGCATCGGCGTGCAGATTCACCCCCTGCACCAGCAGGCTCCATTCCGGGTCGCGCGCGGGCGGCAGCCGCGCGAAGGGGCCCTGCTCCATCTGCCACTGGCCCTGTTCGCGCCATACCAGGCGGGATTCGACGTCGTCGCGGCGGGCCAGGCGCTTGACCTCGGCAATCGACAGCGGCGGCCGGAAGCCTTCGAAGGCGCGGCGGATCAGCAGCGGCTTGCGTTGCCAGTGGCGCTGCATGAATTGGGAGGGCGTCAGCCCGCCGAGCAGCGAGGTAGGTGTATCGGGATTCATGATTCGGGATCGTGCCGGGGGGCGGTTGCGGGGCCAGCCTGTAAAATGCCAGGACAGCAAACGTATACGGGAAAACAAGATTATGACCGCTTCCAATAGCGATCCGGCCCTGGCCGTCAGCGCCGACACCGTCGTCACGGTCGAGTTCTGGATCATGAGCACGGATGGGGAAGCGCTCGACGACAGCGGCGGCCCGGTCAGCTTCCTGCACCGCGGCCTGGACAGCCTGTTGCCGCGCCTGGACGACGGCATCGAGGGCCAGGCGGCCGGTTTCGAGCAGGTCTTCCATCTCGAGCCCGAAGACGCCTTCGGCGACTACGATCCCGAACTGCTCAGGGTCGAGCCGCGTTCGCGCTTTCCCGAGCCCATCGAAATCGGCATGCAGTTCGAAGGCGTGCCCGACGACGAAGACGCGGACGAGGCCGATGGCGAGGACGAAGACGGCGACAATGCCTTGATCTTCTCGGTCACCGATCTGGCCGAAGACAAAGTGGTGCTGGATGCCAACCACCCCTACGCCGGCATGGCGCTGCGCGTGCGGATCAAGGTCCTGGCGGTGCGCGCTGCCGACCCCGAGGAAATCGAGCAAGGCTACGCCGACGAAGAGGACGACAGCGACGACGTCCTCGACGCCATGATCGAATCGCGCCGCGGCCCCGGCACCCTGCACTGAGGGCGGGCTCCCCTCAGCGCGCAGGGAGCGGTATCTGCGGCGGCTCCAAGATGGTGTCCATCGTGTCGATCTTGAACACGTTGCGGTCGCGGGGTTCGACGCTGACCTTGATCCATGAGCCCGGGCGCGCAGCGCCGTAGGTGGTGACGCGCGTGACGTTGGCGAGCGGTTTGCCGTTGATCCGCACGGGTTGCTCGGGCCGGTGGGGCGCGTTGCGGGCATTGCTGCCGTGGACGATCAGCACCTGGCCGGTGTACCGGGCGGCCAGGCGGGCCAGGTCGGTTTTCAGCGCGGCGTAGGGGTCGGTGCCTGTGCCGACGCTGTCGCGGCGTCCGCTGAAGCGGGGGTCGGCGGAGAATGCCACGACGATCCCCCGTGTCTTGAGCCGCGTGGCCATGGCGAAGGCCTGGCGCAGCCAGGCGGCGTCGGCCTGGATGCGTTCCTCGTACTCGCCGTTGCGGCCGGCGCCGTTGCGGTAGTTGTTGTGGTTGCCCGGTACGTTCACGGTGACGAACAGGATGCCGCCGTATTCCCACCGCGCGTTTTCCGGATAACCGCGAAAGCGCACGGTTTCGCTCTGGCGCTGCAGGCTGAGCTTGAGCATGCCGAGCGAATCGTCGGGCTCGAAGAACAGGTCGCGCAGGCGCGCCAGCCGTTCGATCGGGCCGAACTGCCCCGCCGCGGTCAGGTCGCAATTGGCCCAGTCGTTCTCGCCCGGAGTCAGCACCAGGGGAATGGGGCTGGCGTCCAGCAGCTTGCGCCGATGGCTATAGACCGCGTCGTCGCAGCGTTCGCCCTTGCCCTTGAAGTTGCCGGTATGGATGGCCAGGTCGGCTGCCAGGCCGAATTGCGCCAGCATCTGGTTCAGCACGGTTTCGTCGCCCGGGCGGGAAGGCTGGTCGCCCATCAGCGCGAAGGCGAATCCGTGGCGAGCCGCGTGAGGGGATTCCTGGTTGGTCGCCGCCCCCGCCCCCAGGCCTGCCAGCGCGGCGGCCAGGCCGATCACGCAGGCGAGCAGGGCAAGAAGGCGCGGCGGCCGGTTCGTCATAGCGGCTGCGCCAGGCTCTTGAGGCGATAGAGCGCATCGAGCGCTTCGCGCGGACTGAGCTGGTCGGGATCGAGGCCGTCCAGCGCGTCGCGCACCGCGTCCGCCGACTCGTGCCGCGACTGCTCCAGCGCATCGGCTTGCGCCGTTTCGTCCTGCGGCGGCGCGAACAAGGCCATCTGGGGCGCCGGCGTGCCCTGGGTCTCCAGCCGTTCCAGCTCGCGCCGCGCCATGCGCACGACGGCCGCCGGAACGCCCGCGCGCTGCGCCACCTGGATCCCGTAGCTGCGGCTGGCCGGGCCTTCGCGCACTTCGTGCAGGAACACGATGCCCTTGTGGGATTCGGCCGCCGCGAGGTGGACGTTGGCCACTTCCTGCCGCAGCGACGGCAGCCGGGTCAGTTCGAAGTAATGGGTGGCGAACAGCGTCAGCGCGCGGTTCTGCGCGACCAGTTGGAAGGCGATGGCCCAGGCGAGCGCCAGGCCGTCGTAGGTGGACGTGCCGCGGCCGATCTCGTCCATCAGAACCAGGCTGTCAGAGGTGCTCGAAGCGAGGATCGCGGCGGCCTCGATCATCTCCATCATGAAGGTCGAGCGCCCGCCCGCCAGGTCGTCGGCGGCGCCGATGCGCGTGAAGATGCGGTCGATGCGGCCGATGCGCGCGCCGCGCGCGGGCACGAAACTGCCCACGCGCGCCAGCAGCACGATCAGCGCGGTCTGGCGCATATAGGTCGATTTGCCGCCCATGTTGGGACCGGTGATCAGCAGCATGCGCCGCGTCTGCGACAGCCGGCAGTCGTTGGGCGTGAATCGTTCGATCACGCGTTCGACCACGGGGTGGCGGCCTTGTTCGATCTGGAGGTCGGCATGGTCGACCAGTTCGGGCGCGACCCAGTCGTTGGTGCGGGCATGGACCGCCAGCGAGGCCAGCACGTCGATCTCGGCCAGCGCGGCGGCGGTGCGGGTCAGCGCGCGCACGTGCGGGGCGAGGGCGTCGAGCACCTGTTCGTACAGCCATTTTTCGCGCGCCAGCGCGCGGTCCTGGGCCGACAGGATCTTGTCTTCCCAGGTCTTGAGTTCCGGCGTGATGTAGCGCTCGGCGTTCTTGAGCGTCTGGCGCCGGCGGTAGTCGTCCGGGACCTTGTCGGTCTGGCCGCGCGTGACTTCGATGAAAAAGCCATGGACGCGGTTGAACTCCACCCGCAGGTTGGCGATGCCGGTGCGCTCGCGTTCGCGTTTTTCCAGCTGCACCAGGAAATCGCCGCTGTGGGTTTCCAGCATGCGCAGTTCGTCCAGCTCCGCGTCGAAGCCGGCGGCCAGCACGCCGCCATCGCGCACATTGACGGCGGGTTCGGCGGCGATCGCGCGTGCCAGCAGTTCGCCTACGGCGGGATCGGGCGCCAGGTGCGCCGCCAGTTCGGGCAGCCGTGCCTGCGTGTCGGCGGGCAGCATGCTGCCTTTGCCTGCGAGCTGGAGCACCATGCCGTGCAGGCCGGGCAGCAGCGCCAGCGCGTCGCGCAGGCTGGCCAGTTCGCGCGGCCGCACCGAGCGCAGCGCCACGCGCGCGGCGATGCGCTCCACGTCGGGCAGCGGCGACAGCGCCTCTTGCAGCACGCGCGGATCGCCGCCGTCCAGCAGCGTCTCGATGGCCCGCAGGCGCGCGGCGGCCGGCGCATTGTCGCGCAGCGGATGATGCAGCCAGCGGCGCAGCAGGCGGCTGCCCATCGGGGTCTGGCAATGATCCAGCACCGAGAACAGGGTGGGCGATTCCTCGCCGCGCAGCGTCTCGGTCAGTTCCAGATTGCGGCGCGTGACCGGGTCGAGCAGCACGTACTGGCTGGCGCGGTCGGCGCTCAGCTGCTGCACGTGCGCCAGCGCCTGCGACTGCGTGTGCGAGACATAGCGCAGCAGCGCGCCGGCGGCGCAGATCGCCTCGGGCATGTCTTCGATGTCGAAGCCCGCCAGCGAATCGGTGCCGAAGTGCCCCAGCAATTGCTGGCGCGCGCCGCTGGATTCGAAATGCCAGATCGGCACCGGGCTGATCGACGCGGTGAAATCGACCGGCAAGGGCTGGCCTTCGGCCAGGATTACTTCGGCAGGCGCGATGCGATGCAGCTCGCTGCCCAACAGGGCCGGCGCGCATTCGGTGAGCCGGAATTCGCCGCTGGCGAGGTTGAGCCAGGCAATGCCGATGCGCCCCGCGCTGCCGCGCGACTTGCCGCTGCCGGGATGTACCGCGGCGACGGCGCGGTCGGCCTTGGCCGGAAGCAGTGCTTCGTCGGTCAGCGTGCCTGGGGTGACGATCCGGACGATGCGGCGCTCGACCGGCCCTTTGGAGGCCGCCGGATCACCCACCTGCTCGCAGATGGCAACCGATTCGCCCAGCTTGACCAGCCGTCCGAGATATTGCTCGACGGAATGGTGAGGCACGCCGGCCATGCGAATGGGGACGCCGCCCGAGGCGCCGCGGGTGGTCAGGGTCAGATTCAGCAGCCGCGACGCTTTCTCGGCGTCGTCGTAGAACATCTCGTAGAAGTCGCCCATGCGATAGAACAGCAGCATGGGGCCGGCTTCGGCCTTGAGCCTGAGATATTGCTGCATCATGGGGGTGTGTTGATCGGCGCGGGTTTCCGTGGTGCTCATATTAGACAGTCTAAAACTCAGCCCGCCTTGCGGGGTTTAATGCCAGATCCCGGCCCCTGTACGACAGGGGTATCTCGAAGCCGGATGTAGCGCTCGGTCATCGCGCGGTCCGCGTGCCCACCGAGCACCTGAGGTATTTACCTTCGCGCTGCGCGTCCGTCAGCGCCTTGGCGCGGAGATCGTGCAGCATTGCATCCTCCACGCCAGTCGCGATGCAGGCCGCGCTACGTGTCCCGAACGGTTCCGCAGGAGGGTGCCGCCGCGGGGTCCAGTCGGGTGCGCAATAGGTACATGCCCACGAGGTTGTCATTGAGCGCCCTGGCGCGTTCAAGCGCTGCCTTGAAGTCGGGAGCGCTTTGGACCAGCAGTTTAGCCCCTGTCTTGGGTTGCCTGAAGGAAATGCCTTGTTCCGAGATGTCAGAGCGCTTTAATACCCGGACGTCGCCCACGCGCCGGCCTGTGAGGTACAGCTCGACCAGGTCGGCCATCCCACCCTTGGGGCGGGAGAACTGGCGAGCGTACTGCGGGAAGTCCATGCTGGCTCTGCACACCAACTGCGGGCGATCGGTCAGGTGACGGTGTCGTGGTGCGAGGTGATCAAGGCTTATCCGAGTGGGCACGGCGACGTCAGTTGGGCAACTCGCTTCGACGAGAACCTGCGCAGGGCTTTTTCGGCTGACGCCATCATCATGGCTGCGCCTCCTTCTCGATTGCAGGGGCGCTGTGGGCGGCGTCGCTAGCAGCGTCCAGCTGGGCGGCCCGCAGAATGTCGCCGATACCGTCGACGACGCTCCACCGCTGGCTCCGCCGCAGCAGGCGATACAGCGCAGTGTCCGGCAGTCCCTGCGGGGCGAGGACGGGAAGTGATCGAGACGATCCGCCAGGGACTGCAAGCCGATGGCATTAATCAATGCGTGCATCGCCATCGCTTAGAGACCATCCAGCATGCCAGCCGCATGATTGGCGACTGATACGGTTTTATGACCGCCGGCGGCCACCAGGCACTGGAGATGAAAACCCCGGCCGAGATGTTCGCTTCAGCCGCTTAAGCTGTGCAGGTTCCGCTGGGTCAATACATGACCGGCATTCTGGCCGCTGCCGCGGGGTCCTAGCGGCCTGGCTGGCTTTGCTGGACGATTCCTACATCGTTCCAGGCATCTCTCGCATTCCGGTGCAGCGTTTGCAGGGCGAGATCGACCAGGACATCGTCGCTGTCCTCGCGCCATACGGCCTTGACCGCCCCCAGGCCTGCTTCCATGGATACCGGGAGCACGCGCATGGGGGTCACGAAGCGGTATTTTCGGGTGAGCGTGAGCGGCAGCATGGCTAGGAACGGGTAGATGGTGAGAAGTTCAAGGTTCATCGTCCAGGTCTGCGATTCGACGCAGCCAGGCGGCACGGTCAGGCCGTGCTGAGCCAGGTCGCGCTCCAGGTATTCGCGGTTCGGCGAACCTGCTTCTGGAAGTATCCACGGTAGCCCTTCCAAGTCTGCCCAGCCCACGTCGGATTTTGCCGCGAGCGGATGGTGGGCGCTGCAGACGACCACCATCGGGTCTTGGAAAATGGTCTGCTGGCGAAAGCTCGAAATCAGGCGATGGGTCGTATAGCGGGCCACGACGAGATCGATCGTCGAGTCGGCAAGCATGGGCGCGAGATAGGAGAAAGTTCCTTCCTTGAGCGAGAGTGTGACGTTGGGGGTTTGTCGCTTGAGCGTGAAGGCGAGCGCCGGAAAGATCAGCGCCGATAGCGAATAGCCTGCGCCGATGCCGATGCGGCCGGCCTGGCCGGTGCACATAGCCTCGACTTCGACGCGCGTTCGATCGAGTTGGTCCAGGAGTTCGCGGCCGCGCCTGGCAAGCAGGTGCCCCAGTTCCGTCAGCACGACGCCGTTACCTGAGCGTTGCAGGATGGGATGCTTCAACGCATCTTCCATTTCGCTGATCTGCTTCGATACGGCTGCTGGCGTGACGTTCATCTCTTCGGCCACGAGCTTCAACTGGCCTGCGCTCGCGATCGCGACGAGCACGCGCACCTGCGAGAGCCGGAGCCGTCTGGAGAAAAAGCGCTCGATCAGCAAGGCTTCGGAGCGCGGCCCCTGCTTCGGCATTACCTTTTTGTTAACTGATCTGGAATTCATTTCAAACCACTCTGAAAACGGGCTCGTTAACATGGTCTTGTCTAAGCAGAAAGATCATTGTTCGAGAGATGCCATATTTAAAAAATTGCTGGTACGCAGCTATGTGGGCGGAGTCGCTGAAGCCGGACTTGCTGGTCCCGCTCATGATTCTGGAGCAGCCGCTGTTGTTCTATCGGGACCAGTACGGAGTTGCGGCCGCGCTTGACGATATGTGTCCCCATCGTCTTGCGCCCTTGAGTCTGGGCAGACTTTTGCCGAATGGCAACCTCCAGTGCGGGTATCACGGCCTTGAGTTCGATTCGTCGGGACAATGCGTCCGGAATCCGCACGGCAGCGGACGAATTCCTCGGGCATGCGCGGTGCATCGCTACACCTTGGTGGAGAGGCATCGGTTGCTCTGGATCTGGCCGGGCGACGAGACGCCGGATCCGGGGGCGATACCCGACTTCTCCTTTCTCGATGAAGACTCCGGCTATGACGTCGGGCCGCGCGACACCATTCGCATGGATTCGAACTACCGAAACATCATCGACAACTTGATGGACCTGAGCCATGCGTCGTTCCTCCATCCAGACCTGCTGGGCAACGAGGAAACGATTCAGGCCCGCATCGATATCAAACAGGAAGGGAACAGCGTCCAGGTGCGCCGCGACATGAACGATGTCCGGCCCCCTTTGTTGCGGGACCTGCTCTTCAAACAGGACGGCGCGCGCGTGAATATGTGGAACAGCATTCGCTGGGACGCACCGTCCGCGTTGCTGAACGACGTCGGAACTTACGCGCCAGAGGCGGATCCGGCCCAGTTCGCCGGCCAGCTGGGGTGCCACATTCTCACTCCGCAGACGGCCGATACGACCCTCTACTTTACTGCGGCCGCCAAGCAGGGGCCGCTTGCCTCCAGATCCGCAGACGGCGAGGTCGATTTCAAGGCGCGCATCGCCGAGTTGCGGCGCACTGCATTCAAGGACCAGGATGATCCCATGATCCGGGCGCAACAGATCAACATCCGCCTGCATCCCGGTGTCAGGCCTGTGTTGTTCGAGATTGACGCGGCGCCTGTTCGTTGCCAGCGGATTCTCAATGCCTTGATCGAGGAGGAACAAAAGCGGGTTAGCTCCCGGATCTCGGAAGAGCCTTGAACGGCGGTGCGTTTGTAATAGAAATCAAAATGGAGACAGGTGATGAAGAATAAAGAGAATATGGCGTTCGCGGGTTCGTCGCGGCGCACATGGTTGAAGATCTCCGCGGCGTCGGCCTTGGCCGCGGCTTGTGGGCCGATGCCGGTCCTGGCGCAATCGAACTATCCCGAGCGGCCTGTGCGGATCGTCGTGCCGTCCTCGCCGGGCGGCAGCTTGGACGCCGTCGCGCGCATTATCGGGCAGCAACTCGCCGAATACTGGAAAACGAGCGTCTATATCGAGAACAAGGCCGGGGCCAACCTTATCATTGGGACCTCGTATGCCGCGAAAGCTCCGGCCGACGGGTATACCTTGCTGTTCGCGCATGATGGCGCCATGGCAATCAATCCAGTGATTTACCGGAAATTGCAGTACGGACAGAACGACTTTCTCCCCGTGGCGCAGGTCGCTGTTCTGCCGATGGTGCTGTATGTGAATTCGGAGTATCCGGCGCGCAACTTCGATCAATTGATGAGGGCCTTGCGCGCACAGCCCGGCAAGCTTTCCCTGGCCGTGGGAGGCACTAGTTCGCAGTTGACCTCGGAGTTGTTCAAGTCGCTTGCCAAGGTCGACTACGAGAACATTTCATATAAGGGCGCAGGCCCCGGCCTTGTCGCACTCGCTGCAGGCGAGGTGCAGTTGTCCTTCGCGGACACCGGAAGCGCGGCGTCGATGATGCAGACGGGAAAAATTCGGCCGATCGCTGTAGCGGCTCCCGAACGGGTCAAGCAGATGCCCGATGTTCCCTTGATATCGGAAATCGTCCCCGGCTATTCGGTGACCTCGTGGAGCGGCTTGTTCGCGCCGGCAGGAACGCCGCCGGCTGTGGTCGAGAAAATCGCGGCCGATGTGCGCGCGGTCATGGCCGCGGGGGAGGCGCGCAGCCGTCTGGAGACGCTGGGCGTCATCCCCGCGACGAGCACGCCACAGAAGTTCGGCGAGCTCATCGCTGCCGATACCGCTAATTGGAGAGAACTGGTCAAGGCCCGCAACCTGTACCAAAACGAATAACGCCGCGTGGGTCTCTCTTCGTTGTTCATATGCAGTTCAATCATCGAGGTTCAGAAATGAGGGTTGCGATCGTAGGGGGCGGCATCGGAGGGTTGACGGCCGCGCTGTACCTGCACCGCATGGGTATCCATGTGCGTGTCTTTGAAGCGGCACCGCTGTTCAAGGCGCTCGGCGTCGGAATCAATCTGATGCCGCACGCCATTCGCCGGCTGTCAGAGCTGGGCTTGGCTTCCGAACTGAAGGCGCGCGGGGTCGAACCGCTAGAGTTTGCCTTTTTTACACGGCATGGCCAGGCCATTTACTCGGAGCCGTGCGGGCGGCATGCCGGCCACTCGTGGCCGCACTTCTCCATCCATCGCGGCGCGCTCCATGAAGTCTTGTTCGACGCCGCGAGGTCGCGTCTCGGCGAGGAGAACGTGGTTACGGACCGGCGTCTCGCGCATTTCGAGCAGAATCCGCAATCGGTCGCGCTGCACTTCGTCAGCGCGGACGGCGCGACCTTCGTTGAGCATGCGGATGCCGTCATCGCTTGCGATGGCATCCATTCCCAGATTCGCAAACAGCTGTTTCCGTCGGAGGGAGCGCCGGCTTTCGACGGCATCCACATGTGGCGCGGAGTGACTTACGGCGAGCCGTTCCTGACGGGCGCCACCGTGGCGCGCTGCGGTTCGCTCGCACATGGAAAACTCACGGTCTATCCCATCCAGCAACTGCCGGATGGTCGGCAGCTCATCAACTGGGTGGCGGAAGTACGCAAAGGCGCGCTCACGCATACCGACTGGAGTCGGCCAGGGCGGCTGGAGGATTTCATCGACTACTACGCTGACCGGCGCTTCGACTGGCTTGATATCCCCGAGATGATGCGGCGCGCGGAGATGATTCTCGAATATCCCATGGTCGACCGCGACCCTTTGCCGCGCTGGACCTTCGGAAGGGTGACGCTGCTCGGGGATGCGGCGCATCCCATGTACCCGCGCGGAGGGAATGGCGCGGCCCAGGCTATCGTGGATGCGGAAGCGGTGGCGCTTTGCCTCGCGAAGGAGGCAGGGGTCGAGCAGGCTTTGCAGCGCTACGAGAACGAGCGGCGCATGGTCACGACACGTATCGTTCTGACCAATCGCAGCGAACCTCCCGACCACATTATCGAGCGAGTGGAGCAGCTCACCGGAGGCCGTACTTTTTCAGCGATCGATGATGTTGTCTCGCAAAGCGAGCTCGCCGAGATTTCCCACAAATATCAGCGTGTGACCGGCATGGACCTGGACAGCACAAGCGTCTAGGGCGCTGTCCCCAACTAGCCTGTAAGATATATAAAGAATATATCTTTTTGGGGCTCGGCTTGGATAAGTCGAGGAAGTACGCATGAACTACGGCCTCCTGCTCGTCCTCCACCTGCTGGCGGCCATCGCCTTCGTCGGCACGGTGTTCTTCGAGGTGATCATGCTCGAGGGCGTGCGCCGGCATTTGCCGCACGAAACCATGCGCGCCGTGGAGCGCGCCATCGGCAACCGCACCACCGCCGTGATGCCGTGGGTGCTGCTCGCGCTCTATGGCGCGGGAATCGGGCTGGCCTGGCAGCATCGGGGGGCGCTGGCACAGCCGCTGGCCAGCAGTTTCGGGCTGTTGCTGGCGCTCAAGATCGCACTGGCGCTGAGCGTGTTCGGCCATTTCCTGACCGCCATGCGGTGGCGCCGGCGCGGCGTGCTCGGCGGGCGGCGGTCGCACCGCCTTCACTTGAGCGTGTTCTGCCATGTGCTGGCCATCGTCGTGTTGGCCAAGGCCATGTTCTACCTGTCGTGGTAGCGCGATGGCGCTGGCCGATTTCTATGCCGCGATCAAGGCGAGCCACGTCGGATTCGTGTTGCTCAGCGGGAGCCTGTTCGCCGCGCGCGGCTTAGGCGTGCTGCTGGGCAGCGCCAAGCCCATGGCTTTGCCGGTGCGCCGGTTCAGCCAGGTGGTGGACACGGCCCTGCTGGTGAGCGCCTTGCTGTTGGCGGCGGCTTTGCAACTGGCTCCCTTTGCCCAGACGTGGCTGCAGGTCAAGCTCGTGCTGCTGGCAGCCTACGTCGGGTTCGGCACGTGGGCGCTGCGGCGGGCGTCGACGCGCAGGGGCAGGGCCATTGCGTTCGCCATGGCTTTGCTGTGTTTCGCCTGCATGCTGGCCATCGCCCGTACGCACGATCCCTTGGGGTTTCTGCGCATCCTGGGTTTCTGACAGCCCCGCGCGGCCGCACGGCGTCGCTTTCCGCGCAGGGACGCTACACTCGGACGCCATGCGGCGGCCTGCGGCCTCCGATTCTGCGACAACCGTCGAACCGAACATCGAACCATTAGGGAGCCACCTCCATGAACCGCGACTTTCCTTCCCTGACGCGCCGCAGCCTGCTGGCCGCCGCATCGGCCGCCGGCGTGGCGGCCTTGACGGCCGTGCCGGCGCAGGCCCAAGGCCGCAAGGCCGTGACCCGCATCATCGTGCCCTTCGCCCCCGGCGGCGGCAACGACGTGTTCGCGCGCCAACTGGCGCATGGCCTGAACGAGATGTTCAAGAAGGACGTGATCGTCGAGAACAAGCCGGGCGCGGGCGGCAACGTGGGCACGGAGCAGGTGGTGCGCGCCGCGGCCGACAGCAATATTTTCCTGCTGGGCCACACCGGCACCATCGCCATCAACCCCTCGCTCTACAAGAACCTGAAGTTCAACGCTTCCACCGACCTGCAGCCGGTGGCCATGTTCGCCTCGTCGGCGCTGCTGCTGGTGGTGCCGGCCTCGTCGCCGATCCAGAACGTGGCGCAATTGGTCGAGGTCTTGCAGCGCAAGGATTCCGACCTGAGCTATGCCTCCAGCGGTTCGGGCACCGGCGGCCACCTGACCGGCGAGATGTTCCTGCATGCGCTGGGCGCGCGCGCCGTCCACGCCCCCTACAAGGGCACCGCGCCGGCGCTGGCGGACGTCGCGGGCGGACAGGTGCAGTTCAGCTTCAGCGTGATCCCGGCGGCGATGGCGCTGGTCAAGGCGGGCAAGCTGCGCGCGCTGGCGGTCACCAGCGCCAAGCGCATGGCGCAGCTGCCCGACGTGCCCTCGGTGGCCGAATCCGGCGTTCCGGCGCTGGCCGGTTTCGAGAGCACGCTGACCTACGGCATTCTGGCGCCCAAGGGCGTGCCGCAGGCGGTGGTGTCGCAGCTGGGCGCCGAGATACTGAAGGCCGCTTCGACGCCGGAGTTCCAGTCCAAGCTGGGGATCGAAGGCGCCGAGCCGCTGCTGGGCGATGCCGCCGCGTACGCGCGCAAGATACAGCAGGAGAGCGGCAAGTGGAGCGAGGTGATCCGGGCATCGGGCGCTTCGGCCTGATCCGGTTCGCAGCCGTCGCCGCGGTCTTCAGGAGGCGGTGTCGGCGGGAGGCCGGAAGCGCGTCACGATGTGCCTCGGCACCCGCAGGGCGGGAGGCGGCAGCTCGCGGTAGTCGCCATAGAGGCGCGTGAGCACGGCGTCGTAGGCGGCCGGCGCCGGGAATGCATGGCCTTCGAAAAGCAGCGGGCGCGTGGGCAGGAATTCTTCCAGCGGACGCGCCAGCCTGCGGGCGCGGCGCCATTGCAGCGGCAGCGATACCAGGCAGGCGACGTGGCTGGGCGGCGCCGCTCCCCAGGTGCCCAGCCAGGCGTCGTACAGGCGGCCGCGGGCGCCGGCGGGCGTCAGCCGCGCCAGCAGGTAGCCGGCGCGGGCGCCCACGCGTCGCCAGCGCGGGTGGCCTGGGCCGATCCGGCCTTGCGCGGGGTCGTTGGCGACGCGATGGCCCAGCCGCAGCAGCCAGGCTCCCCACAGGTGCAGGTGGCCGAGCCAGCCCGCGCCCCGCACCGCGTCGAACGGAAAAATGTCGATGTGGATGCCGTGGTGCATGGGCAGGTGGGCGACCCCGATCTGCCGGAATTCGCTGCCGTGGCGGCGCAGCGTGGCAATGCGCTTGCGGAAGGCCGGATCGCTGCCGCGGTGCTGCAGGAAGCAGCGCGCATCCAGCAGGGCAGGCGCCTCGCGCAGCAGGCGCTCGAAATCGGGGCGCGGCAGGGCGACGTCGATGTCGCAATCCCATGGGATGAAGCCCTGGTGGCGCACCGCGCCCAGCAGCGTGCCGGCGGCGATCTGGTAGCGCAGGCCCAGCGCCCCGCATACGCGGGCCAGTTCTCGCAGCAGTTCTTTTTGCACGGCATGGAGCGCTTCGATCTCGGACGGGGAGAGCGTCATGGCGCGCAATGGCGGCGGATTCATGGCTACGCCGCCCGGGACGAGGGCAGCGCCAGGCGCAGCGTGCCCAGGCCGGGCGCCAGCGCCGCCAGCCGGTGGTCGACCGCGACGTCGGCGCACGCCGGATGTGTCCCGGCACCGCTGTCCAGGCATTCGAGCCATTGCCCGCCGCGCCAGGTCAGATAGCCCGATGCCACCCACGGCTGGACGATGGCGCTGCGGCAGCTGCCCAGGTGCACGGCCAGGCTTGCCCCACGGATGTGGGTCAGTTGGATGCGCGGGCCGAATTTGTTGTACCGGCGGCGGAATTCCAGGCTCTCCATGGCGGCGCAGCGGCGCGCGGCCTGCCGAACGGCCGCCTGCCACGCCGGTCCGGAGGGCGGCTGGCCTTGGGCTGCGCCCGGGTGCACCAGGTTGCGGGCGGCGCTGGCCAGTTGCGGCGCCGTGGGTTCGGCGGCGCTCGCCTCGCGCCGGCGCAGTTCGGCCAGCACCGCTTGCGGGCCGCCCGCCGGCGCGGCCAGGTCTATGCATTGCAGCCGGACGCGGGGGCTGCTTTGTGCCGCCAGCAGGGCGCGAAGCTGGGCGATGTAGCGGTCCTGATCGCGGAGCTCGAGCTGGTTGACCCATCCCAGCACGCCATGCAGATAGGTGAAATGCAGCTCGACCCCGGGCGGGTGCAGGGCCGCCAGCCTTGCCGCGTAATGGCGCAGGTAGTCGATCCAGAAGAGCTCGGCCCAGTCCATGTCGGGCGCGCCGGCCAGGCGCCAGCTCTTGTAGCCTCCGAACGGCAGCGTGAATACCAGCGGCTGACCGTCGGCACAGGCGGCGGCCAGTTTGCGCCGCAGATCGTCCACGGTGGCCGAGCAGGCCGCGCTGCGCCGCCAGGGGCGGGCCAGCACCGCCTGCAGCAAGGCCTCCGCCGGCGCGCCGAGGGCGGGCGGAGCAGGGTCGTCCGGCGCGCCGGACAGCCGCTGCAGCGTGGCGGCCAGCGCCTGGCGCTGGACCGGGTCCAGCGCGGGCGTGTCGGCGATCCGGACCGGCCCGTTCACGGCAAGGCCCCGGCATGTTCGAGCGGACTTTCCTGCCAGTACCGGATGTCCCGTCCGACCGTGGCCAGATGGCTGTCATGGGCGGTCTCCTCGGCCTGCCAGGCGGGCAGCCGGCCGACTGCCCGGGCCATGTTCTCCAGGGTCGCGGCCAGCGCCGGCCACTGCAGGCCGAAATCCGGGTCGAGTTCGCGCAGCAGGCCTGGCAGGGCCTCGAAGTACGGCGCGGGATCGTCGTAGCGGAAGCGCACGGCGTAGCCGGCCGGATTCAGGAAACGGTAGGCGAGCTTGCGCCCGCCGAAGCGCAGGTAGCGCACCAGCAGCGCGCGGGCGGCCCGTGCCGGATCGGCAGGCTGCATGCCGGCCGCCTCCGGACCGCGCAGCCAGTCCAGCCAGTGCGGCGCCCGGCCGGACCGGCCGCGCGCAGGCGCGCGCGCGGCGGCCAATTGGGAGGCGAAGTCGGCGCTGCCGGCATGGCCCAACAGGCTGATCCAGTCATCTTCCGGCGCCGTGGCGTGGCAGGTGGAGGTGAAGTCGTAGTCCAGCATGGGCACCGTGGCCGCGGCGCCAGTATCGAGCCAGCGTTCGGCCAGCCCCAGCCTGAGGGCCGCGGGCTGGCCTGCCACCGGAGCCAGTTCGGGAATGCCGACCAGGATGTTCTTGGGCGTGGCGTCGCGGAACGGCAGCACCGCGTCGAATGCGCCCCAGATCCGCGCCAGCGCCCCCAGTTCGTCCAGGACGGTGCCGGGCAGCGGCGGCAGTTGCAGCAGATGCGACAGCACGTGCAGCAGTTCCCGCACGTGGGTATCGAGCGGATAGGCGGGCAGGCCCGCCGCGCCCGGCCATTGGCCCAGCGCCTGCTGGATGCGCCGCAGCCGGCCGCGTGCGCGGTCCAGCAGCGTGAGCGCGGCCTGGCCGGCATGCCGGCCTTCGATACGCCGCAGCAGCCGCAGCAGGTCGTACAGCCGGATGCCGCGCGCATGCTGCAGGACCAGTTGCCTGTCATGCACGGCGTGCGGCACGGGGACCAGCGGTTCGCCCGGCTGCCGGCCCAGCCACCGCAGCACGTCGTATTCGTGGCGCGCCGCTTCGGCCGTCGCGCATTGTTTGAGGAAACGGCCGTCGCGGGCATGGTCGGGCTGGCTCAGCGTGCGCGCGTCCTTGTCGAGATTGCCGCGGAAATAGGCCAGCGGCGCCGCGCCCGCCAGGCTGGCCCGGGCTGCGTGCAGATCGTGCAGCGTATCCACGTCGGCCGCGCCGGCCGGCGATATCGGCAATGCCAGCAATTCCAATCCGTCCGGCTGATGCAAAGCCGCGCGCAGCACTTGCCATTGCGCATGCCTGCCCGCACTGGCGTGCCGCTGCACGAGCGGCCACAGGCGCGCCGGCCAGCGCACGGCGGGCGCCATCATCAGCGTCGCCGCGGAGCCGCCGGCAGGCGGAGTGGAGTCGCCGGGCGAGGGGGGCGGCTCCAGGTCGAGCACCCTGGGCCAGGGGCCGCCGTGGCCGGGCGCGAGCCGCACGCCGACGGGGCGGTCCGCATCGGGCCGCATGGGCGAAGCGGCCAGCGCCGCCACGTGGTCGGGCACCTCGGCCAGGCGAGCGAGCACGGCGGGGTCGTAGACGGTGTCGGCAAACAGCACCCAGGCGTCGCCGCCGCGCAGGGCAGGCTGCGCCATGGCCACGGCCAGGCTCTGCAGGACGCCGTTGGAGGCATAGCCGGGATTGTGGATGCACAGCGCAGCCGGCGCGTGGGCCGCGACCGCGGCCTGCACCGCGTCGGCCTGGTGGCCGGTCACGACGCAGATCCGGCCGTTGAACGGCAGCTCTCGCAGTTGCCGCAGCAGGCGCGGCAGCGTGCCCAGCCCCAGTTGCAGCGGCGCCAGCGCCTTGTGCCGCGGGCCGCCGAAGCGGCGCCCCAGACCCGCGGCCAGCACGATGAAGTGAGTGGCGATGCGTCCGGGGCCGGGGGCGTGGCGCGCCTGGGGCGAGCTTCGCGGCTGCCCGCTGCGGGAGGCGTCGGGGGACACGGATACTTCCTTCTGTGGAGAGAGGCGTCCCGCGCGGCGGACGCTCCGGTAATGGATCGAATGTAACCAAGTATACGGTCGAGCCCGGGCCCGGGCGCCTTTCCCAGGGCAGGCGTCGATTACACTGCCCGCCGAATCGCAAGGGCTGTACGCCGATGGACATAGAAATCAACGAAGAGCTGCGGGCCTATATCGACCCGCTGACCGAAGACGAATACGCGGCGCTGGAGCACAGCCTGCTGGCCGAGGGCTGCCGCGATGCGCTGGTGCTGTGGGGCGCGGTGCTGGTGGACGGGCACAACCGCTACGGCATCTGCAAAAAGCACGGCATTGCGTTCCGCACGGTGCAGAACACCGTCTTCCAGTCGATGGACGACGTGCGGCTGTGGATGATAGACAACCACCTGGGACGCCGCAGCATCTCGGATTTCCAGCGCGGGGTGCTGGCGCTGCGCAAAAAGGAAATCCTGGAGGCCAGGGTGAAGCAGGCTGGCGGAAACGCCGCGCCGGCGGCCGTCGCGGATGCCGTTCCGGCTGTCCGGGAAGCCGCCGGCCAGGAGCCGGCCGGCAAGCCGGCGTTTGCCACGCGCCAGGCCGTGGCGCGGGCGGCCCGCCTGAGCGCGTCGACGGTCGGGCAGATCGAGCGCATCCAGAAAACCGCCGCACCGGAATTAGTGGCGGCGGTGAAGTCCGGCGCCATTTCCATCAGCGCGGCGGCGGCCGTGGCTTCGCTGCCCGCCGAGCGGCAATCGCAGGCGGTGGCCGGCGGCAAGGAAGAACTGCGCCGCGCAGCCCGCCAGGTGCGCGAGAGCAAGGCGCGGCCCAGGCCTGCGCCGGCCGGCGATGCCGCGCCGGAGCAGGCGGATCTGCCGCCCGAGAGCACGGACGTGGACGAACTGACCCATACCGTGCGCGCGCTGCGGCAAGAAAACGCGGAACTGAAGCGCCGCGTCGCCCACCTGACCATCGCGCTCAAGGAAGCGCGCGCCGGCAGGGAGGGCGGCCCGGCTCCTGCGGCGGATCAGGCCAGCGCGGGGTAGTCGGTATAGCCCTTTTCGGTGCCGCCGTAGAACGTGGTGTTGTCGGGCACGTTGAGCGGGGAGTCGTCGCGCAGGCGGCGCACCAGGTCGGGGTTGGCGATGAACGGTTTGCCGAAGGCGACCAGGTCGGCCGCGCCGCTTTCCACCGCTGCGATGGCCGAGGCACGGTCGTAGCCGTTGTTGACCATCCAGGCGCCCTTGCCGCCGGCATCAGCATAGGCGGCCTTGAGCGCCGCGTAGTCGAACGCCGCATCGCCCTGGCGGAAGTCGCGATCGCCGCCGGTGGCGCCTTCGATCACGTGCACATAGGCCAGTCCGTAGCCGGCCAGCTTGCGCGCCACATGGTCGAACAGCGGCTGGGGCTGCGGATCGGAAGCGTCGTTGGCCGGCGTGACCGGGGAAATGCGGATGCCGGTGCGGCCGGCGCCGATTTCGCGAGTGACCGCATCGAGCACTTCCCCGAGCAGCCGCGCGCGGTTTTCGATGGAACCGCCGTAGGCGTCGTCGCGCCGGTTGCTGCCCGCACGCAGGAACTGGTCGATCAGGTAGCCGTTGGCGGCGTGGATCTCGACGCCGTCGAAGCCCGCGTCGATGGCCGCGCGCGCAGCGCGGCGATAGTCTTCGATGATGCCGGGCAATTCATCGGTCCGCAGCGCGCGGGGCTCGGAAGTGGGCGCGAAGCCGCCGCCGTCCGGGCCGACCAGGTAGGTCTTGGCCTGGGCGCGGATGGCCGAGGGGGCGACCGGCGCGCCGCCTCCCGGCTGCAAAGAAGTGTGGGAGATGCGGCCGACGTGCCAGAGCTGCACGACGATGCGGCCGCCCGCCGCATGGACGGCGTCGGTGACGCGGCGCCAGCCGGCCAGTTGTTCTTCTTCGTAGAGGCCGGGGACGTCGGCGTAGCCCTGGCCCTGCTGGCTGATCGCGGTGGCTTCGGTGATCAGCAGGCCGGCGCTGGCGCGCTGCGCGTAATAGGTGGCGGTGATGGGCAGGGGCACGGCGCGCGGCGAACGGTTGCGGGTCAGCGGCGCCATGACGATGCGGTTGGCCAGGGCGATGTCGCCGACGGTAAGGGGGTCGAACAGGCTGGGCATGGATGCGTCCTTGGAATCGGTGGCGGAATCATATATCGGCCTATAACGATATAAGCATATGCCCGCTCGGCTGCCGGGGTTATGCGGTCCGGGCATCGAGGGTCCGTTACTATCGCAAGCCGTTCAGATCCGAATTCCCCGCATTCCCGATGTCCTACCGCAGCATTTCTCCCTTGCCCCGTCATCCCCACCCCGCCTGGGCCGCCTTCCGCGCGTGGTTGCTTTCGTTCCGCCCGAGCCGGGTGCGCATCAACGGCAAGGAGCGTTGCCGCATCATCGCGGGGGCCGCCGTGGGCGTGGTGCTCGCCGCGTTGTCCAGCCGATGGGCGGCCGGGGGAGGACTGGCGTCGGCCTGGATGGTCGCGCCGCTGGGAGCGAGCGCGGTGCTGGTGTTCGCCGTGCCGGCGAGTCCGCTGGCGCAGCCCTGGCCGGTGATAGGCGGCAACACCGTGTCGGCGCTGGTCGGCGTGGCCTGTGCGAGCTGGATAGGCGATCCCGCTCTGGCGGGCGCCGCGGCCGTGGCCTGCGCCATCGCCCTGATGCTGGCGCTGCGCTGCCTGCATCCACCGGGCGGGGCGGCCGCGCTGACGGCGGTGCTGGTCCATGCGACGAGCTTCCACTTCGCGTTCTTTCCGGTCCTGGTCAATTCGCTGCTGCTGGTGACGGCGGGCCTGGTCTACAACACCTTGACCGGCCGCCGCTATCCCCATACCCAGGCGGCCGCGCCGGCGGTCCCCCATTCGCGTTTCACCGCAGCCGACCTCGACGCGGCGCTGGCGCACTACAACCAGGTGCTGGACGTCAGCCGCGACGATCTCCAGGAACTGCTGCATTTCGCCGAGATGTCGGCCTACCGCCGCACCCTGGGCGAGCTGCGCTGCCAGGACATCATGACGCCCCAGCCGCTGACGGCGTCGCACGATACCTCGCTCAAGGACGCATGGCAGCGCATGCAGGCGCGCCGCATCAAGGCATTGCCGGTGGTGGACCGGCACGGCGACCTCGCGGGGATCGCCACCGTGGCCGATTTCATGCGCCAGCTCGACCAGGCCCGGCCGCAGGGACTGACGAGCCGGCTCAAGGCCCTGGCCGGGCTGGGCGGCCCGCAGGCCGGCCGGCAGGGCACGATCGGCCAGATCATGACCCGCCGGGTGACCGTGGCTAGCGCCGACCGCTACGTGATCGAGCTGATCCCGCTGTTCGCCCACGGCGGCCACCACCACATTCCCATCGTCGACGGGGGCCGCAGGCTGGTGGGCATCATCACCCAGACGGATCTGGTCAAGGCCCTGGCCAAGGCGGTGGACGCCGGAAGAGAGGGCTGAAACCCCCTCTGTTTCGCGTAAGCAACGGCTCAACTTCGGCGCGGCGGCGCCGTTAATCCGCTTGCTACCATTACCGGAGAAGGGGCCCGCTGTTTTTTGCCGCACTGCGAGCGTGGCGCTGGATCTTTCTGAACCGTCCCCCATGCGACTTGATACCCTAGACCGCAGATCCGCCGAGTTCGTTTCGTCATTCGAAAGCGCCGTCGATTTCTTCGCCCGCATCGACCTGCAGGGGCGGTTCCTGCACATCTCCGCGCCCGGGCTGGCTTTCATCGGCTACCACCGGGAATACCTGCGCATCGTCACGCTGCGCGACCTGGTGCCGCAGGAAGAAGCCCCCTTGCTCGAGGCCTGCCTGAGGCAGGCGCAGACCAGCGGCGACGTGCAGAAATGCACCTTGCACCTGATCAAGACCCTGACCTATCCCCGGCTGGTCGAGCTGCGCATCGCGCCGCACCCGGCCGATTCCGGGCAGTTGCTGGTGGTGGGCCACGACGTGTCGGCCTGGGCCGACAACGAGCAATGCCTGACCTACGCGATGTACCACGACGTCCTGACCGGGCTGGCCAACCTCGCGTCGGCGCGCCACGAGATCGAGCGCGCCAAGCAGGAGGCCCTGGACGAAGGGTTTCGCGTGGCCCTGCTGCAGATAGACATCGACGAGTTCCACCGGGTCAACCGGGCGTTCGGCTACGAGGCGGGCGACCGCATCCTGCACGAAACCGCGCTGCGCCTGAAGAACGCCTGCCACGGCCGGGAGTTCGTGGCGCGCTGCTATAGCGATGCCTTCCTGATCCTGGTGCGCGAGGTGCCTGACCGCGCCTACGTCGAGGAATTCGCGCGGCGCATTTCCGATGCCATCCAGCTGCCTTATTCCCACGAGGGGCAGACGCTGCAGCTGTCGGTGCGCATCGGCGCGGTCCTGTTTCCCGACGAGGCCAACGGCGCGGACCAGCTGCTCTACCACGTGGACGAAGCGCTGGCTTGCGCCGGCCGCAGCCCCGGCTACAACCTGGTGTTCTACGAGCGCCGGATGTCGGGCGGCATGTCCGACTCCCTCAAGCTCGAGTCCGACCTGCACAATGGCATCCGCAACGGCGAGTTCTCGCTGCACTACCAGCCCATCTCCGATGCCACCAGCCGCAAGGTGGTGGGCATGGAAGCCCTGATGCGCTGGAACCATCCCGTGCTGGGGCCGGTGTCGCCGGAAATCTTCATTTCGCTGGCCGAATCGGCCGGGCTGATCAACTTCCTGGGCGGCTGGGCGCTCAAGAATGCCTGCATGCAGTTGATGCAGTGGGACGCCATGGGCATCCACCTGCAATACGCCACGGTCAACGTGTCGGCCCAGCAGTTCCGCGATGCGCGGTTCGCCTCCTCGGTGCGGGATGCTTTCAAGCTGACCGGCGTGGCGCCGCAGCGCATCGTGCTGGAAATCACCGAAAGCGTGCTGATGGAGGATCCGGACCACGCCAAGCTGCTGCTGGAAGAGCTGACCGGGCTGGGGGTGCGCTTTGCGGTCGACGACTTCGGAACAGGGTATTCGAGCCTGGCCTATTTGCAGAGCTTCCCGTTGGCCGCCTTGAAGATCGACCGGCGTTTCGTCAACAACCTAACGGTTTCCCGCAATGACCAGGCAATCGTTGATGCGGTGATCGGTCTGGCGCGTACACTAGGCCTCGAACTCGTGGCCGAGGGGGTGGAAACCGAAGCCCAGCTCGAGCGCCTGCGGGCGAGCGGTTGCGGGCTCATCCAGGGATGGCTGGTCTGCAAGGCTCTGCCCATCAGCGAGCTGGCCCGCAAGTTCGAAACGGGCGAACTTCAGCCCGCCAGCTGAAAACCGGAAACGTGACCAGAACTCCATGCCGGAACTCCAACAACGTCAAGCACTGACCCGCAAGCTCTGGTCGCGCATCAACGAACGCGGCGATTTCCCGCTGTTGTCGGAGTCGCTGCGCGTGACCATCTCGGCAATGAAAGGCGACGACTACGACTTCACCGCGCTGGTGCAGATCGTCCTGTCCGACTTCACGCTGACCCAGCGGGTCATCCGGCTGGCCAACTCGGCCATGTACATGGCGTTCGGCGGCAATATCACCACGGTCTCCCGCGCCCTGGTGGTGCTGGGCATCGAGGCCGTGGGCCATCTCGTGCTGGGCCTCAAGCTGGTGGACCATTTCCAGCAGTCGCACCTGCAGTTGCAGCGCCTGGACGCCAAGCTGGAGCTCAATCGCGCCATGCTGGCGGGCTGTGTCGCGCGCAAAGTGTGCGAGGCGCACCAGGTGCTGGTCAGCGAGGAAGCCGTGGTGTGCACGCTGATGCGCCAGCTCGGCAAGCTGCTGTGCATTTTCTATCTCGAGCAGGAGTGGACCCGCATCCGCGAACGCGCGCTGGAATGCCGCCGCACCGAGGAGGAGGTCGCCTTCGAGGTCCTGGGCGTCACCTTCGAGCAATTGGGCGAGGACGCGGCCGAGCGCTGGGGCCTGCCAGCGGTGATCTGCCGCGGGATGGAGCCTTTCGATCCGGCCAGCGTGGCGGCCGAGCAGGAGCCCAGCGCCAAGGACGAGCACTGGCTGCAGGCGGTGGCGAGCTTTTCCGTGCAGATGTCGCGCAGCATGACCATCGCCGGCGGCGACGTCGAGCTGCGCGAATCCCGCATGCGCGAGACCGTACAGCGGTATGCGCGCGCGGTGGCGATCGGTCCGGGGCTGCTGTACCAGATCATGGAAGACCTCACGCGCGAGCGGGCCAGCCAGCGCTTCATCCAGGAAATCGACGACCTGCACGCCGAATCGGCGCAGGGCGGGGCGCACAATGCCGAACGCACGCTGCGCGAGGGCATGCGCGACCTGCGCTCGCTGCCGTCCGAGCATCATCTCGGCCCGGTGCTGGCCATGGCTTCCGAAGCCATGCTGGCGGGCATGCAGTTCTCGCGCACCATCGTGTTCGTGCGCGATCCGCGCCGCCATACCTTCGAGGCCCGCCTGGGGTTCGGCCGGGGCATCGAGCAACTGCTGCCGCAGTTGCGCTTCAACGAGATCTTCTCGGTGGACGTGTTTCACCTGGCCATCACGAACTCGGTCGGGATCTTCATCGAGAATGCCGCCGACCCCAAGTTCAGCGTGCACATTCCGCGCTGGTTCCGCGACGCCGTGCCCGATGCGCATGCCTTCGTGCTGCTGCCGGTGCGCACCGACAAGGATACCGTGGCGCTGATCTACGGCGACTGGAACAGCGCCGGGCTGGCGCGCAAGATCCTGCCCGAGGAAATGGCCGCGCTGAACGACCTGGCGCGAGAACTCGGACGCTTCTTCGGCCACGCCAGGGTAGAAGCGCCCGAGACGCTGTAGATCAGTCTTCCTGCGTCTTGGCCTGGGTCACATTGGTGTCCGGCGGCACGCTCTGCGTCAGCCAGACATTGCCGCCCACCGTCGATCCGCGGCCGATCGTGATGCGCCCCAGGATGGTGGCGCCGGCATAGATCACCACGTCGTCCTCGACGATGGGGTGGCGCGCGATGCCTTTGGTCAGCTTGCCGTCGGGGTCGGCCGGGAAGCTCTTGGCGCCGAGAGTCACCGCCTGGTAGAGGCGCACGCGCTCGCCGATGATGGTGGTCTCGCCGATCACCACGCCGGTGCCGTGGTCGATGAAGAAGCTCGCGCCGATCCGGGCGGCCGGATGGATGTCGATGCCGGTGCTGGAATGGGCGATGTCCGAGATCAGGCGCGCCAATACCGGTGCGCCGAGCTGGTGGATGGCGTGCGCCAGCCGGTAGTGGATCACCGCCTTGATGCCGGGATAGGACAGCAGCACCTCAGAGATGCTGGTGGCGGCCGGGTCGCCCTGGTAGGCGGCGTGCAGGTCGCTGACCAGCACGGAGCGGATGGCCGGGAGCCGGGCGGCGAAGCGGCGCGTGATCTCGATGGCCTTGGCCTGCAGGTTCTGCTTGTCGTGGGTCTCGGGCGCCTCGGAAAAATACAGCGCGCGGCGCACTTGTTCGAACAGCAGGTTGAGCGTGGCGTTCAGCGTGTTGCCGACGAAATAGTCGATGCTGTCGTTGGTCAGCCGGCAGCGGCCGTAATGGGTCGGGAACAGCGTGGCGGCCAGCCCGTCGAGCACGGTGACCAGGGTTTCGCGCGAGGGCAGTTCGCGCACGCGGTCGAGATAGCGGATCTTGTGCTCGATCTCGCGCGACTGGCGCAGCTGGTCGACGATGTCGGCCAGGTTCCATTCGGGGGAGACGTCGGGCGAGGCGTGATAGGGTGAGTTCATGATGAAACGTTCAGGCAAGCTGTTGCAGGGCGATCTATTGCTGGACGATCGGCGGGAGCATGGACGAAGCGGTAGAATACTGCCCCATGTCGCGCGCGTACGCGGCGGGGCGCCGTCCCGCGCCAGGGCCGCCGCTGCGCAGAGCCGACCTCTACAGGGACACATTATGAACCGCATTTTCAGTCAAACGCTGGTGGCTGCGGCCGCCTTGGGCGTGACCGCGTTCGCGCAGGCCGCCGACGTCAAGATCGGCCTGGCCGCGGCGCTGTCCGGCGGTGCGGGCCAATACGGCGCCGCCATCCGCAACGGTTTCCAACTGGCGGCCGAAGAACTGAACGCCGCCGGCGGCGTCAACGGCAACACCATCAAGCTGGTCATCGAAGACGAACAGGGCAAGAAAGAAGAAGCCATCAACGTCTTCAAGAAACTGATCTTCCAGGACAAGGTCGTGCTGGTCTTCGGCCCGACGCTGTCCAACTCCGCCCAGGCTGCCGATCCGATCGCCCAGGCCGCCCAGACCCCGGTGTTCGGCACGTCCAATACCGCCGACGGCATCACCTCCATCGGCAACTTCGTGTTCCGCAATTCCGTGACCGAAGCCGACGTGCTGCCCGAGACCATCCGCGTGGCCGCCAAGCACAACGGCGTCAAGAAGGTCGCGGTGCTCTACGGCAACGACGACGTCTTCACCAAGAGCGGCTACGACAACTTCAAGAAGGCCCTGGAAGACCTCAAGATCCCGGTCACCACTACCGAGACCTTCGCCAAGGGCGACGTCGACTTCAAGGCCCAGTTGACCAAGATCAAGGCCAGCAACCCCGACGCCGTGGTGCTGTCGGCGCTGATCGCCGAAGGCGGCCCCATCATGGTCCAGGCCCGCCAGCTCGGCCTGAACGTGCCGTTCATCGGCGGCAACGGCATGAATTCGGTCAAGATCTTCGAACTGGCCAAGGACAAGGCAGACGGCCTGTGGGTCGGCAGCCCCTGGTCGATCGAGAACAACACGGCCGAGAACAGCAAGTTCATCGCCGCCTACAAGGCCAAGTACAACGTCGCGCCCGACCAGTTTGCCGCCCAGGCCTACGACGCCATGCACATCGTGGCCGGCGCCCTGAAGACGATCAAGATCTCCGGCAATCTGCAGGCCGACCGCAAGGCGCTGCAGGCGGCGCTGCCCGCGATCAAGGTCACCGGCGCCACCGGGGCCTTCCAATTCCGCCAGGCCAAGGGCGCGGGCGGCAAGCCCGGTGGCTACGACGCCGTGCAGACCCCCATCGTCATGGTGACGCGCGGCGGCAAATACGTCATCGAGAAGTAATCGATGGCATGATGCCGGATCCGCCGGCCGAGCCGGCGGACAGCAGGGGCGCGGAGCATTCCGCGCCCTTTGCAATAAAAGGGCCTACGCCTGTTTTTCATCTACGAACCTGATGGCTTCACGCCTGGAGCGGTTGCGCTGCGATTGCGCGGCACCGACCCAGGGCGCCGTGGATCCGGCTCTGCCGGTCCACCAGCGCCGCCCCCTGGGGGGCGCGCGAAGCGCGTAGGGGGGGACCATGCTCCAACAACAACTCGTCAACGCGCTCTCGCTGGGCTGCGTTTACGCACTGTTCGCGCTCGGCTTCACGCTGGTCTTCGGCGTGCTGGGCGTCATCAATCTTTCTCACGGCGCGGTATTCACCGTCGGCGCGTACGCGGCGCTGCAACTGGTGACCCACCTGGATCTGCCGCTCTGGGCAGGCCTGGCGGCAGCCGCCGTCGTCAGCGGCATCGTCGGCGTCCTGATCGACGTGCTCGTGCTCAAGCGCCTGCGCAAGCGCAATGCGCCTCATCTGATACCCATGATCGCCACCATCGGCCTGGCGATTTCGCTGAACAGCGCGATCCAGGGCATCTACGGCGCCGCCAATATGCGTTTCCCCGCGGGCCTGGTGCCGGACGACGCGATCCAGGTCGCCGGCCTGCACATGACCGTGATCGAACTGGTCATCATCTTCCTGTCGTTCGCGCTGATGGCCGCGCTGATGCTGATCATGAAACGGACCCAGCTCGGGCGCGGCCTGCGCGCCATCGCCGAGTCGCCCAAGGCGGCCTCGCTGCTGGGCATCAACGTCGAAGGGCTGTTCCTGCTGACCTCGTTCGCGGCCGCGGCGCTGGGCGGCGTGGCCGGGGTGCTGATCGGGCTGTATTCCAATGCGGTGTTTCCGCTCATGGGCCAGCCCATGCTGCACAAGGGCATCGCGGTCATCATCCTGGGCGGCATGGGCGACATCCGCGGCGCGATGATAGGGGGCCTGTTCCTCGGATTCGCCGAAGTGCTGTCGGTGGCCTACATAGGCTCCACCATGCGCGATGCAGTGGCCTTCGGCCTGCTGTTCCTGATTCTGCTGGTGCGTCCGCAGGGTCTGTTCGGCAAAGTGCTGGAACGCAAGGCATAAAAGGCGAAGAACGAAAATGGAATGGTTCGATAATTTCTGGTCGATCTACAGCAACCTGGTGCTGACGCTGGGCACCAATGCGCTGCTGGCGCTGTCGATCTATCTCACCCTGTCGTGCGGCATGCTGGCCATGGCCAATGCCGCGTTCATGGGCATAGGCGCCTATACGGCGTCCATCCTCACCATGACCTTCGAGCTGCCGTTCCCGGTTGCGCTGCTGGGCGGCATGGCGGCGCCGATGGCGGTGGCCTTCATCATCGGCAAGCCCACGCTGCGGCTGTCCGGGGTCTATCTGGCCATGGCGACACTGGGTTTCGGCGAGGTGGTCCGGGTCGTCATCCTGAACACCGAATCCTGGACCGGCGGCGCGCTGGGCCTGAACGGCATTCCCCAGCTTACCGAGTGGTGGCACATCGCGCTGGCGGTGGCGCTGGCGCTGGCGGTGCTGTACCGGCTGCGCCGCTCCAAGGTCGGCCGCGCCTTCGAGGCGATCAAGGAGGACGAGACCGCCGCCGGCCTGATGGGCATAGACGTCAACAACACCAAGATGCTGGCCTTCGTGCTCGGCGCGCTGCTGGCCGGCCTGGCGGGCGCGCTCAATGCCCACCTGACCTTCTTCATCGGGCCCAACGAATACGGTTTCGACCGCGGCGTGGAAATCCTCACCATGACCATCCTGGGCGGCATCGGCAGCCTGGCCGGCCCGGTGGCCGGCGCCGTGATCCTTACGTTGCTGCCCGAGGCATTGCGTTCCTTCAACGATTTCCGGACGGTCGTCAACGGCGCGATCCTGGTGCTGATCGTGCTGTTCCTGCCCAAGGGAATCTGGGATCCGTCCCTGCTGCGCAGTTGGCTCGGCAATCGACAAACGGCCCGCCGGGGATCCTGATGCTGAAACTCCAATCCATCTCCAAGAGCTTTGGCGGCCTGCACGTGCTGCAGGACGTCAACATCGAAGTCCCGCAGGGGACCATCTTCGGCCTGATCGGCCCCAACGGCGCGGGCAAGACCACGGTCTTCAACCTGATCACCGGCCTGCTCGAGCCGAGCGGCGGCACGCTGAGCTTCGACGGCCGCAGCCTGGTGGGCGCCAAGCCGCACCAGATCACCCGGCGCGGCATTTCGCGCACGTTCCAGAACATCCGCATCTTCAAGGAGATGTCGCTGCTGGAGAACGTCGTGGTCGGCATGCACCGCCATCTCGGCTACGGCGCGGTGGGCCTGCTGCTGGCCTCGCCGGGCTACCGCGCCGCCGAGCGGCGCGCGCGCGAACGGGCGCTGGAACTGCTGTCGTGGGTCAAACTGGAACACAAGGCGCACGAGACGGCCGACAATCTTTCGTACGGCGACCAGCGCAAGCTGGAGCTCGCGCGCGCGCTGGCGACCGAGCCCAAGCTGCTGCTGCTGGACGAGCCGGTGGCGGGCATGAACACCGGCGAGAAAGTCGACCTGATGTCCGAGATCGAGAACATCAAGGCGCGCGGCTACACCATTTTCATGATCGAGCACGACATGCGTTTCGTGATGGGTCTGTGCGAGCGCATCGCGGTGCTGAACTTCGGCCGCATCATCGCCGAGGGCAGGCCCGAGGAGATCCGCACCAATCCCATGGTGATCGAGGCCTATCTGGGCCGCGAGGACGACGTGGAGGAGGTCCAGGCATGAACCCGCTATTGAAAGTCTCGGGCCTGCAGGTTTCCTACGGGCACATCGCCGCCGTCAAGGGCATAGACCTCGAACTGCACGAAGGCCAGATCACCACGCTGGTCGGCGCCAACGGCGCGGGCAAATCCACCACGCTGCTGGCTTTGTCGGGCCTGGTGCCCAAGGCCGCCGGCACGGTGGTGTTCGACGGCGAGGACGTATCGCGGCTGGCGCCGCACAAGATCGTTTCCAAAGGCATCGTGCAGGTGGCCGAGGGCCGTGCGATCCTGACGACGATGACGGTGCGCGAGAACCTCGAGCTGGGCGCCTACACCCGCCGCGACAAAGGCGGGGTGGCCGCCGACCTGGACCGCGTCTTCGAACTGTTCCCGCGTTTGAAGGAACGCCTGGACGGCATGGCCGGCAATCTGTCGGGCGGCGAGCAGCAGATGCTGGCGATCGGCCGCGCGCTGATGGCCAGGCCGCGGCTGCTGCTGCTGGACGAACCGTCCATGGGCCTGGCCCCCATCATCGTGCAGGAGATCTTCCGCATCCTGCGCGAGATCAACCGCCAGGGTCTGACCATCTTCCTGGTGGAGCAGAACGTGAGGCAGGCCCTCAAGATCGCGCATCGCGGCTACGTCATCGAAACGGGAGGCATCGCGCTGGCCGGTTCCGGCCGGGAACTGCTGGGCGACCGCCGCCTGGTCGAAGCCTATCTGGGCGGTTAGGATCGGAGACCACGCCGTGAATGAGAGTGCAAGGCTTTCCCCGCAGGGCAGGGTGGCGCTGCCCGTCGGTTTCATCGTCGTGCTCGGGCTGCTGGCCGGCCTGCCGCCCCTGACCATAGACATCAGCCTGCCCGGCCTTCCCGCCATCGGCGCGGAGCTGGGCGCTTCCGCGGTACAGATGCAGGCGACGCTGGGCGCGTTCATGCTGACGTTCGGTTTCGGCCAGTTGATCTGGGGCCCCTTGTCCGACCGCCATGGACGCCTGGGCGTCATCCTGCTGGGGCTGGCGGTGTACGTGGCGGCGGCCATCGCATGCATGCTCGCGCAGAGCGGGGCGGCGCTGATCGGCTGGCGCGCGGTGCAGGGTTTCGGCGCGTCGGCGGCCTCGGTGGCGGGCATCGCGCTGGTCCGCGACGTCTTTCCCCAGCCGCAGCAGCGGGCCACGATCCAATCTTTCATTACCGCGGTGCTGAGTGTCGCGCCCATCGTGGCGCCGCTGATCGGCGCCTTCGTCATCCATGCAGCGGGATGGCGAGGCCTGTTCGCGGTACTGGCCGGTGTGGCGGTGCTGCTGGCCGTCACCGTGTCGATACGGCTGCGGGCCGGCGAGCTGCGGGCGCTGCGGAGCAGGCAGCCTGCCGCGCCGGCGGCGCGGGAACACGAGTCCGGCGCCGCGGCCGGGACACCCGGCTATCGCGGCTTTCTTGCCCTGCCTCGCGCACTCGCGTTGTTGTGCGCGCTGGGCCTGGTGTTCTGCGGCATGTTCGTATTCATCAGCGGTTCGCCTTTCGTGCTGATCGACGGCATGGGCGTGTCCCGCGGCGGCTATGCGATCGCCTTCGCGCTGGCGTCGGTGGCGGTGCTCGCAGGGTCGCTGTCGACCGCGCGGCTGTCGCATCGCGGCGTGCCGCCCCGGCGGGTGCTGATGGCGGGCGCGCGCGGCGCGGCCTGCGCCGGGCTGGCTGCGCTGGCGGTCGGCTTCGCGCTGCGCGGCGCGCAGGGACAGGGATGGGAAGTGGCCTTGTTCGTGGCGGCGATGGGCGCGAGTCTTTTCTTCGGCGGCTTCATCATGCCGACCATCTATACGCTGGGCCTGCAGGACGCCGGCGCGATGGCGGGCGTGGGCGCGGCGATGCTCGGCGCGTCGCAGATGCTCGGAGGCGCGTTGGGCAGCACGGCGGTCGGGATGCTGCCGATCGAGCCGGTCGTCGCGGTGGGCGGACTTGCCGCGTTGTGCGGCGTGGCGATGTGGGCGGTTGCGCGGGCGGCATTCAGGCATGGATCGGCGGGATGACGAAGGCTTCGAGGCGGCCGATGATTTTTTCGGCCGCTTCGTCATGGCACGCAGCGTGGTGCCGAAGTGGAAAATTCCATCGTTGGCGCTTTTTTGCAGTCAAAGGGTTGACTTTGTCATGGGCGCAATTAACACTTTGGGCCTCGACTTTTAGAGATTGATATGGTTAAGAAAACGCAATCCGTTAAGGCTGCTGCCAAACCGGCAGCCAAGAAGCCGGCCGCCAAGGTCGCCAAGAAAGCTGCTCCGGCCAAGTCCGCTGGATCGAACGTGCTGGCGAAGCTCGAAGCCGCCGCCGTGCGTCTGGGCGAGGCCGCCAAGAAGGCGCTGGATCGTTCGGAGAAGGCCCGCAAGGATGCCGCTCAGCGCGT
Organism: Pigmentiphaga humi; assembly: GCF_900606115.1. GTDB lineage: Bacteria > Pseudomonadota > Gammaproteobacteria > Burkholderiales > Burkholderiaceae_B > Pigmentiphaga > Pigmentiphaga humi. The sequence goes on from NZ_UWPJ01000023.1 coordinate 56,428, forward strand.
GAGCCTTTACGAGAAGGCCGTCAAGGCCGCCGTGAAGGAAGCCAAGGCTGTCGTGGCCGCAGGCGACAAGCAGCCTGCTGCCAAGAAAGCCAAGGCCGCCACGAAGGCTGCCGCTCCGGCCAAGAAGGCGGCTGCCAAGCCCGCCGCCAAGGCTGCCAAGCCGGTGAAGCCCGCTGCGAAGCCGGCCGTCAAGCCCGCTGCGAAGAAGCCTGCCGCCAAGCGCGTGGCCAAGAAGGCCGCCGCTCCGGCTGCCGCGCCCGCCGCTGTCGAACCGCAAGCCGCCGCTTCGGCGCCTGCCGCCGTCTGACAGACTGCCCGCTGAAAAAAATGCCGCCCGATGTGGGCGGCATTTTTTTTGCCTTGGAGCGGTCCGCGTGTCGATATGCGCGGGGACCTATACTGCGGTTTTTCGCCATACGTGGATGTGGGCCGTGAAGTTTTTCGTCGACCGGGATTTGTCGTGGGGCGCGCTGGGTGGCGCGCTGGGGTTGATGTTCCTCGTGTCCAGCGCATTGCGCGGACCATTGCCGGAAGGGCCGTTCAGCGAACGTGTCCCGGTACTGTCCCAGTACGCCGGCGCCTTCATCGCTGCCGCGCTGATGGGCGCATGCATCGTGCTGGGCCTGTGGGGCGTGCATCGCCTGCGCTCCCGGCGCTACGAAACTCCGCGGCGCGATTTGGCCATCGCCGTCCTGTTGATGACCATCGTGACTTTCCGTCCCGTGCAGGCCATGACGCCGGACGCCATGCCCGGCGCAGGCCGCGTGCCGCCTGCGGCGGTTCAGGCGCCGTAGGCGGCGCGCCCCCGGCGCAAGTAGGGCGCCAGCGCGAACAGATCGACGTTGCCGCCGGACAGGATGACGCCCACGCGCTTGCCGGGAGCGTCCAGTTTGCCGGAGAGCAGGGCGGCAATGCCCAGCACGCCGGTCGGCTCGACGACGATCTTCATGCGCTCCATCAGCAGGAACATTGCGCGCAGCAGATCATCGTCGTTCACCGTGAGCATGTCGTGCACGTGCGCGAGGATCAGCGGAAAGGTGTGTTTGCCTGCAGACTGCGTGCGCGCGCCGTCGGCGATGGTGTCGGGATTGTCCACCGATTGGAGGCTGCCGCTGCGGAACGAGCGGGTGACGTCGTCGCCGGCGGCCGGTTCCACGCCGATGACGCGTATGCCGGGCGCGCAGCCGGCGGCGGCGATTGCCGAGCCCGACAGCAGGCCGCCCCCGCCGCAGGGAACCAGCAGGTAGTCGAGCGGACCGGTTTCGCGCAGCAGTTCCAGCGCCGCCGTGCCCTGGCCGGCGATCACGTCCGGGTGGTCGAACGGCGGGATGGTGGTCAGGCCGTCGCGGCTGGCCAGTTCGGCCGCGATGTCCTCGCGCTTCTGCGTGGCGCGGTCGTAGGTGACGATGCGCGCGCCGTAGCCGCGCGTGGCGTCGAGCTTGACCTCGGGAGCGTCGGCGGGCATGACGATGGTGGCCGGGATGCCGAGCAGGCTGCCGGCCAGCGCGACCGCTTGCGCATGGTTGCCCGACGAATACGCGACCACGCCGCGCCGGCGCGCCGCGTCCGGCAGTTGCGCCAGCGCGTTGTAGGCGCCGCGGAATTTGAAGGCGCCCATGCGCTGGAAGTTCTCGCACTTGAAAAAGACGCGCGCGCCGGTGCGTGCATCGATAGTGCGCGAGCTCAGCACCGGCGTGCGGCGGGCCTGGCCGGCGAGACGTGCGGCGGCGGTTTCGATGGCCTGGAACGTGACGGACATAAGAGGATTCCGGTGGGGGTGGCTGGCGGGCTATGGCCCAAGCATATACGACGCCGCGGCCTGCGTCGGCGCGATGCGCCCCGGCCGCTCGACCATACGTTATCAGGGCTATCCCTGATTTGACTCGGTTTGCGGGGACAGTCAGAATCGCGGCTGACATATCAACCGTATGTCCCTCCAAAGGGGAGTAGTTCGAGAGCCTTCCGGCTCTTTCGCACTGTCGTCAATACGTGGAAGCCTGCTTCCTCCGGTAGTGCGGATCACCGCCCGGTGATCGAACAAGACCTTTGCAGCCTGGCAGCAGACTGCATGGGTGCTTCCCGCTTCCCGGCCGTTCCCGTTGCCAGCAGAGGTCGACAACCTTCTCTGGAGATCCATTCATGGAATGGCTTACGGCTTTCGCCGCGGAAATATTCACGACCCAGTTCCTCTTCGCCCTGGCCTCCATCGTCGTCATCGACATCGTCCTGGCCGGGGACAACGCCATCGTCATCGCGCTCGCCGCGCGCAACCTGCCGCCCGCGCTGCAGAAAAAGGCCATCATCTGGGGGACGGTGGGCGCCATCGTCGTGCGCACGCTGATGACTCTGGCCGTGGTCTGGCTGCTCAAGGTGCCCGGCCTGATGCTGGTCGGCGGCCTGGCGCTGTTGTGGATCGCCTACCGCCTGCTGACGTCCGACGAGGACGAACACGGCAACGGCTCGGCCAACACCAGTTTCGTGGCGGCCATCAAGACCATCGTCATCGCCGATGCGGTCATGGGCGTGGACAATGTGCTCGCCGTGGCCGGCGCCGCCCATGGCAGTTTCCTGCTGGTGGTGCTGGGCCTGCTGATCAGCGTGCCCATCATGGTCTGGGGCAGCCGCCTGATCCTGCGCCTGATGGAGCGCTATCCCGCGATCATCTACATCGGCGCGGGCGTGCTGGTCGTGACCGCGGTCAAGATGGTGACCGGCGAGCCCCTGGTCAAGCCGTGGTTCCAGGCGCACGCCTGGGTGGCGTGGATGCTCTACGCGGCCGCGCTGTTCGGCGTGCTGGGCGGCAGCCGCATGGTCGTGGGCAGCCGCGCCAAGGCGCGGGAGCTCGAGTCCAGCGCCGCCTGAGCGCGGTTTCCGGCGGGCCGGACCGGTCCCGCCGGCGGCCCCAGGGTGGCCCGCCGCGGGAAAACCCGCCAGTTCGGTGTTCCGCGCAAGCGCTGGCCGGGTTACCCTTGCGGCTCCCGAAACCATGCGGGGTGCCAGGATCGATGGCCGGCCCATGCCGGCCATCGTTTTGCGCACCTCAAGCAAGCACGCTGTCTGCATGACGAACGCCGCACTGACCACAGCTCTCCCGCCGACGATCCGGCACTGCCGCGACCTGGCCCTGCGCACCGCGCTGGTACTGGCCACCACCGTCCTCCTGATGGCCGACGACTGGGTGCAGCAGTGGTTCACGCCTGCCAACCAGGCCGATTTCGAGCTGAACTACTTCGTCGCGCTGCTGGCGTTCAACCTGGGGCTGTGGCTGTGCGGCAGCCGCGTGTTCGTATCGCTCGTGCTGTTGCTGCTGGGCGGCATGCAATTGGTCCAGCTGGGCCATATTTCGTACGCGGGGCGTCCGCTCGATCCGATCGCCCTGGCCAGCCTGTTCGCCGAGTTCCACGACGTCGAGCAGGTCGCGCATGCGGATTTCGCCGACCACTTCCATGTGCTGATAGCCGTGGCCATCCCTTACCTGGCCGCATGGTGCCTCTTCATGGCCCATATGCGCCGGGACGTGCGGCGCTGGCAGCGCGCCCTGGGCGTGATGCTGGTGGCCGCCGGGCTGCTGTCCAAGCCCTATCGCGCCTCCTACCGGGACCTGAACGCTTTCCTGCCCGGCCCGACGCGCAGCGGCCTGCACAACTCGCTCAATACTTTCAGTTTCTATCTCGTGCACAACGTGCTGCACGGCGGCGTGCAGAAGATTCCCACGGTGGACGTGCCCGCGCCCGTGGTCACGCCGTTTCCGTCGGACGCCCGGCACGTCTGGCTGTTCGTGGCCGATTCGCTGCGCGCCGGGCACCTGGGCGTCCTGGACTACGGGCGCGACACCACGCCGCGCCTGGCGCGGCGCATGGAGCAGGGACTGGTGGCCAGGCATGGCGTGGCGGCGGCCGTTTCCACCGCTGCCAGCATGCCGCTGATTCTCAATGCCGTGCGCGAGCCCGGCCAGTTGTCGCAGATACGCGGCAACGCCACCAATCTCTTCAGGCTGGCCAAGGAGGCGGGCTTCACGACCTACTGGATTTCCTCGCAGGAATCCAAGCTGCTCAATGACGTCGGCAGCCGCTACGTCGACGTCTCGGTCACCCGCGAGGATGAGCCCGAGCGCTTCCTGCGCGAGGGCGACGACGCCGTGCTGTCGCTAATGCGCGAGCAGGCCTGGCCGGACAAGACTTTCGTGGTGGTCTTGCTGCGCTCGGTCCATGCTCCCTACGAAGCCAATTATGCGCACGCGCGCCAGCATTTCGCGCGCTGGCCCGACGGGCGCGAATTGCCGCGCGCCGAGCGCATGCGCAACGCCTACGACAACGCCGTGCTCTATCTGGATACGCTGCTGGACCGCATGATGGGGGAGTTCGACCGCTTGTCCGGCCCACGCCACCTGGTCGTCACCGGCGACCATGGCCAGTTGCTCGGCAGCAACGGGCTGTGGGGGCACAACGTGCTCGAACCCGAGGTGGCCGACGTGCCCGTGCTCGCCTGGAGCCGCGACGCCGGCGCCGCGGCGCCGGCCTGGCCCTCCGGCGAGCGCTGGGTAAGCCACTATGAAATGGGACGCTGGCTGGCCAGGCAACTGGGCAGCGACATCCGTTCCCTCGCCGCCATCGAGGGCGTGCACTACCTGCAGGGCAAGAACCTGTACGGGGCCAATACCTTCCGCGAAGTGCACGAAGGCGTGGGCCTGGAATTCTCCGAGGTGCTGCCCGTAGGCCATGGACTGCCGGTGCGTCCGTACGATCCGGCCCGCCCGGTCGCCGCGCGCTGAGCCGGATTCAGGGAACCTCCATGGCTGGCGTCCAAGATACTTCCTCCGCCTTCGAACTGATCACCGGCCGCAACGCGCTGCGCTCGCTGGCACTGGGCGGCGGCGTGGCGCTGCACGCCATCAACGTCTACGTGGTCACCACCATCATGCCCAGCGTGGTGCGCAGCATAGGCGGGCTGTCGTATTACGCGTGGAGTACGACGCTGTTCGTGGTGGCGTCGATACTCGGGTCGGCCGCGTCCTATCGGCTGATCGAGCGGATGGGGCCGCGGCGCGCCTATCTGGCCGGCCTGGCGCTGTTCTGCGCGGGATCGGTAGGATGCGCCAGCGCGCCGGCCATGGCCTGGCTGCTGGCGGGGAGGACGGTGCAGGGGCTGGGCGGCGGGGTGCTGCTGGCCCTGTCCTACGCGCTGATCAGGATGGTTTACGAGCCGCGCCTGTGGGCGCGGGCGCTGGCTTTCGTGTCGGCCATGTGGGGCGTGGCCACCTTGTCCGGCCCGGCGCTGGGCGGCTGGTTCGCCAGCATGGGATGGTGGCGGCCGGCTTTCCTGTCGCTGCTGCCGCTGGCCGCCGTGCTCGCCTGGCTGGTCGGGCGCCTGGTGCCCGCGGGCGCGCCGGCCTCGGCTTCGGGCGGCCGCATCCCTTGGGGCAAGCTCCTGCTGCTGGCCGGTTCGGTGCTGGCGATCTCGGTGGGCGGGCTCTCGCACGAGCTGTGGTGGAACGGCGCGGGCGTGGCGGCGGGACTGGCGCTCGCCTGGGCCATGGCGCGCCTGGACCGGGACGCCTCGGCGCCGCTGCTGCCCGCCGGCGCCTATTCGGCGCGCGCGGTGCTGGGCGCCAATTACCTGACCATGGCGCTGCTGGTCATCGGACTCACCAGCGAGATCTACGTGCCGTATTTCCTGCAGGTGCTGCACGCGTATGCGCCGCTGGCTGCCGGCTACCTGACCGCGGTCATGGCGGGGGGCTGGACGCTTGCCGCGCTGATGTATGCGGGGCGCACCGGGGCTTCGGCGGCGCGGCTGGTGCGCGGCGGGCCCATCGTGACGGCGGTGGCGCTGGCGGCCCTGGCCGTGCTGGTTCCGTACACCGGCGGCAAGGGCTGGCCCGCGGCGGCCGCGCTGGTCCTGGCGCTGACGGGCGTGGGCTTCGGCATAGGCATGTGCTGGTCGCACATGGTGACGCGGGTGTTCCGCTCGGCCCCGGCGGGGCAGGAAAACCTCGCCTCGGGCTCGGTGACGACCGTGCAGCTCTATGCGATCGCCCTGGGCGCGGCGATCGCGGGCATGGTGGCCAATGCGGCCGGCCTGGCCGAGCCGGGCGGCGTCGAAGGCGCCCGTTCGGCCGCGGTGTGGTTGTTCGGCAGCTTCGCGCTGATACCCGCCGTGGCGGTGTGGAGCGCGCGCGCCGCGGCGCGCTAGGCCCGGCCAGGAGCGCTCAGTCGCGCTTTTCGCCGCCCAGGGCCTGGAGCACGTCGTCGATGAGCTTGGCCAGTTCGCCGGACATCAGCGCGAAGTCGGCATCGAAGCGCTCGGCATCGTCCCGCGCCAGCGCGTCGGCGTTTTCCTTGAGCACGTCCAGCGGCGCGATGCGCTTGATGGCGAGCGACTCGGACAGCACGAACGAGACGCGGTCGGCCCAGGTCATGGCCAGGCGCGTACACTGCTTGCCCGACTCGATGTGGCGCCGTACGTCGTCGGCGTCCACCGACTGGCGCACGTAGCGCACGGTGGCCCGGCCTTCGCCGGTCGAGCGCAGTTCGGTGTCCTGGTCGATGGTGAAATTGGCGGGCGCCTCCCCGCCGGCCAGCCAGTCCGTCATCGCCGCCGCAGGCGACATCTGCACGTGCAGGTTGGCCAGCGGGAACTTGTCGATGGCGCGGTTGAGCAATTGCAGCATTTCGTCGCAGCGCGCCGAAGACGAGGCATCCACGCAGAACCAGCCGTTGCGCGTGTCGATCCAGGCGCGGGTGTCGCGCAGGATGCTGAAGGCGCGCGGCAGCAGGGTTTCGCGGACGTTCTCCTTGATCTCCTTCATCTGCTTGCGGCCGGGCTTGTAGCCCTGCTGCTCTTCGATTTCCTGCGCCTTGGCCTTGGCGACCTGGTTGATCACCGTGGTGGGCAGGAGCTTCTTCTCGGTGCGCAGCGTGATCAGCAACTGGCCGCCCACGCCGTGCGCCAGCATGTCGCCGTTTTCCAGCGGCGGCGCCCAGCCCTGGGTCTGCAACTCAAGGCTGGAGCCCGGCGCGAAGGCCTGTGGCCGCAGCAGCTCGTCGAGCTGCTCGGGCGTCATGGGCCAGGGGGCGGGAAGGCGATAGATCTGTAGATTCTTGAACCACATGGCAGGCCGGCAAAAGGGTCGATTCTATACGACGATGCCGGCCGGCCTGCTCAACCCAGGTCGAGCGAATCGTCCTTCTTGGATTCGCGCTCGACGTCGGGCGACAACTGCCAGAATATCCACGCCGATGCCGCGGTCAGCAGGCCGATGCAGATGAAGGTGCCGTGGAAGGCCGCCAGCGTGTCGGAGGCGCTGTCGTGGTCGACCAGGTGGCTGAAGGCCGCCAGGATGCCGCCGGCCACCGTGACGCTCAGGCTCATTGCCAGCATCTGCATCATCGACAGGATGCTGTTGCCGCTGCTGGCGCCGTGCTGGCCGAGGTCTTTCAGGGTCAGCGTGTTCATGGCCGTGAACTGCAGCGAGTTGACCGCCCCGAAGAAAGCCATCAGCAGGGCCTGCGCCCAGACCGGATGGGTGGCGTCGATCAGCGCGAAGCTGGCGATGGTCAGGCCCACCAGCACGGTGTTGACCACCAGCACCCGCCGGTAGCCATAGTGCGTGATCAGCGCGGTCGCCAGGCGCTTGCTCAGCATGCCGGCGGCCGCCACCGGCAGCATCATCATGCCCGAATGGGTGGGTGAATAGCCCAGGCTGACCTGCAGCAGCAGCGGCAGCAGAAAGGGCATGCCGCTGCTGCCCAGCCGTGCGAACAGGTTGCCGAGCAGGCCGATGGTGAACGTGTGGATGCGGAACAGGGTGGGCGAGAACAGCGGCGCCGGATGCCGGGCGGCGCGCAGCCAGTAGCTGACGACGGCGATGATGCCGAACACCAGCAGGAGCACGGCGGGCGCATGGCCCATGCCGCGCCCCGACATGCCGTCCAGCGCCAGGGAAATGGCCGCCATGCCGAAGGCGAGCAGGCCGTAGCCGACGCCGTCGAAAGGCTGGCGCTGGTCGTCGTGCTTGTCGGGCATGTAGCGGTGGGTGGCGTAGGCGCCGATCGCGCCGACCGGTATGTTGATCAGGAAGACCCAGTGCCAGGACAGTGTTTCGGCCAGCCAGCCGCCCAGCACCGGGCCGATCATGGGACCGATCATGGCCGGAATGGCGACGAAGCTCAGCGCCGGCAGCAGCCGTTCCTGCGGGAAGGTGCGCAGGATCGCCAGGCGGCCGACCGGCATCAGCATGGCGCCGCCCGCTCCCTGGATCACGCGCGAGGCGACGAGCTGGTCGAGGTTCTGCGAGACGGCGCACAGGATCGAACCGATGGTGAACAGCACGATGGCCGAGAAATAGACCTTGCGCGTGCCGAAGCGGTCGGCCATCCAGCCCGAGGCCGGGATCAGCACCGCCATGGTCAGCGCATAGGCGATCACCACGGACTGCATGCGCAGCGGGCTTTCCCCCAGCGTCGCCGCCATCGCCGGCAGGGCCGTGTTGACGATGGTGGTATCCAGCGTCTGCATGAACAGGCCCGTGGCGACCAGCCAGAGGGTGAAGGAGAGCGATTTGGCTGAATCCACGGCGGGGCGGCAGAAGGAAAGAGGCCCTAGGATAGCTTGATTCCCCGCGTGGGCTTGGGTAAGTTTTCTTTTGCCGCCACCATGCATCGGGCATGGCGGTTGCTGCCGGTGAGGCGACTCAATCAGGAGATGGAAATGACGGAACACGTATACAAGCAGATCGAACTGGTCGGTTCGTCAGCCCAGTCCAGCGACGACGCCATCCGCAACGCGGTCGAGCGGGCCGGCATGACCATGCGCCACCTGGCCTGGTTCGAGGTCACCCAACTGCGCGGCCACATCGAAGAGGGCAAGATCGCGCATTGGCAGGTATGCCTGAAGGTAGGCCTGCGGCTCGAGGACGCGGATTCGTAGCGGCCGGAATCCGTACTGCTCCCGGCCGCGGCGGCTCGGGCCGGGGGCTGTCTCGTAATCGATTGTAATGGCTGCTTGGGCAGGCGTGTTGGTCGAATGGCTGAGAATTGTTATCATTACAGGCTGGACCAATCACTCGCGCCGGTACTCCGCGTACCGTCCTTATGGACAAACAGCCGGACCGTTTCCAGGAACAGAAACGACGATCTTTCTGGTTGAAGCATCTGCACCAGTGGCACTGGATCAGTTCGGCGATCTGCCTGGTGGCGATGCTGCTGTTCGCCGCCACCGGCATCACGCTCAACCACGCGGCCCAGATCGAGGCCAAGCCCAGCGTCGTCGCCAGGGAAGGCGTCCTGCCGGAGCCGCTGGCGCGCGCGCTGGCCGGGAACCGAGGCGGGGACAAGGCGCCGCTGCCGCCTGAGCTGCGCGCCTGGCTGGGCAGCGAGCTGGCAGTCGCGGTCGACGAGCGCGACGCGGAATGGTCGCCCGACGAAATCTACGTGTCCTTGCCGCGCCCGGGGGGGGATGCCTGGGTGAGCATCGAATTGCCGGACGGCGCCGTGCGCTATGAAAGCACCGACCGCGGCTGGATTTCCTATTTCAACGACCTGCACAAGGGACGCAACACCGGCGAGGCCTGGAAATGGTTCCTGGACATCTTCGCCGTAGCCTGTCTGGTGTTTTGCGTGACGGGCTTTTTCCTGCTGCACATCCATGCGCGCAACCGGCCCGTCACTTGGCCGATGGTGGCGCTGGGCGTCGCCGTCCCGCTGTTCCTGGCTATCGTTTTCATCCATTGAAGAGGTTGTTATGCGCACGTTGATCCCGGTGGCCGTCACCGGACTGCTGGTCGGGCAGGCACAGGCCGCCGACATGGCCGTCAAGATCGAGATTCCGCGCCTGAACGTGGCCGAATACCATCGGCCCTACGTGGCCGTGTGGATCGAAGGCCCGGACCAGAAAGTCGCCGCCAACCTGGCGGTCTGGTACGACATGAAGCTCAAGAACGACGAAGGCCAGAAGTGGCTCAAGGACTTGCGCCAATGGTGGCGGCGCAGCGGCCGCGAATTGACCATGCCCGTCGACGGCGTGAGCGGCGCGACGCGTCCGGTCGGCGAGCACCAGATCGCCTTCAGCGAAGGCAAGGCCCCGTTGGGCAAGCTGGCTGCAGGCAAGTACGAGCTGGTGGTGGAAGCCGCCCGCGAAGTGGGAGGCCGCGAATTGCTGCGCATCCCTTTCCAGTGGCCGCCCAAGGCCGGCGACAAAGCCGAAGCGCGCGGCGAGCATGAGCTGGGCCGCGTCGCCGTCGAACTCAAACCGTGATTCCCGCCTGACCTCTTTCCGCTATCAAAGGAAAACGAATATGAAGAAAACGCTGAAATTGGCCGCTCTCGCGCTGGCGTGCACGCTGCCCCTGGCCGCCCAGGCGCACCGCATGTGGATGCTGCCTTCGGCCACCGTGCTGTCGGGCGCGGATCCGTGGGTCACGGTGGATGGCGCCGTTTCCAACGACTTGTTCTATTTCGAACACTTCCCGCTGCAACTGGGCGGCCTGGTCGTGACCGCGCCGGACGGCAAGCCCGCCAAGGCCGAGAACCAGTCCACCGGCCGCTACCGCAGCACCTTCGACGTGCACCTGACGCAGACCGGCACCTACAAGCTGGCGGTGGTCAACGCCGGCCTGTTCGCCTCGTACAAGGAAGGCGGCAAGCCCAAGCGCTGGCGCGGCACCCCCGAGAAATTCGCCGCGGAAGTGCCGGCCGACGCGCAGGACCTGCGCGTGACCGAATCCGCCGGCCGCGTGGAAACCTTCGTCACCGTCGGCAAGCCGACCGACACCGTGCTCAAGACCACCGGCAAGGGCATGGAACTGGCGCCCATCACCCATCCGAACGACTTGTTCGCCAAGGAGCCGGCCAGCTTCCGCCTGCTGCTCGACGGCAAGCCCGCGGCCGGCATCGAAGTCTCCATCGTGCCGGGCGGCATCCGCTATCGCGACCAGCTGCAGGAAATCACCACCAAGACCGACGCCGACGGCAAGTTCTCGGTAACCTGGCCCGCGCCCGGCATGTACTGGATGGAAGCGGAAACCAAGGACAACAAGACTTCGCTGCCCCAGGCCAAGGAACGCCGCGCCAGCTACGTCGTCACCTTCGAAGTGCTGCCCCAGTAGCGGGCAGGCGCTTTCCCGGGCCGTTCTCCTCCATCCCCGCGCCCGCAGGCGCGGGGATTCGTTCGTTCATGACGCGTATCCTCGTTCCCCTCGCGCTTTCTCCCGACGCCATCCGCGAACATGCGCCGCATGCGCGCGTGCTCGCCATGGGCGGCGCGACCATGGGGACGTCCTGGTCGGTCCGGTTCGTCGACGACGGCGGCTTGCCGGCTGATCTCGAAGCCCGGGCGCAGGCCGAACTGGATCGGGTCATCTCCCAGATGAGTACCTGGCTGGAAAGCTCCGACCTGAGCCGCTTCAACGCGGCGCCGGCGGGAAGCTGGCACGCGCTGCCGCCGGAGCTGTACACCGTCATGGAACAGGCGCTGGCGGTGGCGCGGGACAGCGGCGGCGCCTACGATCCCACCGTGGGGCCGCTGGTCAACCTGTGGGGCTTCGGGCCGGAGGGCGAGCACGGCCGCCCCGATGCGCAGGCCGTGGCGCGCGTGCGCGGCCGCGTCGGCTGGCAGCGGATCGAGCTCGACGCGGCCGGCCGCCGCGCCCGTCAGCCCGGCGGCGCCTACGTGGACTTGTCCGGCATCGCCAAGGGCTATGCGGTCGATGCGGTGGCGCGCTGCCTGCGGCGCGCCGGCGTGCCCGCCTATCTGGTCGAGATCGGCGGCGAACTGGTGGGCCATGGCGTCAAGCCGGGCATGGAGCCCTGGTGGGTGGAGCTCGAACGGCCTGCCCACGAGCATGGGGTGCGCCAGGCCGTCCCCACGCGGGTCGCGCTGCACGGGCTGGCCGTGGCCACCTCGGGCGACTACCGGCGCTATGCGTCGGACGGCCAGGGGATATACAGCCACACCATCGATCCGCGCAGCGGCGCGCCGATCGCCAACGGACTGGCCTCGGTGACCGTTCTGCATCCCGAATGCATGGCGGCCGATGCGCTGGCGACTGCGCTTACCGTACTGGGGCTAGACGAAGGCCTGCCCTGGGCGCAGCGGCGCGGCCTGGCCGCCCTGTTCGTCGCGCGTACCGCGGACGGTTTCCTGGAAACGATGACGCCGAATTTCGCGGCAATGATGCAATGACGAATCGTTCCCGCGCGGCATGCGCCCGCGCCGCCGGCCTGGCGGCGGCTATCCTGTTGGCGGCCATGATCGCCGCGGCGGCCATGCCTGGCGCTTTCCCGGCGCAGCGTGAAGCGGCCGGGGCGCTGGTGGTGGCGTGCTATGGCGTGTTCTGCCTGTGGATTTATCTGCGGCGCTTGCGCGCGGATGGGCAGGTGGCGCCCACTATACCGGGCGCCCTGCTGGTGGCCTATGCCAGCCAGACCGGATTCGCCGAGCAGCTCGCGCGCCGCAGCGCGCAGGCGCTCGAGGCGGCCGGCCTGCCGGTGCGGCTGGCCAGTCTGGGCGAGCTCGGCGGCACGGCCCTGCAGGGCTTTCGCCAGGCCTTGTTCGTGGTCAGCACCACGGGCGAGGGCGATGCGCCCGATCCGGTCGCGGCCTTCGCGCGCAAGACTCTGGCCGCCGACCTGCCGCTGGCCGGGCTGGAGTACGGCGTGCTGGCGCTGGGCGACAGCAGCTATCGCCAGTACTGCGCGTTCGGCCTGGCGCTGGCCAACTGGCTGCACCGGCAAGGCGCGGCGCCGCTGTTCGACACCGTGCTGGTGGACGACGGCGACGAAGACGCGCTGCGCCGCTGGCAGCATTATCTGCAGGTGCTGGGAGCCAGCGCCGAGATGGAGGATTGGGCCGCGCCGGACTACCGCAGCTGGACGCTGGCCGGACGGCGCTGCCTGAACGAAGGCAGCCCGGGCGAGCTGGCCTATTGGCTGGCGCTCGAGCCCGAAGCCGCGGGCGCCTGCGAATGGGAGGCCGGCGACATCGTCGAGATCGGGCCGCGCAACGATCCCGTCGCTGTCGATGCCTTGCTGGCCGGCCTGGGCCTGGACGCCGGCGCCGACGCCGGCGGGCAGACGCTGCGCGAGGCGCTGGCGGCGCGTTCGCTGCCGCACGACCCCGCCTCGGCGGCGGCATTGCGCGGCCTGGCGCCGGCCGCCTTGGCCGAGGCGCTGCCCATTATTCCGCACCGCGAATACTCGATCGCATCGCTGCCCGCCGACGGCCGCATCGAATTGCTGGTACGCCAGATGCGCTATCCCGACGGGCGGCTGGGTCTGGGGTCGGGCTGGCTGACGCGTCATGCTGCGCCGGGGGCGGGCATCGCCGTGCGGATCCGCAGCAACGGCGGCTTCCATCCGCCCCCCGTGCACCGGCCGCTCATCCTGATCGGCAACGGCACCGGCATGGCGGGGCTGCGCGCCCACCTGAAGGCCCGCGCCGCGGCCGGCGCCGGCCGCAACTGGCTGCTGTTCGGCGAGCGCACCCCCGAACACGATTATTTCTTCCGCGAAGAGATCGAAGCGTGGCGCGGCGGCGGCATGCTGGCGCGCGTGGACCTGGCTTTCTCGCGCGCGCCGGGCTGGCCGCGCTACGTGCAGGACTGCCTGCCGGGCGCCGAGCAGGACTTGCGCGAATGGATGGACCAAGGCGCGGCCATCTACGTGTGCGGCAGCCTGCAAGGCATGGCGGCCGGCGTGGCCGCCGAACTGGAACGGATATTCGGCAGGGAGCGCCTGGATGCGCTTGCGCAAGAAGGCAGGTACCGCCGGGACGTCTATTGAGCCGCGTGGCCGCGCCGCTTCCCCCGACCGAGAAGACCGTTTTCTCCCAGGGCAGTCGTCCGTAATAACTTAAACTTATAAGGGCGCCATGAATTCGGGGATAGGGATGGATGCATTGAGCGAGCGCGACGTGCGCCGCAACGCACTGGTACTGAGCTGCGCGCAGGCGCTGGGGGGAGCCAATCCGGCCATCGTGATTTCCCTCGGCGGCCTGGTCGGACAGGCGCTGGCGACCGACAAGGCGTTGGCCACGCTGCCGGTCAGCCTCTACAACCTCGGCCTGGCGCTGGGCACCATTCCCGCGGCCATGCTCATGCGCCGCCTGGGGCGGCGCGCGGCCTACATCGTCGGTGCGCTGGTCGGCGCCGTTGCGGGCTGCTTGGCGGCATACAGTATTACCGGGAGCCTGTTCGCGCTGTTCTGCCTGGCCACCGCCATCGCCGGCGTGTACGGTTCGTGCGTGCAGAGCTACCGTTTCGGCGCGACTGACGGCGCCACGCCCGAATTCCGCGCCCGCGCGATTTCCTGGGTCATGGTGGGCGGCCTGGCGGGTTCGGTCATCGGGCCGCAGACCGTCATCTGGACGCGCGACGCCATTGCCGGCGTGCCTTTTGCCGGCAGTTTCTTCAGCCAGGCCGTGCTGGCGCTACTGGCGATTCCGGTGCTGCTCATGATGCGGGGCGCAGTGCGTCCGGCCGCCGAGCGCGGAGGCGGCCGGCCCCTGCGCGAGATCGTGCTGACGCAGCGCTTCGTGGTGGCCGTTGCAGCCGGGATCGTGTCGTTCGGCATGATGAGCTTCGTGATGACCGCCGCGCCCATCGCCATGGTGGCGTGCGGACATACGGTGGGCGAAGCGGCCCTGGGCATCCAGTGGCACGTCCTGGCCATGTTCGCGCCCAGCTTCTTCACCGGCCGCCTGATCGCGCGCTACGGCAAGGAGGTCGTGACCATCGTCGGCCTGCTGCTGATGGGTGTTTCCGGCGCGGTGGCCTTGTCCGGGCTGGGCGTGGCGCACTTCTGGGGATCGCTGGTGTTCCTCGGCGTGGGCTGGAATTTCGGCTTCATCGGCGCCACCGCGCTGGTCACCGACTGCTACCGGCCGGAGGAACGGACCCGGGTGCAGGCCGTCAACGATTTCCTGGTGTTCGGTTCGGTCGCGCTGGCCTCGTTTTCTTCGGGCAGGCTGCTCAATGCCGCCGGTTGGGAAACCATCAACTGGCTGCTCTACCCGGCCATCGCCATCGCCCTGCTGCCGCTGCTATGGCAGATGCGCGCCACCCCCCGGCCAGCGCAAGGCTGAGGCGCGCGGCGGAGCTCAATTCATCAGGCCGGAGCGGCCGAACATGCGGGCGGTCTCCACGGCCGACGGGCTGCCCAGCTGCGGATTGGCACCAGCGTCGAGCAGCGCCTGCACCACATCGTTGCTGCCTTTGAATACCGCACCCGCAAGCGGACTCTGGCCGCGGTCGTTGACCCGGTTGGGATCGGCGCCATGCGCCAGCAGCGCGCGCACCGTATCGACATGGCCGTGATAGGCGGCCAGCATGATCAGGCTGTCGCCTTTCTCATTGGTCAGATCGGCCGGCGCGCCGGCCTGCAAATAGGCGGTCAGCACCTCGGTATTGCCCTGGCGGGCGAGGTCGAACAACTTGGCGGCCAGGGCGAGCACGCCCTCGCTGGGCTGGTGGGGATCGGTCGGATTCATGGCAACGCTCGCTATGAAAACCCCGGGAAGCGGGGTAGATGTTACGGCCCGTGACGAGCGCTCGCTCGCCGCGCAGCGTGGCATGCATATTGCGTTTGCCTTCCGCGCGGGCCTCGATGCCCGCAAAAAAACTCGCCGGACGTGTACATCTTACCCATCACGGTAATTTTTTTCGGCGAGGATGTGTTTTCGTGTCCGCTCGCAGGCCTGCTCGAGCCCGCCGGCGCGGAAGACGGAAGTGCTGCTGTGAACACTTTGGAACCCCTTTTGATCCCTGCCCGGCGCATTGTGCGAGGGAAGGTCTTTGCCGGAGAACGATCTTGCTGCCCAGAGTCATGCTAGTAAGTTCAGAGGCCCTGCCGCTCGCCAAGACGGGTGGCCTGGCTGACGCGGTGAGCGGGCTGACGCGCGCCCTGCGCGATGCGAACGTGGACGCTACGGTGTTCATGCCCGCTTATGAAAGCGCGCTGGACGGCGTCTCGGACCTCAAGAAGGTTGCCGAACTGCCGGGGCTGATAGGAGGCGATGCGTCGGTATGGGCCGGCTGGGTGGCCGATACCGAGATTCCCGTCTTGTTGCTGCGCAATGACGCCATGTACGTGCGGGGCGGCAGCCTCTACCTGGACGCCGCGGGCCGGGAGTTCCACGACAACGGCGTGCGTTTCGCTGCGCTCGCCCAAGCGGCGATGCGCATCTCGGTGGGCGATACGCCGATCCGCGTTCCGCACGTCGTGCACGCCCAGGACTGGCACGCTGCGCTGACGCCGCTGTACCTGCATGCCGCCGGCGCCAGGCGGCCCAAGTCGGTCCTGACCATCCACAACCTGGCATTCCAGGGCAACTTCCCGATGGAGTTGGCGGACGCGCTCCACATTCCACAAGGCTACCGGGGCATGGGCGGCGTGGAGTTCTGGGGCCGTCTGAGTTTCATGAAGGCCGGCCTGATGTACGCCGACCGCATCACCACAGTCAGCAGCACGTATGCGCGCGAGATCCTGACGCCGCAGTTCGGCAACGGCCTCGAGGGCGTGCTGTCCCAGCGCGCGCACGACCTGCACGCCATTCCCAACGGCGTCGATACCGAAGTCTGGGATCCCGCAACCGACCCGTTCCTGCCCGAGCATTTTTCGGCGCTCGACATGCGCGGGAAGATCCGCAACAAGCTGGAAATGCAGCAGGCCTTCGGCCTGCCGACCGATCCCGAGTCGCCGCTGCTGGCGATGGGCAGCCGCCTGACCGCCCAGAAAATGGCCGACCTCGCCGTGCGCGTCCTGCCCATGCTGCTGGCGGACCATCCGCGCCTGCAGATCGCCGTGCTGGGATGCGGAGAGCCGGCCATCGAGGCGCAACTGCGCGTGCTGGCCGAGCAGTATCCGCGCAACGTGGGCGTGCATATCGGTTACGACGAGCGCCGCGCCCATTTGCTGCATGCCGGCGCCGACATGCTGCTGCACGGCAGCCGCTTCGAGCCCTTTGGCCTGACGCCGATCTATTCCATGCTGTACGGCACGATCCCGATCGCTTCGCGCGTGGGCGGGTTGGCCGATACCATCCGCGGAATGGCCGAAGAAGGCGGGGCGGACCTGGGACAGGCGACCGGCATCCTGTTCGACGGCGAGACGCCCGAAGCCATGCGCCGCGCGGTCGAGCGCGCGCTGGCCGAATTCGCGCAGCCGCAGCGCTGGACGGCGATGCAGAAGAACGGCATGACCACGCATTTCGGCTGGGAGGCCTCGGCGGCCCAATACGTCGAGCTGTACCGCACGCTTGCTCCCGTGGCGCCGGTGGGCGCGCCCATGGTCGCGCCCAGGATGGAGCCCACGCTGCCCACGACCCTGCACGAAGCGAGGAAGCTGGCCTGATGACGGAACGCGGCCCGCTAGCTCCCCGTATCTACCAGTTACGCGCCGCCGTGCTCGGGCCCGTGCTCGGGCCCGATGGAAAACTGGCGGAGACTTGGCTGGACGCGCTCGGGCGTGCCTCGCAACTGGGTTTCGGACACGTATTGGTCGAGGCTGCAGCCTTGGCGGAAATCGGCGCGGCGGTGCCCGCGCTCGCCGAGGCGGCGCGTGGCTGCCGCCTGGGGCTATACGTGGACTGCATGCTGGAGGGGCAGGCGCCGGCGCCCGATCCCGTTCGCGTGCTCGATCCGCGCAGCCTGAGCCTGGCGGAAACCGAGGCGGCGGCAAGCAGCGCCGCGCGAGCCTGGGCGGAATCCGCGGCGGCCTGGCATCGCCAGGGCGTCGACGGTTTCCTGCTGCGTGGATTGCAGGCAGTGCCGTTCGAGCGGCTGCGCGCCGGCGTGTCGGCATTGCGGCAGGGCGATACGGGGCCGGACCTGCTGGCCTGGACGCCCGGGGTCTCGCGGGAAACCGTGCGCGCCCTGCGCGGCCTGGGATGCGATTACGTATTTTCGTCGCTGGCCTGGTGGGATTTCCGGGATGCCTGGCTGCTCGAAGAATGGCGCGCGCTGGAGCAGGCGGGCGCGGTTCTGGCTTTTCCCGCCGACCCATACGGACAAGGGTCGGCTGGGGTCGGGGTGCCCGATGCCGCGATACGGGGCCGGGCGGCCCTGCGCGCGCTCTGGGCCGCGGCGGCATGCGGGGCGGGCTGGCTGGTTCCCATGGATTTCGAACGCCAGGGCCTGGACGGCCGGTCCGGACTCGAGCCGCTGGATCTGGGCGAAGCGATCCGGGCCGCCAACCGGTGGCTGGCCCGCCAGCCGGCCGGTCCGCTCGAGTTGCTGCCCCTGAGCGGCGGCTACGGCGAGGTGGCCGCGCTGCTCCGGTCGGCCGGGCAGGGGCGCGGCCGGCGCAACCACCTGCTGCTGCTCAACGCCAACCTGACGGCGGCGGCGCCGGTCGATTGGGCCGTGATCCAGTCGCGGCTGCCCGACGCCGCCGCGCAGCCCTCGCGCGCCCGGGCGTCGGCCGGCGGCGTGCCCGGCAGGCTGGAGGCCGGCGCCGTGGCCATCGTCGAACTGGGGTCCGGACGTCCGGTGCTCTCGGGACAGCCGCGGCGCAAGTCGCTGACGGCGGCGCTGGCGGCGCCGCGCGTGGCGATCGAATCGGTGGGTCCCGTCCTGGACGGCGGCCGGTTCGCGGTCAAGCGGACCCCCGGCGAGGCCTTGCGCGTGCAGGCCGACATCTTCATGGACGGCCACGACAAACTGGCCGCCTCCTTGTTGTGGCGCTCGGCCGATGAAGAATCGTGGAGCCGCGTGCCGATGGCGCCTGCCGGCAATGACCGCTGGGAAGGTGTCTGCCGGCCGCAGCGCGTGGGCATGGGGTATTACGCGGTACAGGCGTGGCGCGATACCTACGCCACCTTTACCGATGAATTGCGCAAGAAGAGCGGCGCCGGCCAGGACGTGGCGGTAGAACTCGAAGAGGTCCGCGCCTGGGTGGGCCGCGTCCTGGAAGGCGGCGGCACCCATGCCGATCCGCAGATTCGCGGCGATGCCCGCGAAGCGCTCGCGCAGTTGCCGGCGTTGCAGTCGGCCGGCCTGCTGGCGTGGCTGTTCTCGCCCGAGGCCGAGGTCTTGATGCGCGCGCTGGATCCGCGCGAGTTCTGCGCATGCTCGGCCGAGATGCCGGTGCGCGTGGAGCGCCGCAAAGCGCAGTTCTCCAGCTGGTACGAACTCTTTCCGCGGTCGCAGAGCGGCGATGCGCAGCGCCACGGTACGTTCGCGGACGTGATCGCGCGCCTGCCCGCGGTGCGCGCGATGGGATTCGACGTGCTGTATTTCCCGCCCATCCATCCCATCGGCCGCAAGAACCGCAAGGGCCGCAACAATAGTCTCGCCGCGGGCCCCGACGATCCGGGCAGTCCCTACGCGATAGGCTCGGAGGCGGGCGGCCATGACGCCATCCATCCCGAGCTGGGCACGCTGGAGGATTTCCGTGCGCTGGTGGAGGCGGCGGGGCGGCAGGGCCTGGAGATCGCGCTCGATTTCGCCATCCAGTGTTCGCCCGACCATCCCTGGCTGGCCGAGCATCCGGACTGGTTCGCCTGGCGCGCCGACGGCTCGCTGCGCTATGCCGAGAATCCTCCCAAGAAATACGAAGACATCGTCAACGTCGACTTCTACGCGCGCGGCCGCGATGCCGCGCCCGGCCTGTGGCTGGCGCTGCTCGACGTGGTGCTGTTCTGGGCCAGGGAGGGCGTGCGCATCTTCCGGGTGGACAATCCCCATACCAAGCCGCTGCCGTTCTGGGAATGGCTGATCGCGCAGGTGCATGCGCGCCATCCGGACGCGGTGTTCCTGTCGGAAGCCTTCACGCGGCCCAAGATGATGTATCGGCTCGCCAAGCTGGGATTCTCGCAGTCTTATACCTATTTCACCTGGCGCGAACACAAGCGGGAACTGACCGAGTACCTTGAGGAAATTTCCCGGCCGCCGGTCTCGGACCTGTTCCGGCCGAATTTCTTCGTCAACACGCCGGACATCAATCCGCGCTTTCTGCAGGTCTCGGGGCGCGCGGGCTTCTTGATCCGGGCCGCGCTGGCCGCCACGATGGCGGGGTCGTGGGGCGTGTACAGCGGTTTCGAGCTGTGCGAGGCCGCGCCGGTGCCGGGCAAGGAGGAATACCTCGATTCCGAGAAGTACGAGATCCGCGCCTGGGACTGGCAGCGGCCCGGCAACATCGTGGCCGAGGTGGCCGCGCTGAACGGCATCCGCCGCGACAATCCGGCGTTGCACATCCATACAGGCATCGATTTCCTCAACACGGATAATGACCAGGTGCTGGCCTACACCCGGTCGACGCCCGAGCACGACAACGTGGTCCTGGTGGTGGTGAGCCTGGATCCCCATGGCGGACAGGGGGCCCACGTCGAATTGCCGCTGTGGACGTTCGGCCTGCCCGACGACGGCAGCCTGCATGCCGAAGACCTGCTGCACGGCTACCGCTTCGACTGGCACGGCAAGATGCAATACGTATGGCTGGAGCCCCACGGTCCCTATGCGATATGGCGAATCGGCCGGAAGGGCTGATGGCAAGCGAGGAAGCATGAACGGCAAGCGAGAGACCTCTGCGAAGGCGGTGAACCGGGGCGATCCGCTCTGGTACAAGGATGCGGTGATCTATCAGCTCCATGTGAAGTCTTTCTTCGACGCCAACAACGACGGCGTGGGCGACTTCCCCGGCCTGATGGCCAAGCTGGACTACATCGCCGAACTGGGCGTGGACACCATCTGGCTCCTGCCTTTCTATCCGTCGCCGCGCCGCGACGACGGCTACGACATCGCCGAGTATCGCGGCGTGCATCCCGACTACGGCGACCTCTCCGACGTCAAGCGCTTCATCGCTGCCGCGCACGAACGCGGCATGCGCGTGATCACCGAACTGGTGGTCAACCACACCTCCGACCAGCACCCGTGGTTCCAGCGCGCGCGCCATGCCAAGCCCGGTTCGGCTGCGCGCAATTTCTACGTATGGTCGGATACCGACCAGGCCTATGCCGGCACGCGCATCATCTTCCTCGATACCGAGAAATCGAACTGGACCTGGGATCCGGTGGCGGGCGCGTATTTCTGGCATCGCTTCTATTCGCACCAGCCCGACCTGAACTACGACAATCCGCGCGTGCTCAAGGCCGTGCTGAGCGTCATGCACTTCTGGCTCGACCTGGGCGTGGACGGCCTGCGGCTGGACGCCGTGCCCTACCTGATCGAGCGCGAAGGAACGAACAACGAGAACCTGCCCGAGACGCATCAGATACTCAAGCGCATACGCGAGGACCTGAACACCTCCTACAGCGACAGGATGCTGCTGGCCGAGGCCAACCAGTGGCCCGAGGATGCCCAGGAATACTTCGGCCAGGGCGACGAGTGCCACATGTCGTTCCACTTCCCGCTGATGCCGCGCATGTACATGTCCATCGCGCGGGAAGACCGCTTTCCCATCACCGACATCATGCAGCAGACGCCGGACATTCCGGCCGACTGCCAGTGGGCCATCTTCCTGCGCAACCACGACGAACTGACGCTGGAAATGGTCACCAGCAGCGAGCGCGACTACCTGTGGGAAGTCTATGCGGCCGACAGGCGCGCGCGCATCAACCTGGGCATAAGGCGGCGCCTGTCGCCCCTGCTCGAGCACGACCGTCGGCGCATCGAGCTGATGAACAGCCTGCTGCTGACCATGCCCGGCACGCCGGTGATCTATTACGGTGACGAAATCGGCATGGGCGACAACTTCCACCTGGGGGACCGTGATGGCGTGCGCACGCCGATGCAATGGTCGCCGGACCGCAACGGCGGGTTCTCGCGCGCCGACCCCGAAAGACTGGTGCTGCCGCCGTTGATGGGGACGCTGTACGGCTACGAGGCCGTCAACGTCGAAGCGCAGGCGGGCGATGCCCACTCGCTGCTGAACTGGACGCGCCGCATGCTCGCCAAGCGGCGCCAGTACCGTGTGTTCGGGCGTGGAGCGCTGCGTTTTCTCCACCCGGGCAACCGCAAGATCCTCGCCTATCTGCGCGAGCACGAAAGCGTCGCCATCCTGTGTGTGGCCAATCTCTCGCATACGCCCCAGGCGGTCGAGCTCGACCTGGCCGAATTCGAGGGCCGCGTGCCGGTCGAGCTGATGGGGGGCACCTCGTTTCCGGCCATCGGGCGTCTGACCTACCTGTTGACCCTGCCGCCCTACGGCTTCTATTGGTTCGAGCTGAGCGCCAGCGCCGCGCCGCCGAGCTGGCACCTGGCCACCGCCGACCAGCTGCACGAATTCCGCACCCTGGTGCTGCGCGGCAAGACCGGCTACGAGCTGACGATGGAGTCGCGCCGGACGCTGGAGCACGCAGTGTTGCCCGAGTATCTGTCCCTGCGCCGCTGGTTCGCCTCCAAGAACGAGCGCATCGGCGCCGGCCGCGTGGCCTATGGCGTGCGCCTGCCCGCGCAGGAGGAACTCTATCTGGCGGAAGTGGAAGCCGACCTGGGCGACCGGCGCGAGCGCTACGTCGTGCCGCTGGGCCTGATCTGGGAAGAGACGCTGCCGCTGCTGCAGCAGCAATTGGCGCTGGCGCGCGTGCGGCGCGGCGCCCAGGTGGGCATGGTCACCGATGCGTTCAGCCTGCCCGGCTTTGCGGTCGCGGTGATGGACAGCCTGCGGCAGGGCGTGGAGCTGGAATCGCGCAGCGCAGGCGACGATGGCGGCACGGCGCGCATCCGCTTCCTGCCCGAGGCGGGACTGGCCGACGTGACCGTCGACCCGAGCGCCATCGATTGGCTCTCCGCCGAGCAGTCGAACAGTTCGCTGGTCATCGGCAACCAGGCCGTCCTGAAGATCGTGCGGCGGGTGACCGCCGGCGTCCATCCGGAAGGCGAGATGACTCGCTACCTGACGCGGATGGGCTATCGCAATGCCGCTGCGCTGCTGGGCGAAGTGGTGCGGGTGGACGAGGAGGGTACGCCCCACACGCTGATGCTGGTGCAGCAGTACGTCGGCAACCAGGGCGATGCATGGAACTGGACGCTGGATTATCTGCGGCGCACGCTGGACGATGCCGCGCTGGTCGACGAAAGCGACGAGGAATACCGGCAGGAATTGCGCGGCTATGCGGCGCTGGCATCGGCCATGGGCCGGCGCCTGGGCGAGTTGCACGCGACGCTGGCTCAGCCCAGCGAGGATCCGGCCTTTGCGCCGGTGGCGGCCGGCCCGGCGGACGTCGCGCAGTGGGCGGACGATGCCCGACAGAGCCTGGACCGCGCCATGGCCATCCTCGCCGCCCGGCAGGACTGGGGAGAGCTTGCGCCCGAGGCCGGCTTGCTGCTGGCGCACCGCGAGCACCTGGATGCGGCGCTCCGGCAACTGGGCGCCCGCCTGGACGGCGCTTGGCTGACGCGGGTCCATGGCGATTTCCATCTGGGCCAGGTGCTGGTGGTGCAGAACGACGTCTTCATCATCGATTTCGAGGGCGAGCCCGCCCGCACCATGGAAGAGCGCCGGCGCAAGAGCAATCCGCTGCGCGACGTGGCCGGGCTGCTGCGCTCGTTCGACTATGCCGCCGCGGTGGCGCAGCGAGCGCCCGATGCCGCCGTGCCCGATGCGGGCACGCTGCCGCTGGCTGGTCCCGCCGGGGAAGCGCTCGCGCAGCGCCGCAGCCTGCTGCTGGAGCGCTTCAGGAAAGAGGCGAGCCGCGCCTTCCTGGAGGCCTACCAGGAGGTCGCGGACGCGGCGCCCGTGCCCTGGGCGAGTCCCGCGGACGTAGAGACGCTGCTCCTGCTGTTCCTGATCGAGAAGGCGGCCTACGAAGTGGCTTACGAGGCCGCCAACCGCCCGGCCTGGATAGGCGTGCCGCTGCGCGGCCTGGCGGCGTTGGCCGCCCGGCTCGACCCGGACATGCAAAGGAAGGAAGAGATTGACGGACCTCAGCCCTGACGAGCCGGTTGCGCCCGCGGATATCGAACTGCTCGCGGCCGGCCGCCATGCCGATCCCTTCGCCGTACTCGGACCGCACCGCCGCGCGGACGGCGGATGGCGCATCGCCGCCTTCCTGCCGGGCGCCGCTTCCGTGCAGGCCGTGTCCGAGGCGGGCGCGGAGCTGCCGCTGGCGCATGTGCATGACGGCCTGTTCCAGGCTGGCGCGGCATCCTCGTTCATGGTCTCGGCCACGGACTACCGCCTGCGCATCCAATGGCCGTCCGCGCTTCAGGAAACTGCCGATCCCTATGCCTTCGGCCTGATCCTGAGCGATGCGGATCTCGACGCGATCGCGCGCGGCACGCACGAGCAGATCGACGCATGCCTGGGCGCGCACTGCGTCCGCATGGACGGCGTCGAAGGCGTGCGTTTCGCAGTGTGGGCACCCAATGCCCGGCGCGTGTCGGTGGTCGGCGATTTCAATGCATGGGATGGCCGGCGCCATCCCATGCGGCTGCGCTACGCGGCCGGCGTGTGGGAATTGTTCGTGCCGGGCGTGCGCCCCGGCCAGGCGTACAAGTTCGAATTGATCGGCGCGGACGGCAGCCTGCTGCCGCAGAAAGCCGACCCTTGCGCGCGCCAGGCCGAACTGGCGCCGGCGACCGCTTCGGTCGTCGCCGATCCCCAGCCGTTCGCCTGGACCGACGGCGCATGGATGGCCGGGCGCGCGGCGCGCCATGCGCCCGATGCGCCGCTGTCGGTCTACGAGGTCCATGTCGGCTCCTGGCTGCATGGCGAAGCGGGCCGGGCAGGAACCTGGGAGGAGCTGGGCGACCGCCTGATTCCCTATGCCCGCGGGATGGGCTTCACCCATCTCGAACTGCTGCCCATCATGGAGCATCCCTTCGGCGGATCGTGGGGCTATCAGCCCCTGGGCCTGTTCGCGCCCACCGCGCGCTACGGCTCGCCCCGCGATTTCGCGGCCTTCGTCGATCGCTGCCACGGCGCCGGCCTGGGCGTGATCCTGGATTGGGTGCCGGCGCACTTTCCCACCGACCCGCACGGTCTGGCCCGCTTCGACGGCACCGCCCTCTACGAATACCAGGATCCGCGTGAAGGATTTCACCAGGACTGGAATACCTACATCTACAACCTGGGCCGCAACGAGGTGCGCAACTTCGTGCGCGCCAGCGGCCTGGCCTGGCTCGAGCGCTTTCACATCGACGGCCTGCGAGTGGATGCGGTGGCGTCCATGCTCTACCGGGACTACAGCAGGAAGCCGGGGGAGTGGGTGCCCAACCATCTCGGCGGACGCGAGAACCTGGAGGCGATCGATTTCCTGCGCGAGTTGAACGAGCAGGTCCGCCGAGGGGTTCCCGGCGCGCTGATGATCGCCGAGGAGTCCACCGCCTGGCCTGGAGTCACCGCGCCGGTGGCCGAGGGCGGGCTGGGCTTTCACCGCAAGTGGAACATGGGGTGGATGCACGACACATTGCGCTATATGCAGCGCGATCCGCTGTTCCGACGCTACCATTACCACGACCTGACCTTCGGCATGGTGTATGCCTACACTGAACGTTTCATGCTGCCGCTTTCGCACGACGAAGTGGTGCACGGCAAGGGCTCGCTGATCGGCAAGATGCCGGGCGACCGCTGGCAGCGCTTCGCCAACCTGCGCGCCTATTTCGGCTTCATGTGGACCCACCCGGGCAGCAAGCTGCTGTTCATGGGCGGGGAATTCGCGCAGGAACGCGAATGGAACCACGACCGGCAGCTGGACTGGGAACTGCTGGCCGATCCGCTGCATGCCGGCGTGCAGCGCGTGGTGCGCGATCTGAACCACGCTTACGCGGCGCTGCCGGCGCTGCATCGGCGCGACGCCGAGCCATCCGGCTTCCGCTGGGTGGTGGGCGACGACGAGAGCAACAGCGTGTTCGCCTACCTGCGCACCGACGGCGAACACTGGGTGCTCGCCGTCTGCAACATGACGCCCACGCCGCTCGCCGGCTATAAGGTGGGGGTGCCGCGCGGCGGCCTCTGGCGCGAACGGCTCAACACCGATGCCGCCGACTACGGCGGTTCGGGCATGGGCAACGGCGGCGCGGTGCAGGCCGTGGACGAGCCCGCCCACGGCCTGCCGCACGCGCTGTCGCTGACTTTGCCGCCGCTGGCGACTTTGCTGCTCGAAGCCCGGGAGTAAGCAGGCATGGGCGCCATACCCGACCGCCTGCTGCCTGGCCGCCCGTTCCCGCTGGGGGCGCATTGCGACGGCATGGGGGTGAATTTCGCGGTGTTCTCCGCCCACGCGAGCCGCATCGACCTGTGCCTGTTCGACGAATCCGGCCGAAAGGAACTGCGCCGGATGCCGCTGCCCGAATGCACCGACGAGATCTGGCACGGCTACCTCCCGGCCGCCGGCCCGGGCCAGGTCTACGGCCTGCGCGCCTATGGCCCCTATGAGCCGCAGCACGGCCACCGCTTCAATCCCCACAAGCTGCTGCTCGATCCGTATGCGCGCAAGCTCGTGGGCAACCTGCGCTGGACCGATGCGCTGCACGGCTACCGGCGCGACGACCGGGGCATGGACCGCCACGACAGCGCCGCCGCCATGCCCAAGTGCGTCGTGGTGGACGATGCCTTTCTCTGGCACGGCGACCAGCGTCCCGAGTGGCCATGGGGCCAGACCATCCTCTATGAGGCGCACGTGCGCGGCCTGTCCATGCTGAGGGATGACACGCGGCCTATCGAACGCGGCACGTTCCAGGCGCTGGCCGACCCCAGGCTGATCGACCATCTGCTGTCGCTGGGCGTGACGTCGCTGGAACTGCTGCCCGTCAACGCGCACATCAACGACCGCTTCCTGGTCGAACGCGGGCTGAAGAACTATTGGGGCTACAGCAGCCTGTCGTATTTCGCGCCCGAGCCCGGCTACCTGTCGCGCGACAGCCTGGACGAGATCCGCGCGGCGGTGCGCAGCCTGCATGCGGCAGGCATCGAGATCATCCTGGACGTGGTCTACAACCACACATGCGAGGGCGACCATACCGGACCCACGCTATCGTGGCGCGGCCTGGACAATGCCAGCTACTACCGGCTCGTGCCGGGCGACGAGCGCCACTACGTCAATAACACCGGCTGCGGCAACACGATGGATCTGACGCATCCGCGGGTGCTGCAGATGGTGATGGATTCGCTGCGCTACTGGGCCGAGGATTTCCGTGTGGACGGTTTCCGCTTCGACCTGGGCGTCACGCTCGGACGCGAGGCGGGGGGCTTCGATCCCGGCGCGGGCTTTTTCGACGCCTTGCTGCAAGACCCGCTGCTGTCGCGCCTGAAGCTGATTTCCGAACCCTGGGACATCGGCCCCGAGGGCTATCACGTCGGCCATCATCCGCCGGGGTTCGCCGAATGGAACGACCGCTATCGCGACACGGTGCGCCGGTTCTGGCGCGGCGACGCGGGCGTGCGGCCGGAGCTGGCGACACGGCTGGCGGGCTCGGGCGACCTGTTCAATCGCCGGCATCGCCGCACCTGGGCCTCGGTCAACTACGTGACCGCGCACGATGGCTTCACCTTGACCGACCTGGTCGGCTATGCGCGCAAGCACAACGAGGCCAATGGCGAGGGCAACCGCGACGGCCAGGACGACAACCACAGCAGCAACTGGGGCGTGGAGGGCCCGACCGGCGATCCGGGCATCGCCGCGACGCGCGCGGCGGTGGCGCGCGCGATGCTGATGACGCTGTTCTGTTCCCATGGCACGCCCATGATGCTGGGCGGCGACGAGTTCGGCCGGACCCAGGGCGGCAACAACAATGCCTATTGCCAGGACAACGAGGTGTCCTGGCTCCACTGGAGCATGGCGGAATCGGAAGAAGGCCGGCGCATGACCGCCTTCGTCGCCAGGTTGACGGCGCTGCGCCAGGAGCATGCTTCCCTGCGCAGCGAGCGTTTCCTGCAGGACGGCCGCTGCGTGGCCGACGGCATTCCCGAGATCGCCTGGTTCGACGAACGCGGCGAGCCCATGCACGCGCCGGCCTGGAACGATCCCGAGCGGCGTGCGCTGGTGTTGTGGCGCGCGGCCGCGCAGGATGCCCGGATCGATCTCACCTTGCTGGCGATCAATGGCGATGCGCATGCCGTGGCTTTCACGCTGCCGCCCGCGCGCGGAAACTGGCGGCTGCTGGCCGACAGCGCGCGCCCCTGGGCGCCCGAGGTCGACCTGCCGGGGACGTCCATCGAACTATCGCCGCGCAGTACGGTGCTGCTGGGCAGAAGGTTGGCCTTATGAGCGAAACAACCACGCGCCTTGCGCTGCGCGGGGCCGCCGCATCCATTCCCGACCGGTTCGGCGCCTGCCTGCTCGCCCCTGGCCGAACGCGGTTCCGGCTATGGGCGCCGGCGCAGGACAGCGTCGCCGTCGAGATCGAGCCGGACCGCCCCGGCGCGCGCCGGGTTCCCATGCAGGCGGGGCCCGACGGCTGGTTCGAGGTGCAGGTCGATTGCGGCGCCGGCACCCGTTACCGCTATGGCCTGGGCAGCGGCCAGTCCGTGCCGGATCCGGCCTCGCGCATGCAGGATGGCGACGTGCACGATGCCAGCGTGGTGGTGGATCCGGCAGCCTACCGCTGGCGCCAAACGCGCTGGCGCGGCCGGCCCTGGAGCGAAGCGGTCATCTACGAATTGCACGTGGGCGCGTTCGGCGGCTTCGACGGCGTGCGCGCGCAATTGCCGCGGCTGGCCAAGCTGGGAATCACCGCCGTGGAGTTGATGCCGGTTGCCGATTTTCCCGGCGCGCGCAACTGGGGCTACGACGGCGTGCTGCCCTATGCGCCCGACCGCGCCTACGGGACGCCGGAACAACTCAAGGCGCTGGTCGACGAGGCCCACGGACTGGGGCTGATGGTATTCCTCGACGTGGTCTACAACCATTTCGGCCCCGACGGCAACTACCTGCATGCGTACGCGCCGGCCTTTTTCCGCGAAGACATGCACACGCCTTGGGGGCCGGCGATCGATTTCCGGCGTGCGCAGGTGCGCGACTTCTTCACCGGCAATGCGGCGTACTGGCTGCGCGACTACCGCTTCGACGGACTGCGCTTCGATGCGGCGCACGCCATCGCCGAGCAGGACTGGCTGGAGGAGATGGCGCACGTGCTGCGCCAGGCGACCGACCGGCAGCGCCACGTGCACCTCGTGCTCGAACACGACGACAATGCGGTCGTCCTGCTGGAGCACGAGTTCGACGCGCAGTGGAACGACGACGGCCACCACGTGCTGCACCGCCTGCTGACGGGCGAGAATCAAGGCTACTACGGCGACTACGACGAACAGCCGGCGGCGCTGCTGGCGCGCTGCCTGGCCCAGGGCTTTGCCTACCAGGGCGAGTGCTCGGCGCACCGCGGCGGCGTGCCGCGCGGCCGGCCCTCGGCGCACCTGCCGCCGACCAGTTTCGTATTGTTCCTGCAGAACCACGACCAGATCGGCAACCGCGCGCGCGGCGAGCGCCTGCTGGCCCTGTTGCGCGCGCAGGGGCGCACCGAGGTCTTGCGCGCGGCGGTGGCCTTGGTGCTGCTCGCGCCGCAGATCCCGCTGATCTTCATGGGCGAGGAATACGGCGTGGAAGCGCCGTTCCTGTATTTCACCAGCCATGGACCGGAACTGGCACAGGCAGTCCGGGAAGGGCGGCGGCGCGAATTCGCCGGCTTTGCCGAATTCGCCGACGAGGCTGCGCGCGCCGCCATTCCCGATCCCAACGAGGCTGCCACTTTCGAAGCCTCGCGGCACGGACTGCTCGACCGCGGCGCTGCGCAGGACTGGCCGGATTACTACGGCACACTGCTGCGTTGCCGGCGCGACGCGCTCGTGCCCAGCCTGGACGCCGCGCGGGCGATCGGCGCCCAGGCCCTGGGCGAGCAGGCGGTCTGGGCGCGCTGGAGTTTGGGCGACGGCAGGCTGCTGGCCCTGTATGCGAATTTCGGCGATGCCGCGGTGCCGGCTCCGACGCCGGCCGACGCGGCCGGCCTGTTGTTCGAGAGCCGCGCCGGCGCGGCGGGAGAGTTGGAGCAGGGCAGCCTGGCGGCGGTTTGCACGCTGGCCTGGATAGAGGAGGGGGCATCATGAGCCTGTCCGACCACGATCTGGCGAAACTGGCCGAATCGGCCGGCATCTGCGTCCACTGGCGCGACGCCATGGGTCGGGAGCAAGTGGTCGGGCCCGATGTGCTGCGGACCATCCTGGCCGAGCTTTGCATCGATGCCGATGTGCCCGGCTGCATGGAGGGAATGCTCAGGGAGCAGGGCGCGGCGGCGCCTTTGTACACCGCGCAGCAGGGCGAACCGGCGACCGTGCCGTGCGCGGGCGATGCCGTCCAGGTGGCCTGCCGCGTGCTGTACGAGGACGGCGGCCACCTGGACGGCATCGCCCGGCGCTGCAGCCCGGGGCAGGTCGTCCTGCCGGCCGTCGACCGCCCCGGCTATCACACCTTGCTGCTGGGCGACGCGGCCTGCACCCTCGCGGTCGCGCCTACGCGCTGCTTCTCGGTCGGGGACGCGCTGCACCGCGAGCACGCGCGTGCCTGGGGGCTGGGGGTGCAGCTCTACAGCCTGCGGCGCGATCCGCTGCACGCGGTCGAGGCGGGCAGCGCCGGGTTCGGCGATTTTACCGCTTTGCGGCATCTCGCCGAGTCGGCCGCCGCCCGGGGCGCCGCCGCCGTGGCGGTCAGTCCGGTGCACGCGATGTTCTCCGCCGATCCCCGCCGCTATAGTCCCTATGCGCCGTCCAGCCGCCTGTTCCTGAACGTGCTGCACGTGGATCCCTCCGACGTGTTCGGTGCGCAGGCGCTCGCGGCGGTCGCGGCCGGCGGCCTGGCCGCCGAGCTGGCGGAGCTGGAATCCCTGGACCTGATCGACTGGCCGCGCGCGGGACGCGCCAAGCTCGCGGTGCTGCGCGCCTTGTACGACGGGTTTCCCGGCAATGCCGGCGCTGCCGAGGTGCAGGACCACGATGCCTTCGTCCGGGCCGGAGGCGCGGCGCTGCAGGCGCACGCGCGCTACGAGGCCGTCCATGCCTGGCGGGTGGCGCTCACCGGCGAGCAATCCGGCTGGCAGCATTGGCCGGTCTCGCTGCGCACGCCGGACGGCCCCGAGGTCGAACGGTTCGCGCAGCAGCATGCCCGCGAAGTGGGCTTTCACATCTTCCTGCAATGGCTGGCCGCGCGCGGGCTGGCCGGCGCCCAGTCCGCCGCCCGCGCCGCCGGCATGCCCATCGGCCTGATCGCCGATCTGGCGGTCGGCACCGATCCGGCCGGCAGCCACGCGTGGACCCGGCAGCAGGAGGTGCTCGCCAGTCTCTCGCCGGGCGCTCCGCCCGATATCTACAATCCCAAGGGCCAGGCCTGGGGGCTGACCGCGTTTTCGCCGCACGCGCTGCGCGCCCAGGGCTATCGCGCCTTCATCGAAATGCTGCGCGCCAGCCTGGCCCATGCCGGCGGCGTGCGCATCGACCATGCGCTGGGGCTGGCGCGGATGTGGCTGGTGCCGCACGGCGCCGCGCCGTCCGAAGGCGCGTATGTCCGCTATCCGTTCACCGACATGATGAGGCTGATCGCGCTGGAGTCCTGGCGCTATCGCACCATCGTCATCGGCGAGAACCTGGGCACCGTGCCCGAGGGCTTCAACGACCGGATCGCGCAGGCCGGCATGCTGGGCATAGACGTGCTCTGGTTCACGCGCGAGGGCAACTGGCCGGGCGCGCCGTTCCGGGCGCCGCGCGACTGGTCCGCCCAGGCGCTGGCCACGACCACCACGCACGACCTGCCCACCGTGGCGGGCTGGTGGGAAGGGCGGGACATCGCCTGGCGCGAACGGCTGGGCCTGCTTGCCGAAGGCAGCAGCCGCGCGGCGGAGCAGGCCGAGCGCGCGCTCGACCGCGCCCGGCTGTGGCACGACCTCGGGCAAGCCGGCGTCGCGCCGGCGGACGAACCCGAGCCGGAACAGGCGCCCGTGGCGTCGGTGCTGGGTTTTCTGGCCCGGACGCCCGCGCCCCTGCTGCTCGTGCCGCTGGAAGACATGCAAGGACAGCAGGAACAGCCCAACCTGCCCGGCACGGTTGATACGCATCCGAACTGGCGCCGGCGCATGCCGGGCAGTGTCGGGGCCTGCTTCGACGACGCCCACGTGGCCGAGCGCGCGGACGTGCTGGCGCACACCAGGGGAATCCATGAGCGCTAAGTCCAAGCGCCGCGCCGCGCCGGCCGCCCATGCCGGAAACGCCGCGCCGGCCTCCGGCGTGCCGCGCGCCACGGTGCGGCTGCAGCTGCATGCCGGTTTCACATTCGACGATGCCGCCGCGCAAGCCGACTACTTCCATGCGCTGGGCATCAGCCACGTCTACCTTTCCCCCGTGACCTGCGCGCGCCCCGGGTCCGAGCACGGCTACGACACCGTTGACTATCGCGCCGTCAATCCGGAACTGGGCGGCGAGCCCGGCCTGCGCCAGCTGGCGGCGCGCCTGCGCGCCCTGGGCATGGGGCTGGTGGTGGACATCGTGCCCAACCACATGGGCGCGAGCAGCCACAATGCCTGGTGGTGGAGCGTGCTGCGAGAAGGCCGGGACAGCCCGTACGCCGAATATTTCGACATCGATTGGGAGCCGGAGGAACCGGCGCTGCGCGGCAAGCTGCTCGCTCCCTTTCTGGGCGAACCGTACGGACAGGTCCTGGCGGCTGGCGAGTTGTCGCTGCAGCGCGAGGAACGCGGGGACGATTGGTTTGTCGCCTACTGCGGCGCGCGTTTTCCGGTCGCGCCCGAGTGCCGGGACGAGATCGCCGCCCAGCCGCCCGGCGCCTACGACGCCTCGACCGAGGCGGGCAGGGCGCGCCTGCATGCTCTGCTCGAGCGCCAGCACTACCGGCTGGCGTGGTGGCGCACCGCGGCCGAGGCCATCAACTGGCGCCGTTTTTTCGAGGTGAGCGACCTGGTCGGCGTGCGGGTGGAGCGCGAGGAGGTGCGCCAGGCCACGCACGCGCTGATCTTCCGCCTGTACGCCGAGGGCCTGATCGACGGCGTGCGCGTGGATCATATCGATGGCCTGGCCGACCCGGCCGGCTATTGCCGCTACCTGCGCGAAAATCTCGGCGAACTCAATGCGCAGCGGCCGTCCGAATGCCCGCAGGACGTCCCCTACATCGTGGTCGAGAAAATCCTTGCCGACGACGAGCCCTTGCCCGCGGGCTGGCGCGTGCACGGCACGACCGGCTACGACTTCATGAACGATGCCGGCGCGCTGCTGCATGCGCCGGACGGCGAGATTCCGTTGACAGCGCAATGGCAGGCCGTTTCGGGAGAGACGCGCGATTTCCGCGCGCTGGTGCTGGAGGTGCGGCGCAAACTGGCGGCGCAGAATTTCGCCGGGGAGTGCGAAGCGCTGGTGCGCGTGCTGCATCGCATTGCCGGCGCGGACCTGGCCACGCGGGACTGGGCGCCCCCCGCCATCCGCCGGGTGCTGACCGAGCTTTTGGTGCATTTTCCGGTGTATCGCACCTATGCCGCGGGCGAGGCGCCGCCGGCGGCCGACGGCATCGCCATGGGAATCGCCGCGCGCGGCGCGCGCCGCGCATTGCGGCGCGCCGAACATGGACTGCTGGACTTGCTGGTGGATTGGCTGGGCCGGGCGCCCGATCCGGCCATCGCGCCAGCCTTGCGGGCCTGGCGGCACGAAGCGATCCGCCGTTTCCAGCAAGTGACCGCGCCGCTCGCGGCCAAATCCGTGGAAGACACCGGTTTTTACCGCTACGGCAGACTGCTGTCGCGCAACGAAGTCGGCTCCGATCCCGGCGTGTTCGCGCTCGATGCCGAGGGCTTTCACCGCAAGGTGCTGGCCCGCGCGGCGCACACGCCCGACGCCATGCTCGCCACCGCCACGCACGATCACAAGCGCGGCGAGGACCTGCGCGCGCGCCTGGCGGTGCTCAGCGAACTGAGTCCGGAGTGGCTGCGCCTGGTGGCCGGATGGATGCGCCGCCACGACATCTACCGATCCCGGGAGGGACCCAGGCCCGCGGCCGCGGACGAATACATGCTCTACCAGATGCTGTTCGGCGCCTGGCCGCTGGACTTGCAGGTGGAGGACGCGGAGGGCCTGCGCGCCCTGGGGGACCGCGTCGCGGAGTGGCAGACCAAGTCGCTGCGCGAGGCCAAGCTCAGGTCGAGCTGGGTTCTGCCGGCCGACGAGTACGAGCAGGCCTGCCATGGCTTTCTGCGCGCGGTGCTGGATCCGCGCCGCAACGGCCGCACCCTGCTCGAGCTGGCGTCGCTGGCCGCGCGGGCCGGCGCGGCCGGCGCGCTCAACGGCCTGGCCCAGACGCTGCTCAGGATGACCGTCCCGGGCGTGCCGGATCTGTACCAGGGCACGGAACTGTGGGATTTCAGCCTGGTGGACCCCGACAACCGTAGGCCGGTGGACTACGCACTGCGCCGCGCGATGCTCGAGGACGCGGCGCACGCCGATCCCGCCGCGCTGGTCGCGCGCTGGCGGGACGGCGGTATCAAACAGGCCCTGGTCCGGCGGACGCTGGAGCTGCGCCGCCGGGAGCCGGACCTCTTCCGGCGCGGCGACTACCTGCCGCTGGTCGTTCAGGGCGATGCGGCCGGCTCGGTGCTGGCGTTCGCGCGCCGCTACCGGCAGCGGCTGGCGGTCGTGGTCATGCCGCATTGCGCGGCCGATCTCGTGCTGGCCGCGGCTGCCTCGCCCGTGCCCCACGTCCCCGCTCAAGCCTGGGGCGATACGGCTGTCTCCGTGGCCGGGCTGACTTCCGAGCGCGTCCTGCGCCATGCGCTAGGAGGCTCCGATTGCCGCATCGAAGGCGGCGCGCTGGCCGTGGGAGATGCCTTGGCGCAGTTCCCCGTGGCCCTGCTGTACTCCTGAGGGCGCGGCGCGAGAACCATTTTTCCCCGCTTTGTTCCGGCGCGATGCCGGAACCTCTACACTTGCGCTGCTTGATGGGGGGTCCATCAAAAATCGGCAACGCAAACGATGCGAGGGGGTGTTCCATGGCGGGTTCCTATTTTCCATCCTGGCGCGAACAGTCGGGCAGCATAGAGGGGCGCGTGATCGCGCCGGACGAACGCCTGCCCTGGCCGCAGATGCTGGCGATGGGCGTGCAGCACGTGGTCGCGATGTTCGGCTCCACCGTGCTCGCGCCGCTGCTGATGGGCTTCGATCCCAACCTGGCGATCTTCATGTCGGGCATCGGCACGCTGCTGTTCTTCGCGGTGGTCGGCGGGCGGGTGCCCAGCTACCTGGGGTCGAGCTTCGCCTTCATCGGGCTGGTGATCGCCGTGACGGGCTACGGCGGCAGCGGGCTGAACGCCAACATCGGCGTGGCGCTCGGCGGCATCATCGCCTGCGGCGTGGTGTACACCTTGATCGGCCTCGTCGTCCAGGCCTCGGGCACGGGCTGGATCGAGCGCCTGATGCCGCCCGTGGTTACCGGCGCGGTGGTGGCGGTGATCGGGCTGAACCTCGCGCCCATCGCGGTCAAGGGCGTGTCGGCCCAGGCTTTCGACGGCTGGGTCGCGCTGGCCACGGTACTGTGCGTGGGCGGCGTGGCGGTGTTCACGCGCGGCATGATGCAGCGTCTCCTGATTCTGGTCGGACTGCTGCTGGCCTACGTGTTGTACGTCGTGCTGACCAATGGCATGGGCCTGGGCAAGCCCATCGATTTCACGCCGGTCGCCCAGGCCGCCTGGCTGGGAATGCCGCATTTCACCACGCCCGAGTTCCGGCTCGACGCAATGATGCTGATCGCGCCGGTGGCCGTCATTCTGGTGGCGGAGAACCTCGGCCACCTCAAGGCGGTGAGCGCGATGACCGGCTACAACCTCGACCGCTACGTCGGCCGCGCCTTTATCGGCGATGGCCTGGCCACGGTGGTGTCGGGCAGCGTTGGCGGCACGGGGTTGACCACCTATGCCGAGAATATCGGCGTGATGGCCGTCACCCGCATCTATTCCACGCTGGTATTCGTGATCGCCGCCGCCATCGCCGTCCTGCTGGGCTTTTCGCCCAAGTTCGGCGCGGTCATCCTGACCATTCCGGGGCCGGTGCTGGGGGGCGTCTCCATCGTCGTATTCGGGCTGATCGCGGTGGCCGGCGCCCGCATCTGGGTCGAGAACAAAGTCGATTTCTCGAACAACCGCAATCTCATCGTGGCGGCGGTCACGCTGGTGCTGGGCGCGGGCGATTTCACGCTGCATTTCGGCGGTTTCTCGCTGGGCGGCATCGGCACCGCCACTTTTGGCGCGATTCTGCTGAACGCGCTGCTCGGCGGAGCCCGCCGCGGCGCATGACGAACCGGGCCGCGAGCCGCCCATGACGAAGAAACGGCAGGGCGCAAGCCCTGCCGTTTCGCCGTGGCGGTCTCGTCGGCTGCGCCTAGGAGGCCGGCAGCCTGGCCTCCCAGCGCCCCGCCTGCTGGTAGAACTCATAGCGGTTCACGCCTTCGCGGCGGCTGCCGCGTACGTCGGCGCTGGTCGTCACGTCGCACACCACGCCCTGCCCGCCGGTGGCCTGGCAGTTGTCCAGCGACCTGACCTGCAGCGATTTGGCGACGCCGGTGGCGGCCGGGCCGTCGAATCCCTGTCTGTCGTTCATCGTCTGGATCTCGCGCTGCATCGCGTTTTGGAGGGCCTGCGTGGCTTCTTCCCGGGTAGGGGCGGACTGGGGCTGGGCGAAGGCCGACGTGCAGCAGCCTGCCAGGCCCAGGGCTAGAACGAGCTTCTTCATCGCGTACTCCTTGATGCGTTTGCTTCGAGTATCCACTGTAGCGGCCCGGCCAGGGGGGCGCTGTGAGGCTTTGCATGGAATATCTACGGTTGGTAATCCGCGCCGCCTTCCTTCCTTCTGCCCGGAGGCCGCAGGATGGCGCCCGGACAGCCCATGGGCTCGCCGCGGGGCGTAACACTTCGACGTCAAGGGCGGCTCGTGCGTGAGCGCCATAATTGGGATATAAACACGCCCACACGGGTGCGCGCTGGGGCGCCCCGCGAATCAAGGATTTCCGTGAGTGATCTGTTAGACCGCCGCCTGGCTCTGCTGGACCAACCCGAGCACCGCGCGCTGCTGGCGAAGCGGTTGCACGGCATAGAAAGGGAAAGTCTGAGGGTCGATGCCGATGGCCGCCTGGCGCTCACCCCGCATCCGGCCGGCCTGGGCTCGGCGTTGACGCACACCAGCATCACGACGGACTATTCGGAGGCCTTGATCGAGCTGATCACGGGCACCCACGCGAGCCACGAATCGCTGCTGGACGAGCTGCGCGGCATCCATCGTTTCGTCTATGGCGAACTGGACGGCGAACTGCTGTGGAACCAGTCCATGCCCTGCGGGCTGCCTCCCGAACCCGAGATTCCCATCGCCTGGTTCGGCACCTCCAATATCGGCATGCTCAAGCACGTCTATCGGCGCGGCCTGGCCTATCGCTACGGCAAGGCCATGCAGTGCATCGCCGGCATCCACTTCAATTTCTCGTTCGCCGATGCGCTCTGGCCGCTGCTGGCCGACGCCGGCGAACCCGCCGGCCTGTCCGCCAAGGACCGCCAATCGGCCAAGTATGTCGCGCTGATCCGCAATTTCAACCGCTACAGCTGGCTGTTGATGTACTTGTTCGGCGCATCGCCCGCGCTGGTCGAAAGCTTCCTGCAAGGGCGGCCGCACGAGCTCGAGCGCATGGGCGAGGACACGCTGTACCTGCCTTATGCGACCAGCCTGCGCATGAGCGACCTGGGCTACCAGAACAAGGCCCAGGCCAGCCTCAAGCCCTGCTACAACGATTTGTCCACCTACGTCGAGCGGCTGTACGAGGCGGTCAGCACGCCCTGGCCGGAATACGAGAAGATCGGCACCATCCACGGCGGCGAGTGGGTGCAGCTCAATACCAACGTCCTCCAGATCGAAAACGAGTACTACTCGAGCATCCGTCCCAAGCGGGTCGCGAGCAGCGGCGAGCGGCCGCTGCGGGCGCTCGCCGAGCGCGGGGTGCAGTACGTCGAGGTCCGCTGCATGGACATCAACCCGTTCCTGCCGGTCGGCATAGACGAGTCCACCAGCCGTTTCCTGGACGCCTTCCTGCTCTACTGCGCCCTCGAAGACAGCCCGCTGTTCGCGGGCGGCGGGCACTGTACGCTCAGCGCCAATAATTTCCTCACGGTGGTCAAGCAAGGCCGCGAGCCCGGCCTGCGCCTGAACCGCGAGGGCACGGAGATCGGCCTGCGCGAGTGGGCCGACGAACTGCTCGATGCGATCGGACGCTGTGCCGGGCTGCTCGACCGGGTCCACGGCGAGGCCGGCTACACCGAGGCGGTGGCGGCCCAGCGCGCCAAGGTCGAGGATCCTGCCCGGACGCCTTCGGCCCAGGTGCTGGCCGGCCTGCGCGACAGCGGACTGTCGTTCCAGGAGTTCATGTTCGACCTGAGCCGCAAGCATGCCGACGCCTTCCGCAGCGAGCCGTGCGCGCCCGCGCAGCAAGAGGCCTTCCGCCGCGCCGCAGCTGCCTCCCTGGAGCAGCAGCGCGAACTGGAGCGCGTGCAGACGGGGGATTTCGGCGAATTCGTCGCCGCCTACCAGGCCGGCCTGCTGGGACGCCAGTAAAGCCGGGACGCCGGATCCGCCCGGGTCCGGCCTGATTTGGTGGTAGGCTAGGCGACGCCCTCCACGCTGGATTCGCTGTCCATGCAAATCGTCTTTACCGTCCTCGTATTGCTGCTCGCCGTGGCAGTCTCGGGGGTGTTGTCCAGGGTCTCGCCGCTCAGGCTGCCGCTGCCGCTGTTCCAGATCGCGTTGGGTGCGCTGCTCGCCGCCCCCGCCTTCGGGCTCAAGGTCAGGTTCGACCCCGAGCTTTTCCTGCTGCTGTTCATTCCGCCCCTGTTGTTCGTCGATGGCTGGCGCATACCCAAGCGCCAGTTGTACCGGCTGCGCAAGCCCATCCTGGCGCTGGCCCTCGGCCTGGTGCTGTTCACCGTGGCCGGGGTAGGGTATTTCATCCACTGGCTGATCCCGGCGATTTCACTGCCCGTCGCTTTCGCGCTGGGGGCCGTGCTGTCGCCCACCGACGCGGTGGCGGTGTCAGCCATCGTCGGCAAGAACCGCCTGCCGCCGGCCTTGCAGCACGTGCTCGAAGGCGAGAGCCTGATGAACGATGCCTCCGGCCTGGTGGCGTTCAAGTTCGCGATCGCCGCGGTGCTGACGGGAACCTTCTCGCTCTGGGAAGCGAGCCTGAGCTTCGTGGTCATCGCCGTGGGCGGGCTGGCCATCGGCGCGCTGCTCGCCTGGCTGCTGAGCCTGACCCGAAAAATGGTGGCGCGCTGGACCGACGACGAGCCCGCCATCCAGGTCGTGCTGCTGGTCCTGACGCCGTTCGCCGCCTATCTGGTGGCCGAGCATTTCGGCGTTTCGGGCATCCTGTCGGCGGTCGCGGCGGGCCTGGCCATGACCTATACCGAATCCGGCGGCGAAGGCTCGTCGGCCATGCGCCTGCAGAGCAATAGCGTCTGGTCCATGCTGGAGTTCGTCTTCAACGGCATGACTTTCATCCTGCTGGGCTTGCAATTGCCCAGCGTCATCGGGCTGGCCCACGCCGATGCGCGCGAGGCGGGCAACGTGCCGGTCTGGCACCTGTTCGTCTACGTGGTGGCGATCACGATCGCGCTGATCGTGCTGCGGCTGATCTGGGTGTGGGTGACCTATCACCTGCGCACGGTGCGCCTGCTGGTGCAGCGCTCGCGGGTGCGCAAGGTCAATCTGTGGGTGCTGCTGGTCAGCTCGCTGGCCGGGGTGCGCGGCTCGATCACGATGGCGGGCGTGCTGACCGTGCCGCTGGAAATCAGCGAGGGCGTGCCTTTCCCGGGCCGCGACCTGCTGATTTTCCTGGCTACCGGGGTCATCCTCTGCTCGCTGCTGATCGCCAGCAGCCTGCTGCCGCTGGTATTGCCCAAAGTGCCCACGCCGGTGGAAACCATGAAAGACCGCGAGGCGCGCAAAGCCCGGCTCAAGCTCGCCCATGCCGCGGTGCAGGGCCTGGAGCAGGCCCAGATGCGCATGCAGCCGGGCCTGAGCGAGGAGGCCTTGGTCGTCCTCAACGAGGTCGCCGCGGGGCTGAGCAGCATCTACCACACCCGCATAGACGCCGAGAGCAGCGAAGAAGCCGTGGCCGAGCGCGCCAACCTGCACCGGAACTTCGAGCGCGACCTGCGCATGGCGGCGATCTATGCCCAGCGCACCGAACTGTACCGGCTGCGCGAACAGCGCCTGATCGACGACGACGTCTTCAACACCCTGCTGCGCGACGTGGACCTGGCCGAGAACTGGCTGGCGGGTCCGCTGGTCAGCAAGGGGGGCTAGAGCATGGGCGAGAACAGACGTGCGAAGGAGTCGAACAGCCGGCGGGGGAACGAGACCTGGCGGTCTTTGGCGACGCGGGTGGCGCAGCTCAGGTCGGTTTCGAACTGGCGGCCGAGCTGGCGGGCCATTTTGCTGCCGTAGACCATCGCCATTACCTCGAAATTCAGTTCGAAGCTGCGGTTGTCGAAGTTGGCCGTGCCGATGAAGGAATACGTGTCGTCCACCAGCAGGGTCTTGGAGTGCAGCATCCGGTCTTCGTATTCCCAGATTTTTATGCCGGCCTCGAGCAGTTCGTCGAAATACGAACGCGACGCCGCGGTCACCACCAGCGAATCGCTGCGCCGGGGCACCAGCAGGCGCACGTCCACGCCCTTGCGCGCGGCGCTGGTCAGGCTCATCAGCGCCGGCAGGCTGGGCACGAAATAGGCGGTGGTCAGCCAGACCCGCTCGGTTGCCGCGTGGATGGCCGCTACCTGGGTGCAGTGGATGGATTCGCGCGGATCTTCCGGGCCCGAGGTGAGGATCTGCACGTGGTGCTGGCCGGGAGGCATCTCGGGCAGCAGCGCATCGAGCGCTTCGTCGTCGATGCGCTGGTCGGTGGTGTAGGCCCAGTCTTCCAGGAACACCATCTGCAGCCAGCGCACCGCGGGACCCTGGATGCGCACGTGGACGTCGTGGTAGGCATCCTTGCGCACGCGCTCGTCCTCGTCGTCCGTGATGTTCAGGCCGCCGGTAAAGCCGAGCACGCCGTCGCAGATGAGGATTTTGCGGTGGTTGCGGTAGTTGGTGACGGGGCGCAGGCGCCGGCCGATGCGCACGTCGTGGAAGAAGGCGATCTGCACGCCGGCTTCGCGCAGCGGCGCGAGAAAACGCCGCCCCAGCCGCGCCGATCCCAGCGCATCGACCAGCAGGCGCACCGCGATGCCTTCGCGTGCTCTGGCGATCAAGGCGTCGCGGACCTGCGTGCCGATGCCGTCGGGGTCGAAGATGTAGAACTCGATGTGGATGTGGTGGCGCGCCGCCGCGATCGCCTCCAGGAACGCGTCGTAGGTCTGGGCGCCTCCCACCAGCAGATGGATGTCGCTGGCCGAGGACAGCGGGATGTCGCTGGTGGCCCGCGCCAGCGCCGCCATGCGGGCCACCGTAGGCGGAATCTCGTGCCGGTGTTCGCGCAGCAGGGCGCGTTCAGTCTGGCTGGCGATCAGCAGGCGGCTGCGCAGGCGCCTGAGGCGGCGGCGCTTCATGCGCTGCGGGCCGAAGAAATAGTAGACCCACCAGCCCACGTAAGGCAGCAGCGCCAGCACCAGCACCCACAGCACGGTCGACAGCGGCGGCCGCCGCTGCAGGACGATCCAGAGCGCCATGCCGGCCAGATAGATCGCCCACCCTATCGACCAGGCATTGAGCAGATGGTGCCGCAGGACCTCCGTATCGTCCATGGTGCTACAGAGGAATGGTGTGCTTCTTGTGGCGTACCTTGGCTTCCAGGTAGCGGCGGTTGCTGGGATTCAGGTAGACCCCGGTGGGAATGATGCTCTCGATGCCGATGCCGTATTCCTCGAGCTGGCTGGCCTTGTCGGGATTATTGGTCAGCAGCCGGATGTTGTTCACGTCCAGCGCCTTGAGCATCTGCGCGGCAGGCTCGAAACTGCGCGCGTCCTCGGGCAGGTTCAGATGGCGGTTGGCCTCGAACGTGTCCAGGCCCTTCTTCTGCAGCGCATAGGCCGACAGCTTGGCATACAGCCCGATGCCGCGTCCTTCCTGGCGCAGGTACAGAAGCACGCCGCCTTCGCGCGAAAAACACGACAGCGCCTCATGCAGCTGCGGCCCGCAATCGCAGAGCAGCGAACCGAAGGTATCGCCGGTCAGGCACTCCGAATGCACCCGCACCAGCGGCGGCATGTTGCCTGGCTTGAGCTGCGGAAACACGATGGCGACGTGTTCTTCCACCAGCCCGTTGAACGTAATGAATTCCGGCGGCGTCTCCGCCCCTTCCAGGGGCACGACGACGCGGTTCTTTATAGTGACCATGACTCTTTCCAAAACCCCATGCGCCTTCTCGAAACTAAGCCGGCGCAACAACCTACCCAGCCCGGACCCGCGCCCTACGAAGCGCGTTGGGTTCAATCCAGGAAACCGCGGATCCGGCTCCGCCGGTCCGCCGGTTTCGCCCCCTGGGGGGCGCGCGTAAGCGCGTACGGGGGGGCTTTATACAGCTAGCAACCACACGACGATGACCAGCCCAAGGGCGATACGATACCAGCCGAACACTTTGTACGAGTGAGTGGCCACGAAGCGCATGAGGGCACGCACCACCAGCAGGGCGGCGGCGAAGGCGGCGAGAAAGCCGATGGCGATGGCCGTGACGTCGTGGCTGCCGAGCTGTGCGTGGTTTTTCCACGCGTCGTAGACCGACGCCG
This sequence comes from Pigmentiphaga humi, assembly GCF_900606115.1. Lineage (GTDB taxonomy): Bacteria > Pseudomonadota > Gammaproteobacteria > Burkholderiales > Burkholderiaceae_B > Pigmentiphaga > Pigmentiphaga humi. The sequence continues at coordinate 99,095 of NZ_UWPJ01000023.1, forward strand.
CCAGCATGGTGGGCATGGCCAGGAAGAACGAGAACTCGGTAGCGGTGGTGCGCTTCAGGCCGGCGGCCATGCCGCCGATGATAGTGGCCCCGGAGCGCGAGGTGCCGGGGATCATGGCCAGGCATTGGGCCAGGCCCACCATGAGCGCCTGGAACCAGGTGATTTCGCTGATGTTGGCCGTTCTGATTTCCGTCTGGGGTTTGCGTTCCACCCACAGGATTATGAAACCGCCGATGATCAGGGCGGTCGCCACTACGCCCGGGTTGAACAGCACCGTCTTGATTTCCTTCAGGAAGCTGACGCCGACGATGGCGGCAGGAAGGAAAGCGATGATGATGTTGCGCGCGAACTTGAGCGAGAAGCGGTCGCCGGTCAGGATGCCGCCGAGGATATGCGCCACCTTGTGACGGAAAATCCACATCACGGCAAGAATGGCGCCGAACTGGATCACCACCTCGAACACCTTGGCCTGGCCAGAGTAGAAATCGATCCAGTCGCCCACCAGGATCAGGTGGCCCGTACTGGAAACCGGCAGGAATTCGGTAAGACCCTCGATGATGCCGAGGAAAAAGGCCTTGATCAGATAGAGCGTATTGTCGGTCATGCTTGATCGGCGTCCGCGATGGGACAGAGTGGATGGAGTCCGGGCTGCTCGGAAGCACGCGCGGCGCCGCTATTGTACGGACGAGGAATTACACGAACCTGTTCAGACCCAGGGCATAGCGCACCCACGAAGCCCGTTGGATTCCACCCAGGGCACAGCGGATCCGGCTTTGCCGGTCCGCCAGTGCCGCCCCCTGGGGGGCGCGCGTAAGCGCGTAGGGGGGGACTCTTCCCTCAGGGCGTAGGGGGGGGACTCTCCTTCAGCGGTTCCAGCAAACCGAGCATCTGCGGGAAGATCTTGGGCGTGGCGGCGATGACGTTGCCGCTTTCCATCCAGCCTTGTTCGCCGTCGAAATCGCCGATCAGGCCGCCGGCCTCGAGCACGAGCAGGCTGCCCGCGGCGAGATCCCAGGGCTTGAGGCCGCTGCCGAAGTAGGCGTCCAGACGTCCGGCGGCGACGTTGGCCAGGTCCAGCACCGACGAGCCCTGGCGGCGCACGCCCGAGGTGGTGGCCGATATCTGGCCGAAGGTCTTGGTCCAGAGCGCCAGGCGCTTGCCGTTGGCCTCCGGGGCGAAGCTGGTGCCGACCAGCGCCTCGGGGACGCGGATGCGGCGCGAGACGCGGATGCGGCGGTCGTTCAGGAACGCGCCGGCGCCGCGCGTGGCGGTGAACAGTTCGTTGCGGGACGGATCGAACACGCAGGCCTGGGTGACCTGGCCGCGCTGCATCAGCGCGATCGAGACCGCGTAGACCGGCATGCCGTGGATGAAGTTGGTCGTGCCGTCCAGCGGATCGATGATCCAGAGGTTTTCCTGCTGGCCGCCGGCATCGGCGGCGCCCGGGGTTTCGCCGGACTCTTCGGCTAGAATGCCGTGCTCGGGGTAGGCCGTCTTCAGCACGTCGATGATGGCCGCTTCTGCCGCCCTGTCGACTTCCGTGACGAAATCGCCCGGTCCTTTCTGGGATACCTTGACCAGGTCGAGGTCCAGGCTGGCGCGGTTGATGATGGCGCCTGCGCGCCTGGCCGCCTTGACGGCGGTGTTGAGCATGGGATGCATAAAAAGGCCGATTGGCTAGGAATTCGGTAGTAAACCCCTCTAGTTTAAAGGACACATGCTTTCCCGAGTCAGTTTCGTCATGGTCGAGCCCAGCCACCCCGGAAATGTGGGGTCCGCGGCACGGGCGATCAAGACCATGGGTTTCTCCCGGCTGGTGCTGGTCAACCCCCGCGTGGCCGATGCCAACGTCCATCCCGAAGCCATCGCGCTGGCCAGCGGGGCCGCCGACGTGCTGGGGCAGGCGCGCATCTGCGCCACCCTGGAAGAGGCGCTGGCGCCCGTCACCATGGCTTTCGCGATGACCGCCCGGCTGCGCGACCTGGGGCCGCCGGCCTGCGACATGCGGCAGGCGGCCGGCCTGGTGCGCGAGCACTTGGCCGGCGCCGGGCCGGAGCGGGAGGGCGGCCCGCACGCCGCGGTGGTGCTGGGCACCGAGCGCTCGGGCCTGACCAACGAACAGGTGGCGCTGTGCCAGCGCATCTGCCACATCCCGGCCAATCCCGATTATTCCTCGCTCAACGTCGCCCAGGCCCTGCAACTGGCGGCCTACGAGCTGCGCTATGCGCTGGTCGCAGCAGGCGAACTGGCGGTAGCCGGTCCGCGCGCCGAGCCGGCCCCGGGCGAAGCCGTCGAAGCGCTGCTGGTCCACTGGGAGCAGGCGCTGATCGAAGTGGGCTACCTGGATCCCCGGCATCCCAAGAAACTCATGCCGCGCATGCGGCACCTCTTCGCGCGCGCCGGCCTGAGCCGTGAAGAAACCGACCTTTTGCGTGGCGTCTGCACCGCCATGATCGCGCAGGCCCGCAAGATTTCCCATGGCAGTTCTTAAGATTCCCGCCGTCTACATGCGCGGCGGTACCAGCAAGGGTGTCTTTTTCAACGCGCGCGATCTTCCGCGCGATCCCGTCCAGCGCGACCGCGTGCTGCTGCGGGTGCTGGGCAGCCCCGACCCGTATTCGCGCCAGGCCGACGGCATGGGCGGCGCGAGCCCGGCCACCAGCCGGGTGGTGGTGGTCGAGGCCTCCGGCCGCGACGGCTGCGACGTCGAGTACCGCTGCGGCCAGGTGGCCGTCGACCGGCCCGAAATAGACTGGACCGCCAGCGGCGGCAGCCTGGCGGTGGCGGTCGGACCCTATGCCATCCAGCAGGGCTTGGTCGCGCCGAGGGAAGGCACGACCGAGGTCCGTATCTGGCAGCCGCATCCGGGGCGCTGGCTGGCGGCCCACGTCGAGGTGCGCGGCGGCGAAGTCCTGGAAGACGGCGTGTTCGTCGAGGACGGCGTGCCGTTCCCGGCCGCCGAGGTGCGCCTGGATTTCATCGACGACGGCACTTCCTGTCTGCTGCCCACCGGCAAAGTGCAGGACGTGCTCGAGGTCGACGGGCTGGGCCCGCTGTCCGTCAGCCTGATCCGCACCGAGCAGGCCACCGTCTTCGCGCGTGCGTCCGACCTGGGCCTGCACGGGCGCGAAAAACCCGATACCTTCAACCGCGACAGCAGGATGCTGGCGCGTCTCGAGGCCTTGCGCATCGAAGGCGCCGTGGCGATGGGGCTGATGTCGCGCGCCCGCGCCGAGAAGCCCGGCGCGCCGCTGCCCAGGCTGGTGTGGGTGGCGCCCCCCATGGCCTACAAGAGCGCCAGCGGCGCCGACGTGCCGCGCGACAGCATAGACGTGCTGGCGCGCATCGTCGCCGACGGCCGCATGCAGCGCGGCTTCGGCACCCGCAACGCGCTGGCGCTGGCGGTTGCCGCGGCCGTCCCGGGTTCGGTCGTATCGCAGATGGCGCGCACGCTTCCCGGCGTCGCGACGCGCATCGGCCACGCCGGCGGCGTGCAGACCGCCTGGGCCACGGTGTCGCCGCAAGGACAGGGCTGGGGGCTGGAGCGCGCCACGGTCTCACGCACCGCGCGCTGTCTGATGAGCGGATGGGTGCACGTGCCGGCTTGAGTCCTCCCTGCGCGCTTCGCGCGCGTAAGGCGGCGTCCCTACTCGTCCTCGGATTCCAGGCCCTGGACGCCGTCTTCGCCCAAGGCTTCCTTCAGGTTGGCCTGAACCTGCCATAGAAGCTTCATCAATTTCTCCGCGTCCTTGGACGAGATGCCTTTGAGCGAGCGTTCATTCATTTCGGCCGCGTAGGGCACGAGGTCGAACGCCAGGGCCTTGCCCGCTTCCGTCAGGTAGACGTAGACATTGCGCTTGTCCGCGCCGTTGCGCTCGCGCCGCACGTAGCCGTTGCGCTCCATGATGGCGAGCGCCGGCACGGCGGTGGTGGCGTGGATGCCCAGGCGCGCGGCCAGGTCCTTCTGGGTGATGCCGTCCTCGTTCCAGAGTATGCGCAGGAAGGCCCATTGCGCCGACGTCACTTTGTGGGTGCGGAACCGCTGGTGCAGCGCCGACTTGAACAGTAGATGGGTCAGCCGGATCTCCGCCCCGACCGGATGCGAGGGGTAGAGGCTGGCAATGTCCGAGCCTGCCTTGGGATCCCGCTGCGCCCGCGGCAGCGACATGTAGGGCAGGTTGTCGTCGTCCGCATCGCCGTGTCGGGCAGGAGGCGGACCGCTTGGTTTCTTCTGCGGACTGATGCTCATGGTGGGAAGCGGGGTGACACCGCGGCGTTGTTGCGCGCATGCGGCCGGGGTTTCGGGTAACTCCCAATCTACATCATAAACGGTATGCAAATATGATTTGTACAAATCGAATGGATATCAAATCGATTTGTACAAATATTTTTGCGATCGAATGAATCGCGCAGGGGATAGAACAATGGATCGGAGACAATTTCTGGGCGCCGCTGCAGTCTGTCCGGTGCTTGCGACGCGCCCGGCGTGGGCGCAGCCGGATTTTCCCGCCAGGCCTGTGAAAATCATAGTGCCGTTTCCCCCGGGAGCGCTGACCGATTCGCTGGCGCGCCAGCTCGCAGGCCGCTTGCAAGAGGCCTGGCATCAGCCGGTGGTGGTCGAGAACCGGGCCGGCGCCTCTGGCAACATCGGCGCCGAATCCGTCTACCGCGCGGCGCCGGACGGCTACACGCTGCTGTTTACGCCGCATGCCACGTTGACCTTGGCCAAGATGCTGACGCCGCAGATCGCCTTCGACCCCGACGCGATGACGCCGGTCTCCATGGTGACGCGCAGCATCGTGCTGTTGCTCGCCAGTTCCAAGGTGCCGGCGGACAACGTCGCGCAATTGGTCGCCTACGCGAAGGCCAATCCCGGCAAGCTCAACTTCGCTTCCACGGGCGTCGGGTCGACCGCCCATTTGGCCAATGAACTGTTCTTCCGCATGGCCGGCGTCAGCGGCGTGAACGTTCCCTACCAAGGCGTGGCCCCGGCGACTACGGCGCTGCTGGGCGGCGAGGTGGACCTGTTTTTCGACGCCATGGGCAACTCGCTGCCCAATATCCGTGCCGGCAAGCTCAAGGTGATCGGTGTGGCGGCCGATCGCCGCAACGATGCTCTGCCCGGTGTGGCGACGGTGGGCGAGGCGCTGCCCGGATTTTCAGTGCCGCTGTGGACGGGGCTGGCATGTCCGCCGAAGACGCCGGCGCCGTTGGCCGAAGGCATCGCAAGGGAAGTCGGGCGGGCGCTCACGCATCCGGATTTCGCACGCCGCTTTGCCAATACGCCGGGGCTGGAGGCGGTAGGCAGCACGCCAGCGGAAATGCAGCGCGCGGTGGAGGCCGAGCGCGCCCGATGGGCAGACATCATCAAGTTGACGACAGTAAAGGGAGCATGATTTGACGAGGCAAGCAGTACCGGAACGTATTCCGGTGAACATCGTCGATACCGACGTACTGGTGATCGGCGGGGGGTTCGGCGGGGCGTGGGCGGCATTGCGCGCGGCCGAGCTGGGCGCCAGCGTGGTGCTGGTGGACAAGGCCTACGTGAGCCGCAGCGGCGCTTCGACCATGTCGGGCGGCATTACCACCTGTCCGCTGCCTGGCGACGATCTCACGCCCTGGGTGGAAGAATTCGTCACGCGTGGCGACTACATGTGCGACCAGAACTGGACGCGCCGGCTCATGGAAGGCCAGCGCGAGCGCGTGGCCTCGCTCGAGGCCTGGGGCGTGCCGATCTCGCGCGACGACCAGGGAGCGATCCGCCGCTTCGCCAGCCGCGGCATGGTGGCGGTGCGCTGCATGCAATACGACCCCAAGCGGGCTACCGAGGCGCTGCGCGAGCAGGCGCTCGCCCAGGGGGTGCGCATCGTCGACCGCCACAGCATTACCGAGCTGATGACCAGCGATGGCCGTTACCCGACCGCCGGCAGGGTGATCGGGGCTTTCGGCTTCGACGTCAAGACCGGCCAGTGCACGGCCTTCCGCGCCAAGCGCACGATCGTCGCCACTGGCCAGATCAGCATGAAAGGCATTCACCATGTCGACAACGACACCGGCGACGGCGTAGCGATGGCCTGGCGCGCGGGGGCGCGCCTGGCGGATCTGGAGTTCTCGTTCGGCGGGACGTTCGTGACGCTGATGAAGCGCTACAACCTGGGCAGCTACAACGTCGCGGTGGCGCATGGCGCGCGGCTGATCAACCGCCATGGCGAGCGTTTCATGGCCAAGTACGATCCGGTGCGCTTCGAGCGCAGCGAGCTGTCGCGCGTGGTGGCCGCCTTCGTCAAGGAGTTGCGCGACGGCAACGGACCGGTCTACCTCGATCTGCGCCATTGCGACGCTTCCTATTGGAGCGACCTGGAGAGCATGGCGATGACCAGCGGCGCGACCGTCCTGTTGTCGGGCAAGGTGCCGGACCCGCGCGTCCATCCCCTTCCCATCGAGGCGACCTGGAACTTCTGGAGCGGCGGCCGCGGCGGCGTGGAGATCGACCTGGAGTGCCGCGCGACGCTGGCCGGCCTGTACGCCGCCGGCGCCACGGCCAAGAATCCCGCGACGGGCACACATGCCAGCGCAGGAGCACCTACCGCGTTCGCGATGAACTCGGGTTACTTCGCCGGCGAGTCCGCAGCCTTGTCGTCGCGCGGAGAGGACTCGCCCGAATTGCCCGCCGGGCTGGTCGAGCGCTTGGCGCGCGAGGCGCTCGCGCCATTGGCCCGGGAGCCGTCGCCGATGACGCCGGACCGGCTCCATGACGAACTGGCCGCGCTGGGTGGCTCCATCTTCGATTCCATGCAGCTCAATGCCGAGCGCCTGCAAGCTCTGTGCGAGCGTTCCGCCGCGGCGTACCGGGAGGCGGAGCGGACCGCCGCCGACCACCTGCACGACTTGGTCAAGGTGCACGAGGCGCGCAACATCGCGGAGAACGCCTTGCTCATCTACGCCTCGGCGCTGGACCGCACCGAGAGCCGCGAGCAGTTCTACCGCTCCGACTACCCGGAGACCGACGACACGCAATGGTTCTGCCAGCACGGTGTAACGCGCACCGCGCAGGGCATGCGCTTCGAGCGCCTGCCCATCCCGCTGGAGGAGTATCCGTTCCGCGACCGGCCGAGCAAGCCGCGCGCGCTCAGCCCCATTGCCGCGATCTTCGCCGGCACCTACCAGCCGGAGGATGCATGAGCGCCGGCCCGCAGTTTCCCGTCGTTCTGGACAGCGCGCGTTGTGCCGATTGCGGCAAGTGCCTGGACGCCTGCCCGACCGGCGTGTTCCAGAGGCCCGAACCGGGGGCCAAGCCCATGGCCGTTTTCGCCAAAGATTGCCACGTTTGCTTCCTATGTGTGCCCGACTGCCCAAGCGGCGCCATCACGGTGTCCTGGGAGGCGCCCAACCTGCGCCAGATCAGTGTCTATGACGTCCTCGGGCTGGATCTCGACCCGGCTACGTTCCCTTCGACAGGTGAACCATGAACGATATTCACGAACAAGACATCGTCAATCTGCACGTAAGAGTGCCTACGGCCAAGCTGCTCGTGCGCGTGCGCGGCGACGGCCGCCCGGTCGTGCTGCTGCACGGGGGCGGGCCGGGCACCAGCAGCTGCGACTGGATGGATTGCATGGCCGTCATGCCCGCGGGCCTGCAGTGCTATGCGCTCGATTTCCCCGGCTTCGGCGGCAGCGACCCGTTGCCCCAGGGCGAGGAATACGGGGGGCCGGCATTCGCCCAGGCGGCGGCCGAGTGCCTGGAGACGCTGGGCCTGGGGCCGGTGACGCTGGTCGGCCACTCCATGGGCGCGGCGGTCGCGGCCACGCTGGCGCTGCAGCGCCCCGACCTGGTCGGACACCTGGTGCTGGTTTCGCCCGGAGGGGCGTTCTATGGGTTGACCGGTTACCACTCGGCGGGCATGGGCGAGATCGCGCGCGCTGTCGAGCAACCCGACGAGGAGCGGTTGCGGGCGCTGGTGGCGCTGATGTGCGACCAGCAGCGCGGACAGGCGGGGCAGGTGGAGCGGCGCCTGCGCACTTTGGCCAATCCGGTCGTGATCGAGGTGCAGCGCACGATGCACAGCAAGCGCGCCGCTGCGTCGCCGGCCGCGGCCGAAGAGCGCGCCGCGATGGGCCGGCGCATGCGCGAGTACGCCGGTCCGGTCACGCTGGTGGCGGGCCTGGCCGAACGTTTCAATCCGGTGGAGCTGGCCGAGCGCATCCGTGAGCGGCTGCCGGCCCATGCCGGCTATCACGCGATTCCCGATGCCGGTCACAACGTGCAGTGCGATCAGCCGGAAGTCACCGCGCGCATCCTCGCCGATGCAGCGTTCGCAGGCGCCTGGCGGGATCTCCCGGCGCCGTCTTTATAAAAAGAGAGTGGAGGAGACAATGCAGAAGAAAATGCGCGCAAGTCGCAGGTTTTCCTTAGTGTTCCTGGCTGGCTTGGCGGCGGGGGTGGCGTTCGCTGCCGACGATGTCGTGCCCACCAACGACCTGCCCAATCCCTACCGGGCCGAGAAGCCCTGGGGCAAGCTGCCCGGCGAGCGCGCCTGGGGAGCGGTCAGCGCGGTGGCGGTCGACAACGACGGCCGATCGGTGTGGGTGGGCGATCGCTGCGGTCCGCATCCCAAGACGCCGCCGGGCGTATCGGCGTTCGCCTGGGACAGCTGCGCCGAGTCCGACGCGCACCCCATCCATCACTTGAGCCCGGAGGGCGCGCCGTTGCTGAGCTTTGGCGGCGGCCGGTTCGTCTTCCCTCACAAGGTGTTCCTGGACAAGGCAGGCAACGTGTGGGTGGCCGACAACCGCAGCCCCAACGAGCGCGAGCTCAAAGCCAATCCGGCCTCGGCGGGGCGCGGCCATGCCGTCTACAAGTTCGACCGGCAGGGCAGGCTGCTGATGACGATAGGCACGCCCGGCAAGGCCGGCGATCCGCCGGAAGGGTTGAACGAACCGAACAGCATCGCCGAGGCGCCCAACGGCGACATCCTCATCTCCGAAGGCCACAGCGGGCAGGCGCCCGCCAGCGGTCCAGGCACCGTTGCGCGCATCTCGCGCTACACCAAGGACGGCAAGTACATCGGCTCGTTCGGACAATGGGGCTACGGTCCAGGCGAGTTCCGCACGCCGCACGACATCGTGTTCGATGACCAGGGCAGGCTGCTGGTGGCCGACCGCGGCAACATGCGCATTCAGGTTTTCGACGAGGCCGGCAAGTACCTTGCCGAGTGGAAGCAATACAGCCGACCCAGCGCCATCGCGTTGGCCAACGGCAAGATCTACGTGGCCGATTCCGAGTCCAACGGCACCTATGCGCACCCGGGCTGGGAGCGAGGCATACGGGTGGGCGATTACAAAACGGGCGAAGTGCTGTATCGCATCCCGGATGTGGACAATTTCAAGGGCACCAGCTCGGCCGAAGGCGTGGCCGTCGATGCGCAGGGCAACATCTACGCGGCCGAGGTCGGGGCGCGCCAGATGGTGAAATACACCGCGAAGTAAGGGACCGGGGGAGGGGCTCGGGAAGCGGCGGCCCCCGCATCAAGCGGCGCTCAACCGAACTCGATGTCGTTGAAAACTGCCCCGTCCTGATCGATGGCGAGCCAGCCGCCGCGCGGGGCGCCGGCGTCGTCCAGGTCCCAGTCGGGCAGGACCCAGCGTTCGCAGGGCCGGCCGTCCAGTTCGAAGACGTGGCGGCCGGGCCGGTGGGTGTGTCCATGGATCATGCGGGTGACGCCGTGGGCGCGCAGCGCGGCTTCGACGGCCTGCTGGTTCACGTCCATGATGTCGGCCGCTTTGCGGCTCGTTTCGGCCATGCTGCGTTCGCGCATCTGGCGCGCCAGCGCCTGCCGCGCCGCCAGCGGCTGGGCCAGGAACTGCGCCTGCCACTGCGGATTGCGCACCATCGCCCGGAATTGCTGGTAGGCCACGTCGTCCGTACAGAACTCGTCGCCGTGCGACAGCAGGAACGCGCCGCAGTCGGTGCCGAGCACGGCCGGCGCGATCAGGCGCCGGGTGCCGGTGGCCTGGGCGAGCCGTTCGCCCATCAGGAAGTCGCGGTTGCCCGTGCCGAGATAGACCGGAATGCGGGAGGAGACCCCGCGCAGTCCTTCCACGATCTCTTGCAGCCAGGTGGCGCCGGCCTCGATTTCATCGTCGCCCACCCAGGCGTCGAAAATATCGCCCGGCAGCAGCAGCGCCGACGCCTGCTCGGCGGCCGCCTGCAGGAACGCCAGGAAAGCCTCGCGCGTGGCGGCGCTCTCGGCGCTCAGATGCATGTCCGAAGCCAGCCACACCGGACCGGAGAAAGAGAGACGCGAATGGGAAGCCGCGGGAGCAGCCGTTTCGGACGGAACTGTAGTCGACAAAATATGCTCGATGAAGAAACGCGGAACCGCGGAAGGGAGCCCGGCGACCTGCTCATAGAACGGTTGCCCTTCATCCCCGGGCACAGCGGATCCGGCTTTGCCGGTCCGCCAGTGCCGCCCCTTGAGGGGCGCGGCGTAGCCGCGTAGGGGTGGGCTTTCCTTCCAGTCCGCCAGTGCCGCCCCCTGGGGGGCCCGCGTAAGCGGGTACGGGGGGGCTATCTACCGGGGGGTCAGACCATTTCAGCCTTGGTAATGACCACGTCCTCGAGCGGGACGTCCTGATGGCCGGCGCGGCTGCCTGTGCGCACGCCCTTGATCTTGTCGACCACGTCCGTGCCTTCCACGACCTTGCCGAACACAGCATAGCCCCAGCCTTGCGGAGTGGGCGACGAGAAGTTGAGGAAGTCGTTGTCGACGACGTTGATGAAGAATTGCGCGGTGGCCGAATGCGGCGCGTTGGTGCGTGCCATGGCGACGGTGTAGCGCTGGTTCTTCAGGCCGTTGCCGGCCTCGTTGTCGATCGCGGCCTGGGTCGGCTTTTGCGACATGCCGGGCTCGAAACCGCCGCCCTGGATCATGAAATTGCCGATCACGCGGTGGAAGATCGTGTTGTCGTAGTGGCCGGCGTTGACGTAGGAGACGAAGTTCTCGACGGTCTTGGGTGCTTTGTCGGCGTCCAGTTCCAGGCCGATCAGGCCGTGGTTGGTGTGCAGGTTGACGCGGGTAGTCATTTGTTCAGGACCTCTGCTTTCTGAATCACGATGGGTTGGACGGGGACGTCGGCGTGCGGCCCCCGTGTGGTGGTGGGCACGGACCGGATCTTGTCGACCACGTCCTTGCCCTGGACCACCTTGCCGAATACCGCATAGCCCCAGCCTTGGGCGGTGGCGGCGCGATAGTTCAGGAAATCGTTGTCGGCGACGTTGATGAAGAATTGCGCCGAGGCCGAATGCGGGTCGGGCGTACGCGCCATGCTTACGGTATAGGCAGTGTTTTTCAAGCCATTTGAGGCTTCGTTACGTATGCCCGGGCGCGTGGGCTTCTCTTTCATGTCGGCGGTGAAGCCGCCGCCCTGGATCATGAAGCTGCCGATCACGCGGTGGAAAATCGTGCCGTCGTAGTGGCCGTCCCGCACGTATTGCAGGAAGTTGGCCACGGTGGCGGGCGCGCGGGCATCGTCCAGTTCGAGCACGATGCGTCCGGCGCTGGTCTGCAGCGCCACCTGCGGCGCGGCCATGGCGGCCGGCGCGGCCAGTGCGGCGGCCAGCGCAAGGCTGGAGAAAAACAGTTTCATCGGGGATTCCGGTTCGAGGGTTCGGCGGGAGCGGACGGTTCGAGCAGCTTGCGGGTGTCGGCTTCCTTGCGGGCCGCGCCGGTATCGGCGGGATTCAGTTTGCCGGCCGTGCCGTACGAGCGCGCCGCCAGCATCATATACAAATCGCCCAGGTTCTCGCGCGCGACGGCGTAGTCGGGCGCGGTGCGGATCGCCATTTCCAGCGCGACCTTGGCCTGGTCCAGCCGGCCGTCGGCCACTTCCAGCGCCGCCAGGTTGTTCCAGGGCTCGGGCAGTTCGGGGAAGCGCTGGGTCATGTCCTGGTAGACCGCCTTGGCCTCGTCGCGCCGGCCCAGTTGCGCCAGTGCCCGGCCTTTGAGGAACAGCAGCTGCGCATTGACGGAGTCGGGCGATTTCTCGCGGTCGGCATCCAGCTGGCGGTCGATCTCGGCCAGGGCGTCGGCGGCCTGGTTCTGGTCGATCTGGCGCTCCAGGCGCTCGGCCATCGCGCGCTTGGACTCCGGCAGGCGGGTGTCCACGCCGGGCTTGAGCGCTTCGAGCAGGTTGCTCAGCCAGGGGATGTCGCCGGCGGAAGAGGGGGCCAGCACCGGCGGCGTGGCCGTGGTGGTCTGGGCGGAAAGGCCGGCGGGCGCAAGGACGGCGGCCAGCGCCGCGGCGGCCGCGAGACCCTGACAGGCCCGGCCCATGGCGGAAAAACGTGCGTTGGTGGTGGCCAAACGGATTCTGCCTTTCGGTGGGGGAGACGCCATCCGCGCGGAATCGCGCTCCCGGTTGATATAATTCGGTCCGATTTTAGCCCCGGTCGTGCCCGCACCCGCCGGGGCTTCACGTTTTCAGCCGGCAACCGCTCATGCTCCATATCTACAATACGCTCGCTCGCGCCAAGCAACCCTTCCAGCCGGTGGAGCCGGGATGCGTGCGCATGTACGTCTGCGGCATGACCGTCTACGACTACTGCCACCTGGGCCATGCGCGCATGCTGGTCAGCTTCGACGTGGTGCAGCGCTGGCTGCGCGCCAGCGGCTATCGCGTCACTTACGTGCGCAACATCACCGACATCGACGACAAGATCATCCGCCGCGCGGTCGAAAGCGGCAAGCGCATCTCCGAGGTCACCGAGTTCTTCATCGACGCGATGCACGAGGACGAACAGGCCCTGGACGTGCAGCCGCCGGATTTCGAGCCGCGCGCGACCCAGCACGTCGGCAAGATGCTCGAGATCGTCCGCCTGCTCGAAGAGAAAGGCCTGGCCTACCGGTCCGGCGACGGCGACGTCAATTATGCGGTGCGCCAGTTCCCGGGCTACGGCAAGCTGTCGGGCAAGTCGCTGGACGACCTGCGCGCCGGCGAGCGCGTCCAGGTCGATGCCTCCAAGCGCGATCCGCTCGATTTCGTGCTCTGGAAAGCGGCCAAGCCGAGCGAGCCGCCCGAGTCGCGCTGGGAGTCCGACTACGGTCCGGGCCGGCCCGGCTGGCACATCGAGTGCTCGGCCATGAGCCGCGAACTGCTGGGCATGCCGCTGGACATACACGGCGGCGGCCCCGACCTGAAATTCCCCCACCACGAGAACGAGATCGCGCAGAGCGAAGGCGCCTACGGCGGCACGCTGGCCCAGACCTGGATGCATTGCGGGCCGCTGATGGTCGATGCCGAGAAAATGTCCAAGTCGCTGGGCAACTTCTTCACGGTGCGCGATACGCTCAAGCACTACGATGCCGAAGTGCTGCGGTTTTTCGTCGTGCGCAGCCACTACCGCAGCCCGCAGAACTACGCCGCCGACAACCTGGCGGACGCTCGCGCGGCGCTGACGCGGCTCTACACCGCGCTGGCCAATGCCGCGCCCGACGAGCAGGGAGTAGACTGGGGCGACTCTTCCGGCCAGGCCTTCAAGGCCGCGATGGACGATGATTTCAATACCCCCGAGGCAATTGCCGTGCTGTTCGACCTCGCCGCCGAGGTGAACAAGACGGCATCGCCGCGGGCCGCCGGCCAGATGAAGGCGCTGGCCGGGTTGCTGGGCCTGCTGCAGCAAGAGCCCCGGGCCTTTCTGCAGGGCGCCTCGGCAGGCGGCGACAGCGATGCCGCCGCCATCGAGGCGCGCATTGCCGAGCGTGCCCAGGCCAAGAAGGACAAGGACTTTGCCGCTGCCGACCGCATCCGCGCCGAATTGCTGGCCGAAGGCATCGTCCTGGAAGACAAGCCCGGCGGCGTGACCGTGTGGCGCAAGGCCTGAGTGCCGCGAACCGGATATCCGATGTTGGAAATGAAGTCTCAAGCAATGGCCGATGCCGGCGCGCCCCTGGCCGCCTGCTTCGTAGCCGGAACCGACAAGCCGGCCTACTGGGATGCCGCGGTGACCCACCTGGTCAAGCGCGACCGCATCCTCAAGAAGCTGATCCCGCAACACCCCGAGGTCCATCTGCTGTCCCGGGGCGAGCCTTTCGTTACGCTGGCGCGCGCCATCGTCGGCCAGCAGATCTCGGTCCGCGCCGCCGACGCGGTATGGGCGCGCAGCCTGGATACCTGCGGCGGCAGCCTGACGCCGCAGGCCGTGGCGCATGCCGGGCTGCCGGGCTTGCGCGCCTCCGGGCTGTCGCAGCGCAAGGCCGAGTACCTGCTCGACCTGGCGGCGCACTTCCGGCAGGACCTGGTGCATCCGGCCCTGTGGGCCGAGATGGACGACGAGGCCGTCATCGCCGAGCTGACCGCGATCCGCGGCATCGGGCGCTGGACAGCCGAGATGTTCCTGATCTTTAATCTGCGGCGGCCGGACATTCTGCCGCTGGACGACGTGGGCCTGCTGCGCGCCATTTCGCTGCATTATTTCAGCGGGGAACCCGTGTCCCGCTTCGAAGCGCGCGAAGTGGCCCAGGCCTGGAAACCCTGGTGTACCGTCGCAACCTGGTATCTGTGGCGCAGCCTGGATCCTGTTCCCGTGGAGTACTGATGCGCAACGCATTTCTTGAATTCGAACAACCCCTGGCCGAACTCGAAGGGAAAATCGAGGAACTGCGCTTTGTGCAAGCCGATTCCGCCGTCGATATCTCCGAGGAAATCAGCCGCCTTCAGCAGAAAAGCCAGACGCTGGCCAAGGAAATCTATTCCAAGCTGACGCCCTGGCAGACCGCGCTGGTGGCGCGCCATCCGCAGCGCCCCTATACGCTGGACTACGTGCGCGACATCTTCACCGACTTCCATGAGCTGCACGGCGACCGCATGTTCGCCGACGACCGCTCCATCGTGGGCGGCCTGGCGCGCTTCAACGGCACGCCGTGCATGGTGATCGGGCACCAGAAAGGCCGCGACACCAAGGAGCGCGCCGTGCGCAACTTCGGCATGCCCAAGCCCGAGGGCTATCGCAAGGCGCTGCGCCTGATGCGGCTGGCCGAGAAATTCGGCATGCCGGTGTTCACCTTTGTCGATACCCCGGGCGCCTATCCCGGCATCGATGCCGAGGCGCGTGGCCAGTCCGAGGCCATCGGCCACAACTTGTTCGCCATGGCCGAATTGCAAGTGCCCATCGTCGCCACCATCATCGGCGAAGGCGGCTCGGGCGGCGCGCTGGCCATTGCGGTGGCCGACAGCGTGCTGATGCTGCAATACGCCACCTATTCGGTGATCTCGCCCGAAGGCTGCGCCTCCATTCTGTGGCGCAGCCAGGAAAAGGCCTCCGAGGCCGCCGAGGTGCTGGGCATCACAGCCCACCGCCTGAAGGCCCTGGGCCTGGTGGACAGGATCGTCAACGAGCCGGTCGGCGGAGCGCACCGCGACCCCAAGCACATGGCGCAATTGCTCAAGCGCGCGCTGGCGGACGCGTTTCGGCACTTCCAGGGCGTCAAGTCGGGCGATCTCGTGACCACGCGCCTGGAACGCATCATGGCTTATGGCCGCTTCAAGGAAACCGTAGGATAAGCCCACCCCCTACCCGCTACGCGGGCCCCCTCAAGGGGGCGGCGCTGGCGGACCGGCGGAGCCGGATCCGCGGCGCCCTGGGTTATGCCCTTACAGCTTGGCAGGATTGAGAGGAAGCCGGATCAGATATGGTTTTTTATTCATATGGATCCTGACATCGCCGCCCTGCATGCGTCCGAACTTCTGGAGCGGGCGCTCGACGGTCTGCCGCCGCTGGCCGCGCCCGTCGCGGTTGCGCTGAGCGCGGGGCCGGATTCCGCCGCGCTGGCGATCAAGGCGGCGGGTTGGGCGCGGCGCCGGGGCCTGCCGCTGTTGCTGTTCCACGTGCATCACGGCCTGCATCCCGATGCGGACGCCTGGGCGGCGCGCGCCGGCGACCTGGCGCAACGCCTCGGGCTGGAGCTGCGCATGCGCCGGGTGGCGGTGGACCCGCATGACCCCGCCGGGATCGAAGCCGCCGCGCGCGCCGCGCGCTACGAGGCGCTGGCCGGGCTGGCCACCGAGGCCGGCGTGGCCGCCATTCTGCTCGCCCATCACCTCGACGACCAGGCCGAGACCGTCCTGCTGAGGCTGCTGCGCGGCGCGGGTCCGGACGGCATGGGCGCCATGGCCGGCGAGACCGTGCGGGACGGGATTCGTTACCTGCGCCCCTGGCTAGGCGTGCCCAGAAGTCGGATACTGGCGTTCATGCAGGCCTACACGGCGCAAACCGGGTTTGCGGCGGTGCAGGACCCCAGCAACCTCGACGCCCGCCATGCGCGCGGCGTCCTGCGCGCAGCGGTTCTGCCCGCCGTCGAGCGCCACTGGCCGGGCTATCGCACGACCCTGGAGCGCTTTGCGCGGCGGTCGGCCGAGGCGGCGGCCTTGCTCAGGGAGATCGCGCAGTCCGACCTGGACGCCATCCAGGAAATGTGCCCCCCCTATGGCAATGCCTTGCGCCTGTCGGGGCTGAACCGTCTGGCGCCGGCGCGCCGGGCCATGGCGCTGAGGCTTTGGCTGGCGGGGCGCGGGATCGCTGCGCCGTCCGAGGCCCGTTTGCGGGAAATGGTGCGCCAACTGGCCGATGCCGCGCAGGACAGGCAATTGCTGCTGCGGCATGGCGGCTGGCAGGTGCGCCGCTATCGGGATCATGTCATCGTGGACAGCAGGAACAAACCGCCGTCGGCGCAGGCCGGCAGCATCGAGTTCAGGTGGTCGGGCGAAGTGTCCGTGGCGCTGCCCGACATGGGCGGAACGTTGCTGTTCGCCAGCGCTGCGACCGGCATCGACCCGGCGTGGCTGCGCGATACCGGGCTCACGCTGCGCATGCGCCGGGGGCGCGAGCGCCTGAAGACGAGCGCGCAAGGCTCCAGCCGCAGTCTCAAGAACCTCTACCAGGAGCGCGGCATACCCAGCTGGGAGCGCGAACGCCTGCCATTGTTGTACCGGGGCGACGTGCTGGTCTTCGCGGCCGGACTGGGCGTCGATGCGCGGATGCCGCAGGCCTCGCCCGGCATCCGCCTCGAATGGCAGGCGGATCATCCCGGCGCTACCGTGACGTCCTGACGACAAACCTGGCCGTTTTCAGGCATTGCGCAACAGATGCCCGGGAAACGGCCGGTGTCGGCCTGGCAAGCAGGCCGAATTGGCGAGGGCGCTTTCAGAATCCACTGAAAGTGCCATCCGGCATCAGCCCGGCTTCGTGTCAGTCTGCATCCACAGCAGCCTCGACGGCAAGATATAAGGTCGAAGCGGTTCACGCAGGGAGGGGAGAGGCGGCAGATGAACGACATCCCTTCCGACCCGTCATTCTCCGAAATGCGTCCTCGCCTCGTCCGTCTTGCGTACCGGATGCTTGGCTCGGTCACGGATGCCGAGCGGCAAGGTGCCTGCCTCGACACGTCCGCTGATCAGCATCGCAGAGGTAATCGCGCGCCATGCCCAGCTTGCACGGGGATTCATCAAGTCCCCTTAGCTTGGTCCGGTATGCGGTGATCGATGGACTTCCCGGTTTCGTCACCATCGAGAGGTGCGGGATCGTGCAGACCACCGCTTTGCAGATAGAGAGGAGGAGAATCGCCGCCAAGAAACCCGGACAAGCTGAGGAACTTGGGTAGTTCTGCGATGCAATAGAAGCCGCGAAGTATGCCCGCGGGTGGAGCGCTTGAAGGCCGTTTCCTGAGAATGGCCGCAAGGTGGAGCTGACCGAGCCTTTCCGCCATGCGTATGTAGTAACCCGCTTGGGCAAACCCATGCATTTGACGCATCCGGATGCGGTGGCCGGGACTAAGGTGGACCCTCCCTTGTTGACGCGAGTCCACCATGCAGCGTTTCCACGGCACCTTTCCCTATCCGCGGCATCCGGTCCGGCCAGTCCTGAGCCGCGCATCCGAACCCGACACGCCGCCCTACGGCTCCCTCCAGGACGCCTCGGGTCTTGAGCGGCCCCACGCCAGCCAACCCTACACCGGCCCGCTGCTCGATCTGCGCAACGACCTGGTCTTCAAGCTCCTGTTCACCAGCGCCCCGCACCTGCTGGCCGACCTGATCAACGCCGTGCGCCACGACCAGGCGCCGATCCAGGTCGAGCGGATCCTGAATCCGCACATCGATCCCACCGAGCTGCACGGCAAGGCCATCGCCCTGGACCTGCTCGCCCGCGATACCGCCGGCCACCTCTACAACATCGAGATGCAGGTGCGCCACTACGAACAATGGCCGGCCCCGCAGCGCCTATTACCTGGCCCGGGCGTTGTCGGGGCAGATCGAACGCGGCCACGATTACCTCGCCCTCAAGCCCACCATCGCCATCCACTTCCTCGTCGAGGACCTGCTGGCCGATCCGGACCAGGCCGATTGGCGCTTCGAGCTGCGCGACCAGCGCCAACCTGCGGTGCGGCTGGGAGAGACGCTGCAGCTGCATATAATCGAACTGCGCAAGGCCGAACGGCTCGGCCGCCTGCCGCCGGCCCTGTCGGCATGGGTTGCGTGCCTGCAGCACGCCCAGGAGGAAGCCCGGATGAAAGACATCACCCACGAACCCGTCCATGAAGCGCTGGGCCGGCTCAAGGTGCTCACCATGGACGAGGACGCTCGCTGGCGGGCGTTCGCCCGCGAGAAGGCCATTGCCGATGATGCCGCCGCGCTGGCCTATGCCACGCGAACGGGGCTCGAGCAGGGAATAGAGCAAGGCATGGCACGGGGTCTGGAGCAAGGACTGGCGCAAGGGCGGGAAGAAGGTCGCCAGGAAGTCGGAGCGCGTCTGTTGGAAAACCTCCTGACTGGCAAGTTCGGCCCGCTGCCGGATGCCGTGCTCGAGCAACTGCGCACCGCCACGGCGTCCCGGCTCGAGACCTGGGCGCTGAACCTGCTCGATGCCGGCACGCTGGACGAGGTGTTTCGCTCCAATCCTGCCTGACGGGGCTCGGAGCCAGGCTTTTTGCGGCGCCGTTCCAGGTGCGCTAGAATTTACGGTTAGTCTTTCTTTAAGCGTGCAACCGGACGGTAACGCAAAATCCATGGCACTCATCGTTCACAAGTATGGCGGTACGTCGATGGGCTCGGTCGAGCGCATCAAGAACGTGGCGCGGCGCGTGGCCAAATGGCACGCCGCCGGCCACCAGATCGTGGTCGTTCCCTCGGCCATGTCGGGCGAGACCAACCGCCTCATCGGCCTGGCCAAGGAAATCCAGGAACAACCCGATCCGCGCGAACTCGACATGATCGCCTCTACCGGCGAACAGGTCAGCGTGGGCCTCCTGGCCATGGCGCTCAAGGCGCAGGGCCTGGATGCCCGCAGCTACGCCGGCTGGCAGGTTCCGGTCCGCACGGATTCGTCCCACACCAAGGCCCGCATCAACTCGATCGACGATGCGCGCGTGCGCGCCGACCTCGACGCCGGCCGCGTGGTCATCGTCACCGGTTTTCAGGGCGTGGACGACGAAGGCAACATCACCACGCTCGGCCGGGGCGGTTCGGACACCTCCGCCGTGGCGGTCGCGGCCGCGCTCAAGGCTGCGGAGTGCCTGATCTACACCGACGTGGACGGCGTCTACACGACCGACCCGCGCGTGGTGCCCGAGGCGCGCCGCCTGAACGTCGTGTCCTTCGAGGAAATGCTCGAGATGGCCTCGCTGGGCTCCAAGGTCCTGCAGATCCGCTCCGTCGAATTCGCCGGCAAGTACCGCGTGCCGGTCCGCGTGCTGTCGTCGCTGACCGACCCGATGATTCCGCTCGACGAAGAAATGAAGTCGGGCACCCTGATTACTTTTGAGGAAGACGAGAAAATGGAAGCCGCCGTTGTTTCGGGCATCGCATTCAGCCGGGACGAAGCCAAGATCACCGTCGTTGCCGTGCCCGACAAGCCGGGCGTCGCCTTCTCCATCCTGGGTCCCGTCGCCGCCGCCAACATCGACGTCGACATGATCGTGCAGAACCAGTCGGTCGCCGGCACTACCGATTTCTCGTTCACGGTGAACCGCAACGAGTTCAACAAGGCGATCGAGGTGCTCAACCGCGACGTGGTCAAGACCATCGGCGCCCGCGAAGTCGTGGCGGACGACAAGGTGTGCAAGGTTTCCATCGTCGGCATCGGTATGCGTTCGCATGTCGGCATCGCCAGCCTGATGTTCAAGACCCTGTCCGAGGAAGGCATCAACATCCAGATGATCAGCACCAGCGAGATCAAGACCTCGGTGGTCATCCAGGATAAGTACATGGAACTGGCCGTGCGCGCGCTGCATAAGGCGTTCGGCCTGGACCAGGCCGCTGCGCAGTAGAATAATTGCTGTGAAAGGGGATAAATGCCGGCCGCCATGGCCGGTGGCTCCCCAAAGGCGTGCTACACTACGCCCCGCTTCGGAAGCGTGCCCGAGTGGCCGAAGGGGCTCCCCTGCTAAGGGAGTATGCGGCTAAAACTGCATCGTGGGTTCGAATCCCACCGCTTCCGCCAAGTATTGGCAACCCCTTGATTCGTTTGGCGAATCAAGGGGTTTTTTATTGCCCCTGCCAAACAACTATCAGAAACGGGGCTTTGGACGGCCGGTCTTCCGTCGCATGGACTTGGCGCCTAACGTCTGGACACCACGAGGTGGGCCGCCAGCGCCAGGCCGGCGCCGAAGGCGGCCCCATGGAGAGCCGCGACAGCGCGCGCTCGAATCCCGGCGTCAGCCGCTCCTTTTTCTCGCCGCGCCGCCTGAGATCGTCCAGGTGGGGAATGCAACATCGCGAAGGCGGCCCTGTCGGCGGACGAATCCTTGCCCAGGGCTTATTGGACGTGGTTCAAAGCCTGGATCGTTCTCGGCATACCCGCGCTGTTCTGCTTTCTTGCGATCTTTATCTCATGGTGGCTCGGCCGTCCTGAATCCTCCTGGGCGCATCCCCGGAGGGCCGGCAGGCCTTGCTGCGGGTACGTCGCTTGCTGCTTTCCGGCCTTTACTCGATGTTTTCGGAGAGCGGATATGGCGACGGTAGCGGACTTCATGCTGGCCCGGCTGGCCAGTTGGGGGGTGGCGCGGATCTACGGCTACCCCGGTGACGGCATCAATGGCTTGATCGGCGCTTTCGGCCGCAACCGGGATCTCGATTTCATCCAGTCCCGGCATGAGGAAGAGGCCGCCTTCATGGCGTGCGCACACGCCAAGTTCACCGGCCAGGCCGGGGTTTGCCTGGCCACGTCGGGGCCGGGCGCGATCCACCTGCTCAACGGCCTGTACGACGCCAAGATGGACCACCAGCCGGTGGTCGCCATCGTGGGGCAGCAAAGCCGCAGCAGCCTGGGCGGAGATTTCCAGCAAGAGGTCGATCTGGTTTCGCTCTTCAAGGACGTCGCGCACGATTTCGTGCAGCTCATGACGAGCGCGGAACAAGCCCGCCACCTGGTCGACCGGGCCATGAGGATCGCGCTGGAACGCCGCGCCGTCACCTGCATCGTGGTGCCCAACGATGTGCAGCAATTGCCCGCGGTGCCGGCCCCGCCGCGGCGCCACGGGATGATGCACAGCGGCATCGGTTTCGTGTCGCACGCCCATGTGCCCGGTGAGGACGCCCTGCGCAGCGCCGCGGACGTGCTCAATCGCGGCCGCAAAGTCGCCATATTGGCGGGAGCCGGCGCGCTTGGAGCGAGCGCTGAACTGGCGGCCGTCGCTGACCGGCTCGGCGCTGGCGTAGCCAAGGCCCTGCTCGGCAAGGCGGTCCTGTCCGACGCGCTGCCCTACGTGACCGGCAGCATAGGCATGCTGGGAACGCGGCCCAGCTGGCAGATGATGCAGGATTGCGACTGCCTCCTCATGGTCGGCACGACGTTTCCCTACGCGGAGTTCCTGCCCGCCGAAGGGCAGGCCGGTTGCGTGCAGATAGACAGGGATGGCCGTTCCATCGGGGTCCGCTATCCGGCCGAAGCCGGGCTGGTCGGGGATGCGAAGCAGACGCTGGCCGCCTTGCTGCCGCTGCTCGAGGAAAAGACGGACCCTGCCTGGCGGCGGCAGATCGAGGACGACGTTGCCCGATGGAAGCAGACCGTGGCGGCCAGGGCCGCAGTACCGGGCACGCCCGTGAATCCCCAACTGCCGTTCTACGAGCTGTCCCGCAGATTGCCGGACGACAGCATTCTGACCTGCGATTCGGGCTCCGCCGCCAATTGGTACGCGCGCGACATCGACGCGCGTCCGGGCATGCTGGCGTCGGTATCGGGCGGGCTGGCCACGATGGGATGCGCGATGCCGTATGCCCTGGCGGGCAAGCTCGCCTGGCCGGAACGGCCGGTGTTCGCGCTGGTGGGAGACGGCGCGATGCAGATGAACGGCATCAACACCCTGATCGGCGTGGCCGACCGGTGGCGGGACTGGCCGGATCCGCGCTTCGTCGTGCTGGTGCTGAACAATGGCGACTTGAACCTGGTGACCTGGGAGCAGCGCGTCATGGGCGGTGATCCCCGATTCGAAGCGTCCCAGCGGCTGCCGGCGTTTCCTTACGCCGAGTATGCGAAGCTGCTGGGTCTGGACGGCATACGGATAGACGCGGCGGACCAGGTCGGCAGCGCCATGGAGCGCGCCGTTTCGTCACGCGTGCCGCTGGTGATCGAGGTTATGGCTGATCCTGAAATACCGCCTGTTCCACCGCATATCGAGCCCAAACAGTTCGCGGCCTATCTGCGCGCGCTGGGCAAGGATGCGGCCGGGGGAGCGGCGTTGCGCGCCACGCTCAGGCAGTGGTGGGCGTGATGCCTCGTCCTGCCGCGGCACGCAACTTGCGGCTCGAGCGCGAGGCATGCGGCAATGCGCATGCCGCGATCGATCGGGAGATGGCATGAACAAGGAACGAGAACTGGAAGAACTGCTCAAGCGTACCGCCTCCTATGGCAGTGCGGAGATCGAGACCGGCCGCGACCGCCTCAGGCGGGAATGGGCTGCGCGCGCCTCGCGGGAGAGCGACTGGCGCGACGCCCTCGAAACCCGCATGCGCGAGGGATGCGGAAGCGCCGAACGATGCGTGCGCCGCCATCCGTGGAAATCCCTGGGCATGGCTTTCCTGGCAGGGGCAGCCCTGGCTGCCTGCCTGAGCCGGCGCGACGCGTGAGCTCCCGCGGCGCGTGCGCAGGGGGGGGCGAGTTTCATTCCTCAATCTCCCGCGCTGCCGGTGATGGGGAGGACGATGCCGGTGATGTAGCTGGCGCAGCAAGGCGCCGCGAGGAAAACGTAGGCGGGCGAAATTTCCTCCGGCTGGGCGGGCCGGCCCAGGTCGGTCTGTTTGCCGAAATTCCGGACCTCTTCGGCCGGACGGTCGGCCGGGTTCAGCGGTGTCCACACCGGACCTGGCGCCACGGCGTTGACGCGGATCCCGCGCTTGGCCAGGTTCGCGGCAAGCGATTGGGTGAACGCATGGATGGCGCCCTTGGTGGCCGAGTAGTCGAGCAGTTTAGCGCTGCCGCGCAGGCCGGTCACCGAGCCGGTGTTGATGATGCACCCGGTATCCGGCATCACGCGCAGCGCGGCCCGGGCCATCTGGAAATAGCCGTAGACATTGGTGCGCAGCGTTTCGTCCAGGCGCGCATCGGTAATGTCTTCCAGCGATTCCGCATGCTCCTGGAAGGCTGCATTGTTCACCAGGATGTCCAGGCGGCCGAGCTCGCGCACGCAGCGGGCCACCGCTTCTTCGCAGAAGGCGGGGTCGCGCACGTCGCCGCTGATCAGGACGCCGCGCCGGCCTTCGGCCTGTACGGCTTGCAGCGTGCGCGCGGCATCTTCGTCCTCGTTGAGATAGGCGATCGCGACATCCGCGCCCTCGCGCGCATAAAGCACCGCCACGGCCTGGCCGATGCCGGAATCCGCGCCGGTGATGAGCGCGACCATGCCATCCAGCTTGCCGCTGCCCCGGTAGTCGGGCGCCATGAACTGGGGCTGGGGATCGAGTTCGCTGCTGCGGCCGGGCTTGGCCTGGTGCTGGGCGGGTAGGGGAGGCTCGGGGCGCTGCCTGTCGCCGGTCTGGGCGGCCTGCTGGCCGGATCCCT
Organism: Pigmentiphaga humi; assembly: GCF_900606115.1. Taxonomy (GTDB): domain Bacteria; phylum Pseudomonadota; class Gammaproteobacteria; order Burkholderiales; family Burkholderiaceae_B; genus Pigmentiphaga; species Pigmentiphaga humi. Next base: position 123,140 of record NZ_UWPJ01000023.1, read on the forward strand.
GATCCTTGGACGAATTCGAGGCGCTATCCTGGGCATCGCGCCGGTCCTGGTCCTTTTGCAATTGGCGCTGGCGTTCGGCCGTTCGGTCGGCGGACCGGTCGTGGTCTTCCATGTCGTTTCTCCTCGTGGATGCGGGGGAGGGCGCGGCGCCCCGTTCGGCGGTGTTGCCAGCAATGCGCATACCCGGCCGGCCACGGGGCGGAAGCGGCGGCGCGGCGGTCAGTCCTGATGCTTCTGCAGCACGCTGATGTTGCCGTCCGCTTCGATGTAGCAGCGCCGCACCTGGCCCAGTTCGTCGATGCCCTTGAGGCGCAGCTCGCTCATCAATTCGTCCACGGTGATGTATTCGCGGCGCAGATTGCGGCGTTCCAGCGTGCCGTCGCGAACCAGCAGCACGCGGCTGCTGGTCAATAGCTGCCCGATCGAGGGCACGAAGTAGGCCAGGCGGTCCACGATGACGCTCCAGCCCACGATGGTCGCGACCAGCACCATGCCGTCGATGATGGAGCGGTATTCGGCGGCCATCGCGTTCTGTGCCGCATCGGCGATCAACACCAGCACCAGCATGTCGGCAACGCCCATCGACCCCACGTCGCGGCGGCCGGCCACGCGCAGCAGGATCAGGATGAACCAGTAGATGATGCTGCCGCGGATGACGATCTCCAGCGGCGCGACGGACAAAGAAAACATTTCGGACCAGTCCGGACTCATGGCGGTGCTCCCAGCGGTTGAGCTGGAAACCCGGCAGCAAGGCGCATGCCCGGTCCGATCGGCGGCCGGAGGCGCCGCTGCGCACCGTGGCGCAACCCCGTCAGCCGCTGATACGCGCGCCCGTTATCATTTCCGTGATCCAGTTCACCAGGACGGCGGTATACGCCCGCTGCGCGGTTTTTTCCGTCAGCGCGTGGTCCGCTCCGTCGATGATGCGATGGGTCATGGAATGCGCGCGCCGGAAGGCGGAACGGTAGTTCATGACGGTGGAGTGGGGAACGAAATCGTCGTGCTCCGATTCGACGATGAGCACGTCCCCCTGGAAGCCCGCGCAAGCCGCCAGCGCGCGATTTTCGTCGGGAGTGACCGCCCGGTTGCGCAAGGCGCGCAGCACGCTGCGATCGAGCTGGTCCTTGGGCTTGAACCAGTGATCGTCCGGATACAGCGCCGGCACCTGCAGCGCGAGCCAGCGCACTTTGCGCAGGCCGCTCAGGATGGCGGCGAGATAGGCCCCATAGCTGCTGCCCACCACCGCTACCTCGGTGGAGTCGAGCCCGGGATGGGCCGCCAGGCGGTCGTAGGCCGCCATGATGTCGTGCAGGTTGTCGTCTCGCGATACCTGCTCGCGCTGGGCCTCTGTCGCGGCATGGCCGCGCAGGTCGAAAGTCAGGCAGATGCAGCCCAAGGCGGCGATGCCTTGCGCGCGCAACAGATCGAAGGACTGGCTGCCGCCCCAGCCGTGGATGAACAGCACACCCGGTATCTTGCTCCGCGGGGTCAGGAAAGTGCCTTGCAATTCGCTGCCGGCGACTTCTATGACCGCTGGATCGCTACGACCCACCATATTCGCTACCTCTTGTGTCCAATATGCCGCCCGACTTGGTCATGAAACCGACCTGGCTGTCCTCTCCCTGGAACACGCAATCGCCGGCGGGCGGTTCGCCGGCGTCCGCGCCATAGCGTTCCTTGCTGTAAGCCCACACCTCATCCTGCAGGGGGGTGCGGAAAAAATGCACCATCGCGGCCATCTCTGCGGGGCTCGCGCCTCCCATGCGCCACGATTGCTCCAGGACGCCGGTTCGCGTCCGGCCGCCGGCATCCCGACCCGCTGCAACGTCGTAGTTGCGGCGCGACGCATGCAGGCCGGGATAGGCCGCGGATACCGCCGCGTCGTAGGCGACGGCGAGCTCGACGGCGCGCGCCAGCCCGGCCGACAGGTCCAGGCTGGCCAGCCGCCCGGGCTCGCCCCGCACGCAGCGCAGGACCGAGCCGCCGTACACCGGCTGGCCTTGGCGGTCCCGCGTGAGTTCCTGGGTTCCCACATAGGCCAGGGTATGGTCGCCGACGCGGCACCAGCCCACGCTGAAGGTTTCCACGTCCTCTAGGTTTTCTTCCAGCACGATGCCCGAAGCCAGCGCGCCGCTGCGCGCCGCGTCGTCCACCGCGGCTTCGAGGTCGCCGTTGTCTTCCACCACGCGTTGGCCACGGCCCGCACAGGCGGCGGCCGACTTGAGCCTGACCGGCCCGTTGCGCAGCAGCGCCCGGCCCGCACGCAGGGCGTCCTCGCGGGAGAACGCCGAATAGCCGCTCAGCACGCAGCCATGCAGGCGCGGCGCCAGTCCGTGCGCCCAACCGGCCGGCGCCTGGCTGTCCGCGGCCCACAAGCCATGGCTCACTACCTTCGTCGCGATGAAACCATGGGGAACGATGCCGCCGAACAAATGCGATGCCGCGCGTATGCCGAGCGCGCCGGAGCGCCAGTTCCCGACCAGGGTTCGATCCGGCACGTAGTAGCAACTGCCGCAATAGATCGCGGCCTGCATGAATACCTCGTTGATCTCTTCTTTGGTCAGGCCATTGTTGATGGCGCCGCGCACGTGCAGGCGCAACTCGTGGGGGCGGTTGAGCGCAGTGATCATGGCCAGGTTCAGGAAGCTGCGCGTGCGGCGGTCCAGGCCGGGCCGGTTCCAGATGTCGCCCCAGCAGTGCTGGGTGACGAGCTGCTGCAGCTCCATGCGCAGCGGGTCTTCGGCGGCTTTGGCCAGCGAGGCGTCCACGTGTTCGCGGCCCAGGACTTCACGGCGCGTGGCCAGGCCTTTGTCGAACAGGGCCTGGTTGAAGCTGCCGCCCAGTTGCGTCTGGTCGGCGGGTTTGGGTCGGGTCATGCTCGTCTCCATGTGCGAAAGTGGAGAAAGCATACCGTGGCGCGAGGCGACGCACCGCATCCGTGCCGATCCGCGCCTCCGGCGGACGCCGGCCTCAGGCCGCGGCGCGCCGCTTCAGCAGCTCGCCCACCAGCCGCGTGGTCGCCGAGAAATGTTCGCACAGCAGTTCGCATGCGCGATCGGCGTCGTGGTCGAGGATCGCCTGGACGATGGCGCCGTGTTCGGCATCCACGTCGCGGTGTTCGGCATGGCCGATGCCGGCCGACAGCGCGCGGTAGCGGGCGGTCTGCTCGCGCAGCGTGGCGCAGAAGCGCGCGATCCATTCCGAGTCCCCGCCCGAGGTGAGGATTTCGTGGAAGGTCTCGTGCGCGCGCTCCCAATCGGGGTTGAGCACGCCATCCTGGTACAGCGGGATGTGCTTGAGCTGGTGGGAGGCGGCCAGCACCCGGCCTTCCCAGCCGGCGTCGCGCCGGGCGATGCCTTCGCGCAGGGCCAGCGATTCGAGCTGGCGGCGCGCGTGCGTGATGTCGCGCAGTTCGGACTCGGATATTTCCGAGACGCGAAAGCCTTTCTGGTCCACGGCGACGACGAAACCCGTGCTGCACAGCCGCGACAGGGCTTCGCGCAGCGGGATGGTGCCGACGCCGTAGCGTTCGGCCAGTTCACGTATGCGCAGCTTGGCGCCAGCCGGATAGACCCCGTTGATGAGGTCCTGGCGGATGGTCCATTGCAGCGCGGACGCTGTGGTGGGAGAAGAAGGAAGGGCGCTCAATTTGATCTATAAAACTTGTTTTTGTATATATTTTCGCATAGGATGCCGGTCATGACCAATGTGAAGTGGAGACAGATTCACCATGCGCTACGTATCGATTGAAAGAAATGGCAGGGCTGTCCTGGGCGTGCGCAACGCCCAGGGCGACATCGACGTGATCGGCGAAGAAAGCCTGGAATCGCTGCTGGCGCGCGGCGCCGACCTGGTCGCCTATGCGAAGGGCCAAGCGGTGCGCGAGACGGTCAAGGATGCGGATGCGCGCTTCCTGCCGCCGATGGCGCGCCCGACCAAGATCATCTGCGTCGGCCTGAACTACGCCGACCATACCAAGGAAAGCAAGTACGAACAGCCGGATTATCCGACGCTGTTCCTGCGCCTGCATACCACCCTGGTGGCACACAACGCGCCCATCGTGCGGCCCAAGGTCTCGGACTCGCTGGACTTCGAGGGCGAGGTCGCCGTCATCCTGGGCAAGGGCGGCCGCTTCATTCCCAAGGACGAGGCGCTCGATTGCGTGGCCGGCTACGCCGTATTCAACGAAGGCTCGGTGCGCGAATACCAGTTCAAGTCGCCGCAATGGACGGTGGGCAAGAACTTCGACAACACCGGCGGCTTCGGCCCCGATTTCGTCACGGCCGACGAGGTGCCTCCCGGCGCCAAGGGCCTGAAGCTGGAGACGCGCCTGAACGGCGAAGTCGTGCAGTCGGCCACGACCGACGACATGATCTTCGACATTCCAACACTGATTTCCGTGACCAGCGAAGCCATCACGCTCGAGGCGGGCGACGTCATCGTCACGGGCACGCCGGCCGGCATCGGCTGGGCGCGCACGCCCAAGCTGCTGATGAAGCACGGCGACGTGTGCGAGGTGACCGTCGAGAAGCTGGGCACGCTGCGCAACCCCATCGTCGACGAACGCTGAGCCGCCGGGAACCAGACCGCCATGCGCGGCAGGAGGAGACATGCCTGAGCAATACTTCGCCGGGGCGGCGGTGCATTCGATCGACCATTTCGCGTTGAATGTGCCGTCGCTCGACCAGGCGGAACATTTCTTCACGAACTTCGGGCTCGATGTCCGCCGCGCAGGCGGCGAGCTCGAACTGCGCGCCGCCGACGGCCATCGCTGGGCGCGCGTGCTGCCGGCTTCCGGCAAGTCGCTGGCCTACCTGAGCTTCAACTGCTACGAGCAGGATCTCGAAGCCATCGGCCGGCAGGCGCGCGAGGCCGGGGGCCGTTTCGATATCGACAGCCCGTTCAAGAACGGCGAGGGCATCTGGTTCCACGATCCGGACGGCAACCTGATCCAGGTCCGGGCCGGCCCGCGGACCATGCCGGAAAGCAAATCGCCATTCGACGTTCCCAAGGTCGGCGCGGACATGCGCGGGTCGCATCCGCGTTCGGAAGGCAGGCAGGTGCGGCCGCGGCGGCTTTCGCACGTGCTGCTGTTCACGTCCAGCGTGCCGGATGCCGTGGATTTCCACCATCGCGCCATCGGCCTGCAATTGTCCGACAAGTCGCTGGACATCATCGCGTTCACGCATGCGCCGCACGGCTGCGACCACCACCTGGTGGCGTTCGCCAAAAGCGCGGGCAAGGGCTGGCACCACTCATCGTGGGACGTTGCCACGCTGGACGAAGTGGGCCGCGGCGCGGCCCAGATGAACACGGCCGGCTACAAGCACGGCTGGGGCACGGGCCGGCACGTGCTGGGGTCGAATTACTTCTTCTATGTGCAGGATCCCTGGGGGTCGTTCTGCGAGTATTCGGCCGACATCGACTATGTTTCCGCCGGCAAGCCGTGGCCCGCGGGTGAGTTCCCACCGGAAGATTCGCTCTATCTCTGGGGACCGGACGTACCGGCCGACTTCATCTTCAATACCGAAGTGGAAGGCTAGCCCCCCCAGCCGCTGCGGGGTGTATGGACTGGGACATACACGGGGCAGCCCCTGACGGGGCCTGGGCCCGCCTTGGGGCAGCCCGGCGCCGGACCCAGGGGGGGGCGGCGCCGGGCAATTTTGTCTCCGCTTCAGGCGGCGAGAGCTTCGGCGTTGGCGGCTTCGGCGTTCACGAGCCACGCGACGATGTCCTCGATGGTCAGCAGCGGCCAGCCGTGTTGGCGGCCATAGGCAAGCGCCGCGTCGCCGCGCATCATCGAGCCGTCTTCGTGCATCAGTTCGCACAGCAGCGCCGCGGGGGCGAAACCGGCCAGGCGGGCCAGGTCGAGGGAGCCTTCGGTATGGCCGCGCCGGCCCAGCACGCCGCGCGGGTCTGCGCGCAGCGGGAATACGTGGCCCGGGCTGACCAGGGTGCCGGGATCGCCGCTCAGCGCCGCGCGCACGGTGGTGATGCGATCCGCCGCCGAGACGCCGGTGCTGACGCCGTCGCGCGCTTCGATGGTGACGGTGAAGGCCGTGCCGTTGCGGCTGCGGTTGCTGCTGGTCATCTGCGGCAGGCCCAGCGCTTCGACGTGGCCGGGCGTCAGGCACAGGCACACGATGCCGCTGCAATCGCGGATCATGCGCGCCATGATGGCTTCGGTAATGGATTCGGCGGCGATGATCAGGTCCGCCTCGTTTTCGCGGTCCTCGTCATCGAGCAGGACGACGGGCTGGCCCTGCCGAAGGGCGGCGAGCGCGGCATGCATGCGCTGTTCGGCGGTGGTGGACTGGAAATAGTGCTGCAGGGACTGCATGGAAACGCTCCGTATGTTGGCCACGAGAAGCGTTCAGGGCACAGCGCGTTCGCAAGAGCGCGCCGGTAGGAGGCATACCGCGGCACAGGCGCGCGCGCGTGCTGGGCGGTACCGGTTCCCGTCTTCTCTCATCCGGACTATGACCGTCGGCTCCGGTATTCGACCGGATCTGCTGACCTTGCCGGCGTGGCCGGCAAGCGCTCGCGGGCTCGGTGCGCATCGTCGCACCCTACCGCCGGTGGGGATTTGCACCCCGCCCTGAAGACGCACCGCCCGGCAGGGCGGCTGTGCCTATGGTAGCAAGAAGCGGCGGGGCGGTCGAATCGGGTATCCTTGAACGCTTTCGGCCATCACCGTCATCATGCCCGGCACATCGTCACCGGCACCGCTGGGCCGGCGCCAGTCCCTCATCGTATTCGCCTGCTTCGCGGCAGCCTATTTCTTCTCCTACGGATTGCGGTCGGTCAACGCCGCCATCGCGCCGTTCATCACGCAAGACCTCGGCGTAACCAGCGCGCAGCTCGGATGGCTGTCGTCCGCCTTCTTCATCGCGATGGCCGCCATGCAGCCGCCGTTGGGCGTATGGCTGGACCGGTATGGCGCGCGGCGCGTGGAAGCCGTGCTGCTGGCCGTGGCTGCGCTGGGCTCGCTGCTGATGGTCGTGGCGGATGCGTTCATGCTGGTCTCGCTCGGCCGCATCCTGATCGGGGTGGGCGTGGCGGCCAGCCTGATGGCGCCGTTCTCCTATTTCCGCCGCTGCTATCCGTCCGGACGCCAGCCCCAGCTCGCGCTATGGACCATGGTCGCGGGCACGGCCGGCGCGGTGTTCTTCACCAGTCCGGCGGCGTGGCTGGCCGGGCACTACGGCTGGCGCAGCGTGCACCTGGTCTCGGGTTTGTCGTTCGCGGTGGTCGCGGCGCTGCTGTGGCGCATGGTGCCCGACCGCGACCTGGACGTCGCCTCGGGCACGAAAAGCGCAGGCGCGAGTGCTTTCTGGGAATTGCTCAGGCATCCGGAAATGCGGCGCGTCATGCCGCCGTCCATCATCGGGCAGGGCGCGGCGATCGCGCTCTATACCCTGTGGGCGGGACCCTGGCTGATCGACGTGCTCGGCATGAGCACGGCCCGCAGCGCGTCCACGCTGCTGCTGATCATGTCCACGATGATGGCCGGCTACGTGGTCATGGGCCTGGCCAGTCCGCCGCTGCAGCGCCGCTTCGGCCTGGATCGTGTTGCGCTGGCCGGCTATGCGGTCTGCATCGCCGCGACCTTCCTGCTCGCGCTGTATCCGGCGCCGGGCGCGTGGATGCTATGGCTGCTGATGGCGCTGGGGACGGCCCCGGTGGCGCTGATGCAGCCCTACGTCTCCATGCAATTTCCCAGGGAAGTGGCGGGGCGCGTGGTGACGCTCTACAACATGTTCGTCTTCATCGGCGCCTTCCTCATCCAATGGGGAATCGGCGTCGCGGTGGACGGGCTCCGGGCGGCCGGACTGTCCAGCGTCCTGGCGTACTCCTGGACCTTCGCCGGCGTGGGCGTGCTGCAGGCGGTCTCGGTGCTGTGGTGGTGCCTGCGCGCCCCCGCGCGGCGGTAGGCGCCGAGGCCGGACAAGTGCATCAAGCTTTGCAGGATATGACCGCCCCCCGGGGAGGTGGAAGACTTGCTAACAAACGCCGGTCCTTTCAGGCCGGAGTTCTCTTAAGGTAGAGGTGTCGTACCGCGATTGCGGTACTCCATCCACCTCAAGGAGCGACCATGGATAAAGACCGGATCAAGGGTGTTGCCAATCAGGTCAAGGGCACAGTCAAGGAAACCGCCGGCAAGGTGACCGGCGACCACGGTCTCGAGGCCGAAGGGAACGTGCAGAAGAACGTGGGCAAAGTGCAGGAAAACGTCGGGCAGGCCAAGGACAAGCTGCGCGATGCGGTGAAGGACGCATGAGCCTGCGCCACCCGCGAGGGTGGCATGATGGAAGAATGGCGGGGCCGGTGCAGCAATGCGCCGGCCCCGCGTCCGTTGGAGGCGGCCGTCAGGAACGAACCGCCGCGCCGCCCTGGAGCGGCTCTCCCGGCGCAAGCGGAGCGTGCGCTCCGGCGCCCGATCTGCCTCGCGCCCTGGCGCGCCGTCTCACGGCGAGGCGATATCCCCCGTTCGAGGGATATCGCCTCGCCGTCGCGATTGATACAGTTATTTACATGTATACGCGAGGGAGTGAGCTGTGCTGCAGTTCTGGGGGGCTTTGCAATCGCACGCCGCGGATCCGCCGTTTTCCATATTCGTCTCGGATCACCAGGGTAATGTGTTTCAGGGCTGGCTGCGCTGGGGAGCGGACGATGGCCGTATCGTCTACAAACTGCATTCGGGGCCGCTGGTGTCCCGCCGGCAGGATGGCCGCTACGAAGACGCGAATGCGCAGATATACGCGCCGGTCATGAACCGCGCCTGAACCAGGGGCTACGCGCTATTGCGCCTGGCAGGACGCCTGAAAAACGAACGGGGCATGTCTTCCGACATGCCCCGTTGCCGTTTCGGCCGGCAACGCCGGGGTGCCCGGCGTCATGCGGCGGATGCGCAGTCGATCAGTCGATCTTCACGCCGCCTTTCTCGATCACCGGCTTCCAGCGAGCGATTTCGTCGGAGATCAGCTTGGCGAAGACTTCCGGCGGATTCGGCGTGGCCTCGGCGCCTTCGCTGGACAGCTTGGTCTCGATCTCGGCCGAGGACAGCGACTGGTTGATCTGCTTGTTCAGCTTGGCGATCACTTCCTTGGGCGTGGCGGCCGGCGCCACGACGCCGTACCACTGGTCGGCCTCGAAGCCAGGGTAGCCGGATTCGGCCACGGTCGGGACATCGGGCAGCATCTTCACGCGCTTGGGCGACGACACCGCGATCGGACGCAGCTGGCCAGCCTTGATCTGGGCATTGACGGCGGGCACGCCGGTGAACATGACCTTGATGTGGCCGGCGACCAGATCGGTCACCGCGGGAGCCGTGCCCTTGTACGGCACGTGCTGCATCTGCGTGCCGCTCTGCAGCTTCAGATACTCGGTGGCGATGTGGGCCGCGCTGCCGTTGCCGCCCGAACCGTAGGTGAGCTTTTCGGGATTGGCCTTGGCGTAGGCGACCAGTTCTTTCAGGGTCTTGGCCGGCACGGAGGGGTGCACCACTAGCACGTTCGGCACGCGCGCCACCCATGCCACGGCGGCGAACGACTTGATCGGATCGTACGGGAGCTTGGAGTACAGCGACGGCGTCACGGCCAGCGTGCCGATGTGGCCCATCAGCAGCGTGTAGCCGTCGGGCGTGGCCTTGGCGACGCGGTCGGCGCCGATGCTGCCGCCGGCGCCCGGCACGTTCTCGGCCACGACCGGCTGGCCCCATGCCTTGTTCAGCTGCTCGCCGATGGTGCGGCCCAGGATGTCGGTGGAGCCGCCCGGCGTGAACGGAATGACGAGGCGGATCGGCCGGTTCGGATAGGAACTGGCGTCATCGGCGGCCCAGGCGGTGCCCGCGGCGCCGGCGGCGGTCATGGCGGCCAGCAGCGCAAGTGCATTGCGGCGCAGGAAACGGGATGGGGAAGTGTGCAAGGCCATGGCTAGTCTCGTGTGTTGTTGGTATTCGCAACAAGTATACGGATCCTGGGGCGCGGCTGGAAAGGGTTGTCTTGCTGGGTATCGGCAGAACGTTGCGTTCTTCTTATAAGGACGCAGGGGCCGCGGTTTCCTGGACGGCCTGGCGCAAGGCGGCTAAAACCTGCTCGCAAGCGGACGAGGCGAGGGCGCCGCGGCGTTGCGTGATGCCTATGGATCGCTCCGTTCCGGGCAGCGGCTCGCTGGCGTGGGCCAGCAGCCCGGCCGCGACGTCGGCATGCACCTGCAGCGGAGAGACCAGTGCGATGTGGTTGCCGGCCAGCAGCAGCGAGCGCAGGACGGCGGTGCTGTTGACCTGCATCGAGACCCAGGGCGCGGCCAGGCCGGCCTGCGCGAACAGTTGGTCGAAGGCCTGCTGCGCCGGCGTGCCCGGCAGCGGGCCTATCCACGGATAGCCGGCCATCCGCACGAGCGAGGGCTGCTGCCTGCCCCGCATCAGGGGATGGCCGCTGCGCACGACCGCAACGAAGCGGTCGACGAACAGTTCTTCCTCGACCAGGTCGCCGGCCAGCGCGGCGCCGCGCAGCGGTCCGACCAGGAAATCGATCTCCGCCGATCTGAGCATGGCGATCAGCGATTCGTAGGTGCCGCCCTTGATCGTCAGGCAGATGTCGGGCTGGGATTCGAGCGTCAGCGCCACCGTGCGCGGCACCAGTACGTCGCCGGTCATGGGCAGGGAACCGATCGCGACGTTGCGTCCGCCCAGTCCGCGCCAGCGTGCCAGTTCCTCGTGCCCGATGCGGATCTCGTCGAGGGCCTGCTGGGCATGCAGCAGCAGCCAGCGTCCCGATTCGTTGAGGCGGGTGCCGACGCGGGTGCGTTCGAACAACTGCACTTTGGCGAGGTGCTCGAGCCGGCGCAGCGCCTGGTGCAGGGCCGGTTGCGACAGGCCCAGGGCGTCGGCCGCGGCGCTTTCGGTGGCGTGGGCGGCACGCGCGGACAGCGCCGCCAGCAAGCTGTCGTTGACCAATCGAGGGAGGGTGGCGACCGAAGCGGGGGCGCCGCGCAATTGCAGTCCGTCGGCGGCGTCACGCAGCACGTGCATGGCGCGGCCGATCCGCAAGGTCAGCATGGCGCCCGCCGCGGTGGGCGCCATGCCGCGGGCGCCCCGGTCGAACAGCGGGATGCCGAGCGCGGATTCGGCGCTCTGCACCGCCCGGGTGATGGACGAAGCGGATTGATGCAGGGCTTTCGCGCTTTTCGTGATGCCGCCGGTTTCGGCCACGGATGCGACCACCCGGAGAATACGTAGCGGTACGGTCTGCTGGGTCATAGGCGGCCCAAAATCTGCGCGTAAAGAATCTGCAGGCAAAGAAAAACGGCTTGAGGGTCGTGGTCCTCAAGCCGTTTTGGTCCCCGGTTACCCGGAGGTTTTGTTCTGGCGCGCCCGGCAGGATTCGAACCCACGACCCCTTGGTTCGTAGCCAAGTACTCTATCCAACTGAGCTACGGGCGCTGCGAAGAAACAGAATTATAGCCACACTTTTTCCGTTGTGCAAATCAGGCGGCGCAAGTCGCCAAAGCCCGTCCACGCGTATGCCGCGATGCCCCCGCGGCGGCTGCTGCTGCCGGGCCGGGTGCGACACCTTGCCGCGTCCGGCCACGCGGAGGGAGGGCTACACTGGTGCGGTCGACACGCATTTTACGGATGCCGCGCCCGGGGTGGCGGCATTCGATAACACCATGCCATTGGCCAATAAGCATAAATACAAAATCATGGGGGCGCTGGCGGCGCTGGCTGTATCGGCGCCGCTGGCAGCGCAGCAGCCGGAGCGGCTCGAACCGGGAACGATGGCGGGGCGCATGGCGGCCTGTACGGCCTGCCACGGCAGCCAGGGCCGTGCCGGCCCGGACGGCTACTACCCCCGCATCGCCGGCAAGCCGGCGGACTATCTCTATAACCAGCTCGTCTATTTCCGCGATGGGCGGCGCCAGTACCGGCCGATGCAGCACCTGCTGGAGTTCATGTCGGACGACTATCTGCGCCAGATCGCCGACTGGTTTTCCGAACAGCATCCTCCTTATGCGGCGCCGGTGCCCTCGCGGCTGCCGGCGGCGACGCTGGAGCGTGGCAGGCAACTGGTCATGCAGGGCGACAGCGGGCGCAAGCTGCCCGCGTGCGTGGCGTGCCACGGCGAAGCGCTGAACGGCGTACGGCCGGCGGTGCCCGCGCTGCTGGGGCTGCCCCACGACTACATCGGCTCGCAATTCGGCGCCTGGACCAACGGCCTGCGCCATGCGATCGGCCCGGACTGCATGGCCGACATTGCACGGCGCATGACGCCCGAGGACGTCAGCGCGGTGGCGGGATGGCTGTCGTCGCAATCGGTGCGCAGCGCGGCGCCGGCCGACAAGCTTCCCGCGCCCATGCCGATGGCCTGTGGCAGCCAGGCCGTGGTGGAGGGACAGCCATGAAAGTGCGCACCTTCATGGCCGGAGTCGGCATGCTGGCCATAGCCGGCGTGGCGGCGGTCTTCTGGGCCGGTTATCGGGAGCACGGCGGCACGGCGGCGCCTGTCTCCGCGGAGACCGATGCGGGGCAGCGCGTGGAGCGCGGCCGCTATCTTGCCCGGCTGGGCAACTGCATGGGCTGCCATACGGCGGCGGGCGGCCAGGCGTATGCCGGCGGGCGGGCGCTGGACACGCCTTTCGGCGTGTTCTACGGGCCCAACCTGACGCCGGATCCGCGGCACGGCCTGGGCAACTGGAGCGCCGACGATTTCTGGCGGGCGCTGCATCATGGCAAGACGCCCGACGGCAGCCTGCTGTATCCGGCTTTTCCGTACCCGAGCTACCGCAATGTGTCGCGCGCCGACGCCGACGCGCTGTTCGCCTACCTGCAGTCGCTGCCGCCGGCGGCGCAGGAGAACCGGCCGCACGAGCTGAAGTTTCCCTACGACCAGCGCTGGCTGGTGGCGGTGTGGCGCGCGTTCTATTTCCGCCCGCAGTCCGACCGGCCGGACACGCCGCCCGAGGAGCGTTCCGAAGCCTGGCTGCGCGGCCGCTATCTGGTGCAAGGGCTGGCGCATTGCGCCGAATGCCATACGCCGCGCAACCGCCTGGGCGCGATGGCCCTCTCTGCCGGCCTTGCCGGATCGCGCATCGAAGGCCAGTCCTGGTACGCGCCGCCTTTGACCGGCGACCAGGCCACCGGCCTGGGAGCATGGACCGAGCAGGACATCGTCGAGCTGCTCAAGACCGGCGTCTCGCGCCGCTCGCACGCCGCGGGGCCCATGGCCGAAGCGATCCTGCAGGGTTTCCAGCATGCGCAGGAAAGCGATCTGCGGGCGATGGCCGTCTATCTGAAGTCGCTGCCTGCGGCCGGCACCGACAAGGCCGCGCTGGCCGAGCCGGCATCGCAGGCGGTCATGCAGAACGGCGGCAGGCTCTACCGGCAGTACTGCGCGCAGTGCCACCAGGACGACGGCAAAGGGAACGTTCCGGCCTGGCCGCCGCTGGCGGGCAATATCTCGGTCATGGCCGCCGCGCCGGACAATGCCATCCACATGGTGCTGTCCGGTGGCTTCCCGCCGTCCACGGCGGGCAATCCCGAGCCGCACGGCATGCCGCCGTTCGGCCAGATGCTGAACGACCAGGACGTCGCCGCGGTGGTGTCCTACATCCGCCAGAGCTGGGACAACCAGGCCAGCGCGGTCAGCCTGCCGGAAGTGCGCAAAGTCAGGGAAGCGGCGCGCTGACCCGCTGCCGCTTGCGTTCATAGGCGTCCTGGAAGGCGGCGGCATTGCGCATGCCCTGGTCTTCGTGGTTGGTGTTGAACAGGACGTGCACGTTGGCGGCCGAGCGGGTCAGGCGCGCCACCAGTTCGGCGATCTCGGCCAGTTCCTCGGGGGTGTATTCGTAGACGAAGCGCCCCGAGGAGGCGTGTACGCCGCGGCGGTTCCAGGCGCCGCGGTTGCGGCCATGCAGCCGCACCACCGCCAGGCCGGGGTGCGTCGCGGCCCAGACCGCCGGCACGGTATTGACGGGCCCGACCGGGCTGTCGACCACCGTGTGCACGGCGCCCGCTTCGCGCAGCAAGGCCAGCGTGGCCGCGCGCGACGAGGCGGTCAGCCACGAGCGATGACGGAATTCCACGGCCGGAGCCAGATCCTCCAGCCGGGCGGCGCAGGCGCGCACCAGCGCCCGGCCCGATGCGTCGTTGCGCACCCGCGGCGCGAACTGCATGTGGACGGCCGCCAATTGGCCGCTCTGGCGCAGAGGCTCGAGCGCCGGCAGGAAGCGCCGCCAGGTTTCGTCGCGCAGTTCCCGGGGCAGGGTGGCGTAGTCCACGTAGCGGATGGCGGGATCCAATTCGCCGGCCAGGTCCGGAGGCAGGGCCGCCACCGGCGTCAGGTGTCCGGTGAACAGCCGGAACGCCTTGACGTGGAACAGGAAGTCCGGGGGTGTGCGCTGTGTCCAGAGATAGGCGGTGCAGGCGTCCGGCAGCCGGTAGTGGCTGCTGTCCACTTCCACCAGCGGGAAACGCGCGGCGTAGTGGCGCAGGCGCTGCTCGGCGCTGCGCACGCCGGGCGGGTAGAAGCGGCCGCAGGCCAGCAGGGTGGGATCGGTCCAGGAGCAGGTGCCCGTGCGCACGGTCATGGCGGAATCGGCATGGTCTATACTGGATGAATATACAGTTTTCGCCACCGCATGTCACACGCTCCGGACCCCGTCGCCCGCGATCCCTGGGCCGAACTCAACCCCCAGCAACGCGAGGCCGTCGCTTACGGCGCGGCGCCGGACGCGGGGCCGTTGCTGGTCATCGCCGGCGCCGGGTCGGGCAAGACCAGCACCCTGGCGCATCGCGTCGCGCGCCTGATCGCCGACGGGGCGGATCCGAACCGCATCCTGCTGCTGACCTTCTCCCGCCGCGCCGCGGCCGAGATGGAGCGGCGCGTCGGACGGGTGCTGCAAGCCGTTCTCGGCATGCGGCCGGGCGGCGCGCAGCCGCCCGCGCTGCAATGGGCCGGCACCTTCCATGCCGTCGGCGCGCGGCTGCTGCGCGAATATGCGCCGCGCATCGGCCTGTCCGAATCGTTCACCATCCACGACCGCGGAGATGCCGAAGACCTGATGGGCCTGGCGCGCCACGAACTGGGGTATTCCGGCGCCAAGTCGCGCTTTCCGCTCAAGGGCACCTGCCTGTCGATCTATTCCCGCGCCGTCAATGCGCAGGAGCCGCTCGACCGGGTGCTGGCGCGCCACTTTCCCTGGTGCGCGCAATGGGAGGCGCAACTGAAGGCCCTGTTCGGCGCCTACGTGGCCGCCAAGCAGGACCAGCACGTGCTCGACTACGACGACCTCCTGCTGTATTGGGCGGAAATGATGAAGGAGCCCGCCGTCGCCGAGGAGGTGGGCGGGGTCTTCGAGCACGTGCTGGTCGACGAATACCAGGACACCAACCGCCTGCAGGCGGCGATCCTGCTGGCGATGAAGCCGGACGGCCGCGGCCTGACGGTGGTCGGCGACGATGCGCAATCCATTTATTCGTTTCGCGCGGCCACCGTCCGCAACATCCTCGATTTTCCCGGCCAGTTCGCCCGCCCCGCGCAGGTGGTGACGCTGGAGCGCAACTATCGCTCCACCCAGCCCATCCTGGATGCGTCCAACGCGGTCATTGCCGAATCTCCCGAGCGCTATGCCAAGCAATTGTGGACCGACCGGGCTTCATCGCAGAAGCCCGAACTGGTCTACGTCAGCGACGAATCCGGCCAGGCCCGCTGGGTGGCCGACCAGGTGCTGGCCCGGCGCGAGGCGGGCGTGCGGCTGATCTCGCAGGCGGCGCTGTTCCGCTCGGCCAGCCACAGCGCGGCGCTGGAGCTGGAACTGACTCGCCGCAACATTCCCTACGTCAAGTTCGGCGGCCTGAAATTCCTCGAGGCGGCGCACATCAAGGACGTGCTCTCGCTGCTGCGCTGGGCGCGCAATCCGCTGGGGCGCCTGGCGGGCTTTCGCGCGGTGCAGTTGCTGCCGGGGGTAGGGCCGGCCACGGCCGCGCGGGTGCTCGACGCCATGGCCGCCGCCGACCTGCCGCGCCAGGCGCTGCAAGCCTTCAAGCCGGGCGCCGCGGTTGCCGCGGACTGGCAGCCTTTCCTCGAGACGGTGCTGGCGCTGGGCGACCCGGCGCTGGCCTGGCCCGCCGACCTGGACCTGGCGCTGCGCTGGTATCTGCCGCAACTGCCGCGCCTGTACGACGATCCTGTCGTGCGGCAGGCCGACCTCGACCAGCTCGCGCGCATCGCCGGCACTTATGCTTCGCGGGAACAGTTCCTGACGGAATTGACGCTCGATCCGCCGGATGCCACCAGTGGGCAGTCGGGGGCGCCGCTGCTGGACGAAGACTACATGATCCTGTCCACCATCCATTCGGCAAAGGGACAGGAGTGGCGCGCGGTCTATGTGCTGAACGTGGTCGACGGCTGCATTCCGTCCGACATGAGCACCGGCGATGCCGATGAAATCGAGGAAGAGCGCAGGCTCTTGTACGTGGCAATGACGCGGGCGCGCGAGCGGCTGCAACTGGTGGTGCCGCAGCGATTCTACGTGCACCAGCAAAGCGGCCTGGGCGACCGCCACGTCTACGGCACGCGCAGCCGCTTCGTGCCCGATGCGCTGTTGCCGCTGTTCGAGGTGCTGCCCAAGTCGCGCGGCCAGGCGGCCGGCGCTGCGCCGGTGCGCGAGGGCAGCCGCATCGATATCGCCGGCCGGCTGCGCGGCGCCTGGTCCTGAGGGCGCCTGCCGGCAGCGCCCGGTTGCTTCAAGCGCGTCCGGCGCTGTCGGCAGGCTGGGCCAGCGTGAACTGGCTTGCAGCCGGAGCGGGAGCCCGGCGCGGCAGCTCGACTTCGAATATCGTCAGTCCGGGCGTCTCGCAATCGAGCCGCAACTGGCCCTGGTGGGTGTTGATCAGTTCGCGCGCGATGTAGAGCCCCAGGCCCAGCCCGCTGCCGTTGCTGCGCCGCAGCTTGCCCGCCTCGAAGGGCTGGAACAGGTGTGGCCGTACGTCGGAGGCGATCGTACCGGCGTTGACGACCCGGACGTGCAGGGCATGGGGACGGTTGCCGTCGATCTGGAGCCTGACCGGGTGCCCTGGCGTGCCGTGTTGCAGCGCATTGCCCAGCAGGTTCGAGAACACTTGCTGGAGGCGGTCGGGATCCCAGCTGCCGCGCGCATCGCCCACGACGTCCAGCGTCACCGTCCGCTTGTCGCCCAGCGGGTCGAGTTCGTCGATGATGGCCGAGCAAAGCGAAGACAGATCCACCGGCTCGCTGCTGATCGCCAGCGTGCCGGAGCGCATGTGCGCCAGGTCGAGCAATTGGTCCACCATGCGCGACATACGGTTGCCGCTATTGCGGATGCGCAGGGCCCAATCGTGCACCTGCCCCTCGCCGGCGGCGCGCACCAGCGCTTCGGACAGGTTGACCACGGCGGACAGCGGATTGCGCAGGTCGTGGCCCAGCACCGCCACGAACATTTCATTGGTGCGCAGCAATTGCGTGAGCTTGTCGAGCTGATCGGCCAATTGCAGGCGTTGGTTCTGCAGCTGCACGAAGACTTCGATCTTGCTGCGCAGGATGTGCGGATCGATGGGCTTGTAGAGGAAATCGACGGCGCCCGCCTCGTAGCCGCGGAAGGTTCGATGGCTGTTGCGGTCGGCCGCGGTCAGGAAAATGATGGGGACATGGCGGGTGCGCGGGCTGCCGCGCATGAACTCGGCCAATTCGAAACCGTCCATGCCGGGCATCTGCACATCGACCAGAGCCAGGGCGACGTCGTTTTCGAGCAGCAGTTCCAGCGCCTGGGCGCCCGAGTCGGCGCGCAGCAGCTCGACATCAGGGCGGCGTACCAGCGCTTCGAGGGCCACGATATTTTGTTCGAGGTCGTCGACCACGAGGATCTTGGTGGAGCGTGACATGGCAATCCTCAGTTTTTCTCCATCGTGCATGCGGCCAGCAGGGCAGCCATTTGTCGGATGTCCAGTACCGCATCGATATGTCCGGTCTGGATGGCGGAACGCGGCATGGCGTCGGCCGGAGCCGTGGAAGGATCCTGCGCCCATGCCGATCCCCCCGCCCGGCCGATGGCCCGCACGCCCGCCGAGCCGTCGCCATTGCTTCCGCTCAGAACTATACCCAGCAGCGCCGGACCGTACACCTCCGCAGCCGTTTCAAACAGTACATCTATCGACGGCCGCGAAAAATTGACCGGCTCTTCCTGAGTGAGCGCCCACGTGCGGCCGGGCTCTACCAGCAGGTGGTAATCGGGGGGAGCGAAGTATATATGACCGCCGAGTATGGGCTGTTTGTCGCTGGCCTCGAGGACGGGCAGGGCGCAGCGTTCGCCGAACAGTTCGGCCAGCATGCTGCGCTGCGAAGGGACGATGTGTTGGACGATGCAGACCGCCGGCACGAACCCCGCCGGCAACGCCGGCAGCAGTTCCCCCAAGGCCTCGATGCCCCCGGCCGAAGCGCCGATCGCGACCGCTTCGACAGCACGAATAGACAAGCACATATCCATATCAATCATTCATGGCGCTGTTGATGACCCGGGGCCCGGCGATAGCCGCTCGGGGTGGGGCCTTCAGCTCCTTTGATAGATTTTCTCGGCCGGCACGAAATCGTCGAAATGTTCGCTGGCCGAGGTGAAGCGCAGGTTCTCCTTGCTGCCCAGCCCGAGGAAGCCCCGCCGCACCAGCGCGTCGCGGAACAGGCCCAGGGCCCGGTCCTGCAAGCCATGGTTGAAGTAGATCAGCACGTTGCGGCACGACACCAGGTGGACTTCCGAAAAGACGCTGTCGGTGGCCAGGCTGTGGTTGGCGAACACGACTTGCGACTTGAAGCTGCGTGCGAACGAGGCGGCGTCGTAGGCGGCATGGTAATAGTCGGACAGCGACGCGGTGCCGCCCGCGGCCAGGTAGTTGCGGCTGAATTCGCTGATGCGCTCGGTCGGATAGATGGCCGCCTCGGCGGAGCGCAGCGCCTGCGGATTGATGTCGGTGGCGTAGAACAGCGTGCGCTCGCCCAGCCCTTCCTCGTGCATCATGATGGCCAGCGACCACAGTTCCTCGCCCGTGCTGCAGCCGGCCACCCAGATCTTGATGGACGGATAGGTGCGCAGCAGCGGCACCACGTGCTGACGCAGCGCCTTGAAATACCCCGGGTCGCGGAACATCTCGCTGACCTGGACCGTCAGGTATTGCATCAGCTGCGGGAACACCGCGGGGTCGTGCAGCAATCTGTCCTGCAGCTGCGACAGCGTATGGCAGTGGAATACCGGCAGCGCCTGCCGGATGCGTCGCGCCAGCGACGTGACGGAGTAGTCGCGAAAATCGTGCTGGTACTTGAGGTAGATCGCCTCCAGCAACAGCTTGAGCTCGATGTCGAAATCCGGGTTCTTGCTCATTTCAAGAGTCGCTATGCATGGCAAGAGCCTCGATTATTGCGGCAGCCAGACGCGGCACAGCGACAGCAATTTATCGACGTCCAGCGGCTTGGAGATGTAGTCGCTCGCGCCGGCGTCCAGGCAGCGCTGGCGATCGGCCGGCATGGCCTTGGCCGTGAGGGCGATGATGGGCAGCCGGGCATGCCGGTTCTGCGCCCGGATTTCGCGAATCGCCGTCAGGCCATCCATCTCCGGCATCATGATGTCCATCAGGACCAGGTCGATGGCGCTGCCCTCGCGCGCCAGCAGGTCCAGCGCTTCCCTGCCGTTGCGGGCGATCTCCAGTTGCGCGCCCAGCGGCTCGATCACCTGCGACAGCGCGAAGATGTTGCGGATGTCGTCTTCGGCCAGCAGGATGCGGCGTCCTTCGAAGGCGGAGTCGCGCTTGCGCGCCTCCTTGAGCATGCGCTGCTTTTCGGCGGGCAGTTCCGATTCCACGCTATGCAGGAACAGCGTGACTTCGTCCAGCAGCCGTTCGGGCGATTTAGCGCCCTTGATGATGATGGATTTCGAATAGCGCCGCAGGCGCTGTTCTTCGTCGGGCGTCAGCGAGCGTCCCGTGTAGACGATGACCGGAGGGAAGGCGTAGGGGCCGCCGCTGGCCATTTTCTCGAGCAGGTCGTAGCCCGAGCCGTCGGGCAGGGCCAGGTCCATGATCACGCAGTCGAAGCTGGTCGAACGCAATTGCTCCAGGGCGTCGGCCATGGTGCCGGCGCCGGTCTGCTCCAGGTCGGGGGAGTCGAGCAGCAGCTGGATGTTGCCGCGCAGCTCGGCATCGTCCTCGACGATCAGGATGCGCCGCATGCGCTGCTTGAGCCGGTTTTCCAGCGAGTGGATGGCATTTTCCAGATGCTCGCGCGCGCTGGGCTTGAGGGTGTAGCCGATCGCGCCCAGCTGCAGCGCGGTCTCGGTGTAATCGGTGGCGGAAATCACGTGCACCGGCAGGTGGCGGGTGGCGGGGTCCCGCTTCAGGCGCTCCAGGACGCTGAGGCCGGAGTCGTCCGGCAGGCCCACGTCGAGCAGGATGCCGCAGGGCTGGGCGGTGCGGGCCAGGCCCATGCCTTCGCCGGCGCTGGCTGCGATGATGCAGTCGAAATCGAGTTCGTGGGCCAGGTCGTAGAGGATGCGTGCGAACGCCAGGTCGTCTTCGATCACCAGGATCAGGCGTTCGGGACGGTGGCGCGCGTTGCGGTCGTCGGCGACGCGGCCGACCGGCGCCGGAGGCGCCGCGGCGGGCGTCGCGGCAGGCGCGCTGGCAATGGCCGGAGGCTCTGCGGCAAGAGCGGGCGCCGCAGCGCTGCCACGGGTGGGAGGCGTGGCAGTGTGCGGTACCGCCGGCTTGCCGCCTTCGGCCGGCTGGGAAGGCGCATGCAGCGCGACCGTCAGCGAGAAGGTGCTGCCGGTGCCTTCCTGGCTGGAGACGGTGATCTCGCCGCCCAGCAGATGGGCGAACTCGCGCGAGATCGACAGTCCCAGCCCGCTGCCGCCGTACTTGCGGCTGGTGGTGCCGTCGGCCTGCCGGAACGCTTCGAAAATGACGTCTTGCTGGGCGCTCGGAATGCCGATGCCGGTGTCCGTGACGTCGAAGCGGACCGCATTGTCGCCGGCGGGCGATACCTTCAGCGTGACGCGGCCGCGCTCGGTGAACTTGAACGCGTTGGCCAGCAGGTTCTTGAGGATCTGCTGCAGGCGCTGGTTGTCGGTCACCAGCAACTGCGGCGCATCGTCGGCGCGCTCGATGACGAACGCCAGGTGTTTTTGCGCCGCCACAGGCTCGAAGGCGCGCTGCAGGGCTTCCAGCAAGCTGGCCATGGCGACGGGCTCGGCCTGGATCTCGATGTGGCCAGCCTCGACCTTGGAAAGATCCAGGATGTCGTTGATCAGCACCAGCAGATCGGTGTTGGACGAGTGGATGGTTTGGGCGTAGCGGACCTGGTCATCGCTCAGGTTGCCGTCCTTGTTCTCGGACAGCAGCTTGGCCAGGATCAGCGAGCTGTTCAGCGGCGTGCGCAGCTCGTGCGACATATTGGCCAGGAACTCGGACTTGTACTGGTTGGCCCGCTCCAGCGCGCGCGCATTCTCGGCCAGCGCGCGCTGCGCCATGATCAGGTTCTGCTTCTGCTTTTCCAGGCTATCGGTATAGCTGTTGAGCTGGCTGTTGGTCTGTTCCAGCTCGGCCTGCTGCGTCTCCAGCCGCGATTGCGAGTCCATTAGCGCGCGGCTGCGTTCCTCGAGTTCCTCGTTCGATACGCGAAGCTCTTCCTGCTGCACCTGCAATTCCTCGCTCTGGCGGCGGGTTTCGGCCAGCAGTTCCTCCAGACGCATGCGGTATTGCGCCGAACGCAGGCCGGAGCCGATGGCTTCGGCGGCGGTTTGCAGCATCTCCTGCGCATCGTCGCTGCCGCCGTGGCTGTCGGTGAACGCCAGTTCGATGGCGCCCACCACCTTGCCTTCCGCCGTGACCGGTGCGGCAATGAGGCGCGCCGGGTCGGCCGCCCCCAGGGCCGAGCCGACCTGCAGATGGGCGACAGGCACGCCGTCCAGGACGAGCGCCTTGCGCTCCAGCACCGCCTGGCCGATCGCGCCTTCGCCCACCGGGATTTCGGCAGGCACGCCCGCCGTATCGGGCAACGCCCAGCCGGCCACGCGCCGCAGCCGTCCGCCGTCGAGCGAATACATCACGCCGGCCTGCGCACGCAGGTAATCGGCCACGGTCCGCAGCACCAGCGCCGCATATTCAGATTCGCTCTGCTCGCCCTGGACGGCCTTGGACAGCCGGACCTGACCGTCTTGGACCCAGGCGTTGCGCGCCAGGCTGGTGCTGGACTGGATATAGGCGGAGACGATGCCTGCCAAGCCGAGCAGGCAAAAGCCGGTTATCGCGCGGTTGAAGATCGCCATCGTGGCCATGTCGGGCGTGTTCGGCGAGGTGCCGTAGCCGATGATGATCAGGCCGCAGCAGGCCGCGGCGATCACATAGGGTGCGTAGCGGTCGCGCGAAAGCAGGCAGCTGATCACGGCGCCGAAATAGAACACCCATATGGCATAGCCGATGGGCAGGACCATATCCGTGGCGAAGA
The DNA here is from genome assembly GCF_900606115.1 of Pigmentiphaga humi. Lineage (GTDB taxonomy): Bacteria > Pseudomonadota > Gammaproteobacteria > Burkholderiales > Burkholderiaceae_B > Pigmentiphaga > Pigmentiphaga humi. Next base: position 145,648 of record NZ_UWPJ01000023.1, read on the forward strand.
CCACCAGGGCGACTACGCCTGCCAGCAGATAGGTCTGGAGGGAGTTCAGGTTGCGGGGCAGGGCCATATCCAGAAGGGAAACGATAGGGTCGGAAGGAATGCCGGCGTACCGGCCGGACGCAAAGCCCGGCGGCGTGCGGCCCGGGCGGGACGGAAGAGGCTCCCAAGCATAAACGGTCTGCCGGGACGGCGCAAAACGCCGATGCGAGGCAAACGCGGCGGTTGCGGCGGCGCTCCCCGCCATGCCGGGCGGCCCGGCATCGGGACTATCCCGAGCCTTGCTTGACGCAAAAATATTTTAGGTATGAAATAATATCCAAGGTCGCCAAGCGTCGCGCCGCGGCCGTCTCCGGTTCGTACAGCCGGTTCATACAGACTTTTCCGCGCAGCCCGCGGAGGTGCCATGAATATCGTCTGCATCGGCGGCGGTCCCGCCGGCCTGTATTTCGCGCTGTTGATGAAAAAGCGCGATCCGTCCTCGCGCATCGTCGTGATCGAGCGCAACCGGCCCTACGATACCTTCGGCTGGGGCGTGGTGTTCTCCGACCAGACATTGGGCAACCTGGTGCAGGCCGACGAGCCTACCGCGCGCAAGATCCTGCAGTCGTTCAATCACTGGGACGACATCGACGTCCATTTCAAGGGCCGCACCATTACGTCGGGCGGGCACGGCTTCTGCGGCATCGGGCGCAAGCGCCTCCTGAACATCCTGCAGGAGCGCTGCGAGGAGCTCGGCGTGGAGCTGGTGTTCGAGACCGAAGTGGACGACGACCAGGCCGTCGCCGCACGCTACGGCGCCGATCTCGTGGTGGCTTGCGACGGGCTCAACAGCAAGATCCGCACGCGCTACCAGTCCACGTACCGGCCCGACATCGAGACGCGCGATTGCCGCTTCGTCTGGCTGGGCACCAAGAAACTGTTTTCGGCTTTTACATTCGCTTTCGAAGAAACCGAGCACGGCTGGTTCCAGGCCCACGCCTACCAATACGACGGCGATACTTCCACCTTCATCATCGAGACCCCGGACAGTGTCTGGCAGCGCGCCGGACTCGACGAGATGAGCCAGGCGGACGCCATCGCTTTCTGCGAACGGCTGTTCGCCAAATACCTCGACGGACAGCCCCTGCTGAGCAATTCGCCGCACCTGCGCGGTTCGGCCAACTGGATCCGCTTTCCCCGCATCGTCTGCGGCAGCTGGGTCCACTGGAACGCCATCGAGGGCAAGCAGGTGCCGGTGGTGCTGATGGGCGATGCCGCGCATTCGGCGCATTTCTCCATCGGCTCGGGCACCAAGCTCGCGCTGGAAGATGCCATCGAGCTGGCGCGCTGCTTCGACAACGCGCCGCGCGACGACCTGGCGGCCGTGATGGCCGGCTACGAAGCGGTGCGCGCGATCGAGGTGCTGAAGATCCAGAGTTCGGCGCGCAACTCCATGGAGTGGTTCGAGAACGTCGATCGCTACGTCGGCATGGAGCCCGAGCAGTTCGCCTATTCCATGCTGACGCGCAGCCAGCGCCTGTCGCACGAGAACCTTCGCCTGCGCGATCCGGCCTATGTCGAGGGGTACGAGCGCTGGCTGGCGCAGCGCGCGGTGGCGGCCACCGGCCAGGACCTGCCCGCCGGGCAGCACGGCAAGCCGCTGCCGCCCATGCTGACGCCGCTGCGCGTGCGCGACCTGGTGCTGAAGAACCGCATCGTCATGTCGCCGATGGCGCAGTATTCGGCGGTGGGGGGCACGGTGGGCGATTTCCATATGGTGCATCTGGGCAGCCGCGCCATGGGCGGCGCGGCGATGGTGTTCGCCGAAATGACCTGCGTATCGGCCGATGCGCGCATTACGCCGGGATGCCCGGGCCTGTACCGGCCGGGGCACACCGATGCCTGGAAGCGCATCGTCGATTTCGTGCACCGGAACACCGATGCGCGGATCGCCATGCAACTGGGCCATGCCGGTCCCAAGGGCTCCACCCGCCTGGCCTGGGAAGGCACGGACCAGCCATTGGAATCCGGCAACTGGCCGCTGCTGGCCGCGTCGCCCACCCAGTATCTGGAGGGCATCTCTCAGGTGGCGAGCGAGGCCACGCGCGAGGACATGCGCCGGGTGCTGGGCGATTTCGTGCGCGCCACGGTCGAGACCGACAAGGCCGGCTTCGACTGGCTGGAGCTGCACTGCGCCCACGGCTACCTGCTGTCCACCTTCATCTCGCCGCTCACCAACCTGCGCACCGACGAATACGGCGGCAGCCTGGAGAACCGCTGCCGCTATCCGCTCGAGGTCTTCGCGGCGATGCGTGCGGTGTGGCCGGCGCACAAGCCCATGAGCGTGCGGATATCGGCGCACGACTGGGTCGAGGGCGGCATCAAGCCGGACGACGCGGTCGAGATCGGCCGGCTGTTCAAGCAGGCCGGCGCGGACATGATCGATTGTTCCTCCGGCCAGGTCAGCAAGCGCGAACAGCCCATCTATGGACGCATGTTCCAGACGCCGTTCGCCGACCGCGTCCGCAACGAGACCGGCATCGCGACCATCGCGGTAGGGGGGATCTTCGAAGCCGATCACGTCAACGGCATCATCGCCGCAGGCCGCGCCGACCTGTGCGCGCTGGCACGGCCGCACCTGGCCAATCCCGCATGGACGCTGCTGGAGTCGGCCAAGATAGGTTTCGACGCAGGCTGGCCCAGGCAATACTACGCAGGAAAGATGCAGCTTGAACGCAACCTCGAGCGCGAACGCCAGCTGGCCGCGGCCCAGCAAGGCCTGTCGGCGCGCGAGATCGCCGAACGCATGCTGATGGGGTAGGACATGGACAAGCTCGACGGTAGACATGCGCTGGTGACGGGCGGCGCGCGCGGCATCGGCCTGGCGGTGGCCCGGGAACTGCTGCGCCTGGGCGCTTGCGTCACCGTGGCGGGACGAGGCGAAGCCGCGCTCGACCAGACGGTAGAGGAATTGTCCGCGCTGGGAACGGCTCGCCGGGTGCGCATCGACGTCGCCGATCCCGAATCGGTGGAGCAGGGTGTCGCCGCGGCCGTCCAGGCGGGCGGGCGCATCGATATCCTGGTCAACAACGCCGGCCAGGCCGGATCCGCCTCGGTGGGGCGCACCGACGACGCGCTCTGGGCGCGCATGCTGGCGGTCAATTTGAGCGGCACTTTCTATTGCTCGCGCGCCGTGCTGCCCGGCATGCTCGAGGCGGGCTGGGGCCGCATCGTCAACGTCGCCAGCACGGCGGGGCTGATCGGCTATACCTATACTGCGGCCTACTGCGCGTCCAAGCACGGCGTGGTCGGGCTGACGCGGGCCATGGCGCTGGAAGTCGCCACCAAGGGCATTACCGTCAATGCGGTGTGCCCGGGGTTTACCGAAACCGACCTCGGCCGCGAGGCCATCGCCAACATTTCCGCCCGCACCGGCCGCAGCGAGGCCGACGCCAAGGCGGCGCTGGCGGCCTTCAACCCGCAGAAGCGGCTGGTGCAGCCCGAGGAAGTGGCGCATGCCGTCGGCTGGCTGTGCCTGCCGATTTCGTCCGCGATGAACGGCCAGTCCGTCGCCGTCGCGGGTGGTGAAACTACCTGACAGAAAGGATGAGCGATGGCACGGAAGTCCGTCGAAGAGGCGAGCGGGGGCGGCATCGGGCCCGTGCCGGTTCTGGACCTGGAGGCGCGGCTGACCGAGGATCACCACCAGTCGCTGGTGCTGTGGCTGCGCATGCTGTCGTGCACCACGCGCATCGAGAGCGAGATCCGTTCGCGCCTGCGCAGCCAGTTCGACATCACCTTGCCGCGCTTCGACCTGATGGCCCAGCTCGAACGCCATCCCGAAGGGCTGCGCATGGGCGAATTGTCGCAGCGCATGATGGTGACGGGCGGCAACGTGACCGGGATCACCGATCAGCTCGAACAGGAAAGGCTGGTTCTGCGCGAGCCGTCGCCGGAAGACCGGCGCTCTTTCGTCGTCAAGCTCACGCCCGCCGGCCGCAAGGCCTTCGTCAAGATGGCGGCAGTGCACGAGCAGTGGATCGTCGAACTGTTCTCCGGCCTGCCGGCCGAGTCGAAAGACGCGCTCATGGAACTGCTTTCTCTGCTGAAAATGAGGCTCCCCCCTACGCGCTGACGTGCGTCCCCCTGGGGCGTGCAACGGCAAGCGTGGAGGCTTTTTAATAGGTGAACGGAATGCGCTACGTACATGGTGAGCGGCAGATGCTGCACGGTGGTGAGCAGGCGATGGCGGGGTATCGTCCCCGGCATTTTTCGCTGGAGGTCCGCGGCGCGGTGGCCGTGGTGACGCTGGACCGGCCCGAGCGCAAGAACCCGCTGACTTTCGATTCCTATGCCGAGCTGCGCGATTTCTTCCGGTCGCTGGCCTATGCGGAGGACATCCATACGGTGGTCATCCAGGGCGCCGGCGGCAATTTCTGCTCGGGCGGCGACGTGCACGACATCATCGGCCCGCTGACGCGGCTCGACATGCCGTCGCTGCTGGCTTTCACGCGCATGACCGGCGACCTGGTCAAGGCCATGCGCGCGTGCCCGCAGCCCATCATCGCGGCGGTGGACGGGGTGTGCGCGGGCGCCGGCGCGATCCTGGCGATGGCTTCCGACATGCGGCTGGGAACGGCGCGCAGCAAGACCGCCTTCCTGTTCGCGCGGGTCGGCCTGGCCGGCTGCGACATGGGCGCCTGCGCGGTGCTGCCTCGTTTGATCGGCCAGGGCCGGGCGTCGGAGTTGCTGTACAGCGGACGCTCGATGGGCGGCGAGGAGGGCGAGCGCTGGGGCTTTTTCAATCGCCTGTGCGAACCCGAGGCCCTGCAGGACGACGCCTGCGCGCTGGCGTCCAGCCTGGCGCAGGGACCGATGTTCGCGCACGCGATGACCAAGCGCATGCTGCAGCAGGAATGGAACATGGCGATCGAACAGGCCATCGAGTCCGAGGCGCAGGCCCAGGCCATCTGCATGGCCACCAACGACTTCCATCGCGCCTACCACGCGTTCGTGGCCAAGCAGCGGCCCACTTTCGAAGGGAACTGACATGGCTTCGGACTCCTCGACCAAGGCGGCGACGCCGCTGGGCCAGCCGGCGGGAACGGCCGCGCGGGTGCAGCACCTGAACTGGCCGTTCTTCGAGCTGCGCCACCAGGAACTGGTGGCCGAGCTGGACCCCTGGGCGCAGCGCCGCGTGGCGCAGCTCCACGGTCCGGATACCGACGCGACGTGCCGGGAACTGGTGCGCACGCTGGGCGAGGACGGCTGGCTGCGCTATGCCGTGGCGGGCCTGGCGCACGGCGGGTTGAGCGATGTCATCGATACGCGCGCGGTATGCCTGCTGCGCGAGACGCTGGCCTACCACAACGGCCTGGCCGATTTCTCGTTTGCGATGCAAGGCCTGGGCTCGGGCGCCATCAGCCTGTTCGGCACCGAGGCGCAGCGCGCCGCCTACTTGCCGCGCGTGGCGGCAGGGCAGGCGATCGCGGCGTTCGCGCTGTCCGAGCCCGAGGCCGGCTCGGACGTCGCCGCCATGAGCTGCGCGGCGGTGCAGGACGGCGGGCACTACGTGCTCAATGGCTGCAAGACCTGGATATCGAACGGCGGCATCGCCGATTTCTACGTGGTGTTCGTGCGCACCGGCGAAGCGCCCGGCGCGCGCGGCATTACCGCGCTGGTCGTCGATGCCGGCACGCCGGGGTTCGGGATAGCCGAACGCATCGATGTCATCGCTCCCCATCCGCTGGCGCGGCTGAGCTTCGAGAACTGCCGCGTGCCCGTGTCGCAGCGCCTGGGCGAGGGCGGGCAGGGCTTCAAGGTGGCGATGGCCACCCTGGACGTTTTCCGCACCTCGGTGGCCGCCGCCGCGCTGGGCTTTGCGCGGCGCGCGCTGGACGAAGCGCTGGCGCGGGCGACCTCGCGCCGCATGTTCGGCCAGACCCTGGCCGATTTCCAGATGACCCAGGCCAGGCTGGCCGAGATGGCGACCGGCGTGGATGCGGCGGCGCTGCTGACCTATCGCGCCGCCTGGGCGCGCGACAACGGCGCGCGCATCACCAAGGAGGCGGCCATGGCCAAGATGACCGCTACCGAGACCGCCCAGCGCGTGATCGACGCCGCGCTGCAGATGTTCGGCGGCCAGGGCGTGGTGTGCGGCGAGACGGTGGAGCGCCTTTACCGCGAGATCCGCGCGCTGCGCATCTACGAGGGCGCCACCGAAGTCCAGCAATTGATCATCGCACGCGAGCTGCTGCGCGACGCAGCCGCCTGACAAGGAGTTTCCATGAGCCAGAGCATCGACTTCCTGCAACCCGAGGGCTGGCCGCGTCCCCGCGGCTACAGCAACGGCGTGTCCGCCCGGGGCAGGCAGGTCTTCATCAGCGGGATGATAGGCTGGGACGCCGACGAAGTCTTCCACGCGAAAGACCTCGCCGGCCAGGTGCGGCAGGCCCTGGCCAACATCGCGGCCGTGCTCGCCGCCGGCGGGGCGAGGCCCGAGCACATCGTGCGCATGACCTGGTACGTGCTGGACAAGCGCGCCTACGTGGCGGCGTATCCCGAGATCGGCCAGGCCTATCGCGAGATCATCGGCCGGCATTTCCCGACGATGACCGCGGTGCAGGTAGCCGGGTTGATCGAGGACGAGGCCCTGGTCGAGATCGAAGTCACGGCCGTGGTCCCGGACTGAAGGGCCCGCAGTCGCCCGATACAGGGCGGTGTAGGTATCATCGGGGTGTGATCCATGGAGAAGCACCGTGAACGACAACCCGCATACGCTCAAGCCCGGCTACTACTGGTATTTCATCGAGACCGACCCGCCTTCGATCATCCACATCCACGAATCGGGCGCCGCCAGCCTCATGGGGACCGACTACGAGGTCCCTGCCGAGGACGTCGCCGAGATGATCGAGCGCGGCGAGACCTTCGTCTGGATCGATCCGCCGCATTGAACCCACCTAGGCGCTTACGGACCGGCGGAGCCGGATCCGCGGCGCCCTGGGTCGGACGACGGCTGATGATCGGCGGGAGCGGGCGGCACTTCTTTTAATACCTGGTCCAGGCTGTGCTGGCCGCGGCGGCCGAAGGTATCGGCGAATTGCCGCGTGAACGCGGCGCCGAAGAAGAAGATCTGCGCGGAATAGTAGATCCACAGCAGCAGCGCGATGACCGATCCGGCCACGCCGTAGGACGAGGCCACGCTGCCCTGGCCCAGGTACAGGCTGATGAGCCCCTTGCCGACCAGGAACAGGACCGCGGTCACCAGCGCGCCGGGGAACACGTCGCGCCATGGGATGTAGACGCTGGGCAGCAGCTTGAACACTACCGCGAACAAGGCGGTGATGACGGCGAAGGAAAAGACATTGGACAGCACCAGCGCCGCCGTGGCGAATGCCGATTCGACCCAGAAGGCATGCCAGTAGTCCTGCAGCACCGACAGCGCGGCATTCACCGCAAGCGAGATCAGCAGGAACAGCGCCAGCACCAGAACGAGCCCGAACGACAGCAGGCGGCCGCGGATCTGCGCCCAGACGCCGCTGGTCCGGGCGGGCGGGACATCCCATAGATCGTCCAGGCTGCTTTTCAGCTCGGCAAAGGCCGTGGTGGCGCTGAACATCAGCAGCACGGTGGAGATCAAGGCCGCGGCCCAGGTTTTCTCCGACTGAACGGCGCTGGCCAGCACGGTCTGTATGGCCTCGGCGCCCTGGCGGCCGGTCAGGCCGCCGATCTGGTGGACCAGTTGGTCGCGCACGGCGTCTTCGCCGAAGAAGGCGCCGGCAATCGCGATCACCAGCAGCAGGATGGGCGCCAGCGAGAACACCATGTAGAGCGCGAGCGCGGCGCCCTTGCTGGCGGCACGGTGATCGGACCAGCGCTGGACCGTATCCCACAGCACGGAGACGATGAGGATGCGGCGCAGCTTGTCGAGGAGTCCGTTGGGCATGGAGAGTGGAGGCGGGCGGGTCCAGGCTCCATTCTGTGCAGCGCAGGCACGGTGCGTCAGTACTTAAAACATTCCGACGCAACTGTAGGCGTTTGCTAACGCCTGGCCCCGGAGGGTCAATCCTGCACGTTGAAGCCGGTCTGCGCCACGATGCCGCGCCAGCGTTCGATCTCGGCGCGCTGGTAGCCGGCCAGCTCGGCATGCGCGGCGAACGCGGCGTTGACGCCCTGGGAAACCAGCTTCTGGCGGATGTCCGCGTCGTCCAGCGCGTCGCGCACCGCGGTTTCCAGCCGGCTCACGACTGCCGCCGGCGTGCCCTTGGGCGCGTACAAGCCGTACCAGCCCGTGGCGTTGACGTCGGGGTAGCCGGATTCGGCCATGGTCGGCACGTTGGGCGCGGTGGGCTGGCGCCGGGCGCCCGTGACGGCCAGCACCTTGAGCTTGCCGTCCTGCGCAAGCTGCTGGGCGGCCTGCAGCACCAGGAAGCCGAACTGCACCTGTCCGCCCACCAGGTCGGTGACGAGCGGGGCCGAGCCCTTGTAGGGAACGTGCTGCATGTCCAGCCTGGCCGCGCGATTGAACATGTCGCCGGCGAATTGCGAAGGCGAGGCCGCGCCGAACGAGCCGTACGAGTATTTGCCGCGGCCGGCCTGCAGCCAGGAGACTAGATGCGGGAGCGAGTCGGCGGGCACGCTGGCGGGCGTGGCCAGCGCCAGCTCGAACTCCACCAGGCGTGCCACCGGCTCGAAATCCTTGATTGGGTCGTAGGGCAGTTTCTTGTAGGTGGCCGGACTGACCGCCATGGTCTGGGCGAAGCCCATCAGCAGCGTGTAGCCGTCCGGGGCGGCGCGCGCGACGGCCTGGGTGCCGATGAAGCCGCTGGCGCCGGCCTTGTTCTCGATGACGACCGGCTGGCCGAGGCGGGTGCGCAGTTGTTCGCCCACCATGCGCGCCACGGCGTCGGGCGTGCCGCCGGCGGGGCCGGGAACCACCAGCGTGATGGGGCGGGACGGGTATGTTTCGGCATGGGCGAGCGATGCGGCCAGCATGCAGGACAGGGTGAGCGCGGCGTAGCGGATCATGGGGCCTCCGTAGCAAAGCGCCCATGCTAGAAGCTTGCCATGTACGCTGCACAATGAATTTGTCCGGCATGGCTATGCCATCCGGCTATGGCGGGCGGGATCTTGGGGCTATCCCTGAAACATGCGGCCCGGCCGAAGGTACGGATTTGCTATGCTGCTCAGCAGTGGGCCTACAGGGGGGGTGGCAGATGCGTTGGATGCGCGCTGACGGTGCGAAACGGGGCGCGATGGGCGGAACGGCATGCCTGTTTCTGGCCATGGCCGTGCTGGCCGGCTGTGGCCGGCCCGGCAGCGAACCTGCTTCGCCGCTGAACAGTCCCTATGCCGCCGGCGCCGAGCGCCAGAACGTGCTCTATACCGCGTTCACGCAGCGTTCGCCCAAATATCTCGATCCCGCCAGCTCGTATTCGGTGGACGAGACGCCGTACACCTACCAGATCTACGAGCCGCTCTACGGCTACCACTACCTCAAGCGTCCGTATCAACTGGTGCCGCGCGCCGCGGTCAAGGTGGCCGACCCTGTCTACCTGGATGCCCAGGGCCGCCCGCTGGCCGGCGACGTGCCGGGCGAGCAGGTCGCACAGAGCGTCTACGACATTCCCATCAAGCCGGGCATCCGCTTCCAGCCGCATCCCGCCTTCGCGGTGGACGGGGCCGGGCGCGATCGCTACCGCCATCTTCAGCCGGGCGACCTCGAGGGCAAATACGCCATCACCGATTTTCCCGAGACCGGCACGCGCGAGCTGACGGCCGACGACTACGTCTACGGCATCCGCCGCCTGGCGACCACGCGGGTGGTGTCGCCGATCTTCGCGCACATGGCCGAGTACATCGTCGGCTTCAAGGAGTATGGCGATCGCATCCGCGCCCTCGATGCGCAGATGCGCAAGGGCCTGGATCCGACCACGCGCGACCTGCCCTGGATCGATTTCCGCCAATATGCCTTCGAGGGCGTCGAAGCGATCGATCCGCATACCCTGCGCATCCGCATCAAGGGCAAATACCCCCAGTTCAAATACTGGCTGGCGATGACGTTTTTCTCGCCCATCCCCTGGGAGGCCGACCAGTTCTACAGCCAGCCGGGGATGGCGGCGCGCAATCTGACGCTGAACTATTGGCCCGTGGGCACCGGCCCCTACATGCTCACCGAGTACCGGGAGAACCGCCGCCACGTGCTGACGCGCAATCCGAACTTCCACGGCGAGCCCTATCCCTGCGAAGGCTCGGAGCAGGACCGCGCCGAAGGGCTGCTGGACGATTGCGGCAAGCCCACGCCCTTCATCGACCGCATCGTCTTCAATATCGAAAAGGAAAGCGTGCCGCTGCAGGGCAAGTTCCTGCAGGGCTATTACGACGTGCCGCAGGCCGAGCGCGGCGAATACGGCGTGGCCTACCTGGTTGCCGCGGGCGACTCGCAGGAAAAGGCCGCGTTGTACGCCGAGCGCGGCCTGAAGCTGCCCACCACGGTGGAAACGCAGAACTGGTATATGGGCTTCAACTGGCTGGATCCGGTGGTGGGCAAGGGCGACACGCCCGCGCAGCAGGAACGCAACCGCAAGCTGCGTCAGGCCATCAGCATCGCGGTGGACTGGGAAGAGTACGTCACCATCTTCGAGAACAGCCAGGCGCAAGTGGCCCATGGCCCGCTGCCGCCCGGCCTGCTGGGCTACCGCGAGCCGCCCGCGGGCGCCAACCCGGTGGTCTACGACATCGCCGAGGGTCAGGTCGCGCGCAAGCCGCTCGACGTGGCCAGGCGGCTGCTGGCCGAGGCCGGCTATCCGGAGGGGCGCAATGCCGAGACGGGCCAGCCGCTGGTATTGAACTACGACGCCATGGGCGGCGTCTCGCCGGCGGCGCGCTCCCAGTTCGACTGGATGCAGCGCCAGTTCGGCAAGCTCGGCATCCAGCTGGAGATCCGCTCGACCGACTACAACCGCTTCCAGGACAAGATGCGGCGCGGCGTGGCGCAGATCTTCATGTGGGGCTGGAACGCCGACTATCCCGACGCCGAGAACTTCCTGTTCCTGCTCTACGGCCCCAACGGCAAGGCCAAAGAGGGCGGCGAGAACGCCTCCAACTATGCCAATCCCGAATTCGACAAGCTGTTCGAGCGCATGAAATACCTCGACGACGGCCCCGAGAAGGAGGCGCTGATCGCGCGCATGGTGGCCATCGTCCAGGGCGATGCCGCCTGGCTGTTCGGCTACTTCCCCAAGTCCGGGGGCGCCTATCAGCAGTGGGTGGGCAACGGCAAGCCGACCCAGATGATCCGCAACAACCTCCAGTACATGAAAATCGACCCCGACCTGCGCGCCCGGAAGATCGCCGAATGGAACCGGCCGGTGTGGTGGCCGGTGGCGCTGGTGGCCGCATTGCTGGTGCTGCTGGCGCTGCCGGCCTGGCTCATGGTGCGCCGCCGTGAGCGGGCGGCGGCCGTCTACGCCGGCCAATCCGACAGGAGCGCGGCATGACCGCTTACATCGTGCGCCGTATCCTCTACGGCATCCTGATCCTGATCGGCGTGAACCTGTTCACCTTCATGCTGTTCTTCGCCGTCAACACGCCCGACGACATGGCGCGCCTGGCCATAGGCGGGCGCCGCGTCACCGCCGACGCCATCGAGAAATGGAAGGTCGAGCGCGGCTACGACAAGCCGCTGCTGGTCAACGGCCAGGCGCAGGGCGCCGGGCGCTATACCGATACGATCTTCTTCGAGCGCTCGGCGCGTCTGTTCGTGTTCGACTTCGGCGCCTCCGACGCCGGCCGCGACATCGGCTACGAAATCCGCCAGCGCGTCGGGGCCAGCCTGGCGCTGGCCGTGCCGACCTTCATACTGGGGCTGTTCGCCAGCATCGCGTTCGCGCTGCTGCTGGTGTTCTTCAGGGGGACGTATCTCGACTTCTGGGGCGTGGTGCTGTGCGTGGCCATGCTGTCGATCTCGGCGCTGTTCTACATCATCGCGGGGCAGTACCTGTTCTCCAAGACGCTGCGGCTGGTGCCGCTGTCGGGTTTCGCCGGCGGGCTGGACAGCGTGCGCTTCCTGCTGCTGCCGGTACTGGTGGCGATCGTCGCCAAGCTCGGCCCCGAAGCGCGTTTCTACCGCGCGCTGTTCCTGGAGGAAATCGGCAAGGATTACGTACGCACCGCGCGCGCCAAGGGCCTGTCCGAGCGCATCGTGCTGTTCCGCCACGTGTTGCGCAATGCCATGCTGCCCATCCTGACCAGCACCATCTCGGCGATCCCGCTGCTGTTCATGGGCAGCCTGATCGCCGAGTCGTTCTTCGGCATCCCGGGGCTGGGCAGCTACACCCTGGACGCCATCAATGCCCAGGACTTCGCCATCGTCCGGGCCATGGTGTTCATCGGCTCGGTGCTCTACATCATCGGCCTGATCCTGGCCGATATTTCCTACACGATCGCGGATCCGCGCGTGCGTTTCGAGTAAGAACATGCCCAAGCTCGTCTTCCTATGGACCGATGTCGCGCTGTTCCTGCTGGTGCTGGCGGTGGCCGGCTACGCCTGGCATGCGCGCCGCAGCCCCAACCTGCGGGCCACCTGGAGCCGGGTGGCGCGCGACACGCCGGCCATGTGCGCCGCTGTGGTGATGGGTGTGTTCGTACTGATCGGCCTGCTCGATTCCCTGCATTACCGGCCGCTGCTGGAGTCGGTCGAGGTCAACGGCGCGCAGAGCGCGCGCGCCTATGCGCCGGTCACCCGTTCGGTGCTCGACGACCTACTCGAGGCACCGATGGCGGGGCGCGAGAAAACCTACTCCGCGCCGTTGGCCGTGCGGCAGTTCACCAAGGAATCCATGCTGGTGGACGGCAAGCCGGTGCGCGACTACCCGCGCCTGCGCCACGGCGGCGCGCACCTGGAGGATCCCGACGGCCAGTGGCTGGGCGACGTGCTGCGGCGGACCGCGGCCGGCGCGGCCGCCGGCCTGGCCGTGGCGGCGGTGGTTGCGCTGTTCGCGTCGGCGTCCCTGGCGCGCCGCCGGCGCGCCTCGCTGGGCGCGGCCTGGCGCGCCATCGTCAGGCGGCGCACGCGCACGCCGCTGGGGCCCATGCTGCTGACTTTCGGCGTCATCGCCGTGCTGGGCGGCGTGGCGGCGGCATTGTCCACCGGCTATCACGCGCTGGGCACGGACAGCACCGGCAACGACGTGCTGGTGCAGACCGTCAAGAGCTTCCGCACCGCGCTGGTGATCGGCAGCCTCACCACGCTCGCCACGCTGCCGCTGGCGCTGTCGCTGGGCATCATGGCGGGCTATCTCAAGGGCTGGGTCGACGACGTCATCCAATACGTCTACACCACGCTCACCTCGATTCCCGGCGTGCTGCTGATCGCCGCCTGCGTGCTGATGGTGCAGGTCTTCATCGACACCAACCCCGAACTGTTCGAGACCGGTGCCGAGCGCGCCGACCTGCGCCTGTTCCTGCTGTGCATCATCCTGGGCGTGACCGGCTGGGCCGGACTGTGCCGCCTGCTGCGGGCCGAGACGCTCAAGCTGCGTGAACTGGACTACGTGCTGGCGGCGCGCGCCTTCGGGGCCTCGCCGGCGCGCATCATGCTCAAGCACCTGCTGCCCAACGTCATGCACATCGTGCTGATCACCGTGGTGCTCGATTTCTCCACGCTGGTGCTCTATGAGGCCGTGCTGTCCTACCTCGGCGTCGGCGTGGACCCATCGATGAACTCCTTCGGCTCGATGATCAACCTGGCCCGCCTGGAAATGTCGCGCGACCCGATGATCTGGTGGAACCTGCTGTCGGCCTTCGTCTTCATGCTGGCCCTGGTGCTGTCGGCCAATCTGTTCGCCGACGCCGTGCGCGAGGCCTTCGACCCGCGCGCGCGCAGCTACCGGCCCGCCTGGGCGCGGCGCCGGCCCACCGCGCTGCAGGAGGAACGGCAATGAACGCGCCCGTTACACCCGCCGCCATGCTCGAGGTGCGCGGCCTGGACGTCAGGCTGGACAGCGACCATGGCGTGGTCCATGCGGTGGACGCCCTGGGGCTGACGATCGCGCGCGGCGAGACCTTCGCGCTGGTGGGCGAGTCCGGCTGCGGCAAGAGCATGACGGCGCTCGCGCTGCTGCGGCTCTTGCCCGATGCCGGCCGCATCGAGCGCGGCCAGACCGTGCTGGAAGGCACCGACCTGAACCGCCTGCCGGAAAGCCGCATGCGCGGGGTGCGCGGCGGCCGGGTCGGCATCATCTTCCAGGAGCCGTCGACCAGTCTCAATCCCGTGATGCGCGTGGGCGAGCAGATCGTCGAGACCATCGTCGCGCATACCGCGCTGCGCGGCGCGGCGGCGCGCGCCAAGGCGGTGGAATGGCTGCGCCGCGTGGGCATTCCCGAGCCCGAGCGGCGCATCGACGATTACCCGTTCCAGCTCTCGGGCGGGCAGAAGCAGCGCGTCATGATCGCCATCGCGCTGGCGGCCGAACCGGAACTGCTGATCGCCGACGAGCCGACGACCGCGCTCGACGTCACCATCCAGGCGCAGATCCTGGACCTGCTGCGCGCCTTGCAGGCCGAACTGGGCATGGCGATGATGCTGATCACGCACGACCTGGGCATCGTGCGCAGCATGGCGCACCACGTCGCGCTGATGTATGCGGGCCAGATCGTCGAGACCGCGCCGGCCAAGGAGTTCTTTAGCCGGCCGCGCCACCCCTATGCACGGTTGCTGTTCGGCGCCTTGCCCACCATGGCGCGGCGCGGCATGCATTTGGCGGCCATACCGGGATCGGTGCCGCCGCTGAACCAGATTTTCGGCGGCTGCCGGTTCGCGCAGCGCTGTCCGGCACACGCGTCCGAGTGCGACGCCGCACCGCCGCCGCTGCTGCCCGACGGCCCGCACCATGCGGTGCGCTGCGTGCGCCTGGCGCAGATCGATGCGCTCGAGGGCGGGCGCCAGCAAGCCGTCCTGCCGGATGCCGAGGCGGCTGCGGCCGGCACCGCGCTGCCCGAGGCCGAGGCGCCCCAGCCGCAAGACGCCGGGCGGCCCGCCGCAGGGGAACCGCTGCTCGAGGTGCGTGAGCTGAAAGTCCATTTCCCGATACGCAAGGGGGTATTGCGGCGCACGGTGGGCTGGATCAAGGCGGTGGACGGCGTAGACCTGGCGCTGCATGCCGGCAGGACGCTGGCGCTGGTGGGCGAATCCGGCTGCGGCAAGACCACGACGGGCAAGGCCTTGCTGCGCCTGCTCGACGGCGTGGCCTCGGTATCCGGCCAGGCGCGGCTGTCCGGACAAGACCTGCTGGGCGCGCGCGCGCGCCGGCTCAAGGCCTTGCGGCGCAACATCCAGATCATCTTCCAGGATCCGTATGCCTCGCTCGACCCGCGCATGCGGGTAGGGGAGATCCTCGACGAAGGGCTGGGTTCGCTGCGGCCCGACCTCGACGCCCGCACCCGCCAGGCCGCGGCCGCGCGCCTGCTCGACCAGGTCGGCCTGCGCCCGGAGGCGCGCGACCGCTATCCGCACGAGTTCTCCGGCGGCCAGCGCCAGCGCATCGCCATCGCGCGCGCCCTGGCGGTCGAGCCCAGGCTGCTGGTCTGCGACGAACCGACCTCGGCGCTCGACGTGTCGGTGCAGGCGCAGATCCTGAACCTGCTGCACGCCTTGCAGCGCGACCTGGGCATCGCCTACCTGTTCATCACCCACAACTTCGGCGTCGTGGAGTACCTGGCCGACGACATCGCGGTCATGCAAGGCGGCCGCATCGTCGAGGCCGGCCCGGCCGAGCGCGTCCTGACCCGGCCCGATCACGCCTATACCCGCCGCCTGCTCGATGCCGTGCCGCGTTTCGACGCCGCGGCATGAGGAGCTTGTTCGGGGGCGGCCGGGCGCAACTGCCCAGCCGCCCGCAGCAATTCCTTTCTCAGGTTCTTCAGCGGACCGTCGATGGCGCGATGCCGGGACAGAATCAGAGAGATAGGCGGGAGCGGGGCGCTCAACTCGATGGGCAGGACTCGGATGCTGCGCAGGCGCCGGTAATGCTGCGCCGCGGACGTCGGCGAGGCGGTAATAAGGCCGCCTTGTTCGACCAGGCTCAGGTTGGAAAGAAAGCTGGACGAACGGATGACCGGTTGCGGGGGCGGCAGGCCCGCGTGGAGGAACTCGTCCACCAGCAGCGCCGACGTTACCGAGCCTGGCGGAGGCAAGACCCAGGCGCGGCCCGCCAGGTCGGATAGTGCCAGTTTCCTGCGCGCGGCCAAGGGGTCGCTCCGGGCCACGACTATGCACATGCCCTCGTCGTAGAGGGTCTCCACGCGGAACCGATGGCCCTCTTCGGGCACGAGCGCGGCATCGCGGGTCACCCGGCCGACGACGCAATCGAACCTTCCCTGCGACAGCCATTCGAGCAAGAGATCCGAAGTGCCTTCCGTCAGCTGGATGTCCAGCGAGGGATGGGAAGCGATCAGGCCCGACAATGCCGCCGGCATGATGTTCAGCATGCAGCGCGGCAAGACGCCGATGCGCAGGATATCCCGGGTCCCGCCGGCCTCGGCCTCGATCGTCGCCAGTTCGTTGCCTATGACTTCCACGCGCCTCAGGATGGCCTTGACGCTCGGCGTCGAGGTCATGCCGCTGCGCGAGCGCACGAACAGCGGCTTGCCCAGCGCGGCTTCGATCTCGCGCAGCATCGCGCTTGCCGTAGGCTGGGTCACGTGCAATTGCCTGGCCGCCTGGCGTATCGATCCGAAGCGGTCGATCAATTCGAGCAGACGCAGGTTTCTGAACCGGAGCTGGGAAATGCGGAACGAGGTCTGGTCGTTCGCCATGATCGGAAATCCATTTCACATGAACGGAAAGTTCAATTATCTCCTTATCAGCAAGCCCGGCATACTTCGGGTCGATCGGCATCCATAAAGAAAAAGGAGGTGACACCATGTTCAGCCGTAGGCAGTTCGTTGCTTGCGCCGTCGCGGCCACGGCAGGCTTGCACGGTTCCGCCGCGCTGGCGGCGGGGTGGCCGGAGAAGCCCATTACCCTGATCGTGCCGTTCGCGCCCGGCGGCGCGACGGACATCGTCGGACGGATAGTGGCGGACCAGTTGGGCAAGCGGCTGGGCGTCACGATCGTCGTCGACAACCGCGCCGGGGCGGCGGGAGCGATAGGGATGAGCGAGCTGGCGCGTAGCCAGCCCGACGGGTACGCCTTCGCATTGATTACGGACTCCATTCCCCTGCAGCCCTTGCTCAGGCAGTCGCTGGACTGGCGCATGGATCAATTCGAGCCCATCGCGAAGATCGCGACGTCGCCGGAGCTGCTGGTGGTCAACGCCCGGTTCCCGGCCAGGACGGTCAAGGAGTTCGTGGAGCGGGCGAAGGCCCAGCCCGGGAAAATCTCGTATGCGGCATCCAGCACCGGGTCGGTGCACCACCTGGCGGGCGAGATTTTCCGCAAGCAGACGGGCATAGACATTACCCATATTCCCTATAAGGGCGGCGGCCAGTCCATCGTCGACATGGTCTCGGGCCGCGTCGATGCGGGCTTCATCGGCCTGGCGCCGGTGTTGAACCAGTTGAAGAGCGGCCAGTTGCGCGCGCTCGCCCAGACGGGCGACAAACGCGACCCGCAGGCGCCGGACGTTCCCACGTTCGCCGAGGCGGGATTCAAGGCCTTCGACGTACAGCTCTGGATCGGACTGGTCGGCCTGGGCGGGACGCCGGCCGGTGTATCCGCGAAGATGCAGGACGCCGTCGCGCAAATGCTTGCCGCGCCGGAGGTCCAGGCCAAGTTCAAGGAGATAGGTTTCGAGGCGGTATCCGGCAGCCAGAAGGAGTTCGGACCATGGCTGGCCCGCCAGCAGCAGGCCTGGGCCGAGCTTGTCCAGAAACTGGGGTTGGTGGGAAATTGAGCATGGACGAGATTTTCGGCGAGCGCGCCAGCGTCGCGATAGCCATGCGCATCGAGGCGGCGCTGGCCGCCGCGCAAGCCTCGATGGGCATCATTCCGAAGGAGGCCGCCGCGGCCATTCGCGCCAAGGCCGACCCCGCCTATGCGCCCGAGGCCGTTATCCGGCGCCACGCGGCGAAAGTCGGGCACCCGCTGGTGGCCTTGCTGGGCGCCTGGTCCGAGCAACTGGGCGAGGAAGCCGCTCCCTACCTGCACTATGGCGCCACCACGCCGGACATCCGCCTGACCATGCAGATCATGCAGATGCGCATGGCGGTCGAACGCCTCGGGGCACGCATGCGCGCAGTCGAAGAGGAATTGGCGCGCCTGTGCCGCGATCATCGCGCGACGCCGATGATGGGACGGACGGTGGGGCGGCATGCGTTGCCGATCACCTTCGGCCTGAAGGCCGCGACCTGGATGCTCGAGAACCGCCGCAACCTGGACCGCCTGGACGGGTGGCTGGAGCGGACGAGCGCCGGCGTGCTGGCGGGCGCCGTCGGCACTTACGCGGCGCTCGGAGACCAGGGCTTCGAAGTCGAGCGCCGGACGATGGCGGAGCTCGGCCTCGGGGCGCCCGAACCCGCGGACTGGAAGGGAACGCGGGACAAGCACGCCGAATGGGGCAGCCTGCTCGCGATCACCGCCAAGAGCATGGCGCGGATGGCGCAAGAGATTTTCCTGCTGCAAGGCGACGACTTCGCCGAGCTCGACGAGGGCAATGAAGAAGTGGGGTCCAGCACCATGCCCCACAAATCCAACCCGCGCAAGGCAACGGCGGTCATCGGCTTGGCCCGCCAGGTCTGCCACGAGTCGGAGGTCTTGCTGGACTGGATGGTGTCCATCTACGAGCGGGACCAGATCAGCAACGACAGTTCGCTGGCTTCGATCGCGCACAACATGGACAGGCTGCTGGCCGCCGCCCACGGACTGCTGGCGGGGCTCAAGGTATACCCGGAGAATATGGCGCGCAACCTGGGCCGGACCGGAGGCCTGATCATGGCCGAGAGAGTCATGTTCGCGCTCGGCGAGCACGTGGGCAAGCATGCCGCGCACACGCTGGTTCGCGAGGCCGCGCTGGAGGCCCGCTCGTCCGGCATGCCGTTCGCCCAGGCCTTGCGCGGCCATCCGGGCATCGCACCGCACCTGGACTGCGATCGGATCGCCCAATTGCTGGATCACCGCACGTATCTGGGCATGGCGCCGCAGGCGGTCGGCCGTGCGCTCGACCATATCGAAGCGCGCAGGGCGGGCGAGCGGGCGGCGCAAGGTCCCCGCACATAGACGACACGGAGAGATATCCATGGAAGACACGACGCTCGAAAACGCCGGCCACGCCGCATGCCTGGTCCTTCCCGAACGGGGGCAAAAGCCCCGCGCCCAGGGCATTACCTCGGTCATCGATTTCGGCCCCGATACGTTCGGCTGGGGCGGCAGCGAATCCAGTTTGCGCGGAATGCTGGAGTGCGCCGCGCCCTACATCGACATGGCCAAGATATTCGCCCTGAATCCCCTGCTCGTGCCGCATCCGGTGATGCGCAAGGCGATCGGGTGCTACCGGAGCTTCGACATCGACGTGTACGCGGGCGGGATACTGTTCGAATACGCATGGCGCCGCAACGAGCTGGACGGAATGGTGAACCTGCTCCGCACGCTGGGCCTGGACGCCGTCGAGGTCTCCGAGAACTGCATCACCCTCGACCGGGACGAGCGCCGGCGCGTGATCGAGCGCCTGCAGGGGCAGGGCGTCCGGGTCGTGTACGAATTCGGCGCGAAGAACCCCGAGGCGCCGCTCGAACTGGACGAGTTGGCGCGCATCGTATCGGACATGAACGAGCTGGGAATCGGACACGTGACGCTGGAGCAGTCCGAGCTGGACCTGCTCACGGCCACCTCTCCCTCCGCGATGAACGATCTCAAGCAAAGCAGCTGGTTCGACGCGATCATGATAGAAGGCGATCCCTACCGTTTTCCGCAGCAGCACGCCTCATTGATCCAGGAGTTCGGCGCGAACGTCAACCTGGCCAATGTCACGCTGGGGCAGGCATTGCGCCTGGAAGGCCTGCGGCGCGGGGTGGGGCGGGCGGTAGGCTATTCGCTGTTCGCGCAGTTCGAGTAGTATCGCGGCTCGGGATCGCCTGTTGGGGGGCCGGCGGCAATGCCGCCGCGCCAGGTGCTCCCTTCATGGGGAACTCGGATGACCGTGGGTGTATTCGCGCTGGTCGGCGCGCTGACGATCTTTGCCTCCTTCCTGTCCGGCGTCTTCGGCATGGCGGGGGGAATGGTGCTGATGGGCGCGCTGCTCGTGCTCATGCCGGTGACCGCGGCCATGCTGATGCAAAGCGCCGCGCTGCTGGCGTCCAATGTCTGGCGCGCGGTGCTCTGGCGCTCGCACACGCACTGGGGGATAGTGGGGCGCTATGCGCTGGGGTCGGCGCTCGCTTTCGCCCTCATGCTGAGCATCCAGTTCGTTCCCAGCCGGGCAATGGTGCTGATCGTGCTGGGCCTGAGCCCCTTCATCGCGATCGCCATGCCAGCGCGCCTGGCGCCGCAGGCCGAGCGCCGCTTCGCCGCCGAGGTCTGCGGATTCATCTGCCAGATCATGCACCTGGTGAGCGGCGTGACCGGACCGCTGCTCGACATTTTCTTCGTGCGCTCCAACGAAATGGACCGCCGCACGGTCGTCGCCACCAAGGCCACCTGCCAGATACTGGGGCACACCTCGAAACTGTTCTATTTCGGCGGCGCCCTGGGGGTCGGCTCCCTGGCGATGCCGTGGTGGCAATGGGGCGGCATCGTTGCCTGCGCGATAGCCGGGACCTCGCTGAGCCGTTCGGTCCTGGACCGGATATCCGATGCGCAGTTTCGCCGCTGGACCAGGACGATCGTGCTGGGCATAGGCACGGTCTACCTGGCCCAGGGCGTGGCGTCGCTGCTGTAGCGCCGCTCTTGCCGCTCATCCCTTGTAGGTGGACACGCGCTCGTGGGGCACGGGCGGGGTGTACTCGCCCGCGGCGACCCGGAACGGAAGCCGGCTGCCCGGCGGGGTGGACGGGCACGCAACGAATGTGGACAGGGCGCAAGGGAACGACACGGCGCGATTGAAATCGAGCGCCTGCAGGGCGGCAAGCTCGTCGAGGTCGCGGAACTTGATGATTCTGCCGCCGCCGTAGGTTTCCTTGCCGTTGGTGCGGTCGCCGAAATGGACGTAGCAATAGTTGCTGAAATAGCCGGTGTCCTCGCTGCCGGCGCGGTGGCAGCTGACTTCGAGGCGGAAAGCCTGGCCTTCGATGGCGAGCGCGATGGTGCCGACGATGTAGCTGGCCTCGTAGACGCTGTCGTCCACGGTAGGCACATTGTGCAATTCGATGTCCGTTGCCGTGAATGTGGCCGGCACGATCCATTCTTCGCTGAGCGGGAAGGTCTCGATATCGTCGAACCGCTTGCGCGCGGCCTCTTCCGGGTCCCTGACGCGGACCCCGTAGATCGTCTCGTCGCGGGCGTTCACCCGGGTGATCGTCTCCACTTCGAGATCCCTATAGAAGAGATGCACGGCCGATCCCGTGCCGGAGTTCTTGTTGTAGCCGTGCGGAATACGGGTCGGTCCGGTCGCGTTCTTGCCATCGACCGTCAGGAACTCGCCTTTCGCGATGCAGTCCGGGTCGGGGCGGTAGTAGATCTCGCCATCCTCGAGCAGCCATTGTCCGCCGACGAATTCCGAAGTGAACGGCTCCCCTTCGGTCAGCCAGTCCTGGCTGACGACGGACAGGAAGCCATAAGGCCGGTTCAGATCGGCTATCCGGTCGTCATGCCATGTCTGCCATTCAGCGATGTATTTCTTTGAAAGCGCCATGAGTGCCTCTTCCGGTTGCGTGAGCGCGTGGGCGTCTGCGGGTTGAGTAAACTTTATAGGCCCACCCCCGCGTGCTACAAGAATCGTTTTTAGCGATCTGCGTTCTCATGAAGGCAACGCAATCCGCTTATCGTCCCCGGCCGCCATGCACGCCCTGTCTCCGTTCCTGCGCTATTTCGAAGAAGTCGCCGTCCAAGGTTCGGTGCGCCGCGCCGCCGAGCGCCTGCATATCGCGCCTTCGGCGGTCACGCGGCAACTGAAGGGATTCGAGGACATGCTCGGCGTCGCGTTGTTCGAGCGGCTGCCGCGCGGCGTGCGCCTGACGGAGGCCGGCGAACTGATGCTGGCCAGCGTGCGCCGCCTGCAGCACGAATTCGACTCGTCCCTCGTCCAGCTCGACGCACTGAAAGGCTTGCGCTGGGGGCGGGTCCGGATGGGCGTGCTGCAGTACTTGAGCGATCGTTTCATTCCGTCTTTCGTGGCCGAGACGAACCGGGCCCACCCCGGCATATCCTTCACGGTCCACATCGCCAATTCGGACCAGATCGCCGGTCTGGTCGAGGCCGGCGAACTTGACATCGGACTGTGCTGGACGCCTCCGCCGACGGCTCTGATACACCGGGTGCGCACGGTTCCCGTGGCCATCGGCGCGGTCGTGCCGGCCGGGCATGCGCTTGCCAGGCGGCGCAGCATCAGGTTTCACGAATGCGCACGCCATCCCTTGATACTGCCGACGGCGGAAATGGAACTCAGGCGCATGCTGGACGGCCTGCACAACGGCATGTCGGGCCGGGTGACGCCGCTGCTGGAAACCAATTCCATCTTCGCCATGCGCCAGCTCGTGCTGGACCGCACCGGCGTCGCGATCATGACGAGGATGTCGGTCCTCGACGAGATCCGGCGCGGCGAGCTGATCCACGTTCCCTTGTCCGACCCGCATGCGCGCTCGATGCAGCTCTCCCTGCTGGTCAGGGCGGGGCGCGCGCTGCCGATGGCCCCCGCGGCGCTGCTGGACCGGCTGGAAGCCCGCTTCGACGAATACGCGGGCATATGACGAGCGGCGTCTTCCGGCGCGGACAGTTCCTGGCGGCAGTGCCCGCGCCGCGGAGCTTCAGCCCAGGAACTTGCGTCTGACCGCTCCGACGTGGTTCTCCATGGTGCGTACCGCCTCTTCGCGGTCGCCGCGTTCGATATATTCGAGCAGTTCTTCGAGTTCGGCCACGTTGGCGCGTTCGGCCGCATCCACCTTGGGCCGGAACCACAGCAGCATGCACCGGTCGAGCAGCGAGGCGGCGATGTCGGCGAGCGTGCGATTGCCCGCCGCCGCATAGATCAGGTGATGGAAGCGCCGGTCGACTTCCATGCCGGCGGGATGGTCCTTGCGGCGGTAGTGCTCCCAGCCTGCCTCCACCAGCGCGCGCAATTCTTCAACGACCTCCGGCCGCATGTTGTCCACCGCGAGGCCGGTCAGGAACGGCTCGATCAATTGCCGCGCGGTCATGAGCTCGAGGAAGCCGTCCAGCGACTCGGCCTTGACCAGCAGGCCCTTGCGCGGAAGGATGTCCACCAGTCCTTCGCGGGCCAGCCGATGGGTGGCCTGGTGCACCGGGCTGCGGCCCAGGCCCAGGCGTTCGCAGAGCTGGGCCACGTTGATCTGCTCGCCGGGACGCAACTGGTGCGACAGGATCAGCTTCTTGACCGCCACGTACGCCTGCTCGCCGAGCGAGCGCGCGCCGACGTCATCGTTGGCGGGCTGGCTGGCGGGCGGGCGCACGGTCTTGGCGGTCTTCGGCATGCAATGGGACGGGGTAGGGGAGAGCGCCAGCGATTGTAGCCCTTCGCCCTCCCGTATCCGGCGGCAGCGCCGTGGGGCGCCGCGTCATTCCGGCTTGAGTCCGGCCTTCTCGATCGCAGCGCGGTATTGGTCGGACTGCTGCTGCAGGAAGCTGCGGAACGCTTCGGGGCTGCTGGGCTGGGGATCCATGCCCTGCTGTTGCAGCGTCTTGCGGACTTCCGGATCCGCCAGCGCCTGCACGAACAAGGCATTCAGGCGCGCCACCCGGTCTTGCGGCACGCCGGACCGCGTCAGCAGGCCCATCCAGGTCTCGGATTCGAAACCGGCCAGGCCTGCCTCGGCGAAGGTGGGCACGTCGGGCAGGACGGGCGACCGCTTGTCGGCGGAGATCGCCAGCGCCTTGAGCTTGCCGGCCGCCACATGCGGAGCGATCACGCCGATGTCGCCGAGCGTGGCATCGACTTCGCCGGACAGGACGGCCATGGTGGCGGGGGCCGAGCCCTTGTAGGGAACGTGCAGCATCTCCAGCCCGGCGCGCTGCTTGAACAGTTCGAAGCCGAGATGGCCCGAAGACCCGTTGCCGAACGAGGAAAAGCTGGCCTTGCCGTGTTGCGCCTTGGTCCAGGTCAGGAAACCCTGCAGGTCGCTGACGGGAACCTTGGGCGATACGACCAGCACGTGCGGGTTGGACGCCAGCCGTGTAATCGGCTGGAAATCCTTGTTCACGTCTATCGGCAGGTTCTTGATGAGATAGGGATTGATGATAAAGCTGGCGGCCATCATGAAAACGGTGTGGCCGTCGGCGGGCTTGCCCAACAGCGCCTGGGCGCCGATCACCGTGCCTCCGCCGGGCCGGTCCTCGATCACCACGGCGGTGTTGGCGGCTTTGCCCACGGCCTGGCCGAGTGCGCGCGCCAGCGCATCGGACGAACCACCCGCCGCATAGGGCACGATCACGGTCAGCGGTTGGGTGGGGAAAGCATGGGCAGCGGTTGCGAACATGCCCATGGACAGTCCCAGGGCGGCAAACAAGCTTTTCATGGGAACTCCTTGCAACGTTGAGGAGACGATATGGCCGGACACGCGGCAGGCCGGGCCCGCTGCGGACGGCGGGGACTACCGCGGCTTTGCGCTACTGGCGCCGAGACGCGCCTGTCCCTGGATTTCCACCAGGATCTCGGGCTTGGCCAGCGAGGTGACCTCGACTAGCGCGCAAGCGGGAAAATCGCCGGAGAAGAACTCGCGGCGCGCGCGCCACACTCCCTGATTGCCGGACATGCGGGTAACGAACACCGTCAGCGTGACGACGTCGTCGATATGCCCGCCCGCGGCTTCCACGAGGTGCTTGATCTTGGTGAAGATCACCCGCGACTGCTCGTACTCGTCGGCGCCGTCGATGGTATTGCCGTCATTGGCGCGCGACGTCAGGCCGGACAGGTAGAGGGAATCGCCCACCTGCAGGCAATTCGACCACAGGCCGGGAGCGGCTTCGGCTACGTGCGGAGAAGTGATGCGGATCTTGGCTGTCATGTCGTTCCTGGTTGATATATTTGTGATATTTCACAAATATATCAATAGGAGCGCCAAGGTGCCAGAGAAAAACGATGAGGGAAAACGACGACACCGCCTCGAGGGCGGTGTCGGAAGGCAGCGGCTGCGCCGGGCAGGGCAGCCGTATGGCGGGGCTCAGCCGGCGCGCGAGCCTTGCTGGAAGCCGGCGATCTGCTTGTAGTTGTCGGAGATCGCCTGCAGTTCCTGCTGGCTGATGAGGTCGTCGAGCTTGTCGAAGGGCTTGCCGCCGCTCAGTTCGTCGACCTTCATGATGATGTAGTCGGGCGGTACGGTGCGGTTGGTTTCCACCACCCGGGCCGTGGCCGGCCGGCGGGCGGACTCGTACTTGGCCAGCGCGGCGTCGGCATCGTCCGGGCTTGCCGCCAAGCATTCGGCCAGGGTCCGGGCATCCAGGATGGCCTGGGCCGAACCGTTGGAGCCGCGCGGGTACATGGGATGCGCCGCGTCGCCCAGCAGCGTGACGCGCCCGAAGGTCCATTGTCCGACCGGATCCTTGTCCACCATCGGGTACTCCAGGACTTCTTCGGCATCCTCGATCAGCTTGGCGACGTCGAGCCAGTCGAACTTCCAGTCCTTGAAGGTCTCCATGATGTCGGCGGCGTTGCCGGGCTTGTTCCAGTCGTTCATCTGCATGTCGGCCTGGCGCAGTTCGGCCACCCAGTTGATCAACTGGTTGCCCTGGCCGTCGACGTTGTCCACGATGGGGTAGATGACCATCTTGCCGGTATCGATGGTGCCGGCCCGCACGTAGCTCTTGCCGGTCAGGAAAGGCTTGCACTTGGTGACGCCGCGCCAGGTGTTGATGCCGCCGAAGGCTACCTGCTCGTCGGGGTAGAACTGGCGGCGGATCGCGGAGTTCACGCCGTCGCAGGCCACCACCACGTCGGCGCCGACCGGGGCCGGCGCCTGGCCGTCCGGCCCCGGGGCGAAATGCACGACGGCCTGGCCGCCTTCCTGCTCGATGCGCACGGCCCGAAAGCCCGTGTGCACCGCGTTTTCTCCCAGGCGCGCCACTGCTGCCCGGTACAGCACGCCGTGCAGCTTGCCGCGATGCATGCCCAGTTCCGGCACGTCGTAGCCCGCATGGCGGCCGCGCGGTTCGCTATAGACGAATTGCCCGTAGCGGTTGTAGAAGACGCTTTCCTCGTTCTCGATGCCCAGCGCTTCCAGCTCTTCCAGCAGGCCGAGCGCCGCCAGCTCCTTCGTGGCATGCGGCAGCAGCGTGATGCCCACGCCGATCTCCTTGACCACGGGCACCGCCTCGAACACTTCGCAGCCGATGCCGCGGCTATGCAATTGCAGGGCCAGCGTCAGGCCCCCGATTCCGCCGCCGATAATGGCAACTTTCATGACCACCCCTTCTTGGGACGTTGTGGGAAACGACAGTTCAGACACCTTCGATGCTACCAATTTTATCGTTAGTGTACTAACAGTAAATCATCAACTATGCTTCGTCAACATCCTGACCAGGCCTTTCAGCAAGGTAGCCACATGACCGCCGCATCGGAAAAGCTGTCCGCCCTCTACTGCCGTCCCGGCTTCCTGCTGCGGCGGCTGCACCAGGTGTCGGAAGCCATTTTCGAGGCGGAATGCGCCGCCGCCGGCCTGACCCCGACCCAATACGGCGTGCTGTTCGTACTCGATGTATTCGGCAGCCTGGACCAGACCTCGGTCGCCCGCCACCTCGGGCAGGACAAGGTGACCGTCATGCACGTCATCAAGCTGCTGGCCTCGCGCGGCCTGCTCGACCGGGCGCGCAACGAAGCGAATAAGCGCCAGATGATGGTGCGGCTGACCGCGGAAGGAAGAAGGCAGTTCGTCGCCGCGGGCTCGCAGGCCAGGCGCGCGACCACGCGCATCCTGAAGGTGCTCGAAGACGATGAGCAGCAACAGCTCATGCGGCTGCTGGCGAAATGGCACGGCGCGCTGGCGCCGGATGCGCGCATTCCGCTGGAGATCGTCTGGCGGGGCGAGAGCGGGGGGCAGGCGGGTTAGCGCGAGGCCGGACCGGCAGCGGAGAAATCGATTATCATTGCGGGCCTGTGGCACGCCGCGCCGCTCAGCCGGCGCCGCCCCCGCGTAGGGAGGCGGACCGCGTGCACCACCGGAGGCGTGGCAGAGTGGTCGATTGCACCGGTCTTGAAAACCGGCAACGGGCAACCGTTCGTGAGTTCGAATCTCACCGCCTCCGCCAGGATGGATTCTCAGCGGTTCCACGCGATTCCGTCCTATGCTAGAAAACCCCCGAAATCTCACGGTTTTGGGGGTTTTTCTTTTCTTGCCCGTTCTATCCCGCCTCGCCACAATCCACGCATCGAATGGGGGTGAAGAAGGGGGTAGGGCATGGCAAGGTAGTTGCACCGGCTTACGGCCGTCAAGATCAACAAGTTGCTCGAACCAGGCCAGTATCCGGATGGCGGTGGGCTCTATTTTTAGATCAGTCAATCCGGCTCGCGGTCCTGGATCTTCAAGTTCATGCTGGCCGGCCGCACGCGGGAAATGGGCCTGGGCGCGCTGTCGATTGTACCGCTCGCGCAGGCACGTGCCGAGGCCGTGAAATGCCGCGTGCTGCTCAAAGACAAGATCGACCCCATCGAGGCCAGGAACGCCGAGTGTAAGGCAGTAGAGACGGCGGCCGCCAGGTCATTCAAGATAGCCGCGATCAGCTACATCGACACCCAGAGGCCAGGATGGAAGAATGCCAAGCTGCCCAGCAATGAGAGAACACGCTGGCTACTTATGGCTATCCGGTGATCGGCGCGGTGGATGTGCGCGAGGTGAGCACCGAGCACATCAAAAGGATTCTTGAGTCGATCTGGATAAAGAAGCGAGAAACCGCCGCAAGGCTGCGCGGCCGACTCAAGCGCATTCTGGATGCTGAAAAGGCGCAAGGGAATCGGTCGGGAGAGAACCCGGCTCGGTGGTGCGGGCATTTGGATCTCATCCTTCCCAGACAGAACCGAAAAAGAATATCCGCCATTACCCCACGCTGCCGGTGGCAGGAACTACCGGAGTTTGTGTCCAAGCTCGTGAGGCAGCCCGGACGCGCCGCCAGGATGCTGGAGCATTTGATCCTGACGGGGGCGCGTATGCAGGAGGTAATGCACAGCCAACCCGAGGAGTTCAACCTCAAAAGCAGGGTGTGGATTGTGCCGGGTGACCGTATGAAGATGGAGCTGCCGCTACGCGTGCCACTGACGGACCGCATGATCAATCTGGTGACCGTTGCGATGGCCCAGCAGCGCGATGGCCGCATTGATCGCGCCCTGCACGTCGCCGAACTGGTTGGCGATTTCCTGAGACAGATCGCGGGCCTCTTCGGCGGCATTCTTCGCGGCCAGCGCCTCAGCAGCGCTCGCGGCGGCATTGGTGGCTTGATCGTTGTAATCGTCATCGGAGACGACGGGGTTGCCGGAGCCGTCGAAGATCAGCGCCTTGCGGGCGCGAGCGGCGGCGTCGGGAAGCAGCGAAATGCCAGGGTCTGACGCTGGAATTCGGAGCGCGCGCACACAGGCGCCAGGACGAAGCCCAAGCACCTCTTCGACCTGCTGATCGATCATCGTCAGCTTGTCGAGTGCGCGCTCGTGGCTTTTGGCCGGGAACGGGTCGTTCTCCTGGTAGGTGGTCTCCTGCGTGGGAGGAACGATGCGCTCGAGGATGAGCGTGTCACCACTGGGCGGCGCGTCGAATGCCGTCACGCTGCCGCCGTTGGGATCGCCCGCGCCGGTCACTGGGTAATCGGTGACCCAGGGTCCAGGGCAGGATCGTGCCGTCCGCCTCGACCAGGCTTACTACCAAGTGGCCGGGTTCGATGAAGTAGAACGGACCAGGGAAGGTGAGGGAGGTGCCGTCGCCGGCGTGCGAAATGCGGGATTCGGTAGAGGAAACGGTCATGGCGCACCTTCGGGGGATGCGCTGTATGGTCAAGCGAGTTGGGGGCAGAGTTTTGCGATTAGACTTCCTCTCGTTTTGCAACAAGATCGGAGCGGGGGAACATGAAGTCGCCTGAGTTTCTACGAAAGCAAACTGAGTGGGTTCATTTTCATCGAAGCTGGCTCGGCTGGTGCATTTTTCTTGTCGGTGCCTCAATATCCGCGATCACTGCTCTAGTGGCCTCTCCGGCTGCGGCGACATTGCTTTTCGCAATAGCTTCGAGCATCTTTTTGTTCAGCCGACAGGACAGCCTGGCCAAGATTGGTGTGTTCGGGGTCAGCGCGGAATACCGTGAAAAGCTAAACAAAGAAATTGATAGGGTTCGTGCCCTGACGCGTTCGCTCTCTAGGGTTCTAGACGCTGACTTGGTGAATCATTCCGCCGGCATCTACGGGAGCTGGGACTCAGCAGTCGACACTTACGAGTCATTGCATTCACTGCTCGCTGTTGAAGGTGAAGCCGATCCCATGGCAGTGCTATTCCCAAGCTTCTTCAATCAGTTTGTCTATCGCGCGTACGCGGCCATAGCGATGGATAGGGTCGTTGACTCTCTCAGTGGGGCCCTGAAAGATGCTTGCAAGCAATCTGAGAACGGACTACCTACATGCAACGGAGAGCACGTATTCCTATCTCCAGAAGGTGAGCCAAATTTAAGCGTAACTTTCTTCGGGTCCAGATTCATATCGCCGCCGCAGGAGAGCTTTTCCTCTCTCGATGAGTATCGACGACACATGGAGAAGATCATCGACGATTTGGAGTCGAACATCGTTTCGACTAGAATAAAAGCGGCGATGAAAAGAGAGATATTCGATTTAGTTGAGCTTCTAAGGGTAGCCTTTGATTCCGGCGACCTTAGGCAGGTGGAGAAAATTATTCAGATGACTAGACGCGACGGCGGCTAGCTGTTCGTGAGTATGCAGCCGAGTTACGTGGCTTACGCTTGCCTCGGCATGGCGCCCGAAAAAGTGGGCGACCGGTCAACTGGCCAGTGGTACATCAGGGGTACCACCGCCCGGCGCTGCGCCAACCTCAATTGGCGCCAGATCTGCTGCTTCAGCTTGGGCTGCCCGAAGGAGGGCAGGAATACGACGTTGCCTTGCCTCCTGAGAGGCTGTGTGTTAGCGTCCATGCGTGGAAAGTTCCTATTGACTTGGGTTCTGACTACATACAATGCCTCGCAGGTTGCCGCCAGCGGGGCGTTTTCTTTTTCGGCCTTATCGACCGTCTGGACCAAGCTTGCCAAAACGGCTGAGCAAGACAAGGCTTCATTTCCGAGGGAGAAATTCACTTTTCTGAAGTGAAATTCCGGGCTGTTTTTTGTCGGTTTCATGAGACAAATCCATAGGTTCCGGGTCAGGGAAGGACCGTGTTGCCGATTCTGATGCGGGCCGAAGCCGGTGTCTTTGTGAAACGTTTCATGTGCAGATTTCCGAGGGGCCAGAAATTGTGTGGGCAGTATGGCATCGTCGAGTGCTGCGCCTGGAACGGTTCATTGTTTTGGCGCGTCATGATGTGGGGGCCTCCGTCGGGTCGGTGGGTTGAGTGCCGTCTTCGCTAGAAATCGTAGGGTCATCGCTGGCCGAAGTCATGTGAATTGATTCGCTTGACATGGGCAACCGGCCGGGATTCGAACGGTTTACGGTGGCGGATTGCAAGCCGGCTTCGATCAAGATGATCAGCTCGGCGTTCATGCTGCGGCGGTTGCGGGCGGCCTGGGCTTTGAGGCGGGCGCGCATGCCACCGGGGAAGCGAAGCATGAACTTGTCGTCGCTGCGACTCATGCCACTTCCTCGCGCGTGAGCAGCGGCAACACGCTGGATGCCCACTTGACCTGTTGGATAAGCACTCCAGAACCGTGTTTCTTGCCAGTGTCATAGATGCGGGCAAACGCCTGGCCGGCTTCCAGTGCTTCCCAGTCGTCGCCGCGCTTGGCCTGCAGGCCGGCTTCGGCCAGCAGCAGGTTCATCTTCCGACCCGATACGCCGCCCATCATCTGAACCAACTAGGTGGGCGTGAAGTAGTGGGCCTCCTGGTTGGCGGCTTCCAGGTGCGTCTGCCCCAGCTTTTCCAGCAGGTTGATTTGCGTCACCGACTGCACGGCTTGGTTGGCGGCGATGGCCGCGGCGTTCTTGTCGCACCCGAGTGTCCGGGCGGCGCGGAACAGCGGCTGAAACGCCCTTGCGGCCTCGATCCATATCTTGGCCGGCGAAGGGGCCTGGTAGCTGCCAGTCTTGCGAATTTCGGGCAGGACTTCTTCGAACACCCAGCGCTCGAACTTCTCGGCGGCGGGAAGCTGGCTGTTCACCACGAGGCGGAACAGATCGGGTTCCGAGATGATGCGGGCTTCCGTAAGCACCCGGCAAACCCATCTTCTCCTTAACGAGGCGAGAAACTAGCGTCCACGTATTTAGGTGGACACCATGCCGAAGACAGAATTAGCACCGATAAGACAGCGCCGCTCTTATCCCAAGACGTTGAAGGCGCGGATCGTACCATCAGCATCGAGCCGGTGGCGATCCTGGCCAGCGCGACGTCCTGCCGCGCACCGCCGGCCGCGATACTGGTTTGTGGTTAGCATTGCCTTCGCTATGCATTCGCATGCCATCTTCGGATGCGTTGGCATGTGCGTTCGCTTTGCGTTGGCTTTGCGAATTGCCCTGCCAACGGCGTGCGGCAGACGTGCGCGCTTTATCCGATTTCTCCCGGTATTTGGCGATCTCTTCTTCGCACCGGGAATGCAGCCAGCCCTCATCGGTTCGCTGGAAGAGCTCCTCCAGGATGATGTCCACGGCCTTGCGTTCGGACGGCGCGGCGGCCCGGACCAGGCGATACAGGGCGCGCTTCTCGGCGGGGAGGCGCTGCTCGTGCAGGTAGTAGAGGTCGAGCAGCCGGCGATAGGCGCCGTCCTCGAGCATGGACAGGTGGGCCGTGTTCTTGGCGTAGTCGCCCAGGTGGTGGTTGTAGCTGATCATGTGGCTGCCTGTCTATAAAACGCAGGTGGCGCATCTGGCATTACCATCTCAAAGAAATTGTGAGGAGAGGCGGGTATGAAGATTCTTCGAAACGGGCACAACAAATTCCACGGGGTATCAGAGATTTCTTGCGAGCATGAGGCGCGCGTGTCGTTTGATCTTGGCTCCGCGGATTCCCCGGAAATCCATCTTGCGCTGTCGCCGACCCTAGATCCTGCGTTGCAGGGCGAATATCGGCACGAGGTGGTTCTAAGCATGGTGGACATCGCCGCCATACTGAGATCGCTGTCCGAGTCGGGACCATTCTCCGCAGCCGCGGAAATCGGGAGCGCTTTGGCATCGTCCAAAGAGCACTTGGTTCGCCTTTTGGCTCTTGCCTCCGGTCTCGGGGTAGACCCGCCGCGGACACGCCAGGAACGTCGCGAGGAGGCTGGTAGCGATCTCATGCTGAGGATGAGCGAATCGGCCGATAGAATGGCTGGCGCCGCAGCTAAGGCATTGCGCAATGCTGAGGAAAAGCGCTGATCGGCATGCGTCATTTCGTTGTCTCACACGCAAACCCTTGCCGCAGTGCAGGAAACCGCTCTGCCGCCCGGGGATCGGTATCCAGCTCGCGCCGGCTCTCGATCTCGCAGCGTCGGCACAGCGCATCGCGGGCGGCCTGTTCGTTGTCGGCGCCGAGGTAGCGCTGGAACGCCGGGTTCCGGCCCATCAGGGCCGCGGTGGTGGATGTTCGCTGGGTCATCGATGGCCCTATTCCCAGGCCTCTTGCCTGGCCTGCAGATACTTGAACGCCAGGCTTTCCACAGTCATCTGTTCGGCCTGATCGACCACGCCGGCATCGGTGGGGGCCAACTGAAAGCCGAGCGCCGCCATGAGCTGGCAGGCGCGCTCCACGTCTTCCTTGGCGCGACTGATGGTGCTGGGCGAAACGTCCATGAAATCGGCTGCACGCTCTTGCGTGACTTCGGCAAGCCGCTGCAAGACCTCGGCGTAAAGCCGTGCACCGATCTTGCGGGTGCTTTCAACGTCGGCGGGGGACACTGGCTGCATGGACATCACACGCTTTCTTTCATATGCACATCCCACAATCGACGCGTCCGACGTCCGGCAGGACACTGCCCCTTTTGGAGGGAACGGTTATGCGTTTCGGGGACTGGATCGAACAGGCCGAGAGCGTGGGCGTGCCGCGGGCAGAGATCGCCGCGGCCATCACCGTGCAGCCGCTGCTGCACGTGGCTCGGATCATTGCGCGGCAGGAGATCAAATCGCCGTCCAAGCGCGCCGTACTGGACGTGTTCGGCCAGCTCGAGCGCGAGCAGCGCCGGGAGGACACAACGTCCCAGCTTGCTGCGCTGCTGCGGCAGATGGGCGAGAAGGGGGCGGGCATTAGCACACCCTTGGGATTGGCGAGGGCTCCATCTGGGCGGTACAACCGGTTTGGGCGACCAACCCGTAACCACCACCCAAAGGAACCCTCATGGCAAACAATCTGTTCATTTCGTACGACCTCATGGCACCTGGCCAGAACTACCCGAAGGTGACTGCTGCAATCGAGTCGCTTGGCGGCTGGCTGAAGGTTCACTACTCGCTCTACTACGTCCATACCAATCTCTCAGCGCAACAAGCAGCAGAGCACGTCTGGAAGTCCATGGATCGGAACGACAAACTAGTGGTCATCGACGCCAAGGACGCCTACTGGTTCAACCTTCCCGATCAGGTGACAACCGCGATCCAGCAACATTGGAACCGCTGACACCCGGCGTCAGGTCGCAAAGCCGGTTCGACCTGAACGGAAACCCGTCCACCTTCACCAGAACACCAAAGGCCTTGGCCACGAGGTGGACGGGCCACAAGCGCTAGGAGCGGTATTGTGTGAGTTTGGCATTACGCATGGTCCGTCTCCCCGCTGTGCGCGGGCTCGGGGGTGCCCGGCTCCCTTTCCGTACACTGGCGGATCCGACCCCAGCCAACCACGGAAAAGGAGCCTTTCATGGCCATGGAAAAGAAGGTGCAGGATACGAGGATCGACTGGTGTTCGTCACCGGCAACCTGTACGCAATGTCGGCAGTGATCATGGTTTTTCTCAACGCAGCCCCCGGCAAAGAACCGCTGCGGCGAGCGCTCGCAGACGCGGAAGAAGCGTGCGAAGCGATGGCCGTACTAGTCGCGTATCAGAGGATTTTCTGCGCGGCATGCGCCAGACGCTGGAGCGCTTTCATCAGGCTGCAGATATTCCGCCGGAACGCTGAAAATTTCCTTCAGGCGATCATGGCTGACGGCCACGAGGTGCCGCCGCTCCAGCTTGGCGGCGGGGTTCGGGATGTCCCGTGTTCGCTGTCGGATCAAGATCTGGCGCCCTCAGCGAACCATGGGCCGAGACGGGGCATCACGCATGGCTCGCCTCTTGCGGCTCGGGGTGGGTGGGGGTGATCGCGCCGGATGGGCGCAGGACGTCCCAGCGGACATCGGGGCGAAGGTCTTCCCAGCGCACGGCACCATTCGTCGCCAACTCAATCGCTGGGCAGAAATCAGAGCTGATGACCTTATCGCGCTTCAGCTAGTTGTCGATGCGCTGACCAACCGTGCCGATGGCCTTCGCGAGTGCGGCCTGTCCGCCAGCAATGTCGCAAGCGCAGCGCAACGCGACTCCGCACCGCAATGGCTATGCCGGGCTATGGGAGCGCATTAACGGGCTCGGCAGTTGGGCGGCCAATCCTTGGGTGTGGGTGGTGGAGTTTCGGAGGATCGCGCTATGAGTGCTTCGCCGCCTCTTTCTCACCGGCTTCGAACGCATCGTCCTCGGTCGCGAAAGGGCCAATATCCGGTAGGGACGCCTTCACAAGGCGCCCAGAGTCGACGTCTTCGGCTGTTCGCACCACTTCGACCATCCATCCTGGCGCTGCTTTGTATGCAATTCAAAAAGGCAACCGCTGTGCCGGTATTCCCGCTTGCTCATGGACTCTCCTCCTCGGATGATGATTTTTACCATGACCGACGACGCCTACATCCCCATCGCCTGCCTATCCGACGCCCGAAAGGTACTGGCCGCGCAGGATCCAGAGATATCGCAGCTGGCCGAGCGCTGGCTGGCTGCCCAATGGCGCGCCGCGGTCAAGGCGACGGCTGTTGAAATGGAGCCGTGCAAATGAATGCCCTGAAAATCAAGGATGTCCTGAAAAAGGTGTCGCTCGGTCAGTCCACCGTGTACAAAATGATTGCGGAGGACAAATTTCCCAAGCCGTTCCGCATCTCGGACAACCGGGTGGCCTGGTCAGAAGAGGAAATTGATGCGTGACTGAGGGATCGCGCGAGCGTTCGGGTGTCGGTAGACGCCCTGGCCGAACCCAGTGCGGGGTGAGAAAGGGGAGGGCGCGGCCTTTCCCTTTGCACAGGGGTGATAATGGGGGTGAGCGCAATTCACAAGAGTGGGATTCAAACCTGGCGCGGCTTTTCGGTAACCGTTGGGAGTCCATCGCCTCCGCCAGTTTCCCGATGAATGGCGCAGCGCCCATGGACAACAGCGTCACGCCCTCTGACCCCCGATCGGGAAGTTGCTCGATAGCGGCTTCCAGAACCAGGAAGGAGACTGGATGGCTTCGTATGTTGTGCTGCTTCGCGCCGTGAACGTCGGCGGAACCGGCAAGCTGCCAATGGCCGAGTTGAAGGCGATGTGCGTCGCCGAGGGCTTCGATGGGGTCCAGACCTATATCGCAAGCGGCAACGTGGTTTTCTCGGCCGACCGATCCGGTTCCGAGATCAAGGCTGCGCTTGAGAAACGCCTGAAAGACTATGCCGGCAAATCGGTCGGGGTCATCGTGCGGACGGCGAAAGAAATGGCCGAAGTGCTCGAGGCCAACCCATTTCGCGATGCTCCTCCCAACTGGACGGTTGCCATTTTCCTAGACCATCCTCTGCCCGCCGACACGCTCGATTCGGTGCGGGGCAGGCAGGATGAGCAGGTCCGCTTGGGCCGGCGGGAAATTTACGTAGCCTATGGTTCCGGCATGGGCCGCTCGAAGCTCAGAATTCCGTGCGCGGCTCATGGCACTGCCCGGAACATCAACACCATCTCCAAGCTCGTCGAACTCGCGGCTTCGATTTGACTACGGATGCCATGCGTTGGAGGACGCCTCTCCGCGCGTGGCGTCAATCCACTGCGTCCGCCTCTCTGCGCGAGTTCTCCGCGACATGCTCGCCCAGCACCCCCGGCGTCTGTAGCAAGCCTTCATCCAGATCGTTCCCGATTTGCGCCAGCGCGCTGTCCAGCGCTTCATCGCCGGACGCCGCCGCGAACGGCCATACCGTCACGGCATTGCCCACGTAGGCGCTGTCGTTCGGAGCGCCTTCATAGGCCTGGGCCCGTCCGCTGTAGAGCCCGGTGTCCGGATCCCGTCCCAGGTGGATCTCGACTTGGTATTGGATGCCAGTTCGGGCCAGATAGGGGAATACCTTGGTGAGCGTTTCCATGCGTTTCTCCGGTTCGAGGCTTGAGCACGTTATGCAGTCGTCCACGGACTTGTGTCGCAGGCCGCATGCCTGCCTTTGTCATCGCGGACGCCGTAGCGTTGCGCTCGAGCAATGCTGGCAACGGATCAGTAGCATCGGTGGATGGACTTCATGCAACTCACGCCGATCGAATCGGCGCCGCCGGGCATGGAAAGTGCGGAGCAACACCCGCAATCATTCCAGGAGGTCAACATGCCAGCCAAATCGAAGGCGCAGCAAATGGCCGCCGGCGCGGCCCTGTCGGCCAAGCGCGGCGAACGCAAGGTCGGCGAGCTGCAAGGCGCGTCGAAGTCCATGTACAAGTCCATGAGCGAGAAGGAATTGCACACCATGGCGTCGACCAAGCAGAAGGGCAAGCCCGCCCACAAGCACGGCTAGCGCCACTCGTCCCAGGCGCTGGCGTGCTCGTTCAGCGCCGCCGCAGCCAGCGACGGCCTGGCCGGCTGGGTGCCGAAGCGTAGGGGCGATGCGAGATGCGGCAGCCCGAGCGCGTCGTGGACGACCATTTCGCGCGCCGCGGCATGCTCATGCGTCAATGCCTGGTCCAATTCCAGGACCGGGCTGGCATGGATGGCGTGCTCGTTGCACCACGCCATCCATTGTTTGAGCGTTCTGGTTCGGAACTCGGCCGACAGAAACGCGCGCACGGCCGGCTGTCTGGCGCCCGCAGGCCCGGCGGCCGCGCCGATGAGATCCTCGCGGCCCAGCGCGGTGAACAGGCGCCGGGCTTGCGGCAATTCGTTTCCTCCCAGCAGCAGCCAAGCCTCGTCGGCCGTTCGATAGGGCTGCAGCATGGCGATGCCTGCGCCGAAGTCATGGACCGGGTCGCCCGGCGATGTGAGCATCTGCAGCGCAGTCGTGGGACGCGCCGTCAACGCCACGTCGTGCAGCGAGAGATCGAGATAGTCGCCGCCGTGGCCTGCCCGCGCCGCGTATAGCGCCATCAGAATGCCCGACAAGGCGGCGTACGCGCCGGCAAAGGCCGCCAGCGATACCGCCGGGAAAACCGGGGCGCCGCTTTCGTCGCGCGGGAGGGTGCCGGCGGCTGCCTGGATGACGGGATCGTGGCCGGCGACCGATTTGAGCGGCCCGGACTGGCCGAATGCCGTGATCGAGCAGTACACCAGGTTCGGGTTGAGCCCCGCGGCCGCCGCATGGCCTATGCCCAGCCGGTCGGCAACACCGGGGGAGAATGCCTCGATGAGCACGTCGGCCTGCCTGATCAGCGACAAGGCCTTGTCCAGATCTTCGGTGTTTTTCAAGTCCAGGGCAATGCTGCGCTTGCCGCGGTTCAGCGCCGTGTAGGAGCACCCGAAGGGCTGGTCGGGATGGCGCGGGGAGCCTTGCCGCGTCGGGTCGCCGGCAGGCGGCTCGATCTTGATGACGTCCGCGCCGTGGTCGGCCATGATGCACGACACCAGCGGTCCGGCCATGTGCCTGGAGAAGTCCAGGACGCGTATCCCATTCAGTTTCACGGGTACTCCTATCTTTGTCGATTATTGGCCGTTGAAGCCCGGAGCGCGCTTGTCGAGGAAGGCTTTGATGCCTTCGGTCGAATCGAGCGAGCCGACCAGCGAAGACTGGGCAAGGCGCTCCAGGATGCGGCCCGTTTCCGTATCCACATTCTGGCACGTGTTGGTGACCTGCTTGCCTATGCCCACCGCCAGGGGAGCGCCCCGCATGAGCTGGCGGGCAAACGCGTAGACGTCCTCGAGCAGGCTGTCCGGGGAGACGACGCGGCGTACGAAGCCCATCTCGCGAATTTCCCGTGCATCGACGGTCCGGCCCGTCATGACGAGATCCTTGACGTTTTCGATGCCGATCATCTGGATCATGCGCGAGCATGCTCCCGAAGCGGGAATGACGCCGATGAAGATCTCGGGCAGGAGGAAGGTGGCGGTTTCCGAGGCGAAGCGGAAGTCGCAGGATGCCGCCAATTCCACGCCCCCGCCGGCGCACACGCCATTGATGGCCGCGATGATCGGCTTCTCGATCTGTTCGAGATCGTTGAGCATGTCGTGGTTCGCCCGCACGTAAGCGCGGTACTGGGGCAGGGGCATGGCGCGTTCGCCCTGGAGCTCCTTGACGTCGCGGCCCGCGCTGAAGCCGCGTCCGGCGCCGGTCACCACGATCACGCGCACCCGGTCGTCGAAATTCATCTTCCACAGGGCCGCCCGGATTTCTCCGATCATCGCCGAGTTGAAGGCATTGAGCTTGTCCGGCCGGTTCAGCGTGATCTGTGCGATGCCTTCCTGGGGAAGGCTGATGTCCAGGAACTGGAACGTT
The DNA here is from genome assembly GCF_900606115.1 of Pigmentiphaga humi. Lineage (GTDB taxonomy): Bacteria > Pseudomonadota > Gammaproteobacteria > Burkholderiales > Burkholderiaceae_B > Pigmentiphaga > Pigmentiphaga humi. The sequence goes on from NZ_UWPJ01000023.1 coordinate 184,479, forward strand.
TCCGGTTGGACGATATAGCCTTGCGGGCCGGCGGATGGGTCGGGTTGCCACTGCATGGAAGTGTCTCCTTGAGAAAGGGGGGCGGCGGGCGCATCGGCCTGCCGGGATGAAGCCGGCGCGCAATAGCGGCGGCGCAATTCGCGCTTGAGTACCTTCCCGGCGCTGTTGAGCGGGAAGTCGTCGACGAACCTGATCTGCTTGGGAGCCTTGTATCCGGCCAGCCTGGACCTGGCGTAGGCCAGCAGCTCCGCCTCCGGGACCGGATCGCCCGGCAGCAGCTTGACGACGGCAGTGACCACTTCGCCCCATTCATCGTCCGGAAGCCCGATCACCGCCACGCTGTGGACGCGCGGATGTTCCGACAGGACGGCCTCGACTTCGGCGGACGAGACGTTCATGCCGCCGCTCACCACCATGTCCTTGACCCGGTCGATGACGTAGAGATAGCCGTCGGCATCGAAGCGGCCGACGTCCCCTGTGTGAACCCACTCGCCCTGCAAGGCGTGGGAGGTCTCGTCGGGGCGCTGCCAATAGCCGCTGAAATTGCTGGGCGACCGGACGATGATCTCTCCTGCGTCGTCGCTGCCCGCGGAGCCGTCTTCCGCCAGTTGGCGCAGACATATTTCGGCATATTGCGCGGGGCGTCCCACCGAGGAAAGGCGGTGCCTCAGCGCGGGAAACCGGAGGGCGCAGTCGTGGTCTTCCGGCGTCAGGAACGAAACCAGACCGCCCAGCTCGCCGCCGCCGAACCCCTGGTAGAACGCGCAGGGCAATTTGTCGAGGGCGCGCTGCAGCAAGGCCGGAGGCATTTTCGCGCCGGTGTAGCCGAAAACCTCGAAGCTGGATAAATCGTGCCTGCACGGGTCGTACTCGTCGCAGATGCGGCTCAGCATGGTCGGAACGCCGCAGGCATGGCCCACCCCGTGGGTGGCGATCGCTTCCAGCGCCTTGGTCGAACTGAATCCCGGCAGCAATACGTTGGCCACGCCCTGGTAGGCGGCCGCCAGCGCCATCCAGATTCCCGCCCCGGAGAAAAGCGGAAGCATTTGCAGGTAGGGGCGAGGCGGTATGTGTATCTGCGCGAGGAAGTTTTCTATGCTGGAGAGGATTTGCCCGTGTGTGCCCAGGCAGCCCTTGGGGGCGGCGGTCGTGCCGCTCGTGTAGCGTATGGTCCGTATGCTGTCCGGATCGATCGAACGGGTGTCGATGTAGTCGGAACCTCGCGCCGCGACATCGTCGTAGTCGAGCCATCCCGCGGCCAGCGGCGAGACGGGCTTGCGAACGGCGACCGTCGCCGTGGTTTCCGCGAGCACGGGGGCCAGCTGATCGAGGAACTCGGCATCGACGATGATTCCCCGGGGCCGGGAATCGGCGAGCAGCGTGTGGATTTCGGCTGGCGTCAGGTTGTAGTTGATGGGGATGCCGACCAGTCCCAGCTTGGCCAGCACGAAGAACGATTCCACCGCCGCCGGGCCGTTGCGCAGAATCGTCGCAACCCGGTCCCCCGGTTCGAAGCCGAGCGCCCCGAGGCCGCTGGCGTAGCGTGTGGAGTTCCGGTCCAGTTCGCGCCAGGTTACTTGCCCGCCGCTTTCTATGAGTGCGGGCGAGTCCGGCCGGTGCAGCGCATTGCGAGCGACCAGATCGCTGATACGCAGGTTTTTCATTCTTGCTGTCTCCTTGCTTTCAGGCGGATTTCACTCCGCGTCGTGACAGCGAGATTGTTATATACGGTGGTATATAACGATAAGCAAAAATTTTTTTAGTCTTGATAACGGAAGCCGATCAATCCTGTTTCGGTGCGGCTTGCGGTGCGGTTCGATCCGTCCGGGCGCGGCGGACGCCATCCGTCTGCCGCGCCCGGACGGTCCGCCGGCTACGCGGCCTGCCTGCCGCGGCCCATCAGCACGACGGCGACCGCAGCGACCACCGCCGGCACGGCCACGGCCTCGAATACCGCTTCCATCCCCCAGCCTGCCGTCAGCATCCACCCGCCCGACATCGACCCCACGATGGAGCCGATCCGGCCGATTCCCAATGCCCAGGCGACGCCGGTGGCGCGATTGGGCGTGGGGTAGAAGCCTGCCGCCAGCGCGTTGGCGCCGACTTGTCCGCCCGAGGCGCAGAAGCCCGCGACGGTGACGGCCAGGACCAGCAGGACGGTCGAGGCTGCGCCATGGCCGATCATGGCGATGAAGGCCGCGCCTACGACATAGGCGATGGCCAGCACGCGCTGCGGGTTGAAGCTGTCCATCAGCCGGCCCAGCGTGATGGCGCCGACGGTGCCGCCCACCTGGAACATGGCGGTGACGAGGGAGGCGTCCTGCAGCGAGCGGCCGGTGTTCTTGATCAGGGTCGGCAGCCAGCTCGAGAGCAAATAGATGATCAGCATGCACATGAAGAACATCACCCACAGCAGCAGCGTGCCGCGGCGCAGTTGCGGGTCGAACAGCTGCCGCACCGGCGAGCCGGCGGGAGCGGCTTCGGCGTCGTAGCGCACGTCGCGCAGGTCCGCATCGGGCGCGATGCGTTGCAGGATGCGGCTGATGCGTTGCGGATCGTGGCCGCGCACCACCATGTAGCGAACCGATTCGGGCAGGCGCCATGCCAGCAGCGGCAGCAGCGCCAACGGGACGATGCCGCCCACCAGCAGCACGGCGTGCCAGCCGAGGTGGTCGACGAGGTAGGCCGCCAGGATGCCGCCCAGCGCCGAACCCATGGTGAAGCCGCAGAACATGGTCGTGACCAGCACGCTGCGGTGCTTGTCCGGCGCATATTCCGAACTGAGGGTGATGGCATTCGGCATGGCGCCGCCCAGGCCCAGGCCGGTCAGGAAGCGCAGGACGGTAAGGAATTCGAGCGAGGGGGACCACGCGGAGACCAGCGAGGCCAGGCCGAAGACGCCGGTGCAGACGAGCAGCGTCGTCTTGCGGCCGACACGGTCGGCCATGGGCCCGAAGGCCAGCGCGCCTATCATCAGGCCGAACAGCCCGGCGCCGAAGACCGGCGCCAGATGGGCGGGGTCCAGGTTCCATTGATCGCGGATGGCGGGAGCGATGAAGCCGATCGAGGCGGTGTCGAAACCGTCTACGGCGACGATCAGAAAGCACAGCAGCAGCGTGACGATCTGCGTGGAAGAAAAACGATGGGTGTTGATGAACTGCTGGACGTTGAGGGAGCGTGTGTCGGTCATGGATGATTCTCGAGCGCCGGCCTGGTCCGACCGGATAGGTCGGAAGGCTTTGCGGAGCAGGCCCGGGCAGCGTCTGCCCGGGCGTCAGGGAGAGAAGGGAATGCGGCGGGGCCGGTAGCGGTCAGGCGGGGAGGGTTTGGGTGCGATAGGCGTTCACGGCTTCGAAGATGGGGGTGTCGCTGAAGCGGAACAGGTCGAGCGTCGCCTGGCCGGCGTCGCAGCGCGCGGTGAATTGCGCCCAGGAGGGCACGACGAACATGTCGCCGCGGCGGACCTGCCATTGCTTGTCGTCCACCGTGACCGTGCCTTGCCCTTCGAAGACCTGGAACACCGACGAGCCGACTTCGCGCCGCGCCAGCGTGGCGGCGCCGCGGCGGATGCGGTGCATTTCGGTGCGGATGGTCGGCAGCACGTCGCGGCCGTTGGCCGGGTTGGTATAGCGCACGGCGGCGTGGCCGGGACTGACGGTGACCGCATGGCCCTCGTCTTCGAGCGCGAGCTGCTGGTTCAGGGCGCGGTCGGTGTCGACCCAGCGGTAGGCCAGCAGCGGCGTGGTCGGATGCTGCTGTCCGAGCTGGGAAACCGGCAGCAGGCCGGGATGGGCCCACAGGCGTTCGGAGTCGGAGAACTCGGGGCAGGTGTGTTCTGCGGGACTCAAGGCGTCGCGGCCGACTTCGAAGAACTGGGATTCGGTGTAGTACGCGAAGGGGATGTCCAGCCCGTCGATCCAGGCCATGGGGGCGCGCGCGGCGTTGTAGTGGGCGTGCCAGTTCCAGCCGCCTTGAGGCAGGAAGTCTCCGCGCGACATGCGCACCGAATCGCCGTTGACGACCGTCCACACCCCTTCGCCTTCGACGATGAAGCGGAAGGCATGCTGGGTATGGCGGTGCTCGGGCGCGTTCTCGCCGGGCATCAGGTACTGGATGGCGGCCCAGAGCGTCGGCGTGGCGAAGGGCCGTCCGCCCAGCGAGGGATTGGCCAGCGCGATGGCGCGGCGTTCGCCGCCGCGGCCCACCGGCACCAGGTGTCCTGCTTCGGCGGCCAGTTCATTGAGCCGGTCCCAGCGCCACAGGTGCGGAGTCGCCTTGCTGCGCGGGTGCATCGGCATCAGGTCGCCGATCTGGGTCCACAGCGGAACGAGCAGTTCTTTCTCGAAATTCTGGTACAGGCGGTCGAGCTCCGGGCTTGCGTCCGGCTGGCCGTGCGCCGTCTGTTTCACGGCGCTGGGGGTGGCATCGACGACGTTCATGGCAGGCTCCTTGGTTGATGATCGGGCGAGGATCGGTCCGCGGCTCGCTTGGCCAGTGTTATCACGCGCCCATTATGCGGCGGCAGTACCCGGCTTGCGGGACTTCGGCAATCATGAAAGTACACTTATTATAAGTACACTTATTAGTTGGTGGCGCAACGGAATTCCAAACCTAGGGTTTCTACTGTGTTCGTCCGTCCGCACGGGGCCGGCAAGCGCCCATGCGCACGCTATGATCATCCACCTGTCTTCAGCCGGCCCATCCCACGCCTCATGGATTTCAGCCCCGCAGAGCTCGAACAGTACGCCGGCTATCACATCCGCCGGCTCCAGCAGATCGCCGTGGCGGTGTTCATCGAGGACACGCAGCCCTGGAACGTCACGCCTGTGCAATACGCCGCGCTTTCCGCCGTGTTGCGCCGGCCCGGCATCGACCAGCGCACGCTCGCCCGGCTCATCGGTTTCGACGCCTCGACGATAGGCAGCGTCATCGATCGGCTGCAGGCCCGCGGCCTGATGACCCGCAGCAGCAGCCCCAAGGACCGGCGCGTGCGCCTGCTGCATGCCACGCCCGAGGGGAGGCAGTTGCTAGAGGATGCCGAGCCGGCCGTGCTGCGCGCGCAGGAACGGATGCTCGATCCGCTGCCCGCGGACAAGCGGGCCCAATTCATGGAACTGCTGGTATTCCTCACCAGAGAGAACGACAGGCTTGCCCGCGCCGCCAGTTCGGCAGGCCTGGCTTGTCCCGACAAGGCGATCTAGGTTCCCGTCGGCTCGGCGTGCCGGATCATGCCTAAATACTACGAATCAATAGTATTTTCCGCGTCTTCAGTCTTGAGGCCGGCCGACGATTCGGCTGCGCGGAGGTTCTGCCGGACGCGCATCAGGTAGCTGCACAGCTGCGCCACCTCGAAGTGTTCGAATCCCTCGACCATGCGGGCGGTCAACTCGTCCGCCCTGGGCATCAGCTCGTGTCCCAGGGCACGGCCGCGATCGGTCAGGTAGACGTTGATCTTGCGCCGGTCGCCGGCGTTGCGGACGCGCCGGATCAGGCCGCGGCTTTCCAGCTTGTTCAGGGCCGAGCCCGCCGCCGCTTCCATGATGCCCACCCGCCGGCCGATCTCCCGCTGCGTCAGCCCGTCTTCTTCCCAGATCGTGCGCAGGAATATCCAGGTTCCCGCAGGCACGTCGAGCCGGGCTACCTGCGCCTGCAGCGCGCGGTTGAGCACCCGGTAGGTGGCGCTGAGCTGGTAGCCGACACTGTCTTCCGAAGACTGGGTGGCGATTTTCCCGGGGGAGGGCTTGTTGCTCGTCGATTTGGTCATGGCTGGGCGGGTTGGGGGAAATACCAGTGTGTGTCGGATGAAACAGGCATTGTGGATTCTTTGCGCCAAATTTACCATTGCTATGGAAGCATAGTATTTTCCGATAAAGAATCCGCCTTTTCCGAGGAACTCCATCATGAGTCTTTATTCCGATGTCGACTTCGCCCGGGTCGAGAACGGCGCGCTCGCCGGCCGCCTGGTCGCGCGCTTCTGGCAGCCGGTCGCGCTGGCAGAGAAGTGCGTGGCCGGCCGTGCGATGCGCGTCAAGCTGCTGGGCGCGCACTACACGCTTTACCGCGGCCAGGACGGCCAGCCGCGCATGACGCAGGATCGCTGCCCCCACCGGGGAACGAGCCTGGCCTATGGCTGGGTCGAGAACAACGGCGTGCGCTGCCGCTACCATGGCTGGAAGTTCGACGCGGACGGCAGGGGAGAGGAGTTTCCCGCCGAGAGCGCGGCCTATGCGCGCAGCCTGTCGCTGCGCACCTATCCGGTCCGCGAGTATCTGGGCCTGATTTTCTGTTATGTCGGAGAAGGCGAGCCGCCGGAGTTTCCCCGCTTCCCCGAACTGGAAGACGACAGCCGCGGCACGCTGCTCACCCAGGCGGTCGTGCTCGACTACAACTTTTTCCAGCGCGTGGAGAACGACCACGACGAAGCGCACGTGTTCTTCACCCACAAGCACCTCATGGCGAAGTACGGGCTGGACCAGATTCCCAAGGTCGCGGCGGAAGAAACCGAGCATGGGCTGGTGGTGGTCTCTACGCGCCAGGACGGCAGGCAGCGCGTCGGCTACGGCTTCATGCCGAATATCCTGCTGCGCGAAGTCCCCATTCCCCAGGACCGCACGAAGATGTCCATCCTGCTCGCCTGGCGCGTGCCGATGGACGACACGACGACCTTCAGTGCCATGGTCAACCGCGTCGGCACCTTCAACGAAGCCCTGCCCGACCTGGGCGACGTGGAGGATCCGGCCGAGATCGCCGCGCGCGTCATGCGCTGCGAAATGACGCTGGACGAGGTGGACCAGAACCATCCTTTGCTGCCCATCATCCAGGATACGGTCGCGCTGGGCGGGCAGGGCGCGATCGCGGACCGCGACGCCGAGCACCTCGGGCAGTCGGACAAGGCCATCGCGGTACTGCGCCGCATGTGGGCACGCGAAATGCGCGCGCTGCGCGACGGCAAACCGCTGAAGACATGGCATCGGCCCGGCGATTTCGAATTCGGCAAGGAGATCGCCGGAGCCGAACTGCCGGCCGTCACCCACTGAATGAACGAACCGGCGGGGCGGTCCGGCGGTGCCGGCGCCGGCCCCGTCCAGAACCAGGAGACATTCGCATGATCAAACCCCTTCTCTTGCTGGCGGCAGCGCTGGCGTGCGGACCATTGCAAGCCGCCGAACCCTTTCCCGGCCGGCCGATCACCCTCGTCGTGCCGCAGCCGGCGGGCGGCGCCGCCGATGCGCTGGCGCGCTCGCTGGGCGAAGAAATGGGACGTCGGCTGGGCACGACCTTCATCGTCGAGAACAAGCCGGGCGCATCCGGCATGCTCGGCACCAACGTGGTGGCGCGCGCCAGGCCCGACGGCCATACCCTGCTGGTCACGAACTCGACACCCGTCCTGACGCTGCCCTATATGTTCGACAAGGTTCCCTACGACGTGAACCGGGACTTGCGCTTCGTCACGCAGATTTCCAGCGGCCAACTGGTGCTCGTGGTCAACCACGAAATCCCGGCGCACAACATGAAGGAGTTCATGGAGTGGGCCGCGCGCAACCGCGGCAAGGTCAACTACGGCTCGTTCGGCGTGGGCACCTCGGGCCACCTGGTCGCCTCCTACCTGAGCCATTCGCGCAATCTCGACATGACGCACGTGCCTTTCAAGGGCGAGGTGCCGCTGATCCAGGAACTGGTCGGGGGCAGGATATCGTGGGGATTCACGACGCTCGGCCCGGTCGTGCCGCACTTGCAGACCGGGCGCCTGCGCGCGCTTGCCGTGATTGCCGACCAGCGGCCCAAAGAGCTTCCCGACGTGCCCACCATGGCGGAAGCCGGCATGAAGGATCCCGAGTTCAAGCCGATGGGATGGTTCGCGGTCCTGGCGCCGGCGGGCATGCCCGAGGCCGTGTCCAAGCGGCTGGAGAAGGAGGCGCGCGCGGCGATCGCGACCCCGGAGATGCAGGCGCGCATCCAGGCCTACGGCATGGATGCGATCGGCAACTCGGCTGAGGACGCCCGCAAGGAGTACGAACTGCTGGCGCCCGTGGTCGAACGGATGGTGAAGACGTCGGGCGCCAAGCTGGAGTAGCATTTGCGGCCCTGTTCCGCTGCGTCGCGCCGGCCGGTCCCCCGGGGCCGCGCCGGCGCGATGCGGATTTCCTGCTGCGAACCATGACTTCCAATTACCTCTATCTGGGCCTGGCCATCGTCGCCGAAGTGGCCGCCACTTCCCTGCTCAAGCAGGCCGAGGGATTCACGCGCCTGTGGCCCAGCCTGGTCGTGGTGGTCGGCTACGGGCTGGCCTTCTTTTTCCTATCGCTCACCTTGCGCACCATCCCGACCGGCGTGGCCTATGCCATCTGGTCCGGCGCGGGCATCGTGCTGGTGTCCGCCATCGGCTGGCTGGCGCTGGGGCAGCGGCTGGATGCCGCCGCCCTGATCGGCATCGGCCTGATTCTGGCTGGCGTGCTGGTGATCAATCTATTCTCGCGCACGGCCGGGCACTGATCCCGAGCGGGTCTTTCCTCGCGTTTTCGTCAAGCGCCGGAATCCGGCACGCAGGCACGGAACGTCGTCGTGCTGCGGTGCGCGGATGGCCTAGAGGCCCAGGACGCCAGGGTTGAGCCGGCGCTCCGGATCCAGCAGCAGCTTGACCTGCCGCATCATGTCGGCCGACTCCGGCGCCAGCCGGTCGAGATAAGAAAAATATCTGCCGATCTGGGCATGGACGGCGCCATGGGCATCCATGGCGTCGCGCAGTTCTTCCCGCACGGTCTTGACCAGGGTGCGCGCGGCTTGGTTGTCCATGCGGCCGGCGAAGCGCGCGCGGTTTGTCTCGTTCAGGTATTCCTCGTGCAGGGAAGTCAGGGCGTCATGCCAATAGAGCATCGGTTCCACGGTCACGTAGGGCCCGACCGAAGACAGCGCCAGGGTATGGAAGATGCCATTGTCCGCCAGGCTGCGCTGCCTGGCGTCGAGCAGCGTGCGCAATTGCCGCACGCATGCCAGGGTGGCTGAAAAGGGCAGCACGCCGTGCACGGGCAGCCAGCGTTGCCCCTCGATGCCGAGGAATCCCCGCACCGAGAACGGCTTGGCATGGAGTTTCCCGGGGATGGTGGCGTCGATTTCCCGGGCCCGGTTGCGGCACAGCGCGCGCACGGCGTCGAGAGCGGCCTCGGCCGCGGCATCGTTGACGCCTTCGACCACCGCGTGCAGTTGCCAGGCGGGCTCCTGGCCCGGCTGGCGGGAAGAGCTGTTGGCGAATGCGCGGTAAACCATGCCTTGGCGCAGCAATTCCGTCATGAGCGCGACGCAGGCCGCGTCGCCGTCGCAGGCGAACGAGGCGAACCGGACCGGGCGTAGCGGCGCCAGGCGCAGCACGATGTCGGTCTTGATGCCGAGGGCGCCGCAGTCGCCCAGGAACAGGCCCGTCAGGTCCGGTCCCCAATAGCGCTGGAACGGCGGCGAGCCCGGCTGCGCGGCCGCGCCGGCGGGCAGGATAGCGCCGTTGGCCAGCACGACTACCAGGCCGGCGACGCCGTCCAGTCCGCCCGGCATGCCCTGGGCGGCTGCGCCGCCCACTGTCGTATGGACGCCCGAGATCGGCGGATGCTGCACGGTGCGCAGGCCATGTTCGGCGAGTTGCCGGGCCAACTGCTCCCAGGTCGTTCCGGCGCCCACGCGCGCAACGAGGTCCTGCGGGTGGATCTCGATCTCATCCAGGCGGCGCAGGTCCAGCAGGACGGCGGGGCCGTGCGGGACCGCGCCGCCGGAATAGGACAATCCCGCTCCCCGGGGAATGACGGGGACGTCTTGCGGCAGGGCGCGCACGACCCCGGCCACTTGCGCGCGGTCCGCAGGGCGAACGATGCACGCCGCGGGCATCTGGCCCGGCCAGTCTATGAGATCGATGGACGCATTCGCGAGATCATCCGCGGTGGTCGATACGTGTTGCGGGCCGACGATGGCGCGCAGCGTGTCCAGTAGGGCATGCGGAAGCAGGGGCATCATGTTTTCGCCGCAGTGGTCCGGCGGGCCGGCGTCTTTCTTGCAGCGACCTTCCTGGCCGCTCGTTTCGGCACGGACTTCTGCGGGGCAGCGGCATCGGCGCCAGGGGCGGGCTGTGCCGCCGGACGTGCGCCGGGAGGGCAGCACAGCGTGCCCATCAGGAGTTCGGATACGCCCTGGGCGATGCTGTCGGCCGACAGCGCGCCCTCGGGACGGAACCATTTCGGTATCCAGTTGATGGCGCCCAGCAGGACGAAGCCGGCGAGCCGGGTGTCCGAGCAGTGGAAGTCGCCCGCAGCGACGCCTTCTTCGATGATGGCCCTGACGCCGCGTTCGAAGGTGTCGCGCAGCGCGACATACGACTTGCGCTGGTCGGGATGGAGGCTTTCCAGGTCGGTCAGCAGCACGCTGCCCAGCCCGTCTTTCAGTATGCCGCTCACATGTTCCGACAACAGCTGCCGAAGCCTGGGGCCGGGCCGCTCGGCCGACTGCTGCGCCCGCGCCAGCGCGAGCATGCTGGCCTCCATGGCGCGCATGTGGCACTGGTAGATGATGTCCTGTTTATCGGTGAAGTAGTAGTAGAGATTGCCTTTGGTGATGCCCAGTTCGGCCGCGATGTCCTGCATCGTCAGCGAAGACAGGCGGCCGTTGCTCAGCACGCTTCCGACGCTGCTCAGGATGGCGTCCCTGCGGCTGTCGCGCCCCACTTTGCGCCCGTCCCACCTGGCTTCGCCTGTCTCGCTCTTTCTTGTCGTCATAAATAATTTGACCGTTCGTTCAAATTGGATGTAGAGTCCGGTCTGTGTTTTGACCATCGGTTCAAAAACTATATTGCCTGGACGCGTGGGCGTCAACGGCAATGACTGGAGATTGTTCGATGTCATCTTCCATTCCACAGCCGGGACTGGCAGCCAGCAGTTGGCCCGGCGGCGTCGTTCCGGAAGGCCTGCGTTTCGCCGGGCCTTCGAAAACGCTGACCGACGCGCATTCCCTGCTTTTCTCGGGCCTGACCGGCGACACGCACCGCAGTCACTATGACGTGGAGTACGCCAAGACCACCCGCTTCGGCAAACCGCTGGTCCACGGCCTGCTGCTGGCATCCCTGACCGCCGCGGGCGCGTCCGAAGTACGCGATCACCTGGAGGGGTTCGTGCTCGTGGAGCAGGGGTGCCGCTTCCTCAATCCCGTTTCGGTGGGAGACACCATCCACTCGGAATTCGTCGTCGAACGGATATGGGAAGAGGCGCACAGAAAGTTCTGCCGGATCGGGACCCGCCTGGTGAACCACCGCGGCGAGACCGTCCTGGAGGGATTCCACTGCTACCGGATCATTCCACCGAGCCAGGAGGACCAGGCATGAGCGACGCCGCACGGCCGCCCGAAGGCGGCGCTCCCTTCCTTGGGGAGGATGTCGCGCAGCGACAGGAGGGCACGCCAGTGCACCGCCACGAACCCGTATTGATGCCCGGAGCGAAGCCGTGGCCGGAGGCCTACACCTACGTGCCGGCCATCCGCACTGGGAACACCGTATACATCTCCGGCACGACCGGCACCGACGATCAGGGCAGGATCCTGGCTCCCGGCGACATCGCCGAGCAGGCCCGGCAGATATTCCGCAAGTTCGAACGGCTGCTGGGATCGCTGGGCGGATCCTTCGCCGACATCGTGATGACCACCGACTACTACGTGGACCCCACGGACTACAGGCACACCGCGGAAGTCCGCAGGGAATTCTTCGGCACCCATCGTCCGGCCGCCACCGGCGTGCAGGTGCAGGGGCTCATCCGCCGCCACGCATTGATCGAGATCTCCGCGATCGCCGTGCTCGGGGGCCGGCCATGAGCCATTTCTACGACGACTACCACGTGGGCTACCGGCACGAGACCTACGCCCGCACGATCACCGAGAGCGACCACTCGCTGTTCTGCGCGCTGGTGGGCTATCACGTACCGCTGTTCATCGACGAGGAATACGCCAGGAAGACGCAATTCGGCGGGCGGATCTGCCCCAGCGCGCTGGTGATGTCGATCTCGACGGCGATGACGGAAAGCCTGTTCCGCGACTCCATCCTCGCGTCTCTGGGCATCGAGAACGGCAAGTTCCTGCTGCCGGTGCGGATCGGCGACACCATCCACACCGAAGTCGAGGTCATCGCGATGCGGCCCAGCGCCAAGGCGGACCGCGGCGTCGTGACGTTCCGCGACCGCGTGCTCAACCAGCATGGCGAATCGGTGTTCGAGATCGACAAGATCGTCCTTATCAGGCGGCAACCGGCCGCGGCGAGGTCATGACCATGGAAGCTCAACAGCGGAGCAAACCGCGCATCGCGATCATCGGCGCAGGCATCGGCGGGCTGGCCGCCGCGGCCACGCTGCGGCAAGTCGGCTGCGACGTGCGCATCTATGAACAGGCATCCCGGTTCGCCCGGGTGGGGGCGGGCATCCAGATGGCGCCCAACGCCTGCAAAGTGCTGCGGCGCCTGGGCGTGGAAGACCGGCTCAAGGCCGTTGCCCTGGTTCCGGAGTCCAGCCTGAACCGGGATTTCGATACGGGGGCCATCAGCAACGAATATCCGATTGCCGGCGCAGTCGAGGAGCGCTACGGCGCCTCGTTCCTGTGCCTGCATCGCGGCGACCTGCACGCGGCGCTGGAATCGCTGGTGCCGCATGACATCGTCGAGCTGGAGCGCCACCTGGTGGATGTCGAGCAGGATGGACAAGGCGTCGCGCTGAAGTTCGCGGACGGATCGACCGCGCGGGCCGATGCGGTCATCGGCGCGGACGGGGTGCATTCGCAGGTCCGCGAGTGCCTGTTCGGCGAAGAGCAGCCCACGTTCACCGGCCGCATCGCCTACCGGGCGACCTTTCCCGCGCATCTGCTGCAGGGGCAGCCGCTGGAGCGCTCGCGCATCAAATGGTGGGGGCCGGACCGCCACATCGTCATGTACTACACGACGTCCGCGGCCGACGAGATCTATTTCACCACCAGCGTGCCCGACGACGGCAAATGGGCGACCACCGAGTCGTGGTCCACCAAGGGCGACCTGGGCGAACTGCGCGCGGCGTTCGCGAGCTTCCACCCGCAGGTGCGGGCCGTCCTGGATGCGTGTCCCGACGTCTTCAAGTGGGCCCTGCTGGCGCGCGATCCCATGCCGGCATGGACCCGGGGGCGCGTGACGCTGCTCGGCGACGCCTGCCATCCCATGCCGCCTTACATGGCCCAGGGCGCCAGCGCGGCGCTCGAGGACGCCGCCGTGCTGGCGCGCTGCCTGGAAGGCGTCCCGGCAGAAGGGATCCCGGCTGCGCTGCTGTGCTACGAGGCCACGAGAAGACCGCGGACCTCGCAGTTGCAGACCGCCGCCAAGGCGAACAACTGGATGCGCCACGACACCGATCCGGGCTGGGTATACGGCTACGACGCCTGGAGCGTGCCGCTCGCCGCGGCCGGCTAGACGCGCTGCCGCCGGCGCGCGGAGACGGCGGCAAGAGCATGTTTTCCCCGACGCATGTTTTTCCTGACGATTGTCAACCTGGAGCAAGGTGATCAAAGATGAACCCGATACTCGTTCGTGTAGTCGTTGCCTCCTTGGGTTTGGGCACGACGGCGGCGCATGCCGCGGACATCGCTTATCCCACCCGTCCGATCCGGCTGGTCTGCCCGCAGGCGGCGGGAGGCGCGGCGGACATGGTTTCCCGCCTGTTCGCGGAGAAGCTCGCCGTCGAACTGGGCCAGCCGGTGGTGGTCGAGAACAAGGTCGGCGCCAGCACGATGATAGGCGCCGATTTCGTGGCCAAGTCGCCCCCCGACGGCTATACGCTGCTCACCGCCTCGGTGACGACGCTCGCCATCAACCCCGGCCTGTTCGCCAAGATGCCCTATGACCCGGTCAAGGATTTCGCTCCGGTCTCGGTCATGAGCAATCTGCCGTACTACCTGGTGTCCGCGCCCGACCTGCCGGCCAGGAACGTGCAGGAGCTGATCCGCTATGCCAAGGCCCATCCCGGCAAGGTCAACTATTCCTCCCCCGGCACGGGAACCTCGCCGCAGTTGATCGGCGCCATGTTCGCCAATCTGGCCGGGATCGACGTGGTGCACGTGCCCTACAAGGGAAGCAGCAATGCCCAGGTGGACATGGCCGCCGGACGCGTGCAGTTCGCCTTCGAGAGCGGCGCGCTGCCGGGCATCAAGGCCGGACGGGTGCGCGCGCTGGGCTATACGGGCGCCAAGCGCTCCGAGGAAATGCCGGACCTGCCGACGGTCGCCGAGCAGGGACTGCCCGGTTTCGAAGGAAGCGTGTGGAACGGCCTGGTGGCGCCGGCCGGGACGCCGCCGGAGATCGTCGACAAACTGGCCAAGGCCGTCATCAAGGTCGCGCGCATGCCCGAGGTCAAGGCGCGCCTGGGCGAGTACTCCGGCATTCCGGTCGGCAACACCCCGGCCGAATTCGCCGCCCAGATCGAAGCGGATATCCAGAAGTGGGGCAAGATCATCCGCGACAACCAGATTTCCATTCAATGAACCGAACGCGGACCGCCCCGGCGCGGTTCGCGCGGCTGCCTCGGCGCAGCGCATGATTGCAGAGGATTGTCCATGTCCGACCGTTCGTCCGGATCTGTGTCACCGCGGGGGGGATCCGGCCCCTTGCACGGCATCCGCGTGCTCGACCTCACCACCACCATTCTCGGGCCGCTGGCTTCCCAGACGCTCGGCGACCTCGGCGCGGACGTCATCAAGATCGAGCCGCCGATAGGAGACTTGAACCGCCAGATCGGCCCGGCTCCGGCGCCCGGCATGGCGGCCTTCTTCGCCAACGTGAACCGCAACAAGCGCAGCGTGGTGCTCGACCTGAAGAAGCCGGCCGCGCTCGAGGCGCTGATGCACATGGTCAAGCGCGCCGACGTGTTCATGCACGGCATGCGCCCGCAGGCCGCGGCCCGCCTGGGCATCGACTACGCCTCGATCTCGGCCTTGAACCCGCGCATCGTCTACGGCTGGTCGTCCGGCTATCGGGCCGACGGCCCGCGCGCGCACCTGCCTGCCTACGACGACATCATCCAGGGCGAGTGCGGCCTGGCGGGCCTGGTGGGAAGGACCACATCCGCGCCGGGATACATCCCCACGGTCATCGCCGACAAATACACCGGGCAGATGCTGGCCTCGGCCATCGGCATGGCGCTGTTCGACCGCGAGCGCACGGGGCTGGGGCAGGAAGTGCACGTGCCCATGTTCGAAACCATGCTGTCTTTCCTGATGGTCGAGCACTTGTGGTCCAAGGCCTTCGACGGCAGGGAGGGCGGCGAGATCGGCTATCCCAGGCTGATGTCGCGGCATCGCCGGCCCTACGCCACGCGGGACGGCTACATCAGCATCATGGCGAACACCGACGCGCATTGGCGGGCGCTGCTGGCCGCGCTCGACAGTCCGGAGGCTTTCGACGATCCGCGTTTCTCCACGCTGGAAGCCCGGGCCAGGAATTTCGATGCCATCTACGGCTACATCGCCGATCGCATCAGGCTGTTCGACACGGCGGAACTGCGCAGGCGGCTGGACGCGGGCGACGTGCCGGCAGGCGCCGTCAACACACTGGAAGACCTGCTGGAGGACGAGTATCTCTCCCAAACCGGTTTCTTCCACCGCTACGAACAGCAGGCCGCCGGCGCCATGCTGACGACCGCCGTATCCACCTCGTTCTCGCGCACGCCCGCCTCGATACGCCTGGCGCCGCCTTCGCTGGGCCAGCATACCGAGGAGGTCCTGGCCGAGTTCGGCCTGAGCGCCGAGGCGGTCGCCATGGCCATGAACTGACATCCCTCTACGGAAAGACACATGAAACACGACCAAGGATCCGGACCCCAGACCACGGCGAGCCATTTCCTGGATGGGTTGCTGGAAGTCGGCATCGACTACCTGTTCTGCAACATGGGGACCGACCATGCCCCCATCATCGAGGAGCTGGCGGCGCGGCGCAGGCTGGGCGTGAAATCGCCGACCGTCATCCGTTGCCCGCACGAGAGCACGGCCGCGCACATGGCGGGCGGCTATGCCCTGGTGACGGGGCGCGGCCAGGGCGTGCTGGTGCACGTGGACGTGGGCACGGCGAACGCCTCGATGGCGATGCACAACCTGCTGCGCAGCCGCATACCCGTGCTGCTGATGGCCGGCAAGGCGCCGTTCACCAGCGCGGGCGAGCTGCTCGGCTCGCGCGACACCTACGTGCACTTCGTCCAGGAGCCGTTCGACCAGGGCAGCCTGGTCAGGCCCTATGTGAAATGGGAGTGGACGCTGCCTTCGGGCGCCGTCGTCAAGGAAACGCTCAGGCGGGCGCATGCCGTCATGCATTCCGCTCCGCAAGGGCCGGCCTACCTCATGCTGCCGCGCGAGACCCTGACCGAGCGCTGGGAGCCGGCGCAGGTGCGCGCGTACGGCGTGAACCAGTTCGGGCCAGCCCGGGAGAGCGGCGCCGACCCCGAGGTCGTCGCCCGCATCGCGGACCGCCTGGAGCAGGCCGAGCATCCCATCCTGGTGACCGCGTATGCCGGCCGCTGCAGCGGCGCCTCGGAGGCGATCGAAGCGCTGGCGGCCTATGCGGGCATTCGGGTCTTCGAGCCCAACATGGTCAACAACATTTCCCATGAAGGGCCGAATTTCTGCGGCGCCGCGCCGGACCGGCACCTCGCCCGCGCCGACGTCGCCTTCATGGTCGACGTGGACGTGCCCTGGTTCCCGCGGGACGTGGCCTTCAATCCGGATACGCACTGGGTGCAGATCGACGTCGATGTGCTCAAGCAGGATTCGCCCATGTGGTCGTTTCCCGCGAACGAGCGGGTGCAGGCGCGCAGCGCCAGGGTGCTCGAGCAGGTGCTGCGGGAACTGCAGCGGCGCGCGGACGGCGGACTGGCGCGCCGGGCGCAGGCGCGCAATGCCGCCATCGCCCAGGAGCGGGAAGCGCGCATCCGCGCCGCCCGCAGCAAGGCGGAGATGCCTGGGGAGATCGGCCAGATCAACACCCATTACCTGTTCGCGCAACTGGCCAGGCATCTGGACGACCGGGACATCATCATGAACGAGGCGGTCCGCAACGCCGGCATCATGGCCATGCACATCCCGCGTCCCATTCCGGGAACCATGGTGCGGGTGGGCGGCGGCGGGCTGGGCGCCTCGGGCGGCATGGCGCTGGGCGCCAAGCTGGCGGCGCCGGACGCCATGGTGGTCCAGGTCGTGGGCGACGGCAGTTTCTATTTCAACAATCCGAACTCGGTATTCGCGGTGTCGCGCCAGCAGAAGCTGCCCATTCTCACCGTCGTCCTGGACAATGGCGGCTGGTCGGCGGTCAAGCAATCGACGCTGCGGGTTTATCCGGACGGCGATGCCCAGGGGCAGGATTGGTTCGAGGCCGAGCTGCCGGAAGGGGTTGAGTATGCCAAGATCGCCGAGGCTTTCGGCGCGCTGGGCGAGACGGTGGCCGACCCCGCCGCCTTGCCCGAGGCCATCCAGCGCTGCGTCGCCGCCGTCCGCAACGGCAGGTCCGCGCTGCTGCATGTCGCCATCACCAGGATATGAGGCCTGGCGTGATATCCCCCATCAACCAAAGTTAATTGCCGCCGGGGCCGGGCATGCGGACAATCCCCGGGCGCGGCCTGTCATTGCCATATTTTGCTGGAGAATCGCGGTGAGCTACACGAAACTCGAGTTGTACATCGACGGACAATGGATCAGCGGCGGCGGCCGGGCATGCGAGCCCGTCCTCGACCCCGCTACGGAAGAAGTGCTGGGCATGCTGCCGCTGGCCGGCACGGCCGACCTGGACCACGCGCTGGCCGCCGCCGAGCGCGCCCTGCCGGCCTGGTCCGCGCTGCCCGCCTATCAGCGCGGCCGCATCCTGAAGAAGGCGGCCGACCTGATTCGCGAAAGGCTGGAGTCCATCGCCGCCGTCCTGACCCGCGAACAGGGCAAGTCGATACGGGAGTCGCGGATCGAGGTCGCGCTGACCGCCGACATTTTCGAATGGATGGCGGAAGAAGGCCGCCGGGCCTACGGACGAATCATCCCCTCGCGCGATCCGGACTTGCACTGGAGCGTGTTCAAGGAGCCGGTGGGCGTGGTCGCGGCATTCTCGCCCTGGAATTTCCCCGGCACCACGCCTTCGCGCAAGATGGCCGGCCCGTTGGCGGCGGGGTGCTGCTGCATACTCAAGGCGTCGGAAGAAACCCCCGGCACCGCCATCGAACTGACGCGCGCCTTGCACGACGCGGGGCTGCCCGCGGGCGTCTTCAACCTGGTGTTCGGCGTGCCGGCTGAAGTTTCGCAGTACCTCATCGCATCGCCTATCGTGCGCAAGGTCACTTTCACCGGCTCGACCGCGGTAGGCAAACACCTGGCCGCGCTGTCCGCGCAGGGACTCAAGTCGCTGACCATGGAGCTGGGCGGCCATGCGCCGGTCATCGTATTCGACGACGTCGACGTCGAGCGCGTGGTCCGGCTGGCAGTGGGCTCGAAATTCCGCAACGCCGGGCAGGTCTGCGTGTCGCCCAGCCGGATCTTCGTGCATGAACGGATCATGTCGCGCTTCGCGGAGCGATTCGCCAGCCTGGCCGCAGATCTGCGGGTCGGCAGCGGGCTGGACGAAGGCAACGCCATGGGCCCGCTGGCGAATCCGCGGCGCCTGCAAGCCATGGAAACCTATCTGGACGACGCGGCGGCGTGCGGCGCCCGGGTGCTGGCGGGAGGAAGCCGGCGGGCAGGGAAGGGTTATTTCTGGGAGCCCACCGTGCTGGCCGACATTCCGCCGGATGCCCGCCTGCTGCATGAAGAGCCCTTCGGTCCGGTCGCGTCGCTGATCCCGTTCGGCGGGGAATCCGAAGTGCTGGCCAGGTCGAATTCGCTCGCCTACGGACTGGCATCCTACGTGTTCACGTCGGACCTGGACCGGGCCACGCGCGTTTCGCATGCACTGCATGCCGGGCTGGTGGGCATCAACACCTTCACCCTGAGCGGGCCGGAAACGCCGTGGGGCGGCGTGGGCGACAGCGGCTACGGCAGGGAGGGCGGGATCGAGGGGCTGGAGGGATACATGCACGTCAAGACGGTCTCCCAGGCCACGCCTTTCAAGCCGGTTTGAGTTCGCCGCCTTTCCGCTTTGCCGGGATTGGCGGCAGGCATGGTGCCTGCCGCCAATCCCGATCAATCGGCCGAGAGGCCCAATTCGTCGATCAACTGCGTCCAGCGCTGAGAGTCCTTCCTGACCAGGGCTGCAAACTCGCCGGTGGATGACCAGGCCGGGGCCAATCCCTGCGCGTCGAGCGCGCTGGCCACTTCGGGATCCCGCATCGCCTTTTCTATCGCCTCGTTCAATTTCTGAATGACCGGCGCCGGCGTGCCTGCCGGCGCGGTCAATCCTATCCAGAGTTCCGAGTCGAAGCCCGGAACGCCTGAATCGGCAACGGTAGGCAGCCCGATCATCTCGCGTTTTCCGCTCACGGCCAGAGCCCGCAATTGCCCGGTCTTCACGAAAGGCATCAGGGAGTTCGGAATGCCGAACATGACTTGCACGCGTCCT
Organism: Pigmentiphaga humi; assembly: GCF_900606115.1. Taxonomy (GTDB): domain Bacteria; phylum Pseudomonadota; class Gammaproteobacteria; order Burkholderiales; family Burkholderiaceae_B; genus Pigmentiphaga; species Pigmentiphaga humi. The sequence continues at coordinate 204,028 of NZ_UWPJ01000023.1, forward strand.
GCGGAAAGGTCCGTGACGGCCGGCGCCGCGCCGCGATACGGCACGTGCACCATTTGTATCCCGGTCATCGACTTGAAGAGCTCGGCCGTGAGGTGGTGCGGCGTGCCGCTGCCTGCCGAGGCATAGCTCAGCTTGTCCGGATTCGCTTTGGCGTAGGCGATCAGTTCCCGCACCGATTTCACCGGCAACCCGGCGTTCGTCGCAAGCATGATGGGGCCGCTGGCAACCAGGGATATAGGCGTGAAATCCTTGACCGGGTCGTAGCCGGCTCCCGTCTTGCGATAAAGCGCCGGGTTCATGGTGAGCAGGTTGTTGGGAGTAATGAGCAAGGTATAGCCGTCGGGCTCGGCGCGCGCTACGTGGGCGGCGCCGAGGTTGCCTCCTGCGCCGGGCCGGTTCTCCACGACGACGGGCTGGCTCCAGTAACTGGACAGCTTCTGGCCGAGAACCCGGGCGACGACGTCGTTGCTGCCGCCGGCGGTATAGGGAACGACGAGCTTGATAGGGCGATTGGGATAGCCGGTTTCGGCTGCCTGGGCATGGCCGGCCGCAGCACATGCCAGGCCGAAGGCGAGGGCGCTGCGCAATGCCGTGCGTCGATGGATGCGGATCATGGTGTCTCCTGGGAAAGGATCGTAGTTTTGAGGCCGGGTCATTGGGGATGCAGGGCTCCGCGGACAAGGTCCGTGAGGTGCAGCGGGTTCGCGATGGCTTGGCCGCGCCATGCCACGTGTCCATCCGGCCGCACCAGAACGAGCGCGGCGCCATACGATTCGCGTACGCGCTGCTCGGTCAGCCGGACGATTTCCAGCGGCACCCGCCGTTCGGAGCATGCGGCGGCGAGCGCCTCGGCCTGGCTATCCACGCCGCTGTCCAGCACCATCAATACGAAAGAGCGGCCGAAGAGGTCCAGCGTGGAGCGGCCGTCATCCAGCCAGACGTGAGGGGCGCGAGAGCCCGGCCGGGCGGTGGGCAGGTACACCCTGAAGTCGTCGGGCGTGGGCGGCGTACCGTCGGGCACGCAGATCGGCGAATCTTCGTAGCGGTGGCCGATCTGCAGCCCCATGGACTCCCATTCCACGCGGGTGGCCTCTCGCAGGCGCTTGCCCAGGCTCTTTCGGATTTGCTCGCCTTCGGGCGTGGCGTCGCAGACGCGCGCGGGGTCCGGCGTATCCTGCCACGCCTTGAAGTTCTGCGTCGAGAATCCGATGTTCCGCCGGGCGATCGGCCTGCGCTCCATTTCGTAGCTGGCCAGCAGGCCGTCGCCTCCCCAGCCTTCGAGCAGCCCCTGGAGCTTCCAGCCGAGATCGAGGACTTCCTGGATGCCCGTATTCATGCCCATGCCGCCGGTGGGCGACATGGTGTGGGCGGAATCGCCCACCAGTACCACGCGCCCCCTTGCATAATGGTCCGCCAGGGTCTCGCTGCGCCGCCAGGGAGTGACCGAGAGCACTTCGAAATCCGTCCGGGCTTCTCCGTCCTGTTCCCCGATCGCCCGGCGGACCCACGACGATGCGTCGAATGATTCCAAGTCCATTTTTTCCTGCGATCCCATGACCGTCAGGCGCCAGATGTCCGAGCCGTCGACGACCGTCAGGTTGCCCCACATGCCTTCGGGACCGACGAACATGTAGCGCTCGGCCTCGCCCATCAGGTGCCTGCGGGCCAGTCCGGGCGAACGGATCAGGATGTTCACGGAGTAGCCAAGCGGCCGGCCCTGCATGGCGATGCCGACGTCTGTTCTCACCTGGCTCGCGGCGCCGTCGCAGGCCAGGACGTACTGTGCCTTGAAGTCCTTGCGGGCGCCCGTCGCCAGATCCAGCGCCTGCACGGCGACGTGATCGTCGGCCTGGGCCAGTGCCTCGTAGCGGTGCTTGAACAAGATCTGCGTTTCGGCATGGCCGAGCGCGGCGCGCGCCAGGATCGGCTGCAGCCAGAGCTGCGGGCATCGCTGTTTTTTCTCCGGGGTTTCCGGCGGCGTGGGCGTGTCCCGCATGCCCGGGTAGAACTCGCGATCCAGCAATAGCCCGTTGAGGGCGGTGCAGAACACCATGGAAAGCTCGTAGTCCTCGGGAAAGCCGCAGGCGCGCACCTCCTGGGCGATGCCCCATTGGCGGAATGCCTCCATCGTACGCACGGCGATCAGGCCGGTTCGCGGATGTTCGATGGTTCCATCGCTCTGCTCGAGCAGTACGGAGCGTATCCCGCGCCGGCTCAGGTCGAGGGACATGGCCAGGCCGACCGGACCTCCTCCCACGATCAGCACGGGTATTTCTCTTACGTCCTCGGACATGCTGACAATCCTTACTTTCCATGGTGTACGAAGCGCTCATGGTGAAGTCCGGGACAATAGGTGTCTAATCAATAATTGATTTTTATTGAATTCATCATATGAATATCAAGAATTTCGATCTCAATCTGCTCAGGGTATTCGTCGCCATCTATCGGCTGCGCAACGTATCGCGCGCCGCGCTCGCCATCGGCCTGACGCAGCCGGCGATGAGCAACGCGCTCAAGCGCCTCAGGGAACAGTGCGCCGATCCTTTGTTCACCCGGGCCGGACGCGCCATGGAGCCGACGATGCTGGCGCATCGTCTGTTCGAGCCGGTGGAAGCTGCGCTCGGAGGCATAGAAGCGTGTTTTGCCCGGGTGGGAGGGTTCGAGCCGGAGGCCAGCGACCGGGTGTTCAAGCTATTGATGTCGGACGTGGGCGAGATGGTGGTGCTGCCAAAGCTGCTGGGTGCGCTGGCCCGCATGGCGCCCGGCGTGCGGATCGAATCCATGCGCATGCCGCTGGCCGACTATCCCCATGCCTTGCGCAGCGGCGAGGCCGATCTGGCAATCGGCAATATCGGTGTCCTGCGCACCGGTTTCTACCAGCAGCATCTGTTCGACGACCGCTATGTGTGCATCGCCCGCGCGGAACATCCCTGCCTGGAGAAGCGGATGACGCTTGCCAACTATCTGGCGTGGGACCACGTTGTGGCGACCTCGGGCAGCACCGATGTGCTGATCGAGGAGGCGCTGTCCGCTCACCGCAAGCACCGGCGCGTCAAGCTCACGGTGACGCACTACCATCGCTGCGCGGTCATTGCCTCGCAATCCGACTTGATCGCCTCCGTGCCGGCGAACGCCGTCCTCGGCATGCCTGGGCTGACGATGATGGAACTGCCGGTGCGCATGCCCGCCGCCAGGGTCCGGCAGTTCTGGCATCGGCGTTCGCACACCGAGGCTTCCCACAAATGGATGAGGAGTGTGATCGCCGGCCTGGACTTATAGGAACCTGTCAGGCGACGTGCCCATATAGCGGGCGCGCGGGCGCAGCATGCCTCCGGACAGCCGCTGCTCTGCGATGTGGGCGAGCCACCCCGCGGTGCGCCCGAGCGTGTGCAGGTAGATCGCCGTTCCTTTGGGCAGGCCCAGTACCATCGTCAGGACGGTCAGCGCGGCAAACAGGTTGGGGAACTTGCCGCTGGCGCGATGGTATTGCTCGATGAAGGCAAACAGCCGGGCCGCCGTGGCGCAGGAGCCTGGGAGTTCGCCGACGAGCCGCAGCAGCAGCTCGGCTCGGGGATCCTTGTCGTAGAGGGGGTGGCCGAAGCAGGGCGCGTCTGCCGCCATAGGCATCGCCGAAGGCGGCGCCTGGAGTTGTTCTTGCAGGAAATCTTCTACATCCATCATGCCGCCCGCCTGCATGGGACCAGCCTGGGCCATCAAGGCCGCTGCGACACACGCGTAGGCATCGACGCCGGTGGAAGCGCTGATGCGGGCGCAAAAAGTGGGCGCGGACAGCTCGTGGTCCACGCTCAATACCAGCGCCGCCGCGATCAGGCCGGCGATGGCGTCGGCATCCGGACGGCTGCCCAGACCGAATCCGGACGTCACGCGGTGCGCGATGAACTCGTTGGCGCGTGCCGTTCGGTACTGCGGCCTGGGGCCGAAATAACCAGAGACGCCCGCGAACGCGCTCAGCAGCCGGATGCCTGTCACATGCATGTCGTTGTACGGCGAGCCCGCTCCCTGTTCTTCCAGCGCGCTGAACCGCATGCCGATCGAACTCAGCAGCCGGATCGGCGATCTCATGACGGCCGAACCGCCGGAATCCGCGACCAGGCCGTCGCAGAAATCCCGCAGGCCATCGTGGCGCGACGGCGGCCATGGTTTGTCGCGGGGCGGCGGCATGCCGTTCCAGATAAGGTCGGCGGTGTACTCGAACGAGCGTCCTTCCCTGGCGAGATCCAGGGCCGGGTGTCCCCGGTAGCGTGGACCGTCTGCGCCGATGTCGCATATCCAGCTCTGGATGATGGGCTCGCCATACCGCAGGACGTGCGCGACAGGCTTCGATGCCTTCTTCGCGCTGGACCGGGTGCGCAGTTTCTCCAGGTCGGCTTTTCGATAGAGGCTGGTTTTCCTGCCGGGTTCCGGCAGAGTCTTGATCAGGCCGCGGCTGACGTAGGTGTAGAGGGATTCCTTTTTCACGCCAAGCATGGCCAACGCCTCTTCCCGCCGGACGTACTCCACGTCATTGACCTGGCGCGTCTTGTCGGGACCCGGGGCGCGCCGGTCTTTTTCCTGTGCTGTATCGGACATCGCGAGCTCCTTTGATGCACGCTTCATTATAGGTCGATTTATAAGTCGATCTATCAATCGATCGACTATAGAAATAAACTTCCGGCGTTGATAGGGCGACCCGGAAAGGAGAACCGAATGAACGCTGCCATCGCACAGATGCGCGAACTCGCGCCGAAATTCCAATTGACCAAAGAGAGCCTCCCCCGCGCCAGGCATTTGCCCGGCATGGTCTACAGCTCGGAGGACATCTATGCGCTGGAGAAAGAGCGCATCTTCATGACGCACTGGCTTTCCGTCGGGCGCGTCGAGGAAATCCCGAACGTGGGCGATTACATGACGTTCTCTGTCATGAACGAGCCGATCATCATTTCGCGCCCGGCGCCGGACGAGATCCGGGTGTGCATGAACATGTGCCTGCACCGCGGCGTCGCCGTGGCCAGCGGATGCGGCAACGCGAAGGACTTCAGCTGTCCCTATCATGCGTGGCTGTTCGATGTGGGTGGACGACTCATTGCCGCGCCGGGCATGAAGGAGTCGGAAGTCGATATGACCGGCGCGAGCCTCACGCAATTGCCGGTGAAGATCTGGCGCGGCTGGATCTTCACGAATTTCTCGGAGAGCCCGCAGCCTTTCGAGGAGTTCATCGAACCCTACGAAGAGAAACTCTGGTGGTTCCAGTCCGGCGAGTGCCGGCTTGCCGACAAAGTCGTGATCGACGTCAAATGCAACTGGAAATTCCTGGTCGAGAACCTGATCGACATCTATCACGTGGGGGTCATTCACCGCAGCACGTTCGGCGGCTTCGTCAAGGGAGAAAAAATCGGCTTCCAACTGGAGCGGGACGGAGGCTGGCACACGCAGTACGAGGCTCGCCCCCATTCGAAGGGAGGGCAGCAGGTATTTCCCACGCTTCCCTGGGCCCAGGACAAGTCGCCGGGTATCGCCTGCAAGGCAGGCATTTATCCGAACCTGAACCTGTCCATGCGCGCAGACAGCCTGCGCATGTGGCATGTGTGGCCCGTATCGCCGAATGAAACGCGCATCATTTGCTACCTGCTGTTCCCGGACAACGCCTTCTCGATCCCCGATTACGAGGCGGAACTCGGCAAATATCGAGAGTTCGTCAAGCAGATCATTGCCGAAGACGCGGTCATGGTGGAGTCGCTTCAGAATGCCGCCGCATCGAAGTTCCTGAAGCCGGGCCCGATGTCCCCGCTCGAAGGCGCGCTTCACCACATGGAGCAGCACTACATCGATCTGATGACGAGGGAAGCATGAGCGGCGCCGGCTGGATCGCGGTTGCGGGCTACGAGGAGGTGCCCGAGGACGGGACGCTCGCGTCCCGGATGGAGGATGTCTCGGTCTGTCTGTACAAGGTCGAGGGGGAGATCTATGCCACCGACAACCAATGTACGCATGGCGATGCAGAGCTGTCGGAGGGACTCATCCAGGACGGCTGCCTGATCGAATGCCCGCTGCACGAGGGCATGTTCGACATCCGGACGGGAAAGGCGGTTTCGCCGCCCTGCACGCGGGATATCCGCAGCTACGAGGCCAAGGTGGAAGGGGCCGTCATCTACCTGCGCACATCCGCCCGCGCGACGTGATCTCCCGCATCGCGGGCCAGCCTCATGCAGTCGAGCACGCCCAGCAGCGCGACGCCGGCCACGATGACGAAAGCGATGCGGAAGGGCGCGGCCGGGTCGGCGGCGCCGGAGACGGCTTCGCCCAAGCGCCAGGCGATCGCGCCCACGGTGATGCCCAGGCCGATGGCGAGCTGGAAGCCGGTCGAAAACAGCGTGTTGGCGCTGGGCATCAGGCGCTGCTCGACGTCGGCGAAGGCGATGGTGTTCAGCGCGGTGAACTGCATGGAGCGCGACAGGCCGCTGATGAACAGCACCGCGCACGCGTAGGCGATGGACATGTCGGCGGTGAAGCTGGCGCAGGCGGCGATGGCTGCGGCGTTGATCAGGCCGTTGACCACCAGCACCCGGCGAAAGCCCCAGCGGCGCAGAACCCGCGTGGTCATCGGCTTCATCGCCAGGTTGCCGGCGAACACCGCCATCAGCATCAGGCCGGCGTGGAAGGAGTCGTAGCCGAAACCGATCTGCAGCATCAGCGGCAGCAGGAAGGGAATGGCGCTGACGCCCATGCGGAACAGCGAGCCGCCCCAGATCGTGACGGCGAAAGTGCGTACGCGCAGCGGGGCCAGGTGCAGCATGGGCTGCGGCGCGCGCTTGAGGTGGCGCAGGCCCAGCGCCAGCAGCGCCGCGCCGAGCAGGCCGGCCGCGGCGGCGCCGTTCCAGCCGGCTTCGGGCTGGGCCAGCCATTCGGCCGCAAGCATCAGGCAGAACAGCGCCGCCCCGGTCAGCAGGAAGCCAGGCCAGTCGAAGGCGCGGTCCCGCTGGCCGGGCGTTTCGGGCACCAGCCGCAGCGCGAGCCAGCACGCGATCACGCCCAGCGGCAGGTTCAGGTAGAAGATCCAGCGCCAGTCCAGGTGATCGACGATCAGTCCGCCCAGCGGCGGCCCTAATACCGGCGCGACCAGCGCCGGCCAGGTCAGGGTGGCGATGGCGGCGATCAGGCGTTCCTTGGGCGTGGCGCGCAAGACGACGAGCCGGCCCACCGGCACCATCAGCGCGCCGCCCATGCCTTGCAGGATGCGGGCGGCGACGAACTGGGGCAGGGTGGCGGCCAGCCCGCACAGCAGCGAGGCCAGCGTGAACAGCGCGATGGCGAGGGCGAACACCCGCCGCGCGCCGAAACGCTCGGCGATCCATCCGCTGACGGGGATGAACACGCCGAGCGTCAGCATGTATGCGGAAATGCCGGTGTTGAGTTCGACCGGCTGGACGGAGAAGCTGCGGGCCATGGCGGGCAGCGCGGGCGCGATGACCGTGGCGTCGAGGTTCTCCATGAAGAAGGTGCCGGCGACCAGCAGGGCCATCAGCGTGCGCCGGTCGAAAGCTTGGGGAGCCGGCTGTTCCCCGCTGGCGTGAGGCGGCACCGTCAGGATTTCTTGCGCAGCATCCCGACGATCACCAGCAGGACGATGGCTCCCACGACCGAGGCGATCCAGCCCGCGGGCTCGCCGGGCTCGTACCAGCCCAGGCCGCGGCCCGCATAGCCCGCCAGCAGCGAGCCGGCCACGCCCAGGACGATGGTCATGATCCAGCCCATGTTGTCGCTACCGGGTTTGATGGCACGCGCAATAAGGCCGACGACCAGGCCGACGAGCAAAGTTCCGAGCAGAGACAGCATGGTGGTTCTCCGTGTGAAAAAACTGTCGCATCCCAATTCCAGCGCTACCCTGCCTCGATCCCTACCCGATGAAGCACGTTGAGGTGAGATCCAGGGTGCAGCGGATCCGGCTCCGCCGGTCCGCCTGCACCGCCCCCTGGGGGCGCGCGTAAGCGCGCAGGGGGTTTACCTAATGCTATAGCCCCGCGAGCGCATGCAGTCGTTTGCGATGCCGGACTGGCGCTCGGCATTGGCCAGGCCGTCGCTGACGCCCGAGCCGCTGCCGGCATTGATGCCGCGGTACGAGGGAGCGCTGGCGGACGGCGCGCTCAGGCGGGCCTGGCGCTCGCATTGCAGGCGGTCGTGCTCGGCCTGCTCGGCGGAAGCGCTTTCCTTGTGCCAGGAGCTCGAGCCCGGGCCGATGGCGCATGCGGACAGCGCCAGCAGGCTCGACAGCGCGGCGGATAGCTTGTTCATGACGGGTTCCGGTTCTGGTTTTTGCATGAGGCCCGCAGGCCGGCCCGGCAGAGCCGGGGAATACGCAGATTGTATTCAAACGCACGCGGCTCGCGCACGCTATTCAAGCTTTTTGCCGCCTGGCCGCGCATGGACGAAACACACTAGTTTTCGTCGTCGTATTCGAGTTCCGCCAGCCGGCGGCGCAGCACGCGGGCGTCGACCTCGGTATGGCCATAGGCCTTGGCCAGCCGGCCGGCCCCGGCGCTCTCTTGTTCCTCCGCTTCCTGGAACAGGGAGAGTTCGAAGGCGGCGAGCCGCCGCTGGCGCAATTGGCGCATGTACTGAAGAATGTTTTTCATGGCAACAAGGATTGCGGCAGGCAGTTGCCGCACGTTATGGTGCCGCGGCATCGGCGATGCGTCCGGCTTTTTCGACCTGTTATAGACGCTTTCCGCTGCGCCGGCCAGCCCGGCAGATGTAAGCAGTACCGGGAATGAGGCTTGCTGGGCCACGTACTACCGCTGGGAGAGTATTGGAATGTTTCGTTATCCGTTGAATGAACGTACGTGGCTGCGCCAGTCCGCCGGCCAGGTCGTGGAGGAAGGGCGCGGGGGACTGCCAGGACCGCTCGCCGGCGCCGGTGCACGGCACAGCATGCGCGACGATGGTCAGGAGGAAGGCATCATGGAGCAGAGCAGGTCTTGCCGGGTCCTGGTCGTGGACAACTACGTCAGCGCCGCGGAGGCATTGGCCGAGGCGTGCAGCAGGTTCCACGACGTGCGCTTCGTGGGCGGCGGATCGGCCGCGATGGAAGTGGCGTTGTCATGGCGGCCGCAGGTCATGGTGCTGGATATCGACATGCCCTCGCCGAATGGCCTGGAAGTGGCCAGCATGATCCGCGAAATCGCCTATTTGCAGCCCATTACGCTGATCGCCGTAACCGGGCGCAGCGCGGCGTTCGACCAGGAAGAGGCCCTGGCGCACGGGTTCGACGACTACCTCACCAAGCCGGTGGACCTGGACCGGCTGCTGCAGCTGATCGCCGCCAGCGCGCCGGACGCGCCCCTGCAGGCTTGACTTCGCACGGCCGACGCGGGGGAGCGGGCCGAGCCGCGGTCAGCGCTGCGGCGCCGGGGCGTGCTCGCCTATCGTCAGCGGCCGGCCCGCGCGGTAGCCGAACCAGCATTGCACGGCGGCCATGGCCATGATGAGCACCAGCGCCGGCAGCCAGCTGCCGGACCAGTCCCGCAGCAGGCCGCATACCACCGGGCCGGCTGCGCCGATCAGATAGCCCACGCTCTGGGCCATGCCCGACAACGATATTGCCTGCTGCGCCGTAGCCGAGCGCAGGCTCACGCAGGCCAGCGACAGCAGCAGGCTGCCTCCCAGCCCGGCGCCGGCCACGCAGATCCACAGCATGATCCAGGGCGGGTAGAACGCGATGCCGGCAAAGCCCGCCAGGCACAGCAGCGATACGGCCAGCCCCAGCAGCTTCTGGTCGCGCACGCGCGTCGAGATCGTCGAAACCATGATGTTGCTGAGCAAGGCCGCCACTTGCATCATCGAGACCATCCAGCCTGCCTGGACCGCCGTCATCCCCTGGTCGTGCAGCATCGACGGCAGCCAGGACATCAGGATGTAGAAATTGAAGGCCTGGATGCCGTTGAAGAGGGTGACCTGCCAGGCCAGCGGCGAGCGCCAGACATTGGTGCGGGCCGCGGACTGTCCGCCGGGCGCCGCCGAGGCCGGCGGCGCCCGCCTGCTGCGATGCAGCCAGACCAGCGCGGCCGGTACGGTGAACACCAGTACGCAAGCCAGCGACGTGCGCCAGCCGCCCGGCAGGAGGTTGGCCACCGGCACCGCGACGCCGGCCGCCAGGCCCGCGGTCATGGTCATGAAGACGGAGTAGGCGCCCGTCATGGGGCCGACCCGCGTAGGGAACTCGCGCTTGACCAGCACCGGCATCATGACGTTGCCGACGGCTATCGTGATGCCGGCTATCAGCGTGCCGATGAACAGCAGCGGCACGCCGGGCATCGAACGCAGCACGATGCCCAGCGACAGCAGCGCCATGGCGAGGAACAGCGTGCGGTCCAGCCCGAGGCGGCGGCCCAGCGTGGGCGCCAGCAGGGAAAAAATCCCGAAAGCCAATAACGGCAGGGTGTTGAGCAGCCCGGCCGTGCCGCCGTCCAGGCCGGTGTCGGCGCGGATGTCGCCCAGCAGCGGGCCGACGCCGGTCAGCGGGGAACGCAGCGTGGCGGCGACCAGCAGGATGCCGAGCAGCGCCAGAGCAGGAGAGAGCGCGGCGGAGGGCGCGCCGCCTCCGGCCGTCCGGGCGGACGTGCTCATGCCCGCATTTCCAGGGCGCGCACCATCAAGACGTGCACGATGCCGGCCTCCAGGAATTCGTCGCCCTCGGCGTGGAAACCGCGCGTTTCGTAGAAGGCCTGGGCGCGGGTCTGGGCGTGCAGCAGCAATTGCGTATGGCCGCGCTGGCGCGCCTGTTCGATCAACGCATCGAGCACCGCGCCGCCCACGCCCAGGCCGCGCGCATGCCGATGGACCGCCATGCGGCCGACGTGTCCGTCGGGCAGCAGCCGCCCGGTTCCTACCGGTCGGCCGCGGCCGTCGTAGGCCACCACGTGCAGCGATACCGCATCGGCATCGTCGTATTCCAGTTCCAGTGGAACGGATTGCTCATCCACGAACACGGCCTGCCGTATCGAGGATGCGTCGGTTTGCAGTTCGTCCCAGCTGCCGGTAACCAGGCGCGGCGCGGCTCCGCTCATGCCGGCGTTCCGGCGTGGCGCGGCCGGATCGCGGCGGATGGAACGAGCAGGGGGGGACGGTGTGGGTTCATGCTGGTGAAACGGCCGCGGCGCAGGGCGCCGCGGCCGGTACGGATCGCGAAGCCTCTAGCTTAGTCGATTCGCACGTTGGCCTGCTTGATGATCGCGTCGTATTTGGCGGCTTCCTGTTTGACGAAATCCGCGAACGCCTTGCCTTTCAGGTCCTTGGGCACGGCGCCCATGTTCCGGATGTTGGTCAGCACGGCTTCGTTCTTGAGCGCGGCGTCGGCGGCCGACTGCAGCTTGGCGATCACGGCCTCCGGCGTGCCGGCGGGCACGAACAGGCCGAACCAGGCCTCGGTGTTGTAGCCCTTCAGGCCGGACTCGTCCAGCGTCGGCACGTCGGGCAGCGCCGGCGAGCGCTGCAGGCTGCTCACCGCCAGCGCGCGCAGCTTGCCGGACTGGATCTGCTGCGACACCGTGGGGATGTTGATCATCAGCGCCGAGATCTCGCCGCCCATCACGCCGGTGACGGCCGGCGCCGCGCCCTTGTAGGGCACGTGCGCGATGTCCACGCCGGCCATCGAGTTGAACAGGATGCCCGACAGATGCGACAGGCTGCCGTTACCCGCCGAACCCACGTTGAGCTTGCCGGGATTGGCCTTGGCATAGGCGATGAAATCGCCGACGGTCTTGACCGGCAGCGTCGGCGTGACTACCAGCACGTTGGGCGCGCTGGCCAGCAGCGACACGGCGGCGAAGGCCTTGTCCGCATCGTAGGGCAGCTTGCTGTACAGGCCCGGGGTCACTGCGTGCGTGCTGGCATTGCCCAGCAGCACCGTGTAGCCGTCGGGCGCGGCCTTGGCGGCCAGGTCCGACGCGATGCTGCCGCCCGCGCCCGGCTTGTTCTCGATCACCAGGCTCTGGCCCAGGAACTCGCTCATGGCCTTGCTCATATTGCGGGCCAGCGTGTCCGAACCGTCTCCCGGAGGCGAGGGAACGATCAGGCGGATCGGCCGGTCGGGGTAGGCGGCATGGACACTCTGTACTCCCGCGCCGGCCAGGGCCAGGCCAACGGTCATCGCGACGGACGTGCGGCGCAGCGTGGTGAAGAAACTCATGGTGATTCCTCGTGGGGGTGGAAAACGGAAGCTCAGCCGACCAGCGACTGGAGACCGAAGAACTCGACGGCATTGCCCGCGTAGATCGCGCGCTTGTCCGCGTCGGTAAAGCCGGGCTGCTCGGCCACCAGCTTGCCTATGGACTGCTCGCCCAGCGGGAAGGGATAGTCCGAACCGAGCATGATGCGGTCCGTGCCCATCACCTCGGCCAGCAGGCGCAGCGCGCCATGGTCGAACACCGCCGAGTCCACGTAGAAGCGCTTGCAGTATTCGGAGGGCAGGCGCGGGCAGTCCTTGCGGATGATGTCGCGGTGCTTCCAGGCGTTGTCGACCCGGCCCAGCATGAAGGCGAACGAGCCGCCGCCGTGCGCGAAACAGATCTTCAGCGATTCGGGAATGCGCTCGAAGGCGCCCGACAGGATCAGCGACAGGATGCCCAGCTGCGTTTCCGCGGGCATCGCCACCAGCCAGGGCAGCATCCACTGCTTCATGCGGTTGCCGCCCATCATGTCCCAGGGGTGGACCAGCAGCGGGATGTTTTCGTTGGCGCAGTGCTGCAGGAAGGTGACCAGGCCCTCGTCGTCGAGGTCGCGGTCGCCCAGGTGGTTGCCGATCTGCACGCCGTGGTGGCCGGTGGCCTTGGCGCGCGAGGCCTCGCGGCAGGCGGCGTCGATGTCCTGCAGCGGCACCTGGGCCAGCGCCACCAGGCGCTTGGGCGCGGCGGCACAGAACTCGAGCGCCAGGTCGTTCATGCGCTGAGCCCAGGGCAGGACCTTCTCGGGCGCGAACTCGTAGCCGAACATGATGGGGGTGGCGCAGGTGATCTGGATGTCCACGCCTTGCGCGTCCATCTCGGCCAGGCGCGCGTGCGGGTCCCAGAGCGAATCGTAGACCGGGCGGAAAGGCCGGTCGGCGCGCATGATCTGGCCGGTCTTGCCGCCTTCGTCCACGCGCAGCCAGGGACCGCGATCGGCGCTCAGGGCGGCGGCTTCCTCGCGCGTGATGCGCGGGAAGTGGTGGGCGTGCATGTCGATTTTCATGATGTTTCCTCGTCCGGCCCGGCTCAGAGCGGCTTGTAGGCCACGGCCTTGATCTCGATGCGCAGGTGGGGGTGCGGCAGCTGGTGCACGGCGACCGTGGTGCGGGCCGGGCCGTCGAAGTCGAAGAACTCGCCGTAGACCTCGTTGTAGCCGCCGAAATCGCTCATATCGACCAGGAAGGTGCCGATCTCGACCACGTCCTCGAGCGAGGCGCCCTGCGTACCCAGGATGTCGCTGATGTTCTCCAGCACGGCACGGGTCTGCGCGCGGATGTCGAATTTGGCCGTGCCCATGGCGTCCACTTCCACGCCGGCCAGGCTGTTGTCGGCGCGGCGCGAACTGGTGCCCGAGACGAACAGGAAATCGCCGGCGCGCTTGATGTGGGGGTATTTGCCGCGGGGCGTAGCCTTGCCCTCGACGACCTTGGCTTGAGTGCTCATGGTTTGCTGTTCTCTGCGTGATCGGGAATGCTGGACGGCCCAGGCGCGCCGGGGCCGGAATGTCGACCCGTGCAAGTCTAGGCAATCCGCCCATGAAATAAGAATGAATTTATTCGTTGCGGTTATTCCGTTTGGCTATGGCAGCTTCCGCCTCGGCGCCATGCGCCTGCCACGGCCGTAAAACCCTGATAGGAATAGGGGAGGCATAGCCGTATATGATGACCGCCTTCGCAACCAGCAAGTTTGGAAGCCACGCCATGATCGCCATCGAAATCACCCAGCCGGGCGGCCCCGAAGTGCTCAAGCCCGCCGAACGTCCCATGCCCTCGGCCGGCAAGGGCGAGATCCTGATCAAGGTCGCCGCGGCCGGCGTCAACCGCCCCGACGTCGCGCAGCGCCAGGGCACCTATCCGCCTCCCCCGGGGGCCTCCGACCTGCCCGGCCTGGAAGTGGCCGGCACGGTGGCGGCGGTGGGCGAGGGCGCGCAGGGCTTTGCCGTGGGCGACGAGGTCTGCGCGCTGGTCAACGGCGGCGGCTACGCCGAATACTGCGCGGTGCCCGCCACCCAGGCCCTGCCCATTCCCAAGGGCCTGAGCATGGTCGAGGCCGCCGGCATTCCGGAAACCTATTTCACCGTCTGGAGCAATGTCTTCATGCGCGGCAGGCTGGCCCAGGGCGAATCCCTGCTCGTGCACGGCGGCGCCAGCGGCATCGGCACCACGGCCATCCAGCTCGCCAAGGCCCTGGGCAACCCCGTCTACGCGACGGTGGGCAGCGACGACCGCGTCGCCGCCGTCGAGCAGCTGGGCGCCACCGCCGGCATCAACTACAAGAGCCAGGACTTCGTCGAAGAAGTGGCCCGCCTGACCGACAAGCGCGGCGTCGACGTCGTGCTGGACATGGTGGCCGGCGACTACGTCAACCGCGACCTGCAATGCATGGCCGACGACGGCCGCATCGTCATCATCGCGCTGCTGGGCGGGGCCAAGGGCCAGATCGACTTCAACCGCGTCCTGCGCCGCCGCCAGACCATCACCGGGTCCACCCTGCGCCCGCGCTCGGCCGAATTCAAGGGCGAAGTCGCGCAGCAGCTGAAGCAGCACGTCTGGCCGCTGATCGAGGCGGGGCGCCTCAAACCCGTCGTGCACGCGACCTTCCCGCTCAAGGATGCCGCCAAGGCGCACGCGATGATGGAAGCGGGCGAGCACGTCGGCAAGATCGTGCTGACCGTTTGAAAGTTCGTTCCCCCGGGTGAGGATAAGATCCGCGGCAGCTTTTTTGCCGCCGGGCCGACCCAAGGCAAAACGCCTCCTCGGGGGGGCAGCCCCGCTGCGCAGCGGCATTTTTTACGACACCGCTGCAGACCAGGCCCGGAAGCCGATACAATCGACATTTTGCCCGCGCGCGTTTTATTGGTTTTTGGGCTCAGCGCGACCGATACCCGCTTCTTGTCGATGACAACTACACAGAACATCCGCCCCCTGGTGCTCGGCAACTGGAAAATGCACGGCAGCCTGGCCGGCAACGGCCAGTTGCTGTCGGCCATCCGCAGCGCCTGGAACCAGTCTTCCGGCGCCGCCGCGTGCGACGTCGGCGTTTGCGTGCCGTTTCCCTACCTGAGCCAGACCGAATCCGCCCTGACGGATTCCGACATCGCCTGGGGCGCGCAAGATATCAGCGTCCATGCGCAGGGCGCCTACACCGGCGAAGTCGCCGGCCCCATGCTGGCCGAATTCGGCTGCCGCTACGTCCTGGTCGGCCACTCGGAGCGCCGGGCCATGCACGGCGAAACCAGCGAGCTGGTCGCCGCCAAGGCCCAGGCCGCGCTGGCCGTGGGTATCACCCCCGTCGTCTGCGTGGGCGAGACCCTGGCCGAGCGCGACGCCGGCCGGACCCTGGACGTCATCGCCGAGCAGCTCGCCCCGGTGCTCGCCCTGGGCAGCCAGGCCGTCGGCGCCATGGTCCTGGCCTATGAGCCGGTCTGGGCCATCGGCACCGGCAAGACCGCCAGCCCCGAACAGGCCCAGGAAGTCCACGCCGCCATCCGCGCCCGGCTCGCCCAGGCCGGCAGCCCCGGCGTGCGCGTCCTGTACGGCGGCAGCGTCAAGGCCGCCAACGCGGCTTCCCTGTTCGCCATGCAGGACATCGATGGCGGCCTGATCGGCGGCGCCGCGCTGCAAGCCGAAGAATTCCTGCGCATCGCCGAGGCGGGCGCCACAACCCGGAGTGTTTGAATGTCTGTCCTTATGACCGTCCTGCTCATCGTGCAGGTCATTTCCGCCCTGACCATCATCGTGCTGGTCCTGCTCCAGCAAGGCAAGGGCGCCGACATGGGCTCCGCCTTCGGCGGCGGCTCCGCCGGCAGCCTGTTCGGCGCCGCCGGCGCGGCCAACTTCCTGTCGCGCATCACCAAATGGGCGGCCGTGGTCTTTTTCGTCGCCACCGCCGCGCTGGCCTACCTGGGCCGCCCGGCCCCGGCCGTGTCCCAAGGCGGCGTGATGGAAAATCATCGCGACGACGCCTCCATCCCGGTCGTCCCGGGCGCCGCCGCGCCGGCTCCCTCGGCCGGCCAGCCGGACGCGTCGGTGCCCAGCGCGCCCGAGCCTGCCGCTCCCGCCGAAGCGCCGAAGAACTGAGTCCGTTCCACACGTGAGCACGCAAGTGTTGTATACTAGCGGGCTCACGCAAGCCGTCGTGGTGAAATTGGTAGACACGCTATCTTGAGGGGGTAGTGGCGAAAGCTGTGCGAGTTCGAGTCTCGCCGACGGCACCAAGAACATGCAGTCCAAGAAGTCGGAAAAACCCGCGATTCTCCCAGGAGGACGCGGGTTTTTTGTTTTACGATGATTCCAGTTCGGCGCTTCGCGCCCTGCGCCGACTTGGTCGACCGTGTCTCCCCCGGCACCATGCCGTTGCTTGGAACGGAAGCCTTGGTGGCCTGGGGCGGAATCGCACCACCGACACGCGGATCTCCAAGCTCATGATCGAGTTGCGTCATCTCAGGTATTTCATCGCCGTGGCGGAGGAGCTTCACTTCAGCCGCGCCGCCCTCCGCCTCAACATGTCCCAGCCGCCTCTCAGCCAGCAGATCCGGCAGTTGGAGGAGATGGTCGGCGCGCAGCTGTTCGTGCGCAACAAGCGGTCGGTCTCGCTGACGAACGCGGGCCGCGACCTGTATGAGCATCTCTCCCCGTGGATCGACGAACTGAACGAAATGGTCGCGCGTGCCCGCCTCATCTCGGAGGGGGAGCGGGGCAGTATCAGCGTGGGCTGCAGTTATACGACCAGCCACCATATCGTGCCTGGCGTGGTGCGCATCTTCGCCGAGCGTTTCCCGGCGGTCACGATCAAGCTGCTGGAGTCGCCTTTCGACCGGCAGGTGGAGGCGCTGGTCCGCGGGTTCGTCGACGTGGCGATCATCCGGTTGCCGGTGTCGCATTCCGAACTCGTCTTCAAAGAGCTGTACGAGGAGCCGCTGGTCGTCGTGCTGCCGCAGCGGCACCGGTTCGCGGCCAAGAGCAGGCTCAGGCTGCGCGACCTGAAGGACGAGACGTTCCTGAGTTCGAGCCGCCGCCCCGTGGGGCTGTTCGATTCGATGGAGGCGATCTGTGAGCACGCGGGCTTTACGCCCAAGCTCCTGGACATCAGTTCGTCCGCGAATTCGGCGGTTGCGCTGGTCGGCGCCGGCATGGGGATCACGCTGGTGCCCGAAGCGGTTCGCTACGCCGACCACAAGAACGTCGTCTACAAGACCCTGCTGGACTCGCCGAGGTCGATGGTGGGAGTGGTCTGGCGACGTGCGAATGCCTCTTCCGTTACGCAGTTGTTCGTCGACGTTGCCGCCGAAGTCGCCGCCGACGTCGCTGCGGGCGGGTCTGCCGGGGGCTGAGCCGCCCGGCCCTGCGCTGTCTCCCCCTCCGCTGCCACACGGAACCTGGAAACTCCCTTCTCGCCATAGCCCACGCATCCGCACCCGGGAAAGGCCCGGTTCGCGGCCAGCCCGTGCGCGCATGCGTTATACGTGCCTCGACTAAGAGATTGGTCAATCGATATTGGACCGGCCTTCGCGCCCGATCCAGAATCCGGCTTCACGGCTGCACTCGCATGAGCGGGAGGACTTCTTCCCGATTCTCCAAGTCTGTTGCCTGACCTGACCAAGAGATTCCCTCGATGTCGGAGGAAAAAGGTGCGTATGAACCTTGATCTATCCCTGTCCTGTTTGCCATCCGACCGCACATATCCTCTTTATTACGGGGAAGTCAAGCCGTTCGGGATCGATTTGAATGTGCTGCCGTTCGGCGACGACGACATCTATTGGTCGTGGAGGAAGGCGCGCAATAACCTCTTCGATGTTTCGGAGATGTCCATCTCGAATTATCTGATCCAGATCGACCGGGGCAGCGCCGATTTGATCGCTCTTCCCGTTTTTCTCTCGAGAGGATTTCGCCATGCCAATCTCTATGTCAATCCCGCCTCGGGCATCAGCAGGCCCGAAGACCTGAAAGGGAAAAGGGTCGGCCTGTCTTTCTACGATCCGACTACACCCGTATGGGTAAGAGGCTTTCTGCAGCATCAATATGGAATCTCCCCCGGCGAGCTGAAGTGGCATTTGTACGAAATTTCCTTGAAAGGCATGGAAATCGACCTTCCCGGGAATCTGGAGATCCACTACCTGTCGCGCAAAGACTCCCTGGAGAAATTGCTGGTTGAAGGAAAGATCGATGCCCTGATCAATGCAGGGCAGCCGCCGCAATTATTCCAGGCTGGCGATTCCAGGATAGCGCCTTTATTCGATGATTTTCATCGGGAAGAGCTTCGTTTCTACGAGAAGTTCAAGATATTTCCGATCATACACACGGTCGTGCTCAAACGGGACATTCACCACGAGCACCCGTGGGTGGCCCAGAGCCTGTATGACGCCTTTTGCCGCGCCAAGCAGAAGGCCACCCTGTCCAGCATGGCGCTCGACGGGCATTTGAAATATTCCCTTCCGCTCTTGCATGCCTATGTGGAAGAGACGCAAGAGGTATTCGACAGGGACCCCTGGATCTATGGCGTTTCCAACAACAGGCTTGAGATCGAAACATTGATCCGATACTGCCGTGAGCAGGGTTTGATCCAGTCCGATCTGTCATTGGAGCGAGCCTTTGTTTCGGATTTGAATGAAGAGCTGTGTTGATCCGTGTTTTGAGAAGAGTGAGGAGTTGAGTCGAATGACGCCAGAGCAGAACAGGACCTTGACCAGCGTTGGCAAAGGCACACCCATGGGCGAATTGTTGAGGAGATATTGGCATCCGGTTGGCCTGAGTTCCGAATTCAAGAACGAATGCGTCAAGAAAGTAAGGATCCTGGGCGAAGAACTGGTGCTGTATCGCGACAGAGCCGGCACGCTCGGCCTGGTCGACAAGAAATGTGCGCATCGCGGAGCTTCATTGGAGTACGGGATCATCGAGCATGAGGGCATCCGCTGCGCCTACCACGGGTGGCAATACGATGCGGACGGGAAATGCATCGATCGGCCGAACGAACCCGAAGGCAGTACGCAAAGAATCTCTGTCAAGGCCTATCCGGTAATCGAGAGGGGCGAAATGTTGTTCGCCTATCTGGGACCGGCACCCTTGCCGGAGTTCCCTGCGTTCGAGCTTTTCGAGGGCGGCAACGTAATCAAGACCATCGGGTATGCGGCGATTCCGGTGAATTGGCTGCAGATCATGGAAAACACCCTGGATCCCGTGCATGTGGAATGGCTGCATGGGCATTTCTACAAGCAGGAGAAGGGCCGCAGCGACCCCCCTTTCGACACCTTTTCCAAGCACCACGTAAAGATCGCTTTCGAAGAATTCGAATACGGCATCATCAAGAAACGGCTGCTCGAAGGGCAGGCCGAGGACGAGTCGACGGATTGGACGACCGGACATCCGTTCATTTTTCCAAACATGCTTCTCGTCGGAGATACCCGGGTAAACCAGTTCCAGATCCGCGTCCCGATGGACGACACCACGACCATGCATTATTGGTACAACTGTTTTCACCCGGCGGAAGGGGTCGAGATACCGGAAGGTTACCCGACGACTTCCTACGAAGTTCCGATCAGGGACGAGCGGGGGGAATATATCAAGGATTACGTGGACGGCCAGGACATCATGATGTGGGAGTCGCAGGGAGCCATCAATGACCGCACACAGGAGCATCTGGGCGCGACAGACCGCGGGATCGTGCAATTCCGCAGGATGCTTGCGCGAGAAATGAACAAGGTGCTGAACGGGGAGGATCCGATGTGCGTTTTCAGGGAGCCTGTCCGAATCGAATTGCCCATAGAGAAAAGCAGGCACGGCCTGCAGGCCGGCGCCTTCCTGAGTTACACGAAGAGCAGAGATTACCGCTATTCGCCGAACATCGAGGAAATCGTGCGCATCGTGGCCGGCGACACGGTAAGCGCCTGAAACCGAGTAGAAAACTGGAGTCGACGAAGATGAAAGAGTTTATCAATGTACCCGGCGGAAAGAAGGCAGGCCCGCCATTGACCACGGCAATCAGATGCGGGGACGTTCTCTATCTGTCCGGACAGACGCCGATGGATCTGCACACGGGGCAATTCATCGAAGGAGACATCGCGACCCAAACGAAGCAGGTGCTCGAAAACGTCAAGATGATTCTGGGCGAATGCCGGTCGAGCATGGAGGACGTCGTCAAGGTCACCGTATACCTTACCGACCTCAATGATTTTGCTGCGTTCAACGAGGTGTACAAGCAATATTTCAAGGAACCGTATCCCGTCCGGACGCTCGTGGGGGCGAAGCTATTGTTCACGTTCAATGTGGAGATCGACGTGACGGCCAAGGCAGGCTGAGCGCGGAGAAAGGGGATCCAGGTGGCCAAGAAACTTCAGTTATCTCTCGCGTGTATCAGGTATGACCGGACGCGTGGCGTCCTGGACGGAAGTCTCGCGCCCGAAGGCATGGAGCTGGTGACGAAAGAGATCGTGGATCATGACAGCTCCTGGCTTGCGCCGATTCGCTACCGGATCTTCGATGCCGCCGAGATGCCCTTGACCAACTATGTCATCGGATTGGATGAAGGCAGGACGGACCTGATCGCGCTGCCTGTCTTCCTGTCGCGGGCCTTCAGGCATTCGACCCTGTATATCAACGGCAGGGCTGGCATCCGGGCCCCGAAAGATCTGGAAGGAAAGCGGGTCGGGATAGGCAATTACTTTGGATCCACGACACTCTGGGCGCGGGGGCTGTTGCAAGACCAGTACCAGGTCGATTTGAGCGCGATCCATTGGGTAAGCAAGAACAAGGTGCCGCCGGACAGGATTCCGGCTTCGGTCAGCCTGCAGGTTTTCGAAGGGAACCGGAGCATGGAAGAACTGCTCGACGCCGGCGACATCGACGCTTTCATTTCCGAACGGCCGCCCCAGGCCTATAAGCGCGCGGCTCATGTCTCGCGTCTTTTCGAGAAATACAAAAACGACGAAATTCAATATTACCGGGAGACGAAAATTTTCCCGATCAGGCACGTGCTGGTGGTCAAGCGGGAACTCTATGAACGACATCCGTGGATAGGCCAAAGCCTTTACAAGCTGTTCGATCTGGCCAAGAAAGAGGCGGATCCGGACCGGATGTTCGACGGGCATTCCAGATTCATGCTGCCTGCATTGCAGTACGCCATAGCTGAAACGAAACGCATATTCGGAGAGGATTGCTGGCCATACGGAGTGGAAAAGAACAGGGCCACCCTGGACGCGTTTACCAGGTATTGCCATGAACAAGGATACACATCCAGGCGCCACGAGGTGGAGGAGTTGTTTGCCCCGCATGTCATGAGCGCGTAGACCCTGCCGCAAGGCTGGTTTCAATTGGTCGTCCTCGTTTCGAGGGCCAGGCATTGGGAAAGTCAACTTTGTTCGATGTAAGGATAGGAGTTCTGAAATGCAATTCGAAACGCAGCCTTGGGCAAACCGTCTTTCTTCCGCGATGTTCTGTTTATGTCTAGGCGCCGTCGGCGCCGCGCAGGCTCAGGCGCCCGCGAGCTTTCCCAGCAAGCCGATCGAGATCACGGTTCCGTGGCCCACGGGAGGGGGAACGGATCTATTGGCGCGTCTCGTCGCCCAGCCTCTGGGCACTGTCCTGAACCAGTCGGTAATCGTCGAAAACCGGCCCGGAGCCAGTGGGGTCATCGGTAGCCGCTATCTATCGACCCGTCCCAATGACGGCCACTCGTTGCTGATGATGAACGATACGTATGCGATAACGGCCGCCATTACCAAGAGCATTCCGTTCGATCCGAAAAAAGATATCGATGCGGTCATTATCGTGGCCTATGCGCCCCAGCTGCTGGTGACTTCGTCGCAATCGCCGTACCAGTCGTTTGCCGATGTGGTCAAGGCGGCGAAGGCAAAAGGCGCCAAGCTTTCCTACGGCGCGTGCGGCGCCGGCACGCCTGGACATTTGGCGGCCGAGTCCTTGAATATCAAATTCGATATGCAGATCCTTCACATTCCGTACAAGGGATGCGGCCCGACGCTGGTAGATCTCATCGGCGGGCAACTGGATCTGGCATGGGTGACGCTGTCCAGCGCGGTGCCCCACGTCAAGTCCGGGAAATTGAAGGCCTTGGCGGTTTCCTCCAAGGATCGCTCTCCCATTTTCCCGGACGTGCCGACAGTGGCCGAAAGCGGCGCGCCTGACTTTCACTTCAGCTCATGGCAGGGATTCGGCGTTCCAGGAGGCACGCCGGAGAGCGTAAAAGCACAGCTGCATGCCGCGATTTCCAAAGTGATGAAGGCCGAGGCGATTCAGAAAAGGCTTCTCGAGCTTGGTTATAGCCCGGCTGATCTGAGCGAGGCGCCGGCCGATTTCCAGAAGACGGTCGACCAGGATATCGACAGGTTTACCAAGCTGGCCCAGCAAATAAATCTGACCATGGACTGATTGGGACGACTCCTCCGTGAACGATCTGAAAGACAAGACGGTGTTGATTACCGGCGCCTCCACCGGCATCGGTGCGGGATGCGCGCGAGCCCTGGGCGCGCTCGGCGCCAAGGTCGCGGTGCATTACAACCGCTCCAAATCCGCCGCGGATGAGGTGGTGGCGGACATTCTGGAGCGCGGCGGCGCAGCCTTCGCGCTGCAGGGCGACCTGCGTCATAGCGCGCAGTGCGAGCGCGTGGTTTCCGAGGCGGCCGCCCGCTGGGGGCGGGTCGACGTGCTGATCAACAACGCCGGCACGATGCTGCAGCGCTTGTCGATCACCGAACTGACCGACGAGTCGTTCGACGACATCATCGATCTGAACGTGCGCTCGATGATGATGTGCACGAAACACGCGGTCGGGCACATGAAGCACGGCGGCAGCATCATCAACGTGACCAGCGTCGCCGCGCATACCGGCGGCGGGCCCGGCGCCTTGATGTACGCGGGGACCAAGGGTTTCATCAGCGTGGCCACCAAGGGACTGGCACGGGAACTGGTGAGCCGCAACATCCGCGTCAACGCCGTCGCGCCCGGCGTGATCCAGACGCCTTTGCACGCCAAGTTCTCGACGCCGCAACAGCTCGAAACCCTGCGCCAGGGCATTCCGATGGCGCGCCTGGGCACGGTGGACGAATGCACCGGCGCGTTCGTCTATCTCGCGTCGGAGCAGCTCTCGGGCTATGTGACCGGCCAGGTGCTCGAGGTCAACGGCGGGCAGTACATGCCCTGATTCCCGGCGGGCGCGCGCGCTGCCGCGCGGCTTGCGTCATCCACTCAACCGATCGTGCACTTCGACGACATTCCGGAGTCTTCATGCGCTTGAAAGATAAAACCGCACTCGTGACCGCAGCAGGCCAAGGCATCGGCCGGGCCAGCGCGCTGGCCATGGCCGCACAGGGCGCGCGGGTCCTGGCCACCGACGTCAACCCTGCTTTGTTGAAGGCTTACGAAGGCGTCGCCAATGTCACCACGGCCACGCTGGATGTCACGGACAAGGCGGCCATTGGCAGACTCGTCGAAGCCATGCCGCGCGTCGACGTTTTGTTCAACTGCGCCGGCGTCGTCCACAATGGCTCCATCCTGGAGGCGACCGACCAGGAGTGGGAGTTTGCATTCAACCTGAACGTGCGTGCCCAGTTCTGGGCAATCCAGGCCGTGCTGCCCAACATGCTCGCGGCGGGTTCTGGAAGCATCATCAACATGGCGAGCGTATGCGGCAGCCTGAAGGGTTTGCCGAACCGTTTCATCTACGGCGCCAGCAAGGCAGCCGTGGTGGGATTGACCAAGGCGGTTGCCGCGGACTTTGTGCGCGAGGGCATCCGCTGCAACTGTATCGCGCCCGGAACCGTGGATACACCGTCCCTGGGCGATCGCATCAACAGCTATTCCGATCCGGTGCAGGCGCGCAGGGATTTCGTGGCGCGCCAGCCCATGGGGCGTCTCGCGCAGGCGGAAGAAATCGCGCCGATTGTTTTGTACCTGGCCAGCGACGAATCGATTTTCGCCACCGGCCAGGTTTTCGCCGTCGATGGAGGCATGACGATCTGACGCCGCCTGCCGCCGGCGGGGCTGTCCGGTGCGAGTGCCGGCCATGCATTATCATCGCGCCCAGGCTTACCCCTAAGGCGGCAACGACGACAGCATGGAAGACCAGCCCTCCAATCCAGCCAAGCCCCGTTCGCGCGGCCGTCCCAAGACCGCCAACCCGCGCGGCATCCAATCGACGGCGTCCAGCCTCGACGTGCTGAAGGTCATGGTGGCCCACAGCGAGCCCATGCATTTGCGCGAGATCGCGGCGGCGGTCGGGCGCGGCACGAGCAGTGTCTACCGGTATCTGGTGAGTTTCGTCGAGGCGGGGCTGGTCAAGCAGGACGAAGGCAGCGGCCGCTACGATCTCGGCCCCATGGCGCTCAAGCTCGGGCTTGCGGCCCTGCGAAGAATCGACGGGGTGGCCGCCGCAACCGAAGAGCTCGCTCGCCTGGTCAAGAACATCGACGCCGATGGCCACGTCACGGTATGGGGTTCGAACGGCCCCACGGTGCTGCGGTGGCTGGGCAGGCCGAGCGACGTCGTGGTGCGCGTCCAGGAGGGCTGGGTCCTGTCGCTCATGGGATCCTCCACGGGCCGCACCTGGGCCGCGTATCTGCCCAAGGACATGCTCGACGCAGCGGTGCAGCATGAGTTCGAGACGCGTCCTGCTCCTGCCGGGAGCGGTACGCGGACCGAACGCAAGAAAGCCTTGGCGCAGGCCACCGAGCACATCCGCGCCCAAGGTTATTCCTACGCCACCGGCGAGCTCCGGAACGGCGTGGATGCTCTGTGCGCGCCGATCTTCAATCGGCACGGCACGATGGTCTATGCCATTACCCTGGTTTCCCAGAATCCCGGCCTGACGCCCCAGCATCACCCGGAAGTCGTCGAGCAACTGCTCGCCTCCACGCGTTCCGTCTCCGAGCAGATGGGCGCGACGCTGGCCTGACGTCCGCGCAGGCCGCGCTTCTTTTCATACGACACTTTCAAGCGCTGCACCGAGGGCCGGCTCCTGCCGGCCCTCGGCCATCGCCGTTCGCCCGGCGGCCGCCCGCAGGGTTTCTTCGTTTCGAAAATATAGTCCTATGTGGAATATATTGACACTTGTGCAATATTAATTAGAATGCGAAGCCGGTGGCGGCATCACCGGGATCCCGTCCGCCATCCGAGACCGACCACACAAGAGGAGACAGCCCATGCCTATTACCCGAACCCTGATCAGCACGTTGTTGTGTACGGCGGCCCTGTCGCCCATGGCGGCGCTGGCGGCGACTTTTCCCAAAGAACCTGTCCGCATCGTCGTTCCCTTTCCCGCCGGAGGGGGCATCGACATCATGGCGCGGGCCCTGTCCGCCGAGCTGTCTCCGCTCTGGGGGCAGCCGGTCATCGTCGAGAATGTCGCGGGCGCGAACTCCATCATCGGCGCCGAGCGCGTGGCCAATGCCTCAGCCGACGGCTATACCCTGATGATGACCAACCCGGGAACGGTGGTCGGCAATCGCTTCATCTATAAGCAGCTGCCTTACGATCCGGACAAATCCTTCACGCCGATCACGGTGGTGGCCCGTTCCGGGCAGTTCATCATCGCCAACAGCGCAACGCCGTTCGGCAATTTGCAGGAGCTCGTGGCCGCGGCCAAGCGCTCGCCCGGCGCGATCAGCTTCTCGACACCGGGCAATGGCTCGCAGGAACAGCTGTTGATGGCGACCCTGGCCCATCGCGAGGGCATCGAGTTGCTCGACGTGCCCTACAAGGGGATTGCCCCGGCCCTGACCGCCGTCACCGGCAATGCCGTGCAGCTCACTGCCACCAGCCCGAGCCTGGCTGCGCCGCTCATCAAGCAGGGCCGGCTGAAGGCGCTCGCCATCGCCGCCGAGCGCCGCTCCACCTCGTTCCCGGACGTGCCGACCACGGCCGAGGCGGGCATGCCCTACGCGCGGTCGGTCATCTGGTATGGCCTGTTCGGCGTCGCCGGCACGCCGGAGGCGGTTCTGCAGAAAATCCACAACGACGTGACCCGCATCGTTCAGCGGCCGGACTTCATCGCCAAGCACATGACGTCGAAGGAACTGGAGCCGGTCGCCAATACCTCGCAGGATTTCGCCAAGTTCATTCGCGGGGAAGTCGCGGCCACCGCAGATATGGTGAAGGCTGCGGGCCTGCAACCCGAATAGCCGCGGCCGAAGCCATCCGCCAACGCCCGCCATTCGTACTTCCCTGACTCATGACTGCATCTTCTCCACCGCTGGCGCAGCAGGACGCCCAGACTCTCCTGTTCCATGAGGCCAGGTGCCTCGACCAAAGACGATGGGACGAATGGCTGGCGCTGTTCGAGCCGGACGCCCGGTTCTGGGTGCCGGCCTGGCGCGCCGACCATGAAACGGTGACCAATCCTCGAACGGAAGCGTCGCTGATCTTCGCCGAGCCCCGCGAACGCATCGCGGAGCGCGTGCGCCGCGTCACGCTGGGGCAGACGCCGACGACCCAGCCCTTGCCCCGCACCGCGCATTTCGTCAGCAATGTGCAAGTGCTCGGCGCGCACGGCACACGGGACGAGCACCGCGTCAGCGCCACCTGGATGGTCAGGCGCTACGACATCCCCACCTATCGGGACGATGTGTTCTATGGCCATTACGACTACGTGCTGCGGCGCACCGGAGACGGACTGCGCATCGCCAGCAAGACGGTGCAGCTGTTGAACGATCGCGTCGCGACCTATATAGATTTTCATTGCGTGTGAGGCCTCTTCCATGAACGAAACCGTGCGCTCGCCCGTGGACATCGAGGCCTTGATCGATGATCGTCCCGAGGACGGGGTCTTCCGCGTCCATCGAGACGTATACACCAGCCCCGATGTTTTCCAGCTGGAAATGGCGGAGTTCTTCGAGAAGGGGTGGGTCTTCGTCGGCCTGGCCTCGGAGCTTCCCCGACCGAACGACTACAAGACCGTCGCCATCTCCCGATATCCGCTACTGCTGACCCGTGACGACGCGGGCGAACTGCATTGCTTCATCAATTCCTGCCGCCACCGGGGCATGGTCCTCGTGCCGCACCAGAACGGCAACCAGCGCTACCATAGCTGCCGCTACCATGGCTGGGTGTTCGACAGCGCCGGCCGCTGCGCCGAACTCACGCAGAAGGAAGAGGGCTGCTACCCCCCGGCGCTGAACCCGCGCCTTGCCGATCTGCAGCCCGTGGCCCGCTTCGCCAATTACCGCGGCTTCCTGTTCGCCAGCCTGTCTCCGGATGTTCCGGAGCTCGAGGCCCATCTGGGCGATGCCAAGAAGTTTCTCGATTTGACGCTGGACAAGGGCGCAGATGGCATGGAGTTCGTGCCCGGGGCGACGCGCTATACCTTCCGTGCGAACTGGAAACTGCAGATCGAGAACGCGCTGGATATCTACCACTTCGGCTATACCCACGCCTCGTACATCGACCTGCTGGCCCGGCGCGCCACCGATAAACTCAAAGGGCAGGCCTCCGCCGAGGAAAAGGACATCCAGGGTTCGTTCGGGTTTCGCGGCGGGCACGCAGTGCAATGGCGCGAAAATGCCCGCGTCACGCCCACGCTGCTGGAGCGGCGCAAGGCGAGCTATTCGCGCGCGCTGGACGAGGTGGGCACGCGCTGGGCAGGCTACGGCGTCAATGTCACCATTTTTCCCAATCTGCAGATCGTGGAAAACGTTTCCAGCCTGATCTTGCGAGTGATTCGGCCATTGCGGGCCGACCTGACGGAAATGGAAGTCCGCTGCCTGGCGCCGGTGGGAGAAGATCCCGATCTGCGCGAAGCACGCATTCGCGACTATGAGGATTTCTTCGGCGCGGGCGGCTTCGCCACGCCGGACGACAGCGTCGTCTACGAACTGAGCCAGCGCGGGCTGGAAGCTGCCCAGGCCGATTGGACGCTCGGCTATCTGCGCGGCATGGACCGTTCGCGTTTGCCGGCGACGAATCCGTATGAACAGGAGCTGGGCATTGTCTCCGAGGACTGGACCCTGGGCCCCCGCACCGTCGGCGACGAAAGCCGATTTCACGGCACCTATCGGGCCTGGAGGGAACGCTTGGGCCGCGGCCCCCGCGATGCGCGCGCTGATGCCCCGCAAGGTCGCCATCGCGCGGGCACGGCGAGCGCGAGCCAGGCACCCGGCCGTTCGCCGCCCGCCGCCGTGTCCGCCGGCTGGCATACCGTTGCCAGCCTGGCCGACCTGGCGCCGGGGCGCCCACGCCGGGTGCATGTTGGAACGCTGGCCATCGCGCTGGTCAGGCAGGGCGACGAGATCCATGCGATAAGCGATCGATGTTCGCACGGCGCGGGGTCGCTGTCCGAAGGCCGCGTGGACGGCCGGGAAATCGAATGTCCGTTCCATGGCGGCCGTTTCGATCTGTCGAGCGGCGCGCCGACGTCCGCTCCTTGCACGAAACCGGTCAAGAGATGGCCCGCCCGGATCGACGACGGCCGGGTGCAGATCCTGCTGGACGAAACGTCTCCGGCGGAGGATTCCGGCATGCTCCCTTTGCGGGTGACGCGCCGGTACATGGCCGCTGCCGCTATCCTCGCACTGGAATTCGAGCATGCCCAGGGCGCGCCGCTGCCGGGTTTTTCCGCCGGCGCGCACCTGGATCTCATGCTGCCGTCGGGCCTCGCCCGTTCCTATTCACTGTGCAACGATCCGGCCGATCCGAGCGTGTACCGGATCGCGGTGCAACTGGCGAAACCGTCGCTCGGGGGTTCCGAGGAAGTCCACGCGGCGCTGCATGAAAATGTCCGCATTGCCACCAGCATGCCGGTCAACGATTTCGAACTGGACGAGCACGCGCCGGCGTCCCTGCTCATCGCGGGAGGCATCGGCGTTACGCCGCTCATGGCGATGGCCTATCGGCTGCAGGCGCTGGGCCGGCGATTCGAATTGCACTATGCGTGCCGTTCGCGCGATTGCATGGCTTTTCTACCGGAGCTCCAGGCACGCTTGGGCCCCGCGCTTCATCTCCATCCGGGCGACGAGGCCGGCTGCCGCCTCGACCTGGAGGCCTTGCTGGAAGGAGCATCCCGAGATAGCGCCATTTATGTGTGCGGGCCGGATCGCCTGATAAGCGCAGTCGAAGCGACTGCCCGTAAACTGGGCTGGCCGGATGGCCGCGTGCGCAAAGAGACTTTCGGCGCGGTGCCGGGGGCCGCGGGCCCGCGGCCGGCATCCCTGCCGTAGGCGGCATTCAGGATTTCTTGGCAAACAAGGCCTGCGCCCGCCTGGCGATTTCCTCGTTCGGCACGTCCTCGATGTGGGTCCCGATCCACCAGGTGTTGCCGAATGCATCGCGCACGCCCGCGCTGCGGTCGCCATAGAACTGGTCGGCCGGCTCCGTCACGGAGGTCGCGCCGGCGGCCAGCGCCTGTCGGTACACGGCATCCACATCGGGAACGTACAGGTACAGCGAGGCCGGATGCGACGGCCATTCGTCGCACTTCTCGCTGATCATGATGTTGGAGTCGCCGATCGAGACCTGCGCGTGGCCGATGCCTCGCGGGGAATCGAGCCGGTACTGTTCCTCGGCATCGAAAGCGTTCTTCAGGAATTCGATGAAGCGGTCGGCCCCCGTTACGCTCACATAGGGCGTAACGGTGTGAAAGCCTTCGGGAATGGGCTTGACGGTCATGGGGTCTCCTTGGCAGCAGCGGCGCCGTTCCCGGCATGGTGCGATCGGCGTTCCGCGAGCGTCAATGGGCGTTGCACTCGGTAAGGTCCGCGAATCGTAGGGCAGGTTCGAATCACAGGCATCCGTTCGTTCGGACATGCAGGTTGCTTCGCCGCGCTATAGCGCCTGCGCCGCCGAACTGCCAAGATATGCAGCGGCAATGCTTGTGTGATGATTTCCCGATTGTGATGACTCCACAAAGGACGACTTCATGAATGCGATCCATCCCCGCAGAAGCGCGGCCCAGACGGCTGGCTGGCTGGTGCTGCTCCTGGTTGCGCTGTATTCGCTGTTCGGCGGCGTCTGGCTGGCGGCGCTGGGCGGCTCGTGGTATTACGCCGCCGTGGGCGTGGCTCTGCTGGCGAGCGCGTGGTGCCTGCGGCGCAACCGTACGGCGGGGTTGTGGCTGTACGCGCTGATCCTGGCCGCGACGCTGCTCTGGGGGATATGGGAAGCCGGCGCGGATTTCTGGGCGCTGGCGCCGCGCTACGACGTGCTGTTCCTGCTGGGACTGTGGCTGCTGCTGCCGCCGGCCACGCGCGGTTTCATCGCGCCGCGGCCCGCCAAGACGGCCATCGGCCTGGCGATGGCGGGCATGCTGGCGGTACTGGGCTACGGCATTGTCGACGACCCGCAGGAAACCCACGGCACGTTCAGCCGGGCCCAGCCGGCGCAGACTCGGCCGGTGGCTGGCGTGGCCGAAGAGGACTGGCCGGCCTACGGGCGCACGGAGGGCGGCGTGCGCTATTCACCGCTGGCGCAGATCAACGAAGGGAACGTCCAGGATCTGCGGGTCGCATGGACCTACCGCACAGGCGATTTCAGGACCGACAACGATTCGGCCGAGACCACCAACCAGGTCACGCCGATCAAGATCGGCGACAAGCTGTTCCTGTGCACGCCGCACCAGTTCCTCGACGCGCTCGATCCCGCGACCGGCCGGCGCCTATGGCGCTACGACCCGAAGCTGAAGGCCGACAAGACGTTCCAGCATCTGACCTGCCGTGGCGTGGCGTATCACGACGCCGGCAATGCGCAGCGTTTCCCGGCCAGCGCGGCCAAGGCCGAGGGCGCCGTATCGGCCGTCTGCCCGCGCAAGGTGCTGCTGCCTGCCAACGATGGTCGGCTGATCGCGGTGAATGCCGACAGCGGCCGGAAGTGCGGCGATTTCGGCAACGACGGCGAGATCGACCTGCAGAAAAGCATGCCTCATGCCTACCCGGGGGGCTACAACCCGACTTCTCCGCCGGTGGTGACCGCATCGACCATCGTCATCGGCGGTTCGGTGACGGACAACTTCTCCAGCCAGGAGCCGTCCGGCGTGATCCGCGGCTACGACGTGCGCACCGGCGCGCTGAAATGGGTGTTCGACACCGGCGCGGAAGATCCCAACGCGATGCCCGGCGAACATACGCGGTTCACGCCCAACTCGCCCAACGCCTGGGCGCCGCTGGCCTATGACGCGCAAACCGACGTGGTCTACGTTCCCACCGGCGTGGGCACGCCCGACATCTGGGGCGGCAACCGCGATCAGTTGAAAGAACGCTACGCCAATTCCGTACTGGCGCTGGATGCGACGACCGGCCGCCTGATCTGGCGCTTCCAGACGACGCATCACGATCTGTGGGACATGGACGTGCCGGCTCAGCCTTCGCTGATGGACGTGACGCTGGACGGCGGCCGGACCGTGCCGGCGATCTACGTGCTCACCAAGACCGGCAACGTGTTCGTGCTGGATCGCCGCAGCGGGCAGCCCATCGTGCCGGTAGCGGAAAAGGCCGTGCCGCAGAGCGTGGCGCGGGGCCCGCAGGCCCGGGGCGAGCGCTACGCGCCCACGCAGCCGTTCTCGGCGCTGAACCTGGCGCCTCAGGACAAGCTCACCGACAGGGACATGTGGGGCGCCACCATGCTGGACCAATTGATGTGCCGCGTGATGTTCAAGCGCCTCAACTACGACGGCGTCTATACGCCGCCGTCCGAGAACGGCACGCTGGTGTTCCCGGGCAACCTGGGCGTGTTCGAATGGGGCGGCATGTCGGTCAACCAGGACCGGCAGGTGGCGCTGATGAACCCGATCGGGCTGCCGTTCGTCTCCAGGCTGATTCCGGAGGATCCGGACCGCACGGTAGGGACGAAGGAAGAGGGGTCGGAAAGCGGCGTGCAGCCGATGTACGGCGTGCCGTATGGCGTGGAACTGGGCCCCTTCCTGTCGCCGCTGGGCCTGCCATGCAAGGCGCCGGCCTGGGGCTATGTGGCCGGCGTGGATCTGCAGAGCAACCAGGTCGTGTGGAAAAAACGCATAGGCACCATCCGCGACAGCCTGCCGCAGCTGTTCCAGCTGCCCCCGCTGAAGATCGGCGTGCCGGGCCTGGGCGGCCCCATCTCGACCGCCGGCAACGTCATGTTCGTGGCGGCTACGCAGGACAACTATCTGCGCGCCTATGACGTCGGCAGCGGCAGGCTGCTGTGGGAAGCCCGCCTGCCCGCCGGCGGCCAGGCCACGCCGATGACCTATGCCGTCGGCGGCAAGCAGTACGTGGTGATCATGGCGGGCGGCCACGGCTCCTTCGGCACCAAGATGGGGGACTATCTGGTGGCTTACGCCTTGCCGGATTGAGCGTGGCTCCAAAGGGGACGGCGGACCGGACTTCGCCGACGCCGCCTCCGATCCCGGCCCTTATTCCTCTTGGCCGTCTCTTTCCCTTCGCCCAGAAATCTCTCAATCCCGGCCGTTCCGTGCGCAGCAGGCCAGGGCGTTCTCATGATTGAATTCAGTTGAATTCAATTGAATTCCGGAATAGGATGAGCCGGGTCGATAATTTGATGAGGCCCTTTTCGCATGAGACTCGCCACCTTTTCCGTCCCCGCCGAATCTTCCGCCGCCCGCGTCGGCGTGCTGTGCGAGGGCGGCATGCTCGACCTGGCGCGCTGCGCGGCTGCCGTGGAGCCGGCGGAAGACGCTTTCGCGCACTCGATGCGCGCGCTGCTGGAGCAGGGCGATGACGGCCTGGCGCGCGCGCGGCGCCTGCTCGATGCGGCGGCGCGCGACGCCGCGCTGCGCGGGCGCCATTCCTACGCCCTGGAAGATGTCCGGCTGCTGCCGCCGCTGCCCGACGCGGAGAAGTTCTTGTGCGTGGGCAAGAACTACCGCACCCACCTCGCCGAGCTCAAGCGCACCGATCTGATCAAGGAGCTGCCCGAGGAGCCCACCGGCTTCATCAAGCTCAACGCCTGCCTGGTCGGCCAGGATGCCGAGGTTGAGCGGCCGGTGGACGTGCCGCGCCTGGACTACGAGCCCGAGCTGGTGTTCGTGATCGGCAAGCCCGCCTACCGCGCGCGCCGCGAGGACGCCTTCGATTACGTGGCCGGCATTACCATCCTGAACGACCTGACCTGCCGCGATACGCAAAAGCGCGAGGTGGCTTCGGGATCGCGCTTCTGGACCGCCAAGAACGCGCCCGGGTTCGGCCCGCTGGGGCCGTACATCATCACGATGGATGAAGTGCGCGACGTGTACGACATCTGGGTGACGTGCAGCGTCAACGGCGAGGAGCGCATGCGCGTCAATACTTCCGACCAGATCTGGAAGCTGCCGGACATCATCGAGCATTTCTCGCGGCTGTTGCCGCTCAAGCCGGGCGACATGTTTTCCACCGGCGCGCCCGGCGGCGTGGCGGTGGGCAAGCCCAATGCCGAGGAGCTGTTCCTGAAGCCGGGCGACGTCGTGGAGTGCGCGTTCGAGGAGCCCGCTATGGCCTTGCGCACGCGCATCGTGGCGGCGCGCTGAACTTTCCGGGCGCAGTCCCGGAACAACGAGCGCCGCTGCTGGCGGCTGTTTTCATCGGAGGAGACATATCGTGAAATCTACAATCGATTCGAGCCGTTCGCGGTCCCGGCAAGAGCGCGCGCCGAGCGCGGCGCGCCGCGCGGCCTGCGTGGCGGCGGTGTTGCTGCCCTTGGCCATGCTGCCAGCGCACGCCCAGGCGCAGGCCTTTCCATCGCGGCCGGTGACGATCGTCGTGCCGTTCCCGCCGGGGGGCGGCGCCGATACCTTGGCGCGGATTCTCGGCGCGCACCTGACCAAGGTCTGGAAAACACAGGTGATCGTCGACAACCGGCCGGGCGCCAGCGGGCATATCGGGGCCAACTACGTGGCGCGCGCGGCGGCCGACGGCTATACCCTGATGATGAGTTCGACCGCGTCGCTCGACAAGAAGAACGTCGGGCAGTTCGCGCCGATTTCGCTGGTATCGGCCTCGGCCTACGTGGTGGTGGTCAATCCCAATTTGGGCATCGATACGATCAAGGAACTGGTCGCCAAGGCCAAGGCCGAGCCGGGCAAGCTGACCTACGGCTCTTCAGGCGTCGGCGCGGCCTCGCACCTGTCCGTGGAGCTGTTCAAGGAGGTCGCCGGCATCGAGATGATGCACGTGCCTTACAAGGGCACCGGCCAGGCCGTGACGGACCTGCTCGGCGGCACGCTGAGCCTGATGTTCGCGCCCGCCCAGACCGTGATGGGCTACGTCGATACCGGCCGTTTGAAAGCGCTCGCGGTGACGAGCGCGGAGCGCTCCAAGGCGCTGCCCAAGCTGCCTACCGTGGCCGAGGCGGGCGTGCCGGGTTACGCCGCCGTGGGCTGGTTCGGCTTGCTCGCGCCGGCCGGCACGCCGCCCGCCGTCGTGACCAAGCTCAATACGGATGTGAACGCCGCGCTGCGGGATCCCGAGATCGTCAAGCAGATGATGGAGCATGGCGCCGAGCCTTCTCTCACCACGCCGACCGAGTTCGGGACGTTCATCCGCGCGGAACTGGAACAGTGGACCCGGCTGATCGACAAGCTGGGCATCGTCGTGGGCGGTTGAGAGCCGGCGGCGGTCAGCTTCGCTGCTGATTGAGCAGGTAGCTGACGCGGGCGCGCTGCCCGCCGGTCAGGTGCCGCATCATGACCGCGCGCGCGCCTTCGGCGTCGTGCGCGGCGATGCGTTCGACCAGCTCGGTATGTTCGGCATAGGCGTCCAGCAGGCGCTTGGGGTCGCTGGCCGTGGCCGGCCCCAGCAGGATCATCGGCGTTTGCAGCGCGCTGAGCGTGCTGATGACGTAGCGGTTGTGCGCGGTGCGGTACAGCGCGTTGTGGAAGCGCCGGTTGTGGCGCTCCCGTTCAATGGGGTCGTCCAGCACGGAACGCTCGAAAGCGATCATTTCTCGCAGTACGTCGATCTCGGCATCGGTGGCGTTCTTGGCCGCCATGCCGACGGCCGCCGGTTCGAGGACGAAGCGCAGCGCATAGAGTTCGTTCACCATCTGGTGATCGAGTTCCGCGATCACCCGGCCGAGATAGGGCTGGTGCACGATCAGGCCGTCGGTCTCGAGCCAGGCGATGGCTTCGCGCACAGGCGTGCGGCTGATGGCGAGCTGGTCGGCCAGCGCGTTCACGCTGACACGGTCGCCCGGCTTGAGGGCGCCGGTCTCGATGGCTTCCTGCAGTTGCCGGTAGGCGGCTTGGCCCAGCGATTCAGGCCTTCTTTCTGGAACGTGCGGCATCGGTTTGACTGCTCGATCGGATAGGTGGAATTGTACGATCCTACCCTGGCAACGCTATCTCCGCCCGCCGCCCAGCCGCTTCGACAACTCCTCTGCGACCTCCCTCAGTTTCCTGCCGATTTCTTCCATGGCCCCGGCCTCCTGCCGCTCGGGCCCGATGGTCGTGACCGCCGCGCAGATATGCCCGGTCTGGTCGAACACCGGCGCCGCCGCCGCGGCGAAACCGCCCGCCATGGACGGATCCGTCTGCGCCCAGCCCGCGGCCCGGACGGAGGCGGCGATCTCGTCGATGCCGGCGTTGCGGATGCGGGCATCGAAGCTGCCGGCCAGGCTCAGGCTCGCGGCCCGTTCCTGTTCGATGAGGGCGCCGGTCTGTTCCGCCGGCAGCCAGGATAGGAACACCCGGCCGGTCGCCGTGCTGAGCACCGGCAGGACGTTGCCCACGCGTATGCCCATGGGACCGTACTGGGCGCCGTCGATGTGGAAGACGATGGTCGGGCCGCGGTTGCCCCATACCGCGAGCGAGGCGGAGTTGCGGGTCTGGTCGCGCA
Source organism: Pigmentiphaga humi (assembly GCF_900606115.1). Taxonomy (GTDB): domain Bacteria; phylum Pseudomonadota; class Gammaproteobacteria; order Burkholderiales; family Burkholderiaceae_B; genus Pigmentiphaga; species Pigmentiphaga humi. Next base: position 239,980 of record NZ_UWPJ01000023.1, read on the forward strand.
GCTGGGTCAGCAGGTCTTTGGCTCGTTCGACGAGGCTGGACTGGCGCAGCGCGGCGCCGCCCAACTGCACGGCGAAGGGGCCGAGCCCGTAGCGGCCGGTAGCGGGGTCCTGTTCGGCGACGCCTTCGTATACGAAGCTGGCCAGATACAGGTAGGCGTTGCTGGGCGGCATGCCGACGCCGGCGGCGATGTCGCGCAGCGGCAGCTTTTCTCCCGATTGCTCCAGCAGCCGCAGGATCCTGAATCCGACTTCGATCGACTTGATGCGCCGCGGCTCGCGGGGGGATTTGGGGGGCGGCATGGTGAATTCACGCAGTGCGTGCGGGTTGACACGCGTAGTGTAGTCATATAATTTGTTTATACATTATATCATTAAATTATACATTGTATAAATTCAAGTTGAACCCGTTACGCAGATGGATGGAGACATGAAGAGTCTTGGACGCAGTTTCGTAGTGGCAATGGGCATGTGCCTGTCGGCGGGCGCCGCAGTAGCGGCTTATCCGGAGCGGCCGATCCGCCTCATCGTGCCGTTTGCCCCCGGCGGCGTGGCCGATGCCACGGCCAGGCTGATCGCGATGGAGCTGTCGAGCAGCCTGGGGCAGTCGGTGATCGTCGAGAACCGGGCAGGCGGCGCGGCCATTATCGGCACGTCGGCGGTGGCCAAGGCCGCGCCCGATGGCTACACGCTCCTGCTGGGCAGCACGAATATTTCCACCAATCCGGCCCTGTACAAAAAGCTGCCCTACGACACCGACAAAGACCTGGCGCCGGTAGCGCTGGCGGTGGTGGTCCCCGGCGTCATCGTGACGCATCCCTCGGTGCCTGCCCGGAACATGAGCGAACTGGCGGCGTACGCGCGCAAGCATCCCGACAAGCTGAGCTATGCATCGGTGGGCATAGGGAGCTTCTCGCATCTGGCGGTCGAGCGGCTGGGGCAGCAGATGTCGATCAGCATGGTGCACGTACCCTACAAGGGATACGCGCCGGCCGTCATGTCGGTGATGAGCGGCGAGTCCGATCTGCTGATCAGCGATCTGCAGGGCGCGTTGTCGTATGTGAAGAGCGGCAAGTTGAATGCGCTGGCCGTGACCGGCGTCAAGCGCCTGGACGTGCTGCCCGACGTTCCCACCGCCCAGGAACAAGGCATCAAGCAGTACGAAGCGGTCGGCTGGCTGGGCGTCATGGCGCCCCGGGGCACGCCGCCGGAGATCATCGCGCGCCTGAATGCCGAGATCAACAAGGCCATGGGCAAGCCGGACACGGCCAAGCGCTACGTCGAGCAGGGCTCGGAGACTTTCAATGGCGGGCCCGATGCTTTCCAGCGTTTCCTGGACGACAACAGGAAGGGCTGGGAGCAGGTCATCCGGGCCGCGAACATCCGCGTGGACGAGCCTTGAAGCCAGGCCGCACGCTCGGCTCCAACATGCCTCCCGGCGGGAGGCGTCGATCCCTTGATTGGAAGAATCATGCAAGCTAGTACATCACGCCGTCCGCTGCGCATCGCGATCGCCGGGGCGGGCATAGGAGGACTGACCGCCGCGGCGGCGCTGCACCAGCGCGGCTTCGACGTCCAGGTCTACGAACGCGCAGCGAGCCTGGGCGAAGTCGGCGCGGGGCTGCAGATGGCGCCCAACGCCGTCAAGGTCGTGCGCGCCCTGGGCCTGGAAGACGAATTCAGGAAGTTCGCGCCCGAGCCTTCGGTGAGGCTGTCGCTGACCTGGGACAGCGGCGCCGTGCGCGAGCGGGTCCCCATGAGAGAAGCCATGCGCCGCCAATACGGCGCCAGCTATCACACCGCGCACCGGGCCGACCTGCATGCGCTGCTGGCGTCGCGCGTCCCCGAAAGGGCCATCCATACCGGGGCCGAATGCGTGGGCGTGGAGCAGACGGCGTCCGGAGCCGTACTGCGCCTGGCGGGCGGCCGCGACGTCGAGGCCGACGTGGTCATCGGCGCCGACGGCATCCATTCCCGTGTGGCCCGCCAGTTGTTCGGCGAACGCGAGGCGCGTTTCACCAACCAGATCTGCTGGCGCATCATCCTGCCCATGGACGAACTGCGCGCCGCGGCGTCTTCGCTGCCGGTCCCCATGGACGGCAGCGAGTACACCGGCTGGCTGGGGCCGTCGGGACACGTGCTGTTCTATCCGCTGCGGGGCGGCGAACTGCTCAACATCTTCGCCGGACGCGTGTCGAGCGACGACTGGGCCGAGGAAAACTGGGCGGTGCCCAGCGACATCGGCGAAATGCTGACGGCCTATGCGGGATGGCATCCGGCCATGCTGCAGATGCTGTCGCGTGCGCAGGAGGTCTACAAATGGGGCATCCGCGACCGCGACCCGCTGGCCGCCTGGGTGCAAGGCAGGATCGCGCTGCTGGGGGACGCGGCGCATCCGATGATGCCCACCCTGGCCCAGGGCGCGGCCATCTCCATGGAGGACGGCTACGCGCTGGCGCACTATATCGATCGCGGGCGGGACGACCCGTTGGCTGCGCTCGCGGCCTACGAGCGGGAACGCCAGCCCCGCGCTTCCAAAGTGCAGCGCCAGGCGCGCGATCAGTTCCGCAACAATCAGCTGAACCCGCCTCCGCTGCCGCTGCCTGTGGACTGGATTTACGGCTACGACGTGGCCACGCTGCCTGATGCCTCGATGCAGCCGGCCCACGCATCGTAAGACCCGGCGCGGCAGCCGCCGCCGCGCCGGCCATCGTGGAATGGTAGGCGCGGCGCGACCGGGTCAGGCGAGCGCGGTCTCCATCAATTCCTCCCGCCGCGCGGCCATCTCTTCGGCCAGTTCTTTCAGATCGATTTTCTTGGCGATGACCTTGGGGAAGAGCTCTTCCTCTTCTTCCGAAACATGGTGCGCGATGTATTCGCTCAGCACCTTGACCTTGGCCTCGAACAGCTCGTCGGCCGTGCCGGCGCGCTGGATCTGCGCGATGAGGTCCTTGGCCGACGCATGTTCGACCTTGGCTTCGTCCAGCAGATCCGCGAACTTCTCCCCGCCGTCCGCGCGGATCTTGGGATAGAAGAGCTCTTCCTCTATCTGCGTGTGGACTTCCAGCGCCTGACAGACTTCCATCGCGATCTGCTTTTTTTCCTGCATGCCGCGCACGCTTTCGAACTGCTTGAAGAGCCGCTTGGCATGGCGATGATCGTCCAGCAGCAGGCTCAGGGCGGCGCGCTGTTCGACGGGGATCGTGGACTTGTTCATGTGATGCTCCATAACTGTCGAGTCGAGGATGGGGGCAGGCGGCGACGGTAATGGCCGTGTGCATGCGATGGCAGGACAGCAAGCGCCGTACCCGCCGCAAGCCGGGCCCGCAGGCCTGCTCGGCGCCGCGGATGCCTGGCTGCGCATGCGTCACGTATCCGCCTTGCGACGGCTTTTGCCTCTTATTTCTGCCTGGGCGATTCCAGCCCCTCGTCGGGCACGGCGAGCCGCCCCGCCCGCAGCGCGTCCACCGCCCGGCACATTGCCCGGCCGACGTTGCGGGTTTCTTCCTGCACGCCTTCGTCCCGGTCCAGGGCTTGGTGGCTGGTCGCATAGGGCTCGTAGTAGCCGATGTAGCGGTCCAGCCGTCCGCTGGCGCCGGCCGCGATCAGCCCCATCCAGTCGAGCCAGTCGGCCAGCGCCCGGCGCTGTCCTTCGATGCCGGCCACGTCGCCATGCACCACGAGCCCGTAGACGCGCCCGGCCAGGTGCTTGGGATACGGCCAGCCCTGCATTTCGAGGGCCTTGGCCTTGGCGGGATCCTTGCCCGAGGTGGAGGTGGGGTCCGGATTGCCGCCGTCGGCGCAGACGAGGCGGTCGATCATGAGTTTGAGCGAGCTGGTCGATTGATACCAGTAGGTGGGCGTGACGATGACGACGCCGTGGGCGGCGGCCCAGCGCTCGTAGATCTCGTTCATCCAGTCGTTGGACTGCCCGAGCGCGTGGTTGGGGTAGCAGCTACAGGGCCAGTGGCACAGCGGCATGGCGGTGGACACGCAGCCTTTGCAGGGATGGATGATGCGCTGGTATTCGGAGGCGAGCCGGCTGAGATCGAGCACGTCGGGCGCGATGCCGCCGGCTTCGAGCTCGGCGCGCACGATCTGCGCGAGCCGCCAGGATTTGGATATCTCCCCGGGACAGGTGCCGTCGTTGCGGGTCGCGCCGACGATGAGGAGCACGCGCGACGGCGTGGCGGGGTCGCGCTGCCGGCGCTGCGCGGCCTCGATGCGGTCGCGCGCGTCGCGCCATTCGACGGAGAGGTCGTATTGCGGGTCGGCATGGCCCGGGCCGGCTTTTTCGGTGATGGGGGCTTTGCGGCCTTCGCAGTAGGCGTCCCATGCGATGGCCTCGAGCCGCGCGATGGCGGCATCCTCGCCGCGGAAGGCGGGATCGTAGAAGCGGCGCAGAAAGCGCGCGCGGAAGTCTTCCCGCGCCATCGGGCCGGGCGATTGGCCTTTGCGGACTTCGGGCGTGTCGGGCATGGCGGAGTCTCCGGACGATCGGGCCGTTGGAACGGGGCGCTTCGCGCGGCTGTAGGCCGACACACGATCGCCACCCGAACGATTCTGCCTGCCTTGCGCGCGACCATAGCCCGCCGCGCGAACCGGTTGCCACTCTCACGCGTGGTCACATTCCCGGCCGGGTTTTGCCGCCATGTCGGCCTTACAATTTTTTCGCCCGCTACAGATGAGCAGGCAAGGCTCCCGCGACAGGCGTACCGGGGCAGATCAGCGCAGCACTCCGCACGGAAGCCAGGCACCCCGCACCATGATTGAAACCGCTCGTATCTTCATCGGCTTCGACAGCCAGGAAGCCGTCGCTTACCACGTGCTCTGCCAAAGCATCCTGGAGCGTAGCTCCATTCCGGTGTCCTTCACTCCTGTTGCCTTGAACACCCTGCATCGCGTTTTCCGGCGCGAGCGCAACGCGCTGCAATCGACCGAATTTTCTTTCTCGCGCTTCCTGGTGCCCTACCTGAGCGGCTACCAAGGCTGGTCGCTGTTCATCGACTGCGACATGCTGGCGCGCGCCGACATCGCCGAACTCTGGTCGCTGCGCGACGAGCGCTTTGCCGCTATGTGCGTCAAGCACGACTACGTGCCCATCGGGGAACGCAAGTTCCTGGGCCAGGTGCAGACCCGGTATCGGAAGAAGAACTGGTCCAGCGTGGTGCTGTTCAACAACGGGAAATGCCGCCGGCTGGACCCGGACTACGTGAATACCGCCACCGGCCTGGAACTTCACCAGTTCAAGTGGCTGGAGTCCGACGAGCTGATCGGCGAACTGCCGGCCGCCTGGAATTGGCTGGTCAACGAGTACGCGCCGAGGCCGGATGCCCGGCTGGTCCACTTTACCGACGGCGGGCCGTATTTCGAGGAATACCGGAAGGACGACTACGCGGACGAGTGGTTTGCCGCGCGCGATCGGCTCCTGTACGTCCGGCAGCAGTCCGGCTAGGAGCCGGACTGGCGAGCGGCTGCGTATCGGCGCGCGTGTTCGCCGGTCCACAAGGGAATGCCGGTCGCATCGGCGACTTCCGGATCGGCGGTGTAGATTGGCCGTCCCGCGGCGAGCAGGCGCTGCAGCACGACGCTGTCCATGTGGACGTGCAGCCTTTCCATCCCGGTGTCGTTGTAGGCATGGCCGGCCGAGCCGGGGTCGATGCCGGTGAGGATGACCGCCGGGGCGCCATGGTGGAGGGCGAAGAGCACAGCGTTGATGCCGTTGGAGCATTTGGACGGCGCATCGATCTCCAGCGTGAGCATGCCGGCCACCCTGTCCAGCAAGGCCATGCGCTCGTAGCGGTCGACGATGTACAGGTCGTCGTAGCCGTAGTCGAAGGCCGCCAGGCCGCGCTCCAGGCGCTCGCGCTCGTTCTTGCGCCAGAGCAGCAGGTAGAGGGCGCGGGTGCGCTGTCCGCGCAGCACGCGCCGGACTTCGCGCGGGTTGTAGGCAGTGCCTTCGATCTGGTTGAACATCATCATGGTGATGTCGGGGACCGCGATGCCCCAACGCGCGGTCGCCGATTGTGAACCGTTGATGGTGATGGTGCAGTAGGTGTCGTCGAGCCCGTCAGGCCGGTGCGAGACCGGCGCGGAACCCACCACGACCGCGGGACCCTGGAAGCCGCGGAGCAGGGGAGGCGGAGCGGGCCGCTTCAGGCGGTACTTGATCCAGCGATAAATACGTTTTTTTGCATTTGTAATCGGATTGCTCATGTTCGGCGGCCGCTTCGCGGCGTGGGATGGGCGATGGCCCATTATGATCGAAGGCATGGTAGCCCCGGCAGCGCGATGCCCCGGCTTGGTCATGAATACGATTTGCACTATGTCCGTTTCCCGCCGCTTCGCCAACACCGCGTTCAAGCTGCTCTACCGCTACGGGCGCGGCCCGCGCTATCGCCACAACGAGCGCTTGTGGCCGCACGTGGCGGTAGGCCGGGACGGTGCCGGCAACCTGTCCGGCTATGCCTACCGCCGCCAGCCGCTGCCGCTGGCCAATGCGCAGGTGGAGCGCGGCTGCGCGCACGGCACCGGCCACATCATCGCCAGCGGGCCGTCGATCAACGAGATCGACTATCGCCGCTTGAGGCTGTCGCACGTCATGGGCGTCAACGGCGCGATCGCGCTGGCCGAGCGCCATCCGGTGCGCTTCGACTACTACTGCTTCAACGATACGGGGTTCGTGCGCGCGCGTCCGGAACTGGTCCGCCGCATCGTCTCGACGGAGTTGCTGCTGTTCACCACGCCGCTATGCCTGTGGCACGTGCTGCAGCAAATGCCGGCCGAGGCGCTGCGATGCCGGTTGTTCCTGATCGAGAATCCGCAGCGCCGCGCGCTGTTGCCGGCGCGCACCATGGAAGAAGTGCGGCACGATCATGCCGACGACGAACTGGCCGTGTTCGACGCCGGCCGCGCGCTGGGATTCAGCCGGGACATACGCAAGGGCGTCTTCGACGTCGGCACCGTGGCCTACACGGCTTTGCAGATCATGGCCTGGCTGGGGTTTTCGCAGATCGTGCTGCACGGCGTCGACCTGAACAATGCCGCCGGCGCGGCGCGGTTCTACGAGGCTCCCGGCGACAGCCTGCCGACGACGCTGGACCTCTACCTGCCCGACCACATCCTGCCTTCGTTCACGCAGGCCGCGGCGCTGCTGCGTGCATCGGGCGTGGAAATCGTCAATTTGTCGCCGCAGGGCGCATTGGCCTGCGAGCCGTTCCGCCAGCTCGACTGGCGGGCACTGGCGCCGGGCGGCGCCGCGGCCTTCGCACCAGCCACTTGAAACCGAGGCAAGCCATGGAAGACCGGATCAAGCTCTTCGTCGGATGCGATCCGAACGACTGCGATCTCGAACAAATGATGGTGCTCGAATACAGCGCGCGCAAGCATAGCTCGCTGCCTATCGACATCGAATGGATGCGTCTGACCCGCGATCCGTCCAGCTTCTGGTATGCGGACCCCGAGCGCGGGCTGGGCTGGCGCACGGAAACCTGGGCCACGCCTTTCTCGGGTTTCCGCTGGGGCGTGCCGGCATTCTGCGGCTACCAGGGACGCGCCATCTATATGGACGCCGACATGGTCGTGCTGTGCGACCTGGCCGAGCTCTGGCGCATGCCCTTCGGCCCCGGCAAGGTCTTGACGGGCAAGGGGCGCAAGACGTCCTGGCGCTTCTGCGTGTCGGTGTGGGATTGCGCCGCCGCCCAGGCCGAACTGCCGGCCATCGAAGAATTGCGCGCCGATCCCGATGCGCACCAGCGCATGATGCGGCACTTCACCGGCCATGCCGGACAACTGATCGAGCCCATGCACTCCGACTACAACAATATCGACGGCGAGGAGAAAGCGCGCCACGCCATTCGCATCCTGCACTACTCCGACATGGGGACGCAGTTCACCCACAAGTACGCCTTTCCGCGGCTGGCGCGTGAAGGCCGCGAGCACTGGTTCGACGGCAAGGTGCTGCCGCATCCGCGCGCCGATCTTGCCGAGCTGTTCGACCGCTACTACCGGGAAGCGCTGGCCGCCGGCTACGACCTGGACCGCTATCGCGCGGCGCAGCCGTTCGGAGCATTCGCCAAGGCGTCCCAGCGCGATTACGAAGGCAACCGCCGCACCCGCAAACGTTCGTTCTGGTCGCTGTTGGGACTCGGCGCGAAGCATTGATGTTTCCAGCTGTTGCGCCCCGCCGCGGGGCGTGCGGAGCGAAGCGCCGCGCCATGGCCGATGCGCATGGTTGAGCAGTGCCGGACGGCCGATGCTTGGTTACGAACTGCATGCGTTGCGCCGGGATGCGCATGCTATTTAAACCTGAGGTCACTTCATTATGAGATGACATGTCGGGTACTCCCACCTCTCCTTCCCACCCCATCGAGCAAGACTGGACCGTCGCGTTCGTGATGTCCCGCCGTATCGGCGATACGCTCGTCTCGATGGTGCTGGTCAACAACCTGATGCGCCATGGCATAGCGGTCACGGTGTTCAGCAGGCACCTGGACGCCATGCGCGAGTGGTTTCCCGGCGTCGACATCCGGCCCGAATTGGGCGCCGCACAGGCGCGCGGCGAACTTTCGCGCTACGACCTCGTGCTGCACGCCTACGCGAACGACGTCGTGGGCGATACGCGCGCCTGGCACCCGCGGGCGTGGGTGATGGACCACTGGCCGACCTATCGCCAGGTCAAGCCCATGGTAGACATCCAGCTCGACGTCTGTCGCGACTGCTTCGGGCTTGCCGATCCCACCCGGGACAACGGCCTGGTCGTGCCGCTGGGCGCCGCGGGCGTGGTCATCCGCAACCGGGTGATCATCCATCCCACGGCCAGCGACCTCCACAAGCAGTGGCTGCCGGTCCGTTTCCTCGCGTTGGCGCGGCGCCTGCGCAAACAGGGCTACGAGCCGTGGTTCGTGGTCGCTCCTTGCGAGCGTGCCGATTGGCACTGGATCGAGGCGCAGGGCGAGCGGCTGGTTGCGTACGCATCGCTGGCCGACGTGGCCGCCTGGCTTGCGACCGCGGGTGTTTTCGTCGGCAATGATTCGGGCCTGGCGCACCTGGCCTCCAACGTGGGCGTGCCGGCCGTCTCGCTCGCCTTGCGGCCGCGCATCGCGCTGCGCTGGCGGCCGGGCTGGGCTCCCGCTCTGGCGATCACCGCGCCGCCCCTGATGCCCGGGCGCTGGCTGCGCGAGGTCTCCTGGAAATATCTGCTGCCGGTCTCATGCGTGGCTACGGCAGTCGAGCGGCTGCGGCTGCGGATGGCGCAGACCGCGCGCGCCTTCGGTCCGGAGCCTGCGCCGGTCGAGGCGCCATTGGCGCGCACAAAGCCCGCCCGCACCCGGCCGCCTATGCTGTCCGTGCCGGACACGCTGGCGGATCCGCGTACGCGCACGCATTGAGACCGCGGGGGAAGACCGGCGCTGGGTTAAGCTAGGCGGGATTGTCCAGGCTTCCTGACCCGCTCCGATGAATTCCGACGACCTCGCCCTCTTTACCCGCGTGGCCGATACCGGCAGCTTTTCCGCTGCTGCGCTGGCCGACGGCCTGGACACGTCCAATGTCAGCCGCCGTATCGCGCAATTGGAAAAAGACCTGGGCGTGCGCCTGTTCCGCCGCAATGGCAGAGGCGTTGCGCTGACGGGCCAGGGCGAAGTGCTCCTGACGTATGCGCGCGAGGTGGGCAGCTCGCTCGAGGCGGCGCGGACGGCGGTTTCCAGCACCGCCCGGCGCGGCCCCGCCCGCATCCGCATCGCCGCCCAGCCCACCATTGCCCGCGCGCTGTTCGGCGACCTGTTCCACGCGCTACGCGCGCATTTCCCGCACAGCCAGGTGCATTTCACCGAGGGCCTGGCGGATACCATCCTGGCGGACCTGCAATCCGGCGCGCTGGATCTGGCGGTGCTCTACCGCCCCGAGCACGTGGGCGGCATGGTGTACGAGCCCCTGCTGCTGGAGCGCCTCTACCTGCTGGCGCCGCCGGGCTTTCCGGTGACGCAGGCGCACCTTTGCGAACATGGCTTGAAAGGCCTGCCGCTGATCCTGCCCAGCACGCGCCACGGCTTGCGCGTGTTCGTCGAGGCGCTGGCCTCGCGCCATGGCTACGCCCCCACGATCGCGCTGGAAAGCGACGGTTCGAATGCGCTGACGGTGGACCTGGTGCACAAAGGCTGCGGCTGCTCGGTGCTGCCGCTGGCGACGGTGGCCGACGACATCGCGTGCGGCCGGCTGCAAGGTTTCCCCATTCCGGGCGAGGATGTGGAGCGGGCGATTTCGCTGGTGCTGGGGCGCTCCGACATGGAAGCCCGCGATCTCTGGCCGCTCACCCGCCTGATCCGTTCGGTCACGGCCAGGCTGGCGGAGCAGGGGGCCTGGCCGGGAGCCCGCCCGGTGCCGCAGCCCGCGGACGGCCAGGCGGCCCAGGCGTTCAGTCCTTGGCCAGCCGCGCCTGCGGCGTGATCTGCAGCGGGTCGGTAAGCAGTTCCAGCAAGGCGGGCCGCCCCGATGCGCGGGCGCGTTCGAAGGCGGCCGGGAAATCCGCTTCGTGTTCGATGCGTTCGGCATGCGCGCCGAAGGCTCGCGCCAGCGCCACGAAGTCCGGGTTGGCCAGGCGCGTGCCGGAAACGCGGCCGGGATATTCGCGCTCCTGGTGCATGCGTATCGTGCCGAGCATGCCGTTGTTGGCGACGATGACGATGACCGGGGCATCGAACTGCATGGCGGTGGCCAGTTCTTGCGGGTACATCATGAAGCAGCCGTCGCCGGCGAAGCACACCACGGTGCGTTCGGGATGGGCGAGCTTGGCGGCGACGGCGGCGGGAAAGCCGTAGCCCATGGCGCCGTTGACCGGCGCCAGTTCGGTGTGCAGCCGCTTGTAGCGGAAGTGCCGATGGACCCAGACGGTGTAGTTGCCGGCGCCGCTGGCGATGATCGCGTCTTCGGGCAGCGTGTCGGACAAATGTGCGACCACGGCGCCCAGGTCCACGCCGCGCAGCGCGTCGTTGCGCGGCAGCGGGGCGTTGTGGGCCTCGTAGGCCGCGCGCGCCGCGGCGGTATGGGCGTCCCAGGGGCGCGCGCCGGCCGGCGCGGGCAGTTCGGCAAAGGCGTCGGTGGCCTTGGCCACCGACGCGTTGATGGGCAGCTCGGCGCGGTAGACGCGGCCGAGTTCCTCGGGGTCGGCATGGACGTGCACCAGCCGCTGGGTGGGTTCGGGGCTGCGCACCAGTTCGTAGCTGCCCGAGCTGACTTCGGACAGCCGGCTGCCGATGGCGATCAGTAGGTCGGCCTCGCGCAGCGTCTGCGTCAGCGCGGGCGAGATGCCCAGGCCGATCTGGCCGACGTAGTGCGGATCCCGGTTGTCGAGGATGTCCTGGCGGCGGAACGAAGCCGCCACCGGCAGGTTGTAGGCGGCGGCGAAGCGGCGCAGGTCGGCCTGGGCCTGCTCGGTCCAGCCGGTTCCGCCGACCACGACCAGCGGGCGCCGGGCCTCGCGCAGCAGCTTCTCCAGTTCGGGCGCGGCGGCCGCATCGGGAGCGGCTTCGGCGATCCGTGCCGGCGGGATGTCGGCCACGGCCGCCGATCCATACAGCACGTCTTCGGGCAGCGCGACGACCACCGGACCCTTGCGGCCGGATTGCGCCACGCTGAACGCGCGATTGACGATCTCGGGGATGCGCTCGATGGACTCGATCTCGGTCGCCCATTTGGCCAGTCCGCCGAAGACCTTGCGGTAGTCCAGTTCCTGGAAGCCTTCGCGCTCCTTGGCGTCGCCGTGCACCTGGCCGACGAACAGGATCATGGGGGTCGAGTCCTGCATGGCGGTATGTACGCCGTTGGCCGCGTGCGTGGCGCCGGGGCCGCGCGTGACGATGGCGATGCCGGGGCGGCCGGTGAGTTTGCCGTAGGCGTCGGCCATGTTGGAGGCCGCGCCTTCATGGCGGGTAACGATGGTGCGGATGCCGGGGTGGTCGGCCAGGGCGTCCAGCACGGGCAGGTAGCTCTCGCCGGGGACGCAATAGACGGTATCCGCCAGATTGCGCCGCAGCGCTTCGACGAGGATCTGGCCGCCGTGGCGGGAAGAGGTATCGGTAGTCGCCATGCGTGGTTCCACTGCTGTGAAGAGGGATGGGCGGACGGTGTCCGGGATCGGTCAAGTATTCCAGGCATTGCGCGCCGCCGGACAGTGGGGGCCGCATAGCAGTTTTGCGATAAATACAAAGCCAGGGCGGTCCTCGCAAAGCCGCCCGGTTGGCGCGGATTAACCTTTCTGTCAACGTATTGGCTGCATTCCTCAATCGACGCGCTGCGGACCGCGGTGCACACTCCGCCCTCTCATGCCGGCGCGGTGCCGGCCGTGTCCGGAGATTGCACACGATGGCTGACCATACGCTCGTGACCGCCTTGCGGCGGTATGAGTACAACGATGTTCTGTTCGACGAACAAGCCCACGATGGCGTGACGTTCAGGATCGCCACCTACGAAGGCGCGTTGCTGACCGCGATGCGCGCCATGCTGCGCGAACGCGCCTACGATGTCTGCGAGATGTCGCCGACATCTTATTTGATCGCGCGCCAGGCCGGCGCGCCGCTGATCGCGCTGCCGGTCTTTCCGTTCCGCCAGTATGCGCTGGGCCAGATCGTGGCGCGCGCGGACTCCGCGGTCCGGGACGTGCGGGACCTGCCGGGCAAGCGGATCGCCGTGCGCACCTGGGCGCAGCCGACGGCGCTGTGGGTGCGCTACTACCTGTCGGATTACCTGGGTGTGGATTTGTCGGGCGTGACCTGGGTCTTCGTCGCCGACGACCCGGTGCCCGGCCTGAAGCGGCCGGAAGGCGCGATCGAGCGGCGCGGCCAGACGCTGGACGGCCTGCTGGCATCGGGCGAGGCGGACGTGGCCATCGGCCTGCGCCATGTGCCCGAAGGCTGCCGCACCCTGATCGCCGATCCGCAGGAATCGGCATCGGCGTGGACCCGGGCGACCGGCATCGTGCCGGCCAACCACCTGGTAGTGATGGACGCCAAGTACGCCGGCACCGAAGTGCCCGACCTGGTCTGCCAGCGTTTCGAGACGGTGCTGCGCGATTACCTCGCGGCCCACGGCACGCCCGCATCCGGCGTGATCGCGGACCTCGAGCGCATCAATCCCGAACTGGATCCGCTGCCCAACGGCCGCCGGGCCAACGCGCGGATGTGGGAAGCCCTGGTGTCGGCCATGGTCGCGCAGGGGATGCTCGAACCGGTGGCCGAGCCGTTGGCGCTGCTGCACGACTGGGAGCCTGCACGGGCCTGAATCCCGTTCGAGCGCACCCTCCATCAAAAAATGAGTCAGGAGTAGACATGGCGAAGTTTCTCGGAGCCATTGGCACCTCGCATTCCCCTCCGATGTTCCTGGAAGTCGAATACTGGGAAAAGCATTCGGAAATCACCGACCAGAAGAATCCCGAACTGCAATCCCCGCGTACGGGCAACATAACGCCTTATGCGCAGTTGCTCGAAGAGGCGCAGGCCGCGGATCCCGGCCTGGCCGCGGAGCTGACGCCCGAGGTATTCGCCGCCAAGTACGAGCGCATGCAAGTGGGCGCGCAGAAATTGCGCGACGTCGTCGCCGAGCAGAAGCCGGACGTGGTCATGGTGATCAGCGACGACCAGGAGGAGCTGTTTTTCGACGACAACATGCCGTCGCTGTCCATCTACTGGGGCGACTCGTGGGATCTGATCCCATGGAAATCGCACCGGCCCGGCGCGCACCGGCTGTTCGAAACCTTCCAGCGCGGCTGGGGCGACCGCGAAATGTCGGTGCCGGTGGACGCGGCGATGGGCGAGTACCTGATCAAGGGCCTGGGCGACCGCGATTTCGACATCTCGCATTTCCGCTATCTGCGCGACGAGTACGGCGGCAGCGTGGGCCCGTCCGGCTATATCGAGGAGCGCCGCTCGCGCGCGCCGGGCAAGAAAGGGATACCGCATGGCTTCGCCTACGTGGTGAAGGCGGTGATGGACAACCAGCCGATTCCCATGGTGCCGGTGTTCGTGAATACCTGCTATCCGCCGAACCGGCCGACCGGCCGCCGCTGCTTCGACTTCGGCGCCGCGCTGCGCGCGCTGGTCGAGGAATACCCCGGCGACCAGCGTGTGCTGATGGTGGCTTCGGGCGGCCTGAGCCATTTCGTGCTCGACGAGGAGCTCGACAGGCGGGTCCTGAAAGGCCTGCAGGAGAACGACCGTTCGATTCTGGAAAACCTGCCGCGCCTGGATACGCCGACTGGTGAGATCCGCAACTGGATCGTGGCCGCGGGCGCCTGCCAGGACCACCGCTTCGACTTGATCGATTACGTGCCGACCGCGCGCAGTCCGGCCGGCACGGGAGGCGGCTGGACATTCGGACAGTGGGTCCGGACTTGAACTGATTGCCGTCGGCTTGCCGACAGCCATTCCAACGATAGGAGACAACAACCATGACCGATCGCCGTGATTTCCTCGCCACCCTGGGCGCAGCCGCGCTGGGCGCCAGCCTGCCCGCCGTGGGGCGGGCGCAGGGCGCGCCCTGGCCGAGCGCCAGGCCCATCACCTATGTCGTCCCGTTCTTCGCCGGGAGCACTACCGACGTCATCGCCCGGATCATCACTCAGGCCTTGAGCGAATCGCTCAAGCAGACCTTCGTGGTCGAGAGCAAGGCGGGGGCGGGCGGCATTATCGGCGCCGAGACCGTCGCCAAGGCCGCGCCGGACGGCTACACGCTCATAGGGGGCACCAGCGGCACGCATGCCGCCAACGTCAGCCTCTACAAGAACCTGCCCTACGACCCGGTCAAGGATTTCGAGCCGGTATCGCTGGTGGGCGACGTGCCCAGCCTGCTGGTGGCCAATCCCAATCTCGGCGTGAACTCGGTGGCCGACCTGATCGCGCTGCTCAAGAAGAGCGAGAAGGCGCGCGCCTACGGTTCGGCCGGCGTGGGCACGACGCCGCACCTGGCGGGGGAACTGTTTTCGCAGATCATCGGCGTACCGCTCCTGCACGTGCCGTACAAGAACCAGTCGGGCCTGACCGATGTGGTGTCGGGCCAGCTGGCGTTCAAGTTCGACCAGCTGCCGTCCACGCTGCCCCTGCTGCAGTCGGGCAAGATCAAGGTGCTGGCGGTGACTTCGGCCAAGCGCATCGCGCAACTGCCGGACGTGCCGACGATGATCGAGGCGGGCGTGGCGGGATTCGAATTCACGTCCTGGCACGCCGTGTTCGCGCCCAAGGGGACGCCCAAGCCCATCGTCGAGCGGCTCAGCACCGAGATCGCCAGGGTGGTGAAGTCGCCGCAGGCCCAGCCCAAGCTGCTCGACCTGGGACTGGAGGTGGTGGGAGGCTCGCCGGCGGAGCTGGCCGAGCTGATGCAGCGCGATATCGAGCGCCTGTCGGAATTGATCAAGCGCTCGGGCGCCTCGGTGGGGTGAGGGGCGCCGCCGCGCCCGGTAAACGCCGCCGCTACAGCGGGTAGATGATGGAGTTGAGGATCCACTCGCTGTCGAAAACGCACGTTCGGCTTTTCAGTTTCAGGCCGCCGGGCGTGCGTTGCAGCCGGTCGAGATAGCGTCCGGCATTGAAGAGCTCGGAGGGTTGGTCCCGCTTGGTGCGGATGACCTGGTAGTTGGTTTCGGCGACGATCTCATCGTCGTTCGAGGCGGTGATCAACGGTGTCGATATCACGTGCCTTTGATAATAGGGATCGTGATAGAGCGTTTCGCGGATTCCATAGACGCGATCGCGCAGCATGCCTCGTCCTTCCAGCCACAGGATGCAGAGCGGCAGTCCCTGGTCGTGGTTCTCCCTCGCCTGGATGCGGTAGTGGCAGTCGTCCAGGAAAAAATCGGGCCAGCGCTCGAATTCGTTCTGGTCCAGGCACGCGCTATAGCTGCCATGGAATGCGATGAGCTCCAGCAGGTCTGCCTGGTGTCGGGTGAGTTGCATGGCTAGACCTCCATCAGCTTGCGCCAGTATGCATACATGCCGCGCAGGACGTTCTCGGTGATGGTATGCGTCGAGTCGCTCCAGTCGCGGCCTCCTTGTTCGGCGATCGTCGCCCGGTTCCGGTCGCCGGCATCGTAGGACTCCTGACAGAATTCGAGCACTTCGCCGTCGTCCGCCGAAACGTAGCCGGCCGGGCCGAACATGTTGGCCTGGCGCAGGCGGCGGGTTTCCAGGTCCGGCGTATCGTCCTCGAAGCCGAAGTGCGTCCAGACGAAGTCGAATTTCCCCGTGCCGCGCGGGATGATCTGCCGCATCGACATGCTGTTGGACTGCTGCTGCACGATCAGGTTGGGAAAGAGCGTCAGCATGACGACCGTGGGGCCGTTCCACCATTGCTCGCGTTCGATATCGATGATGCGCTCGTCGTGCAGGCGCATGTCGTCCTTGAAGCTGTGCAGGCCCTGGCTGACGTCGCCTTTGCCCGTGTCCGCCCGCGTCGAGGCCATCGCGCCGTGGCGCCCGTGCGCGTCCATCAGGATGTTCGATTTCTGGTCCCCCCGGATCAGGCCGAACATCAGGAACCAGGTATGCAGGAGCCCGACGTGGTAGGGGTCCTTGATGTTCTCTTGCATCAGTTTCCAGTTGCCGGGGATGCGCTGACGGGCATGCCCGTGGATTTTCAGCTTGCGGCCGTCGAAGGTCCGGTCGAAGTAGGGGAGGATCCGCGGCCCGAGGTAGTCTTCCAGGGATTCGATGTCGTGGGCGAACGAGGCGAAGATCACGCCGTTGCGGACGGCGACGTTCAGCTTGTTCAGTCCATGCTCGGCAGGCTTGAAATCCGCGGGCATGCCGCCGCGGATCTCGCCGTTCTTCTTGAGGCCGCGGCGGAACGGCACGCCGGCCAGGTTGCCCTTCAGGTCATAGGTCCATTGGTGGTAGGGGCACAGGAATTCTTTGACGTTTCCGGTCCGCTCCCGGCAGAATGCGGCGCCGCGGTGCGCGCAGATGTTCTCCACCGCGCTGATCGAGCCGTCGTCGGTCCTGGCGACGATGACCGATCGTTCTCCTACCCACGTGCGCTTGTAGTCGCCGGCGTGGGGAATCTCCGCTTCGAGGCCGACGTAGCTCCAGTGCTTGCCGTAGAAGATCCGGTCGAGTTCCCGGTGGTACAGCGCCTCGTCGGTATAAACCCAGAAGGGAATCCTGCTGTAGCCTTCGCCTTCCCATCTCGGGACGGGGAGGGCCTGAATGGGCTCCATGTTCATGCGTGTGCTCCAGGTCGGTGGTTCAGGCGCATGATCCCCCCGCCCGGCCCGTGGACCAATAAAGCCGCACAAATGTACGATATCACCTCAATGAATATCCGGAGGCGGCCATGGACCTGCGCGACGTCGACTTGAATCTCCTGCTCGTGTTCGCCGAGCTGATGCAGGAAGGAAGCGTATCGAAGGCGGCCGACAGCCTGGGCATGTCCCAGCCCGGCATGAGCAACGCGTTGAACCGCCTCAGGGCGCTATTGGGAGACGAGCTGCTTACCCGCACCGGACGCGGCATGCAGCCCACGCCTTACGCCGAGCGCCTGTCCGGCCCCGTCAGCGAGGCGCTGAGGCTATTGCACGATGCGATCAATTTCGAAATGACATTCGAGCCGGAATCGAGCACGCGCAATTTCACCATCGCCATGACGGACATCGGCGAGATCGATTTTCTTTCGAATCTGATGCGTATGCTGGGAACCGTGGCGCCCCGGGTTTCCATCAGCACGGTGCGCAAGGACGCCGCCAATCTCAAGGACGAACTGGAAGCGGGGGCGGTCGATCTCGCCGTGGGATGGCTGCCGGACCTCAATGCCGGGATCTTCCAGCGCCGCCTGGCGTCCAGCCAGTACGTCTGTACGTTCAGGAAGGGGCATCCGCTCGACAAGGGACCGATCTCGCTGGACGAGTTCAGCCGCGCCGACCACGTCGTGGTGATAGCCGCCAACACGGGCCACATGATGGCGGAACAGGAACTGGAGCGTCTCGGCATACGCCGGAACGTGAGGCTGCGCATTCCGCATTTCTCCGCCGTGGGCCATATCCTCGGCGAGACGGACCTGGTGGCGACGCTGCCGGGCCGCCTCGTGAACCGCAGCATGCTGCCTTTCGAGCTGGCCTGGTCGCCTTTGCCCATCGGTCTGGACCCCATTCCCCTGAACGTATTCTGGTCCGCCAAATACCACCGCGACCCGGCCAATCAGTGGCTGCGCAAGATGATGTTCGATAGCTTCGACGCAAGGGTGCCGCGCTTGCCGCCGGCGCTGGCGGTGCCCGCGGCCTTCCCGGGCTGAATCAACCGCGCCGGAATCCGCGGCGGGGACGGTTCTGCCGTGCATCTATTGCGGCCAGCAATACTGACCATTCACCGCAGGGCATTATCAGCAGCGGGCGGCTCGCTTAAGATCGCGGCAACGAATCTGAGGAGCTTGTCCATGACTGACCGTTGGGTCGATATCGCCGCACGCAGCGAACTTCCGGACGACGATGTCGTAGCCGTGAGAGCGGAGGGAGTCGAGATCGCTCTCTACGACGTCGGCGGAGAGGTATTCGCCACCGACAATATCTGTACGCACGGCAATGCCCGGCTTTGCGACGGGTTCCTGGAGGAAGGCGAGATCGAGTGCCCGCTGCACCAGGGCCGGTTCGACGTGCGTACGGGGAAGGCGCTTTGCGCGCCATTGACGCAGGACGTCCGCACCTTTCCCGCCAAAGTGGACGGCGAACGGATATGGGTGCTGTTTCGTGATGCATGAGCGAACATAACGAATGAACGGCGCAGATTGCGCCCGGTTCGCAAAACCTCCCCGGCTATAATCCGCCCGTGTCTGGCTCTCACCGGAAGCCTCGTGCATGGCCTCTTTCATTCCGCCGCTGAACGCGCTGCTTGCTTTCGAGGCGACGGCGCGCCATTTGAGCTTCACCAAGGCAGCCAATGAGCTGCACTTGACCCAGGCGGCGATCAGCCATCAGATCCGCGCGCTGGAGGACCGGCTCGGCACGACGCTGTTCGTGCGCGCCCGGGGCAAGATCGCATTGACTACGCCGGGGGCCGAGTATCTGGAGGCGATCAGCGGATTGCTGGTGGCGCTGTCCACCGCGACCGACCGGGCCAGCCAGGGCGGCAACGAGAACACGCTGACCGTCAGCTGTCTGCCGACTTTCGCCACCGAATGCCTGCTGCCCGCGCTGCCGGAATTCCGCGCCGCGTATCCCAGGTTGCGCATCCAGCTGTCGACCACGGCGGCTTTCGATGCTTTCCAGATCAATGCCTACGACGTCGCCATACGCTACGGCTCCGGCAAGTGGGACGGCGTGCGCAGCGACTGGCTGTGCGACGAATATTTCTTTCCCGTCATGGCGCCTTCCCTGATCCGGGGCCGGAGCGATCTCGGCGCGCAGGCCATCCTGAGCGATTCGGTATGGCTGCGCACCTATTTCACCTCGCTGTACGAAGACGACTGGCAGGAATGGCTGGCGGCGGCCGACCTGGCCGATCTGCAGCCGAGCATGGAACTGGGCATGCACATGCAGCTCACTTCGCTGGCCGGAGCGGTGGAGGGCTTGGGCGTCGTGATCGGGCGCACGCCGCTGGTGAACCGCGCGATGCGGCGCGAGGCGCTGGTCTCGCCGTTCGGGCCACGCTTGAAATCGAAGTCGGCCTATTACCTGGCGACGCCCGAGAGCCGCCATGCGCACCAGAAGGTGGCCTGTTTCCGCGACTGGCTGCTGGAGCGGGCCGAGCGGGATTGGCGGGCGGGTCCCGAAGCCCTGGCTGCCCATGCCAGATAGTTTTGCCGACTTCGTCGAAGCCTGTCTGGCGCGCCGCGCCAGCCGGCAGCCGGACAGGATCGCGCTGGCCGACGTGGCGAGCGGCGCGGCCCTGGACGGCCGTGCGCTGTATGCGCGCGTCGGCGAGGTGGCGCGTTCGCTGCCGCGCCGCGAAGGAGGGGACGTACCGCTTTACTTCCTGCCCTCGGCCAATGGCCTGGACAAGGTGGTGTTGTGGCTGGGCGCATGGATGGCCGGCGCGGCCGTGCTCAATATCGATACCGAATTCCTGCCGTCGGACGTGGTGCGTACGCTGCTGGCCGCGGCCCGGCCGACCGCCGTGCTGTCGCTGGGGCCGGGCGGGGCCGACTACCTGCCGTTGTCGGAACGGCGCAGCGCCCTTCCCGCGGGTACGGTGCAGGTCAACTGCACCTCCGGCACGACCGGCATGCCCAAGCTGGTCTACCAATCGGCGGCGGCGTTGCGGCACAACGGCGAGGTCTCCGCCCGGCTGATGGCGCTGGACGAGGGCGAACCGTGCCTGGAAGTGCGCGGGATGAACTGGTATTCGGCGCAGATACTGAGCCTGATGCCGTTCCTGCTGCGCGATACGCAACTGCATGTGGCGGCGGGCTTCTCGGCATCGCGCCTGACGGGCTGGCTGGCCGACCGCGGCATCCGCTTCATGCCCATGGTGCCCAGCATGGTGCGGATCATGCTGGGCATGGCGGACGCGCTGCCGTCGCTGACGCGGCTCTCCTGTAGCTCGTCGGAATTGGCGGCGGATATCTGGGAACACGCCGAGCAGGCCTGGCAGGTGCCGCTGATCAATCTGTACGGCAGTTCCGAGCTGGGCTGGATGTGCGGCTCGAATGCGGCGTGCCGGCAGGTGGGCCGCGTGGGGTTTCCGATCGAAGGCGTGGGGGTCGAGCTGGCCCGGCCGGCCGGCGCGGCGCCCGATGCGCCGGGCCGCATTCTCGTTTCCAGTCCCTATGCGGCTCTGGCGACGCGGCTGGTGCACGAGAATGCGCTGCGGCCTTGTCCCGCGCCGGTGGATACGCAGGACGTCGGGCGCTTCGATGCAAGCGGCAGGCTGACCGTGCTGGGGCGGGCCGACGACATGATCCTGCGCGGCGGCGTGAACATTCATCCCGGCGAGATCGAGCGGCAGGTGGAAGGCATGGCGGGCGTGCGCCAGGCAGTGGTGTTCGGCGTGGAGGATGCCACCTACGGCGCCGTGGTTGGCTGCGCCTTCACCGGTACGCCCGGCCTGCAGGCCAATGATCTCGCCATCCAGTTGGCGACCCGGCTTCCGCCGGCCTGGCAGCCGGTCTACTGGTGGAAGCTGGAGAGCATCCCGCTCGGGGCGAACGGGAAAGTCTCGCGGCGCCTGCTCAGGCAGCAGTTGACGGAATCGCTTCCGCCACCGCTTGCACTTCGATCAGGGCGCCGAAATGCAGCGCGCCCACCGGCACTACCGTGCGCGCGCAGCGATGCGCGCCCAGGCGCTCGCGGTACAGCCGATTGAATTCGTCCCACAGCGTGATGTCCGACAGGTAGACGGTGCATTGCACGAGATGGGACAGGTCCAGCCCGCCTTCGGCCAGGATGGCTTCGATGCGCTCGAAGCAGGTGCCGAACTGGACGGCGAAGTCGCTGCCGCGGGCCAGGTCGGGCAGGACGCCGGACAAATAGACCAGATTGCCGGTTTGCACCGCGTAGGCGTAGTGGCCCGCCGGCGGCGCCAGGCGGCGGGGCTCCCAGGTTTTCACGATCCGCTGCCCGAACCCAGGACGATGAAGGCGACCACCGCCACCGCGACCGCCGCGGCTGCGTACAGCCAGGCGCGATTGGGCTTGGAGGCCGCCGCAGGAGCGGAGGCGGCCGGGGCGGGTGCTGCCGGCGCGGGCGCTGCGGCAGCCGCCGGCGTTGCGGCGGGCTGGGGGGCTTGTTCCACATCGGCGCTGGGCGGCGCGGCGACCCGGGTAATGTGGGCATCGAGCCGCTGGAAGAACTCGTCGGCCATTTTCTTGGCAACGGCGTCGATCACGCGCGCGCCGACCTGGGCGAGCTTGCCGCCCACCTGGGCCTGGACCCGGTAGCTCAGCATCGTGCCGCCATCGGCGCCGTCGGCCAGGGCCACCGACGCGCTGCCCTTGCCGAAGCCGGCCGCGCCGCCCGAGCCGTTGAAGCCGAGGTCGTAGGAGGTGTCCGCGACCTTGTTCTGCAGCGCCAGGTCGCCCACGAAACGCGCCTTGATGAAGCCGACGGCGGCCACCATGGCGACCTTGTAGCTGTCGGGGCCGGTCGCCTCGATGGATTCGCAGCCGGGAATGCAGGCCTTCAGGACCTCCGGGTCGTTCAGGCATTGCCAGACCAGGGGCCGCGGGGCGGCGATCGGGCGTTCAGCAAGCATTTCCATGCAATGTCTCTCCTTAGCGCGCGGACGCGATGCGTTCCGCAGCGAGCCGCACCGCGGCGATGATTTCGGGGTAGGTTCCGCACCGGCACAGGTTGCCGGCCAGGTAGTGCTCGATCTGCGCATTGGTGGGCGAGGGATGCAGGTCGAGCAGCTTGCGCGTCATCATGACGAAGCCGGGCGTGCAGAAACCGCACTGGAACGCGCCGGTGTCGATGAAGGCCTGCTGGATCGGATCGAGTTCGCCGTCCTGCTCGTGCGCCGCCTCGACCGTCTGCACGTCGCGGCCCTCGAGCTTCCAGGCCGGGCACAGGCAGCCCGAAGCAGGCTGGCCGTCGACGTAGATGGTGCAGCAGCCGCACAGGCCCTGGCCGCAGCTTTCGCGGGCGCCTTTCAGGCCGCAGCGGTTCAGCACGTCGATGGCGTTGTCGCGCACGTCCACATGGTGGCGCTGGGGCCGGCCATTGAGCTGGAACTGGATGTCGATGTGGTGGGTGCTCATTGTGTGCTCTCTTGTCCTTGCCGGGCCTGGAGCCCGGCCCAGATCTTCTCGGGGCGGATGGGAAGATCGGTAATGCGTACGCCCACGGCATCCTCGATGGCCGCGGCCAGCGACGAGGCCACGCCGAAGGCCGCGCTTTCGCCGACGCCCTTGCCGCCGAACGGGCCGTTGGCCTGGTAGGCGTCCACCGCCTCGCGGCCGATGTAGCGGGGAATGTCCTGGATGCCGGGGATCTTGTATTCGGACAGGCCGGCGTTGCGCAGCTGGCCCTGCTCGTCGAATTCCATTTCCTCCAGCGTGACGGTGCCCAGCTGCATGATGGCCGAGCCGCTGATCTGGGTGTCGACGACCAGCGGATTGAGCGCGGTGCCGCAATCGACCACGTTCTCCATGCGCAGGATGGTGTACATGCCGGTCTCGGTGTCGACTTCGACCTCCATGGCGCAGCCGCCTATCATCCAGTTCGGCGTGATGTCCTCGGACTGGCCGGTCTGTTTGTCGGGCGACTGGTAGGTGGGCTTGTAGACGCCGGTGCCGATGATGGTGCCGGCCTGCATGCCGAACTTGCGCACGAACAGCATGCCCAGGTCGTTCGGATCGACCCGGTCGACGCCGACTTCGCGCGCCATCGCCTGCAGCTTGGCGAGCGCATCCTCGGCGGCCAGGCGCACGGCGTGGCCCATGTGGAAGGTCGAGCGCGATCCCAGCGTGGCCATGTCGTACGGCGAGGCGTCGGTATCGGGAGAAACGACCGAGACCGATTCGGCCGGCACGCCGATGACTTCGGAGACGATCATCGCCATCACGGTGTCGGACCCCTGGCCCATGTCCACGGTATTGCCCTGGACGCTGCAGCTGCCGTCGGCCGCCACCGAGACTGCGGCCACCGACGTGGTGGGCGAGACGCAGGCCTTGATGCCCACGCCTATGCCGCGGCCGCGCCGCTTGCGGCCGGTGCCGCGCTCGATGGCTTGGTCCCAGCCGAAGCGTTCGGCCAGGCGCTTGAGCACGGCGGGGATGGCGGCGTCCTGCATGACGGTGCCGGTGGCGTGGCGCTTGCCGTCGGACAGCACGTTGCGCAGCCGGAACTCGAGCGGATCCTGGCCCAGCGCCCGGGCGATGATGTCGGCCTGGCTTTCATAGGCCCATACCAGCTGCGGAATGCCGAAGCCGCGGAACGCGCCGGCCGGCGGGCGATTGGTGTAGATCGCCACGGAGCTGACGTCCACGTGCTCGATGTCGTACGGCCCGGGCGCGGTGAAACCGGATTTCTGGGTGACGCGGGGGCCGATGTCGGCATAGGCGCCGCCGTTCCACAGCACCTCGCAGCGGCGCGCGGTAATGCGTCCGCTTTCGTCCACCGCGGACTCGATCCGGAAGGTGGTGGGGTGGCGGGTGATGGTGTAGAACTGCTCGGCCATCGTCAGCGCCACGCGCACCGGCCGGTGGCACAGCATGCTCAGCGCCACGGCCAGCGGTTCGAGCTTGACGTAGAGCTTGCAGCCGAAGCCGCCGCCCAGGAAGGCCGTCTTGATGGTGACCTGGTTCTCGCGCCAGCCCAGCAGGCGGGCGATCTCGGTGCGCGCGAAGGAGGGCGTCTGGCTGGCGGTGTAGACGTAGGCATGCGAGTGGCGCACGTCGGCGACCGACACCATGGGCTCCAGCGGGACGTGCATCACTTGCTGTGTCTTGAAGGTGTTCTTGAACACCCGGTGGGCGCGCGCGAAAGCCTCGTCCACATTGCCTTTCTTGACGCCGAAGGTCAGCGCCACGTTGGTGTCGCGGATGCCGCTCAGGTGCTTGAGGTCGGCGAAGGTGCCGGCAGGCCGCAGCGAATCGTGCACGTAGATGTCCGAGTGCATGGCCTCGACCTCGTCCAGCACCGCGGGCAGTTCCTCGATATCGGCCATGACCAGGCCGGCGGCATCCTCGGCCACGTGCGGCGATTCGGCCACGACCACGGCAAGCGGTTCGCCCACGTAGCGCACCTTGTCGATGGCCAGGATGGGCTGGTCGTGGAAGGCCGGACCGTAGTAGGGCTCGGGAATGACCGTGAGGATGTCGGCGCCGGTGTAGACCCCGATGACGCCGGGGACGGCGCGCGCTTCCTCGACGTTCACGCCGAGCAGCCTGCCGTGCGCCACGTGGCTGCGCACGATCTTGGCGTGCAGCATGCCGGGCAGCGAAACGTGGTGGGTGTAGTTGGCGCGGCCGGTCACCTTGTCGACCGCCTCGAGGCGGCGCAGGCCCTTGCCCAGGCGCGTCAGGGAAGGACGTTCGGTCGATGTCGTCATGCTTGCCTCGTTGCCGGCCGGGCGGTTTTCATGGCCTGCTCGAAAACTTCGGGAAGATAGGCGCGCAGCAGCGCCTGCTTGTATTCCATGCTGCCGTGGTTGTCGGCCACCAGCGGCGCCTCGGCGACAGCCGCCTCGGCCGCCTTGCGGGCCAGTGCTTCCGACCAGGGCTGCCCTTCGACCAGCGCCTCGGTCTGTTCCAGGCGCTTGGGGCGGTCGGTGGCGGCGCCGATGAACAGGCGGGCGCGGCCGATGCGGTCGCCGGTCATGTCGAAGGCGGCCGCGATGCCCAGCGTGGGCCAGTCGTGGCGGGCGCGGGTGGTGACCTTCTTGTAGTAGGCACAGCCTGGCTGGCGGGGAATGAACAGCCCGGTGACGAGTTCGTCGGCCGCCAGCGCGGTTTCGTAATAGCCCTGGTAGAGCTGGTCCACCGGGATCTCGCGGCTGCCGCGTACGCTGCGGGCCGTCACGCGCGCGTCCAGCGCGCTCAGGACCGGCGGCAGATCCATGTGCGGATCGCCGTGCGATAGATAGCCGCCTATCATCGCGACGTTGCGCACGCGCGGATTGGCCAGGGTGACGAATACCTGCGCCAGCACGGGATGCGAGCGCATCAGGGCGGCGTGGCGTTCCATCTCGCCCAGGGTGGCCAGGGCATCGACGCGCGCCTGGCCGTCGTCGCCGACCTGGATCCGGTTCAGCGAGGCGCGCAGGCCTTCCAGGCTGACCAGGCTATCCACGTTGAGCACGCCGGCGCGGCGCATCAGCGAGATCGCGGTCGAGCCGCTGACCGGGCGGCCGGCGAAATCCGGCGCGGCGATCAGTTCCAGCGCCTCGTCGAGCGAGGCCGGACGCAGCAGTTCGTAGGGAGACATGGCGGGATTCCTTCGGCTAGCCGCGCGCCAGTTCGCGCAGGCACGCAGCCACGTCCTGCGGGTACTCCAGCGGCGACAGGTGGCGTGCGCGCGGCAGCACGCGCAGCGTCGATCCTGCAATGGCATCGGCCAGCGCCTGCGCCATGGCCACGGGCGTGGCGTAGTCTTCTTCGCCGACGAGAATGCGGGTGGGCACGGCGATGCCGGCCAGCCCGCCGCGCTGGTCCATATTGCCCAGCATGCGGCAGGTTTCAAGATAGGCCGGCACGTCGTTGGCCAGGAAGACCTCCTTGCAGCGCGCCACCACGTCCGGGTGGGCGCTGCGGAACTCGTCGGTGAACCAGCGGGTTTCCTGGAATGCGATCAGGCTGGCCAACCCCTCCCGGACCGCTTTCTGGCCGCGGTCTTCCCAATCGGCCGGCGCGCTGGCGCCGTACCAGGCGGTGGTGTCGAACAGCCCCAGCCCGGCGGTGCGGCCAGGGTGGCGGATGGCGAAGGCCAGCGCCACGCTGCCGCCCATCGAGGCGCCGCCCACGGCCGCGCGTTCCCAGCCCAGCGCGTCCAGTACCGCCGCGAGATCGTCGGCGAAGGTCTCGACGCGGTAGGGGCCCGCCGGCCTGCCGGAGCGGCCGTGGCCGCGGGCGTCGATGGCCGCGACCGCGACGTCCGTGCCGAGATGGGCCACGACGGAATCCCAGAACGTATGGTCCATGGCCAGCGAGTGGACCAGGGCGATGCGCCGGCGCGAGGCGGGATCGCCATGCAATGCGTAAGCGATGCGGGTGCCGTCCTGGGCGGAGGCGAACTGCGGGTGGGGCGTTTGAGTCATCTGTTCTCGTTTCCGGTATGTCGGCGTTTCAATCCACCTTGCCGATGCGCTGCACGGCCTGGATCTGCCCGTCGGCGTCTTCCTTCCAGTATTTGGCGAAGTCGGCCGTGTTCAGGTACTTGATGGGCAGGCCGCCGCCTTCGATGGTCTTCTTGACGCGGGCGTCTTCAGAGGCGAACTTGGCGGCTTCGCCGAGTTTTTCCAGCACGGCCTTGGGCGTGCCCGCGGGGGCGAACAGGCCGCTCCACTGGTAGAACTCGACGTTGTAGCCCTGGGACTTGAGGCTGGGCAGCTTGGGGAAGGCTTCCAGCGGCTCGTCGCCCCAGTGGGCCAGCACGCGCAGCGCGCCGCTGTTCACGTGCTGCTTGACCGAAGCCGGAGAGGCCGCCACGGCCTGGATCTGGTTGCCCATCAAGGCCAGCAGCGCCGGCCCGGCGCCGCCGAACGGCACGTGCAGCATGTCCATGCCGGCGGCGTTGCCCAGCGAGGCCATGTACATGTGCAGCGTGCCGTAGACGCCCGAGGAACCATAGGTGATCTGGTGCTTGCGGCCGTAGTCGACGAATTCCTGCAGCGTCTTCCAGGGGCTGTCCGCGCGCACGGCCAGCACGGTCGGATCGGCGGTGATGCGGGCGATGGGGACCAGCTGGTCGAGCTGGTACATGGATTGGCGGCCGACCAGCTTGTCCGCGGTGGGCATGCTGGAGATGGAGGGCAGCGAGATCAGGATGGTGTAGCCGTCGGGAGCCGCCCGCGCGACGTGCGCAATGCCCGCCGCGCCGCCCGAACCGGCCTTGTTCTCGACCACGACCGGCTGGCCGAGCTTGCGCGACATGGCTTCGGCCACGGGGCGGGCGACCGTGTCCGCCACGCCGCCGGGGGAGAAAGGCACGATCAGGGTAACGGGCCGGCTCGGCCATTGCTGGGCGAAGGCGGTGCCGGCGGCCAGCGTGCCCGCCAGGGTGGCGGCAAATATCGTCGTGTGGTTCATGCTGCTCCTCGTTCTTGGTGTCGTTCTTCGGGTCATTCGTCGAGTACGTGTCCCCACTTGCGGCGGGTCTCCGCTTGCAGGGCCTTGCTGGCTTCGGCAACCTCGGGGAACCGGCCGAGGTAGTCATAAGGCCGGCATGCGTCGATGACGGCCTTGGAGTTGAACGCGGTGTCGGTGCCGAAGGTGACGAACATCGGGTCGTTCTTCGAGCCCATGCCGCGGGTCAGTACGTCGATGTCGCGTTCCGGATCGGCGCGCGTGGCGACCGCCCACATCACTTCCTGCAGGTTGGAAGGATCGATGTCTTCGTCCACCACCACGGCCCAGCGCGACATGTAGGCGCCCACGCCGCAGTTGAGCAGCAGGTGCCCCGCCTGGCGGGAATGGCCGGCGTAGCGCTGCTTGATGGACACCACGTTGAACATGCGCGCGCCGCCGATCTCGTGGGCCCACACGGATTGCACGTCGGGCACGCCGGCTGCCTGCAGCGCGTCCATCAGCAGCGCCGAGCGCATCACCGCTTTCGAATAGGAATAGTCGTTGGGCGGCTTGGCCGGCGGACTGCCCAGCAGGATGGGCTGCGAACGGTAATAGACGCGTTCGATGGTCACCACCGGCGAGGTGCCCTGCTTGCCAGGGTAGTAGCCGTGGAATTCGCCGAACGGGCCTTCCTCTTTTATGTCGCCGGGATGGGCCCAGCCCTCCAGCACGATCTCGGCGGCCGAGGGAATGGGCAGGCCGGTGAGCTGTCCGCGCACGACTTCCACCGGCTGGCCCAGGATGGCGCCGATGTAGTTGTATTCGCACATGCCGTAGGGCACTTCGATGCCGGAAATGGTGTAGCCCAGCGGATCGCAGCCCAGCACGATGGCGACCGGGAAGGGCTTGCCTGCGTCGACGTGCTTGTCGTACTGGATGGCGCCGTGCTTGCCGGGGATCATGTCCAGCCCGACGTGGTTGCGGTCGTGGATCATGACGCGGTAGGTGCCCACGTTGACCCAGTCGGTGTCGAGATCGCGGGTGACGACCATGCAGCCGGTGCCGATGTAGCGGCCGCCGTCCTTTTCATGCCAGAGCGGCGCGGGAAAGGCCGTGACGTCGACCTCGTCGCCGCTCATGACGTGTTCGAACACCGGGCCGTCGTCGACCTCCACCGGCGGAAAGTCGGCGGCGCGGCTTTTCCAGGCGTTGGGGCGTCCGCGCAGCTTGCCCACCAGGTCCTGGTGGCTATCGACGCTGCCCAGCCGCAGGATGTTGGCGAGCCGGACGGCATTGGACGTGGTGCAGGTCAGGACGCGGTGTCCGGCCGGATAGCCGGGGATCTCGTCGAACAGCAAGGCCATGGGATCGGCCTTCTTGACGTTCAGTTCCGAGATGGCGCCCAGCTCCAGGCGCCAGTCGGCGCCCGGAACTTCCTTCACCTGCCGCATGGCGGCTATGTCTTCCAGCCAGCGCCGAAGGTCCAGTCCGTTTGCCTTGTTGGGGTTGGTCATGCACGATTCCAGAAAAAATTTCCCTGCGCTTTCAGGGCTCGATCTTGGCGCGTTCGATCACGCCGCGTACGTTCTGCAGGTCGAACTCGATGCGCTGCTTGAATTGCGCGGGCGGCATGCCGCCCACGGTGGCGCCGGCGTCGGCGAAGCGTTGCACCACGTCGGCGGCGGCCAGCGTCTTGGCCACTTCCCGGTGCAAGGTCTCGACGATGGCGTCGGGGGTGTTCTTGGGCGCGAACATGCCGACCCAGTTGGAAGCATCCACGCGCGGGATGCCGGCGCCTTGCGCGGTTTTCCATTCCGGGTGGTCGGCCATCGTGCGCTGGGTGAGCAGGCCTATCACGTGGACCCGGCCGGTCTTGACGTGCGGCAGCACGGCGGGTACGGCCACGACGCCCAGCGGAACCTCGCCGCCGGCAACGGCCGCCATGGCGGGTGCGCCGCCCTTGTAGGGGATGTGCATGAGCTTGATGCCCGCCTCCAGCGCCAGCCATTCGCCGCCCAGGTGGTTGTAGCTGCCGGATCCGGGCGAGGAGAAGGAGAGGCCGCCGGGATTGGCCTTGGCGGCCTTGATCACGTCATCGAAGGTCTTGTAGGGCGTGTTGGCGTTGGACACCAGCAGCAGGGGCGTGTCGCTGACCAGCGTGATGGGCTTGAAGTCGCGTTCCAGGTTGTAGGGCACGTTCTTGAACAGCGCCGGGTTCACCGAGAACTCGCCGGTGTGCGCCATCAGCAAGGTATAGCCGTCGGCGGGGGCCTGCGCGACGTAGTTCACCGCGATGAAGCCGTTGCCGCCCGGCTTGTTTTCGACGATCACGTTCCAGCCGAGCCGTTCGGTCAGCTTCTGCGCGAGCAGTCGCGCGGTCACGTCCACCACGCCGCCGGCGGCGAAGGGCACCACCATGCGGATCGGTCGGGCGGGGTAGTCCTGTGCCTGGGCGGTTCCCGCTGCCGCGGCAAGAAACAGGCAAGTCAGCGCTTTGGATAGTTTCACGTTGCTTCTCCTCCTGGGGGGCCAGATATTTCCGGTCTGTATTCGACTGGCCCGAATTGTGCCGATCGGGGAGGAGGGCGCCAAATGAAATGTCCTTATGGCAGGCATGAGGATTTCTATTGGCCGTGCGCGGAGGCAGCGCGATGCTGCGCGCCTGCGGGCATCCGGGCCGCCGGCGCGAACGGAATGCGTGCCAGAAAGGCGACGCTATAAAAATTCCTAATGGAAAGAAATTTTTATGGTTGTGGAGAGGGCGTGAAAGCCGCCGCGGAGTGCGCCGCCGCGAACGTCAGCGCAGCGGTGAATGCGGGCAGGCGGCGACCAGGCTGGACTCCGTGCGGGCGATCGATGCGCCGTGTCTGTTGTAGAAATCGCGCCAGCCGCCGCTGCGGATGCGGCGGTCCAGGTCGGGATAGGCCGACAACTGCACGACTTCATTCAGTCTGCCCGCGAAAGTGGTCCACACCGCGAGCGACATGGCCGGATCGTCGTCCGGTGGTTCGTCGCGCAATCGTGCCGCGATCTCGGCGGCTTTGCCGACCTTGGTCCGTATCAGGCGGAATTCGTAGGCGCTGACCTCCCCGGCCGGCGGACGCAGCGGCGCAACAGGCGACATGAAACGGATCTCCTGCTCGTCCATCAGCGGATGCACGCACGCCACGTAGTCATTGCGCCAGGCGTCCAGCCGGTCCAGCCCCGCCCGCGCCTGCTGGCGCGTGGCCAGGTCCGTGTGGCGCCACAAGTTGAACACGCGGCAAACCGAACCGATCTCGCCGGTCCAGAACCCCAGCAAACTGCCATAGGCGTCGCCGCGTATGGGAACCGCTACATCCTGCGCAAGACGCAGATACTCCTCCAGGCCTTGCGGCGTCACCGTATAGATCCTGAGCTCATCCAATGGCATGCGCATATCCTCGCGGCGGCGTTCGTGCTTAGGGCTAGTCCTGCTTTGACAATTTTTCCCAAATTATAAGATACTTTATAGAACGCGGGATGCCCGTTGCGGCGGCCTGTCCTTACGCATACAGGAGATGTCGTTTCATGACGCGCAGCTTGTTTTCCCCTTTGGCGCTGGGCCGCGTCGAACTCCCCAACCGCATTGCCGTGTCGCCGATGGCGCAGTACAGCAGCGATGCCGACGGCTGTGCGAGCGATTGGCACCTTGCCCATCTCGGGCAGCTTTGCTATTCGGGCGCGGGACTGCTGATGACCGAGGCCACCGCCGTCGAACCCGCGGGGCGGGGTTCGCTGCGCTGCCTGGGCTTGTATGGCGACGCGCAGGAGCAGGCGCTTGCGCGGGTCGTGGCATTCTGCAAGCAATGGGGCAGCGCGCGCGTGGGCGTGCAGCTCTCGCACGCCGGGCGCAAGGCGTCGATACGTCCGCCCTGGGCCGGGCGGGGGCCGTTGCCGCCGGAGGAGGGCGGTTGGCAGCCGCTGGCGCCGTCCGCGCTGGCCGGCGATGCGGGGGCGCCGGTGCCGCAGGCGCTCGACGAGCAGGGCATCGCGCGCATCCGCCAGGCCTTCGTGGACGCCGCGGCGCGCGCGGCGCGGACCGGCTTCGACGTGGTCGAACTGCATGCCGCCCATGGCTACCTGCTCCACCAGTTCCTGTCGCCGCTGTCGAACCAGCGCGGCGATGCCTACGGAGGCAGCGCGGCGGGCCGGATGCGGCTGCCGCTCGAAATCGCCGAGCAGGTCCGCGCGGCGCTGCCCGCCGACCGGGCGCTGGGCGTGCGCATCAGCGCCAGCGACTGGGCCGAGGGCGGTTTCGGGCTCGACGACGCCGTCGCCCTGGCAGGGGCACTGAAGGAAATCGGTTGCGATTATGTGTGCGTCTCGTCCGGCGGTCTGGTGGGCCACCAGCGCATCAGCGTCGGTCCGGGATACCAGGTGCCGTTCGCGGCCGCCGTGCGCGAGCGCACCGGCATCGCCACTCGCGCGGTCGGCCTGATCTCGCGTCCCGAACAGGCGGACGCCATCGTGCGGTCGGGCGAGGCCGACTTCGTGGCGCTGGGCCGCGCCATGCTCGACGATCCCCGCTGGGGATGGCATGCCGCCGATGCGCTGGGCGGGCAGGTTCCCTATCCCAAGCAGTACGAGCGCGCCGCCAGCAAAGTCTGGCCGGGCGCAAGACCGGCGCGCTAGCACGCCGGCGGTTCCAGGACAAAAACGCAGCAATGTCCATCTACGGAGACACATCATGAAAGCTCGTCTTGTCGTCGCAGCGCTGGGGGCCGTGGCCACCTGCTCCTTCGCGGCCGCGCCCCTCGCGTGGGCCCAGGAGTTTCCTTCCCGTCCGATCCGCCTGATCGTGCCTTATGGCACCGGGGGCGTTACCGACATCACGGCGCGCCTGGTCGCGCCTTTCATGTCCGAGGCGCTGGGCCAGCAGGTCGTGGTCGAGAACCGGGGCGGGGGCGCGTCCATCCCGGGTACCGAGGCAGTGGTCAAGGCCGATCCGGACGGCTATACGCTGCTGTTGACCTCGACCGCGCTGGCGGCCAATCCCATCCTCTTCAAGAAAATGCCTTTCGACGCCGGCAAGGACCTCGCCCCGGTCAGCCTGTTGTCCACCGTGCCGACCGTGCTGGTGGTCAATCCGGCGTTGCCGGTAGGCAGCGCCAAGGACCTGGTCGCCATGGCCAAGGCCAAGCCCGGCGCGTTGAACTACGGGTCGGCCGGCTACGGCAGCGACAATCACCTGAATGCCGCGATGTTCAATGCCGCCGCGGGAATCGAGGCCCAGCACGTGCCCTACAAGGGCGGGGGCGCCGTCATGACCGACCTGGTCGGCGGCCAGATTTCCTATGTGTTCGCGGTCCTGCCTACCGCCTTGCCATTCGTGTCTTCCGGCAGGCTCAAGGCGCTGGGCGTCAGCGGACCCGAGCGCAGCGGGGCGCTGCCCGACGTGCCCACGGTGGCCGAGGCCGCGGGGCTGCCGGGTTTCGCGGTGCAGGGCTGGGTGGGCATCTTTGCGCCCCGCGACACGCCCAGGCCGGTGATCGACAAGCTGAACGCCGCCGCATCGCAAGCCTTGAAGAATCCCGAACTGATCGGCAAGCTCAAGGCGATGGGCGAAGATCCCAAGGGCGGGGCGCCCGAGGCGCTCGGCGGCTACTTCAAAGAAGAGACCGAACGCTGGAGCCAGTTGGCCGCCAAGGTGAAGTTCGATGTCGCGCAATGACGGCGGCAGGCCCCGCGCCGCCGTCAGGGAACTCGCGGAGTTTCCCTGGATACAGTCGCCCGGGCACTTCCAGGGCGCGCTGTCCAAGGTCCTGGTGAGCGTGGAAGGAGACGGGGCGAGCTTCCTGGATTTCCGGATTTCCAGCTATGAGCCGGGAGCCTATGTGCAGACGCACGTCCACGAGGCCAAGGAGCAGGTCTATTACTTTGTCGAGGGAGAGGGCCTGCTGGAACTGGACGGCTGTCCGCAGGTCGTCAGGCCCCGCTCGTTCGTATTCCTGCCGGCCGGCGTCGGCCATGGGCTTTCCAATACCGGAACCGATAATCTCGTGTTTTTCGTGATTACCACGCCGGCAGGCAGCCTGGCCCAGCGCGAACCCCAACCGTAGCGGCATTGGATCAGGAGGCTGCCGCGAACTCGATCGCTGCCGGCAATTGGCGCGGCGTGCAGGGCTGTCGGAGGATGTCGTGACGTTCAGTTTGCCAGCTGCAGCACATGTCCGGTCAGGATGCCGGTAGGGGATTCGAGCGAGTCGAGGATGGTGAAGTGATTGGCTTGCGGCACGGGAATCAACGCCCCCGGCCGATGCCGGTCCGCGCGGTAGCCATGGAAGGCGCGCCCGTGCCCGATCAGTGCCGGGAGTTCACGTGTCCCGTAGGCGATGGCCAGTGTTTTATCGACGGCCGGCATGCGCAGAGGCGAGCAGGTCGCGATGTCATGGTCGGACAACCGCAGCTTGGCATTCAGATAGGTATCGCGGATCTGCGCGAGATCGTAGATGCCGGAGATCGCCAGCCCCGCCCGGACGGCCACGTGGTCGAGCAGCATGGAGGCCAGGTGGCCGCCCACGGATGAACCGCACAGGAACAGGGGGCCGGCGATGCCGAGCGAGGGGCCGGTGTCGCGCAGCCAGTCCAGCGCCCGGCGCAGATGGGCGACGATGGCGCCGACGGACACCTGCGGTGCGAGCGGATAGCCGACGCAGGCGTACGACCACCCGTGGGCCATGACGCCGGTTCCCAGCACGCTGCCGGAGTTCCGGCTGCCTCGCTGCCAGTAGCCGCCGTGGATGAACGCCAGGCAGGGCGCATGCGGATCCCTGGCGGGAAAGAGATCCCACCTGTTGCGTTCGTCGGGGCCGTAGGGGCGGTCCAGGCATCCCGGACGTTCCGCCCGGAAGCGCGCCGATGCTTCGTGCCGCGCCTGCTGGATCGCCGCGGCACCGGCCACGGCGGCAAGGTTGTCATAGGCGGCGTCCCGCTGGGCCTGGCCGAGGTCGTCCCAGCCCAGCGGGGGGATGGCGGCGGCACTGTCGGGGCATGCGGTCACGCCACGGCTCCGAGCCGGCGGGTGGTGTCGTCGAACAATTCGTCGACGGTCAGCCGCCGGGCCAGCAGGTTTTGCTCGCAGCAGACGTCTATCATGCATTGCAGTCCGCGCCTGAGCGGCTCGACGCCGGCGGGATGCGGAGCGAAAGCGGTCCGCTCCTGTTCCGGCGCGGCCGCCCGGCTGGCCATGTAGAGCCGGAACAGTTCCCGCACGATGTCGGGACGGGCCCGGGCCAGCGCCTGCGTGACTACCGGCATGTGGATGATCTGCACGATGCCGTGCCTGTCCAGCCAGCGGGCGGCAGCCTGGTCGGCGTCGGCGATGACCGGCTGCACGCGCGGGTCGCGGTGCATGTCCGGGCCGAGGACGGCGGCGTCGACGTCGCCGGCCAGCAGGATCTGCAGCATGGTCCGGCCGCTGTGGTCGTAGCCGACGTTGGGCGGCACGCTGCTTCCCTCGACGTGGGGGTCTTCCACGCAGATCCATTGGATGCCGTCGAGGTCCACGCCGTGCTCGTTCTGCAGGATGCTGCGCGCCCACGTGCCGGTGGTCTGGGGGTGGGAGCGCACGCCCACGCGCCGGCCCTCGAGGTCCTTGGGACGCAGCGGGCCGCGCTGGGCATCGTAGCCGATGTAGCCGTGCTGCATCTTGCCGGTAACGACCACGGGCAGCAGGACGAAGGGCTGGTCCAGGGCCCGGGCCTGCAGGTAGCTGACCAGCGACATCTCGCTGCAGTCGTATTTCTGCGTGCGCATCATGGCGGCGAACTCGTCCCAGACCGCGCGCAGCCCGGAGAAGCGGACGTCGATGAGGTCCGAGTCCAACTGGCCGCTCTTCCAGGCGCGGGTGGCAGGGTAATCGCCCAGGTTGACGGTAACGATGGGCCGGCCGGCGGTGGCTGCTGCGTTCATGCTCGTCGATCCACGTCCCTATTTGGCCGGCTTGGCGCGCCAGGCGAAGCTGCGTTCATCCGACCAGGCATCGAAGTCCACGCCTTTCTTCGAGATCCAGTACAGCCGCTGGAAGTAGAGCGGCAGGAAGGCGGCGTCGTCGTAGACCAGCGCGGCGGCCTCCTGCAGGTACTGCTCCTGTTTCTGGGCATTGAATTCGCTGGCGGCGCCGTCGATGGCTTCATCCACTTTGGGATTGGAATAGCCGAAGCGGTTCAAGGTGCCGACGTCGCCCTTGAGCCGTGTGTGCAGCGTGGCCAGCAGGCCGCGCAGCGATTCGGCGGTGGCGTTGCCGTAGCTGAAGGTGAAGGCCGCATATTTGTTGTCCACGGCTTCCTTGGCATAGACGGTATAGGGCAGGGCGACCACGCCGTTCACCTTCAGGCCGCCGCGCGAGAACATCTGGCCCAGCGCCTGGACGAGTTCGCCGTCCTGCGGATAGCGGTCGTTCGAGCCGTGCACGGTGATTCCGAAGCCGTTCGGGTAGCCCGCCTCGGCCAGCAGCTGCTTGGCGCGCTTGACGTCGGGCTTGATCGCCGGCAGCTTGGGATCGAAGCCGAACGACTGGTCGTTGACGAACTGGTTGGCGGGCTGCCCGGCGCCCTGCAGCAGGCGATCGGTGATGGCCTGGCGATCGATCATGAGCGACATGGCCTGGCGCACGCGCTTGTCCTGCAGCGGGTTCTTGGGCAGCGGCTTGCCGTTCAGGTCGGTCAGCAGCGGCGCATCCGCGTTCTGGTTGAGCGCCAGGTAGATGATGCGGTAGGTGGCGGCGGACGTTACGCGGAAGTTGGGATCCTTCTCCAGGCTCTTGACGTCGAGCACCGGCACCTGGTCGATCAGGTCGACCTGGCCGGAGCGCAGCGCCGCGAGGCGGGCGGCGTTGTTGCCGATGAAGCGCAGCGTGACGCGCTGATAGGCGGGCTTGGGACCCCAGTAGTCCTCGTTGCGGACCAGCTCGAGCTTGTCGCCCGGTGTCCATGAAACGAACTTGTAGGGGCCGGTGCCGATGGCGGCCTTGCCGCTGTTGAAATCGGCGGTGGCCATGCCCTGGGAGGTTTCCTTGTCCAGGATGTGCACGTAGCCGACGTCTTCGATGAAGCGCGGCGAGGGCGTCTTGGTGGTGAACTTGATGGTGTGGCTGTCGACGATCTCCATTTTGTCGACCTCGGCCACGGCGGCGGCGAACGAGGCCGGCGAATTCGGCACCTTGGGCGCGCGTTCGATGGAGAACACCACGTCGTCCGCGGTGAAGGGCGAGCCGTTGTGGAACTTCACTCCCTTGCGCAGGTAGACCATCCAGGTCTTGGGATCGAGATTCTGCCAGCGTTCGGCGAGGTAGGGCGTGGTCTTGCCGTCCTTGCCCGGTTCGATCAGGCGTTCGTAGATGTGGTTGACGAAGTTCTGGTTCGACGCCGCGCGGGTGAATTGCGGATCCATCGATGTGGCGTCGTTGGCTGCGCCGATGACCAGCGTCTGGGCGGGGGCGGGTGCGCAAATGATGGCGCAGGCCAGCGCCAGGATATATCTCGAGAGTTTCACGGGGTCTCCTTCCTGGTTTGTTCGATGAGATGGCAGGCGGCTTTCCTGTCCGGCCCGACGGCCGTCAACAGAGGGATGGAACGGCTGCAAGCGGGTATGGCATGGGGACAGCGCGTATGGAAGTGGCAGCCCGGCGGCGGCGCCAGCGGCGACGGCAGGTCGCTGGCGGCCGACCGGTAGCGCTTGTGGCCGCGTCCGAGGCGGGGGGCCTCGGACAGCAGCAACTGGGTATAGGGGTGGGCCGGCCGCGAGAAGATTTCCTGCGTGGGTCCGATCTCGACGATGCGCCCCAGGTACATGACGGCGACCCGGTCGGTCAGGTGCTTGACGACCCCCAGGTCGTGGCTGATGAACAGATACGTCAGGCCGCGCCGCTCGCGCAGGTCCATGAACAGGTTGAGCACCTGCGCCTGTACCGATACGTCCAGCGCGGAGACTGCCTCGTCGCATACCAGCAGGCTGGGTTCCACGGCCAGCGCGCGGGCGATGCCGATGCGCTGCCGCTGGCCGCCGGAGAACTGGTGCGGAAACCGGCTGGCGTAGCTGGGGTCCAGGCCGACCTCGCGCATCAGCGCCGCGACCTTGTCGGCCTTGTCCTTGCGGGCGACCAGGCCATGGTAGACCGGTGCCTCGCCGATGATGTCGACGATGCGCTTGCGCCGGTTCAGCGAGGACATCGGATCCTGGAACACCATCTGTATGCCCAGGCGGTCGCCGTGCGCGCGCCGGCCGTCGGCGCGGGCGCCATTGTCGAACGAGACCGCGCCGGAAGAGGGCGGCAGGATGCCGGAAACGATGCGGCCCAGCGTGGATTTGCCGCATCCCGATTCGCCGACCAGTCCGAGCGCCTCGCCGCGGCCGACCTCCAGCGTCACCCGGTCCACCGCGCGGACGACGGGAAAGGGTTTGCCGCCCAGGCGCTGCACGAAGCGGTCGACCAGGTCGGGTTTGCGCGTGAAGACTCTGGAGACGTCGGTCAGGGAAAGATGGGGATTCATTGCACGGCTCCCATGTCGCTGCGCGAGGTCTGTTCCGCTCTGGGCGGCGGGGCGGTGCCGCAGGCATCTTCCGGGGCGTGGAGCGGCGCGATACAGCGCACCCAGCGCTGTCCCCCGGCGCCGTTGACCGGCGGCGGCGCCGCGCAGGCATCCAGCCGGTAGGCGCAGCGCGGCGCGAAGGCGCAGCCCGGCGGCAGCGCCAGCAGCGACGGCGTCATGCCGGGAATGGGCCGCAGCTTCTGGCCGTGCGGCGTGTTGCCGGGGATGGAGTCGATCAGGCCGCGTGTGTAGGGATGGGCGGGCGCCGCGATCACCGGCTGCGACGGGCCGTATTCGACGATCTTGCCCGCGTACATCACCGCAATGCGATCGGCGATGGCCTCGACCACGGCCAGGTCGTGGCTGACCCAGATCATGGCCGAGCCGGTCTGGGCCACCAGTTCCTGCATCTGGGCCAGGATCTGGCCCTGGATGGTGACGTCCAGCGCGGTGGTCGGCTCGTCGGCCAGGATCAGCGCGGGTCGGTGCAGCAGCGCAATGGCGATGGCAACGCGCTGGCGCATGCCGCCGGAGAACTGGTGCGGATAGGCGCGCAGTCGTTCCTCGGGAGACGGGATGCTCACCATGCGCAGCACCTCCAGCGCGCGGGCGCGCGCGGCGCGGCGCGACACCTTCTCGTGCGCCAGGATGGCTTCGACCATCTGGGTCTCGATGCGAAGCACCGGGGTCAGCGTCATCATCGGGTCCTGGAAGATCATCGCGATCTCGCGGCCGCGTATGGCGCGCAAGTCTTCCGGAGGCGCGCCGACCAGCTCGCGTCCGCGGAAACGGACCGACCCGGAGATGCGGCCCGGCGCATCGATCAGCCCGAGGATGGAAAAACTGGTGACGCTCTTGCCCGACCCGCTTTCCCCGACCAGGCCCAGCACCTCGCCTTCGTCCAGGTCGATGTCGATCCCGTCCACCGACTTCACCACGCCGGCGCGGGTGTGGAAATGGGTGCGCAGCCCGCGGATTTCGAGTAGCCTTTTCATCGCGCATTCCTCGGATTGAGGACTTCGCGCAGTTGGTCGCCGACGATGTTGATGGCGAAGATCAGCACCAGCAGGAGCATGCCCGGAAACACGCTGATCCAGTACAGGCCGGCCATCATGACGTTGTAGCCGTTGGCGATCAGCAGCCCCAGCGAAGGCTTGGTGATGGGCAGGCCCAGCCCCAGGAAGGAAAGCGTCGCTTCGGCGGAAATGGCCGAGGCGATCTGGATGGTGCCCAGCACGATGATGGGCGGAATGCAGTTCGGCGCCAGGTGGCCGAGCACGATGCGCAGCCTGCCCAGCCCCAGCGAACGCGCCGCCTCGATGTATTCCATGCGCCGCTCGCTCAGCGCCACCGACCGTATCGTGCGCGCGAAATGCGCCCATTGCACCAGCACCAGCGCGAGGATCACCTTGTCCACCCCCTGGCCCAGCACGGCGAGCAGCATCAGCGCGACCAGGATGGTGGGGAAACTCAGCATGAAATCCACCACGCGCATGATCAATGCATCGACGAAGCCGCCGGCGTACGCGGCCAGCAGCCCGATCAGCACGCCCAGCACGATGGCGATCACACCCGACACGACACCGACGAACAGGCTGGTGCGCAGGCCGAACAGCATGGCCGAGAACATGTCGCGGCCCTGCACGTCAGTGCCCAGCACGAACAGGTGCCCCTCCATCGATCGGGACATGGGCGGCAGGCTGCCGTCCATGAACCCGACCTGCGCCAGGTCGTACGGGTCCTGGGGGGCGAGCATCGGCGCAAAAAGCGCCATGAGCACCAGCAGTGCGCACACCGCCAGCCCTCCGACCGCGAGCCGGCTCTCGGCGAACTCGCCCCACACCGCCCGCAACCGCCCCGGCGCTCGCTTCACCGTTCCCGCAACAACCGGGACCGTTCCCTCGATCACCACTCTAGCCTCTGACAACGCTATCTCCTTCAGGGAGCACTCACCCCCCAACCACTTGTTATTCGGGGGGCCTATATATCTCTCGTTCTCGGGTCGAGCGCCATGTAGAGCAGATCCACCACCAGGTTGATCGCCACGAACAGCGTGGTGATTACCAGCAGATAGGCCGCCACGACCGGCCGGTCGAGGCGGACGATGGAGTCGATGATCAGTTTTCCCATGCCCGGCCAGGCGAAGATGGATTCGGTCACCACGGCGAACGCCAGCATGGATCCGAACTCCAGTCCGATCACGGTGATGATGGGCGCGGCGATGGTCTTGGCGACGTGGGTGGTGATGATGCGGCGCTCTGTCAGGCCCTTGGCGCGGGCGAATCTGACGAAATCCATGGGCATGACTTCACGCACCTGGGCACGGGTCAGGCGGATGACCATTGCCATCTTGAACAGCGCCAGGTTCAGCGCAGGCAGGAACAGATGGTGCAGGCCGTCGAGCGTGGCGAAGCTGGTCTGGGCGCCGAACAGCGAGCCGGTCTGGCCGCGGCCGCTGGCAGGGAACCAGCCGAGTCCTACGGCGAAGATCAGGATCAGCATCAGTCCTTGCCAGAAGTTGGGCAGCGAGAAGCCCAGGATGGACCCGGTGGTAATGGTCTTGTCCATCCAGGTGTTCGGCTTGAGGCCGGCGATCAGGCCCAGCGGCGCACCGATGAGCAGCGCGATGAAGAGCGCCGCCAGCGCCAGTTCCAGCGTGGCCGGCAGGCGTTGCAGGATCAGGTCGATGGACGGCATGTTGTAGACGAAAGAGTTGCTCAGGTCGCCGTGCAGCGCATTGACCAGGAAGCGCAGGTATTGCGTCCAGATCGGCTGGTCCAGGCCCAGCGCGCGGATGGCGGCGACCCGCTCGGACTCGGTCGCGTCGTCGGGCAGCAGGATGTCGACCGGGTTGCCGATCGCATACAGCCCCATGAACACCACCAGGGACACCGCAAGCAGCACGGCCATGGCCTGCAATGCGCGCCTCAATACATAAGTGACCACGTCGTGTCCTTCGTCAGAGTCTCTGGGTGAAATGCGTGACGTACTTCGTGACGAGGTACGCATCGACGGCCTCGGTGCCTCCCTCGCGGCCGTGCCCCGAATCCTTGACGCCGCCGAAGGGCGCCTCGATCGGGCCCAGTCCCTGGTGGTTGATCGACACCATGCCTGCTTCGATGGCCCGGGCGGCCAGGGCCGCGCGTGCCATCGAGCGGGTATAGGCGTATGCCGCCAGGCCGTAGGGCAGGCGGTTGGCCTCGGCGATGGCGTCGCGGTCGTCGCGGAACGGCGTGATGGCCGCGATAGGGGCGAAGGGCTCCTCGTTCATGATGCGCGCGTCGGCGGGCAGCCCCGCCAGCACCGTCGGACGATAGAACCAGCCCTTGCCGCCGGGCCGCTCGCCGCCCGCCCGCAATTGCGCGCCGCGTTCGAGCGCGTCGGCGACGAAAGCCTCGGCCGCGCGCACGCGCCGTTCGTGGATCAGCGGACCCATGCCGGTGCCGCTTTCGAGACCGTGGCCGAGCCGGATGGCGTCGGCCTGCGATGCGAAACGCGCGACGAAGTCGTCATAGATGCCTTCCTGGACCAGGAAGCGGGTGGGGGAGATGCAGATCTGCCCGGCATTGCGGTACTTGGCCGCTGCCAGCAGGGGAATGGCGCGGTCCAGGTCGGCGTCGTCGAAGACGATGGCCGGCGCGTGTCCGCCCAGCTCCGCGGTGATGGGCTTCATGTGGCGGCCGGCCAGTTCGGCCAGCTGCCTACCTACCGCGGTCGAGCCGGTGAAAGACACCTTGCGTATGGCGGGGCTGGCGATCAGGCGCGCGGAAATCTCCGCCGGATTGCCGAACACCAGGTTCGCCACGCCGGCGGGCAGGCCGGCAGCCTCGATGGCGCGCATCAGGCAGGCGGCGGTCGCAGGCGTGTCCTCGGCGGCCTTCAGCACGACGGAACAGCCGGCCGCGAGCGCGGCGGCGACCTTGCGCGCCACCTGGGAGAGCGGG
The DNA here is from genome assembly GCF_900606115.1 of Pigmentiphaga humi. Lineage (GTDB taxonomy): Bacteria > Pseudomonadota > Gammaproteobacteria > Burkholderiales > Burkholderiaceae_B > Pigmentiphaga > Pigmentiphaga humi. The sequence continues at coordinate 282,108 of NZ_UWPJ01000023.1, forward strand.
AAATTCCAGGGAGTGAAGGCCGCCACCGGGCCGACCGGCTCGCGTTCGACGATCTGCAGTACGTCCGGCACGCGGGCGGGAATGGTGCGCCCGTAGAGGCGCCGGGCTTCTTCGGCACACCAGTCGAACACCTCGGCGGAACTGGCGCATTCGTGCAGGGCCTGGTCGAGCGGCTTGCCCTCTTCGCACGTAATGATGCGGGCGATCCGGTCCGCCTGGCCGCGCAGGTGGTCGGCCACCGCGTGCAGCCGCCGCGCGCGCTCCGGCGCAGGCACCGCCCGCCAGGTGTCGAAGGCGCGCGCGGCGGCTGCCAGCGCATCGTCCAGGTCCGCCGGGCCGGCGTGCGCCACGGAGCCTATCCTTGCTTCGGTGGCAGGATCGTAGACGGGCAGCTCGCCGTTGCCGCCCGCGCGCCATTGGCCGTCGATGAAGAGCCGGGTGTCCGGGTACATGCTCGATGCCTCCTCGCTGGCGCCTGTCAGGCGCTCTTCTGGTTGTAGGGCGTGGGCGGTCCGCCGAAGGCCTGGGCGAACGGGCCGATGGCTGCCATGTCGGCTTCCAGCAGGCTGGGGCCGTCGATGGCGAGCATTTCCCGCAGCGCGTCGGAGAAGCCCTGTGGGTGGGCGACGCGTCGGTGCGGCAGGCCCAGCGACCGGGCGAACAGCCCGAAGTCCGGCATGAGCAGGTCGGCAGCGAAGCGGCGTCCGCCGAAATGCGCGTCCTGGAGGTTGCGCATGATGCCGTAGCCGCCGTCGTTCATCAGGATGATGGTGAGGTTGGCCCGCTCCTGTACCGCGGTGGCGACCTCGCCCAGCGACAGCGACAACCCGCCGTCGCCGACCAATGCGATGGTCTTGCGCTGCGGCGCGGCGATGGCTGCCCCTATGCCCTGCGCCAGTCCCATGCCGATGGCTCCGCTGACCGAGTAGACGCCGCGGCGCGGCGCCCGCAGGGGCGGCAGGCGATTGCCCCAGGTGCTGTTGCTGATGGTGATGTCGCGCACCCAGTTGAAATCGGCGGGAGCGTGCTCGATGAGCGCGTCCAGCAGCGCTTCGTAGGGACCGAGCATGGCGCGCAGCGTGCTCTCCGCGGAACGGCGGGCGGCGCGCAGGTCGTCGTGAAAGGCCGGATCCAGGTCGAGCTTGCCGAGCTTGCCGGCCAGCGCCGACAGAAAGCGCTGCGCATCGGCGCAGACGAAGGCGTCGCATGGATAGTTGCGGTTTTCCGCGCGCGGATCGGCATCGACGATGACCAGCGGATGGGGCAGAGGCAGTCGGAACGAATGCGTCTGCGCGCTGCGCAGCCGCGAACCGGCCACCAGCATGAAGTCGCAACTGCCCAGGAAATCGGGCGCGGCGCCCAGCGAGGCCATGGAGCCCAGGTTTTGCGGATGGTCGTCGGGCACGATGCCGCGTCCCTGCACGCTGGAGGCCGCGCCCATGCCGGCGCGCAGCAGCGCGAGGCTGGCATCGCCGGCCTCGGCCGCGCCGCCGCCCAGCCACAGCATCGGCCGGCGGGCGCGGCGCAGCATGGCGGCGATTCGCTCGACCGCGGCATCGCAAGGCTCGATGGGGGATGGCGGCACCAGGCCGAAGTCGGCAGGCAGGCAGACCGGCATCTTCTGTACGTCGATCGGGATCTCGACGGTGACGGGGCCGCGGGGCGCGCTCAGCGCGACGCGCGCCGCTTCGCGCAGCGTGCCGAGCGCGGTCTCCGGCGTATGCACGCGGAAGGCTGCCTTGGACACGCCTTCCAGCATGCGGAACTGGGTGGGAGTCTCGTGCGTGTAGCCGGTGACCCGGTCCAGGTAGCGGGTCTCGACGTTGCCCGTGATGTGCAGCAGCGGCGTGCCGGCGCCCAGGCATTCGAGCAGCCCGGCACAGGCATTGGCGCAGCCGGCGCCGGTGGACGTGAGCAGGACGCCGATGCGGCCGGTGCTGCGCGCGCCGGCATCGGCCATGTTGACGGCGCCGGCCTCGTTGCGCACCGGCACGAAGCGGATCGCGTCGCGCCGCGCCAGCGCATCGGCGATCGGCAGGTTGTGGATGCTGATGATGCCGAAGACGGTCCGGACGCCCAGGCATTCGAGAAAGGCGACGACGAGATCGCCGACGGTCGGGGATCCAGGCGCGGCCTGCTGGCGGGCTTGCTCAGACATGAGGCTTCATTCCTCCGGTCACGTCTATCCACGATCCCGTGATGTAGCCCGCGCCGGGCGAAGCCAGGAAGGCGATCGTGCGGGCCACTTCCTCGGATTCGCCGAAGCGGCCGAGCGGCACCTTGCGCTGGGCGACGAGGTCGTCCAGGTATTCCTGGTAGGTGGCGAATTTGTCCTGCTTCTGGAAGCGCCGCTCCCACTGGCCGGACTTGACCAGCCCGACCAGCACGGAATTGACGCGGATGCGATCGGCCGCGAGCCACAGCGACATGGTCTTGGACATGTTCAGCTGGCCGGCGCGGGCGGCGCTGGTGGCCGCCATGTGCGGATGCGGACGCTGCGAGACCAGCGAGTTGATGTTGACCACGGCGCCCTGGCCGGACTCGGCCAGCAGCGACCGGAAGGCGCGGGTGGGGTGGAGCACCGAGAATATCTTGAGCTGGTACTCGTCCATCCACTCCTGGTCTTCGGTCTGCTCCATGTTGCCCAGCCGCGCCTGGCCGGCGTTGTTGATGAGCATGTCGGCGCCGCCGAAAGAGTCGGCCACGGCGTCGCGCAAGCGCTGGACCTGGGCGGGATCGAGTACGTCGCACGTGGTGGCCAGCAGCCGGTCGGGGCCGGCGCCCAGCGCGACGCGGGCCTGTTCGAGGCGCTGCGGATCGCGGCCGCAGATCGCGACCCGCGCGCCCAGATCGAGGAATGTCCTGGCAGTCGCCAGCCCGATGCCGTGCGTGCCGCCGGTCACGACGGCCACCCGGCCGCCAATTCCGTAGTCCATGGTTTCCTTCCTGCTTGAATGGTGGGGAGGGCGCGTCAACGCGGCTTGGTGCCGGTGCGCCGGTAGCCGCTGACGTCCGGAAAGGGCTCCTGCCGTCCGGAGTGCATGTCGATCTGGAAGACATTGAGCAGCATGGCGAGCATGGAGAAGGCGCCGATGGCCCCTACCATGTCGATCACGCCTTCCTCGCCGAATACGCGTACCGCGTCGGCGTAGGTGGCATCGCTGACGAAATGCTCGCGCAGCAGTTCATCGGCGAAGCGGAAAAACACGCGTTCGTCTTCGGCGGTGAAATCGGCACGGCCCGTGAGGGCGAGCGCGTCGACCGCTTCCTGGGAGACGCCTTCCTCGACCGCCTTGGGCGCATGGGCGACCCAGGAATAGGCGGCGTCCCAATAGCGCGCGGTGAGCAGGATGCACAATTCGCTGATGCGGCCGGTAATGGGACTGTCCCAGCGGAAATAGGAATTCAGTTTCTCGACGATGTCGCAGAGTTCGGGCCGGTGCATCCACGCCAGGTAGGGGCCTCTGACCTGGCCGCGCTTGCCGGCAATGCGCTCGTAGAGATCTTTCTGCAACTGCGTGAACTGCTCCGGTTCCAGCTTGCTGATTCTCACCGCGTCCTCCTGGTTTCGCGATCAATTAGACCAGCAGGGACGCGGCTTCAGAATGGGCTTTGCCCGCAAAACTAGGTTTCAGGATCGTGACGAATCCCCGGGCCGGGGGCTGAGGCTCGCGTGTACCAACGGTTTGAGCCTGCCCGGGGCGCGCGCGCACGCCCGTGCGCTAAGGGTAGTCCCTGATCGGGAGCCGGAAGGGCACGCTGTAAGGGGCGTCCCTCAGGAGGCAACCTTCACACGGTTGCCGCCATCCGCTTTCGCGCGGTACATGGCCTGGTCGGCGCGCGCGTAGATGTCGGCGAAGCTGGCGCCGCGGGCGATGGGTATCAGGCCGACACTGACGCTGACGTGCAGCGGCGGGCCGTTCATGGAGAAGTCCGCCACCGCCACCTGGCGCACGAATGCTTCGGCCAGGCGCACGGCCTCCTCCAGCGTGGCGGGCACCAGCAGCGCGGAAAATTCTTCGCCGCCCATGCGCGCGACTTCGCAGGGAGGTCCGAAAACGGAACGCATCAGGCGCGCCAGGGTCACGATCACGTGATCGCCGGTGGGGTGTCCGTAGATGTCGTTGATGCGCTTGAAGGCGTCGACGTCGGCCAGCATCAGCACGTGCGGCCGAGCGGATGCCAGCGCCGTCTCGGCCAGTTCGATGAAGGCCCTGCGGTTGAGCAGGCCGGTATGGGGGTCGAGCCGGTTCAGGTTCGCCAGGTGCGATTTCATCTGATAGAGCTTGTAATTTCCCATGGCCATGATGTAGATCACGCTGCTGCCCAGCACGCTTGCGATCAGCGTGGTCTGGATGGCCGAGCGGACGATCTGGAAGGGCGCGTAGATGAGGTTGATGCACAAGTCGATCAGGTCGGCGGCGACGATCACCAGGAGCGTGGTGACGATGGTTCTCTGGAAGACTTCGCGGCGCGACGTGATTTCGCCGCGCACGCGCCATCGGTTGCGCGAGGGACTGTTGGGCATGTAGGTGGTAGCGGTGGTGTGCCGGACGGCGGGAAAGCCGGCTCTGCCGCTACCTTACCGCAATTCGCCCATGTCCAGTGCGCGGGCGTCCGGGGTGCGGCGAGCAACGCTATCATGGTGCTGCGCGGCACACCGGCCGCGGTTCGACTGGAGGCCGTACATGGATATTTCCCGCCGTTTTGGATTCATCGGACTTGGCAACATGGGCCTGCCCATGGCGACCCGGTTGCTGGCCGCAGGCCATGCGGTGACGGTCTGGAACCGCAGCGCCGACAAGGCGGAGGAACTGGCGCGCGCCGGCGCGGCCGTGGCGGCCGAGCCGGCGGATGTGCTGCGGCAGGCGGAGGTGGTGGGGATTTGCGTGAAAGACGGCGCCGCCGTCGAGCAGATCGCGTTCGGGCCGGGCGGCCTGGCGGAGGCGGGCGCCGCCGGCCAGGGCAGGGTGGTGGTCGATTTTTCGACCATCTCTCCCGGGCAGGCACGCGACATCGGCCGCCGCCTGCGCGAATTGACCGGAGCCGGCTGGCTCGATGCTCCGGTATCGGGCGGCGTGCCCGGCGCCGAGCGCGGGTCGCTGATCTGCTTTGCCGGCGGCGAGGCGGCCGATCTCGAGCTTGCCCGGCCCTTGCTGGCCCCGCTCGCCGCGCGCGTGACGTACATGGGGCCGGCCGGCGCGGGCCAGACCACCAAAATCTGCAACCAGATGATCGTGGCCGTGAATGTGCTCACCATTGCCGAGACCTATGGGCTGGCGCGCAAGGCGGGCGTCGATCTCGGCCAGTTGGCCCCGGCATTGGCGGGCGGCTTTGCGGATTCGCAGCCTTTGCAGATATTCGGGCCGTCGATGGCCGCCGGCCGGTTCGAGCCGATACGCACCGCGGTCGAACTGATGGCCAAGGATCTCGGCATCTCGCAGGACATGGCGGACGAACTGGAGGCGGGCACGCCGGTGTCCGGCTTCTGCTCGGCCCTGTACCAGGCCATTCGGGCCGAACACGAGGACGTCTTCTGGGGCGACGTGGCGGGCCTGGTCCGGCTGTACCGCTAGCCGACATGTCATGGGAATTTCATTGATGTAACGCTGCTCAAGCACCGTACGGCCTGGGCCGATAAAGCGAATGAAGCGCAACGGCGGGGTTCTCGGGAACCCCGCCGTTGTCATTTGTGGCCTAGGGTTTTCATTAGGGTGTCATGAAAATACGCAGCAAATTGTTCGCCTTGGGGACTGCCGGCATCGTCGCGCTGGTGGTTGTGGCCGGTTGTGCGGTGGCCGGATTGTTGCGCCTGAGCGGCGCGGTCGACGACTATGCGCAGCGGCGGGTGCCGGCGCTGGTGGCATTGGGCGCGCTGCGGGAAGGGCAGGTGCAGATCGCCCGCCACAGCCTGGAGCCGCTGCAGTGGGCCGACGAATATTCCATCGAGGCGCGCAACGAGTGGGAACGCATGCTGCAGTCGAAGGGGCGCACCTGGGCCGCGATGGAGGCGGCTCGCGCGGCGCTGTCCGAGGCGCCGGCGGCGCAGGGCGAGTCCGAGGCGCTGGACGCTTTCGACGCGGCCTTCCATGCCTGGGCCGAGAAGGAAAAGCCGCTCACGGATCTGCTCGCGCAACTGGTGGAAGCCGAGACCGAGGAGCGCCAGCGATTCCTGTTTCTGAAATACCTGGCCGCCTATTCGGCGCAGGAATCCTATTATGTGCAGGCGCAACAAGCGATGCAGGCACTGGCCGAAGCGGGCGCCCAGGCCGCGGCCGAGCGGGCGGCGGAATTACGGCAGGCCAGCCGGCGCCTGGCGGCGATGATTGCCGGCATAGGCCTGGCCGCCATGCTCCTGGTGCTGGCCGGGGCGTGGCGCATCGGCCGCACCATCGTCGGCGCCATCGACGGCATGCGGGCGCGCCTGGCCGCCATCGCCGATGATCTGGATTTCCGTCCCCGCGCGGCAGCCCGGGGCAACGACGAGGTGGCGGACATGGCGCGCGCGCTGGATCGGCTCGTGGCGCGCGTGCGCACCTCGCTGGCGACGATGCAGGATCTGTCGGCAACCATGAACGCCGCCGGCAACGAAGTGTCGGCCGGCGCGGCGGGCGTGGCCGGCGGGGCGGCCCGCCAGAGCGACGCCGCGGGACGCATGGCCGAATCCATGCAGACCGTGGCCGCGAGCATGACCCAGGTGGCCGGATCGGTCGAAGAGGCGATCGGCCTGTCCCGCGAGGCCTGCGGCCTGGCCCGGCACGGCGGTGAACTGATCGGCACCGCCGGCGAGCGCATGGATGTGATCTCGGGGCGGATGACGGCGGCGTCGCGGGCGCTGGACGCGCTGGACCGGCATGGCGAGTCGATTCGCCACGTGGCCCGCCTGATTTCCGATATCGCCGGCCAGACCAAGCTGCTGTCGCTGAACGCAGCGATCGAGGCGGCGCGCGCGGGCGAGGACGGCAGGGGCTTTGCCGTCGTCGCCGAGCAGGTCAGGACGCTGGCCGAGAAAAGCGCGGCCTCCAGCCTGCAGATCGGCCAGACCGTGGAGCGCATCGCCGATGAAACGGCTGCCGCTGCCGAGTTGATGCGGGAAGTGGTGGAAGCCGTGGCGGTGGGCCAGGCCAATGCGACCGAAGCGGGCCGCTTCGTGGGCGAGCTCAGCGCGGCCTCGGAGCGGGCGGCCAGGGTGGTGGCCGCCATCGGGCAGGCGCTGCGCGAGCAATCCTCGCTGAACGACGGTGTCGCGCGCCACGTGGACGACGTGGCCGGCATGGCCGGACATTACCGGGAGGCCGCGGGCGCCATGGCGGCCCAGGCGGCGAGCCTCCAGGAGACTGTTCGCACGGTCGATGCAACGGTCAATTCGTTCAGGGTGTCGTAATGATCGTGGCCATGGACGTGCCGACCATTGCAGTTGAAGGGGGAGCCTCGCTCCACCCGCCGCCCAAGGCCCGGATCAACCCCACCGTGGCGCGCGCCCGCTCGCCATCCAGGCGGACGGCGGCGCGCCGCTGCTGCAAGACGTTGCGGTCGGCGTCGATGACGTCGAGGTAGCTGACCGAGCCTTCGCGGTACTGGATCTGGGACAGCCCGGCGGCGCGGGCCGCCGAGGCGACCGCGGCATCCTGCGCCCGGTTCTGCTCGTCGAGCAGGCGCAGGCTGGCCAGGTTGTCTTCCACTTCGCGGAAGGCATCGAGCACCGCCTGGCGGTAGTTGGCCACGTCTTCCTCGTAGGCGGCTCGGGCGCGTTCGAGTTCGGCGCTGCGCCGGCCGCCGTCGAAGATCGGCAGGGTGAGCGCGGTGCCGACCAGGGGGCCGAGCACGAAGGCGCGGGCCGGCCAGTCGAGCAGATTGCCGAGTTCCCCGGACTCGTAGCCCAGCGCGCCGGTAAGCGACAGGCGCGGGAAGAAGGCGGCCCGGGCGATGCCGACGCGGGCATTGGCGGCGGCCACGGCGCGCTCGGCGGCCGCGATGTCGGGGCGGCGTTCGAGCAGTTCGGACGGTAGGCCGGCCGGGATCGTCACCGCCATGCGGGCGATCGGCCGGGCGGGCAGGCCGAAGCTGGCCGGCGGCTGGCCGAGCAGGATGGCCAGCGCGTGTTCCGCCGCGCTGCGCTGGCGCGCGATCTCGATCGCTTCGGCCTGCGCCGAGGCCAGCTCGGTGCGCGAGCGCGCCAGGTCCAGTTCGCTGATGTCGCCTTCGTCGAAGCGCCGCTGCACCAGCTTCAGGCTGCGCTCGCGCAGGGCGACCGTGGCGGCGTAGAGCTGCTGCTCGGCATCCAGTTCGCGCATCCGGAAATAATTCTGCGCCACGTCGGCCTGCAAGGCCAGTTGCACCGAGCGGAACAGGGCTTCGCTCTGTTCCGCCTGGGCCGAGGCGGCATCGACGCCGGACGCGATGCGTCCGAACAGGTCGGCTTCGTAGGAAACCGTGGCCTGGGCGCGCCACAGCGTCGTGGCGGAACTGGGCGCGTCGTCGGGCAGGCCGCGCGATGCGGGCGAAGGTCGCTGGCGCGACGGGCCGAAGCCGGCATTGAGCTCGGGATAGCGCTCGGCCCGGGCGCTGCCCAGCATGGCGCGGGCCTGGGCCAGGCGCGCCGCGGCGGCCTTGAGATTCTGGTTGGCGGCCAGCGCGCGGTCTTCCAGGCGGTCCAGTTCGGCATCGCCGAACACGGTCCACCATTGTCCGCGCGCCAGCGCTTCGGCGGGCCGCGCTGTTTTCCAGCGCGGGTCGGCCTCGGGCGCGGCTTCCTTGTAGGCGGCGGGCGTGTCCACGGCCGGTTTGTCGTAGACGGGCGCGACCGAGCAGCCGGCCAGGATAAGCGTCAGGAGCAGGACGGACGGCGCCGTCCAGGCAGTGCGTTGCGTGGTTTTCATGGTGTCGGGATGCTTCATAGCGCCCCCTCAGGGCGCGCGGCCGGCGCATGCTCGGCCACGATGGGCGCCTGGTGCGGCGCCGCCGCGTGCAGGGGGCGGCTGCCCGCCAGCTTGCGCAGCAGGACATAGAACACGGGTGTCAGGAACAGGCCGAACAGCGTCACGCCCAGCATGCCGAAGAACACCGCCACGCCCATGGCCTGGCGCATCTCCGCGCCGGCGCCGGTGGAAAGCACCAGCGGCACCACGCCCATGATGAAGGCGATCGAGGTCATCAGGATGGGGCGCAGCCGCAGGCGGCTGGCTTCGATGGCGGCTTCCACCGCCGAACGGCCCTGCATTTCCAGTTCGCGGGCGAATTCGACGATCAGGATGGCGTTCTTGCAGGCCAGGCCGACCAGCACCATCAGGCCGATCTGCGTGAAGATGTTGTTGTCGCCGCCGGTCAGCCAGACGCCGGCCAGCGCGGCCAGGATGCTCATCGGCACGATCAGGATCACGGCCAGCGGCAGGACCAGGCTTTCATAGAGCGCGGCCAGCACCAGGAACACCAGCAGCACGCTGATGGGGAAGACCCAGACGCCCGCGTTGCCGGCCAGGATCTGCTGGTAGGTCAGGTCCGTCCATGCCAGCCGCATGCCGCGCGGCAGCACGTCGGCGGCGATGCGCTCGGCCGCGGCCTGGGCCTGTCCGCTGGAATAGCCCGGCGCGGGCCCGCCATTGATGTCGGCGGCGGTGTAGCCGTTGTAGCGCACCACCATTTCCGGACCGTAGCTCGGCTTGACCTGGACGACCGACGACAAGGGCACCATCTCGCCCGCGGCATTGCGCGTCTTGAGGTTGAGGATGTCGTCGGGCTGGGAGCGGAAGGGCGCATCGGCCTGGGCCCGTACCTGGTAGACGCGGCCGAAGCGGTTGAAGTCGTTCACGTACAGCGAGCCGAGGTAGATCTGCATGGTGTCGAACACGTCGGTGACCGGCACGCCGAGCTGATTGGCCTTGACACGGTCGAGATCCACGTCGAGCTGCGGCACGTTGATCTGGTAGCTCGAGAACGTCGGCCCCAATTCCGGCGCCTGGCTGGCCGCGGCCACGAAGGCCTGCGCGGCCTGGTCGAGCGCCGCGTAGCCCTGGGCGCCCCGGTCTTCGATCTGGAACTTGAAGCCGCCCAGCGTGCCCAGGCCCAGCACGGGCGGGGGCGGGAAGACGCCGATGAAGGATTCCTTGATGCCGGCGAACTTCTGGCCCAGCTCGGCCGCGATGGCGTCGGCGGTTTGCCCCCTGGCCTCGCGGTCGGCGAATTCGTCCAGGGCGACGAATACGATGCCGGCGCTGGAACTGTTGGTGAAGCCGTTGATCGACAGGCCCGGGAAGGCAATGGCGTGGGTGACGCCCGGCTGCTTCAGGACGATGTCCGACATCTCGCGGATGACGGCTTCGGTGCGGTCGAGCGAGGCGCCGTTGGGCAACTGGGCGAAGGCGATCAGGTACTGCTTGTCCTGCGCCGGCACGAAGCCGCCCGGCACGATCTGGCCGAAGAACACCGTCAGCGCCAGCAGCGCGGCATAAACGCCCATGACTGAAGCCTTGCGCGAGATCACGCCCGCCACGCCCTTGCCGTAGCGTTCGGAAGCGCTGCCGAACACGCGGTTGAAGGCGCGGAAGAAGCCGCCCAGCGAGCGGTTCATGAGCCGCGTCAGGACGTCGGGCTTGTCGTGGTGGCTTTTGAGCAGCAGGGCGGCCAGGGCCGGCGACAGCGTCAGCGAATTGAAGGCCGAGATGACCGTGGAAATCGCGATGGTCATCGCGAACTGCTTGTAGAACTGGCCGGTGAGGCCGGTCATGAAGGCCAGCGGCACGAACACCGCCACCAGGGTCAGCGCGATGGCGACGATGGGGCCGCTCACTTCCTGCATGGCGCGGTAGGTGGCGTCGCGCGGACTCAATCCTGCCTCGATGTTGCGCTCGACGTTTTCCACCACCACGATGGCGTCGTCCACCACGATGCCGATGGCCAGCACCATGCCGAACAGCGACAGCGCATTGATGGAATAGCCGAAGCCCAGCATCAGCGCGAAGGTGCCGACGATGGACACCGGCACGGCCAGCAGGGGAATGACGGAGGCGCGCCAGGTCTGCAGGAACACGATGACCACCAGCACCACCAGCGCGATGGCTTCCAGCAGGGTATGCACCACCGCCTCGATGCTCGCGCGCACGAACTGCGTCGGGTCGTAGACGATCCGGTGCTCCACCGAGGGCGGGAAGTCCTTGGCCATGTCGTCCATGGCCTCGCGCACCCGGGCCGATACGTCGAGCGCGTTGGCGCCCGGCGCCTGCATGATGGCCAGGGCCACCGCCGGCTTGTTGTCGAGCAGCGAGCGCAGGCCGTATTCGGCCGCGTCGAGCTGCACGCGGGCCACGTCGCTCAGCCGCGTCACGCCGCCCTCGGGCGAGGTCTTGAGCACGATGTCGGCGAATTCCTGCTCGGTCTGCAGGCGGCCCTGGGTATTGATCGACAGCTGCAAGGGCACTTCGGCCGAGTTGGGCGAGGCGCCGATCACGCCGGCCGCCACCTGCACGTTCTGCTCGCGGATGGCGCGCACCACGTCGGACGCGGTCAGGCCGCGCTGGGCGACCTTCTGCGGATCGAGCCAGACGCGCATGGAATAGTCGCCCCCGCCCCAGAGCTGGACTTCGCCGATGCCGGGCAGGCGCGCCAGGCGGTCCTTGACGTTGAGCAGCGCGTAGTTGCGCAGGTAGTTGATGCCGTAGCGGTCGTCCGGCGAGATCAGGTGCGCGACCAGGGTCAGCGTGGGCGAGCTCTTGATGGTCGTCACGCCCAGGCGCTGTACGTCGGCGGGCAGGCGGGGAAGGGCCTGCGATACGCGGTTCTGCACCAGTTGCTGGGCTTTGTCGGGATCCATGCCCAGCTGGAAGGTCACCGTCACGGCGAGGTTGCCGTCGCTGTTGGCCTGCGACTGCATGTAGAGCATGTTCTCTACGCCGTTGATCTGTTCTTCCAGCGGCGCGGCCACGGTTTCGGCGATGACCTTGGGGTTGGCGCCCGGGTACTGGGCGCGCACGACCACCGAAGGCGGCACGACTTCCGGATATTCGGAAATGGGCAGCTGGAACAGGGCCAGCACGCCGCCGAGCAGGATCAGGACGGACAGCACCCCCGCGAAGATGGGCCTGTCGATGAAGAATCTGGACATATTCATGATGCGGGCCTTTCTTCCTTAGACCACGCCGGTCCGGTCGGCGGCCGGCGTGCCCGCTGGCGTACCCTCCTGCCGCTGCGCGGCATCCTCCCCGAGGGAGGACGCACGCCCTTGGGGCGGCCGTGCGGGCGTGCTCATGGGCACGTCGCGCGGCGCGACGGTTTCGCCCGGGCGCACCCGCTGCAGGCCGTTGACGACGATGCGCTCGCCCGGGGCGAGGCCGGCTTCCACCACGCGCAGGCCGCCGCTGCCGCGGCCCAGCCGGACTTCCCGGTAAACGGCGCGGTTGTCGGCGTCGAGCACCAGCACGTAGCGCTTTTCCTGGTCGGTGCCCACGGCCCGCTCTTCGACCAGCACGGCTTCGCGCGGCTTGCCGGTGCCGAGACGGACGCGGGCGTACAGGCCGGGGATCAGCGTGCCGTCGGCGTTGTCGAAGATCGCGCGCACGCGGATCGTGCCGGATGCGGTGTCCAGCCGGTTGTCGACGAAGCTCACCGCGCCCCGGCGGGCATAGCCGGTTTCGTCGGCCAGGCCGAGCTGGACCGGCATCGGCGCACCGCCCGCGCGGCTGGCCTGGGCCAGCTTGAGATAGGTCGGCTCGTCCACGTCGAAGGCGGCGTACATTTTGTTCACCGATACCAGCGTGGTCAGCGGCTCGCCGCCCGTGCCCGCCGAGACCACGTTGCCGGCGGTGACGCGGGCGCGCGAGATGCGGCCCGCGACCGGCGCCACGATGCGGGTATGTTCCAGGTCGATCCGCGCGGCCTTGAGCGCGGCCTGCGCCGCCAGCAGTTCGGCCTGCGCCACGTGCGCGTCGTTCTGCTTGGCGTCGTAGTCGCGCTTGGCGATGGCGTTGTCGGCCAGCAGGCGCTCGGCGCGGGCTCCGTCGGATTCGGCATGGCCGGCGCGGGCCTTGGCCGCTTCCGCCTGGGCCAGGCTGCGGGCGACCGCGGCTTCGTAGGGACGCGGGTCGATGGTGAACAGCACGTCGCCCTTCCTGACCATCGCGCCGTCCTTGAAGTGGACGGCAGTGAGGGTGCCCGAGACGAGCGGGTGGATCTCGACGCGCTCGACCGCTTCGATGCGGCCGGAGTAATCGCGCCAGTCGATGATGTTGCGGCTGACGACCAGGGCGGCGTCCACCGGCGTGGCGGGCGCCTGGGCGGAGGCGGGCGCGTTGGCCTGGACAGGTTCGGAGAGCGCGGCCAGGCCGGCGGCTGCCAGCGCCAGGACGATGGCCGCGCCGGCAAAGGCGGCGGTGCGCGTGCTCAGGGTAGACATAGGGTGGCCTCGGATAGGAAGTCGGGGAAATTTCTGAGAGGAGAAGATTCTCGGTGTTATCCTTGGCTGGATAAACTGGCAGGATTCGTCAACACTATTCGTTCGTGCTGAATAATCGCTGTGCGCCCAGCCTGGCACCGCTTTCAAGGGATCACCATGGACCGTTTCCAAGCCATGCAAGTCTTTACGCGCGTGGTCGAAGCCAACAGCTTCAGCCTGGCGGCCGAAAACCTCGGTCTGCCGCGCGCCACCGTCAGCACGACCATCCAGGGCCTGGAGAAGATGCTGCGGGTACGGCTGTTGAACCGCACCACGCGCAGGATCAGCCTCACGCCGGACGGCGCGGCGTATTACGACCGCTGCAAGCAGCTGCTGGCCGACCTGGAGGAAACCGAGGCGTCGTTTCGCGACGCCGCGCGCGGGCCGAGCGGCCGCCTGCGGATCGACGTGCCGGCCTCGATCGGCCGCAGCATACTCATCCCGTCTTTGTGCGAGTTCCACGAACGCTATCCGGACGTGGAACTCGTCATCGGCATGAGCGACCGCCCGGTGGACCTGGTGCAGGAGGCCGTCGATTGCGTGATCCGCAAGGGCGACCTGCCGGATTCCCGCCTGGTCGCGCGCCGCATCGGTTCGTTCGAGAACCTCACCTGCGCGGCGCCGGCCTACCTGGAAGCCTACGGCGAGCCGCGGACCCTCGACGATCTCGCGCGCCACCACGCGGTCAATTACTTCGCCAGCCGCACCGGCCGCGTGCTCGATTGGGACTACGTCATCGATGGCGTCGCCACCGAGTTCGAGATGAAAGGGGTGATCGCGGTCAACGACGCCGACGCCTACGTCGATTGCGCCTTGCAGGGTTTCGGCCTCATCCAGGCGCCGCGCTACCTGGTGCTTCCCCATCTCGAGTCCGGCCGCTTGAAGGAAGTGCTGCCCGAATGGAAGCCCTCGCCCATGCCGATTTCGGTGATGTACCTGCAGAACAGGCATCTGTCGCCCAAGGTGCGCGCTTTCGTCGATTGGGTGGCCGATCTGTTCGCGGGCTGCCCGCTGCTGGGCGGCTGCACGGCGGCGGAGCAGGAATGCCACTTCGTCGGCATGGCGGCGCCGCATACCGAGCGGGCGCTGACGCAGAATCAGAACCTGGCAGAGAGCGTGTTCTGATTTTGGCCTTTCAGACCTTATGCCACCGACCTGCTGGCGGTCGTTCCCGGCACCGTGAAGCCAGGCCGCCGAACCGCCCGGTTTGCGCAATGCAACATGCGCCGGGGCGGGCGTGCCGTCCAGACGTTCAGCATCATGTAAGTCCTTGGCGGGCCGAGCTTTTCTCTAGCGGACGCGGGTAAAGGGACGTTTCGGCCGACTCAGGGTTTGCGCTATACTTTCGGTCGGACATGAGCATGGGTGAAACATGGCGTGTCCGACAGTTACTGCAGTCATCCGGTAAGACAACTTGTTTTTGCAGCCGGGCGCGTTTCTTGAAAACGTGGCATTCCGCGCAGAAACATACATCCTTGCATGTAAGCGTTGGCGCTCTTTGCCGGTCCGGCCGGGACGGGCGGCGCCTTGGTGTGGGCCGCGCGGCGCAGGGAAAGCTCTTCCGCATCCTGCCTTTGCCAATGACGTCCGGGCGCGCCAATGCCTGCAACGTCGCTCGAACAGGTTACCTGATGAATATCGAGAGCTACCTTCCAGTATTGCTGTTCATCATCGTGGGCAGCGTCATCGGTTTCGCGCTGATGTTCCTCGGCTCCGTGCTCGGCCCGAGCCGGCCCGACAGCGAAAAGCTCTCTCCCTACGAGTGCGGCTTCGAGGCCTTCGAAGACGCCCGGATGAAGTTCGACGTGCGCTACTACCTCGTGGCCATTTTGTTCATCCTGTTCGATCTGGAAATCGCATTCTTGTTTCCGTGGGCCATGGCCAACGCGCAGGTCGGCCTGCTGGGCTTCGGCACCGTGGCGGTATTTCTGGCCGTTCTCGTGGTCGGCTTCATCTACGAATGGAAAAAAGGCGCGCTGGACTGGGAGTGATCCCAGCCGCTTGCCGAAGGACACCGGGTTTCATCAATGGCTATCGACGGAATTCTCAACGAAGGCTTCATCACCACGACCGCCGACAAGGTCCTCAACTGGGCCAAGACCGGCTCGCTGTGGCCCATGACATTCGGCCTGGCCTGTTGCGCGGTCGAGATGATGCACGCGGGCGCCGCGCGCTACGACCTCGACCGTTTCGGCATCATTTTCCGGCCCAGTCCGCGCCAGTCCGATCTGATGATCGTGGCCGGCACGCTGTGCAACAAGATGGCGCCCGCGCTGCGCAAGGTCTACGACCAGATGCCCGAGCCGCGCTGGGTGGTGTCCATGGGATCGTGCGCCAACGGCGGAGGCTACTACCACTATTCGTATTCGGTGGTGCGCGGCTGCGACCGCATCGTGCCGGTAGACGTCTATGTGCCGGGCTGCCCGCCCACCGCCGAAGCGCTGGTGTACGGCTTGCTGCAGCTGCAGAACAAGATCCGGCGCACCAACACCATCGCGCGCTGACCCATGCCGGCATGCGCCATTCCCACCTCCGATTCCTTGCCCGGGCAGGCCTCGTCCTGTCCGGTGCCGCCTTTTGATCCGAGCGCTCATGACCAAGCTTGAAACCCTGCGCCAGAATCTGCTTTGCGCCTTGGGCGACGACATCCGCCTGACGCTCGCCCTGGGCGAGCTCACGCTCGAGGTGCCCGTCGACCGCTACATGCAAGTCTGCCAGACGCTGCGCGACGACGAAGGCCTGCGCTTCGAGTCCTGCATCGACCTGTGCGGCGTGGACTACTTCTCCTACGGCAACGACGTGCGCGAATCGCAGCGCTTCGCCGTGGTGCTGCACCTGCTGTCGGTTACGCACAACTGGCGCCTGCGCGTGCGCACCTTCGCGGCCGACGACGACCTGCCGGTGGTGCCTTCGCTGGTCGAGGTCTGGCCGGGCGTGAACTGGTACGAGCGCGAGGCGTTCGATTTCTACGGCGTGCTGTTCGAGGGCCACCCCGACCTGCGCCGCATCCTGACCGACTACGGCTTCATCGGCCATCCGTTCCGCAAGGACTTCCCGCTGTCGGGCAACGTCGAAATGCGTTTCGACCCCGAGCAGAAGCGGGTCATCTACCAGCCGGTCACCATCGAGCCGCGCGAGGTCTCGCCGCGCGTGATCCGCGAAGACGGCTACGGATTGGGACGCTAATCATGGCAGAGATCAAGAACTACACCCTGAACTTCGGCCCGCAGCACCCGGCCGCGCACGGCGTGCTGCGCCTGGTGCTGGAACTGGACGGCGAAGTGATCCAGCGCGCCGATCCGCACATCGGCCTGCTGCACCGCGCCACCGAGAAGCTGGCCGAGCACAAGACCTACCTGCAGGCCCTGCCCTACATGGATCGCCTGGACTACGTGTCCATGATGTGCAACGAGCACGCCTACGTGATGGCGATCGAGAAGCTGCTGGGCCTCGAAGTGCCGCTGCGCGCGCAGTACATCCGCGTGATGTTCGACGAAATCACCCGCGTCCTGAACCACCTGATGTCGCTGGGCTCGCATGCGCTGGACGTGGGCGCGATGGCGGTGTTCCTGTACGCCTTCCGCGAGCGCGAGGACCTGATGGACTGCTACGAGGCGGTCTCGGGCGCGCGCATGCACGCGGCCTACTACCGTCCGGGCGGCGTCTACCGCGACCTGCCGGACCGCATGCCGCAGTACCGTCCCAGCAAGCTGCGCAGCGAAAAGGAAATGAAGGTCCTGAACGAAGACCGTTCGGGTTCGCTGCTGGACTTCATCGAGTCGTTCACCAACCGCTTCCCCGGCTACATCGACGAATACGAGACGCTGCTGACCGACAACCGGATCTGGAAGCAGCGCCTGGTCGACGTCGGCATCGTCACCCCCGAGCGCGCCAAGGCGCTGGGCTTCACCGGCCCCATGCTGCGCGGCTCGGGCATCGCCTGGGACCTGCGCAAGATGCAGCCCTACGAAGTCTACGACCTGGTCGAGTTCGACGTGCCGGTCGGCACCAATGGCGATTGCTACGACCGCTACCTGGTGCGCATCGAAGAAATGCGCCAGAGCAACAACATCATCAAGCAGTGCGTGGAATGGCTGCGCAACAATCCCGGCCCCGTCATGACGGGCAACCACAAGGTCGCTCCGCCCAGCCGGACCGAGATGAAGACCAGCATGGAAGAGCTGATCCACCATTTCAAGCTCTTTTCCGAAGGCTTCCACGTGCCGCCGGGCGAGGCCTATTCGGCCGTCGAGCATCCCAAGGGCGAATTCGGCATCTACCTGGTCTCGGACGGCGCCAACAAGCCGTACCGCCTGAAGATCCGCGCCCCCGGCTTTGCCCACTTGCAATCGCTGGACGAGATGGCGCGCGGCCACATGATCGCCGACGCCGTCACGATTATCGGCACGCAGGACATCGTGTTCGGCGAGATCGACCGCTGAACCCATGACTGCGTCCCAACCGGATACCACCATGCTGCTTTCCGAACAGGCCCTCAAGAAGATCGACCGCGAAGTCTCCAAGTACCCGGCCGAACAGAAACAGTCCGCCGTCATGGCGGCGCTGGCCATTGCCCAGGACGAGAAGGGCTGGCTGTCGCAAGAGGTGATGGAAGAGGTCGCCGACGTCCTCGGCATGCCGGCCATCGCCGTGCAGGAGGTCGCGACCTTCTACAACATGTACAACCTGCACCCCACGGGCAAGTTCAAGATCTCGGTCTGCACGAACCTGCCCTGTGCATTGCGCGATGGCGAGAAGGCCGGCCACTACCTGAAGCAGAAGCTGGGCGTCGACTACAAGGAAACCACCGCCGACGGCGTGTTCACGCTGGTCGAAGGCGAGTGCATGGGAGCCTGCGGCGACGCGCCCGTCCTGCTGGTGAACAACAAGCGTATGTGCATCCAGATGTCCGAAGCCCGGCTCGACGCCCTCGTCGACGAGCTCAAGGGCGAGGCGGATGCCGGAGGTGCAAAATGAGCGTGGCCGAACCGGTCATCAGCACGGCGTTCCACAATCGCCACATCGACCCGCAGATCATGGCGGGGCTGGACGGCAACAACTGGCGCCTGAAAGACTACGTCGAGCGCGGCGGCTACGAGGCCCTGCGCAAGATCCTGACCACCGGCATGACGCAGGAACAGGTCATCGCCGAGGTCAAGGCCTCGGGCCTGCGCGGCCGCGGCGGCGCGGGTTTCCCGACGGGCCTGAAGTGGAGCTTCATGCCGCGCACGTTCCCGGGCCAGAAGTATCTCGTCTGCAATTCCGACGAGGGCGAGCCGGGTACGTTCAAGGACCGCGACATCCTGCGCTACAACCCGCACATCCTGATCGAAGGCATGGCCATCGCCGCCTACGCGATGGGCATCACCGTGGGCTACAACTACATCCACGGCGAGATCTTCGAGGTCTACGAACGCTTCGAGGAAGCGCTGGAAGAGGCGCGCGCCGCCGGCTTCCTGGGCGACAACATCCTGGGCTCGAGCTTCAGCTTCCAGCTGCACGGCCACCATGGCTACGGCGCCTACATCTGCGGCGAGGAAACCGCGCTGCTCGAATCGCTGGAAGGCAAGAAGGGCCAGCCGCGCTTCAAGCCGCCGTTCCCCGCCAGCTTCGGCCTGTACGGCAAGCCGACCACGATCAACAACACCGAGACCTTCGCCGCGGTGCCCTGGATCATCCGCAACGGCGGCGACGCCTACCTGCAGGTGGGCAAGCCGAACAACGGCGGCACCAAGCTGTTCTCGGTTTCGGGCGACGTCGAGTACCCCGGCAACTTCGAAGTGCCGATGGGCACGCCGTTCTCCAAGCTGCTGGAACTGGCCGGCGGCGTGCGCGGCGGCCGCAAGCTCAAGGCGGTGATCCCCGGCGGTTCGTCCGCCCCGGTGCTGCCGGCCGACATCATCATGGACTGCACCATGGACTACGACTCGATCGCCAAGGCCGGGTCGATGCTGGGTTCGGGCGCCGTCATCGTCATGGACGAGACGCGCTGCATGGTCAAGTCGCTGCAGCGCCTGTCGTACTTCTATTTCGAGGAAAGCTGCGGCCAGTGCACGCCCTGCCGCGAAGGCACGGGCTGGCTGTACCGCGTGGTGCACCGCATCGAGAACGGCAAGGGCCGTCCCGAAGACCTCGAGCTGCTCGATTCGGTGGCCGGCAACATCATGGGCCGCACCATCTGCGCGCTGGGCGATGCCGCGGCGATGCCGGTGCGCGGCTTCCTGAAGCACTACCGCGACGAGTTCATGCACCACATCGAACACAAGCACTGCGTGGTGCCCGAGTACCTGTAGCCCCGGCGCGGTCTCGCATAGCAAAGCATTCAACGAAACGCATACGCCCCGCCCGATGGCGGGGCAAACGGAAATAAGATGGTTGAAATTACGATCGACGGCCAGAAAGTGGAGGTGCCAGAAGGCAGCATGGTCATGCATGCCGCCCAGAAGGCCGGCCTCTACGTGCCGCATTTCTGCTATCACAAGAAGCTGTCGATCGCGGCCAATTGCCGCATGTGTCTGGTCGACGTCGAAAAGGCGCCCAAGCCCCTGCCTGCCTGTGCCACTCCGGTGAGCAGCGGCATGGTGGTGCACACTGCGTCCGAGAAAGCCATCAACGCGCAGAAGGGCGTGATGGAGTTCCTGCTGATCAACCACCCGCTGGATTGCCCGATCTGCGACCAGGGCGGCGAGTGCCAACTGCAGGACCTGGCGGTGGGCTACGGCGGCTCGTCCTCGCGCTACACCGAGGAAAAGCGCGTGGTGTTCCACAAGAACCTGGGCCCGCTGGTGTCGGCCGAGGAAATGGCGCGCTGCATCCAATGCACCCGCTGCGTCCGCTTCGGCCAGGAGATCGCCGGCGTGATGGAGCTGGGCATGATCAACCGCGGCGAACATTCCGAGATCACGACCTTCGTCGGCCGCGCCGTCGAATCCGAGCTGTCGGGCAACATGATCGACATCTGCCCGGTCGGCGCGCTGACCTCCAAGCCGTTCCGCTACAGCGCCCGCACCTGGGAGCTGGCGCGCCGCAAGTCGGTCAGCCCGCATGACAGCATCGGCGCCAACGTGGTCGTGCAGGTCAAGAACGACCGCGTGATGCGCGTGGTGCCGTTCGAGAACGAAGACGTCAACGAGTGCTGGATCAGCGACCGCGACCGCTTCGCCTACGAAGGCCTGAACAGCGGCGATCGCCTGGCCGTGCCCATGGTGCGCGGCGAGGACGGCCAATGGAAGGAAGTGGAGTGGGCCGAGGCGCTGGAATTCGCCGCCGCCGGCCTGCAGCGCGCCAAGAACAGCTACGGCGCCGGCGAGATCGGCGCGCTGGCCGCGCAGTACGCCACCACCGAGGAATTCGCGCTGCTGGCCCGCCTGGTGCGCGCGCTGGGTTCCGACAACATCGATTTCCGCCTGCGCCAGACCGACGACGGCTTCGACGCGGCCCGCAGCGGCGCGCCCTGGCTGGGCATGCCGCTGGCCGAGGTCGGCAAGCTCGACCGCGTGCTGGTAGTCGGCTCATTCCTGCGCAAGGATCATCCGCTGCTGGCCCAGCGCCTGCGTCAGGCCGCCAAGGCCGGCACCCAGGTGGTCCTGGTCGACGTGGCCGGCGACGATCCGCTGATGCCCATCGCCGAGCGCATCACCGTTGCGCCCGGGGCGCTGCCGGGTGTGCTGGCCGAGATCGCCGTTGCGCTGGCCCAGGCCAAGGACGCCTCCGCTGCGCCCGAGCTGGCCGGTGTGCAGCCGGGCGAAGCCGCTAGGCGCGTTGCCGCGCTGCTGGCCGAGGGCGAGAACGGCGCCGTGCTGCTGGGCAATCTGGCCGCGCAGCATCCGCAGGCGTCCACCCTGGCGGCCAACGCGCAACTCATCGCGCAGGCTGCCGGCTGCCGCCTGGGCTATACCGTCGAAGGCGGCAACTCGGTGGGCGGCTATCTGGCCGAGGCCGTGCCGGTGCGCGGCGGCAAGACCGCCGCCCGGATGCTGGCCGAACCGCTCAAGTCCTACATCGTGCTGCATGCCGAGCCGGCGCTCGACGCCGACAACGGCGTGGCCGCGCTCGAGGCGCTGCGGGCGGCGCAGTTCAACGTCGCGCTGACTTCCTACAAGTCGGCCGCGCAGGACTGGGCCCACGTGATGCTGCCCATCGCGCCTTTCACCGAGACCTCCGGCACCTTCGTCAACGCCGAGGGCCGCGCCCAGAGCTTCAAGGGCACGGTCCGCGCGCTGGGCCAGACCCGCCCGGGCTGGAAGGTGCTGCGCGTGCTGGGCAATGCGCTGGAACTGCCGGGTTTCGACGACGAGACGTCCGAGTCCGTGCGCGATGCCGTGCTGGCCGGCGATATCGCCTCGCGCCTGTCCAATGCCGTAACCGCCAAGCCCGGCGCCGGCGCTGCGGCGCAGGGCCTGCAGCGGGTGGCCGACGTGCCGGTGTATTTCAGCGACGCCATCGCGCGCCGCGCCGATGCGCTGCAGGCCGCGCCGGCTTCGCGCGAGCCCGATGCGCGCGCCAACGCCGCCACCATCGCCGGCCTGGGCCTGGCCGACGGCGACCGCGTGCGCGTCAAGTCGGCCACCGGTGCGATCGAGCTCTTCCTTTCCCTGGACGATACGGTGCCGGCCGGCGCCGTGCGCATCTCCGCCGCCCACGCCGCGACTTTCGCGCTGGGCAGCGCATTCGAACAACTCAGCGTGGAGCGTGCCTGATGCATTGGATCGACGTCCTTCAGGCTCATGGAACGGAGCTGATCGGCCCGGCAGCCTGGTCGGTGGTGTGGAATCTGGTCAAGATCGCCTGCATCGCCTTGCCCATCATCCTGTGCGTGGCGTATCTCACGTACTGGGAGCGCAAGCTGATCGGCTGGATGCACATCCGCGTGGGCCCGAACCGGGTCGGCCCGCGAGGGCTGTTCCAGCCCTTCGCCGACGTGCTCAAGCTGCTGACCAAGGAAGTGATCGTTCCCAGCAATGCCAACCGCGTGCTCTACATCGTGGCGCCGACGGTGGTGCTGATGCCGGCGCTGGCCGCCTGGGCGGTGATGCCCTTCGGTCCGGAAGTGGTGCTGGCCAACGTCAACGCGGGCCTGCTGTACGTCATGGCCATCACTTCGCTGGGCGTGTACGGCGTGATCGTCGCCGGCTGGGCCTCCAACTCCAAATACGCCTTCCTGGGCGCGCTGCGCGCGTCCGCGCAGATGGTGTCCTACGAGCTGGCCATCGGTTTCGTGCTGGTGACCGTGCTGCTGGTGTCGGGCAGCCTGAACATGAGCGAGATCGTGCTCAAGCAGGCGGACGGCCGCTTTGCCGGCATGGGGCTGACCTTCCTGTCGTGGAACTGGCTGCCGCTGCTGCCGCTGTTCGTGATCTACGTGATCTCGGCCGTGGCCGAAACCAACCGCCACCCCTTCGACGTGGTGGAAGGCGAATCGGAAATCGTCGCGGGCCACATGGTGGAGTATTCCGGGATGGCCTTCGCGCTGTTCTTCCTGGGCGAATACGCCAACATGATCCTGCTGTCCGCGCTGGCATCGATCATGTTCCTGGGCGGCTGGCTGCCCCCGATTGACGTGGCGCCGCTGACCTGGGTGCCGGGCTGGCTGTGGCTGGCGGTCAAGACCTTCTTCGTGGTGTCGCTGTTCATCTGGTTCCGCGCCTCGTTCCCGCGCTACCGCTACGACCAGATCATGCGCCTGGGCTGGAAGATATTCATTCCGCTCACGCTGGTCTGGCTGCTGGTGGTGGCGGTCTGGATGCAGACGCCCTGGAACATCTGGAAGTAAGGCGCGCGGTAAGCGAGCCAAGAGAATAGGCAGGACTGAATCATGCAAGCGATCAAGGAATTCTTCGGCAGCCTGATGCTGACCGAACTCCTCAAGGGATTGCGCCTGACGGGGCGGTATGTGTTTGCCCGCAAGATCACGGTGCAGTACCCCGAGGAAAAAACGCCCATGTCGCCGCGTTTCCGCGGCCTGCATGCGCTGCGCCGCTATCCCAATGGGGAAGAGCGCTGCATCGCCTGCAAGCTTTGCGAGGCGGTCTGCCCCGCGGTGGCGATCTCCATCGAATCGGAAGTGCGCGAGGACGGCACCCGCCGCACCAGCCGCTACGACATCGACCTGACCAAGTGCATCTTCTGTGGCTTCTGCGAGGAAAGCTGCCCGGTCGACTCGATCGTCGAGACGCACATCCACGAGTACCACGGCGAACAGCGCGGCGACCTGTATTTCACCAAGGAAATGCTGCTGGCGGTCGGCGACCGCTACGAGGCCGAGATCGCGCAGAGCCGCGCCTACGATGCGAAATACCGGTAATCGAAACCCACTATGACCGCCATACTGTTCTATATATTCGCCGCGATCCTCGTCGTGGCAGCGTGCCGGGTCATCGTCGCGCGCAGTCCCGTGACCGCCGTGATGCACCTGGTGCTGTCGTTCTTCACCGCGGCCATGATCTGGATGCTGCTGAAGGCGGAGTTCCTGGCTATCCTGATCGTGCTCGTCTACGTGGGTGCGGTGATGGTGCTGTTCCTGTTCGTGGTCATGATGCTGGACATCGACACGAGCAAGCTGCGCGAGGGCTTCAAGAGCTACCTGGTGCCGGGCATCCTGGTGGGGGTGGTCATGGTGGGCGAGATGGCTTTCGTGCTGGCCAACGCCTACTGGGACACCAGCGTGCCGCAGGCGCCCGTCGCTGCCGACTTCAACAACACGCGCGCCATCGGCGTGGCGATGTACACCGAGTACATCTATGCGGTGGAGATCGCCGCGGTGATCCTGCTGGTGGGCATGGTGGCGGCCATCGCGCTGACGCTGCGCCGCCGCAGCGACGTCAAGGTGAACCGCCCGTCCGAGCAGATCCGCGTGCGCCGCGCCGACCGCGTGCGCCTGGTGTCGATTCCGTCGCAAACCGAAAATTCCCAGGCAGGCGAGGGCGCCGAAGCGCCGGCTGCTGCCGAACCCAAGGGAAACCAACCATGACCCTGACTCTCGGCCACTTTCTGGTGCTGGGCGCGATCCTGTTCGCGATCAGTATCGTGGGCATCTTCCTCAACCGCAAGAACATCATCGTGCTGCTGATGGCGATCGAACTGATGCTGCTGGCGGTGAACATGAATTTCGTCGCCTTCTCCAGCTGGATGGGCGACCTGAGCGGGCAGGTGTTCGTGTTCTTCATCCTGACCGTGGCGGCCGCTGAAGCCGCCATCGGCCTGGCGATCCTGGTTGTATTGTTCCGCAACCTGAACACGATCAACGTTGATGAACTTGACCGGCTGAAGGGCTGACGGTCCGGGCTACGAGAAGATCAAGACATGTCGGTACCTAAGCTCTACCTACTCATCGCATTCGCCCCGCTGGTCGGGTCCGCCATCGCCGGCCTGTTCGGCACCGGCTTCCTGGGCCGCTGGGTCGGCCGCGCCGGCGCGCACTGGGCCACCATCCTGGGGGTGCTGGTCTCGGCCATCGGCTCGGTGATCGTGCTCAACGACGTGCTGGCGGGCAACACCTTCAACGGCGCGCTCTACACATGGAGCGCGATCGGCGGCATCAAGCTGGAAATCGGCTTCATGATCGACTCGCTGTCGGCCATGATGATGGTCGTGGTCACGTCCGTGTCGCTGATGGTGCACATCTACACCATCGGCTACATGAAGGACGATCCCGGCTACCAGCGCTTCTTCGCCTACATCTCGCTGTTCACCTTCTCGATGCTGATGCTGGTCATGTCCAACAACATGCTCCAGCTCTTCTTCGGGTGGGAGGCGGTGGGCCTGGTGTCCTACCTGCTGATCGGCTTCTGGTACACCCGGCCGACGGCCATCTTCGCCAACATGAAGGCCTTCCTGGTCAACCGCGTGGGCGACTTCGGCTTCGTGCTCGGCATCGGCCTCTTGTTCGCCTACGCCGGTTCGATGAACTACACGGACGTGTTCGCGCAGTCCGACAGGCTGGCCGGCCTGAGCTTCCCGGGCACCGACTGGATGCTGCTGACCGTGGCCTGCATCTGCCTGTTCGTGGGCGCGATGGGCAAGTCGGCGCAGTTCCCGCTGCACGTCTGGCTGCCCGACTCGATGGAAGGCCCGACCCCGATCTCGGCGCTGATCCACGCGGCCACCATGGTGACCGCGGGCATCTTCATGGTGGCGCGCTTCTCGCCGCTGTACGAGCTGTCGCCCACGGCGCTGTCCTTCGTCATCGTGATCGGCGCCATCACCGCGCTGTTCATGGGCTTCCTGGGCATCATCCAGAACGACATCAAGCGCGTGGTGGCCTATTCGACGCTGTCGCAGCTGGGCTACATGACCGTCGCGCTGGGCGCCTCGGCGTACTCGGTGGCGATCTTCCACCTGATGACGCACGCCTTCTTCAAGGCGCTGCTGTTCCTGGCGGCGGGCTCGGTCATCATCGGCATGCACCACGACCAGGACATCCGCAACATGGGCGGCCTGCGCAAGTACATGCCCATCACCTGGATCACTTTCCTGCTGGGTTCGCTCGCGCTGATCGGCACGCCGTTCTTCGCAGGCTTCTACTCGAAGGAAAACATCATCGAGGCGGCCAAGCTGTCGACCGTCTGGGGCTCGGGCTTCGCCTACTTCGCGGTGCTGGCGGGCGTCTTCATCACGGCGTTCTACTCGTTCCGCCTGTACTTCCTGGTGTTCCACGGCAAGGAGCGCTTCGATACGAGCGGCGCGCACGGCCACGGCCATGACGACCACGCGCACGACGCGCATGGCCATGACGACCACCATCATGGCGGCACGCCGCACGAGTCGCCCGCCGTCGTCACGCTGCCGCTGGTGCTGCTGGCCATTCCGTCGGTGATCATCGGCGCGATCGCGGTCGGCCCCCTGCTGTTCGGCGACTTCTTCAAGGGCGTGATCTTCAATTCGCCCGACCGGCCGGTCATGGAGCACCTGGGCGAGCATTTCCACGGCTGGGTGGCCTACGGCCTGCACGCGTTCTCCACCGTACCGTTCTGGCTGGCGCTGGCGGGCGTGGTGGTGGCCTGGTTCTTCTACCTGGTCAAGCCGGCCATCCCGGCGGCGATCAAGGCGCGCTGCGGCTGGTTGTACAACCTGCTCGAGAACAAGTACTACATGGACAAGATCAACGAAGCGGTGTTCGCCCGCGGCGCGCGCGCGCTGGGCGGCGGCTTCTGGCGGGTGGGCGACAAGTCGCTGATCGATGGCCTGATGGTCAACGGCAGCGCCCGCCTGGTGGGCTGGTTAGCGTCCGTGACGCGCCGCCTGCAATCGGGCTACATCTATCACTACGCCTTCGCCATGATCATCGGCATCATGGCCCTGGTGACCTACTTCGTCCTGCTGAACAAGTGATGGCAAGCGATATGGCTCAAACTTCTTTCCCGTGGCTTTCGCTTGCGATCTTCACGCCGATCGTCTTCGGCCTGCTGGTGCTGGCCGTAGGCCGTGACAGCAAGCCCACCGTGGCGCGAGCGCTCTCGCTGATCGGCGCGATCGCCGGCTTCCTGGTCACCATCCCGCTGTACACCGGCTTCGACGCCTCGACGGCCGATATGCAGTTCGTCGAGAAATCGGCCTGGATCGTCCAGTACGGCGTGTCCTACTACCTCGGCATCGACGGCATCTCGATGTGGTTCGTGCTGCTGACCGCTTTCATCACCATCATCGTGGTGCTGGCGGGGTGGGAGGTGATCACCAGCCGCGTCGCCCAGTACATGGGCTCGTTCCTGATCCTGTCCGGCCTGATGATCGGCGTGTTCGCGGCGCTCGACGGCCTGCTGTTCTACGTGTTCTTCGAAGCCACGCTGATCCCGATGTACATCATCATCGGCGTATGGGGCGGACCGAACCGGGTCTACGCCGCGTTCAAGTTCTTCCTGTACACGCTGCTGGGTTCGCTGCTGACGCTGATCGCCTTCCTGTACCTCTGGCACTCGGCCGGCGGCACCTTCGACATCCTGGCCTGGCACCAACTGCCGCTGGGCTATACCGAGCAGGTGCTGATCTTCCTGGCTTTCCTGATGGCCTTCGCCGTCAAGGTGCCGATGTGGCCGGTGCATACCTGGCTGCCCGACGCCCACGTGGAAGCGCCGACCGGCGGTTCCGTGGTGCTGGCCGCGATCATGCTGAAGCTGGGTGCCTACGGTTTCCTGCGGCTGTCGCTGCCCATCGTGCCGGACGCCGCGCACGGCCTGTCCGGCCTGATGATCGGGCTGTCGCTGGTGGCGGTGATCTACATCGGCCTGGTCGCGTTGGTGCAGGACGACATGAAGAAGCTGGTGGCCTATTCGTCGGTGGCGCACATGGGCTTCGTCACGCTGGGTTTCTTCATCTTCAACACGGCCGGCGTCGAAGGCGCCATCGTGCAGATGGTCTCGCACGGCTTCGTTTCGGGCGCCATGTTCCTCTGCATAGGCGTGCTGTACGACCGCGTGCACTCGCGCCGCATCGCCGACTACGGCGGCGTGGTCAACACCATGCCCAAGTTCGCCACGTTCTTCGTGCTGTTCTCGATGGCCAACAGCGGCCTGCCGGCCACCAGCGGCTTCGTCGGCGAGTTCTTCGTGATCATGGGCGCGGTGCAGTACGACTTCTGGATCGGTCTGCTGGCCGCCACGGCCCTGATCCTGGGCGCGGCCTATTCGCTGTGGATGGTCAAGCGCGTCGTGTTCGGCGAGATCACGCACCAGCACGTGCGCGAGCTTGCCGACCTGAGCGGCCGCGAATTCCTGATCCTGGGAGCGATGGCGATCGCCGTGATCTACATGGGGGTCCATCCCGCCCCCTTTACCGACGTGATGCACGTCTCGGTCGACGCGCTGCTCAAGCACGTCGCCATTTCGAAACTGTAAGACGCCGGACGTTACGAGAATGGAATTTGCCAACCTGAACCTGTCTCTTGCGGCACCAGAGATTACGCTGCTGGTGCTGACGTCCGCGATCCTGCTGATCGATCTGTTCGTCAAGGACGAGAACCGCGCGCTGACCCACATCCTGTCGCTGCTGACGCTGGCGGCCCTGACCTGGATGAGCCTGGCGGACCTGGCCGGGAACGTGAGCGGCGTCGCCTTCGACGGCATGTACGTGGCCGACAACCTGGCCCACGTGCTCAAGGTGTGCTCCTACATCGCGCTGGGCGTGACCCTGATCTACGGCAAGTCCTACGCCAAGGACCGCGGCATGCTGCGCGGCGGCGAGTTCTACGTGCTGTCGCTGCTGGCGCTGCTGGGCCAGATGGTGATGATCTCGGCCGGCAACATGCTGACCATCTACCTCGGCCTGGAACTGATGTCGCTGTCGTTCTACGCCCTGGTGGCGGTGCGCCGCGAGCACACCGTGTCCACCGAAGCCGCGATGAAGTATTTCGTGCTGGGCGCGCTGGCCTCGGGCCTGCTGCTCTACGGCATGTCGATGATCTACGGCGCCACCGGCACGCTGAGCCTGGCCGGCATCGCCCGCGCCACCTCGCAGGCCGGCGACAACCACATGATCCTGGTGTTCGGCCTGGTGTTTCTGGTGTCCGGCCTGGCCTTCAAACTCGGCGTGGTGCCTTTCCACATGTGGGTGCCCGACGTCTACCAGGGCGCGCCCACCGCCGTGACGCTGCTGCTGGGCGGCGGACCCAAGCTGGCGGCCTTCGCCATCGTGCTGCGCCTGCTGGTGGACGGCCTGTTCGGCCTGGCCGCCGATTGGCAGCCCATGCTGGGCATCATGGCGGTGCTGTCGCTGGCGATCGGCAACCTGGCCGCCATCATGCAGACCAACGTCAAGCGCCTGCTGGCGTATTCGACGATCTCGCACATGGGCTTCGTGCTGCTGGGCCTGATGTCGGGCGTGGTCGAGGGCAGCGCCTTCAACGCCCAGAACGCCTATGGCTCGGCCATGTTCTACATCGTGGTCTACGTGCTCACCACGCTCAGTTCGTTCGGTGTGCTGATGCTGCTGTCGCGCGCGGGCTTCGATTGCGAGACCCTGGACGATCTGAAAGGCCTGAACCGCCGCAACCCGTGGTTCGCCGGCGTGATGCTGCTGCAGATGTTCTCGCTTACCGGCATCCCGCCCACGGTCGGTTTCTATGCCAAGCTTTCCGTGCTGCAGGCCCTGATCCAGGCCAACCACGTCGTGCTGGCCGTGGTCGCGGTGCTGTTCTCGCTGATCGGCGCGTTCTACTACCTGCGCGTGGTCAAGGTCGTCTACTTCGACGATCCCGTCGACCAGGCACCGCTGCAGGGCAGCTTCGGTTTTCGTACGGTGCTGTCGGTCAACGGGGCGCTGCTGCTGATCCTGGGGATTTTCCCCGCGCCGCTGGTAGCGGTATGCGTCCACGCGATCAATACGTCGCTGGCGCTTTGATCTTCCCGCGGGCGGTCGTGCGGCATGCCGCACCCGCCTGTTCCATGACCGCAGTGGGGACCCGGCCTTGAAGCAGACCCTGGCGATCTATGTCCTGATCCTGCTCGCGCTGGTGACGGCCAATCTTCCTTTCCTGTCCGAGCGCGTCTTCGGCGCGCTGGCTTTCCGCCGTGGCGGGACACCCGCCGTCAAGCCTTTCTGGGTGCGACTGGCCGAGGTGCTGGTGCTGTACCTGGTGGTCGGCGCGGTCGGCCTGGCCTTCGAGGCCAGCCTGGGCAACGTATTCCAGCAGGGCTGGCAGTTCTATGCCATTACGCTGACCTTGTACCTGGTGCTGGCCTATCCCGGTTTCGTCTACCGTTATTTATTCAAACGGAGCCATCGATGAGCCGTGATCCCGCCCTGCAGGAATTGTCCCGCAGCGCCGAGCGCCTGCGCGAGCAGCCGGTTTCGAGCGAGCCGGTCTTCGACGGCAAGCTGCTGCGCGTGCGGCGCGACGGCGTGACGCTGCCGGACGGTTCGGCCGCGACGCGCGAGTACATCCTGCATCCGGGCGCGTCGATGATCGTGCCGCTGCTGCCGGACGGCCAGGTGGTGCTGGTGCGCCAGTACCGCTATCCCATGCACCGGGCCTTCATCGAATTCCCGGCAGGCAAGATCGATGCGGGCGAACAGCCCTTGGCCACCGCCAGGCGCGAACTGCTGGAAGAAACCGGTTTCCGTGCCGAGCGCTGGACCGAGCTGACCACCATCCACAACGCCATCGCCTACGCCGACGAGCGCATCGTGCTGTTCCTGGCCGAGGGGCTGGAGCGCGGCCAGCAGCAGCTCGACGACAGCGAATTCCTCGAGGTCTTCACCGCGCCGCTCGAAGACCTGATGCGCTGGATCGCCAGCGGCGACGTCAGCGACGTCAAGACCGTGATCGGCGCCTTCTTCGTCGAAAAACTGCTGGCCGCCCGCAAGACCGGCAGCGCCTGAGATACCGCGCAAACCGCCGCTGCCAGCCCAGGGCACAGCGGATCCGGCTTTGCCGGTCCGCCAGTGCCGCCCCTTTGAGGGGCGCCCGAAGGGCGTAGGGGTGGGCTTCCCCTTCCGGTCCGCCAGTGCCGCCCCCCCGGGGGGCGCGCGAAGCGCGTAGGGGGGACCTATCCTACTCCAATGATACGTTGGCCTTCTTGATCAAGCCCCGGTAGAACTGCGAGCGGGAGGCGGTCTGTTTGCGGATTTCGTCGGGCGACCAATTGATGGGCTGGAAGGCGAAGGTTTCCAGGCGCTGCTTGATGTCCGGCTGGGTCAGGACCTTGGCGACATCGGCGTTGACTTTGTCGCGGATGGCGGCCGGCGTGCCTTTGGGCGCCAGCAGGACGACGAAGGAATTGATCTCGAAGTTCTTCGGCCCGCCGTTTTCCGCGACGGTAGGCACGTCGGGCATCTGCGGCAGGCGCTTGGCGGCTGCCACGGCCAGGTAGCGCAGCTTGCCGGCCTGGTAGGCGCCCTGGCTCGACGCGAGCGTGGCCATGCTCCAGTTCACTTCCTGGTTGCTGACGGCGGCGTAGAGCTGGCCGACTTCCTTGTAGGGCACGTGTTGCATCTGGATGCCGGCGTCGCTTTCGAGCGCGATGCCGCCCAGGTGGCCGGGGCTGCCTATGCCCCACGAACCATACGTGATCTTGCCGGGTGCTGCCTTGGCGGCGGCGATCAGGTCGGTGACGGATTTCCACGGCGAGTTGGCCGAGACCGAGACGAGGAAGGGCGTAATGTAGACCGTGGCGACAGGATCGAAGACTTTGTCGGGGTCGTAGCTGCGGCTCTTGTACAGATGGGGCAGGGCGGCGAGTTGTTCGCTGTCGAGTTGCAGCAGCGAGTAGCCGTCGGGCGCGGCGCGCTGGGATGCGTCGATGGCGACGAAGCCGCCGCCCCCGGGGCGGTTCTCGACGACGACGCGCTGGCCCCATTCCTTGCCCAGCCGGTCGGCGATCAGCCGCAGGATGGTGTCGGGGCCGCTGCCGACCGAGAACGAGGTGACCAGGGTGACCGGCCGTGTGGGATAGGCATCCGCGGCCTGGGCGGGCGCAAGCC
>NZ_UWPJ01000052.1 GCF_900606115.1 Pigmentiphaga humi
GATCGTGAAGGGTTCGGCACGCCTGGCGCTGGAAGGCGACAAGAGCGAGCTGGGCGAGCCGGCGATCCTGGAACTGGCCGCTGCGCTGGATTCGTACATTCCGACGCCCGAGCGCGCGGTCGATGGCGCGTTCCTGATGCCGGTGGAAGACGTGTTCTCGATCTCGGGCCGCGGCACGGTGGTGACGGGCCGTATCGAGCGCGGGCTGATCAAGGTCGGCGAGGAAATCGAGATCGTGGGTATCAAGGACACGGTCAAGACCACCTGCACGGGCGTGGAAATGTTCCGCAAGCTGCTGGACCAG
>NZ_UWPJ01000050.1 GCF_900606115.1 Pigmentiphaga humi
TCGCGCTACGCAACGAACTCGCCCGCTGCTCGTCCCAAAACGTGGTCACCCGCGTCATCTGCAACGAACAAGCCCGCTGGAAATACTGCAACCCCGAAAACCGCTGGGGCCGCATCCCCGAATGCCCCCGCACCGGAAATAATTAGGCCCCCCCTACGCGCTTACGCGCGCCCCCAGGGGCGGCACTGGCGGACCGGAAGGGAAGCCCACCCCCTACCCGCTTACGCGGGCCCCCTCAAGGGGGCGAAGCGGGTGGACCGGCAAAGCCGGATCCACCGCCTCCTGGGTCTGGGAAGGCGTCTTGGGTCGAGAGAGCGCGTTCTTTGCCTGCCCTCACGCAATCGAATGTTTGAACGACGGGAACAGCGGATCCGGCTCCGCCGGTCCGCCAGTTCCGCCCCCTGGGGGGCGCGCGAAGCGCGTAGGGGGGGGCTAAACCTGCGATTGCAGGTAGTTCTGGATGCCGACCTGGTCGATCAGGCCGATCTGGGTTTCCAGATAGTCGATGTGTTCCTCGGTGTCGTCCAGGATGTCCTGCAGCAGATCGCGCGACACGTAGTCGCGCACGCTTTCACAGTAGGCGATGGCCTCTTTCAGCGTGACCTGCGAGCCCAGCTCCACCTTCAGGTCACAGTCCAGCACTTCCGGCACGTTCTCGCCGATCAGCAGCTTGTGCAGGTCCTGTAGGTTGGGCAGGCCGTCGAGCATGAAAATGCGCTGGATCAGCCGATCCGCGTGCTTCATTTCCTCGATGGATTCCTCGTACTCGTGCTTGCCCATCTTCTCCAGGCCCCAATGGTTGAGCATGCGGGCATGGAGGAAATACTGGTTGATGGCGGTCAGCTCGTTGGTAAGCTGCTTGTTCAAATACTGGATGACGGTCTTGTCGCCTTTCATGTCGCTACCCCTGCAGATTCGAAGAATTGCAGAAGGTTAGCACCGCATCACGCCAATACCCAGACCACACGTCCGTTTGTAATGGCCTAAGAAAGTAATAATAAGAATGAGTCCCACCCCCTACGCCCTTCGGGCGCCCCCTCAAGGGGGCGGAACTGGCGGACCGGCGGAGCCGGATCCGCTGTTCCCGTCGCCAACATTCGATTGCGTGAGGGCACAGGCAAAGAACGCGCTGCCTCGATTCAAGACGCCCTTCCCAGACCCAGGATGCGGTGGATCCGGCTCCGCCGGTCCACCCGCATCGCCCCCTGGGGGGCGCGCGAAGCGCGTAGGGGGGGGCCTCCTACGCCGCGCGAGCGATCGCGTGGACGGGGAAGCGGCGGGTGGT
>NZ_UWPJ01000043.1 GCF_900606115.1 Pigmentiphaga humi
CCCTACGCGCTGACGCGCGAAGGGAAGCCCACCCCCTACCCGCTTACGCGGGCCCCCTCAAGGGGGCGGCGCTGGCGGACCGGCAAAGCCGGATCCGCGGCGCCCTGGGTCAGTGATATCTGGGTCAGGTGGCGCATTTTCATGCGCGGGGCTTTCGGGGACAGTACACTATGGTCTTTGCTCCCCGAATTTTCCATGCCCCCACGCGCCGGTAACGTCTTCATGGTCGTCGCTCCCAGCGGCGCCGGAAAATCCAGCCTGGTCAATGCGCTGCTCCAGGCGCGGCCGGAAATCCGCCTGTCGATTTCCTGCACTACCCGCGCCCCCCGCCCCGGCGAGACCGACGGCCAGCAATACCACTTCGTCTCCGTACCGGCCTTCGAGAAGATGGAGCGCGAGGAAGCCCTGCTGGAATGGGCCGAAGTCCATGGCAACTACTACGGCACGCCGCGCGACTGGATCCTGCGCCAGACCGAGGACGGCAACGACGTGCTGCTGGAAATCGACTGGCAGGGCGCGCGCCAGGTGCGCAGCCGCTTCCCGGACGCCATAGGCATTTTCATCCTGCCGCCGTCCATCGAAGCGCTCGAGGCGCGCCTGACCGATCGCGGCCAGGACGAACCCCACGTCATCGCGCGCCGGCTGCTGGCGGCGGGCGGCGAGTTCGCGCATGCCCCGGAATTCGAATATGTTATTATTAATCAAGACTTTAGCGCAGCCTTGGCAGACTTGACGACCATCGTCACCGCCGCCAGGCTGCGTTTTCGTTCCCAGGCAGCGCGTCATGCCAACCTGTTCTCCGAACTGGGCATTCCGCATACTTCCGCTCCGCTTTGACCCGGCGTATCCGCACGCCCCGTTTTTCAGAGGCCCACCCTCATGGCACGTATCACCGTAGAAGACTGCTTGAAGCAAATCCCCAACCGGTTCAAGCTGACCCTGGTCGCCACCTATCGCGCCCGCCAGCTCGCCCAAGGCCATGCCGCCAAGCTCGAAACCCGGGACAAGCCCACCGTGACCGCGCTGCGCGAAGTCGCCTCCGGCATGACGGGGGTGGAAATGCTGAAAAAGGTACCCACCTGATCTACAGGACCATTCCGGTCTCGCTGTCGGCAATACCGCCCGCAGCACCAGGAGCAGGCTGGCGTCGCCCGGCCTGTTTCGTCTGAGGCGACCATGGGATTTCCAGTCTCTTCATCGCGTTCCGGCAGTTCTGCCGGAACATCGTCCGCAGCAGCCACTCAGGCCGGCGCGCCCGCCTCCGCGCCCGCGGGCGTCTCCTTCGCCCCGCTGGCCGAGACCATATCCCAGTACCTCTCCCCGGAAGAAGTCCGCCGCGTGCGCGAAGCCTACCGCTTCTCGGACGAGGCCCATCTCGGCCAGTTCCGCGCCAGCGGCGAGCCCTACATCTCCCATCCGATCGCGGTCACCGAGATCTGCGCAGCCTGGAAGCTCGACGCCGCCGCGCTGATGGCCGCCCTGCTGCACGACGTCATGGAAGACCAGGGCATCTCCAAGCAGGAGCTGATCGAGCGCTTCGGCACCGAAGTCGCCGACCTGGTGGACGGCCTGTCCAAACTGGACAAGCTGGAATTCGCCAGCAAGGCCGACCAGCAGGCCGAGAACTTCCGCAAGATGCTGCTGGCGATGGCGCGCGACGTGCGCGTCATCCTGATCAAGCTGGCCGACCGCCTGCACAACATGCGCACGCTGGGCGCGGTCAGCGCCGAGAAGCGCCGCCGCGTGGCGCGCGAGACCCTCGAGATCTACTCGCCCATCGCCCACCGCCTGGGCCTGAACATCATCTACCGCGAGCTGCAGGAACTGTGCTTCGAGGCGATGAACCCGTTCCGCTACCAGGTGCTGCGCAAGGCCGTGCTGGCCGCGCGCGGCAACCGGCGCGAACTCGTCAGCAAGATCCACGACTCCGTCCGCGCGGCGCTGCCGGCCGCCGGCATCGAGGCCGAAGTCAACGGCCGCGAAAAGAATCTGTACGGCATCTATCACAAGATGCTGCTGCAGAAAAAATCGTTCTCCGAAGTCCTGGACATCTACGGCTTTCGCATCGTCGTCAACAGCCAGCCCGAGTGCTATCTGGCCCTGGGGACCCTGCACCAGCTGTTCCGGCCGGTGCCCGGCAAGTTCAAGGACTACATCGCCATTCCCAAGGTCAACGGCTACCAGTCGCTGCACACCACGCTGGTCGGCCCCTACGGGACGCCCGTGGAATTCCAGATCCGCACCCGAGACATGAATCAGGTCGCGGAAAGCGGCGTCGCGGCGCACTGGTTGTACAAGACCTCGGACGTCAACCTCAACGACCTGCAGAAGCGCACCCATCAGTGGCTCCAGTCGCTGCTGGACATCCAGCGGCAGACCGGCGACAGCAGCGAATTCCTGGAACACGTCAAAGTCGACCTCTTCCCCGACGCCGTCTACGTCTTCACCCCGCGCGGCAAGATCATTTCGCTGCCGCGCGGTGCCACGCCCATAGACTTCGCCTACAGCATCCACACCGACATCGGCAACCAGACCGTCGCCGCCAAGGTCAATACCGAATTCGTCCCGCTGCGCACCGAGCTCAAGAGCGGCGACGCGGTCGAGGTCATCACCGCGGAAAACGCGCGTCCCAACGCCCAGTGGCTCAACTTCGTGCGCACCGGCAAGGCGCGCTCGGAAATCCGCCACTACCTGCGCACCGTCAAATACGAAGAATCCGTCAGCTTCGGCGAACGCCTGCTCGCGCAAGCGCTCAAGTCCATGGACTTGCCCATGCCCGATGCGGCCGACCCGATCTGGGACAAGCTCGCGCGCGGCAGCGGCGCCCGCTCGCGCGACGAGATCCTGGCCGACATCGGCCTGGGCAAGCGGCTCGCGGCCGTGGTCGCGCGCCGCTTCACCCCCGAGGGCGACCCGATCTCGACCACCGCCGAACAGGTCGAGCGCTATGCCGAACAAGGCTCGGGCACGCCCATCCGCATCCAGGGCAACGAAGGCCTGGCGGTGCAGCTGGCCCCGTGCTGCACCCCCATCCCCGGCGACGCCATCGTCGCCTACATACGCCTGGGCCACGGCCTGATCGTCCACACCGAAGATTGTCCCAACGCCCGCCGCCAACGCGCCCGCGAACCGGAACGCTGGCTCGACATCGCCTGGGACGAACAGACTTCGCGCCACTTCAACGTGCGCATCGACGTCATCCTGCGCCAGGAACGCGGCGTCCTGGGCCGCGTCGCCGCGGAAATCTCCGCCGCCGACGCCAACATCACCCACGTGTCCATGCAGGACGAAGCCTCCGCCACCGTGGCCGTCCACTTCTCCCTGCAAGTCGAAAGCCGCCAGCACCTTGCGCGCGTGATCCGCTACGTGCGGCGCGTTCCGCAGGTCCAGCGCATCGTGCGCATGAGGGGATAGCCCCCCTACGCGCTTACGCGCGCCCCCCATGATGGGGCGAAACCGGCGGACTGGCAGAGCCGGATCCGCGGTTTCCTGGGATTAGGGCGTGTCAAGGCGAGAGACGTCTACTTCTTCTCTGGATACCGCACTTCGAGGATTTCCAGTTCGTCGACCCCGGCCGGCGTGCGCAGCATGACCGTCTCGCCTTCGTGCGCCTTGATCAGCGCCCGCGCCACGGGAGATATCCAGCTGATCCGCCCTTGCAGCGGCTCCGCTTCGTCCACGCCGACGATGGTCACCACGTGTTCCTCGCCAGCCTTGTCCAGGTAAGTCACGGTCGCGCCGAAGAATACCTGGTCCCGGTTGGGCTGCAGCGACGCATCCACCACCTCGGCAACGTCCAGCCGCCGCGTCAGGAAGCGCATGCGGCGGTCGATCTCGCGCAGGCGCTTCTTGCCGTAGAGATAGTCGCCGTTCTCCGAGCGGTCGCCATTGGACGCGGCCCACGACACGATCTGCACCACGCTCGGCCGCTCCACGTTCATCAGATGGATCAGTTCGCCGCGCAGGCGATCGTAGCCCTCGGGCGTCATGTAGTTGCGCACGCCCGCCGGCAGGGCCAGGTGTTCGGGAAGATCCTCGTCGTCCTGAGAGTCGGATTCTTTGACAAAAGCCTTGTTCATAGGAATTCAGAACCAGTCGCGCCACACAGGCGTCAGATTGGACGGCAGCGGCGGCAGGCCGCCCAGGTCTACCCTGCTCTCCACGGGACCATGGAAATCCGATCCCCGCGAGGCCAGGAACCCATGGCGCCGCGCCACGTCCGCATACTCGCGAAACTGCTCCGGCGCATGGCTGCCGGTCACCACCTCGATGCCGGTGCCCCCCAGTTGCAGGAACTCGTCGTACAAGGCGTCGAACTGGAGCGGCGTGTAATCGTAGCGGCCCGGATGGGCGATCACCGCCACGCCTCCCGCTCCGAGGATCCAGCCCACGGCATCGGGCAGCGTGGCCCAGCGCATCGGCACATAGCCGGGCCTGCCCTCGACCAGGTAATGCTTGAATACCTCGCCGACGTCTTTGCAGACACCTTCGTCAACCAGGAACCGGGCGAAATGGGTGCGGCTGATCAACTGCGGATTGCCGACGTGGGCCAGCGCTCCCTCGAAGGCACCCGGGATGCCCACCGCGGCCAATTGTCCGGCCATCTCGCGCGCCCGGCGCTCCCGCCCCGAGCGCGTCATCCGCAACCCCTCGACCAGGACCGGATCCTGCGCATCGATGCGCAGCCCGACGATGTGCACGGTTTCGCCCGCCCACGTCACGGAGATCTCCACCCCTGTCACGAAACGCAGCCCCAGCGCCTGGGCGGCCGCGCCGGCCTCGGCCAGCCCGCCGACCTCGTCGTGGTCGGTCAGCGCCAGCACGTCCACGCCATTGCGATGCGCGCGCGCGACCAGGTCGGCCGGCGCCAGCAGGCCGTCCGAAACCTGCGAATGGCAGTGCAGATCGATGTTCAAGGTGGCGTCCATGCTCCCATTGTAGGCCCGGCCGCCGGCACCGGCGCGAACCGCTCCAGGAAACCGGAGACCAGGTCCGCCACCTCGGCCGGACGCTCCTGGTGCAGCATGTGCCCCGCATCGGCCACTTCGGCGCGTTGCATCGAAGCAACGCACGCCAGCCTTCCGGCATAGTCGGGCAATGCGTGCATCCGTGCGCGCTGCGCGCTCTCCGCGGCCTCCACCCACAGCACGGGCGCCGCAATGGCGCGCCAGCACGCCAGCACCTCCTCGATCCGGTAGGCCACGCGGTTGACGATCTTGTGCGCGGGGTCGGCCCGCAAACGCCAGCGCCCGCCGGCTTCGTGGCCATTCTCGCTGGCCAGGAACAAGGCGCGATCAGGGTCCAGGCGGGGATTGTCGCGCAGCATCCGCTGGGCGTAGGCCGCTGCATCGTCGTAGTCGCCCAGCCTGGCTCCGGCGGCGATCTGGTCCAGCCACTGCCGCAGCCGCGCCGGCACCGCCTGCGCGGCCACGGCGGGCAGGCCCAGCCCCTCCAGGTTCACCACCGCTGCGACGCGCTCGGGCCTCACCCCGGCATAAAGCATGGACATATTGCCGCCCATGCTATGTCCCAGCAGCAACAGCGGCGAAGATGGCGAAAAATGACGGCAGAAAGCGTCGAGATCCCCGAGATATTCTCCGACTTCATAGCTGTCGCCCCCGCTCCACGCGGTCTTGCCGAAGCCGCGCCAGTCGGGGGCGACAATGCGATAGCGGCCCGCCAGACGGTCGGCGATGAACTGGAACGACGCGGAGGAATCCATCCAGCCGTGCAAAGCAAGCAGCAAAGGCGCATCCCGCTCGCCCCAGCAACGAAAATGGTGACGCAAACCCCGAATTTGGAGATACTCCGAACGGGAAGGCGCTAGCGGTTCGTACATGGCTGGCAGAATAAGAATGACGTAAATACCGGTTGGCGGGGAAAAGCCGGCTGGCCAGGTCTGCGGCAGACTGCGCGATGCACCAAAGCGACACACCAAAGCTATTGCGGTTGTCGGTCAGGTCAGTAATGATTGCTATATCACGCAGCGCACCCCGTCCGCCGACCTGGCCGGACCAGATCCTGATTTCCAAGCGGAGGGTTATGGAAGACCAGTACGAGGCACTCTACACCACGTTCCGATGGTGGGTTCCGCAACGCCTCAACATAGCCGATCTCTGTTGCCGCCGCTGGACCGCCGCGAGCGCGGATGCCCGGCGCCTGGCGATCTATGCCGAAGATGCCTCGGGCCGCCGTGAAATCTGGACCTATGGCCGCTTGCAGGAATACGCCAACCGCCTGTCCAACGGGCTGCGGCGGATGGGCGTGCAGCGCGGCGACCGCGTCGCCATCGCGCTGCCGCAGCGTCCCGAA
This sequence comes from Pigmentiphaga humi, assembly GCF_900606115.1. Taxonomy (GTDB): domain Bacteria; phylum Pseudomonadota; class Gammaproteobacteria; order Burkholderiales; family Burkholderiaceae_B; genus Pigmentiphaga; species Pigmentiphaga humi. Next base: position 6,313 of record NZ_UWPJ01000043.1, read on the forward strand.
GCCGTGGTAGCCCATATCGCCGCCTACCAGATGGGCGCCATCACCGTTCCGCTGTCGGTCCAGCTGAACACCCAGACCTACGAACAGCGGCTGCGCGACAGCGAAGCGCGCATCGCCATCGTCGACGGCAGCGCGGCCGCCGCCTTGCTTCCCGCCACCGAGCACTGCCCCTTGCTGCGCCAGGCCGTCGGCATCGACCTGGACAGCGACGCGCGGGTACTTTCCTGGCGCACGCTGCTTGCCCGCCAGGAAAGCGCCTTCGAGATGCATCCCACCTCGGCGTCCGACCCGGCCTTGCTTCTCTACACATCGGGCAGCAGCGGCGCTCCCAAGGGCGTGGTCCTGCCGCATGCGGCCCTCATCGGCAACCTGCCGGGCTTCGTCGCGTCCCAGAACTGGTTCCCGCAGCCGGCCGACATCCTCTGGACCTCGTCGGAATGGGGCAGCCCGCACGGCCTGTTCGGCGGCGTGCTGCCCACGCTCTACTTCGGCCAGCCGCTGGTCGGCACACGTGAGAGGCTTGCTCCGGCCCAGGCCTTCGCCCTGCTGGAACGCTACCAGGTCACCAACCTGGCGCTGACCTCGCGCGAGCTGCGCCGCCTGCTCAAGGCCGATCCCTGCCCCTCGGCCAGCCACCGGCTGGCCGTGCGCAGCCTGGCCGTCACCGACACGGCGCTCGGCGCGGCGCTGTTCGAGCGATGCCAGACGGCTTTCGGCGTGGCGCCCAACGAAACCTTCAGCCAGGTGGAAATCGGTACGGTCATCGGCCAGAGCAGCGAAAAGTGGCCGGTCCGCGCAGGCAGCATGGGACGTCCCTATCCCGGCCACCAGATCGCCATCGTCGATGCCCACGGCCAGCCGGTGGACACCGGCATGACCGGGGAAATCGCAGTCAACCGCTACGACATCAACGGCCATTCCGATCCCTCGTTTTTCGCCGGCTACTGGCGTGGCGAGGAAACCGGCCGTCCGGTCAACAGCACCTGGCACCGCACCGGCGACCTCGCCCGCATGGACGAGGAAGGCTACCTCTGGCACCTCGGCCGGATCGACGAGATGTTCCAGGTCGGCGGCCAACTGGTCGCGCCCGGCCCCATCGAAGACAGCCTGCGCCAGCACCCCGAGGTGGACGAAGCGGTCATCCTGCCCGTCCCGGATGGCTCTGGCATCAAGGCTTACATAGTTCGCTCGGTGGCGCCGCAGCATGCGGCGGAGCCGGTCCAGGAATCTCCCGCGGTCGAAGGGGCTGAATCGGCGCCCTCGCCGGCCGACGTCCCGGCTGATGCGGAGCAGTCGCCTGAACCGGACGCGCCCGTCACACCTGCCTCGCCCGAGGCGGCGACGGTCCATCAGGAAACGCTCGCGGCGCAGCTCGATACCTTGCTGGCCGACATTCCCGGCCAGCACCACGTCGAATTCGTCGACGCCTTGCCGCTCACCCCTTCGGGCAAGATCCGACGCCAGGCGTTCAAGCAGATCGAGGAGGAGCGCCAGCGGAAATGGCCGCCCGCTCCAGCGAACGCAGCTCCTCTTCCGTGAAGCCCGCCGCCAGCCTGGCCGGCAGATTGAACGGGCCGCGCAGGGCTGGCGCGCAGTAGGCGGCGGCCAGCACGGCGTAGTGCCCGACCGGGTCGACGCCCTGCTGTTCGCACAGGTAGCGGTACCAGCGGTTGCCGATCGCGACATGGCCGATCTCGTCGCGCAGGATGATATCCAGGATGCCCGCAGCAGCGGCGTCCCCGGCGCCGGCCAGCTTGGCGCGTATGGCCGGACTGGCGTCCAGGCCGCGCGCCTCCAGCGTGCGCGGCACCAGCGCCATGCGCGCCAGCAGATCGCCGCGCGTTTTCTCGGCCATCTGCCAGAGTCCGTCGTGCGCCGGGAAATCGCCGTAGCGCCAGCCCAGAGCTTGGAGGCGATCAGCCAGCAAGGTGTAGTGCAGCGCCTCCTCTCGCGCGACCTTCAGCCAATCGAAATAATAGGCCTCGGGCAGGCCGGCAAAGCGCCAGATCGCATCGAGCGCGAGATTGATGGCATTGAACTCGATGTGGGCCAGCGCATGCAGCAAGGCCGCGCGCGCTTCGACGGACGCCACGCCGCGCACCGGCACGTCGCGCGGCGACACCAGTTCCGGGCGCGCCGGCCGGCCCGGAATGTCCGCCGGCTCTTGCAAAACGCGCGCGGCGTCCACACATAAAGCGGCATCTCCCAGTTCGCGCGTACGTGCGGCCTTCTCGGCCGGATCCTGCAACACCAGCAGTGCGCGCGCCGCCTGGCGCAATTCGAGTTCCTCGTTCATGGCGGGCATTGTAGTGGCCGCACGCGGCGGCCCAGTACAATGCCCCCGCTTCCAGGCGAACCCGCCGGCTGCGGCGCCAGGAACCATCGCTATTCAGGAGCAGCTTTTTGTCCGACCAACTCAAGAAATACCTGTTCGAGGACCAGACCGTCCGCGCCGAGGTCGTCTCCATCCGCGACACCTGGCAGGAAATCCAGGCCCGCCACGACTATCCGCCCGCCGTCCAGCGCCTGCTGGGCGAGCTGGTGGCCGCCAGCGCCCTGCTTGCCGGCAGCATCAAGTTCAATGGCACGGTCGTGCTGCAACTGCAAGGCGACGGTCCGATCGGATTGATCGTCGTCGAATGCCACGCCGACCTGGGCATGCGCGCCACGGTCAAACTGCGCGAAGGCCAGGCCGTGCCCGATGACGGAAATTTCCAGAGCCTGCTCAACACGCATGGAGGCGGCCGCTTCTCGGTCGTTCTCGACCCGCAGGACCGCCAGCCCGGCCAGCAGCCCTATCAGGGCATCGTCGCGCTGCAAGGCGACTCGGTCGCCCAGGCGCTGGAGCACTACATGCTGGCCTCCGAACAACTGCAGACCCGCATCTGGCTGGCGTCCGACACCCAATGCGCCGGCGGCCTGCTGCTCCAGCAGCTGCCCCGCCATGGCGGCACCCTGCAGCAGGGCGCCGGCGAATCGCTTGCGGAAGACGCCTGGGAACGGGCCGTCATCCTGGCCGACACCGTCAAGTCGGACGAACTGCTCACGCTGGCCCCCGATGCGCTGGTCAGGCGCCTGTACTGGCAGGAAACCCTGCGGACCTTCGAACCGGCTCCCATCCGGTACCGCTGCAACTGTTCGCGCGAGCGCGTGGCCGACGTGCTGCTGCGGCTGGGCAAGGACGAGGTGGACGACATCGTCGCCGAACAGGGAAGCGTCGAAGTCAACTGCGACTACTGCATGAAAAGCTACGAGTTCGACTCCGTCGACTGCGCGGAGCTGTTCGCCAACGCCTCCGCCAAGGTGAAGCACCAGAGCGGCACGCGGCATTGAGCGCCGGGGGCACGTAGTCCCCACAATCGACACCCGTCCCGCCTTGGCGCAGGCTGGAGGTCCTTGCGATCCTCCGGCCTGCCCATGACACACCCGCGCTCCCGCCCGGCTGCCGGCGCCGCCATGGTGGAGTTCACCATCATCGCGCTGCCGCTGCTGTTCCTCGCATGCGCCGCATTCGAAACCGGCCGGTGGATGCTGGCGCGCCAGGCCGTCGGCTATGCCTTGTTCGAGACCGCACGGGTCGGCACCGTCGCCGGCGCCGACCCGGCAGCCATGGCCGAAGCCTTCGAGCGCGCCCTGGCGCCCGCGCTGGGCGTGGACGGCCAAGCCGACCCCGGTGCGCTGGCAGAAGCAGTAGGAAAAAAGATGCAGGCATGGGCCGATGCGCACGGCATGCCCATGGCCCGAATCGAGCAGCTCAATCCGATACCGGCCAGCTTCGACGATTTCCCGGACGTGCCCGCGCGCACAGGCCAGGCACGCCAGCTCGACCACGATCACCTGCGACTGCGCCACGACACCGTCTACCTGTCCCGCTACCGGAACGGAGTCGGTCCGCGTTCCGGGCAGACGGTGTTCCAGGCCAACACCTTGGTGCTGCGGCTTACCTATCTGCACGCCCCCTACTGGCCGGTGATGCGCGCGCTGCTCAGGCAGCTTGCTGGAGCGGATGAACGCGACGCCTACGTGCGGCGGGCTCGGGAAGCGGGTCTGGTGGTCATACGCAAGGACATCGCCATGCCCATGCAGTCGGCCGCACGCGAACACGGCCATGCGGCCGATCTGTTGGCCGCACGCAGCAAGGTTGGAAAAGCGCGGCTCAGCGCCGTGCCGGCGCGCTAGGCTGGCCAGCGGGAGCCGGCCTGGCGGGGGCAGCCGCCGGCGGGGCAGGCCCATCGACGAGCTGCACGAAGGCCTCGCCCGCCTTGATCATGCCCAGTTCGTAGCGGGCGCGCTCTTCGATCGCATCGGTGCCGCTCTTCAGGTCGCGCACTTCGGCATCCAGCGCGGTATTGCGGGTCTGCAATTCCTCGTTGGTCTGCCGCTGCGCGTCGAGCTGGCGCTCGAGCTCCCAGGTACGCATCCACCCGCCCTTGCCCAGCCATAGCGGATACTGGATCAGCACCAGCAGCAAGGCGATCACCAAGGTAAGCAGACGCATGGTTAGGCCCCCCCTACGCGCTTACGCGCGCCCCCCAGGGGGCGGAACTGGCGGACCGGCGGAGCCGGATCCGCTGTTCCCTGGATCCGGCGCGGTCGGCTTGACGCATCGTGGGCCGCAAGGCGCACAGGGGAGCGATAAGCACCGGTTACCTCAAGTTGTAAAAAGCTTCGCGGCCGGGGTAGTGGGCGATGTCGCCGAGGTCTTCTTCGATGCGCAGCAGCTGGTTGTACTTGGCGATGCGGTCCGAGCGCGACATGGAGCCGGTCTTGATCTGCATGGCGTTGGTGGCCACGGCGATGTCGGCGATGGTCGTGTCTTCGGTTTCGCCCGAGCGGTGCGACACCACGGCGGTGTAGCCGGCGCGCTTGGCCATCTCAATGGCGGCGAAGGTCTCGGTCAGCGTGCCGATCTGGTTGATCTTGATCAGGATGGAGTTGGCGATGTTCTGCTCGATGCCGCGCTTCAGGATGCGGGTGTTGGTGACGAACAGGTCGTCGCCCACCAGTTGCACCTTCTTGCCCAGCTGTTCGGTCAGGTACTTCCAGCCCTCCCAGTCGTTCTCGGCCATGCCGTCCTCGATCGAGATGATCGGGTACTTGTCGCACCAGGTAGCCAGCATGTGGGTCAGTTCCTGGGCGGTCAGCGTGGCGCCCTCGCCTTCCAGGCGGTACTTGCCGTCGCGGAAGAATTCGGAGCTGGCGCAGTCCAGGCCCAGCGCGATCTGGCTGCCGGCCTCGTAGCCGGCCTGCTCGATGGCTTGCAGGATCAGCTGGATGGCCGCCTCGTGGTTGGCCACGTTGGGCGCGAAGCCGCCCTCGTCGCCCACGGCGGTGGACATGCCCTTGTCGTGAATCAGTTTCTTGAGCGCGTGGAACACCTCGGCGCCCATGCGCAGCGACTCGCGGAAGCTGGTCGCGCCGACCGGCAGGATCATGAACTCCTGCATGTCGAGGTTGTTGTTGGCGTGCGCGCCGCCGTTGATCACGTTCATCATCGGCACGGGCATGCTCATCGCGCCGCTGCCGCCGAAGTAGCGGTACAGCGGCAGGCTGCATTCCTCGGCGGCGGCCTTGGCCACAGCCATGCTGACGGCCAGCATCGCGTTGGCGCCCAGGCGCTCCTTGCTCTCGGTGCCGTCCAGGTCGATCAGGGTGCGGTCCAGGAACGCCTGCTCCTGGGCGTCCAGGCCCATCAGCGCCTCGGCGATCTCGGTGTTGACGTTCTCGACGGCCTGCAGCACGCCCTTGCCCAGGTAGCGCGACTTGTCGCCGTCGCGCAGTTCGATGGCCTCGCGCGAGCCGGTGGAGGCGCCCGACGGCACGGCCGCACGGCCCATGGCGCCGGACTCCAGCAGCACGTCGCATTCGACGGTGGGGTTGCCGCGGGAGTCGATGATCTCGCGCCCGATGATGTCTACGATTGCGCTCATAAGTATCGAGTCTCTAGGGTTATTGAAAATCGGTTTCGAGAAACCCGTGACGCTTGGTCACGCGGTCGAGTTCTATCAACGATGCCAGCAGCTCGCCCATGCGCGCCAGCGGCACGGCATTGGGCCCGTCGGACTTGGCGTGGGCGGGATCGGGATGGGTTTCCATGAACAGTCCCGAAATGCCCACGGCCACCGCCGCGCGCGCCAGTACCGGCACGAACTCGCGCTGGCCGCCGGAGGTCGCGCCCTGCCCGCCCGGCAGTTGGACCGAGTGGGTGGCGTCGAACACCACCGGACAGTCCGTTTCGCGCATGATAGCGAGCGAGCGCATGTCCGACACCAGATTGTTGTAGCCAAACGATGCGCCGCGCTCGCACACGAGAATGTTGCTGCCGTCGCCGCCGGCGTAGATCGCCGCCTCGCGCGCCTTGGCCACGACGTTGACCATGTCGTGCGGGGCGAGGAACTGGCCCTTCTTGATGTTGACCGGCTTGAGCGTGGCCGCGCAGGCGCGGATGAAATCGGTCTGCCGGCACAGGAAGGCCGGCGTCTGCAGCATGTCGACCACGTCGGCCACCGGCTGCGCCTGGTCGGCCTCGTGCACGTCGGTCAGCACCGGCACGCCGATCTGCGCCTTCACCTCGGACAGCACCTTCAGGCCGAAATCCATGCCCAGCCCGCGGAACGACTTGCTGGAGCTGCGGTTGGCCTTGTCGAAAGAGCTCTTGTAGATGAAGGGAATGCCGAGCTTGGCAGTGATTTCCTTCAGGATGCCGGCGGTGTCGAGCGCCATTTGCTCGGACTCGATCACGCAGGGACCGGCGATCAGGAAGAACGGCCGCTGCAGGCCGATCTCGAAGCCGCACATCTTGTGCGTGCGGTTCAGACTATTTTGGCTCATGCATGCCTCACTGACATCGTTACGCCTGCTTCGCCTCGCGTTCGCGCTTGTGCTGGCGCGCGGCACGGATGTAGGCCGAGAACAGCGGATGGCCGTTGCGCGGCGTGGAGGTGAACTCGGGGTGGAACTGCACGCCGACGAACCAGGGATGCGTGGGCAGTTCCATCATCTCGGGCAGGTTCTCGGTGGGCGTGCGCGCACTGATGACCAGGCCCGCCTCTTCCAGCCTGGGCACGTACACGTTGTTCACTTCGTAGCGGTGGCGATGGCGCTCGTTGACTTCGTCGCCGTAGATGCGCTGGGCCAGCGTGCCGGGCTTGACCGGACAGCGCTGCGCGCCCTTGCGCATGGTGCCGCCCAGGTCGGATTCGTTGGAGCGGCGCTCGACGCGGCCCTCGCGGTCCATCCATTCGGTAATCAGCGCCACCACCGGGTTGAGCGTATCGGGATTGAATTCCGTGCTGTTGGCATCGGACAGGCCGGCCACGTGGCGGGCGAACTCGATCACCGCCAGCTGCATGCCCAGGCAGATGCCCAGGTAGGGAATGCCGTGCTCGCGGGCGTAGCGGATCGCCTGGATCTTGCCCTCGGTGCCGCGCTTGCCGAAGCCGCCGGGCACCAGGATGGCGTCGTACTTGGCCAGTTCATCCACGCCCTGGCTCTCGAGCTCTTCGGAATCGAGATAATCCACCACCACCTTGCTGCGGGTATGGATGCCGGCATGGCCCAGCGCCTCGGTCAGCGACTTGTACGACTCGGTCAGGTCGACGTACTTGCCGACCATGGCGATATGCACTTCCTCTTCCGGGTTCTCGCGGGCCTCGACCAGTTGTTCCCACATGGACAGGTCGGCCGGGCTCGGCGACAGGCCCAGGGTCTCGCAGACCAGGTCGTCCAGGCCCTGCTTCTGCAGCATGCCCGGGATCTTGTAGATCGAATCGACGTCCCAGACCGAAATGACCGCGTCCAGCGGCACGTTCGAGAACATCGAGATCTTGGCGCGCTCGTCGTCCGGGATGGGACGGTCGGCGCGGCACAGCAGTGCATGCGGATAGATGCCGATCTCGCGCAGCTTCTGCACCGAATGCTGGGTCGGCTTGGTCTTGAGCTCGCCGGCCGAGGCGATGAACGGAACCAGCGTCAGGTGCACGAAGGCGGCGCCGCCGCGGCCCAGGCGCAGGCTCATCTGGCGCGCGGCCTCCAGGAAGGGCAGCGATTCGATGTCGCCCACGGTGCCGCCGATCTCGACGATGGCCACGTCGGTCTGGCCGTCCCAGGCGGCGCTCGCGCCGCGCGCGATGAAATCCTGGATCTCGTTGGTGATGTGCGGGATCACCTGCACCGTCTTGCCGAGATAATCGCCGCGGCGCTCCTTGCGCAGCACGGATTCGTAGATCTGGCCGGTGGTGAAGTTGTTCACCTTGCGCATGCGCGTCGAGATGAAACGCTCGTAGTGGCCCAGGTCGAGATCGGTCTCGGCGCCGTCTTCGGTCACGAAGACTTCCCCGTGCTGGAACGGGCTCATCGTGCCGGGATCGACGTTGATGTAGGGATCGAGCTTGAGGAGAGTGACTTTGAGGCCGCGCGATTCGAGGATAGCGGCCAGAGACGCGGCGGCAATGCCCTTCCCCAGGGAAGACACCACGCCACCGGTAACGAATACGTACTTGGTCATTGCCAATTGCGCCCGGTTTTGCCGAGCGCTTGCGGGAAATTGGAATTATAGCGGCTGTTGCGCGGAACGTGGGCCGGCGCGCTGGTAACTTTTTCGGTCCGCGCCATGGACGGGCCGCCACAGCGGATCCTGCCTCATGCCCCGGCCACGCGGTACCATGTCTGAAACGACATCGATGACCCATTCCGAACCAGATGAACATCCCTGCCCGCGCCGCCAAGTCCGGCTTCGTCGACTCGGCGACCCCCCTGCTGTTCGTCCTGCTCTGGAGTACGGGTTTCATCGGCGCCAAGTTCGGCCTGCCTTATGCGGGACCGATGACCTTTCTCACGCTGCGCTTCGTGGCCGTGCTCGCGCTGGTATTGCCGGTCGCCCTGCTCATGCGCGCGCCCTGGCCGGACTCGCCCCGCGCCTTTCTCCACATCGCCGTCGCGGGCCTGCTCGTGCACGGGGTCTACCTGAGCGGCGTCTTCATCGCCATCGGCCTCGGGCTGCCTTCCGGCATCGCGGCGCTGATCGTCGGCCTGCAACCCTTGATCACCGCGTTCGCGGCCGGCATTCTGTTCGGCGAGCGCGTAAGTCCGGCCCAATGGGCAGGGCTGGCGCTCGGTTTCACCGGTGTCGTGCTGGTCGTGGCCGGCAAGATCGCGGCCGTGCCCGGCGGCGCGCTGTTCGCCATGCTGGTGCCGGCCTTCGCCGCGCTGGCGGGCATTACCGCCGGCACGCTGTACCAGAAGCGCTTCTGCCCTTCTTTCGACCTGCGCACCGGCGCCATCATCCAATACCTACCCTGCCTGGTCGTCATGGCGATGCTGGCATACCTCTGGGAATCCATGGAAGTGACGTGGAGCGGCAGCTTCGTATTCGCCCTGGCGTGGCTGGTCGTCGTCTTGTCGGTGGGAGCGGTGGCCCTGCTCAATCTGCTCATCCGCAAAGGCAGCGCAGTCAACGTGGCCAGCCTGTTCTACCTGACCCCGCCCGCCACCGCGCTCATTGCCTGGATCATGTTCGGGGAAACGCTCACGGGGCCTGCCCTGGCCGGGATGGCCCTCGCGGCCGCCGGCGTGTGGCTGGCACGCCAGCGCAGCTGAGCGAAAAACGAGGGTCAGTCAGGCGGGAGTGGGGTGAAACACCTCATCCAGCGTGCCGGCATCGAGCAGATTCAGCGCCCACGTCTCCAGTTCGGCTGCCGTGGCGGCGTGCAGTTGCTCGAGCGCGGCATCCGGCAGCGGACCGAATTTTCGGGACAGCTGATTTGCCAGCAGATGAGCTCCACCTTCCTGCCTGCCTTGTTCCAAGCCTTTTTCCAGCCCCTGCGCCATCCCTCGTTCCACTCCGGTGCGCGTGGCATAGGCCAGCGCGGCGGCCTCATCGGCAATCGCCTTTTCGCGGGCGAACGCCCGCCAGCGAGCGTCCTCGTCCATGGTGAGCACCTTGAGCCGGCCCAGCGCTTCATGAACGGGTTCGTGGGTGATGTCTTTCATCCGGGCTTCCTCCTGGGCGTGCTGCAGGCACGTAACCCATGCCGACAGGGCCGGCGGCAGGCGGCCGAGCCGTTCGGCCTTGCGCAGTTCGATTATATGCAGCTGCAGCGTCTCTCCCAGCCGCACCGCGGGTTGGCGCTGGTCGCGCAGTTCGAAGCGCCAATCGGCCTGGTCCGGATCGGCCAGCAGGTCCTGGACGAGGAAGTGGATGGCGATGGTGGGCTTGAGGGCGAGGTAATCGTGGCCGCGCTCGATCTGCCCCGACAACGCCCGGGCCAGGTAGTAGGCGCTGCGGGCGGGCCATTGTTCGTAGTGGCGCACCTGCATCTCGATGTTGTAGAGGTGGCCGGCGGTATCGCGGGCGAGCAGGTCCAGGGCGATGGCCTTGCCGTGCAGTTCGGTGGGATCGATGTGCGGGTTCAGGATCCGCTCGACCTGGATCGGCGCCTGGTCGTGGCGCACGGCGTTGATCAGGTCGGCCAGCAGGTGCGGGGCGCTGGTGAACAGGAGCTTGAAGACCAGGTCGTTGCGCAGATCGAGCAGCGGGCCGGTATAGGGTTGGCTGGCGTGGGGCCGCTCAAAACCCGAGGCGTCCTGGAGGGAGCCGTAGGGCGGCGTGTCGGGTTCGGACGCGCGGCTCAGGACTGGCCGGACCGGATGCCGCGGATAGGGGAAGGTGCCGTGGAAGCGCTGCATGGCGGACTCGCTCGGGGAAAGGGAGTCCACCTTAATCCGGCCATCGCCCGGGGGGGCGCCGCGCGCATCGATGTATCCGAGGGGGTTACTACGCATCGGCGCCCAGGACCAACTGCGTCCTGCTGCGCTGCCGCGCACGTTCCCAACCTGAACGAGGTGTTCCTCAGCCAAGCCGAACATGCCACCATGCGGCCTATCCAGGCGACGGCACGCTAGTACAGCGTCAAGCCATCCAGCGGCAATTTCTGCGGCGCGATCTGTTCGGAGCGCACCGACTCGGCAAAAAACACCTGGCCGTCATAGCGGCCGACGGCATCGCGCGTAGTTCCGGTTTCGTAGTCGATGCGCGACTCTTCGGCTTCGCCCGTGCGTTCGAAAACGGTGAGCTGGCGCAGCGACTGCAGCCACCAGCGCCGCTCCGCACTATCGTAGGACAGGGTCAGTTCGGCCGAGGTGGAGATCTGCTCGGACGCGGAAAGGCTGCGGTCGATCACCACGACGCGCTGCTGGCGTATCGCCAGCTCCAGATTGCGTTCAGGCGGCAGGTCCACGCCGCAGGTGGCGCACGGCAGCACGAAGCCCCATCCCGTCGCCTGGAAACCCTGGGCACCGCGCGCGCCCAGCAGCAGCGCGCGGCGTCCTTCGGCGTTGCGATAGACCTGTGCGACGCCCTGCCCGGCCAGGCCCAAATCGCCTTCGACCTGGCTCTCGAGCGAGAAGCCATCGGGAACGAAGGCCTCGGGCCGGGAGGCGACGGCGGGAATGGCCAGCGCCGCCGGGATGTAGGGACCGCCGGCCTCGGCATGCGCCGGGGCCGCGCATGCCAGCAGGATGCCCGCGAGGATGGCGCGCAACGGCCCCCTGCCCCGCTCTTTACACGCTGGCTGCAACGGCGGACGTATCCAGCTCGACGCCGGTCTTGTCGACGACTTCCTGCACCGTCACGCCCGGCGCCAGCTCGGCCAGCCTGAGCCCTTGCGGCGTCACGTCCAGCACCGCCAGGTCGGTGATGATGCGGTTGACCACGCCCACGCCGGTCAGCGGCAGCGTGCACTCGGGCAGGATCTTCAGGTCGACGGTGCCGTCCTTCTTGCGCGCCACGTGCTCCATCAGGATCACCACGCGGCCCACGCCGGCCACCAGGTCCATCGCGCCGCCCATGCCCTTGATCATCTTGCCCGGGATCATCCAGTTGGCGAGGTCGCCCTTCGCGGACACCTGCATTGCTCCCAGGATCGCCAGGTTGATCTTGCCGCCGCGGATCATCGCGAACGAATCGGCCGACGAAAAAATCGACGAACCCGCCAGGGTGGTGACGGTCTGCTTGCCGGCATTGATCAGGTCCGGATCGACCTTGTCCTCGGTCGGGAACGGCCCGATGCCCAGCAGCCCGTTCTCGGACTGCAGCCACACTTCCAGCCCTTCCGGCACATGGTTGGCCACCAGCGTGGGCAAGCCGATCCCCAGGTTCACATAAAATCCGTCCTGCAGCTCCCGCGCCGCGCGGGCCGCCATTTCATCGCGACTCCAAGCCATCTCTCATTCTCCTCGGGTGACCGTTACCGTCCGTTGTTCTATGCGCTTTTCCGGCGTGGCGTTCAGCACGATCCGGTGCACATAGATTCCCGGCAGGTGGATCTGATCGGGGTCCAGTTCGCCTTTCTCGACGATGCGCTCGACCTCGACCACCGTGATCTTGCCGGCCATGGCCGCGTTGGGGTTGAAGTTGCGGGCGGTCTTGTTGAAGATCAGGTTTCCGCTCTTGTCGGCCACCATCGCCTTGACCAGCGCCACGTCGGGCACCAGCGAACGCTCCAGCACGTAATTCTTGCCGTCGAATTCGCGGATTTCCTTGCCCTCGGCCACCTGGGTGCCGACGCCGGTGGCGGTGAAGAAGGCCGGAATGCCGGCGCCGCCGGCGCGCAGCTTCTCGGCCAGCGTGCCCTGGGGCGTGAACTCGACCTCGAGTTCGCCCGACAGGAACTGCCGCTCGAATTCCTTGTTCTCGCCCACGTAAGAGGAAATCATCTTGCGGATCTGGCGCGTTTCGAGCAGTTGCCCGAGGCCCACGCCGTCGATCCCCGCATTGTTGCTGATGCAGGTCAGCCCCTTGACGCCGGTGTCGCGCAAGGCCGCGATCAGCGCCTCGGGAATGCCGCACAGGCCGAATCCACCCACTGCCAGGGTCTGCCCATCCCGCACGATGTCCGCCAGCGCTTCGCGAGCGCTCGCATAGACTTTGTTCATTGCTGTCTTCCTCGTTAAACGTGTTGCCCTACGATCCGAACCGCTTGAAATACAATCTGAAATGATACTTCGAACGGAAGGCTTCTCCCAGGGCGGCTTTCCGCATGGCGGAACTCATTCCGTCAACGGCGAACCGCCGGTTCCACGCGCCCGGCCCACCCCCATAGGAACCCTCTACATGCAAGGCACCGAACGCGAGTCGATGGAATATGACGTGGTCATCGTCGGAGGCGGACCCGCCGGCTTGTCCACCGCGATCCGCCTCAAGCAGCTTGCCGCGGAGCATGGCCGCGAAATCGGTGTCTGCGTGCTGGAAAAAGGCGGCGAAATCGGCGCCCACATCCTGTCCGGCGCCGTCGTCGACCCGCGGGCGCTGGCCGAGCTGATCCCCGACTGGAAGGAAAAGGGCGCGCCGCTGAACACCGCCGTCACCGAAGACCGCTTCCTGTTCCTGTCCGAGACCGGCGCGCTCGCCACGCCGAACTGGCTGCTGCCTCCCTGTTTCCACAACGAAGGCAATTACGTGGTCAGCCTGGGCAAGGTCGCGCGCTGGCTGGGCGAGCAGGCCGAAAGCCTGGGCGTGGACATCTTTCCCGGGTTCGCCGCTGCCGAGATCCTCTACAACGAAGACGGCTCGGTCAAGGGCGTGGCCACCGGCGACATGGGCGTGGGCCGCGACGGCCAGCCCACCGACCAGTACCAGCCCGGCATGGAGCTGCATGCCCGCTACACCGTTTTCGCCGAAGGCTCGCGCGGCCATCTGGGCCGGCAATTGAACGAACGCTTCAAGCTCGACGCCGGCAAGGATCCGCAGAGCTACGGCATCGGCATCAAGGAATTGTGGGAGATCGATCCGGCCAAGCATCGGCCCGGCCTGGTGATCCACACCTCCGGCTGGCCGCTGGATGCCGATACCTACGGCGGCTCTTTCCTCTATCACCTGGAGGACAACAAGGTCGCCGTCGGCCTGATCGTCGGCCTGGACTACAGCAATCCCTGGCTGTCGCCGTTCGAAGAGTTCCAGCGCTTCAAGACCCACCCGTCCATCCGAGGTTTCTTCGAGAACGGCAAACGCATCGCCTACGGCGCGCGCTCCATCACTGCGGGCGGCCTGCTGGCCCTGCCCAAGCTGGTGTTCCCGGGCGGCGCGCTGGTCGGCTGCGAGGCCGGCTTCCTGAACGCCTCGCGCATCAAGGGCAGCCATGCCGCGATCAAGAGCGGCATGCTGGCGGCCGAGGCGGCCTTCGAAGCGCTCGCCGCCGACCGCAGCCACGACGAGCTTGCCAGCTATCCGCAGGCATTCGAGGCATCCTGGCTCCATGACGAACTGCACAAGGCGCGCAACTTCAAGCAGTGGTTCAAGAAGGGACGCACGGTGGGCACGCTGATGACCGGCATCGAGCAATGGCTGCTCAGGGGCAACTTCCCCTGGACCGTGCATCACGACAAGCCCGACCATCTCAGCCTGAAACCGGCGGCCGACTGCCCCCGCATCGAGTATCCCCGGCCGGACGGCAAGCTGACCTTCGACCGCCTGGGGTCGGTGTTCATCTCCAACACCAACCACGACGAGAACGAGCCCATCCACCTGACCCTGAAGGATCCGAAGGTGCCGGTGGAGATCAACCTGCCGCGCTACGCCGGGCCCGAAAGCCGCTACTGTCCGGCCGGCGTCTACGAATTCGTCAAGGACGACGACGGCGCCGACCGCCTGCAGATCAACGCCCAGAACTGCGTGCACTGCAAGACCTGCGACATCAAGGATCCGACACAGAACATCGTCTGGGTCACCCCGCAAGGCGGCGAAGGACCGGTCTACAACGAGATGTGAGTATCACGGCGCGGCGCGCGCGCGGAATCGCCCGACCGCGCGCCACGCCAGCATGGCCAGTGCGAGTGCCACGCCGTACGCGTGCGCGGCGCCGATCACCATGCCGCCGATCAGACGCTCTTCATCGGGCGACGCCCCGGCGAGCAACTGCCACAGCATGCGCCCCACGACGAACAGCAGCACTGCCGCCGCGAGCCAGTCGCGGCGCGCCATGGGCAGCAGCACCAGCACGAAGAAACCGTAGAGCACACCGGACAGGCCCACGTAGTCGGGAATGTGCGGCGGCAGCCACAGCAGCGCCAGGCTGATGCCCAGCGCGAGGACGATCGTGCGCCGCCACCACCAGCCCATGCCGTGCCGGTTGCCCGCCAGCGCGAGGCAAAGACACAATCCCGCCGCATTGAGCAGGCAGTGGGTCCATCCCAGATGCACGAAATGCGCGGTGAGCAGGCGCCAGACCTCGCCAGCCAGAATGGCCTGGCGGTCGAAGCGCAGCGCCATGCGGACCGGCGCGCCGCCGCACTGGAACAGCAGGATGGGAACGAGCAGGCTGGCCAGCACACCCCAGGGCCTGGCCTGGGGCGATGCACCCCAAGGGCGCAGGCCGAGCCGGGGCCGGGATACCCGATCGTTCACAGCGGGCGCGTCGCCACCAGCAGATCGTCGTCCGCCTGCCATTGAGCGGCATCGACCGCGAAGCAGCGCTGCACGAACTCCCGCGTCAGCACCGAGCGCGGCGCGCCGTCGGCGATGAGCCGGCCTTCCCATAAGGCGACGATGCGATCGGCATACTGCGCGGCAAGATTCATGTCGTGCATGGTGACGATCACCGCTGCCCCCGTGCGATGCGCGAACTCGCGGACCGCGGTGCATACCGAATGCTGGTGATGCGGATCGAGACTGGCGCACGGTTCGTCGAGCAGCAGCAGGCGGTGGCCATCGCCGCCTTCGCCTTCCGGCCATATCTGCGCCAGCACCCGCGCCAGATGCACGCGCGCCTGCTCGCCGCCCGACAGCGCCGGCATGGAGCGCTGCGCCAGGTGGACCACCCCCGCCGTCTCCAGCGCCGTGCGGACGATCGCCCGCAGCTGGCGGCGCGATTCGCTGCGCGCCAGGCAGCCCAGCTGCACCACCTCGTCCACCGTGAAAGGCAGGCTCAGGCCGGCGCGTTGCGGCAGCACCGCCCGCTGGCGCGCGAGCTCCCCGGCGGGCCAGTCCCGCAGCGCCCGGCCCTTGAACCGCACCTCGCCCGCCGCCGGCTGGAGATCGCCCGCCATGGCGGCCAGCAAGGTCGACTTCCCCGCTCCGTTGGGCCCGATCAGCATGACGACCTCGCCTTCGCCTACGGCGCAATCGATGTCGTCGAGCACCACTCTCGCATGGGCCTGCCCCGCCTGCCGGCGCGTGACCTGAAGCGCACGTACCTGGAGCATGACCGTCATGCCTCGAACATCCTGCTCTTGGCGCGCAGCAGCAACACCAGGAAAAACGGCGCGCCGATCAAGGCCGTCAACACGCCTATGGGCATTTCCGCCGGCGCGATAATGACGCGGGCGACCAGATCGGCCCCCACCGTCAGGGCGGCGCCAAGCAGCGCCGCTCCGGGCAGCACCACGCGGGCATCCGGTCCGGCGATCAGCCGTATGCAGTGCGGAGCGACCAGCCCCAGGAAACTGATGATGCCGCAGAAGGCCACCGCCATGCCCACGGCCAGCGCGCTGAAGACGATCGCCATCGACTTCAGGCGCTCCACCGCCACCCCCAGGTGGCGCGCCTCGGATTCGCCCAGCGCCATCGCATTCAGGCCGGTCCGCAGGCGCCACATGCCGGCAAGCGCCGCCGCCCCGACAAAGGCCACCATGCCCACCACCGGCCAGCTCGCCGGCGCGAGACTGCCCAGGTTCCAGAACGTCAGGTTGCGCAGCTGCTCGTCGGTCGCCACGTAGCTGGCCAGGCCGATCAAGGCCAGCGCGATCGCGTTCATGGCGATGCCAGCCAGCAGCATGGCCGCCACCGACACTCCCATGGACGTGCGGCCGATGCGGTAGACCAGCAGCGTGGTCAGCACGCCGCCGCTGAACGCCGCCACCGGCAACAGCGCCATCCCGAGCGCGCGCGCCACCTCCGGCCACCAAAGATTGCCGAACACGATGGTCAAGGCCACGGTCAAGGCCGCGCCGCTGGAAACGCCGATGAGACCGGGATCCGCGAGCGGATTGCGGAACAGGCCCTGGAGCGTGGCGCCGGCCATCCCCAGCAGTGCGCCGACCGCTACGCCGAGCAGGACGCGCGGCAGGCGTATGGACCAGAGCACGCCCATTTGCTGGGGCTCGAATCCGCCTACGGCGAAACCGGCCTTGTGCAGCAATATCGCCACGACGTTGGACGCCGGAATGGGATAGGCGCCGCGCCCCGCTGCCAGGACGACGAGGGCCGCCAGGGTGCACGCCAGGATGGGAAACAGCAGCCCTCCAGGCATGCGGCCGGCCCTTATCCGTGCCCAGGAGGACGACGGGGAAGCATCGGCATCCGTGCCGGCCGCGCCGGAAGCCATGTTCATGTCCGCAAGGCGCTGTAGAGGTCTTCGACGGCCTGGGGCAGGCGCGGGCCGAAGCCGAGCAGCAGCACGATGTCGAACAGCACCGCGCGCTGCGCCTGGCCGGCCGGGGTCATGGCCAGGCCGGGCGTGGCCAGCAGCCGCGAACGGGCATCGGCCTCCTGCGTGCCGTCGAAGGTTCCCACCACGGCATCGGGAGCCGCGTGGGCGAGCGATTCGGCGGACAGGGGTTTGTAATTCGAGAAATCGTTGCCGAAGACGTTGACCGCGCCGATCAGGCGGAGCATGGCGTCGGCGCCGGTATCGCGGCCGGCGGCCATGGTACTGGCACCATGGCGCATCAGGCACGCCACGCGCAGCGGCTGGCCGCCGGGGCCGCGCAGCGGCGCGGCGGCCATGCGCGCCTGCAGCGCCTGCCAACGCGCGGTCAGGGCGGCGGTCAGCGCCTGGCCTTCAGCCTGCCGTCCCAGCGCCTCGGCAACGATGCGTATCCGTTCGATCACTCCCTCGAAGGTGTAGTCGCCCTGTACGGGGACCACCTTGACGCCGGCCGATTCGATCTGGCGCAGCACCGCGGGGGGGCCCGCCTCCTGCCCCGCCAACAGTACCTGCGGCCCCATGCCCAGCACGCCCTCGGCCGACAGCGTGCGCTGGTAGCCCACCTTGGGCAGCGCCAGCGCCGCCTGCGGGTACAGGCTGCTGGTGTCGACCGCCAGCAATTGCGACTGGGCTTGCAGCGCATAGACGATCTCGGTCACGCCCGCACCCACGGAAACCACCTTGGGGCGCTGGGCCGGACGCGGCTGCGCCGAGGCCGGCAGCCACGACGCCCCCGTCAGGAGCAGCCCGGAGGGAAGCGCCGTCAGGAGCGCCCGCCGTCCGGCCGAGAAGCCGGCCCGCATCTTCCACTTCGGCATAAATCCCTCACGCAGCCAGCGACGGCTCGTCCTTCAGGTCATAGCTGCGCGACAACAGGACGGCGAAGCGCTCGAATGCGGCGCTGGCGCCGGCCACCACGCGGTCCTGCTCGGCCGTGGACAGGCCGCTGCCGTCCAGCGCCTGGACGAAGCGCTTCCATGCCGCGCCGCGGCCGTCGGCCGGCGCGGCCAGGTTGCGCGCCCCGAAGTTCTCGTCCAGGCCCAGCTTCTGGCCCGCTTCCTTGAACAGGAAAGCGGCGCCCAGCTTGGAACCTTCCGAGACGTACAGCCAACCCAGCCCCTCGGGCAGTTCCATGCCCTCGCCGCGCGGCGTCTCGTCGGTCGCCGGCACGGCCACGCCCAGGTCGTCGAGATCGGCATGGGCCGCCGCCAGGCGGGGACGCGTGGCGAGATCGGGAATCAGCGCGGCGTAGGCCTGGTCGTCATACAGCGATTCGATGTCGCGCTGGAACAGGTACTGAGCCACGACGAAACGTCCGTAGTTCTCTCGCGTGTCGAAGGGCTTGAGCGACATGACGAGCTTGTCCAGTTTGTCGTGCAGGGGCGCGGTTTCGGTTTTCAGGCGCAGGGCCAGGGACCCTTGGGCGGCGGGGGATGTCATGGTTGGTATTCCTCACAAAAAATGCAAAAAAGACTCAATCTCAATTACCTGGAATTATGCCTTGTCGAGAGAAATCTGTCTTCAGATCGTCGCGCCTCACGTCCGCATTCTCTCTTCCCACGCAAAGCTATTGTGACCTGGACAAGCGGTATCACGGCCTCCCGCCCCACGCTTCCCCGTTTATCATCGATCCATTCCAATGCACCGCCCATTCAGCGCACAGCGGATCCGGCTTGTCCGGTCCGCCAGTGCCGCCCCCGAGCCACCCGAGGCCGGTCCCGCTCCTTCGGGGGGCTGCCGCGCAGCGGCCGGGCGCACGTCAGCGCAGGGCGGGGCCTTCCCCCTCAGGAGAGATTCATGACGGAACGCACTCACCGCCACGGCCTGCAAGTGGCGTCCGAACTCGATCGTTTCATCGACCAGGAAGCCCTGCCCGGCTCGGGTATCGACAGCGACAAATTCTGGCAAGGTTTTTCCCGCATCGTCCACGACCTGGCACCGAAGAATCGCGCCCTGCTGGCCGAACGCGATCGCCTCCAGGCCGAGATCGATGCCTGGCACCAGGCCCACCCCGGCCCCATCCAGGACCAGGCCGCCTACCGCTCCTTCCTCGAACGCATCGGCTATCTGCAGCCGCAGCCGGCCGAGGTACGCGTCGCCACCACCAACGTCGATACCGAGATCGCCGAACAGGCCGGCCCGCAACTGGTGGTGCCCGTCTCCAACCAGCGTTATGCCCTGAACGCCGCCAATGCCCGCTGGGGCAGCCTGTACGATGCCCTCTACGGCACCGACGCGCTGCCCGACTCCGACGGCGCCGAACGCGGCACTGCGGGCTACAACCCCGTGCGCGGCCGGGCGGTGATCGCCCGCGCCCGCGTCTTTCTCGACCAGGCCGCGCCGCTGGCCCGCGGCTCGCACGCCGAAGCCGCCGGCTACCTCGTGCGCGGCGGCAAGCTGGTCGTGGCGCTCGAGCAGGGCGAAACCGGCCTGCAGCGCCCCGAGCAGTTCATCGGCCACCAGGGCGACGCGCAAGCGCCCTCGGCCGTGCTGCTCAGGAACAACGGCCTGCATTTCGAGATCCAGATCGACCGCGCCAGCCAGATCGGCGCCACCGACGCGGCCGGCGTGAAAGACGTGCTGATGGAAGCCGCCATCACCACCATCATGGACTGCGAGGATTCCGTGGCCGCGGTCGATACCTCGGACAAGGTCCAGATCTACCGCAACTGGCTGGGCCTGAACAAGGGCGACCTGACCGAACAGGTCGCCAAGGCGGGCAAGACCTTCACCCGCAGCCTGAATCCCGACCGCCAGTACACCGCCGCGGACGGTTCGGCACTGACGCTGCCGGGCCGCTCGCTGATGTTCGTGCGCCATGTCGGCCACCTGATGACCAACCCCGCCGTGCTCGACAAAGAGGGCAACGAGATCCCGGAAGGCATCCTCGATGCCGTGGTCGCCACGCTGGCCGCCCTGCCCGACCGCGCGCTCAAGCGCAATTCGCGCACGGGCTCGTTCTACGTGGTCAAGCCGAAGATGCACGGCCCGGCCGAGGTCGCCTTCGCCAACGAACTGTTCGACCGCGTCGAAGACCTGCTCGGCCTGCCGCGCCATGCCATGAAGATGGGCATCATGGACGAAGAGCGCCGCACCAGCGTCAACCTCAAGGCCTGCATCGCCGCCGCCAGCGCGCGCGTGGCCTTCATCAACACCGGCTTCCTGGACCGCACCGGCGACGAGATCCACACCTCGATGGAAGCCGGCCCCATGCTGCGCAAGGGCGACATGAAGGCCTCCGCCTGGATCGCCGCCTATGAACGCAGCAACGTGCTGATCGGCCTGGACGCCGGCCTGCGCGGCCGCGCCCAGATCGGCAAGGGCATGTGGGCCATGCCCGACCTGATGGCGGCCATGCTGGAGCAAAAGATCGGCCATCCCAAGTCCGGCGCCAACACCGCCTGGGTTCCCTCGCCCACCGCCGCCACCCTGCACGCCATGCACTACCACCAGGTCGACGTGCAGGCCATTCAGCAGGAATTGGAAAAAACCCGGCTCGACAGCGTCGGCGAGGAGCTGCTGCGCGGCCTGCTCACCGTTCCGGTCGGCGACCCGTCCGCCTGGGGCCCCGCCGACGTCCAGCAGGAACTGGAGAACAACGCCCAGGGCATCCTCGGCTACGTGGTGCGCTGGATCGACCAGGGCGTGGGCTGCTCCAAGGTGCCCGACATCCACAACGTCGGCCTGATGGAAGACCGCGCTACCCTGCGCATCTCCAGCCAGCACATCGCCAACTGGCTGCGCCACGGCATCGCCACCGAGACCCAGGTGCGCGAAGTACTCAAGCGCATGGCCAAGGTGGTCGACGGGCAGAATGCCGGCGACCCGAACTACCTGCCCATGTCCGGCAATGAAGAGAACTCGCTCGCCTTCCAGGCCGCCTCGGCGCTGATCTTCGAAGGCCGCAGCCAGCCCAACGGCTATACCGAGCCGCTGCTGCACGCCTATCGCGCCAGGTTCAAGGCGAACCGCTGAAACAGCTTTGACGGGACCCGGGCCGGCCTCTATCCTTGTACGCACACAACGAGACAAGGAGACACGCATCATGCCCGCCCCTTCGGCCCAC
>NZ_UWPJ01000030.1 GCF_900606115.1 Pigmentiphaga humi
TAGGGGTGGGCTTCCCCTTCCAGTCCGCCGGTTTCGCCCACTGGGCCCGGCGCCGGGCCGCCCCAAGGCGGGCCCAGGCCCCCTCGGGGGGCTGCCGCGTAGCGGCTGGGGGTCCACCATACTGGGCGCGCGTAAGCGCGTACGGGGGGGTTATATTACCAAGTTGCCTTTCACCCAGGCCTACGCTCGAAACATGGAAGTCATCCGGATCCGGGGTGCACGCACCCACAATCTCAAGAATGTGTCGCTGGAGCTTCCGCGCCACCAACTGGTCGTGATTACCGGGCTCTCCGGCTCGGGCAAGTCGTCGCTGGCGTTCGATACGCTCTATGCCGAAGGCCAGCGCCGCTATGTCGAGAGCCTGTCGGCCTACGCGCGCCAGTTCCTGCAGTTGATGGACAAGCCCGAGGTGGACCTGATCGAGGGGCTGTCGCCGGCGATTTCCATCGAGCAGAAGGCGGCCAGCCACAACCCGCGCTCGACCGTGGGCACGGTCACCGAAATCCACGACTACCTGCGCCTGCTGTTCGCCCGCGTGGGCACGCCCTATTGTCCGGACCACGGCCTGCCGCTGCAGGCCCAGAGCGTCAGCCAGATGGTGGACATCACGCTCGCGCTGCCGGCCGAAAGCCGGCTGTCCATCCTGGCGCCGCTGGTGCGCGACCGCAAGGGCAGCTTCGAGGACGAACTGGCCAGCCTGCAGGCCCAGGGCTACGTGCGCGTGCGGGTGGACGGACAGGTGCTGGACATCGACAGCGTGCCGCCGCTCAAAAAGAACGAGAAACACAGCATAGACGTGGTCATCGACCGCCTGCGCGTGCGGCCCGAGGCGCAGCAACGGCTGGCCGAGAGTTTCGAGACGGCCATCGGCCTGGCCGACGGCCGCGCCATCGTGCTGGAAATGGACGCCGCCGAGAACGACGAAGGCCGTGAGCACCTGTTCTCCAGCCGCTATGCCTGTCCCGCCTGCGGCCACAGCCTGCCCGAACTGGAACCGCGGCTGTTCAGTTTCAACAACCCGATCGGCGCCTGTCCGAGCTGCGACGGCATCGGCCACGTGGGCTTTTTCGACCCCAAGCGGGTCGTGGCGTTTCCCGAACTGAGCCTGGCCAGCGGCGCGATCCGCGGCTGGGACCGGCGCAATCCCTTCTATCACCAGCTCCTGACCAGCCTGGCCGCGTTCTACGACTTCGACGTGGACACGCCTTTCGAAGCGCTGTCCGAGGAGACCCAGCAGCGCGTGCTCTACGGTTCGGGCGAGCAGGAAATCGCCTTCACCTACGTCAACGAGAAGGGACGCACCACCGTTCGCGCGCACCCGTTCGAAGGCGTGATCCCGAACCTGGAACGGCGCTGGAAGGAAACCGATTCGGCCACGGTGCGCGAAGAGCTGGGCAAGTACCGCAACGTCAAGACCTGCCCCGACTGCGGCGGGTCGCGCCTGCGCGCCGAAGCGCGCAACGTCCGCATCGGCGAGGGCGACTACGGCCGCGCCATCTACCAATTGGAGGCCCTGCCGCTGGCGGACTGCCAGGCCTGGTTCGAGGACCTGGCGCTGGCCGGCGCCAAGCGCGAGATCGCCGACCGCATCGTGCGCGAAATCACGGCGCGCCTGAGCTTTCTGAACAACGTCGGGCTGAGCTATCTGTCGCTGGACCGCAGCGCCGACACCATTTCCGGCGGCGAGGCCCAGCGCATCCGCCTGGCCAGCCAGATCGGCTCCGGCCTGACCGGCGTGATGTACGTGCTGGACGAACCGTCCATCGGCCTGCACCAGCGCGACAACGACAGGCTGATCGGCACGCTGCGCCATCTGCGCAACCTGGGCAACAGCGTGATCGTGGTCGAGCACGACGAAGACATGATCCGCGAAGCCGACTGGGTGGTGGACATGGGGCCGGGCGCCGGCGAGCACGGCGGCCAGGTCGTCGCGCAGGGCTCGCCCGACCAGATCGTGGCCGACCCGGCCTCGCTGACCGGCCAGTACCTGAGCGGCCGCAAGTCCATCGCCATCCCGGCGCGGCGGCCGGTGCACGGTCAGGAAGACCTGCCCTGGCTGGAACTCAAGGGCTGCACCGGCAACAACCTCAAGGACGTGGACCTGCGCATTCCCGCCGGCCGCCTGATCTGCATCACCGGCGTATCGGGCTCGGGCAAATCGACCCTGGTCAACGACACGCTGGTCAACGTGGTGTCGCGCCATCTCTACAACAGCCAGGCCGAGCCGGCGCCCTACGAGTCCATCGACGGGCTGGAACACTTCGACAAGATCATCAGCGTCGACCAGAGCCCCATCGGCCGCACTCCGCGCAGCAACCCGGCCACCTATACCGGCCTGTTCACGCCCATCCGCGAACTGTTCGCCGGCGTGCCCGAGGCCCGCGCGCGCGGCTACGATCCCGGGCGCTTCAGCTTCAACGTCAAGGGCGGCCGCTGCGAGGCCTGCCAGGGCGACGGCGTGGTCAAGGTGGAAATGCACTTCCTGCCCGACATCTACGTTCCCTGCGACGTCTGCCACGGCAGCCGCTACAACCGCGAAACCCTGGAGATCCGCTACCGCGGCCGCAACATCAGCGAAGTGCTGGATCTGACCGTCGAGCAGGCCCTGGAGTACTTCGAAGCCGTGCCCGCCATCGCGCGCAAGCTGCAGACCCTGATCGACGTGGGGCTGGGCTACATCCGGCTGGGCCAGAGCGCCACCACCCTGTCCGGCGGCGAAGCCCAGCGCGTCAAGCTCTCGCAGGAACTATCCAAGCGCGGCACCGGCAGCACCCTGTACATCCTGGACGAACCCACCACCGGGCTGCACTTCCACGACATCTCGCTGCTGCTGGAAGTCGTCGGCCACCTGGTGGACGCCGGCAACACCGTAGTCGTGATCGAACACAACCTCGACGTCATCAAGACCGCCGACTGGATCGTGGACATGGGCCCCGAAGGCGGCGACGGCGGCGGCCGGATCATCGCGCAAGGCACCCCCGAGGACATCGCCGCCGAACCCCGCAGCCACACCGGCGGCTACCTGAAAAAATACTTGCGGTAAGCGCGGAGCTAAAACTCGCACACCGTGTAGAGGCTCAGGCCGGAAGCCCGCACGGCTTTCGAGCCGCCCAGCGCCGGCAGGTCGACCACCGCGGCGGCCTCCACGACGTTGGCGCCCAGGCGCTGCAACAGTTTCGAACCGGCCAGCATGGTTCCGCCGGTGGCGACCAGGTCGTCGACCAGCAGCACGCGCTGGCCCGGACGCACGGAGTCGGCGTGCATTTCCACCGTCGAGGTGCCGTATTCCAGCGCATACTGCTCGGCGATCGTATCGAAGGGCAGCTTGCCTTTCTTCCGCACCGGCACGAATCCCAGGTTCAGTTCGTGCGCGATCACGCTGCCGACGATGAAGCCCCGGGCATCGATGCCGGCGATCAGGTCCAGGCGCTGGTTCATGTAGCGGTAGACGAACAACTCGATCAGCACCCGGAAACTGCGCGGGTCCTGCAGCAACGGCGTGATGTCCCGGAACTGCACGCCCGGCTCGGGCCAGTCGGGCACCGTACGGATGCGGTCGCGAATGTAGTTCGGATCCAGGAACATGGCAGGCTCGGCGCAAGAAAGGCGGGGAAAGAACCGGGCACCTTCGCCCGGGCGAACAGGCTGCACTGTAAACCAAAGACGTGAAGCAAGGATCGTGCCCTTGCTACTATACTGGTAGATCGTCGCAATTGAATGACCGCCGCCGCGCATCGTGCCGGCGCAGGGCTACGGCCCATCCGCCCGGCGGTCCGGACCACCATGAACACCTCAGACAACGGCTCGTCCAACGTATACGTACCCGGCGCGTCCGAACCGGTCGATGTCATCGACTCGGCGCGCTGCACCCTGGCGGTGGAGATCGACGCGCTCAAGGCGCTGTCGGACCGGCTGGACCGGACCTTCGTGCGCGCCGTCGACATCCTGCTCGCCTGCCCGGGCCGGGTCGTGGTGAGCGGGATCGGCAAGTCGGGCCACATCGCCCGCAAGATCGCCGCCACGCTCGCCTCGACCGGCACGCCGGCGTTCTTCGTGCACGCCGCCGAGGCGGTCCACGGCGATCTCGGCATGATCACCGCAAACGATGTGCTCGTCGCGATATCGTACTCGGGCACCACCGCCGAACTGCTGACGATCGTGCCGGTAATCAAGCGCCTGGGCGCGCCGCTGATCGCCATTACCGGCAACGCCGACTCCGAACTGGCCCAGTTGGCCGACGTGCACCTCGACGGCAGCGTGCCCCAGGAGGCCTGCCCGCTCAACCTCGCCCCCACCGCCAGCACCACCACCGCGCTGGCGCTGGGCGACGCGTTGGCAGTGGCCTGCCTGGAAGCGCGCGGCTTCGGTCCCGAGGACTTCGCCCGCTCGCATCCGGGCGGCGCACTGGGCCGTCGCCTGCTGACCCACGTCAGCGACGTAATGCGCACCGGCCGCGACCTTCCCATCGTGCAGGCAAATTCCTCGGTCACCGACGCGCTCGAGGAAATCACCCGCAAGGGCATGGGCATGACGGCGGTGCTGGACGGCGACCGCGTGATCGGCATCTTCACCGACGGCGACCTGCGCCGCCTGATCGAGCGCGAAGGCGACATCCGCAACCTGACCGTGATCGCCGGCATGACCCGCAACCCGCTGTCCATCGGACCCGACGCGCTGGCGACCGAAGCCGCCGCGGTGATGGACGAAAACCGCAAGAACCAGTTGCTGGTGCAGGACGCGGCGGGCACGCTGGTCGGCGCGCTTCATACCCACGATCTGATGGCAGCCAAGGTGCTTTGACGTTTCCATGACGAATCTCTTCATTCCCCATCCCGCCGAAGCCCTGATCCTGGCCCGCGTGCCGCAAGACCTGCGCGAGCGCGTGGCGCGCCTGCGCCTGATGATCTTCGACGTGGACGGCGTGCTGACCGACGGCCGCCTGCACTATGGCGAGCACGGCGAAACGGTCAAGATCTTCCATGCGCTCGACGGCTTCGGGCTGCGCATGCTGCATGAAAGCGGCATCGAAGTGGCCTTCATGACCGGCCGCGACTCGCCCACGGTATCGCGGCGCGCCGCCGAACTGGGCATCTCGGAAGTCCAGCAGGGCGTGCGCGACAAGAGCGCGGCCGTCGCCGCCCTGGCCCAGCGCCACGGCCTGGACCTGGCCGAAGTCGGCTTCATGGGCGACGACATCATCGACCTGGCCGCCATGCAGCGCGTGGGCTTCGCCGCCAGCGTCGCCGAGGCCCCGACCTACGTCGGCCAGGCCGCGCACTGGATCGCCCAGCGCCCCGCCGGCCACGGCGCGGTGCGCGAATGCTGCGACCTGATCCTGGCCTCCCAGGGCCGGCTCGGCGGCTACGTCGCCAATCGTACCCGATCCCCCGTCACTGCCGGGGGATCTGAACAATGAGCCCCCCCCTACGCGCTGCGCGCGCCCCCCAGGGGGCGGCACTGGCGGACCGGCAAAGCCGGATCCGCTGTGCCCTGGGTCCGAAGCACGCAGGCGCAGCGGTCCAAGATGACGCTTCCAGACCCAGGATGCGGTGGATCCGGCTCCGCCGGTCCACCCGCATCGCCCCCTGGGGGGCGCGCGCAGCGCGTAGGGGGGGGCCCTCATCATGAAAGACAAAGTCGCTTCGGGCGTATCCATCGCACTGCTGGCCGCGCTCGTGGCGGGAACGTGGTGGGCGGCGGATTATGCGAAGCGGGCGGTGCTCGAGGATCCGCCGCGCCGCATGACGCACGAGATCGACTCCTACGTCGAGCAATTCGTCATGGTCCGCAGCGACGAGGCCGGCGTGCCGATCACGCGCATGGAGGGCGACCGGCTGGAGCACTACCCGGACGACGATTCGTCCGAGGTGGACCAGTTCCGCGC
Source organism: Pigmentiphaga humi (assembly GCF_900606115.1). Taxonomy (GTDB): domain Bacteria; phylum Pseudomonadota; class Gammaproteobacteria; order Burkholderiales; family Burkholderiaceae_B; genus Pigmentiphaga; species Pigmentiphaga humi. Next base: position 5,885 of record NZ_UWPJ01000030.1, read on the forward strand.
GGTCAGCCAGCGGCCCGAACGCCCGACCATGACGGCGCGCTCCATCCATGCCCGCATGGACGAAGACGGCGCGCGCGTGGTCATGCGCGGCGACGTACAGTTGCGCAGGCTGCCGAGCCCGGGCCGCGCCGAGCTGGATATCCGCAGCGAACAGATCACGCTGATGCCGGATGAAGACGTGGCCTTCACCGACCTGCCGGCCACCGTCGTCAACGGCACGTCGCGCATCGAAGGACGCGGCATGCGCTACGACAACGTCTCGCGGGAACTGCAGGTGCACAACCAGACCCGGGTGCAGATCGTGCCTGGCGGCCCACGGCCCGCGGCGCCTGCCGCGCGCCGGCCATCGAACGGATAAGGACAAAAGAACCGTGCTTCATCATCGCATCTTCCGACTCGCCACCCATGCCGTACTGGCGCTGGCGGCGGCCGCGGGCGCCGGACAGGCCGTGGCGGCGCGTGCCGACAACGCGCAGCCCACCACCGTCGACGCCGACTCGCTGCGCTACGACGACCTCAAGCAGACCAGCATCTTCACCGGCAACGTGGTGCTGACCAAAGGCTCGCTGATCCTGCGCGCAGACCGCATGGAACTGCGCGAGGACGCCGAGGGCTACCAGTTCGGCGTGGCCACCGCCAACGGCGGCAAGCTGGTCAACGTCCGCCAGCGCCGCGAGGGCACCGACGAATACATCGAAGGCGTGGCCGAACGCGTCGAATACGACGGCCGCAACGAACTGATCCATTTCATCTCCAAGGCCATCGTCAAGCGGCTGGCCTGCGAGCAAATGGTCGACGAAGTGCGGGGACAGCGCGTGACCTACAACCAGCGCACCGAGACCTACACCGCCACGGGCGGCCCGCAGGCGCCCACCTCCAACCAGCGCGTGCGCACCATCATCCAGCCGCGCGCCCAAGGCGCGGGCAACGCGCCGGCCTCGGGCTGCCCCGCGCCCGCGAACAAGGCGGCGCGATGAGCGCGCCCGCTCGGCCGCCCGAAGGACGCGCGTCCGCCCTCGGGGACACGGCAGCGCCCGCGGCGGAGTCCGCCAAAGGCGAAGGCCGGCTGCGCGCCGAGGGATTGCGCAAATCCTACCAGGGCCGTACCGTCGTCAAGAACGTATCGCTGCACGTGGACAGCGGCGAAGTGGTCGGCCTGCTCGGCCCCAACGGCGCCGGCAAGACCACCTGCTTCTACATGATCGTCGGGCTGGTGCCCGCCGATGCCGGCACCATAGACATCGACGCCATCTCGGTCACCAGCCTGCCGATCCACAAGCGCTCGCGCCTGGGCCTGTCCTACCTGCCCCAGGACGCCTCGGTGTTCCGCCGGCTCAACGTCGAGCAGAACATCCGCGCGGTGCTCGAACTGCAGCGCGACGAGAAAGGCGCGAGCCCGAGCGCCGCCCAGGTCGCCGAACAGCTGGAATCGCTGCTGGAAGAACTGCAGATCGGCCACATCCGCAACAGCGCGGCGATCTCGCTGTCGGGCGGCGAGCGCCGCCGCGTCGAGATCGCGCGCGCGCTGGCCACCGACCCGCGCTTCATCCTGCTGGACGAGCCCTTCGCCGGCGTCGACCCCATCGCAGTCATCGAGATCCAGCGCATCGTGCGCTTTCTCAAGAGCCGCGGCATAGGCGTGCTCATCACCGACCACAACGTGCGCGAAACGCTGGGCATCTGCGACCGGGCCTACATCATCAGCGACGGGACGGTATTGGCCAACGGCCATCCCGAGGAAATCGTCGGCGATCCGGCCGTGCGCCGCGTCTACCTCGGCGAACATTTCCGCATGTAAGCGGTGCCATGCTCAAACCAGGACTTCAACTACGCACGTCGCAGCACCTCGCTTTGACACCGGCACTGCAGCAGTCGATCAAGCTGCTGCAGTTGTCCACGCTCGAACTCGAACACGAGATCGAGCAGATGCTGCAGGAGAACCCGCTGCTCGAACGCGACGACGACCACGTCGCCGCCGCGCTGCGGGTCGATGCCAACGGCAGCATGCAGGCCCCGGGCAGCCCCGCCGAGCCCGAAGGCAACGCCGCGCCGGAGGGCGAATCCGGCGATGCCGATTCCCCGTCCATGAGCGATGCGGCGCTGTCCGACGCGCCCGAGACGCCCGGCATGCCGGAGCTCCACCGCCCCGGCGGCGAGTACGATGACGACGCCGCGCCGCAACTGGCCGCGCGCTCGACCTCGCTGCGCGAGCATCTGCTCGAACAGCTGTCGCTGACCCAGGCCACCCGGCGCGATGCCGCGCTGGTCACGGCGCTGATCGACGAACTCGACGACAACGGCTACTTCGACATGTCGCTCGAGGAAATGGCCGGCCTCTTCCCCGAAGAACTGGAAATCGACGCCGACGAATTGCGCTCGGCGCTCGGACTGCTGCAATCCTTCGACCCGACCGGCGTCGGCGCGCGCAACATCTCGGAATGCCTGTGCCTGCAATTGCGCACGCCCGACCTGGACTGCCTGCCCGAAGCCCGCGATGCCGAGACCTTGAAACTGGCGCGCGACATCGCGGCCCATCACCTGCCCCTGCTCGGCGCGCGCGACTACGCCAAGCTGCGCAAGGCGCTGGGCTGCAGCGACGACCAGTTGCGCGCCGCCCAGTCCCTGATCCGCCGCCTCGACCCGCGCCCCGGCTCGCGCTATTCTTCGCCGCCCGCCGATTACGTCATTCCCGACGTGATCGTGCGCAAGGTCGGCACCCAGTGGCGCGCCATGCTCAACGGCGACGCCATGCCCAGGCTGCGCGTCAACCAGATGTACGCGCAGATCCTGAAGGCCGAGCGCGGTTCGGCCCACGCCGGGCTCTCTTCGCAACTGCAGGAGGCGCGCTGGCTGATCCGCAACGTACAGCAGCGCTTCGACACCATCCTGCGCGTGGCGCAGGCCATCATCGAACGCCAGCAGGGTTTCCTCAACCATGGCGAGGTTGCCATGCGCCCCCTTGTATTACGCGAAATAGCAGATACACTAGGGTTGCATGAATCGACGATTTCACGCGTCACGACGCAGAAATACATGCTCACCCCGCTGGGGACGTTCGAGCTGAAGTACTTCTTCGGCAGCCACGTCGCCACGGAAACCGGAGGAGCCGCGTCGTCGACGGCGATTCGTGCACTGATCAAGCAACTCATCAGTGCGGAGGATCCCACTCAGCCACTATCCGACAGCCAGCTTGCACAGATGCTGGGGGAGCAAGGCATCGTGGTGGCGCGCCGCACAGTCGCCAAATACCGCGAAGCGCTGAAGATCCCTCCCGTTTCCCTGCGCAAGACCATCTAGTACGGCCGCACCGCGTGCGGCGGCGCCGGCATCCGCCCGCCCTCGACCCGACCAAGGTCGACCCGTACTTGAAAGCTGCGGCGTGGCGCCCATCTTATCTTTGACCGCTGTCATCCATGTGCCCGCTACTTCGCTTGCGTGGTGCCAGCCGGAACTCCGGCGCGACGCAAACCGAGTGGCACGCGCGTGTCACCATGCACTGGCAGCCCTGCGGATGCCGGTGCGGGCCCGGGAGCAGTCCCGGAACATCGCTACAAGGAGGGCTTTATATGAATCTGAGCATCAGCGGACACCACGTCACCGTGACCCCTGCCATTCGTGAGTACGTGCTGAACAAGCTCACGCGGGTACTGAGGCACTTCGACAATGTCATCGACATCCAGGTGATGCTGTCCGTGGAAAAATTGAGGCACCGCGCCGAAATCACCATGCATCTCAGAGGCAAGGACGTCCATTGCGAGGCCCAAGAAGAAAACCTCTACGCCGCCATCGACACCTTGATCGATAAAGTCGACCGCCAGGTCATCAAGTACAAGGACAAGGTCCAACACCCCCGCCCCGACGAAGCCCCCAAGCGCCAACTGATGGCTGAATAGGGGTCCCCCCCCTACGCGCTTACGCGCGCCCCCCAGGGGGCGGCACTGGCGGACCGGCGGAGCCGGATCCGCGGTGCCCTGGGTCATGAGCCCCGGCGCGGAAAGTAGGGGGGCACGGAACATGCGGAAGCTGGGAGAAACATTTCCGGCAACACATCTCGAACCTATTCAGTTGCATCGCGACATCTCATCCAGGGCACAGCGGATCCGGCTTTGCCGGTCCGCCGGTGCCGCCCCCTCGAGGGGGCCCGCGTAAGCGGGTAGGGGGTGGGCCTCCCCTCCCTACGGCTATAATGGGATTCCAACGTACAAAAGATGTTGTCCGGCGGGTGTGTGTACGAATTTGCAAGTTTGTATGAATGGCCGGCGCATATGCTATGAACCTGATCTCGCGGATTCTTCCCCCTTCGAACGTGCTGCTTGACCTGGAAGTCACCAGCAAGAAGCGCGTGTTTGAGCAAGTCGGCCTCCTGTTCGAGAACAACCACGGCATTGCCCGTTCGGTTGTGTTCGACAGCCTGTTCGCGCGCGAGCGCCTGGGCTCGACCGGGCTCGGCCAAGGGGTGGCCGTGCCGCACGGCCGTATCAAGGGACTGACCGATCCCGTGGCGGCCTTCGTGCGCCTGGCCCAGCCCATCAACTTCGACGCTCCGGACGGCAAGCCGGTGCAGATACTGGTCTTCCTGCTCGTGCCCGAACAGGCTACCCAGATGCACCTGGAAATCCTGTCCGAACTGGCGCAGATGCTGTCCAACCGGGCCTTGCGCGAATCCCTCGTCGGCGAGTCCTCGGCCAGCGCGATCCACTCGCTGCTGACCCACTGGGAACCGGCGCAATCCGCCGAAGAAGCCTGATCCCGCCGCCTTCGGTCGGCCGATTTTTGCGTGTGCCCCGATGCTGACTATCGAAAAACTGGTCGACGACAACGCCAACACCATTTCTCTGACGTGGCTGGCGGGCCGCGCGCACGCCAGCCGATCGCCGCTGCCCGACACCTGCCAGGCGGCCTCCGACCTGGTCGGCCACCTCAACCTCATCCACCCCACCCGCATCCAGGTCTTCGGCCATGAAGAACTGGCCTTCTACACCCGCATCGACTCCCGCCGCCGCGCCCACCACCTGGGCGAGCTGCTGGCCGGCGGCGTGCCTGCCGTGATCATGGCCGACGGCCTCGCGGCTCCGGCCGACGTCCTGGAACAATGCGAGCAGGTCGGCGTACCGCTGCTCGCCTCGCCCCACTCCGCCGCCGAAGTCATCGACATCCTGCGGTTCTACATCGCCAAGAGGCTGGCGCCGCTGATCACCGTGCACGGCGTCTTCCTCGACGTGCTCGGCATGGGCGTGCTGATCTCCGGGGAATCCGGGCTGGGCAAAAGCGAACTGGCGCTCGAACTCATCTCGCGCGGCCACGGCCTGGTCGCCGACGACGCCGTCGAATTCTCGCGCATCGCTCCCAGCATCATCGAAGGCCGCTGCCCGCAGCTGCTGCAGAACATGCTGGAAGTCCGCGGCCTCGGCCTGCTCGACATCCGGGCCATCTTCGGCGAGACCTCCGTGCGCCGCAAGATGAAGCTCAAACTCATCGTGCATCTGGTACGCACCACCTCGCCCGAAGCCAATTTCGAACGCCTGCCCCTGCAGGCCCTGACCCAGGACGTCCTGGGCCTCCCCGTCCGCAAAGTCGTCCTCCCCGTCGCCGCCGGCCGCAACCTCGCCGTCCTGGTCGAAGCCGCCGTCCGCAACGCCATCCTGCAGCTGCGCGGCATCGATACGCTCTCCGAGTTCATGGAGCGGCAGATGGAAGCGATCCAGAACGAAGGGTAGAGCGTTCCTCCGGGGCGCTTTCCGCCGAGGTTTCGTCATTTCTGCCGATAGCCCAGCACTCCCTGCGTGGCCTCTACCGCCTGCTTGAGCAGCGCCACGCTTTCCTCCCGCTGTACCGGCCCCATGCGTGCCGACAGATCCAGCGCTGCCAGCGCCCCGCAGATATGGCCCGTATGGTCGAAGATGGGCGCCGCCAGCGCGCAGCAGCCTGCATCTGCATAGAACTCGGCCTCGGTCATGGCGTAACCGTGATCGCGTACGGTCTGCACGCGGGCGGTGAAAGCAGCGTCGCCGGGCACGCCGGCACGCTCCCTGGCGACGAGGGGCTCGGTCAGGGCGGGGTTCTGATACGCCAAGAACACCAGACCGGTGGCGGACGAACACAGCGGTGCGACAAAACCTATACGTAGCGGCACCTGTACCGGGCACGCTCCCTCCACGGTTTTGACGATGGTGGGCCCATAGTTGCCCCAGATCGAGAGATGCACGTGATGCCCGGTAGCCGCATGCAAACTGCGCATGGGCGCCTCGGTAACGTCGACCACATTGGATTTCTTCAACGCCGCCAGCCCTAGCTGAAGCGCATAGGGGCCCAATAGATAGTGGCCACTGCCGTCGCGGGCCAGCACTCCCAACTCCACGAAGGTGGACAAATACAGGTAAGCATTGCTGCGCGCCATGCCAGCCTGCTGTGCCACGTCTTTCAACGGTAGCGCCCGTCCGGCCTCTTCCACCACACGCACCAAGCGGAACCCCACCTCGAGCGATTGGATCTTGCGCGGGGCGGCAGTACGTACTTCAGGGTTAGTCAGCATATCGATACCTTCGGACACTACCTATCATCGTTATTAAATAACAAATACCTTTATACATTGTATAACAAAAGGAGGCAAACATGATGGCAGAAGCACTTGCAGACTGCGTAGTGGACGACCCGGGCCAAGGCATTTTCACGGTGCACCGCGACGTCTACCGCGACCCCGCCATCTTTGAACTCGAGATGCGCTACATCTTCGAGCGCACGTGGGTGTTCCTGGGCATCGAGGACCAGATCGCCCGGCCGCACGACTACCTGACCACCTGGATTGGCCGCCAGCCGGTGTTGGTGATGCGCGACGGCGACGGCAAGGTGGGAGCCTTTCTGAACACCTGTCGTCATCGGGGGGCCGTGCTGACTCAGCGCGAACGCGGCAATGCCCGGGTCCACGTATGTGCCTACCACGCCTGGTCGTTCTACAGCGACGGCCGCTGTGCCAGCATCAAAGACGGCAAGGATGGCTGCTACAGCGAGGCCTTCGAACGCGAAGACCACGACTTGGCCCCCGTGGCGCGCTTCGCCTCGTACCGCGGATTGATGTTCGGCAGCCTTGAAGCCGACGTGCCGCCGCTGGAAGACTACCTTGGCGACGCGCGCTTCTTCCTGGATCTGATCCTGGACCAGAGCCCCCAGGGAATCGAGCTGCTCCCGGGTTCGTCAACCTATGTGTACAAGGGCAACTGGAAAATGCAGTTGGACAACGCGTTGGACGGCTACCACCTGACCTCGGTGCACCCCAGCTTCATGAAGATCGTCAAGCAGCGCCAGTCGGGAGAATCGCAGAACCAGTTGGCGACCATCGATTTCGCTGCCTACAGACAGCGCGGAGGCTTCACGTTCGATAACGGCCACGCGGCGGTCTGGACCCGCAATCCCCTGCCCCAGATCCGCCCGCTGTACGGACTCATCGACGAACTGCGGCAACGCGTGGGTGAAACGCGCGCCAGCCTGATGCTGGACACACGCAACGTGGTGCTGTTCCCCAACGTGCAGTTCGCCGAGAACGCCTCGTTGCAGTTGCGGGTGCTGCGCCCTCTTGCGGTGGATCGCACCGAGATGCGCAGTTATGTCATCGCGCCCAAGGGCGAATCGCCCGAAGCACGCGAGCTGCGGCTGCGGCAGTTTGAAGACTTCTTCAACAGCTCGGGACTGGCCACGCCGGACGACACCACCTGCTACGAAGACTGCCAGACCGGTTATCGAGCGCAAGGCGTGAGCTGGACCCAGGGTTATGCGCGCGGCATGACCAGCGTGCAGCGCGGCGCCAACGCGCAGGCGCAGCAGCTTGGCATCAAGCCCGCCACCAGCCAGTACGGCGACGTGGCCATCCAGGACGAAACCGTGTTCCATTCGGGCTACCGCGAGTGGCGGCGGCTGATGGTCAAGGGAGCCGCCAGCGATGCGGCAGCACAGGCTGCCGGGCAGGAGGGCGCGCGATGAATGCCGATCCCACCCTCGCCGCCGCGCTGTTGTACCGCGAGGCCGCACTGCTGGACGAACGCCGTTGGGACGACTGGCTGGCCCTGTTCACACCCGATGCGGAGTATTGGGTCCCCGCCTGGCGCGACGAGGACGAACCCACCGCCGACCCGCGCGCCGAGCTGTCCCTGATCTACTACCGCACCCGAGCCGGCCTGGAAGATCGGGTATGGCGCGTGCGATCGCGGCGCTCGGTCGCCTCGGCGGTGCTGCCGCGCACCCAACACGTCGTCACCAATATACGCGTGGCCGACGGCTCGGGCCCGGACCTGCTGAAGCTGCAATCGAATTGGACTACCCAGCAGTTTCTGCCCAAGGAAAAGGTGGTCGAGACCTACTTCGGCCGCCAGGAACATGACTGGCACCGGGTGGACGGCTGCTGGCGCATCGCACGCAAGAAAGTCCTGCTGCTGAACGACTATCTGAACGCCAAACTCGATTTCTATAACTTGTAGGAAGCACGCCGTGGCCTACGTCATGAAAAGCGAGCCGGCGGCCGCCGCCGGCATCCTGCCCGACCTGGAACGCTTCAGTCTGCGGACCTTTCTCGATTCGCTGCCGCCCGACCAGGTGGAAGTACGTCCGGACCGCATCGAGCTGGCCGATCTCGCCGCGGTTCTGGAGGGCAACCCCCGCGCCGTCCGATTCACGCAAACCGGCGGCGGCAACCTGCCCTTGTGCGGCAACGTCGCGGCCAGCCGGGCACGGCTGGCCCACGCCTTCGACACCACGCCCGACGCGGTGGCGTCGGCGGTGCTGGAACGCATGCGGCATCCCGGTGTGCTGATCGAGGTCGAGCGCAGCCAGGCGCCGGTGCAGCAAGTGGTCCAGACCGGCGACGAATGCGACCTGACCGCCCTGCCCGTGCACTTGCAGCACGCGCTCGACGGCGCGCCTTACATCTCGGCTTCGCTGGACTTCAGCCGTGACCCCGCCACGGGCTGGACCAACGTGGGCATGCGCCGCCTGATGCTGCGCGGCCGGCGCACGGCAGGCATCGATCTGGTGGCGCCGTCGGATCTTCGCGCCATCTACCAGGGTTGCGTGGCCCGTGGCGAGCGCATGCCGCTGGCCTTCGCCATCGGCTCCAATCCCATCGACCACCTGGCCGGCACGATGCGCCTGCCCATGGACGAACTCGAACTCGTAGCGGCGCTGCGCGGCGCTCCCATGGGCGTAGTCAAGTGCGTGACCAACGACCTGATGGTGCCGGCCGACGCCCAGTTGATCATCGAAGGCTACCTGGACGAGCGCGGCCATTCCGAGCCTGAAGGGCCGTACGGCGAATTCCTCGGCTATTACGGCGTGCTCAAGCGCAACCCGGTGTTTCACGTGACCGCCATCACGCGCCGCCGCGATGCCGTGTTCCAGACCGCCACCATAGGCGGACGCTCCATGGCGCTGACGGACACCGCCCAGTTGTGCTCGCTGCGTACGGAACTCATGGTGTGGCGCGGACTGGAGACCGCGGTGCGCGAAGTGGCCGCCGTATATGTGTCGCCCGCCACCGGCGGCGCGTTCAATGCGCGTGTCGCCATCAGCCAGCGCGTGCCCGGCGAGGCCCGCAACGCAATCGCCGCCGTGTTCGCCTCGGCAGCCAACATCAAGCACGTGTTCGTGGTCGATCCCGACATCGACGTCTTCAGCGACGAGCAGATGGACTGGGCGCTGGCCACGCGCTTCCAGGCCGACCGTGATCTGGTGGTGCAGTCCGGGCTGCGCGCCATGCCCCTCGACCCGTCGTTGGACGGGGCCGCCGTCACCGCCAAGGCCGGCTTCGACCTGACCCTGCCGCTGCTGCCGCCCGGCTGCAACCGGCCACTGGAACACCGGGTGCCGTCGCCGCCCGTGTACGACGCCCCGCGCCATGCTTCGCTGGACGCCGCGCTGGCCGACGGTCCCAAGCGCTTTGCCGAGCTGATGGCCGCGATCGGCACGCGCGATGGGCGCGAGATAGTGAGATGGCTGGAAGACACCGGCGCCCGCCGCTCCATCACCCGCGACGAGGAAGGCCGCTACCGCTTCGCATGACATGCGCCCCTCTACAAGAACCGCCAAGGAGACACCATGAGAACACCAACATCCCGTTTCACGCCGGCGCCAGGCCTGCGGCGATCCTTTCAGGGACTGGCAGGCTTTACCGCGCTCGCCGCGGCGTGCCTGGCCCCGTGGGGCGCCTCGGCCCAATCAACCGCTGGCAACTTCCCCGAACGCCCCGTGCGCCTGATCGTGGCCCACACTCCAGGCGGGCTGGTCGACACCTTCGCCCGCTACATGGCCCAGAACCTGTCGGCCAAGTGGGGCCAGCCGGTCGTGGTCGAGAACAAGCCGGGCGCCAACCAGGCGATCGCCAATGAACACGTGGCGCGCTCGCCCGCCGATGGCTACACGCTGCTGGTCGGCACCCAGACCGGCCTGGTATTCAATGCCATCGTACGCAACGACCTGCCGTTCGATCCCATCCGCGACTTCGCGCCCGTCTCCGGCCTGTTCACCACCCCTTTCTATCTCGTGGTGAACCCCAAGGTGCCGGCGCGCGATGTGAATGAACTCGTCGCGCTGGCCAAATCCCACCCTGGCAAGCTGACCTTCGCTTCCATCGGCGTGGGCAGCGCGCATCAGCTGGCGGCCGAGATGTTCAAGACGCTGACCGGCACCGACATCCTGCACGTGGCGTACAAAGGGAGCGCGCCGGCCATGACCGAGCTGCTGGGCGGCCAGGTCGACATGATGTTCGAAGGCGGCGCCTCGTCGCTGCCCAACGTGCGCGCCGGCAAACTGCGCGCGCTCGGATCCACGGGCAAGCATCGTTCGGAGGCGATGCCGGACGTGCCCGCCATCGGCGAGACCGTGCCCGGCTACGAGCTGACGGTCTGGATCGGCCTGGTAGCGCCGGCCGGCACGCCGCAGGCCGTGCTGGACAAACTCAACCGCGACACAGTGGAAGTGCTTGAGCGGCGCGGCACTCACGACAAGTTCGCCAGCCTGGGCATCGAGATGATGCCCACCGCACGGACCGAACTCGACCAGCGCATCCGCATAGAAGTCCCGCAATGGACCAAGGTGATGCGCGATGCGGGCATCGTGCCGCAGGGACGCAATAAAGGAGACGACAAATGAAAAAGCAACCAATGATCCGCAAGACGAACCTGCCGCTGATGCGCGCCGCTGCGGTGGCGATGGCCTGTCTGGCCCTGCCGGCGGGGGCCGCGCCGGCAGACGGCTATCCCTCGAAGCCCGTGCAAATCGTGCTCGGTTTTCCTCCCGGGGGCAGCACCGACATCCTGGCCCGCATGGTGGCCCAACACCTGCAACAGGCCTGGGGCCAACCGGTGGTGGTGGTCAACAAGCCCGGCGCCAGCACCATCATCGCCACCGAATCGGTGGCGCGCGCCACCGCCGACGGCCACACTCTGCTGGTGGGCGCCAGCAGCGCCATGACGATCAATCCCGTGCTTTACAAGAACCTGCCCTATGACGCGGGGCGTGACTTCGAGCCGGTGGCCATCATGGGGAGCTTTCCGCTGGTACTGGCGGTACAGCCGTCGATGAAGGTCAAGACGGTATCGGAACTGGTCGCCTCCGCCAAGACGGAATCGCTGAACTACAGTTCGGCTTCGACCCTGTTCCAGCTTGCGGGCGAGATGTTCAAGCAGACGGCCGGCGTGGAAGTGACCCACATTCCCTACAAGGGCAGCGTGCAGGCGCTGACCGCGCTCACCACTGGCGACGTGCAGATGCTCTTCCTCGATCCGGCACCGGTCATCACGCAGATGAAGGCCGGCAAGGCGCGCGCGCTGGCGGTGACCTCGGCGCACCGCTGGTCGCTGATGCCCGACGTGCCCACCATGACCGAATCCGGAGTGCCGGGCTACGACTTTGCCGGCTGGATCGCGCTGTTCACGCCCAACGGCACGCCGCCCGACATCGTCGCCAAAGTGCAGCGCGAGGTGGCGCGCATCGTCGAACTGCCCGATGTGAAAGGCAAGCTCGAAACCCTGGGCATCGACGCCGGCGGCCGCGCGCTCGGCATCGGGCCGGCCGAAAATGGCCCGGCGGCGCTGTCGCGGATCATTCAGTCCGAGGGCGAGCGTTTCGCCAAGGTCATTCGCACAGCCAATATCAAACCCGAATGAGGAGTCCAGCATGAACGCCCCTGACCAGCAGCCTCGCATGCTGCTCGAAGTCCGTCCCGAAGGACTCACCATACCGGAGCCGCCCCGCTTCGACGACCCGCAGGCAGAGCGCCTGCACCGCAAACAGCGGCTGGCGGCCTGCCTGCGCATCTTCTCGATGCACGGCTTCGACGCCGGCATCGCCGGCCACATCAGTTGCCGCGACGCCGTTCGGCCCGACCACTTCTGGGTCAACCCGCTGGCCCTGCACTTCAGCCGCGTCAAGGTATCGGACCTGGTGCTGGTGGACCACGAAGGCCGCATCGTCGAAGGCCGCCATCCGGTCAATGCCGCGGCCTTCTCCATCCACTCGCGCATCCATCGCGCCCGGCCCGAGGTCATGGCGGCCGCCCATTCGCATTCGCTATACGGCACCACTTATGCGTCGCTGGGCAAGCCGATCCCGCCCATCTCCCAGGAAGCCTGTGCTTTCTACCAGGACCATGCCGTCATGCAGGCCTACAACGGCATCGCCGCCGAGCTGTCGGAGGGCGAGGCCATCGCCAGCGCCCTGGGGCCGGCCAAGGCCGTGATCTGCCGCAATCACGGCCTCTTTACCGTCGGGCAGACGGTGGAAGAAGCGGTATTCTGGTTCCTGCGCATGGAGCGCGCGTGCGAGCAGACCCTGCGGGCCACCGCCGCCGGCCAGCCCGTCGAGGTCGATGAAGCCACAGCCCTGATGACCCGCAAGCAGGTGGGGGCGCCCAAGGCCGGGTGGTTCGGCCTGCAGCCGCTGGTGGACAAGGTCTTGGCCGAACAGCCCGACCTGCTGGATTGAAGCGCATGAAACTCTGTGTATTCGGTGCCGGCGCGATCGGCGGACTGATCGCCGGACGCCTGGCCCGGGCCGGCCAGCCCGTATCGATCGTGGCGCGCGGCGCCCATCTCGAGGCCGTCTGCCGCGATGGACTGACGGTTCGGAGCGACCGGGGCGACTGGAACGGCCCCGTGCACGCCGCCGCCCAGAGTGAAGACCTCGGCGTGCAAGACGTGGTGATCGTCACCGTCAAGACCTGCGGCCTGGCCGCCGCGCTGCCCGCCCTCGCGCCGCTGGTCGGACCGTCCACCGTCGTGGTGCCCGCCATGAACGGTGTCCCGTGGTGGTTCTTTTCCGGCTTCGGCGGCCGCCTGGCCGGCACCCGCCTCGAGAATCTCGACCCTGGCGGACGTATCGCCGCCGCCTTGCCGGAGCGCCAGATCCTGGGCTGCGTGGTGTACCCCACGGCCTACCTGGCGGCGCCGGGCGTCGTACAGCACACCGGCCGGTGGGAGCTGCACCTGGGCGAGCCGGACGGCAGCCTGTCGCCGCGCGGACAGGCCCTGCAGGCGGTGCTGGCGCAGGCCGGCTTCGCCTGCAGCCTGACCGCGGACATCCGGCACGATATCTGGCTCAAGCTGATCGGCAACGCCGCCTTCAACCCGGTCAGCGCACTGACGCGGGCCACGCTCGACCGCATGCTGGCCGACCCCGATGTCTATGCCTTGCTGCAGGCCTTGATGAACGAGACCATCGCCGTAGGCGCGGCGCTCGGCCTGGACACCGGCGAAACGCCCCGGGCCCGGCTGGAACGAGGGCGCCCCCTGGGCAAAATCCGGTTCTCCATGCTGCAGGACCTGGAACAGGACCGGCCCCTGGAACACGAGTCGCTGAGCGGCGCAGTATCGGCGATCGGCCACCTGATGGGCGTGCCCACGCCCTCCATGGACGCCGTGCACGGGCTGGTGCGCACGCTGGCGGCCAGCTCGCGAATCGCGCCCTGAAGCCCGCACTCCCCCCAGAAAAAACCCCATGTCTGCAGCTTTGCGGCTGCGCTGCCCCCCGAGGGGCGTTTTTTTGCCTTGGAAGCGGCCCGGCGGCAAAAGAGAACCTATCGGTTCTGTCATGGTCGATAATGACTAGCTGAGGTATCTTCTCCCTCCAGTAAGAAAGTTTTTCATTTCCAACCGCGGGAGGCACGCGGTTTCGATCTTCTATTGCTGGGCGAATCAATTACTGTGTTACGCGTCGTCTTCCTCACCGGGATATCGGGATCCGGCAAATCCGTGGCGCTCCGCACGCTGGAGGATGCCGGGTACAACTGCGTCGACAACCTTCCCGTGCGCTTCCTGCACGACTTCATCGCCGCTGCCCGCGACGATGGCCTGCAGCGCGTCGGCGTTTCCATCGACGCACGCTCCTCCAGCGGCGCCATCCAGAGCCTGCCCGAAACCATTACCGCGCTGCGGGCGCTGGGCGCCGAGATCCGGCTGGTCTTCCTCGACGCCGATACCGGCACCCTGGTGCAGCGGTACTCCGAGTCGCGCCGGCGCCATCCGCTCACCGACAAGCTCTTCCGCGAAGGCGTCGCGCCGTCCGTGGAAGCCTGCATCGCCCACGAACGCGAATTGCTCGGGCCGCTGCGCGAGCTGGGCCACGTCATCGACACCACCGGCCTGACGCCCTCGCAGCTGCGGTCGTGGATACGCAACGTGGTGCAGGCCGACTCCACCCCGCTCGTCCTGACCTTCGAATCCTTCGCCTTCAAGGAGGGAGTGCCGCTCGACGCCGACCTCGTCTTCGACGTGCGCTGCCTCCCCAACCCCCACTACGACCCCGTCCTGCGTCCCCTGACCGGACGCGACGCGCCCGTGGCCAACTTCCTGGCGGCCATTCCCAACGTGGGACGCATGATCGAAGACATCTCGTCCTTCATCCGCACCTGGCTGCCCGAGTACCTCCACGACACCCGCAGCTACCTTACCGTGGCGATCGGCTGTACCGGCGGGACGCACCGATCGGTCTACGTGGTCGAACAACTGGCCGCCATGTTCGCGGGCCGGGGGCAGGTACTGGTGCGCCATCGTGCGCAAAAACAATTCGACCTATATGATCCGGGCGACATCCCGCCCCAGAGCAGACCCCGGCATTCAGGATCCTAGACCGATGACGCAGACCGACCGGCTTCCCCGCCTTGGCGCCCCCGCCGCAGCCAGACGCCAATCCCCGGGGAGTTCCCGTCTCCTGCTCTGGACCGCCGTATGCGCCACGGTCGTCCTGGCCGCATGCGGCAGCGCCCCCAAATCCTCGTCGGGAAGCAGAGGCGGCGGCTACTACAAAGACGACGGCCCGCCCGCCTCGCCGCCCGCCAACCTCGACCAGGTG
Organism: Pigmentiphaga humi; assembly: GCF_900606115.1. Classification (GTDB taxonomy): domain Bacteria; phylum Pseudomonadota; class Gammaproteobacteria; order Burkholderiales; family Burkholderiaceae_B; genus Pigmentiphaga; species Pigmentiphaga humi. The sequence continues at coordinate 21,215 of NZ_UWPJ01000030.1, forward strand.
CCCGACCCGCTGCCCGCGGTCGAGCCCCTGGCCAGCGGCGCCAACAAGCCCTACGTCATTTTCGGCAAACGCTACGTGCCCGACACGTCCATGCAGCCCTACCGGGTGCGCGGCGTCGCATCCTGGTACGGCCGCAAATTCCATGGCGCCCGCACTTCGAACGGCGAGCTGTACGACATGTACGCGATGACGGCGGCCCACACCACCCTGCCCATCCCCAGCTACGCCCGGGTCACGCGCACCACCACCGGCAAAGCGGTGATCGTGCGCATCAACGACCGCGGACCGTTCCACGACGACCGCGTCATCGATCTTTCCTACACCGCCGCGCACAAGCTCGGGCTGCTCGCGCAGGGAAGCGGCGAAGTCACCGTGGAACTGCTGGTCCCCGCGGAAATCGCCCGCATCCGCGCCGAACGCGCCGCCCCGACCCAGCTGGCCTCGGCGGCCGCGGTGGCGCAGCCCATCGCCGACCCCGGCGCGGCCGAAGTCGTGGCCCTGCCCGTGGCGGCCCAGGAGCCGCCCAGCGACATGCGCGAACTGCCGCCGCTGGCGAGCGCGCCGGCCTTCGACGCTGCGGCCATGAATGCCCCGGCCCCCGTCGCCGTCCCGGCCGGCGCCGCGCGGCCGGTCTCGGCGCCGGCATCGCCTGGCATCTACCTGCAACTGGGCGCCTTCAGCGGCCAGCGCAACGCCGAGGACCTCGCCGCCCGGGTACGCGCCAGGCTGGGCGGAGCCGGCGAGCCGCTGCGCGTGGTCAGCGCCGACAGCCTCTACCGCGTCCACGTAGGGCCCTACCCCACGCGGGAGAGCGCGCAGGCGGCCGCGCAGCGCTTGCAGGCCCAGGTCGAGATCACGCCGGTCATCGTCCTGCGCTGACCGGGCCGGCGGTTCGCCGGTTTAGGCCAGTCCTGACCGGTTTGACACTACACTCCAGCCAACAGACTCAACTTTGCTTGGAGAAGGCTTGCACGGACGACAGATGATTCGCGGGGTGGATTTCAACTTGCTTCTACTGTTCGAGGCGATCTATCGCACCCGCAATCTTTCCGCTGCTGGACGAGCCGTGGGAATCAGCCCGTCCGCGGCGAGCCACGCGCTCGCCCGTCTGCGCAGCGTCTTCAACGACCCCTTGTTCGTGCGCATCCCGCGTGGACTCGAACCGACGCCGCTATCGGACCGGCTCGCCAAGCAAACGACGACCGCGCTGGAGGCGGTAAGCGCCATTTTCGATCAGGTCGCCTTCGAGCCTCATCGCGAGCACCGGACGTTCCGCCTGGCGATGACGGACATAGGCGAGCATCTGCTCCTGCCGCGTCTGCACGAACGGGTTACCGCAGAGGCGCCAGGGGTACGGATCGAAACCTGTGCTCCTCCCTTGCACCTGCTGCACGAGGGCCTCGAGAGCGGCGAAGTCGATCTGGCTCTTGGTTTCTTCCCGCAGATACGCAATGCCATGCGGCAACTGCGAGTCAAGACGTCGAAGTACGTCTGTCTCGTGAGAAACGAACACCCGGTTATCCGGGACGCGCTGAGCCTGGAGCAGTATCTCGACGCTTCGCACGCAATTGCTGCGCCTGCGGGAGACCAACGCGGGGAAATTCTGGAGCGCACGCTCAAGCATGCGCCATTGCGTGGCCAGATAGCCATCAAGGTTCTTCATTTCCTGGCCCTGCCCCACTTGGTCGCCAACTCCGACTTGATTGCCACCGTACCGTCCCGGTTGGCGGAATCGCTCCATCCGTCCTGGAACCTGCGCACATTCGACCTGCCGCTCGAACTGCCGCGCTACGATGTCAAGCTGTACTGGCATGAGCGCTTCCACCAGGACCCGGGCAACAGGTGGCTGCGGGGCCTTATCGCAGCCCACTACAACAACGAGTGAGCAGCGCCGTCGCCCATTCGGCATCGTCGACGTTTCCCCGCAGAATGACGACGAGGAAACCAGGTCCATCGAAATCCGCTATGGATTCCAGAGGAAATATCTGGGAACGGACGGCTTGCACGACGCTGGGTTGCGGCTTTCCCGATAACCGCACGATTCCCTTGAGCCTCAGCAGGCGGTCTTCGAATCGCGCCGTCAATTCGTCCAGAGCCTGGTACAGCGCCATCTCGTCGACAGACTGCGGCAAGTGTATTGTGGCGGTGCATACCTCCGAATGGCGCGCAGAACGTGCCAGACTGCGCGGCAGCGACCAGGCCACGGCGTTCTCCCGGCATCGCTGCCCGAGGCTTGCTCCGGGGATTTCTTCGAAGAAGCCTGCCAGGCCGGCCGGAAATGCATCGGCCCGGATGCAGGACAACTCCGCCGCGGGATTCGCGCGGGACAAGGCCGCGCTCCAGGCATCGATGCAATCCCGGTCAACCAGATCCGTCTTGGTCAGCAGTATCCGATCGGCCGCTGCGATCTGCGGCGTGCCTTCCGGCGCGCGCAATACCGAGGCCGCAGACGCCGTCGCATCGACCGTGCACAGGACGGCCGCCAGCCGAAACCGTTCATTGACGAGCGGATGGGCGCGCAGTGCCTGCATGATGGAGCGGGGGTCGGCCAATCCCGTCGTTTCGATGACGACGCGCTGGAATTTGGGGACTTTCCTATACAGCCTCAGTTCGAAGAGCTCCACCAGCATGGCGATCAAGTCATCGCTGACGCTGCAGCAAATGCAGCCGTTCTCGACGACCTGAACGACCTCGCCGGCACGCCACATCAACGTGTGGTCGAGCCCCACCGCGCCGTACTCGTTGACGAGGACGGCGGTGTCGGCCACGCTGCCCGACTCGAGCAGCGCGCGAAGCAAGGTCGTCTTGCCGCTTCCCAGGAAGCCGGTGAGCACGATGACCGGAATCCTTTTGACGGCCATGCCGGCGCCGCCGTCCGACAGAGACGGAAATCCGCCTACTTCCATGGATCGACGCAGCAATGAATCCCCCTGCGCCCATCGACGGCACCGACCGTCAGCAAAGCCTCGCCCACGTCATCGAGCCCGAACACATGGGTGCACAATCGGTCGAGCGGGTACCTTCCGGAGCCCAGCACGGCCAGAGCCAGCTCCACCGCCTGATAGCTGTGCCCGCGCAGCCCCTTGATCGTGAGGTTCTTGCGGAATACGAGATCGATGTCGAACTCGGGAATGGGTTTTCCCTTCGCTCCGCACACCATCACCCGGCCTGTCTTGTGCACCATCCTCAGCGCCAGCGCCGTTGTCGCGGCGCCTCCCGACGAGCAATCGAGAACCAGATCGGCCATCATGCCGCCGGTGATGTCGGCCACGGCTTCCAGCGGATCGGTTTGCCCGACGTCGATCGCATGATGGGCGCCGAGCGCCTTTGCCAGCATCAGCCTGTCTTTGTCGGCTTCGAGCCCGGTCACGATGATGCATCCGGCCCCGGCCTCCCTGGCCGCGACGACGCAGGCGAGCCCCTGCTGCCCCGGCCCCTGGACCACGACCGCCTCGCCCACTGCGGCCGCGCCATCGAAGCATGTCCACTGGAAACCGTTCCCCAGGGGCAAAGCCAGGCTTGCCAGCGTCGCCGGCATCGACGCAGGAACCTTGTGGAAGACCGAGTTCGGGTGCAGGTACTCTTTCTCCGCATACCCGCCCCACAGCGACGGCGCTATCGACACCGGGGTCGACCCATAGCGGATGCCGCTGCCGATCACCGTATCGGTCGCATCGCACAGCCTGAACTGGCTCGTCCGGCAGTAATTGCAGTAGCCGCACGGCAGGTACTCTTCCAGCGCGACGCGGTCGCCCTCGCGCAGTCCCCAGCGAAGCGCCGCGTCGCCGCCTATCGCCTCGATGAAGCCCACCGTTTCGTGCCCCTGGATCAGCGGACCGCGCGTTTTCGGAAACTTCTGAAAATTCGGCCAATCGGAGCCGCACACCCCGGACACCTCCACCTTCAGCAGGCCGGCTCCGGGGGTGATCTCGGGAACCTCGAATTCCCGGACTTCGACCTGGAACCCCTCCACCGATACCGCTGCCCTTACCTTCTGTGTCATGGCCGGGCCCTATGCGAACGAACGTTCGCCGTAGGGAGACTCGGTACGCGTCGCCTCCTGCAGCGTCGCCTCGGCATCGGCCAGCCGCACGCCTTCGGGCAGGAAGAGCGTGGCCGAGCGCACGCGGTAGGTCGACGGGTCCAATGCGGGAAGTTCTTCCCCCCGCTCGGCTCTTCTGGCCGCCTCCATCAGCCGCCGCCGGGTCTGTACGATGGCGATGTCCGTGGTGGTCAGGCGCTCCAGCGAGCGGTCGACGATCGGGCCCATGCTTTCCTGCACCGAGGCGTCCTGCATGGCGATCCCCTTGATGCCGCTGTAATAGCGGCCTTCGCGCTGGGCCTCCCGATCCATGAGATAGTCGTTGTCCTTGTTCGCCGCAGTCCTGAACGAACCCGGAATCAGTTCCGCGTATATCCCCTCGCCGTTGTGCATTTCTTCCAGTTCCGTCTCGGTCAGGGGACGGCTCGGGTGGTAGGTCACGTTCCACACGAAGCAGTTCTCGTCGTCGATCGGCACCCAGGCATGGCCATGCAAGGGACTGTCGGTAGTGCGCGGCGGAATCATCGTGTACCAGGGCATGATCCACTGCGTAATCCGCCAGTAGTTCGTGCCGTCGCCCGCGCGGCGGCTGGCGCCGATCTGCAGGCCGGAGGCGGAAGGCGTCACCTCGAAATGGATTTTTTTCTCGTTCAGGAAGGAAAGCCGCTCGCGCGAACCCGTGCCCGGATCGCTATCGAGCGTGCCGCCTTTGCGCAGTTCCCCGCCATGCAGCGACGAGACGTGGCTGGAGTCGATTCCCCCTTCCAGCGCCTGCAGGTAGTTGCATTCGCCAAGGCGGCGGTCCACGTAGCGGTGCGAACCCGGAACGGTCGTCCATTCGAACTCCGGCGGAGGGGGCCGGTGTTCGGGGGGGCCCATATAGGTCCACACCACACCGCCGCGCTCGATGCACGGATAGGACTTGATCCTGATGTCCTTGCGCAAGGCATCGTCGCCCTCGTGCGAAGGAATGTCCACGCACTGCCCCTCGGCATCGAATTTCCACCCGTGATACGAACAGCGCAAACCGTGCCCCTCGTTCCTGCCGAACCACAGGGATACGCGCCGATGCGGACAGTACCGGTCGAGCAGCGCCACGGTTCCAGCGGTGTCGCGAAAGCAGATGAGCTCTTCCGACAAGAGCTTGACGCGAACGGGATCGCAGTCGGGCCCGGCCACTTCGCTGGACATCATCACGGGTATCCAGTAGCGCCGGAACAGCGCCCCCATCGATGTTCCCGGACCGGTACGGGTCAACAGCTCGTTTTGCGCAATCGTAGTCATATAGGAAGGCCTTTCTTTACTCTTGATTCGAAACTCGGTCTTTCGCGTGCGAAGCGGGAAACAAGGCCCCCCACATCTTCAGATCCGAGGCGATGAGGTCGCCGAGCTCCTTCGTCGTCCCCTGCACCTCCACCTTGTCCAGGCTGCCGAAGCGCTTCATCACGGCTTCGCGCATCGACGGTTTCTCCCGCGCCGCGTTGAACGCCGCGTTGATTTTCTTGACGACCTCGGGTGAAGTACCGGCCGGCGCGAGGACGCCGCTCCATCCCACGACCTTCAGATTCCGGAAGTCGGATTCCGCCGCCGTAGGAACGTCGGGCAGCCGCGGATCGCGTTCCGGGCTTATGGTCATCAGCACCTTGATCCGTCCCTGCTCTTCCAGACTGAGCACCTGCGCGCCCGAGACGATGATGGCGTCGATGGTGCCGCCCGCGAGATCGGCCACCGCTGCGGCGGCCGTCTTGTACGGAACGTGCACGATGTCGATGCCGGCCTCGCGCTTGAACAGCTCCATGGCCAGGTTCTGTACGGAACCGTTGCCGGGAGACCCGTAGTTCAGGCTCCCGGGTTTGTCCTTCGCCAGCTTGACCAGGTCTTGGACCGTGCGGACGCCGAGCTTGTCGCTCACCGCGACGGTGAAATAACTCGGCCCGCCGAAGAACACCGGCGTGAAACTGCGCACCGGATCGTACGAGGTCTTGCCGATGACGGCGTTGAGGACGATGCTGCCGCCGGTGAACAGCAAGGTGTAGCCATCGGCCGCTGCTCTGGCCGCCTGTCCCACTCCGATGTCGCCGCCGGCGCCTGTCCGGTTCTCGACGACGACGGGGACCCGCCACGCCGCGGACATATGCGTGGCATATTCCCGCGCCAGCCAATCGACTTCCGTGCCTGCCGCCTGAGGAACAACCATGGTTATCGGCCTTTCAGGAAAAGCCGCATAGGCGGCATTCCCGAGGGGACCGAAAAAGGCACAGCCCATTGCGGCGATTCGGAGCCACCGTTGTCTCGTCGTTGTAGTCATTTTTTGGCAATTCGCTGGTTGAAGGTACAGCGCGATGGTAGGACCGCCGACGGCGTTCCACAATTGATGCTCCTTCAGCTTCGATGTGCACCGCATGCACTATGCGCGGGCCCGCTTCCCCCCTTTCGGCCCGTATAGTTCACCTCGGCACGCGGCCGGCGGACAGGCCGGCTCCGCCTCCTCGCGGGGGCGTTTTTCTGAGGACCCATCATGCGCATCATCATCGTTGGCGGCGGAATCGGCGGCCTGACCGCCGCCCTCGCGCTGCTGAACCAAGGCTATCGAGTACGCGTTCTGGAACAGGCCGCCGAACTCAAGGAAGTGGGCGCCGGCATCCAGCTTGGCCCCAATGCCGTACATGCGCTGTTCGCGCTGGGTCTCGAGCAGGACCTGATGCGGCTATCGTGCGAACCTTCGCAGAAGGTCGTGCGCCTGTGGAACACGGGCCAGACCTGGCCCATATTCAATCTGGGCGACGTTTCGCGCGAGCTGTACGGCTATCCCTACCTGACGGTGCACCGCGCCGACCTGCACGCCGCCATTGCAGAGGGCATCCGCCGGATCGATCCGGCCGCCCTGGTGCTCGGCGCGAAGTTCACCCACTACGAACAAAATACTGACGGCGTACTGGTCGAGACCGCCGACGGCCGCAGCTTCGAGGGCGACATCCTGGTGGGAGCCGACGGCATGCACTCGCAGATGCGCAGCCTGCTATTCGGCGCCGACAGCCCGCGCTTCTCGGGCCTGCTCGCCTGGCGCGGCGTGATCGACGCCTCCAGGCTGCCCGCGCAACTGCGCGAGCCTCATGGCGTGAACTGGGTCGGCCCGGGCGCGCACGTCGTGCACTACCCGTTGCATGGGTACAGGCAAATCAATTTCGTCGGCGTGGTCGAGCGCAGCGACTGGCTGGTGGAATCGTGGACGGAACGCGGCAGCACGGAAGATCTGCTGAACGATTTCAAGGGTTGGCACGAAGACATACAGACGCTCGCAAAAGCCATCGATACTCCCTACAAATGGGCATTGATGGTGCGCGATCCCATGTCGCGCTGGAGCGCCGGCCGCGCCACGCTGCTGGGCGACGCCTGCCACGCCACCCTGCCCTTCCTGGCCCAAGGTGCCGGCATGGCCATCGAAGACGGCCTCATCCTGGCGCGAGCCTTGAAACGGTATGAATCCAATCCGGTCGAAGCGCTGATGCGCTACGAGGAAGCGCGCAAGGAACGCACCGCCCGCGTCGTCACCGGCTCGAACGACAACACCAGGCGCTTTCACAACCCGGCGCTCGCGTATGCCGACGGCGCACAAGCCTACGTCAACCGCGAATGGCAGGAAGAGCGCGTGAAGGAACGCTACGAGTGGCTGTTTACTTATGACGCGGAGACGGCCGACATCTAGCGCTCTGTTTGCGCATAAAGGCGCCGCCGCCAAACCTGGAGCGGCGCATTCACGAGGACAGCAAGGTCCCAGCAGCGGTCAAGCGGCGGACGAACGGGCGCATGCTGGCGCTTTCGCCTGCCCGCTCAGCCCCATGCATACGATCGCCTACTCCTCTTCGCCTTGCTTGAGCGCCAGCGCCCGCGCATACAAGGCGTCCCGCGCCGCCCCGGTAATCCGCGCAGCCACCTTGGCGCTGTCGCGCACGCTCAACACCTCCAGCAGGGCCCGCAGCACCTCGTCGGCGCCGGCATCGCCCGGTTCGACCCCGCTCTGGGGCGGCGCCTCCACGATCAGCACGAACTCCCCCTGCACGCGCTGCGGATTCGCCGTGAGCCACGCCTGCGCCTCCTCCAGCGGCAAAACGGCGATTTCCTCGAAGCGCTTGGTCAGCTCGCGCGCCACGGTCACCTGGCGGCGCCCGCCGCAGACGGCCGCCAGGTCCGCCAAGGTCGCCGCCACCCGGTGCGGCGCTTCGTACATGACCACGGGCGCGGGCAAGGCGCACCACTGGGCGAGCCAGCGCTGGCGGGCAGCCGCCTTGGAAGGCGGGAATCCCGCAAACGCGAAGGCGGGATTCTCGTCCGAGGTCGCTCCGCTGGCCATCAGCGCCGCGATGACCGCGCTGGCCCCGGGCATCGGCACCACCGGATACCCCGCCTCGCGCACCGCGCGCACGATGCGCGCCCCCGGGTCGCTGACCCCGGGCGCGCCGGCATCGGACACCAGCGCCACCCGCTCGCCGCCGGCCAGCCGGGCGACGATGGCCTGGGCGGCCTGGGCCTCGTTGTGGCGGTGCGCCGCCATCAAGGGCGTGGCCACGCCCCAGGCGTCCAGCAGCGGACGGGTCATGCGGGTGTCTTCGGCGGCGATCACGTCGACCCGCTGCAGGCACGCCTGCGCGCGCAGGCTCAGGTCGCCCAGGTTGCCGATGGGCGTGGCCACGACGTACAGCGCCGGCGCCGGCCAATGCTGCGCCGCGATTTTCTCCGCCAGGCGGCTCCAGGCGGAGACGGGCTGGGCGGCTTGCTCGAATTCTTTGTCCATGCCGCGAGAATAACGCGAGGCCGCGCATGACGTCCCCCGATCCGGCCCACGCGCTGGCGCATGCCGCCCAGCGCCGCGCCGTGCGCAAGCGCCGCCGGCGCGCGGCGGCCCGCCCTTCCGGCGCGGCTCCGCCCGCCGCCCGGTCGCCCGCCCAGCAGGCCGGCGACCGGGCCGAAGACCGGGCCCTGGCCTGGCTCCGGGCGGCCGGGCTGCGCCTGGTCGCCCGCAACGCCAGTTGCCGGGCCGGCGAGATCGACCTGATCATGCAGGACGGCGCGGTCCTGGTCTTCGTCGAGGTCCGGGCCCGCACGGCGGCGCGCTACGGCGGCGCGGCAGCCAGCGTCACCCCGGCCAAGCAGCGCCGGCTGGCCCTGGCGGCGCGCCACTTCCTGCACACCCGCTGGCGCGGCCCGCTGCCGCCGTGCCGGTTCGACGTGCTGGCCTTCGAAGCCGCCGGCCCGCCGCGCTGGATCCGGCATGCCTTCGATGCAACGCTCGCCTGAGCGCCGTGCGCCGGCGCTCCAAAACGCCCGCCAAGGAAACTATCATTGCGAAAACGGATCGAACCCCGGATCGGACAGGCCCGGCCGTCGCCCCAGGCACGCCTGCCCATCCCCCGCAAGCCCACCGCAGCGTACGCATGAGATAATTCCGGCATGGACCTTATCGCCCGCATTTCCAACCATTTCCGCGACGCCGTCGCGCTGTTCGAGCATTGCCAGGACACCCTGTCCGCCCCCACCGCCGCGGCGGTGGACGCGCTGGTGTTCTCGCTGACCAACAACGGCAAGATCCTGGCCTGCGGCAACGGCGGCTCGGCAGCCGACGCGCAGCATTTCGCCGCCGAGCTGGTCGGCCGCTTCGAGCGCGAGCGCCTGCCGCTGGCGGCCATCGCCCTGAACACCGATACTTCCATCCTGACCGCGGTCGGCAACGATTTCGGCTACGACCGCGTGTTCTCGCAGCAGGTCAACGCCCTGGGCCAGCCCGGCGACGTACTGGTGGCCATCTCCACCAGCGGCAACTCGGTCAACGTGATCGAAGCCATCGAAGCCGCCCATTCGCGCGAAGTCCGCGTCATCGCGCTGACCGGCAAGGGGGGCGGCAAGATCGGCCAGATGCTGACCGAGGACGACGTGCATCTGTGCGTGCCGCACGACCGCACGCTGCGCATCCAGGAAGTCCACATCCTGCTGCTGCACGCCATGTGCGACGGCATCGACGCTCAATTGCTTGGAGATCTCTGATGCTTGGCAAACCGGTCAAATCGGTACGTCCCTGGATACTCGCCGCGCTGGTGGCCAGCTCGGCCTGGGCCGTGTCGGCCTGCGCGCCCATCATGCTGGGCGGCGCCTACGTGGGCACCATGGCCGCCACCGACCGCCGCACCGTCGGCATCCAGGTCGAAGACAAGAACATCGAGCTCAAGGTCGGCAACCGCCTGTCCGGCCGCTATGGCGACAAGGGCCACATCAGCACGAACGTCTACAACCGCAAAGTGCTGCTGACCGGCGAAGTTCCCACCGAAACCGCCAAGGCCGATGCCGAAACGCAGGCGCGCGGGGTCGAGAACATCCTCTCCGTTGTCAATGAACTGCAGGTCGGCCTGCCCACTTCGCTGGCGACCCGCTCCAACGACGTCTTCATCGAAGGCAAGATCAAGGCCTCGCTGGTCGACGCCAAGGACTTGTTCGCCAACTCCTTCCGCATCGTCGTAGAGAACGGCACGGCCTACCTGATGGGCCGGGTCACCGAGCGCGAAGGCAAGCGCGGCGCCGAGATCGCCGCGGGCGTGACCGGCGTCAAGAAGGTCGTCAAGGTCTTCGACTACATCACCGAGGAAGAACTGCAGGATCTGTCCAGGGTGAAGGCCGAAGAGAACCAGTCCGCCCCGGCCGGCCAGTCCGGGGCGCGCTGAGCCCGCCAGACCGGAGATTCGCATGCGCCCAGCCGTTTTGCCCCCGCACCGCGCCCAGCGCGGCGCCGCCAGGCTCGCCGCGGTGCTTGCCGCGGCCCTGCTGGCGGCAGCCGGCGCATGGTTCGCGCTCGCGCCCTCGGCGACCATGCCCGACACCACCTTCACCTCCATCCAAGGCGAGAAGATCGACGCGTCCAGCCTGCGCGGCAAGGTCGTGCTGGTCAACTTCTGGGCCACCAGCTGCGTCACCTGCGTGCAGGAAATGCCGATGATGGTCGAGACCTACAAGAAGTACGCGCCGCAGGGCTACGAGATGATCGCCGTGGCCATGAGCTACGATCCGCCCAATTACGTGCTGAACTTCGCGCAGACGCGCGACCTGCCCTTCATCGTCGCGCTCGACCCCATGGGCGCCATCGCCCGCAGCTTCGACGACGTCAAGCTGACCCCGACCTCCTTCCTGATCGACAAGCAAGGGCGTATCGTGAAGCGTTACCTGGGCGAACCGAATGTCGCCGAGTTCCACGCCACCATCGAGAAAGCGCTCGCCGGCTGAGCGCCCTGCCATGACCGCCACGACCCGCATCGTCTCCATCGACCACCAGGACTGGCACGCCGCCCCGGCGCTGCCCGGCCCAGCCTCGGCCATCGCCGAGCTCGAAGAAGGCAAGGTGCTGTATTTCCCGCACCTGCGCTTCGATCTGAGCGCGGCGGAAATCCGGCTGCTCGACCCCGCGCTGGTCGATCCCAAGCGCAAGAACATCAGCCTGAATGCCACCACCGGCAAGCTGACCGGCGTTGCGGTGGAAGACCAGCGGCGCGACGCCATCGGCGCGCTGGTGCGCCGCTACTACGAGACCACGCGCGGCTTCTTGGAGCAGTTGCTGCCCGAATACGCCGGCCGCCTGCACGCGCCCACCACCAGCCTGCGGCTGCATCGCATCGGCACCTGGAAGATGTCCTGGCGCAAGGACGACACCCGGCTGCACGTGGATGCTTTTCCGTCGCGCCCGGTGGGCGATCAGCGCATCGTGCGCGTGTTCAACAACATCAACCCGCACGGCGACACGCGCCGGTGGCGCGTCGGCGAATCGTTCGACACGCTGGCCGCGCGCTACCTGCCGCAGCTGCCGCCCTACCGCCCGGGCGTGGCCTGGCTGCTGGACAAGCTGCACATCACCAAGAGCCGCCGCAGCGCCTACGACCATTTCATGCTGCAATTGCACGACCGCATGAAAGCGGATGCCGGCTACCAGCGCGACGGCGAACAGGAAAGCATCGAGTTCCCGCCCGGCAGCACCTGGATCTGCTTTTCCGACCAGACCCCGCATGCGGCCATGACGGGCCAGTTCATGCTGGAACAGACTTACCTGCTGCCCGTGTCGGCCATGGCCCATCCCGAGCGCTCGCCGCAGCGGGTGCTGGCCCGGCAGGCCGCCGCGGCCCACTGAACATTTGCGACATGGCTAGCCAGTCTCGCGACGAACAGATCGCGGCCCTGCGCCGCGACGGCCTGGTGGTGGTGCGCGACTTCCTCGATGCGCCCGCCTGCGCGGCCCTGCTCCAGACCGCGCGCGCCCAGCTCAACGCGCACATCGAGCCCATCGAGTACGAGGCCGACCTCGGCTACCCCGGCGCCCCCCCCTCGCGCGAGGCCGAAGGCGGCCGGACGGTGCGGCGGCTGCTCGACGCCTGGTCGCGCGACGAGGCCTACCGCCAGTACGCCACCTGTGCGCCCATCCGCGACTGGATGGCCGCCTACTTCGGCGAGCCCGCCCGGCTCTCGCTGGCGCACCACAACTGCATCATGACCAAGCACCCGCGCTACGGCACGCTGACCGGCTGGCACCGCGACTTCCGCTACTGGTCGTTCGAGCGCGACGACATGGTCTCGATCTGGCTGGCGCTGGGCGATGAGTACGACCGCAATGGCGCGCTGCACCTGGTGCCGGGTTCGCACCTCGAACAGTTCGACGCCTCGCGCTTCGACGCGAAGAAATTCTTCCGCGACGACCTGCCGGCCAACCGTTCCTGGATAGACCGCGCCATCGTGCCGGAGCTGCATGCGGGCGACGTCATGTTCTTCCACTGCAATACCTTGCATGCCGCCGACCGCAACGCCACCGACGAGGTCAAGTTCTCGGCCGTGTTCACGTACCACGCGCGCAGCAACCGCCCCCTGCCGGGCACGCGTTCGGCCTTGAAAGGAAGCGTGGGGCTGGAGGGATAGGCGGAGGAAAGGGTTGTTTCGAGTAGTGGCGCGGTGTTTCTGTCGCGGCTGCGCTCCGCCTTGTTATGCTCTCGGCTCCACCCCATCCATGGAGCGATGATGTCACGCCGCCTGAGCTGGATCTTCCCCGCCGCGCTAATTGCGGCCAACCTGTTCGCGCCGCTGCACGCCACGGAGCGGCGCCCGCTGGACGTGCCGTTCATCACGACCCCGTCCGCCATCGTCCAGCGCATGCTGGACATGGGCGACGTCAAGGCGGGCGATTACCTGATCGATCTGGGCTCCGGCGACGGCCGCATCCCCATTGCCGCGGTGGGCACCCGCGGCGCGCAGGCGCTGGGGGTGGACATCGACCCGGCGCGCGTCACCGAGGCCAAGGCCTACGCGCAACAGGCGGGCGTACAGGACCGCGTCGCCTTTCGGCAGCAAGACCTGTTCGACACCGACCTTTCGCGCGCCCAGGTCATAACCATGTACCTGTTCCCGGAAATCAACATGCGGCTGCGCCCCCGGCTGCTGGACCTGAAACCCGGCACGCGCATCGTCTCCCACGCCTTCCACATGGAAGACTGGACGCCGGACCGCCACGACGTCGTCGATAGCCGCGACATCTTCCTGTGGATCGTCCCGGCGAAGGTCACCGGCCTGTGGAGCCTGAACAGCGCCGGCGGCGAACCCATCGTGCTGCGGATGTGGCAGCAGTTCCAGCGCATCCAGGGCATCGCCATCTTCCCCGGCGAGCACTCCATCCCGCTGATGAACGCCACGCTGGAAGGCTCGCGCATCCGCTTCGACCTGCACACCGCGAGCGGCGTGCGCAGCTTCTCGGGACAAGTGCAGGGACGCACGATGCAGGCCGATGCCGCCGACGGCGGCGCGTGGACGGCGACCCGCTACGACTGAGCCGCCGGCGCCGCGCGGCCGATTACTGCACCGTGACGCCTGCCTGCTCGAGCAGCTTGGCCCAGCGCGGCAGGTCCAGCCGCAGGCGGTCCGCGACCTTCTGCGGCGTGCCGCCTTCCGGCTCGGCGCCGATGTCGGTAATGCGCCGGCGCACATCCTCTTTGGCCAGTCCGTCGTTCAGCGCGCGGTTCAGCGTCTGGATGATCGAGGCCGGCGTGCCGTGCGGCGCGTTCAGCGAAATCCACGAACTCGCGTCGAAACCGGGATAGCCCAGCTCGGCGACCGTGGGCACCGACGGCAGCATGTTGGAGCGCTTCGGCGTGGTCACCGCCAGGGCGCGCAGCTTGCCGGCCTTCACCAGCGGCGTCGCGGTCGGGACGATGTCCATCATCACCTGCACGTTGCCGCCGACCAGATCGGTCAGCGCCGGAGCGCTACCCTTGTACGGCACGTGCATCCACGTAACGCCCGTGGCCTGCTGGAAATATTCCCCCATCAGATGGTTGATGCTGCCGCTGCCGGCCGAGCCCATCGCCAGCGGACGTGAGCCGGACTTCGACAAAGCCACCAGCTCGGACACCGTGTTCGCCTTGAGCGCCGGGTTGACCACCAGGATGCCCGGCGTGCTCGCATACCAGATCACCGGCTCCAGCTTCGCCAGCGGATCGAACCCGCGCTCCTTGAACAGGGACGGGCTCACCGTGAGCGGCCCGGCGGCGCCGACCGCCAGGGTATAGCCGTCGGGAGCCGCCTTGGCCGCTTCTTCCATCGCCAGCAGCCCGCCCGCGCCGGGACGGTTCTCGACCACCACCGCCTGGCCCAGGCTCTCGTTGATCGACTGCGCCATCAGGCGGCCGATGATGTCGACCGCGCCCCCCGGCGCGAACGGGACCAGCAGCCGGATGGGCTTGGTCGGATAGGTCTGCGCCGCCGCCGCGCCACAGGCGGCCATGCAGGCCAGGGCGACGGCGCCGCGGCGCAATGCGGCGATGGGGAAGGACCACGAGGACATGCTGTTTCTCCTTTGTTTGGGCATGAGCGCGACCCTGCCTGTGCGGCATGCGCGTCCTGCGCTTGGAATGATGGGAATCGCCGGCTGTTTCCAGACTGCCCGGATGCCGGCGGCTTTCCGGGCGGCAGCGGAAGAATCCGCTCGGTCCGTCTTCAGTTCAGGCTGTCGTGTCTCGGTATCGTTGTCGAAAAATCACTGTTTTCTTGATCGAGGCAAACGGTTTTTCCACCGATGAGTCCAGTGTAATCTTTATCTTTGGAAAGAACAAAGTATTTTTGAAAGAAACACAAAAACATGACTCGACGGTGCGTTTTCACGCGGCGGCCCGATGCGCATTGCGCACCGAGCCATGCCGCGCCCATGCTCGCATGGCGGCAACCGCGGGGGGAACGGAGGATAAAGACCGGCTCCGCGAGCCTATTGCGCGCCGCTGCGGTGGAATCGCCGCAGGCGCAGCGGCGCGCGTCCGGGCGGGCGTGGCTCAGGATGCGGCGGGCGGCGCGAAGGTCTGCCAGTATCCGGGCCGGGAAGCCTGGTCGGCGTAGGATTCCAGCCGGTCGGCCGCGACGCCCAGCAATTGGGCGGCGGTCTTGCCACGGCTCTGCAGGTATTCGTCCAGCTCGCGCACGCTGCGCGCCAGCACCTCGTACCCGCCGGTGAACACGGCCGAGGTCATTTCGGTGGCGCTGGCGCCGGCCAACAGGAAGCGGGCCACGTCGCGCCCGTTGCGTGCGCCGTTGGTCGCCAGCAGCGGGTAGTCGCGGCCCAGGCGCTTGCGGCTCAGGGCCAGCCAGCGCGCCGTCAACGGCAATGCCCAGCCGCCCCCCAGCGCCGCGGACGTGCCCAGCATGGGCGCCTCCGTATCGAGGTCGGGCAGGAAGCCCATGAAACGGCCCATCATCACGACCGCGTCCGCGCCGGCCTGCTTGGCGGCGTCGGCCAGGGCCGCGACGTCCTCGCTCTGTCCGGTCAGCTTGATCCACAGCGGCAGCCGCGTCGCCGCGCGCAGCGTGCTCACGATGGTGGCGATGCGGTCGCTGCTGCGTTCGAGCACGATGGCGCCGCGCGCGGCTTCCTCGCCGTGCGGCGCACCGATGTTCACTTCCAGCACCCGCAGGCCCATTTGCTCGATGGCCCGCGCATAGCGCGCGCACTGGTCGAGATCGCTCAGGATCAGGCTCGGAATGACGTACGAACCCTGCGCCGCGGCCTCGCGATCGAGCACGACCAGTTGCTCCATCCAGGTCTCGAACTCCAGCTGGATCAGGCCCGAACGGCACAGCAGCTGCGCATCGGCAGGCGGCGCGAAATTCCACGGCTGCCGCTGCCAATCGCTGCCCAGCAGCGCGTAGTCGGTGCGGTCCAGCTGCTGCTTGGCCGCCGCCGATTCGTTGACGGACTTGGCCACCACGGCACCCGCTCCGGTGCGCAGGGCCGCGCGGATGGCGTCGGCCGTCATGGTGTGTTCGCCCGATCCGCAGATCACGGGATTCTTCAGGCGCAGCGAACCCACCGCCACTTCAAGTCTGGACATGGAAACTCTCTTTCGATTGCGGCGGGTCTTCCCGGCGCGGCTTATTTCTTGCCGGCGCCGGCCAGACCCAGATGCTTGTAGGAAACGCCGTTCATGCGTTCGGTAAGGGCCGCCGCCGCCTGCTGCACCTGCTCCACCATCGCGGGCAGCGGCGGCGCGGGCACGTCCTTGCTCGCGCCGATCACGCCTATGCTGCCCACCAGCTCGTCGCCTTTCTCCGTGCCCCGGAATATCGGCGCGGCCAGCACGTTGATGCCGTCGAGGACCTCGCCGTTGGCTTCCTCGTACAGGCGCTCGCGGATTTGCTCGAGCCGCGTCAGGATCCGCGCCGGATCGACCATGGAACGCTCGGTGTAGGCCTGCAGCCCGCGCCTGAGGATCTTGCGCTGCAGGGCGGGATCGCAATAGGCCAGCACGATCCGGCCCTGGGCCGAACAATGATGCGGGACGCGGTTGCCGGGCTTGACGGTGATGCAGACCTGGTTGGTCGACTCCACCGACGAGATGACCAGCGCGGAATCTTCGGTGACCGCGGACAGCAATGCCGTCTGGCTGGTCAGGTCGCGCAGCTGCGTAAGGTAGGGATCGGCGATCAGCCGCAGGTCGAACTGTTCCCCCGCGGCGGTTCCGTAGGACACCAGCTTGGCGCCCAGCCGGTATTTCTCGCTGATGGGATCCTGCTCGACGATGCCGATCTGCCGCAAGGAAGCCAGGTGCCGGTAGACGCGCGGCTTGGGCTCGTCGATGGCCAGCGCCAGTTCGGTCACGCCCAGCGGCCGCCGGGCCGCCGCCAGTTGATCGAGTATCGTGAACACGATGGCCACCGACTCCAGCATGGCGGGTCCGGTCTTGGTCGAAGCCGCCGGCACTTCCGGTTCCGTCTTCGGCTGCTTTGCGGCGCTGGTCCTCATACCTCTCCTCAGATACCCATCAGGGCGGATGCGTTGGTGGAAGTCATTTTACGAACTTCCTCCTCGCTGTATCCCAGATCGAGACAGGTACGGATCACATGGCGGAAACCGTCCACGATGCGCGGATTGCCCTGCTGGCCGAGGTCCGAGCCCAGGATGGTCCGGTCGACCGTGCCGGCCTCGATGATCTGGCGCAGGAACTCCGGTTCGTAGAACTTGAACTTGGAGCCGGGCACCCACATGCACATCGAATGCTCCATGTAGACCCCGTCGCGCGCGAGCACCTTCATGTCGTCCAGCGTGGCGTCCACCACGTAGGTGGGATGGTTGACCAGCAGGCGCTTGACGCCGCGCTTGCGCGCTTCCTCGAAGAGCGGCCACATTTCCGAGATGTGCAGGTGGCCTCCCGACAGCACAACGTCGGCCTCGGCGATCAGGTCGAGGATGTCCTTCACTTCCTCCTTGAGCCTGCCGTTGGCGTCCAGCACCGTCAGCGGCACCGGATCGATCATCTTCTTCTTGGTCTGCGGGAATTTCTCGGTGAACTTGTGATCCTGCTTGTGGTGGTCGATGTGGTTGGCCGACGAGAAGGTCGGCATCCACACCAGGCGCGCGCCCAGCTTGATGCCATGCTCGACCGCGTGCACGTTGAGCCCGCCCACCGAGTTGTTCAGCGGCACGCCCGACAGCATCAGCACGCCCAGGTTGCTGAAGTGCTTGTTCAGCAGGTAGGTGACCGGCGTGGCCGAATAGTAGTGGTCTTTGAGCAGCACGGCCTTCAGGCCTGCCTCGGAGGCCTCCCGCATCGCTTCCAGGTGATCCAGATAGCGGGCCATCACCGAGGGGCCGCTGTGGCAGTGCAGGTCGATGGCGCCCTTCACGAGGCTCTCGACCACCGGGTCCAGGTCGGTGCCGGACGCCGCTGCGACGGTAGAAGTATTCATAGCTAGCATTCCTGAAAAATGAAGAAGAGTCCCGCGCTCACGTCCGCGCCGAGGCCATGCGGCCGCTCAGGCCGAGGGCGGCGGCGCGCAGCCAGCTTTGGTCGGACCCGATGACGAACAGGCTGACGCCACGCGCGGCATACGCATCGAGCGCGCCGGCGTCCGGCAGGAAAATACCCACGGCGACCCCGGCTGCCGCGCCGGCCCGGACGACCTTGTCGACCGCCTGCGCGACCAGCGGATGATCGAGCTCCGCCACGCCGTAGGACACGGCCAGGTCCGCCCGCCCGATGAACAGGCAGTCGACGCCGGGCACCGCGGCGATCGCCTCGATGTTGTCGACGCCGGCCTTGTCCTCGATCTGGCACAGCACACTGACGCCGGAATCGGCCTCCTGCATGTGCCGGGCCATGGACAATGCGCCGTACCCGCCCGAACGCGGCGAGTTGCTGTAGCCGCGCACGCCGCCGGCATAGCGCGTCCGCGCGATGATCTCGCGGGCGCAATCGGCGTCGGTCACGTGCGGCACCAGCACCCCGGCGGCGCCCATGTCCAGAACGCGCAAGACACTGGAGGCGCCCGGATCGGGCAGGCGCACCACCGCGGCGGTGCCCGCGGCACAGGCGGCCAGCACGCATTGGTCGAGCTGGGCCGGATCGAATACCGCATGCTCGGCATCGAGCACGACGAAATCCAGCCCGGCGCCGCCCGCGATCTCGACGTGCTGGTACGCGGGCGTCTTGATGAACGTGCCGCCCAATTGCGCACGTGCGCGAAGCCTGTCGCGGAACACTTTATTGATGGCGGTCATGGTCGCTCCCGGACGGTCGCTGCTGCGCATTCACTCGAACTCGGCCTTCTGGTACTCGACCAGATGCTTGTAGTCCTCGCGCAGCGGCGCAAACACGTCCAGATTCAACACCACCTCGTCGCCCACCGGCTCCGCGTAATGCACCACGTGCGGCGGAATGCGGATCATGCTGCCCGGCCCGCCCTCGACCACCTCATCGCCCAGGTGGAAACGCACCCGGCCCTGCACGATGATCACCACCTGCTCGAACGTGTGGCTGTGGGGATTGGTGTCCATTCCCGGCGTCAGCCAGTTCATCACGCACATCACGTCGTCGCCGCGGAAGCCGACCCGCTCCACGCCCTTGCGCACGGTCTCCCTAGGCAAGTCGTTCCAATTGTGCAAATTCGCCAATGCCATGCGACCTCCTAATTTCGTTCTCTTGAAGAGAAAACTATTCTAATCCAAGAAACAAAATTAGGACAATGCGACAAGAGAGGGTCTGGCCACTAGCGAGCCGCGCGGATGCAATCTCTACCGGCGCCAGACCACATCCGGCTCCAGTTTCAGCAGGAAGTTGTAGTTACGGCGGCAACGCACATGGCTGCCAGTGACTTAAGCCGCCTCGACCCCATCGAGGAAGTGCTGCGCCTGCGCGCGCATTTCCCGGGCAATGGGTATCCATATCCGTTCGGGGAAATCCGGTGCGAGGATGGTTTCGACAGTATCGAGCGCTTCGGGGACACGTTCGGCGAGCAAGATCATCTGCTGCCATACTTCCTCCCCGCCGTGGCTTCCGGTCAAGTTGCGCCAGTAGCGAGGGCGGATCCTATCCAATGCGTAGTGACGATTCTTACCGCGCACGGCCATGGCCATGTGCAGCTTATTCATCCGCCATTGTCCGATGCCGTTTCCGACATAGGGCCATACCGACATGACGTCGTAGAGCGGAGTCATCGCAAAGCGACCGCCCGGATACAGGAAGATCGAGAAATTCTTGGCGTGTCCATCGATAGCCGCCATCAGCCAATAAGCGAACATCGCCAATTGAAAGGCCAGGGGATCCGCTGGCGCATCGCTGCCAGCCAGCAAGTCCAGGCACGCGGACGCACCGGGCCCCCCGTGCGCCTCGTATTTTCTCCCAGGTGGAACGCCCAACGCCTGGCACAAATCCTCCTGGGGCAGGCGTGCGATCCACCTGCCGCCATCGACCCATTGCCGATCGAAACGTTCGACGATCAGTGCTTCCTGGTCTTCGAACTGCGCCATCTCAGCGCGAGCGGTGGGCAAACCGAGGGCCGTCAGTATCTGTGCGCATACCCATTCATTGGCTACCGTATCGAACAATTGCACCGTACGGTGGCGGTTCACGATGGGCAGTTTGAAAATGTGCGTACTGGGAGTCGCGCCAATGGGCCGATGCCACCGGCCGCCAATGAGCGCAAGCGCCGTTTTGTCCTGTGCTCCGGCCAACGACAGGCGGAACACCTCTACATCCGTCTGGGCCCCGACTCCTGCCACGGGTACATCGCGCAACGCTTGTGCGATGGCGGGCGTGTCGAGTAGTTCGCCGCGAATTTGGTCGTATCCATCGGGCGGAATCTCTGGCGGCAGCAATTGCACTGCGCCTATGCAATCTCGTCCCACAGCCTCTAGCAATGAAAAAGGGCTGAGATCCCGAACGGCAAAGCGCGCAGCGATCTGCTCGCGAATGAGCTTGCTGTCCGGCAATAAGTTGTCGAAGTAGTTCTCGACATGCTCACCCTGCAGCTCCAGCTCCGCAGTAATGGGCAGCGATAGGGAGATAGGTCGCGCGTGGGCGGATTCGGCCCATTCCCGGGTATATGCAAAACGATGCAGGCCGCGATTGAAAAACCAGGTCCCCACGCGCTCGCCATTCATCCAGACCCACAGGTCGGCCATTACCAGCTCCCCTGCCTGCGTTCGATCTTGATGGCGGGCTCCGCTTCACCGACCTTGCCTTTTTGGCGGGCAGCCCCTTGTGTGACAGTTGCACTGCGGCCGTATACCCTGTCTGCGCCACTTGTGGCCGAGGCGTGCTCATGAGTCTGAAGAACCATGCGCGTCTGCAGTACAGCCAACAGGCGCAGCAACTGCTCCACGCTGACCGACCCCGGATTGGCTTCTATCTCGGCAATACGCGCTTGTCCCACACCCAGCATTTTCCCGAGCTCTGCCTGGGTCCATCCGCGCATTCGCCGCAATGCGCGAAGCTGCTGTCGCAACTGTCCGCTCACCGCAATCGGGAAGTCCATGCCATGTCCTCTGGCTTTTCAGCACAAGGTATTTTTATAGGCGATCCCCGATTTTTTTTCAATATTGGCAATTACCGATAATTCTAAAAATCGGGAATCACCGATAAATTTCCATTATTGGCAGTTCCCGATTTACCTCCGCGATTATTCGAATTTCAAGTTGGCCTTCTTCACCAGCGCCTTGATGGTCTCGGTCTCCTGCGCCACTCTCGCGCCCAACGCTTCGGGCGTACTCGGAAGAGGGGCGGCGCCCAGCGCGGTCAAGCGGCTTTCGACCTCCGCCGAGGTCAAGACCGCGCGGACTTCGCCGTTGAGCCGCCGGACGATTTCGGCCGGTGTTCCTTTCGGCGCGAACAACCCTGCCCATGGACTCAGGTCGACCCCGCTCAACCCGATCTGCCCAAAGGTGGGAACCTCGGGCAACGCATCCGCCCGCGCTTGTCCCGTCACCGCCAGCGGCACCAGGCGGCCGGCCTGGATGTACGGAATGGACGACGCGACCGTGTTGAACAGCAATTGCACGCGCCCCGCCGCGACTTCCTGTACCGCCGGCTCGCTGCCCTTGAAGGGGATATGGGTGATGTCCATTCCCGTTTGCGATTTGAATATCTCGGCCGCGAAATGCGCCGAACTGCCGACGCCGAACGAAGCATAGTTGAGCTTGCCCGAATGGCGCCCGGCGTACTGCCGCAGTTCCGGGACGGATTTCACGCCCAGCGCCGGAGAGGCGACGAGGACCATCTGCGCGGCATTGAGCATTGAGATCGGCGCGAAATCGCGGGTAGCGTCGTAGCCCAGCTTCGCGCCCACCATGCTGGCGGCATAAGTCATTTCGGCGGCAGTCCCCTGCAGCAGGGTATAGCCGTCCGGCGCGGCGCGCGCCACGTATTCCGCGGCGATCACTCCACCTGCGCCCGGCTTGTTCTCGACGATCACGGGCTGCCCCAGCCTGGCGCCGAGCTTGTCGGCCACCACGCGCGCCAGGGTGTCACCCAGCCCGCCGGGCGCGTAGCCGATGACGATGCGGATCGGACGTACAGGGTAGTCCTGCGCGGCGGCCCGGCCGGGTACCGCCGGCGCCGCGGCGGCGCATGCGCAAGCAAGAATCGAAACCAAGCGGATCATGGTGTCTCCCCTTTTGTTGTGGGTGATGCTCGTATGGCGAACGACGCAGCCCCGAAACCCGCGCTTTATGCGGGGCCGGCGACCAGGCTACGGGCTTCCTCGGCGATCTGCGCCACCGTCGGCAACGGCCCCTCTTCCCCCAAGTGCGGCAAGAAGGTCTCTTCCCGGCACAGCAAACGGGCGGCGCGCTCGAGCGTGCCGGCCGGCAACTGGGCGAGCGAGGCCAGCGCGATCGCGCCGTAGCCGCCGTAGCCGGGTTCGTCCTGGACGACCAGCATCCGCCGCGTGCGCCGGGCGCTCCGCTCCAGGGCCTCATGGTCGAACGGCTTGACGTGCCCCAGGCTCAGCACCTCGGCCGACACGCCTTCGGCCTGCAGTTGAACGGCGGCATCCCGCGCGAGGGCGAGCGCGCGGCCGGCCGCGACGATGCTGAGATCCGTCCCGGGATGCACCACCTTCGCCCGCCCTGCGCCGCTGCCGTCGCCGATATCGCCGGAAGCATCGAACAGGGAACGATCGGGCAGATACAGAGTGGGCGTCTTTCGATTGAACGCCTCGCGAAGCTGCCAGTACGCCTCGTCCGGCGTAGCCGGCATGCAGATCGCCAGGTCGGGCACATTGCAATACCACGAGGCGGTAATCTCCGTCCCCATCGGCCCATGGCGCGAGCCGCGCCCGATCGGCGCATGGATGATCACGGGGCAATCCAGTTGGCCAGCCGTCGAAAAACGCAGCTTGCAGGCCGAATGGACGATCGAACCGAAAGCCACCGCGGAAATGTCCGCGTAAGCCAGCTCCACGACGGAGGTCCAGCCCTTCATGGCCGCGCCCACCGCCATCCCGATCATCGCGCTCTCGCTGATCGGGCAGTCGCGGATCCGCTGCGGGCCGAACCTATCCACCAATCCCGCGCTGAGGCCCGACGCGCTGAAGCGGCCGATGTCCTGGCCGGTCATCATGGTCCGGGGATTCGCCACCATCGCGTCTATCAACGCCTGGCGTATCGCGGCTTTATAAGTGTGCATCGGCTGCCTCCCAGGCGGCGTGAATGTCCGAGGCTTCCTGCTCGGCGACGGCGTCCAGCTCGCTCTCCGCCAAGCCCAGCGCGACGCAATGCCGGCGCAGGCGCGCGATCGGGTCCTTCGCCGCCCAGGACGCGAGCTCATCGCCGATGTCCTCGCGCGGCTCGGCGAAATGCGTACTGTAGCTGCCCATCCGGTAAGTGAAGCAATCGAGCAGCACCGGCTCGCCCGCCAAGGCGCGCGCCCGCGCATGCGCCGCCGCCTGGTACACGGCCAGCGCATCGTTGCCGTCGACGTCCAGGCACTCGAACCCGTAGTTGGAGAAGTAGGGAGCCATCCCACGGTGCCGGCGCATCGACGACCATGGCTGGGACACCTGGTATCCGTTGTTCTCGCAGATCATCACGAAAGGCAGGCGCCAAAGCCCCACCAGATTCATCGCTTCGTGGAAATCGCCGGCGCCGAAGGTGCCGTCTCCCATGAAGCACGCGGTCACGCCCGCATCCCCGTCCATCCGCTGCGCCAACGCGTAGCCGGCGGCCATCGGCAGCCATGCCCCGATCATCGACGAGGCGGGCATGACGCCTCGCGCCGGCCACGACACATGGTGAAAGACCTCTCTTCCCGACAAGAGCGAATCGGACGCTCCGGCCAGTTCGCGGAAATGCTCGCGCGCGGTGATGCCTTTGCCGAAGAAAGCGGGCCGGGACCGATAGGAAGGGAAGACGACATCGTCGGGCCCGAGCGCCGCGGCGGCCGCGCCTATGGCCTCCTGCCCGAGCGACGGATAGGTGTTGGTCACGATCCGGCCGGCCGCCTTGAGGCCGATGCACAATGTCTCGAACTCCCTTGTCCGCACCATCAGCCGGTACAGCCGGATCATCAGGCCGGCGTCTTCTCCTGCGGCGCTCGCTCTACCGTTGTCCATCCATCCTCCCTTGCCTGGCGCATCGGTCCGATCCGCCGCAACACGGCGCGTCGGATTGCATGGGCATGATGTGGCGGCCCGCCGGCCGCGTCCAATAGGGATTGAATCTGGAATCGATAAGAACGGCTTATCGAATGCGCGATGGAGTAGCCGGTCAGGCGCTCTGCAAGCCGGCGGCGGCGGGAACGATTTGTTCCTGCATCAATGCCGAGAAAGCCAAGGTGCGAGGTTCGATGTTGGTTTCGACCCAGGCGATAGCGACGCGGAAATCGGTCGCGGGAGCGACCAGTTTCGCCGCGGCGACCGGAGGCCCGTCGGTCCTGACGATCCAGCTCGGCATCACCGCCACGCCCATGCCCTGGGCAACCAGTTGCCGGACCAGCCGGATCTGCCCCGCCTGATAGGAAACCGGAATGTCGATGCCGCGCTCGCGGCAAAACTCCTTCATGGCGGCATGGCGAACGGTCGACCCTTCCGAAAACCGGATCAGGCGCTCGCCGACCAGGTCCGGCGCACCCACGGCCTTACGGCCGGCCAATCGATGCACAGGCGCCATCAACACCACCGCATCGGCACGGAACAGCTCGATCACGGTCAATCCCCGCAGCGTTTCCGGCGGACAAAGCGCGATGTCGATGAAGGCGGCGTCGAGCTCGCGTTCGTGCAAGGCGGCGCAGAGTTTCTCGTTGCTTTGCTCGATGTACGAAAAATCCACGTTGGGATACGTATTCGAGAACGAGAGGAAGATTTCCTTGAAGAAGAACTCGCCCAACAAGGGCAAGGCGCCGACCAGCAAGCGGCCGCCCTGGAAATTGTTCAGGTGGAGCATCTCGGCCTCGGCCAGCCTGATTTCGCTCAGCACTTTTTCGGCGCGCCGCAGGAAGGTCCTGCCGGCGTCGGTCAGCTGGACGCTGCGTTTGCCCCGCTCGACCAGGGTCGTGCGCAGGTGCTCCTCCAACTGGCGGATCTGCATCGACAGGGCCGGTTGGGCGATGTGCAGATCGCGGGCGGCGCGAGTGAAATTCTGCTGTCGCGCCAGCGCAATGAAATACCGCAGATGGCGTAGTTCCAGCATGCCGCCCGGCCCTCCTTTTCGGAGGACCATTCTATAGCGGTCAGGCCACGCCGGCCGCGTGCGCCTGCTGGTCGGCGTGGTACGAGGAGCGCACCATCGCGCCCACCGCCGCATGCGTGAAGCCCATGGCATAGGCCTCGCGCTCGAACATCGCGAAGGTGTCGGGATGCACGTAGCGCAGCACCGGCAGGTGGTGCTCGGAAGGCTGCAGGTACTGGCCGATGGTGATCATGTCGACGTTGTGGACGCGCATGTCGCGCATGACCTCGAGGATTTCCTCGTCGGTCTCGCCCAGGCCCAGCATCAGGCCGGACTTGGTGGGCACGTCGGGGTGCAGCGCCTTGAACTCGGCCAGCAGCTTGAGCGAGTGCTCGTAGTTGGAGCCGGGGCGCGCCTGCTTGTAGAGGCGCGGCACGGTTTCGAGGTTGTGGTTCATGACGTCGGGCGGGCCGGCGTTCAGGATGGCCAGAGCGCGGTCGAGGCGACCGCGGAAATCGGGCACCAGGATCTCGATGCGGGTCGAGGGCGACAGCTCGCGGGTCTTGGCGATGCACTCGACGAAGTGCGCGGCGCCGCCGTCGCGCAGGTCGTCGCGGTCCACCGAGGTGATGACCACGTAGTTCAGCTTGAGCGCGGCGATGGTGCGGGCCAGGTTGAGGGGCTCGTCGGTATCCAGCGGATCGGGCCGGCCGTGCCCCACGTCACAGAACGGGCAGCGGCGCGTGCACTTGTCGCCCATGATCATGAACGTGGCGGTGCCCTTGCCGAAGCACTCGCCGATGTTCGGACACGAGGCTTCCTCGCACACGGTGTGCAGATTGTGCTCGCGCAGGATGCGCTTGATGTCGTAGAAGCGCGAACTCGGCGAAGCGGCCTTCACGCGTATCCATTCCGGCTTCTTGAGCCGTTCCACCTGCACGACCTTGACCGGGATGCGGGAGACCTTGGATTCGGACTTCTGCTTCTTCAGCGGGTCGTAGGCCGGCGCTGCCGCGGGTACGTCGGCATGGCCGCCCAGGGTGGACGTGTCTGGTACAGAACTCATCGAACATTCCTCTTCAGCGGGGCCGGGGGTGCAGCCGGGCTGAGGCTGGGAGACTGGTAAAGACCCTTATTCTACCGCCGCCGGCCCGCCAGCCGCCAAATCCCCTGCCGCCGGCGCGGCCGTCAACGCCCTTGCCAGCGACTGCGCCAGCCGGTCGCCGGCCTCCTCCAGCCCGATCGCCACGCCGCACGCCGCCAGGTCGACGGTGCGCAGCCCGGCGTAGCCGCAGGGATTGATCCATTCGAACGGCGTCAGGTCCATGTCCACGTTCAAGGCCACCCCGTGGTAGGTGCAGTGGCGATGGACCTTGATGCCCAGGGCGGAAATCTTGGCCAGCTCCGGCGGGGCGGACGCGCCGCCGGACCCGGGCCGCGGCCAATCGACGTAGACACCGGGCGCGGCCGGCTTGCGGCGGGCGTCGGGCAGGCCCAGCCCGGCCAGCAGGTCGATCACCGCCTGCTCGACGCGCTGCACGTACTCCTTGACGAAGTAGCCGGCCCGGCGCAGGTCCAGCAGGACGTAGGCCACGACCTGGCCCGGCCCGTGGTAGGTCACCTGGCCGCCGCGATCGCTCTTGACCAGCGGCACGTCGTGCGGCGCCAGCACGTGTTCGGTCTTGCCCGCCAGGCCCAGGGTGAAGACGGGCTCGTGCTCGACCAGCCAGATCTCGTCGGGCGTATCGTCGGCGCGGGAAGCCGTGAAGGCCTTCATGGCCTCCCAGGTCTCGTGGTACGGGGCGGGGCACGGCAGCCAGCGGACGATGGGGAAGGTGGACATCATGCGAGTGTACCGCCGGGCGGGCGGCACACTCGCCGGATCAGGCCGGCATCCCGCCGGGATGCCGGGCCGCCGCGAACGGCATCACGAGCAAGCTGCGACCGAACTGCTCGGCGGCTTCCACTCGAACGTGAAGTTCGGCAGTTCCTTGATCCTGAACGACCATACCAGGCCGTCCTTGCCGACCATCTGCATGCCGTCGCATACCTCGGGGTTGTTGGCGATTGGCCATACCAGCTGGAACTCCAGAACCTGGCCCTTGCGCACGATCTGGCCGTCGCTCAGCCCCGCGAACTTGGGTTTTTCGACGCCGTAGGTGTCGTAGGCTTTCAGATCCGCAATGGTGTAATCGCCGCCCGCGGTCAGACGGATGGTCTTGACCACGAAATCGCCGCTGAAACCGAACCTGGCCGCCAGTCCCAGGCCTTGAATCCCGTCCCCGACCCCGGCGGTCACCGGGAACAGCAGCTGGTTGGGTTGCTTGGTCGCCGAGATATTGGCGTTCCAGGCGGGCTCCTCCTTCAGCGTCAGCCCCTGCTTGGTATTGTCCCAGTAGTGGCCGATATGGAGATCCTCCAGCAGCACGGTGGGGTAGTCCTCGCGCGTGGCCGCCTGGACGCTGAACAGGAAGGGGCCGGCCACCTCGGCGCCGTCGGTCACCAGCAGCGAGAGATCGTAGATGCCGGTCTTGGACGGCGCGAGCTTGAACGCGCTGCAGTCCCACTCCTCGGCCGCCATTTGCCTGTCGAACCATTCCTGGACGTCCACTCCCGGCAGGTAGCGGCCTCCCGAGAAGCACGACTGGATCGTTTCGCTGGGCTTGTGTCCGGTGTAGTTGTCGGGCTTCCCGGTCAGCGTCCACAGGTAGTTGATCCGGTCGCCGTCCGGGTCGAAGGCGTTGGCGGTGAACTGGAAGCCGTTCCACATATCTATGGGCAGCGCGTTGAACAAGTTCACGTTCTTGAGCACCGGGGCGATCCGCAAGGGCTGCTCCCGGTCGTACGGCAGCGCCTGGTAGGGCCGGGCCTCTGGCGGGCTGTTCTGGCTCTTGGCGAACACGGCGAGCGCGACGGACGCGCTGCTCGACCCCCAGCTGTCGGTCACGACCAGCGCAACCTTGTACGGCCCCGGCTTGTCGGTGACGAACGAAGCCTGCGCCTGATCGGCGTTCTTGATCGTGGCGGTGCTGCCGTCCGGCTTGTCCACCATGCGCCATGTGTAGGCAAGCCGGTTCTTGTCCGGATCGCTGCTGCCCGCGCCGGTCAGGACGACTTCGGCGCCGGCCATGACGGCGGCGCTGCCGGAAGACACCGCAGGCACGGCGGTCGGCGTGCGGTTGGCGCCGTTGAGCACGGTGAACGTCGCCGTGACGGGTTCGGACCATGCGCCGGCAAGATCCTGCACGCGCAGCTGGAACTTGTATTTTTCCGCGCCGCTGCCGTCGAAAGTGCGCGGGGTGAAGAAGGTGTTGCGCATGGAGGTCCGCTCCAGTGTCGCGGCCCCCGGCGCGGGTTCTTCCAATACCGTGTATTCGTAATTCATGCCCGCATAGGGGGACTGGTCGACGTCGTAGCTGGCGCCCCGGCCGTACAGCTCGGTGCGGGCGCCCTTCTCGATTTCGAAAGTATTCTGGTTGTAGGCGTGCATGAACATAGCCACGGGCGGCGTGTTGGCAGCGCCATCGGGAATGGCCGCATCGACGCGGAAATCGGCGCTCCCGACCTGCACGCCGTCGAACACGGCCAGGGTCACGTTGTAGGTGTCCGCCGCCACCGGCACGAAGCTGAGCTCGGCGGCATTGGCGCCGGTCAGTTCCGGCAGCGGCGCCAGGCCGCCCTGCGCGATGGTCCAGCGGTACTGCATGGTGCCGGTGCTGCGGCTGCCGGGCTTGCTGTCGACGGCGCTCAGCGTCACTTTCCTGCCGCGCACGAAAGGCTCCGGCGTCACGGCCTTGATGATGGCCTGCGGCGTGGTGGGCGCCTTCACGATGTTCAGGGTCAGCGTCGCCGGTTGCAGGCTTTTCCTGCCTTCGTAGCTCACGCTCAGTTCGGCTTCGTAGCGGCCTTCGACGTCGGCCGTGAAGCGCGGCTGCGCCTGCGTAGCCTCGGCGGGATCGAGCCCGGTCAACGCGCTGCCGGGAGGCACCGACACCAGGCGCCACGCGTAGATCAGCTTGGAGGCGTCGCCGCCGGTGGGCGGCTGGCTGCCGCGGCCGTCGAGCTGCACCATGCCCAGCGTCACGTCGCGCTCGCGCCGCTGCACCGCCGCGACGGGGTATACGCTGGTCGTCGTGAACTCCAGCTGCAGCGAAGCACTGCCGACGCCGTCGCTGACCGTCACGCCGAGGATGTACTGGCCTGCCAGCGCAGGCACGAAGCTGGTCTGCGCCGACGCGGGGCTGGCGACCGAGGCCGCGGAATAATCCGGCTGCTTGACGATGGTCCAGGAATAGCGCAGCGCCACGCCCGCCGGACCGGTGCTGGCGGAGGCATCGAGCGCGATGGCCGAACCGGCTTCGACTACGCTGCCGTTGAACAACTCCTTGCCGTCCACGCTGGCGCGCAGCACCGTGGTCACCTCGCTGGAGCCGTTGCCGCCTCCGCCGCCCCCGCCGTTGCCGGCTCCGCCCAGATCGTCGCCGGCGCTGGTGCCGCCGCCGCAGCCGCCCGCGGCCAGCAGCGCGGCCAGGCCCAGGCCCGCCATCAGCTTGCGCAATAGGTTCATCTTGCTTCCTTGGTTGTCCTGCGAGTTGAAATCAGAATTGCAGCGTCACGCTCAGCCTGGCCGTGCGTCCGGGCGCCGGCACCGCGCCCAGTCCCAGGGCGTCGAGGTAGTAGCGGTCGGTCGCGTTGTCGAGGTTGAAATCGACGCTCACCGTGTCGTTGATCCGGTAGCTGGCGAACAGGTCGAAGATCCGGTAGGCATGCCACTCCACCGGACGCGCGAACGCCGAGTTGACGCCCTGGTCGTCGAATTCGGGCACGCGGTTGCGCGCCCCCATGAACGTGCCGCGCACGCCCAGCGTCAGCTTGCGGTCCAGCAGGCGCATGCCCAGCGTGAGCGTGCCGTGCCAGTTGGGCGGAATCATGTTGTTGACGTAGCTGGCGGCCAGGCCGTAGTCGGTGCACGGCTGGCGGCGGTAGCTGCCCTCGTGGCAGATCTCGATCTTGGTGTATTTGGTGATGCCGAAATCGGTGTAGAACATGCCCATGTCGTAGCCGCCCGACAGTTCGAAGCCGTTGAATCGGGCGCTGTCGATGTTGCGCACGCGCCAGAAGCCGTTGGCCGAGCCCTCGCTGACGTTGTTGATGGTGCGGGTCAGGTAGTTGCTGGTCTGGTTGTTGAAATAGGCCAGCTTCACCCGCAGCTTGTCGCTGCTCTTCAGCAAACCGTCTTTCAGGAAGTTGACCCCGACCTCGCGGTTGCGGGCATGCTCGGGCTTCAGGTAGCTGCCGACCACGGTGCTGACCGACACGCCGCTCGTGCTCTCGAACATGCTGGGCATGCGCAGCGCCTCCGCATAGCGGCCGTACAGCTGCACGCCGGGCAGCGGTTCCCAGGTCAGGCTGGCGATGGGCGCCGAGCCGCTGTGGCGCGACTTGCCGGGCTGCACCGTTTCGCATTCGGTGGCGCCGCCGGTGCCGTCGTCGTTCGGGACGAATTCGCAAACGCTGGCCGAGTGGTAGTCCTGCGCCGAATAGCGGGTGTGGCGCAGGCCCGCGTCCAGGGTCACGCTCGGAACGGGCTGGTACATGAAGGCGAGAAAGGCGCTGTATTCGTCGCGCGTGCCGTCGCGTCCCGTGCCGGCGGCGCCGCCGCTGGCCTCGTCCACCGTGCTGGCCACCGTCTCGCTTTGCGCGGCCAGGCCGTAGCGGATTTCCCCCGTCCCCCACGACTTGGCATCGAACACCATCGTGTTGCTCAGGTCTCCGCCGCGGCGGCGATAGCGTTCCGCGCCGTTGGACGCCCACGGATTGCTTTCCAGCCAGCCGGAATAGTTGCGGTTGATGCTGTGGGTATTGGTGAACCACAGGTTGGCGCGCAGGTCGATGGCGTCGTTGCCGGCCGGGTTCCAGCGATAACGGCTGGCATAGGTATTGGCGGTGACTTCACTGCTCTCGGTCTGGCGGGCGTAGTCGAAGCCCAGCAGCTGCGAAGGCATCAGTTCGCCGTACAGGCTGTGGTAGCGCAGCCAGCTCAGCTCCAGTTCCTGGTCGTTGGGCAGGTAGAGCTTGCTCTTGAGCAGGAAGGATTCGCTCTGGTAGTTGCTGTTGACGATCATTTCCCCGCCGCGGAAACGCGAGGCGCCATCCACGCTCGGGTAGACGTTGGTCCAGCGATTGAAGGTTCCCGGCGCGGTATTCGACAGATCGAGCACCGGTGCGGGACCGTGCCGGCCCGCGTAGTAATTGCCCTGCCGGCGCGTGGCGTAGGCCGCCACCAAGTCCATGGACTCCAGCCGCGAAGCCAGGGCCAGGCTGCCTGCCCAGCTGCGCGGATCATAGGTATCGGGACGATTCAGCGTGCCGTTGCCCTGCGGCCCGAGTATGGTCCTCAGGTCGTTGGTACCCGCGCAATTCGACTCGCTGCCGGCCACGCAATTGGTGCGATAGGCGTCGTTGCGCACGAAGTAGCCGGAGATCGTGCCGGGCTCCGCCGGCGAGCCGGAGTTGTTGCCCATCAGGCTGCCGCGCATGCGCATGCCGAAGGTATTGCCGGGCTTGACGATGTCGTCGGCATTGAGCGTCCGCATGCTGACCACGCCGCCCACCGCGCCGGTGCCCTGCGCGCTCATGCTCGGGCCTTTCTCGATCTGGATGCCGCCGATCAGGTCGGGATCGATGTAGCTGCGCGACGCCACGCCCGCGTAGCCGCGATACACCGTGGTTTCCTGGCGCGCGCCGTCCACCAGCACCGGCACCCGGCCCTGTCCCTGCATGCCGCGGATGTTGACGTCCAGCCCGCCCGAGTTGCGGTTCTCGCCCACCAGCACGCCCGGCGTGCCCTGGAAAATGTCGCCGACCGACGTGCCGCGGAAGCGTTCGATATTTTCGCGGCTGATGTAGCTGGACGAGCCGGCCGTGCGGTAGGCTTCGTCCTCCGGCTTGATCGCATCGGCCTCCACGTGCACGGTGGACAGTTGCTGGATGCTTGCCGACACGCGCGGCGGAACGGGCTCCAGCGTGTAGATGCCCGAAGCATGGGGAGCCGCGCGCAGTTGATGCGGCGCGAGGATCCGGTCCAGCCCTTCGGCTACGCCGTAGCTGCCGGTCAACCCGTCGCTATGGCGCGACTCGATGGCCCGGCTGTCGATCGACAGCAGCACGCCCGATTGCGCCATGAAGGCTTCGAGCACGCCGCGCAGACTGCCCGCCGGAATCTCGTAGCGCCGCGACTGCGCCGCCGGTTCGGGGGTCTTCGCCTCCTGGCCCACGGCCGCGCCCGCGGCGACGGCCAGCGCCACGGCCATGCATCGCGCGGCGCCCCGCCACCGCACCCCCCGCGCGCCGGCTCCGCGCCCGGCGCGCCCTCCCTTCGTCAACCGCATGAACCTTCCCTTTGGCTATGGCCCGAAGTGGCCTGTCATGGGAGGTACCGAACGGCAACGGAAAGTGGGAAAAAACTTGCCCGCCACAGTTGAAACAAGATATTTCAAAGTTCCCCAGGCCGACACGCGCCTGATCCTGAGCGCACTCAACCCGCGGGCACGACCTCGATCCGTTCGCGTCCGCCGCGTTCGATGCGCACCGGCAGGGTCCGCGCAATGGCCGCCAGCGTGGCGTCCACGTCGCCGGAGGGAAAACTGCCGACTAGGCGATAGCCCGCTGCGGCAGGATGGCAATGCACGCCGCCTTTGCGGTAGCGCGAGAGTTCGCGGATGAACGCTCCCAGGGGAACGTCTTCGGCGACCAGCACGCCGTCGATCCAGGCTTGCATCGCCCTGCTCGCGGGACGCAGGCTGGCGACGCCGCCGCGCCCGAGCGTCGCCGCCGACCCGGCCGGCACGATGCGCCCTGCCGTCTCCGCGCCGGACGGCCTGCAGTCGACCGCCCCGTCGAACACCGCGACGTCGAGGCCGCCTTCGTCCATCCTGGCGCAGAAACGCGTGCCCAGCGGCCGCAGCACGCCGAGGGCGGACGTCACTTCGAACGGACGGGCGGGCCGCTCGCGATCCGGCGCGGTTTCGATGAAAATGCGGCCCTGTACGAGTTCGAGGCGGCGGGCCGCCGCGCCGAGGCGCACATTGACCGCGCTGTCGGTATCGAGCCAGAGCGTGGAGCCGTCGGCGAGCACGATGCGTTCGATGCTGCCGGTCGGGGCGTGGTGGGTAGCCATCCAGACCCGCAGCGGCAAGCTTCGGAACACCATGGGCGCCGCCGCCCCGCCGCAGAACAATAGCGCCAGGCCGGCGCCGAGCGCGCGGCGGCGGCCACGCGCCTTGTTGCCGCGCAGCAAGGTCGATACGGGCGCCCCCGCGGCCGACTTGAGCCCGGCCATCTTGCCGCTGACCAGCATCATCCATTCCCACGCTCGGGCGTGCGCGTCGGCGGCATGCAGCCACGACTCCCATTGCCGGCGCAGGGCGCTGTCCGGGCCGGCGTCCTGCAGGCGGGCGAACCAGTCGGCGGCTTCGCGCAGGGCATGCAGATCGGCCTCGTCGAGCGGGTGTTCGAGACTGCCGCCCGGCCTGGGCATGGGCATGGCTCAGCCCCCCTGCTTCATCAGGTACACGCTGCACGCCACCATGGCGCGAGCCAGGTAGTTGTGCACCGTGCGGCGCGTCACGCCCAGTTCGGCCGCGATGCGCTGCTGGCACATGCCGTCCAGTTGCGCCAGCAAGAAGGCCTGGCGGCACTTGGGCGGCAATTCGTCGAGCATGGCGTCGATCTCGCACAACAGCTCGAACGCGACGGCCCGCGCTTCGGGCGACGGCGCGCTGGCCGGCTCCATCGCGGCCAACGCCGCCAGGTATTCGCGCTCCAGGGCATCGCGGCGCCACTTGCTGATGACCAGGCCGTTGGCGATCAAGGCCAGTTGCCGGCGCGGATCGAAGCGGTCGGAGGCCTGGAAGCGGAATGCCGTGCGGCCGCCGAGCACGCGCAAAAAAGTTTCCTGCAGCAGGTCCGCCGCATCGGCGCTGTTGCCGAGCTTACGGCGCAGCCAGCCTTGCAGCCAGCCTCGATGATCCCGAAACAGACCATCGATCGGCACCCCTCCGCTCAGGTCGTTCTGCGCCATACCCCCTCCCCGGCGTCAGGAAACACGTCGTCCCGTCAACTCGTTCGGTAATAAAATTGAGAATCATTCACAATTTAGCATACCCGACGAGCAGCGGGCCAGACCGGCGGAAATCCGGCCGAGGCGGCGTCAGAGCACGTATTTCACCATCGGATGCGAGGTGAGCTCGCGGTACAGGGCGTCGAGCTGCTCGCGCGAGGTGGCCCGCACGATGAAAGTCAGCCCCAGGTAGTTGCCGCTGGAACTGGGGCGCTGCTCGACCGTTTCGGGATCGAAGGCGGGGTCGTGCCGCAGGACGACCTCGGTCAGGACGGCGACGAACTCGGGATGGGATGCCCCCATGACCTTGATCGGAAAATCCGACGGGTATTCGATCAGCGATTCCCCCTTGCCGGGGATGTCGGGAGTGGTAGCCATGATTAACCAACCCTGCGCGCAAGCGCTGCGATTGCCTCGTCGTAGCTCTGGCGCAATTGTGCATAGACCGGGCCGGGACGGCCCGCGCCGACGGGCTTGCCGTCCAGGGAGACGATGGGCAGGATTTCCTTGGTGGCCGACGACAGCATGAGTTCGTCGGCCGCTTCGACCTCGGCCTGCGCGATCTTCCGCATCTCGAGCGGGATCCCGCGGGCCGCGGCCATTTCCTGGATGAAGCCGTAGCGGATGCCTTCCAGGATGAGGTGGTTCCTCTCCGGCGCAACCAGCACACCGTTCTTGACCACCCAGACGTTGCTGGACGAGCCTTCGGACAGGAAGCCGTCGCGGAACATGACGGTCTCCACCGCGTCGCGGTCGACCGCGAACTGCCGGGCCAGCACGTTCCCCAGCAGCGACGTGGATTTGATCTCGCAATGCAGCCAGCGCTCGTCCGGCATGCTCACCGCGCGCACGCCTTGCTCCCGCAGCTCGGCGCCGGGCCACGCGAACGGGGTGGCCATGCCGAATACGGTCGGCACGGCATCGGCCGGAAAAGCATGATCCCGCCGCGCCACGCCGCGCGTCACCTGCAGGTACACGATCTGGTCCGGGGCGTCCGAGGTTGCGATCAACTTCCCGACCAGATCCTCCCAGCCCGCCTGGTCATGCGGATTCGCAATCCGCACCGCCTCCAGACTACGCCGCAACCGCGCCAGATGATGTCCCATCCGGAACGGCTTGCGCCCATACACCGGCACCACCTCGTAAATCCCGTCGCCGAAAATGAAGCCCCGGTCCAGCACCGACACCTTGGCCTGCGACAAAGGCGTGAACTCGCCGTTCAGATAGACCTGCGGATCACCGCTCATCCCGGGAATCATCTCAGCTCCTCATCGGGGCGCAATCATTTGAACCACAAGCGGACTGCGTCGAAGGCGCGGCCGAAAATGCCGGCCAGCTCCACCGGCTCCAGCACCTTGAGCGGCACTTCGCGCACGGGCTTGTCGTTCAGCGTCAGCTTGAGCGTGCCGACCTGCTGGTCGGCCTGCAGCGGCGCAACCAGCGGATCGGTGCGCTCGATGGTCGACTTGACGTTGCCGGCCTGCCCGCGCGGGACGGTGACCCATACTTCCGACTGGGAGCCGAGCTTGGCCTTGCTGGCGCTGCCCTTCCAGACCGGAGGCTCGACGATGGCCTGCTTGGCATCGTAAACCTTCACGGTATCGAAGTTCTGGTAGCCCCAGTTCAGCAGTTTCAGGCTTTCCTGCGCCCGCGCGCTTTCGCTGGCGGCGCCCACCAGCACGGTGAGCATGCGGCGATCGCCGCGCTTGGCCGACGAGATCAGGCAGTAGCCGGCGGCATCGGTGTGGCCGGTCTTCATGCCGTCCACCGACGGATCGATCCACAACAGCCGGTTGCGGTTGGGCTGGGTGATCTTGTTGTAGGCGAACTGGCGTTCCTTGTAGTAGGCGTAGTGATCCGGATGGTCCTGGATCAGGCGCTTGGCCAGGATGGCCATGTCGCGCACGGTAGTCACGTGCTGCGGATCGGGCAGGCCGGTGGAGTTGGTGAAGTGGGTATTCTTCATGCCCAGGCGCGCGGCTTCCTGGTTCATCAGCGCGGCGAAGGCGTCCTCGCTGCCGGCCACGGCTTCGGCCAGCGCCACGGTGGCATCGTTGCCCGACTGGACGATCATGCCGCGGATCAGCTCTTCCACGGTGACGGGCTTGCGCGGCTCGACGAACATGCGCGAGCCGCCGGTGCGCCAGGCTTTCTGCGACACATTGACGGTCTGGCCCAGCGTCAGGCGCTTTTCGTTGAGCGCGTCGAAGACCAGATACGCCGACATGACCTTGGTCAGCGACGCGGGCTCGATACGCTCATCGGCACGCTCTTCGGCCAGGATCTGGTCGCTGGTGACGTCGATGGTCACCCACGCCTTGGCGGCAATGGCGGGCGCGGGCACGGAAGACAGCAAACCGACCGTCGAGACGGCGGGCGCCGCCGGCGCGGCGGCCGGGGCAGGAGCGGCGGCCGGAGCCGCCGCGGCCAGGACGGGCGCGGGGACGGCCGAGAACGCGAGGATGCAAGCCGAAGCGGCTGCGGCCAGGGCGAATCGGTGGCGTCCCGGGCCGAACGAGGAAAAGCGCAGTTTCATGGGGAGGATTGTCGGGCAAAAATGGGGCCGTGCCGGGTCCGGCCATAGTGGCCCGCGTCCGCGCCGGCCCCGCGATGCGGGGTGGAAACCCAGGATTATAGGCACCCGCGCCGCCAGCTCGGCCGCATGGCGCCGCGCGCGGGATGCAACGGAATGCTACCGTGCGCCGGCCCTGGGCAATACCCGGCCCAGGTAGTCCAGCACGAGGCGCTTGACCACGACGAGGCTGCCGTGGAAGAAATGCCCCGAGCCGGGAATCACGGTTACCGGAAGGCTCTGCGGACGGGCCCAGTCCATGACCGATGCAAGCGGCACGGTGTCGTCCTGCTCGCCGTGGACCACCAGAGTGTCCTCCGGCACGATGGCTACGGAAAAGCGGCTGGCCGCCGTGCCCAGCAGCATCAGGCCGGCAACCGGCCAGCCGCCGTCCTGCCGCGTGCAGCCCGCGTGCACCTGGCTGGCCACGGCGCTGCCGAACGAAAAGCCGCCCAGCACGAAAACGCCCTGCGCCAGCGCGGGAAAACGCGCGCGGAACTGGGAGGCCACGGCCAGCATGTCGGCCGCTTCGCCCGAGCCGTTGTCGAACTCGCCGGCGGACTTGCCGACGCCGCGGAAATTGGGCCGCAGCACCGCCAGCCCCTGCTGCGCGCAGGCCCGCGCCACCGTAGTGACGACCTTGTTGTCGCGCGTGCCGCCGAACAGGGGATGGGGGTGCAGCATCAGCGCCCAGCCGCGCGCCGCGTCGATGCCGCCGTCGGGAATGTCGAAGGCGCAATCGACCGCGCCGGCCTGTCCCTCGAAAACCAGGCTCTCGGTAGAAACTGCCATGTTGCTTCCTCAGATCATCAGGCGTTCGACCGGCTCGCCCCGGACCAGGTGGGAATCGATGATCTCGTCGATGTCGCTCTCGTCCACGTAGGTGTACCAGACGCCTTCGGGATAGACCACCAGCACCGGCCCTTCTTCGCAGCGGTCCAGGCAGCCGGCCTTGTTGATGCGGATCTCGCCCTTGCCGGACAGGCCCAGTTTCTTGATCCGCTTCTTGGCGTAGTCCTGCATGGCCTCGGCGCCCTGGCGCGCGCAACTGGGGCGCGGCGCGTCGGCGCCGCGCTCGTTCAGACAGAAGAAGACATGGTGCTTGTAATAGGATTCCATACGGCCTCAATAAGAGAATATGCCCCCACGCTTGCCGCTGCGCGGCGGCGCTGCCCCCCGAGGGGGCTGTTTGCCTTGGGGCGGCCCGGCGGCAAACAATGCCCCCACGCTTGCCGCTGCGCGGCGGCGCTGCCCCCCGAGGGGGCTGTTTGCCTTGGGGCGGCCCGGCGGCAAACAATGCCCGCTCGCCTGCCGCTACCGCGACCGGCGCCAGGCCAGGAACAACAGCGCCGCCAGCGGCCAGAACACCGAGAGGCCGAGCGTGAGCGGCTCCAGGTGCAGCCAGCCGGTGCGCGCGGCCGCCGTGGTCACGCCGAAATACTCGTCCGATGGGAACAGGTTGACCAGGGCCAGTTGCACGCACAGGGCCAGTATGCCCAAGCCCCGCTGCCAGCGCGCGGCGGCATAGGCGCACCCGCAGGCCAGCGCCGCGCCCGCCGCCGCCCCGGCCACCGCGCCCGCCGTCACCCAGGCATCCGGCGCCTGCGCGGGCACCGCCAAAGGCTGCAGCGCCACCTTGATCAGCAAGGCGCATGCCACCAGCGCCAGCGGAAGAATACCGCGCCTGGCCACGGGCCGGGCGGCGTGCAGCAATAGCATCGACACGCCCATCACGGCGCTGCCGGTGCACAGCGCCTCGGCCGCGATCCGCTGGCCGGGCGACGGCGGCCACAATGCCCCGAGCAGCACGGAAGGCCAGGCCACCCAGTCGCCGGCCACCAGCCACAGCTCGCCGGTGCCGAACAACATGGGCTGGCGCGGGATGTGCATGAAGACCCAGAGCGTGGTGAGGATCAGCGCGGGCGCCGCCCAGGGCATGAACCAGCGCTCGCGCCAGCGCGCCAGCGCGCCGGCGCCGATCAGGCGGGCGGCCGTCGCCACCCCGGCCAGCGCCCCGCACAGCGCGCCCATGGCATTGGCGGCCAGGTCCACGTTCGAGGCGATGCGGTTGGGCAGATAGGTCTGCAAAGCCTCCATCCCGCCCGACAACGCCCCGCAGAACAGCACGGCCAGCAGCACCGCCGCAGCGCCGCGGCAGGCCGGATAGACGGCCCACACGAACAGGGCGCCGGCCGGCGCGTAGGCCGCGACGTTGGCCAGTATTTCCGTGCCTACCCAATATTGCGGCCACGGGGCGGCCAGATAGGCGAACGCCGGCAAGCCGACGTCGACCCAGCCGGCGAACGGGTAGAGACTGGCATAGACGATGAGCAGCACGAACAGGACCAGGGTCAGCCGCGCCAGGGGCGCGCCGTGCCGGACGGCCTGGCCCGGCGTCGCGGAATGGCCGTCGGCGCTCACGGGCACCCCCTCCTGCCGCTACTGCGGGAAAGGCGAAAAAACGTAAACGACATACCCCGAGTTTATGCGTTTTGCGGTATCCGGCATGCGAAAACCTCCGGCTCTGCCTACAATCCCGGTTTTGCGCCTCGCCTCGCGCCCGCTTCCCCGACCGCCATGCCTTCCCCCACC
>NZ_UWPJ01000024.1 GCF_900606115.1 Pigmentiphaga humi
GCCCGCTGCCACCCCCCATCGCGCGCCCGGCCAACCTGCCTCCGCTGGCGAGCAGCAAGCACTACGCGCGCGCGAGCTGGCAGCAGCTCCCCGGCTGGAAGACCGATACGCTGGACGTGCTGTGGCGGCCGCTGCTGGCCAACTGCCGCACCCTCATCCTGCGCACCGGCAAGCCGGCGTCGAACACGGCGCCGCCTGTGGCCGACTCCTATGCCTGGCAGCGCACGTGCGCCGCCGCGCGCGACATGCCCGCCGTCCCGTCGGCCGAACAGGTCCGCGCGTTCCTGGAGCTGTGGCTGCAGCCCTGGTCGGTCCGCGGCCCCGCGGGCGAGCCGGCAACCGGCCTGGCCACCAGCTACTACGAGCCGCTGGTCCATGCCTCGCGCGAACGCGGAGGCGCCTATCAATGGCCGCTCTACGCGGTGCCGCCCGACCTGCTGACCATAGACCTGGGCGGCCTCTACCCCGAACTGGTCGGCAAGCGCGTGCGCGGCAAGCTCGACGGCCGGCGCGTCGTTCCCTACGACACACGCGCCGAGATCGAGCGGCCCGAACGCCAGCCGCCAGCCATCGTCTGGGTCGACGATCCGGTGGAAGCCTTCTTCCTGCAGGTACAAGGCACGGGGCGCGCAGTGCTGGACATCGGCCCCGGCCAGGGCAGCACCATCCGGCTGGCCTATGCCGACCATAACGGCCACCCCTACGTGTCCATCGGGAAGTGGCTGATCGACAAGGGCGAGCTCACCATGGCGCAGGCATCGATGCAGGGCATACGCGCCTGGGCGCAGCGCAATCCGGCGCGCGTCAAGGAGATGCTCAACGCCAACCCCGCCGTGGTGTTCTTCCGCGAAGAAGCCGTGGCCGACGCATCGGAAGGCCCCAAGGGAGCCTTGGGGCTGCCGCTGACGCCGCTGCGCTCGATCGCGGTGGACCCGTCCATCGTCCCGCTGGGCAGCCTTGCCTACCTGGCGACCACGCGGCCCAATACCCGCCAGCCCATGAACCTGGCCGTCCTGGCGCAAGACACCGGCACCGCCATCAAGGGGCCGGCGCGGGTGGACCTGTTCTGGGGATTCGGCGACGAAGCCGGCGACATGGCCGGCCGCATGAAGCAGGAAAGCCGGTTGTGGGTGCTGTGGCCGAAAGGTGAAGGCGTGCCTATAGGTTCCCCCCCTATGCGCTGACGCGCGCCCCCCAGGGGGCGGCACTGGCGGACCGGCAAAGCCGGATCCGCTGTGCCCTGGGTCAAAAAATCCTCGGCGGGATCTCTACATCGCCTCCAGGCGTTGCTTGAGGCTCTCGGCGGGAATCGCGCCGCCGACCCGGGTGTTGTCGCCGAAGATGATGGTGGGCGTGCCGGTGACCTGGAGCTTCTTGCCCAGGGCCAGGACTTCCTGGATGGGGGCGTCGCAGTTGGCGGACTTGGGGGCCTTGCCGTTGAGCATCCAGTCGTCCCAGGCCTTGCCGCGGTCGGAGGCGCACCAGACCGCCTGGGATTTGGTGGTGGAATCAGGCGACAGGATGGGATAGAGGAAGGTATAGATGGTGACGTTGTCTATGCCCTGCATGGTCCGCCGCAACTGCTTGCAGTAGCCGCAGTTGGGATCCTCGAACAGCGCGATCCGGCGCTTGCCGTTGCCGCGCACCTGCTTGATGGCGAGCTTGAGCGGCAGCTCGTCGAACTTCACCGCGAGCAACTGCTCCTTGCGTTCGCGCGTGATGTTCTTTTTGGTCGCGGCATCGATCAGGCTGCCGTCGAACACGTAGCTGACGTTCTCGTCGGTATAGACCAGTTCGCCGCCGATGCGGATCTCGTACAGCCCATAGGGCGTGCGGGAGACGCCGTCGATGCCGACTGCGCCGAAGCGTTGTTCGAAGCGCTGGCGGACAGCGCTCTCGGCCGCCGACGGCTGGGCCGCGGCGGCCTGCGCCCAGGCGGCGCCCACCGGCACCGCGCAGGCGGTCATCAATACCAGGGATGAAAACAGGCGTTTCATGGATTCTCCTCATCCGGCATACGGACTGCCTGCCGGTCTTCGTTCATTTCAAGCACCTGCCGCGCCATTGACCAGCAGTCGCTTGAGCAGCGGCAGCTTGTCCACGACGTCCAGCCCGGCATTGCGCAGCCACCCCACCGGAGCCGCCGGCGCGCCGAACAGATGGAACAGGCCGTCGGTGACGATCCGCATCGCCATCAAGGGCTCGGCACGCGCCCGCGCGTAGCGGCGCAGCAGGCGTTCGTCGTCCACGGCGCGGAACGGCTCGCGGCCGCCCAGCACCTCGGCCAGCGCTGCCACGTCGCCCAGGCCGAGATTGAGCCCCTGGCCGGCGAGCGGATGCACCAGATGCGCGGCGTCGCCCACCAGCACCACGCCGCGATGCGCGAGCAGCGGGCTGTGCTGCAAGGCCAGCGGAAAGCCCAACAGCGGACTGCGTACGCGCAGCGCCCCCAGCCTGCCGGCGGTTGCCTGCGCCAATCGGTGTTCGAGCACGGCGGCCTGCTCGGCCTCGGGCAGTTCCAGCAGCGCACGGGCCTGACCGCGCGGCATGGACCAGACCATGGAAACCTGGTGTCCGGCCGCCGTGTCCGGCATGGGCAGCAGCGCCAGGATGCCGTCCTGGGTGAACCATTGGCAGGCGCATTCCTGGTGCGGCAGCCCGGCATCCAGGTGCACCACGACGCCGGTGGCGTCGTAAGGCGTGCGC
The DNA here is from genome assembly GCF_900606115.1 of Pigmentiphaga humi. GTDB lineage: Bacteria > Pseudomonadota > Gammaproteobacteria > Burkholderiales > Burkholderiaceae_B > Pigmentiphaga > Pigmentiphaga humi. Next base: position 2,707 of record NZ_UWPJ01000024.1, read on the forward strand.
GCAACGGCCAGCCCCGCCATCTCCCGCAGGCGCGAATCGGCGCCGTCCGCGGCGACCGCGAGCCGTGCCCGTAGCGTCTGCCCCGAGGCGGTAGACAGCGCCAGGCCGCCTCCCGCGGGCGCCGGCGCGAATGCCGCCAGCGTATCGTCGGTCCAGCGTATGCCCGACCACTGCACGGCCTGCCGCAGCACCCGTTCCAATTCGCGCGATTCGACGATCCAGGCCAGGTAGTCGCTGCCCGCCTGCCAGGCGGACAGGCCGAGGCGGCCGGGACGACGGCCCGAGGCGGCATGATCGCCACGGATGTCCATGGTTCGCACGCCGGTGATGCGTTCGGCCGGCAAGGCCTCCCAGATGCCCAGTTGCGCCAGCATGCCGCGGCTGGCCGGCGACAGCGCATAGACGCGCGGATCGTAGGCGTCGGCCTCGGGCGCGGGCAGCGGTTTGCGCGGGCCCAGCAGTTCCACCCGCAAGCCCTTGCGCGCGAGCGCGAGCGCGGCGGCCAGGCCGGCAATGCCGGTTCCGACCACAGCGACGTCGGGAAGCGAAGAAGCGGCAGATGTCATATCAGGTTGTCCACAGTGTACAGCGCTCGCTCAGGCGCGGCCGGCCTCGGCCGCGAGCTGGCGGTAATAGTGGGCCAGGATGTCCTGCCCCGTTGCCACGCGCGCATTGCTCGGGCACGGGAAACGCAAGGCCACGTCCACCCGCTTCGCATCGACCGGTTCGATCAGCACCAGCGGCTGGCTGGCCGGCAGCGCGATCAGGTAGGCGCCCTCGATATGGCGGAAATGCGCGTCCGCCTGTTCCAGCCAGGGCGCGCAGACATTCTTGCCGGCCTGCAGCAGGCGCGCCTGCGCGCCGGGAATGTCGTCGCCGGGTTCGAGCGGCACCCGCACCGTTTCCAGCACGAACGTCCCCATCGCCGAATAGACCCGCACGGGGTTGGTCAGCAGGAGCATATTGGGAAAACGGCAGATGCGCCCGTTCACGTAGCCCGACGAGGATTGCTCCAGCAGCGCGGTGGTGAAGAGGTCGATGGTCAGCACCTCGCCCTTCATGCCGTTGATCTCGATGACGTCGCCGACCGAATACGAGCTCTGCGTGGCTCGCATCAGCGAACCGAGCGCGCTCATCACGTATTCCTTGCTCGCGATCGCGACCGCCGCCGCCAGCGCCGCGACCGACAGCGCGAAATGGCGCAATTGCCCGCCCCAGATGAACAGCATCAGCAGCAAGGTGAGGATGACGATGGTGTTGCGCACGGTCAGATAGCCCGTGCGCCGTTCTTCGTTCGACCCCGAGCCCTTGGCGCGGTAATAGCGAATGGTGGCGCGCGTGGCGAAGGTCGCCGCCAGCAGCACCAGCAGCGTGATGACCAACTGGCCGGGCGTATCGGAGGACTCGAACCACCTGATCAACGGGGCCCACAACGACGAGATGGCATCCATGACATGCAACGGCGGCAACCGTTCAGAAACAATTCACGCCATTCTACGTTGGCGGGAAAAGGCTGGGCAGTGTTAAGGTTCGGCGTGGGCGCCTCGCGCCCCGGCGATGCGGCAAGCTCCGCATCGCGCGCAGGAGCCGCTCCCGGGCACGTTTGATGCTGACCGGAATCGCGGCGGCTCTTGCATCATCGCCGCGTCTTGCGACGCGCTTCCCAGAGCCGCTTCCGGCTGCAAGGGCCGCTTTGGCGGGCCCTGCCGATGGCTCGTCAACCTCCGAATGGCTCACCGTCATCACGGATGCCAGGCCGCGTTCCCACCGGTATGCGGCCATGGCGCAACCATGGAGAACCTCTCGATGTTCCATACCGCACGCATCGCCGCGCTGGCCCTTGCCGTGGCCGCCCTGCCCGTCTGGGCCCAGGCGCCCTTGAAGACCGATGGGCAATGGCGCGGCTCGGTCAACGCCGGCGCCAGTCTCGCCAAGGGCAATACCGACTCCACCACCCTGAACATAGGCGCCAACGCCGGCAAGGCGACCGAGACGGACCGGTTGAATTTCAGTCTCACGGCGCTGTACGGCACCAAGAATGAAAACGGCGACAAGTCCGAGACCGCCAATCTCTGGCGCATGGGCGGCAAATACGACCGCGACATCACCGACCGCATGTTCGGCTTCGGCTCGCTGGACCTGGAGCACGACAAGCTGCAGGAACTCGACCTGCGCGGCGTCGCGGCGGGCGGCGTGGGCCGGCACATCGTCAAGACCGACAAGACCCTGTTCGACGTATTCACCGGCCTGGCCTACAACCATGAGCGCTTCACCCACGACACGCGCAATTCCGTCGAGTGGCTGCTGGGAGAAGAGTCGTCGCACAAGATCTCGGATACCACCTCCTTGCACCAGCGGCTGGCGGTCTATCCCAACCTGAGCAACGGCGGCGAATACCGCGTGCAGCTCGATGCCGGCCTGACCACCTCGATTACCAAGAAGATCGAGTTGAAGCTCACGCTGTCCAACCGCTATATGAGCAATCCGCAGCCCGGCGTGAAAAAGACCGATACCCTGCTGCTGACCAGCATCGGCTATCGCTTCGGGCCCGACTGAGCCCATCCCGCGCGGAAAATGTGAAAAAGCCCGCCGGCGTGTGGCTGGCGGGCTGGCGCGCAGGCGAGGTAACGCCCGCGCGCTGCGGCTATCGACGGCCGGCGCGCTTTATAGCGCGGCAGGCTCGTCGCCTGGCACCGTCACGCGGTGGCTCAGGCGGAACTCCTTGAGTTCCTGCTGCACCCGGGCGCGGTCCACGGACTGGCCGGCCTGTTGCAGCGGCGCGCTGGCTAGGTCCTCACGGCCATAGACGATGCCGCCATTGGCCTTGGCTTGCGCCAGTTCGGCCAGCACCTGGGCGCGGCTCAGCTCATGGGTGGCCGAGATCCCGGGGGGCGGGAAATCGTTGCCGTAGTTGTTGCCTTGGTCGGCATGGGCGGCGGCGCCCAGCAGCGAAGCGGCAATCAGAGCGGTATAGGCGAAGGCTTTCATAACTAACTCCATCTTGTTATCGTTGAAAGATCAGTCACGTTCAAGGGTATGTACTGATTGCTTGAATGACCGTGGAGTTATAGTGCGCCTTCCTGAGCGATAATTGAAATCAATACTCTCGATTATTGGTATAAGGATTCGATTATGCCTAGCCGCACCGACCTGAATCTGTTGCTGACGCTGGAGACCTTGCTGGCGGAACGCAACGTGACCAAGGCCGCGGCCAAGCTCAACAGCAGCCAGCCCGCCGTGTCGGCGCAGCTGGTCAAGCTGCGTCGCATGTTCGACGACCCGCTGCTGATACCGGGCGCCCGCGGGATGACGCCGACGCCGCGCGCCCTGGAACTGGCGCCGCGGCTGTCCGAGCTGCTCGATGGCTTTCGCTCCATCGTCCACGCCGAAGACTTCGACCCAGCCACGGCGCAGGCCCGCATCCTGATCGGCACCAACGACGCGACCCAATGCCGCATGGTGCGATGGTTCGGCGAGCTTGCCACGACGGCGCCGGGCATACAGATAGGCTTCGTCTCGGCCACTCGCGTCATGGTGCCCGACATAGAACAATACATGGCGTCGGGCCAGGTCGATATCATCATTTCCCGGCGCAGCGCGTTTCCCGACCGGCTGCACGTGCGCGGACTGGACGACGAATATTTCGTCTGCGCCATGCGCTGGGACCATCCTTTCAACAAGAAGCAGCTCACTGCCAAGGCCTTCGCAGCCATGCGGCACGTCATCGTCTCGCCGTTGGGCGGCGATTTCGCCGACACGACCGACGAAACCTTGCGCGAGATGGGGCTGTCGCGCACCACGGGGGTCTCGGTGCCGAACTTCCTGGTCGCCGAACAAATCCTGCGCAGCACGGATATGGTCGCGGTATTCCCCGCATCGCTGGCGCGCTCGATGGCGGCCAGCCTGAAGAGCTATCCCCTGCCCTACCCGGCGCCCAAGATAGAACTGGCGATGGCCTGGCACGTGCGCACCCACCAGAGCCCCGCGCACCGCTGGGTGCGCGACCAGCTCGCGGACCTGCTCATCGGCCAATTGAAGAACGACGCCGGCCCGCTGGCGCAGGTCGCCTGGTAGCCGGCCCGCTCAGCCCCGCCCGGCCGCGGCGTAGCGCGCGTACAAATCGTCCAGGCGCGCGGCATCGCCATCGCGCAGGAAGGCAAGCACGTAGCGATCCGGGCGGACCAGCACGGCCCGCGCCTGCGCGGCCGCCAACAAGCGTTCCAGCGCCCCCTCGCAATCGCGCACGAGAACGCGTCCGTCCCGCGGCTGCGGCATGGGCCAGGGGAAATCGTCCTCGGGCCGGACCAGCTCGACGCGCCGCATGCCCGTCGCGGCGATCAGGCGCTCGGCCTGCTCGGGCAGCGATTCGCCAACCCAGCTCACGCAGGCAAAGCCCTGCCCCAACGCCTCATCCAGCAACCGGCGCGCGCCCCCCGGCCACTCCACGCGCGGCTGCGGCAGCAACTGGCCGGCCTTGACCGCGTCGTCGGGCGCCCGGCAGGGCACGAAGAAGCCGTCGGCAAAGCGCGGCTTGGGCTTGAACTTGAGCTGCAGCACATAGTCGCGCGCGGGCCGATACAGGCTGCACAGCTTGAGCGCCCATTGCGCAGCCATCGCTCCCAGCCGGGATTTGGGCTGCATGTAATGGCCGATGCGTATCGCCATCTTGATCAGCGCCCAGGCGTGCGGCTTGCGTTCGGTCTCGTAGGTGTCCAGCAATTGCGGCCCCTGCCGGCCCTGCACGACGGCCGCCAGCTTCCAGGCCAGGTTGGCGGCATCGCGTATGCCGCTGTTCATCCCCTGGCCCGCGAAAGGCGGCGTCAGGTGCGCGGCGTCGCCGGCCAGGAAGATCCGGCCCTGCTGCCAGCGCTCGGCCTCGCGGGCATGGAAGGTGTAGACCACCTTGCGCGCGATGACCAGGTCGGCGTCCGAAGGCTCCCGGTCGCGTATCCAGCCGCGCAGGCGCGTGTCGTCGAGCACGTACTCCGGCGTCTCCCCGTCCTTGAGCATGAACTCATAGCGCACCGTGCCCTGCGGCCCGGGCAGCCGGATCGCGGGTCGCACGGGGTCGCAGTACGTACGCGTATGGCGGAACGGCGTCTTGCGGTCCAGCATGTCCACGATCAGCCATTTCTCGGCGAACGTGTTGCCCGACAGCGCGATGCCGAGCTGCTCGCGCACCCCGCTGCGGCCGCCGTCGCAGGCCACCAGCCAGTCGCAGCTCAGCGTCGCCGGGGCGCCGTCATGGTCCACTTGCAGCACCACCTTGCCGCCGTCCTGCGCGAAGCTGCGCAGCTCATGGCGGAAACGCACCTCGACATGCGCGAACCGCCGCAGCCCCTCGCGCAGCTGCGCCGCCAGGACGGCCTGGCGGAAGGCATTGCGCTTGGGATAGCCGAACTCGACCGACTGCGGTTCGATGCGGGCGAACTCCTTGTCCGCCCACGAGAAGTAGTGGACGCCATAGCCCGGCACGATCTGCGGCATGACCGCATCCACCAGCCCCGCGGCCTGCATCGTGCGCAGGCTCTCGTCGTCGATGGAGACGGCGCGCGGCTCGTCCACCGTCGAGACATTGCGTTCGAGCAGCAGTGTGGGGACGCCGTAGACCCCGAGCAGGTTGGCCAGGGTCAAGCCGGTCGGGCCGGCACCGAGGACGATGACCGGAAAGTGTGTGGTTGCTTGCATGGTGCTTATCTTTTCGTGCGTGCCCGCAGGCGTTCGGTTTCAAGGGCCGATTCGATGGACGAGGCGGCCGAGAAGAGCTTGGACAGCACCGCCTGGCTGCGCCCCCCGGGCAGCCTGGACAGGGGAATGACCACGCTGAGGCTGCCCAGCACGCGCGCGCCGTCCAGCAGCGCCACCGCGATCCCCGCCAGCCCCGGATCGACCTCGCTGTGCGTCACGCAGGCCTTGGCCTGCTTGAGCGGCTCCAGCGCCGTGAGGAAGCCGTCGAAAGCCGCCGGGAAACCCGCCGCCTCGATGGCCTTGCGGTCCCGCTGCCACAACCGCTCCAGTTCGCCCTGCGGCAGGTGCGCCAGGATCACCTTGGAGGTCGCGCCGCGGTACAGCGGCATGGCGCGCCCGCGCTCGTAGCTCACCGGCGTCGCGGCATCCGTCGGCAGCTCCTGGTGGATGCACAGCACCTTGTCGCCATGGACCCTGCACAGCAGGATCGTGCCGCCGGTGTCGGCGGCCAGCCGCCGCAGCATCGAGCCGGAAGCCTGCAGCAGCGGATCGGCCAGCCGGATCTGCCGGTCCAGCTCGACGATCAGCGGCCCCAGCGCATAGCCCCGGTCCGCCACCCGCTCCAGCAGGCCGGCGGTCTCGAGCGCCTTGAGATCGCGGTAGATGCTCGCCCGCGACACGCCCAGTTCATCCATGAGCTGGGCCGGCTTGCGGACCGGATGGTCCAGGTCGAAAGACCCGAGGATGCGCAACAGTCGGTCTGACATGGCCGGCTCAATCGCGCATGATCGCCTTGCCCCATTGGTTCAGCGTGCGCTCTTCGTGCACCCAGAGGCCAGTGGGCCGGTCCGGGGCGCAGACCTCGATCTCGGCCGAGATCTCGGCCAGGTTGCCGTCGGGATCGCGCACCATGAAAAACACGTCGTCGCCCGGGCCGTGGCGGCCGATGCCCCAGACGATGGTTTCGCGCACGGCCGCCATGTGGTCGCCCCAGTGCTTCATCGCATCCCACGAGGTGGTCTCGAAGGATTGGTGGTCGAAGCCGGCCATGGGCGCGCGGAACAGCGCCAGGGCATGGTGCAGGCTCTCGGTGCGAAGAAAGCAGGCGCGCAGCACGCCCTCGTCGTCCTGCACGCGATCCGAAATCACGAAGCCCAGCACCTCGCCATAGAACGCCGCCATCGGCGCCGGGTCGAGCGTGCGCAGCGCGAAATGCTGCAGGTGGGCGGCGGGCAGCGCATCGGCCGCCAGCGCGGGGCGCTCGGGCGCGTGCATGAAGACGATCCGGTTGCCGTCCGGATCGCGCACCGCCACGGCATCCTCGCAGGTCACCGGCAGGCGCGGCACCTCCGTGGCCACGCCCGCGGGCAGGCGGCCGCGGAAGGCTTCCCAACGCGCAGCATCGGCAAAAGCGTAGGCCGCATAGACCAGTTGGTTCGCAGGACCCGGCGAGACCAGCAGCAGACGCCCCTCGGCTTCGCAGATCCAGGTCTCGCCATCCTGGCGGGGAGCCATCCCGTGGCTGCGCTCATAGAACGCGGCCAGTTTCTGGGGATCGGGTGAGGTCAGATGCAAATGATGAAGTGCGCAGCCCAGTTCCATGTCGGTCTCCGATGGATTTCTCGATGGCTGCAACTATCGGCGCTGGGCCATGATGCGTCAACGCATTTTCTCACCGGCTGAGACAAACCCGTAGGCCAAGACTGGGCGGCCAAGCCGTTTCCAGGGCTCTGCCGGGCGGCGGCCCGTACTGCGGATCATTGCCCCATGGCCGGCACGGGGCAATGACGCAAGGCGATGCCGACCCAATGCTCAGTCGGCCGTCACCCCGGTCGCCTTGACCACTGCGCCCCATCGGGCGATTTCTTCCTTCATGAAAGCACCGAACGCCTGGGGCGTGCTCGGGGCGACTTCGAACTGCATTTCTTCGAGCTTGGCCTTCACATCGGGCATCTGCAGAATCCTCGTCAACTCGGCGTGGTAACGCCGGACGACGTCGGGAGACGTCCCGGAGCGAACGAGGAAGCCGATCCAGGCTATCGCCTCGAAGTCCTTAAAGCCGCTTTCAATCATCGTCGGCACATCAGGCGTCGCTGCAACACGCTGCCTTCCGGACGACGCAATCAGCCGCAGCCTGCCGCTGGGGACGTAGGGCAACGCATTTCCCGGCACAAGGAAAGCTGCCTTGACATTCCCGGCGACCAGGTCGGTAAGCGCGGGTCCCGCGCCTCGATACGGAACGTGCGTCATCTGCAAGCCGGCCGAGGCGCGGAACATCTCCATCGTGAGATGCGACGCGCCGCCAGTCCCTACCGATGCGTACGGAAGGCCCGGGTTCGCTTTGACGTACGCGACGAAGTCTTCGACCGAGCGCACGGGCAACGAAGGATGCACCACGAGATACTGAGACGTCGAAACGCCCATGGTCACCGGAGAGAAATCCCTGACGGGGTCGTAGGGAAGGTTCTTGAACAAGGTATTGTTCACCACCAGCGGGGCATTGACTCCGACCAGCAAGAGAGAGCCGTCCTGCGGACCCTTGGCTACGTGATCGGTTGCTATGTTTCCCCCTACACCGGGCCTGCTATCCACGATCACCGTTGTGGACAGCGCCTGCGCCAGCTTCGGTGCGACGAGGCGCCCAAGCACGTCGGCGGTGCCGCCGGCCATCGGCACGACTACGTTGATCTGCCGAGGTGGAAACGCCGGCTGGCTTCTCGCCGCGAAACTCGCGAACAACGCGACGAGAAGCGGCACGACAAGAATCTTGCTCGAGGACAATGTGTTCATGATGCGGGACTCCATCGTATTGAGCGTGCTCGGCGAGTCGGAGTCGATCTCGCCGCAGTTGTTATCCTGGTTATTCGCCGGGCTGACAGGCCTTGGGGGCCAGCGTACTTACGGCGATTGCTCGAATGACGTGATGGTCTGGCTGTGCAAGTACTCACGGATTCCCTGCAAGCCCGACTTTCTGCCCATCCCGCTTTGCTTTACGCCGCCATAAGGCGCACGATGGTTGATGGCGAGAATGCCGTGGCTATTGATCCAGACTTGTCCGGACTCGATCCGCCGGGCTACTTCGATGGCCTCTTCCACATCCCGTCCCCAGACGGATCCACCAAGGCCAAAGCAGGTTGCGTTCGACCTGCCGATCGCCTCGTCGATGCTGTCGAACGTGCCGACGGGGACTGCTGGACAGAACTGCTCCTCCATCACGAGCCGCGCGTCGTCGGCCAGATCGGTGACCAGCGTGGGCCGCATGAAGTAGCCGTCATCGAATACCCCGGCGTCCAAGACGGTGCCCAGTTCGGACACGCTGGCGCCGCGCGTTTCGGCATCGAGAACCAGCTCTCTTGCGCGCGACAGGCCGGCCTTGCTGTGCAGCGGACCAAGCGTCACTTGCGGCAGCAGGCCGTCGCCGACGACCAGCTCGTCGATCGCCGCAGAGAATTTTTCAAGGAATTCATCCTTGCGGGATCTATGCACGTAATAGCGCTTGATCGCCATGCATACCTGGCCGGACATCATGAATGTCGCCGTCATCATTCGCGCGATCGCCGCCTGATCGAGCACTACGTCTTTCAGCAGGATGGCGGGATCGTTGCCCCCCAGTTCGAGCGTCAAGCCCTTGATGGTTTGAGCGGCGTTCGACATGATGTGCCTGGCGGCGGGAATGCTGCCGGTGAACCCGATCTTCCCGACATCCGCGTGCGTCGTGAGCGCATCGCCGATCTCGCCAGGCAAACCCGTCACGACGTTAATAATTCCCGGCGGCAGGCTTTCGGCGAACCGGCGGACAGAATCGATCAAGGTGAGAGGACATGATTCCGGCGGTTTCAGAACGACGCCGTTTCCGGCCAGGAGCGCGGCGACGACCTGCGTGAACGCCAGAATGTCCGGCGAATTCCAGGGCACGATCGATACGACCACGCCATAGGGCCTGGATGTCACTATCGTGCGGCCCGTTTCGCACTGGACCCGATGCTCGGCGTCGAGTTCATCGGCGAACGAGAGCGCCACGCGCTGGCGCTTCGGCACGCTGACGAGCTCCGCGCGCGCCTGGGAGAACGGTTTGCCGTTCTCGCGAACGAAAACCTCCGCGCGGGCATCGACGTCCTCCTCCAGCTTTTTCAGCCCCGCTTCGAGCGCAAGCGCCCGCTGTTTGAAGGTGAGACCTTCCCAGGCGGGCTGTGCCTTCCTGGCCGCCGCCACGGCGGCATCGACCTGGGCCGGGGTGCCTCGAACGACCATACCGACGACTTCAGCAGGCCGTGCAGGATTGCGAACTTCGAGCCGATCGGAACTGGCGATCTCCTTTCCGCCTATCAGCAGATTAGCGACTATCGGCTCTCGATGACGAGCAGCTTGATCAAGCATCATGGTTTTCCAGGTTGGTTTCAAGTCAAACGCTGAAAACGGGCTTTTCCAGCGATGTCAAAGCATCTTTGGCCCATTCCTCCGCCTTCGCGCCGCGATCCAGGAGCACCGATGCTGCGCGAACACGCTGCGACATCGCATCCAGCGCCGGAGGTTCGGCGCCGCCGTCGAGCTCTCGCGCCGCCCGCGCCAGCATCCTGCGCGCCATGACGATGGCCCGGTCTGTGGCAACCAGGTGCTCCTTCGAATAATCCTGGATCGGACCCATGCTTTCTTGCAGCGAAGCATCCTGCACCGAGAACCCCTCCACCCCGCTGAAAGACATCTTGTCCTTCTGCGCCTTGCGGTCGACGAGCCAATCGTTGCTCGGGTTCGCCAACGGGACGAATGTGCCGGGGATGTACTTCACGTGGATGCCTTTGCCCTCTCTCATGGCTTGGAGCTCATCGTCAGGCAGCGGACGATCCGGCAGGAAGTTGATGCTCCACGCCCAGCAGCTCTCGTCGTCGATGGGAATCCACATGTGGCCGCCCAATGCATGAGGGCCGAACGGCGGGATCAAGGTAAACCACGGGAATATCCATTGCGTAATGCGCCAGTAGTGTGAGTCTTCTTCACCATTTCGCCGGCCGAAGATCGTCAAGCCGTGCGCGGCCTCTTCGATATCGAAAACGGCGTTCGTATCGGCTTTGATGTACTTGTTGGCCTCCGCCTGCCTGTGCATCGGGTCCTGGTCCAGTTCGAACCGATGAACCCAGGACGCATGCGTCGTGTCGATGCCTCCTTCCATTGCCTGCAGCCAGCCGCTTTCCTGATAGCGCTTGCTGACGAACCGGTGGCTGGCCGGAACCATGCACCATTCGAGCTCCGGGGGCTCGGGCATCCGGTCGGACTGGCCCATATACGCCCACAGGACGTCGCCCCGCTCGATACATGGATAGGACCTGATGTGCATCCTGTCTGCGAGATGCGGAACCGACGGCAACTCCATGCAGCGACCGTCGACGCCGAACTTCCAACCGTGATAAGAACAGCGAATCCCCCCCTCCTCGTTTCGGCCCAGAAAGAGCGAGACGCCACGATGCGCGCAGAACTCGTCCACCAGCCCTGGTCGACCGTCGGTGTCGCGAAAGGCGATCAGCTTCTCGCCAAGTATCTTCACCCGCACGGGTGGGCAATCAGGCTCCGCAATTTCCGATGCGAGCATCACCGGAACCCAGAATCGGCGCATCAACTTGCCCATGGGTGTATCGGGACCCGTGCGCACCAACAGTTCTGCAGTCACCTTGTCCATAAGTTCCTCAAAGAGTGGGAGAGTGGAGCAGCGAACCAAGTCGCTTTTATGTATGTATACATACAATATTAAACAGTGGCAAGACGATCGTCAATAAAATCAGCTCGGTGAATATCCATGAAAAACATTGATATGTATGGCATATCCTATTCAAAAATGCTGATGTAACTTTCCGATTGACAGAGCATCAACCCATCTTTATTGTATGTATGAATACGTTTAAACGCACGACCACTAGCCAAACGGCCGAGTTCCGCATTGCCTCGGTTGCGTTGCCGGGGCAGACCGTGTGGATGAGGGTCGTTCGGACCGGTTTTAGAGAGCCTTACAGGAAATCATGAATACGAAGCTTCGCGTCACCATCATTGGAGCCGGCCTCGGCGGCCTGGTCGCGGCCATCGCGTCCAAACGCGCCGGATTCGAGGTCCGCGGTTTTGAACAAGCGAAGGCATTCGGCGAAGTCGGCGCCGGAATCCAGCTCGGGCCGAATGCGGTAAAAGTCCTGCGAGCGCTCGATCTCGAGCAAGGCCTGTTCGAGTTCGGCGCACAGCCTCGAAATCATGTTGCCCGCAGCTGGAAATCAGGACGCGAACTGTTTCGCTCGCCCACTCGGGATGCATGCGTAGAACAATTCGGGTCTCCCTTCTTCCAGGTGCAGCGCTCGGATCTCCACCAGCACCTGCACGGCGCGCTTCCCGATGACACGTTTCTGCTGAACAAGAAGATGACCGGGTTCACCCAGAGCGAGAACTCGGTCGTGGCGCGCTTTGACGATGGAACCGAGGTCGAATCCGACGTCCTCGTCGGTGCGGACGGCATCCATTCCACCGTCCGGAATGAGCTTCTAGGAGCGGGGAAGCCGCGCTACACGGGAGTCATTTGCTGGCGCGGCCAAGTCGACGCCTCCCGTTTGCCGTCCGACCTCATCCCTCCGGATTCCTTGAACTGGATGGGGCCAGGCGGCTGTGTGGTGCACTATTTCGTGCGGCCGGGACGGCTGGTGAATTGGATCGCACATCGGCAAGTCGACGTCTGGGCGGACGAATCGTGGTCCAGGCCCGGCGACAAGAATGAGCTGCTGGAAGCCTTCACAGGATGGCACCCGTCGCTGCTGCAGATGTTCGAAGCCACGGAAACCTGCTTCAAGTGGGCGCTGTTCGACCGCGATCCGCTTCCGACCTGGACCAAAGGCCGAGTCACGCTCCTTGGCGATAGCGCGCACCCCATGCTGCCTTTCTTTGCGCAAGGAGGCGCGATGGCGATGGAAGACGGCTACGTCCTTGCCCGGGCGCTCGCGCGCAATCCCGATCCGATTGCAGGTCTGCAAGCCTATGAGGCGCTGCGGAAAGAAAGATCCACGCGCGTGCAGCTCAGTTCACGGGCGCGCGCCGATTCTATTCAAACGACTTCGCGGCTGGCCCAGGTCAAGCGCGACATCGGATTCAAGGTCGATCAATGGTTGCGTCCCGCAGGGGCCATCCGGCGCGCCGATTGGATCTACGGCTACGACGCGACGGCGGTGTCCGCATGAACGCGCGCCTGTCGTATTCGAGAGAGCTTGTCGAAGTGCCCGAAGGGGATGCAGGCGATGCCATCGTCGCGGCCCTGGCAGCGGGTGGAGTCGACTATGTGTTCTTCACGTCGGGGTCGGAAATCTGCTTCTATCAAGAAGCGATCGCCAAGGCCAGGGCAACCGGCCGCCCGGCGCCGAAGCTGATCGTCATGACGCACGAGCACGCCAGTTTGAATGCCGCGCTCGGGTACAGCGCCGTGACGGGCAAACCTTCTGCGACGGCGGCTCATGTAGACGCCGGAACCTTGCATCATGGCGCTGCAATCCACACCACAATGCATGCGCACCTGCCCATCATCATGACGGCGGGCTTTCCTCCCACCAGCGCAACGGGATCCACGCGGGCGGCCAGAAACACCGGTGCGCACCTGTGGCTGCAGGAGACCTTCGACCAGCACTCGGTCGTCCGCCAGTACGTAAAATGGGATCACCAACTGAAGGGGCATGACGATCCCGGCCTCCAGGTAAGCCGCGCGATTCAAGTGGCGACGTCCGAGCCTTGCGGGCCCGTCTATCTTTCGGTGGCTCCCGAGGTCTCGATGGCTGCCAGGCAGGCGAGCAGCTTTCCCAGCGCCCGGGCGCTGGGAGCCGCGACACCGCCCGCGCCGGATCCGGATGGAATCGAAGAGATCGTCGCAAGAATTCTTGCTGCGGAGCGTCCCTGTCTGATCGTCTCCGGCTCGGGGCGAAATCCCGCGACCGTCCCGGAACTGGTGTCTCTGTGCGAGCTGCTGGGGCTGCGCGTCGTTCACGGGGCGACGCAAAGCTATCTGAGCTTCCCTTTGGCGCACCCGTTGATGCAGATCGAGTCCGATCTGCGGAATTGCGACGTGGCCGTAGTGCTGGAGACCGACGTTCCGTGGATGCCTGGAGAGCGGGCGCCGGGTGGCGATGCGTGGGTCGCCGTTCTCGGCCTCGATCCCATCAAGGGCAAGATTCCCACGTACGAGTTCACGGCCGATATGCGGCTTACCAGCGACTCGCTTCGCGCCATCCGGGCCCTTCGGGCGGAGGCGGACAGAACCATGACGCAGCGTGACCGCGATCGCGCCGCGTCGCGGCGAGAAGCTGCGGGGCAGGAGTCGAATGCGCAAAGAGAGGCCTTGTCCAGACTCGTACCGCCGGTCGAACCCGGCGCTCCCATTCACCCCTTGCATGTCAGCCAGGCGCTTGGCGAGTTGCTGAGCAGGGACTCGATCGTCTTTGACGACACCCTGCCCCACAACCGGATCCATCAGTTTCTTCGCAACGACGCGCCAGGCAGCTTCTTTCACACGCCGGGCACCAGCGGCGGCTGGGCGGCCGGGGCGGCATTCGGGGCCAGCCTGGGCGCGCCCGGAAAAGACATCGTGGCGATAACAGGCGACGGTTTCTACATGTTCTCGACACCGACGCCGGCTCTTTGGGCCGGCGTCCGGTACGCAGCACCGTTCCTGACGGTGGTCTACCAGAACCGAAGCTGGGCTACGGGCACAGTGCGGCTGGCGTCCATGTACCCCGATGGCCACGCACTGAAGGCCGACTGTGACGGCGGTTACTTCGATCCTCCGATGGATTTCGCGCTGGAGGCCGAGTCTGCGGGCGCGTACGGCGAGAACGTCCGCGAAGCATTTCAACTCAAGCCGGCGCTGGAGCGTGGCCTGAGGGCCGTCAGGAGCGGCAGACCCGCGGTGATTTCCGTTTGGCTGCCACGCCACCTGCACAAAGATTAACTCCCCCCACGAACCAGGACTGACATCATGGACGCTTTCCGTCGGCATTCCCTACGCCTGCTGCTTTCGCTTGCCGCTGCCTGTAGCTTCCCGGCAGCCGCCCAGACTTTCCCGTCCCAGCCGATCACGATCATTCTTCCATATTCGCCGGGCGGTGCCGTGGACGCGATGGCGCGTCTCCTCGCAACAAAGCTCGGGGAACGGCTGCAAGTGCCTGTCGTGGTCAAGAATGTCGCAGGCGCCAGCGGAGCCATAGGGATGGCAGAGGTTGCCCGAGCCGCAGGGGACGGTTACACCCTTTTGTACGCCCCCAGCACCATCGCCATTCTGCCCGCTTTCTATCACAAGCTGAGCTTCGACCCCGGGAAGGACCTGGTGCCAGTGAGCCAGTTCCTGGAGGGCACGTTGCTGGTCGCGGCGAATCCGAATACCGACATCAAATCGCTGCAGGAACTCATCTCGCAAGCCAAGGCCAGACCTGGAAAACTCAACTTCGGCTCTTCAGGAGTTGCCGATACCCTGCAATTGGGTATCGAGATGCTGAAGGTAGACACAGGTACCGACATGGTGGCTGTACCTTACAAGGGCCAAGGGCCCATGCTTGTCGCCCTCCTGGCCGGGGAGGTGGATGTGGCGGTCGTGTCGGTCCAGCTCTCGCTGCCGTATATCCGCAATGGGAAGCTGCGCGCACTGGCGGTAACCAGCCCGAACCGCTCGCCCGCATTGCCCGAGGTTCCGACCGTGAGCGAGCTTGTTCCGGGATACGAGCTCGCCAGTTGGCATGGCGTCTTTGCTCCGGCGAGCATGCCTCCAGATCTCGTGCGACGCCTCCAACGCGAAATTGCCGAGGTCAGCAAAGATCCCGCGGTCCGAAAGACCGTAGAAGATGCGGGAAACGCGGTCCTGGGAAGCACTTCCGAAGCATTTAGGAAAAAATTCGAGGCCGAGATCGTAAAGTACAAGAATGTGGTCAAGCAGGCACAGCTGCCACTCCAGGATTGATCCAGGACCGGCAAGGAGAGCGTCATGAATGAACTCACGAAAGGGCCGTCTCGGGTGATCGGGCCCGACGAGGGCCAATCTTTCTGGCAGCCCGGCCCGCATCACGGCCATATGACCATCAAAGTCGGGCCGGGCGTCGAGGACGACTCCGATCCCGGATTCGCCTTCGGCACCCAGGTGCTGCCGCCGGGATGCTACGTCAGAGAGCACGGCCATGCGCGAAACACCGAGATTCTCTTTATCTATGAGGGCACGGGAAGTGCAGAGCTCGACGGTGTTTCGCAACGCATCGGGCCCGGCTCGACGATTCTGCTCGGCAAGTATGTCGGGCACACCATCACCAATGACGGCGCCGTCGACATGAAGTTCGCCTGGTTCTTCACGCCGCCCGGCCTGGACGACGTCATTCGGGCCGTAGGCATTCCGAAGTCCGAGGGTGACAGCCCGCCCCAAAGCTTCGAGCGCCCGGCAAACATGCCGGAGATACTGAAAGCGGCGGGCTACGCCACTGCCGAAGAGATAGCCGCCGCGGTGCGAGAATGAGCGGCGTCGTTTACGGCAACATGAGCCGCGCCGAGTTGGATGCGGCCTACAACAACCAGGCAGCCCACCGGGACTTCGCTGCGCAAACCGCGATGTGGCGGTCTCGGTCCGACGCGCTGCGCGAAGAATGCAACCCTCGATCGAATCTGCGTTATGGCGAGCGCCCGCGGGCGGTGCTCGATTACTATCCGGGCAACGCCGCCGAGGGACCGCTGCTCGTCTTCGTGCATGGCGGCTACTGGCAGGGCGGCTCCAAAGAGTCCGTGGGTTTTCTGGCGCGCGGACCGTTGGCGGTCGGATTCTCTGTCGCGCTGATCGAGTACACCATCGCTCCCCAGGCCAAGATCGGCGACATGATCGAGGAGGTGGGAGAAGCCCTGCGCTGGCTTCGCTCGCACGCTCGCCAGCTCGGATTTGACGAGCGCCGCATTGTCATGGCGGGGCACTCTGCCGGCGCGCATCTGATGTGCAACCTGATGGGCGAGGTACCGCTGCTTGGCGGCGTGGCAATCAGTGGAATCTACGATCTCGAACCGATCCGGTACTCCTACCTCAACGAACAACTGGGCCTGAACGAACAAGACGTCCGCAGTTTCAGCCCGATCCTGATGCCGCGGACCTCCAGCGCCACCCTGGTAGTGGCGGTAGGGGCCGACGAACTGGACGAACTGATTCGCCAATCCCGCGACTTCTCCCGGGCCTGGAATGCTCCGCTCCTCGAGCTGCGCGGGCGCGACCACTTCACGATTCTGGAAGAACTCGCCGGCAGCGACGGGCAGTTGTGTCGCGCGCTGCGCCAACTGGCTGCTTGAGCACTCGTTCGGGATCGGAACGCCGCCCTCGGGATGCTTTGGCCGGCCAGGTCTGCGCCTATAATCTCCGGACAGGAGTACGCCAGACCAAGCATGATCCAGTTTCCCGACGACCTTCACAATCTTTCGCACCGCCCCGGTTTTCTTCTCCGCAAAGCGCACCAGGTAGCGGTAGCGATCTTTGGCGAGGAGATCGGCAAACTATCGTTGACGCCTCCTCAGCACAACGTGCTGTCCGCGCTGATGGCCAATCCCGGTTGCCACCAGACCGAGGTGGGACGGATAGTGGGGTACGACCGAGCCACGGTCGGCGCCGTACTGGCAGGACTGGAGTCGAAAGGCTTCATAGAAAGAACCGACTCGGACAAGGATCGTCGCTTGAAGACATTGCTGCTTACCAAGAAGGGGAAATCTCTCCTGGAAGCTTCCAATGCGGCGCTGGATCAAATCAATCAGCGGATCCTGGAACCTCTCGCAGAACACGAGCGTCCCATGTTTCTCGCCCTGCTTGCGCGCGTCGCCTATCCTGCGGGAGCCCCGGCGCGACCAGGCCTGGACGCCGCTCCGGCGCCTCGCCGTCCGGGCAATAGGAACGACTCGAACACGGCGACGCTTCCGGATTGAAGCAATCCGGAAGCATCGCCTCGGTCGCCGGACGTCGGAACATTCCAGCCGGCTGTTGCACGGCAAGCCGTCCTCCGCCATGAAAAAACCCTCCGCCATTGCTGAGGGAGGGTTCATCGGCACGCCGCGGCGTCCCATCCAGGACGCCCTTCAGCATGACGGGACAGCCCGGATGAGCCGCCCGCCGTCACCTATCGGTCAGACACCGACAGAATCCGCCACATCCTTGAAGTCGGGGATCTGGTCGAAATTCATGTAGCGATAGATGGTCTTCTCGTGCTCGGCCAGGATGCCGGTCTCGGCCATGTACTCTTCCTTGGTCGGGATGCGGCCCAGGCGCGAGCAGATGGCGGCGAGTTCGGCGGAACCCAGGTAGACGTTCGAGTTCTTGCCCAGGCGGTTCGGGAAGTTGCGGGTGCTGGTGGACATCACCGTCGCGCCTTCGCGGACCTGCGCCTGGTTGCCCATGCACAGCGAGCAGCCCGGCATTTCCATGCGTGCGCCGGCCGAACCCAGGACGCCGTAGTGGCCTTCCTCGGTCAGTTGCTGCTGGTCCATCTTGGTCGGCGGTGCGACCCACAGCTTGACCGGAATGTCGCGCTTGCCTTCCAGCAGCTTGGAGGCTGCGCGGAAGTGGCCGATGTTGGTCATGCAGCTGCCGATGAACACTTCGTCGATCTTGGCGCCGGCCACGTCGGACAGCGTCTTGACGTCGTCCGGATCGTTCGGGCACGCCACCAGGGGCTCGTGCACGTCGGCCAGGTCGATTTCGATGACGGCGGCGTATTCGGCGTCGGCATCGGGTTCCAGCAGCTGCGGGTTGGCCAGCCAGGCTTCCATGGCCTTGATGCGGCGGCCGATCGAGCGCTCGTCTTCATAGCCGTTGGCGATCATCCACTTCAGCAGCGTGATGTTGCTGGTGAGGTATTCGATGATCGGTTCCTTGTTCAGGCGCACCGTGCAGCCGGCGGACGAACGCTCGGCCGAGGCGTCGGACAGTTCGAACGCCTGTTCCACCTTCAGGTCGGGCAGGCCTTCGATTTCGAGGATGCGGCCCGAGAAGATGTTCTTCTTGCCCTTCTTCTCGACGGTCAGCAGGCCTTGCTGGATCGCGTAGTAGGGAATGGCGTTGACCAGGTCGCGCAGCGTGACGCCGGGCTGCAGCTTGCCCTTGAAGCGGACCAGCACCGATTCCGGCATGTCCAGCGGCATGACGCCCGTGGCGGCGGCGAAGGCGACCAGGCCCGAGCCGGCCGGGAAGCTGATGCCGATGGGGAAGCGGGTGTGCGAGTCGCCGCCGGTGCCGACCGTGTCGGGCAGGACCATGCGGTTCAGCCACGAGTGGATCACGCCGTCGCCCGGGCGCAGCGAGATGCCGCCGCGGTTGCTCATGAACTCGGGCAGCGTGTGGTGCGTCTTGACGTCGACGGGCTTGGGATAGGCGGCGGTGTGGCAGAACGACTGCATCACCAGGTCGGCGGAGAAGCCCAGGCAAGCCAGGTCTTTCAGCTCGTCGCGCGTCATGGGGCCGGTGGTGTCCTGGCTGCCGACCGAGGTCATGCGCGGTTCGCAGTAGGTGTCCGGACGGACGCCCTGGCCTTCCGGCAGGCCGCAGGCGCGGCCGACCATCTTCTGGGCCAGCGTGTAGCCCTTGCCGGTGTCGGCCGGGTTCTTGGGCAGGCGGAACAGGGTCGAGGGCGGCAGGCCGAGGGCCTCGCGCGCCTTGGCGGTCAGGCCGCGGCCGACGATCAGCGGAATGCGGCCGCCGGCGCGCACTTCGTCGAACAGCACGTCGGACTTGATCTCGAACTCGGCGATCACTTCGCCGTTCTTGAGAGCCTTGCCGTCGAACGGACGCAGTTCGATGACGTCGCCCATCTCCATCTTGGAGACGTCCACTTCGATGGGCAGGGCGCCGGCGTCTTCCATGGTGTTATAGAAGATCGGGGCGATCTTGCCGCCCAGGCACACGCCGCCGAAGCGCTTGTTCGGCACGAAGGGAATGTCCTCGCCGGTCCACCACAGCACGGAATTGGTCGCGGACTTGCGCGACGAGCCGGTGCCGACCACGTCGCCGACGTAGGCGACCAGGTTGCCCTTTTCCTTCAGGTCATTGAGCAGCTCGATCGGGCCGACCTTGCCCGGATCCTGCGGCTCGATGCCGGGACGGGGGTTCTTGAGCATGGCCAGCGCATGCAGCGGAATGTCGGGACGGCTCCAGGCGTCGGGCGCGGGCGACAGGTCGTCGGTGTTGGTCTCGCCGGTCACCTTCAGGACCGTGAGCGTCAGGCTCTGCGGCACTTCGGGACGGCTGGTGAACCACTCGGCCTCGGCCCAGCTCTTGATCACGGCCTGGGCGTTGGCGTTGCCCTGGTCGGCCTTTTCCTTCACGTCGTGGAAGGCGTCGAACATCAGCAGGGTTTTCTTCAGGCCGCCGGCGGCGATGGTGCCGACCTGGGCGTCGTCCAGCAGTTCGATCAGCGCGCTGATGTTGTAGCCGCCCAGCATGGTGCCGAGCAGCTCGGTCGCCTTGGCGCGATCGATCAGCGAACAGACTTCCTTGCCCAGCGCCACGGCAGCCAGGTAGGAGGCCTTGACCTTGGCGGCGTCGTCCACGCCGGCGGGTACGCGGTGGGTCAGCAGCTCGACCAGCTCTTTCTCTTCGCCAGCGGGCGGGTTCTTGAGCAGCTCGATCAAGTCGGCGGTTTGCTGCGCCGAAAGCGGCAGCGGCGGGATGCCGAGCGCGGCCCGCTCGGCGACGTGTTGGCGGTAGGATTCAAGCATTGCAGTGTCCCGTTCTGGTTGGGATGGGGGGATACCGCGGGATTGTAGGACTATGGGCAGGCGGCTGCAAGCTCTTATATCTTATATAAGACATGCGCAACCCCGCGCCAGGCCGCATGGCGGGCGTCAGGCCAGTTCCGCCTCGATCAGGCCGGCGGCCTGCACCACCCGCTGCGCCACCTTGTCGAGATCGACCACGTCGATGCGCTGCATATCCATCACCAGCGACAAGGCTCCCCAGACGCCGCCGTCCGGCTTGCGGATGGGAGCCGCCACCGCGGCGAGCTGCGGCTCGAGCTCTCCGCGCGAGATGTAGAAGCCCGCCCGGCGTATGGCGGCGTAGTACTTGCGAAAGCCCGGCCAGTCCGGCGGCAGGCCGGCGGCGGCGATCTGGGCGGGATGGGTGTCGAAGAGCCTGCGCAGCTGGGCCGGCGCGAACGAGGCCAGGATGACCTTGGGAGCGCCGCCGCTGAACAGCGGCCGCGGCCGCCCGCGCCCGTAGGAAAGGGTCGCGGGGGCGCGGCCTTTCTCGCGGTGGGTATCGAGGATCTGCGAGCCGAACCACCCCGAGGTCACGCAGTCGAAGCCGGTCTTGTCCACCAGTTCCGCCATGTAGGGGACCGCCACATGCAGCAGCGGATCGGTGCGGCGCATGTAGTAGTCCAGGACGATGATGCGCGGACCCAGCGTATAGCGCGAATCGCCGGCGCGCTGCAGCAGCCCGGCATCGCAGAGCATTTTCACGTAGCGGTAGCCGGTCGGCAGCGATACGTCGAGCAGCGCGGCGATCTCCTCGGCCGTATGGGCCGGACGCTCGTCATCGAACAGGTCCAGGACGCGCAGCATGCGCTCCAGGCTGGAGGCGGATTTTTCTTCCATGGAATCTTGTCAGCAGCGCCGCTCGGCCTCCACGCAGGGCGCGCTCAGGCGGGAGGCCAGGCTCTCGAGCTCTTCCGCGGTACGGGCCATGCCCATCAGGTAACGGTCCGGGCGCAGCACGATGGCCTGCGCACCATGCGCATCGAGCCAGTCTTCCAGTGTACGGCCTGGACGGTCGAGCACGCATGCCCCCCACGCCGCCCAGGCCGCGCGGGCCGCCGGGCTGGCCGCCTGCAGCGCGGCCGGCCGGCCGATGACCGCGAACCGGCTACCCACCGCATCGTCCAGCAGGCGTCCGTCGTCCAGGCGAGGCTGGGCGAACGGCATGCCGACCGGGGCAGCGTCGTCGGCCAGCATGCCCGGCCCCAGCCCTGGCGAGGGGAACTCGAAGATCTCCGGCCCCCCCGCGTCGAAGCGGGCGTCGCGCGCGCGTGCCGCCTCGAGATCGGTGGCCTGGATGATGCCGCCCAGCCGTACCGCCAGCTCGACGAAGGCGCGCACGTGCGGCGCGCGTTCGGTCTCGTAGGTATCGAGCAAGGCGGACTCGGCCCGGCCGCGCAATACCGCTTCGAGCTTCCAGGCGAGATTGGCGGCGTCGCGCATGCCGGCGCACATGCCCTGCCCCAGGAACGGCGGCGTCTGGTGCGCGGCGTCGCCGGCCAGCAGCATGCGCCCCTTGCGCCAGCCGTGGGCCAGCACCGAATGGAAGGTATAGACCACCGCGCGTTCCAGGTCCGCCTGCGCCGGGGTCACCCAGCGCGCCACCAGCTGCCATAGTGTCTCGGGCTCGACCAGCCTGACCCGATCGTCGCCCGGCATGACCATGATCTCCCAGCGCCGGCGCGCGCCCACCACGTTGCAGTACGTCATCGGCCGGCCGGGATCGCAATACTGGACGGTGTGATCGGGCAGGTGGGCGGCCACGCCGTCCTTCAGGATCGCATCGAACACCAGCCAGGGCTGATGCAGGCCCAGGTCCTCCATGCGGCTGTCCATGGTCTTGCGCACCAGCGAACGCGCGCCGTCGCAGCCGACCACGTAGCGCGCGCGCAGCACGCCCTCCTCCTTCGCGCACGTCAGTTCGACGCAGTCGCCCCGCTCTTCGAGCGACGCTACCTCGCACTCCAGGCGCACCGTTACGTTCGCAAAGCGCCGCACACCCTCGCGCAGGACCCGCTCGAGCTCGGGCTGGTGGAAGTAATAGTTGTTGGCGCAGGCGTGCGGCCCTTCTTGCGCCGTGCCGCCGCGGATCAGCAGCGTCCGTCCTGCGGCGTTGACGAAGTGCATGCCCGCATGGCCCGGCCGCGAGACGGCCTGCACCTCGGCTTTCAGCCCGGCCGCCTGGAAGACGCGCATCACCTCGCCGTCGAAGTGGATGGCGCGGGGCAGCGGATAAACCTCGGCATCCCGATCCAGCACCAGCACCGACAGCCCCGCCCGGCCCAGCAGGTTCGCCAGCATCGCGCCCACCGGGCCGTAGCCGACGATGGCGACGTCGAAGATCTTCTTCAAATTTTCTCCTGCGTTCTCTTTTATCGAGAAAAATATTGATTTGAAATCGCATACATGTTTTAAATATACATAAATTCTTGTATTTTGATAACAGACAATATTTTTTAACCAAAGGAGATCAACCATGCCTGCTTTGTTGCGCAACCTCGGCCTGGCCGCCCTGGCGGCCGCCACCTTCGCTTCGGCCGCCGTCCAGGCCGAGGATTACCCGGCCCGCGCCGTGCGCATCATTGCGCCGTTCGCCGCCGGCACCGGGCCGGACGCCAACGCGCGCGAAATCGCCGCCGAGCTCACCAAGGTCCTCGGGCAGACCGTATTCGTGGACAACCGCCCTGGCGCATCGGGCATCATCGGGACGGAAGCGGCGGCCCGCGCCGCGGCCGACGGCTACACGCTGTACATCGGCACCACCAGCACGCTGTCGGTACTGCCGCATCTGTATTCGCGCCTGCCCTTCGACGTCGCCAAGGATTTCGCGCCGGTCAGCCTGCTCGGCCTGCTCAATACCGGCCTGATCGCCACGCCCCGGCTGCCGGCCGGCGACGTGCAGGGCCTGCTCGCGCTGATGAAATCCAAGCCCGAAAGCATCAACGTCGCCACCCAAGGGCCGGGCAGCTATTCGCACCTGTCGGGCGTCTGGTTCGGCATGGCCACGGGCAGCCAGCCCAGCTTCGTGCCCTACAACAGCAACAGCCCGTACGCCGACCTGCTGGCCGGACAAGTCCAGATCATGTTCGACGGCCTGCCTGCGGCCGCCGGCAACATCCGCGCCGGCAAGCTCAAGCTGCTGGCCATCACCGGCAAGCAGCGCCATCCCGCCTTTCCCGACGTGCCCACCTTCGCCGAGGCGGGCCTGGCCGACTTTGAACCCATCGCCTGGCAAGGGCTGCTGGCGCCCAGCGGCACGCCCAAGGCCATCGTCGACAAACTCAGCGCGGCCATGCGCAAGGCCGCGCAGTCGCAGGAACTGGCGGCGAAGTGGCGTTCGTACGGCGGGGAACTCAAAGGCAACACGCCCGCGGAATTCGCGGCGTTCATCGAAGCCGACCGGGCCAAGTGGGGGGCGGTGGCGCGGCAGGCCAACGTCAAGCTCGATTAGGCGTTTCCCGTCCGTCGTATTCCCCCGCACAGACCCGACGGCGCGGAACAGGCATGCTGGCATATCGAAGAGGGGTTTTCCCCCGCCACTTTTGCTACGATAGCCACATACAGGAAGAAAGGACATGCCCGCCGTGCCCTACGCACTCGACACCCTCAAAGTCACCGAGCGCCTGGAGGAATCGGGTTTCACCCGTGAACAGGCCAAGGCTCAGGCTCAGGTGCTGGCGGAGATCGTCCAGCTCGACAACCTCGGCGGCGTCACGCAGGAGGACCTCCGGCAGGCCGTGCAGCAGTTGGAGGGACGAATGGATAGGCTCGGCGCGGACCTGAATCTTCTGCGCTGGATGACGGGCTCCCTCATTGCCGGCGTGGTCGCCATCCTCGCCCGCCTGTTCCTCGTCGTGCCCGGCTGACGGTCCGGGCCTGTCGACGCTAGCCGAGCTGCAGCCAGATGCGGCCGGCCTCGACCTTGAGCGGATAGGTCTTGACGTCTTCGGTCAGCGGAGCGCACATGGCCTTGCCGCTGCGCACGTCGAACCTGCCCTGGTGCAGCGGGCATTCGATCTCGTGTCCTTCCAGGAAGCCATCGCACAGGCGTGCGTGGCCGTGCGTACAGAGATTGTCGGTCGCGTAGTACTCGCCCTCGACGCTGTACAGCGCGACGTCCTTGCCCGCCGCCGCCACGCCGATGACGTCCTCTTCGGGCACGTCGTCGGTCGCCGCCACATCGATCCATTCAGACATATCGGTCACCTCAGATGGGGTAGATCAGGGAATTGGGAATCATCTCGGTATCGAACACGCACAGGCGCGACGCGAACTTCAGCCCGTCGGGCGTGCGCCGTATGCGGTCGATGTAGCGGCCCACGTTGAAGACCGTGGACTCGCCCGTGAGCTTGGTGCGGAACACGGCGTAGTTGGCCTCCACCTGCAGCTCCCCGCCCGCTTCCTGCAGAATGCGAGGCAGGCCGCACACATGCCGCTGGTAATAGGGGTCGTGGAACAGCGTCTCGCTGATGCCGTACACGCGGTCTTTCAGCATGGCCTTGCTGATCAGGTAGAGCGTGGCCAGCGGCAGTCCGCGATCGAAGTTCTCGCGCGGCTGGATCTTGTACTCGCACTCGTCCAGAAAGAACTCGGGCCACTCCGCCCATTGCCGGCTGTCCACCGCCGCCGCGTAGTCGGCATGCAGCCGGGCCACGTCCAGGTAAGTCTGCAAATCGTTCATCATTCTCTCTCCAAGCACTTCTCGCTTCCCCCTCTTACCCGACCCAGGGCACAGCGGATCCGGCTCCGCCGGTCCGCCAGTGCCGCCCCCCGGGGGGCGCGCGCAGCGCGTAGGGGGGGACCTCACATTTCCATGACCTTGCGCCAGTAGTCGTACATGCCGCGGATCAGCGTTTCGGTCACCATGTGGTCGGTGTTCTCGACGCCGGTGCCGCCCAGTTCCGCAAGCGCGCGATGGTAGGGCTTCTGCTCGAAGCCGCTCTGCGAAAACTCGATCACCTCGCCGTCGTCGGCCGATACGAAGCCGGCCGGGCCGAACAGGTTGGCCTGGATCAGGCGGCGCTGGACCATCTCGGGCGTGTCGTCCTCGAATGCGAAGTGCGTCCAGACAAAATCGAACGAACCGTGGCCGTTGGGCTGGATGTGGCGGGTAGAGACGCTGTTGACCTGCTGCTGGAAGATAACGCTCGGGAAGATGGTCATCATCACGGCGGTGGGCTCGCCCCACCACGGCTCGTGCACGATGTCGAGCAGCCGCTTGTCGTTGATCTCCATCTTTTCCTTGAAGCTGGTCACGCCCGCGGTGACCTCCGACTTCACGCCGGCCGAGCCGCGCGTGGAGATCATCGCGGCATGGCGGAACTGCTCGTCCATCTTCAGTTCGGATTTGTTGTCGGCGCGCCAGAGTCCGTAGGTGATGAACCAGGTGTGCAGCAGGCCCGGGTGGTAGGGGTCCTTGATGTTCTCCTGCATCAGCTTCCAGTTGCCGGGGATGCGCTGGCGGTTGTAGCCCAGCAGCTTGAGCTTGCGGCCGTTGAACAGGCGGTCGAAGTAGCCCAGGATCACCGGCCCGAGGAATTCCTCCAGCGGCGGCACCTCGTGGTCGAAGGAGGCGAACACCACGCCGCCACGCGTAGCGACCTCGAGCTTGTTCAGGTTGTTGTCGGCCGTCTTGAAGTCGGCCGGCATGCCGCCGTTGACCTTGCCCGCCTGCTTGACGCCCCGGCGGAACGGCACCCCTTGCAGGTCGCCCTTCAGCGTGTAGTTCCACTGATGATAAGGACAGACCAGTTCCTTGCGGTTGCCGCTGCGCTCGCGGCAGAACTGCATGCCGCGGTGGGCACAGACGTTCTCGATCACATGGATGGATTCGTCTTCCGCGCGCGTCATGAGGACCGAACGCTCGCCGATCGCGGTGCGCTTGAAATCGCCGGGATTGGGAATCTCTGCTTCCAGTCCGACGTAGTTCCAATGGCCGGAATAGAAAAACCGCTCCAGCTCTCTCTTGTACAACGACTCGTCGGTATAGGCCCAGAACGGGATGCGGCTCGAACCGCTGCCCTGCCATTCGAGTTCGCGGGGGAAGACGGCCATGTCGTTCATGCGTGTCTCCAGGTGAGGATAGTGATGCCGCGTCCGCTGCCGGCATGGAATAGCTCTTGCTTTTCGACGCCAGTATAGGAAGCCCCCGCACATTTATATATAGCACCCGGTGAATAGTCCCCATAAAATCTATGAATAGGATAGCCCCCCCCTGCGCGCTGCGCGCGCCCGCAGGGGGCGGTGCTGGCGAACCGGCGAAGCCGGATCCGCTGCACCCTGGGCCGAACGAAAGAATTGTCTCAAGACGGATGAACATTAAAGACATCGATCTCAATCTGCTGGTGGTTTTCAACCAGATGCTCATCGAGCGCAAGGTCTCGGGAACGGCGGAGAAGCTGGGGCTGACCCAGCCGGCGGTGAGCAATGCGCTGAACCGGCTGCGCAAGCTGCTGGGGGACGAGTTGTTCCTGCGCACGACGCGCGGCATGGAGCCCACGCCGTATGCGCGGCAATTGGCCGAGCCGATCGCCCGCGCGCTGGGCACCATTCAGGACACGCTGAATTTCCGCAGCAGCTTCGACCCCGCCGCCAGCAACCGCAGATTCACGCTGGCCGTGACCGACATCGGCGAGATCTATTTCCTGCCGCGCCTGATGGAAGCCGCCGCGCGGATCGCGCCGGGAGTGTCGATCAACACGGTGCGCAACACCACCATCCATCTCAAGGACGAGATGGAGACCGGCCAGGTCGACCTGGCCATCGGCCTGCTGCCGCAGTTGAAGGCCGGTTTCTTCCAGCGCCGGCTGTTCACGCAGAAGTACGTCTGCCTGTACCGGCGCGGCCATGAGCTGGACGGCCAGCGGCTGACGCTGGATGCGTTCCGCCAGGCCGAGCACGTGGTCGCGGTATCGGCTGGCACCGGCCATGGCATGGTGGACGAGTTCATGCAGAAGAAAGGCATCGCACGCAAGGTCCGGCTGACCGTGCCGCACTTCGTGGCCATCGGCCACATCCTGCAGACCACCGACATGATCGCCACGGTCCCGGAACGGTATGCCGACCAATGCCTGGAACCGTTCGGGCTGAAGGCGGCCGCGCATCCGGTCGCCCTGCCCAAGATAGGCATCCACTTGTTCTGGCACGCCAAGTACCACCGCGAACCGTCCAACCAGTGGCTGCGCAACCTGATCTTCGACGAGTTCTCGGACAAGTAGCCGGCGGCCCGCGCGGCCGGCCGCGGCGCTAGCCCCGGGCCAGCGGCGGGCCGGAGAACGGCTTGGCAAACGGCCCGATGGCCCGCATGTCGAACTCCACCAGCACGGCCGGCGCGTCGCGGCCGGCGGCATCGCGCAGCACGTCTTCCAGCCGGTCCAGGCTGCGCACGGCGATGTGGTCCATGCCCACGGATCCGGCCAGGGCGCCCAGCTCGAAGCCGTGCAGATCGCAGTAGTAGCGCCGCCCGCCGTAGTCGGCGTCCTGCAGGTTGCGCAGGATGCCGTAGCCGCCGTCGTTCATGACGAGCATGACGATGCCGGTGCGCTCCTGCACGGCGGTTGCCAGTTCGCCCAGGTTCAGCATGAAGCCGCCGTCGCCGGCCAGCAGCCAGGTCTTGCGCTCGGGCCTGCCGGTGGCCGCGCCTATCGCCATGGCCAGGCCCTGGCCGATACCGCCGCCCACGGCGTGCACGCCCTGGCCGGGCTCGAAGACCTCGAACAGCCGGTTGCCCCAGGTGCTATTGGAAATGGTGACGTCCCGCACCCAGCCGAAGTCGCGGCCGCACACGGCCTGCAGCGCATCGGCGATGCGGTCGTACGGCGCGATGGCGCCGCGCATGGCGCCCTCGGCCTGCCGGCGCGCGCGCGCCGCGTCGTCGCGCAGGGCAGGGTCGATACGCATGCGCCCCTGCAGCAGATCGGCCAGGCGCGCCAGCGTCAGCTTCGCGTCGGCCTGCACGAAGCGCGCGGTCGGGTAGGCGCGCTGGTCGGCCAGCGCGTCGGAATCGACCTGCAACAGCGTGCGCGGCAGTTTCAGGGTATGGGTCAGCGTTTCCGGCACGCGCAGGCGCGAGCCCACCACCAGCATCGCGTCGCAGGTTTCGTAGAAAGCCTCGATGGCGGGCTGGCCATTGAAGGCGCCCAGCGTGCGCGGGTCGTCTTCCGGCACCGTGCCCTTGCCCTGCAGCGTGGTCACGGCCACGAAGCCCAGGTCCAGCAGCCGTGCGATCTCCGCGCCCGCATGGCGCGCGCCGCCGCCCACCCACAGCACTGGCCGGCGCGCGGACGCCAAGGTGTCCGCCAGGTCGCGCAGGGCTTCCCGGTCCGGTTCGAGCGGCACGATGCGCGGGCGGCCGGGCGGGTTGCCCGCATTGACCAGTGCTCCCTGCAGATCGATCGGAATCTCCACGCTCACCGGCCCGCAGGGCGGGGTCAGCGCCAGCCGCACCGCTTCCTGGAACGTGGCCATCGCGGTTTCCGCCGACCAGACGCGCAGCGCCGCCTTGGACACGGACTGCAGCATGCCGAGCTGGTCCTTGGCTTCGTGCACGTAGGAACGGCCTCGTTCCAGGTAGGGCAGCGCCACTTGCCCGGTGACGTGCAGCAGGGGCGTGCCCGCGGTCCAGGCCTCGACCAGCGCGCCGGCGGCATTGCCCGCGCCCGTGCCGGTGCTGGTGAACGCCACCCCCAGCCCGCCGGTCACGCGGGCGCACGCATCGGCCATGCCCACGGCGCCGGCTTCGCCGCGCGCGCCGATGTAGCGGATCCGGCCGTCGCGGCCGAGGGCGTCCAGCAGCGGCATGTTGTGGATGGACAGCACGCCGTAGGCCTGCCTGACGCCGAGCGCGTGCAGGTACTGGGCCAGGGCATCGCCCACGGTATGGCGGTTGACGGTCGATGCGCTCATGAACGGGGATCTCCGATGGCGGATGAAGGAACGGGCGTGGCGCCCCGGTGTCCGGTCTGCAAGGCGGCCTGCGGGCCGCCGGCCTTGCTCACTAGGGCATCCTGGTCGCGCTTGGCCAGCGCATCGACGGCGTCCGGGTCCAGCCGCGCATACAGCGCATCGCGCAAAGCGCGCAGCGTGGCGGCCATCTCCGGCCGCGCGGCCAGGTCGATCCGTTCGTGCGGATCGGCGTCCAGGTCGAACAATTCGGGGGGATAGCCGACGTAGTGGTGATACTTGTAGCGGCCCTGCACCAGGTAGTAGCCCGCGCTGGGGGAGCCGACGCCGTGGTACTCGCCCAGCACCACGCGCGTCGCGTCTTCGGGTTCGCTGGCCAGCCGCCGCAGCGAACGGCCAGGCAGCCCGGCGTCCGGCTCGGGCAGCGCCATGGCGTCGAGCACGGTCGGGTAGATGTCCACCAGGCTGGCATGGGTGCGGCAGCGCTGGCCCACCGGCACGCCCGGCCCGGCGAGCAGCAGCGGAATGCCGGCGGCCTCGCGGTATAGCGTGCCCTTGTTCCAGAGGCCCCGCGCGCCGAGATTGTCGCCATGGTCGGAGGCGTAGATCACGGTGGTGCGTTCCGCCAGGCCGGTCTGTTCGAGCGTGTCCAGGACGGTTCCCATCTGGTCGTCCATGAACTCGACCAGCGCCAGATAGGCCGCCACCGCCAGCTTCACCCGTTCGGCCCCGCCCAGCGCGGCGCCATGATCGATGTAGGCCAGCGCGCGCGCGATCCAGGGATGATGCGCCGCGTCCCGCTCGGGCAGGCAGGCGTCCAGCGCGGGATCGTCCAGCACGCGGCGCAGGTAGGCCTGCGGCACGACGAGCGGAAAATGCGGCGCCACCAGGCCGACGAACAGCGCCCACGGCCGGGCATCGCCGGCATGCTCGCGCAGCCAGGCTCGGGCCTCCCCGGCCACCGCCCGGTCGTAGCGGTTGTATTGCGACTCGCCCGCGCCGAGCGACTTGAACATGCCGGAAGGCATGGATTCGTCGGGCAGCGGATTGCGCACCGAACCCCAGACCTGGCCGATGCCGCCGGGGATGTGCATGGGCAGGATCTGCTGCCGGAACCCGGCGGGATCCTGCTCGCTGCGGAAATGCAGCTTGCCGATGGAGTCGGCGACCAGGCCGGCCTGCGAAACTTCCTGCATCCACGACCGCTGGCTGCCGTCGTAGGCCAGTGCGTTGTCCCAGCATCGGTGCTGGTGGACGTATCGCCCCGTGGCCAGGCTGGCGCGCGCCGGCACGCATAGCGGGCTCGGCGTCCAGGCGCGTTCAAACACGGTGCCGCGCCGCGCCAGCGCATCCAGGTTGGGCGTGCGCACGCAGGCGTGGCCGGCAAAGCCGCCGGCCCACGGATTGTGCTCGTCCGAGAGCAGTACCAGGACATTGCCGGAAGCGGTCATGCCTGCTATTTCTCCAGCGTGAAGCCGGTGCGCTTGATCACCGCCGCCCACTTGGCATCCATGGCCTGCATGGAAGCGTCCAGTTCGGCGCTGCTCAGGGTCAGCGGATCCAGCGACATGCGCCGCAGCCCTTCTTCATAAGCCGGCACCTTGCATGCGGCGATGATCGCCTCGGTCAGCGCGGCGCGCACCGGCGCCGGCACGCCGGCCTGCGTATAGGCGCCATAGAACAGATTGCTCGCCAGCTCGGGAAAACCGCATTCCGATACGGTGGGGACGTCGGGCATGAAGGCGCTGCGCTGCGATCCGGTCATCATCAGGACCTGGGCCTTGCCGGCCTTGTACGGCGTCACCAGATTGGGCAGGGCTGAAATGACCGCCGGCAGGTGGCCGCCGGACAGATCGTTCATGGCCTGCGCGCCGCCGCGATAGGGCACGTGTATCAGCGGTGCGCCCGACAGCCGCTCGATCTCGGCGCCGATGAAATGCGGCTCGGTGCCCGCGCCGGGGGTGCCGTAGGAGGCCTCCGCGGGATGCTTCTTGGCCCAGGCGAGGAAGTCGGCCATGGTGCGCGCCTTGGCAGCCGGCCCCACTGCGAAGGCGAACTGGTAGCCGCACAAGGTGGTCAGGCAGGAGACGTCGGCGAGCCGGTAGCCGATGCCGGCATTGACGTGGGGCGCGATGGTGAACACGCCGGGCGGCGTGACGAGCACGGTGCCGCCGTCGGCGGGCGAACGCAGCAGCGCCTCGACGCCCAGCTGGCCGGCCGCGCCGGCATGGTTCTCGACGATGGCCAGATAGCCCGCCGCCCGCAGCTGGTCGCCCACCATGCGCGCGGCAACGTCCACCGCCCCGCCCGCGGGCCCCGCGGCCAGCAACCGCAGCCGCTTGGCGGGTTGACTGCGTACTGCGCCGCACGTCATCATGGACGCGGCCGCAGCACTCATGAAAGTGCGCCGGGTAAGCATCGTCGTCTCCGAAACTGGATGGAGATTTCATTCTAGGGAGGACGAACCCGCGCGGATAATGAAAAGCGCAGTGCCGTCCATAACTCCCTGTTTATGCCCCATGAGCGACCTACTCCGCCGCCTCACGCTGCGCCACCTCCGGCTGCTCGTCATGCTGGGCGACCAGGGCAGCGTGACGCGCACCGCCCAGTCGCTGCACATTACGCAGCCCGCCGTATCCAAGGCCATCCGCGACCTGCGCGAGATCCTGCACGACCCGCTGTTCGACGCCACCCCCGACGGCCTGGCCTGGACCCGCGCCGGCAAGGCCGCGCTGCAGCGCGCCCGCGCGGTGCTGCGCAATGTCGAGGACCTGGAACGGGAAACGGGGTCGCGCGGGCGCAGCGGCCCGCTGGCCGTGGGCGCCACGCGCTTCGCCGCGGCGCAGGTGGCCGCGGCGCTGCCTTACGCGCTGGCCCGGCAGGACGTATCCGTCAGCCTGCGGCACGGCACGCGCGAACAGATGCACGCCGAGCTGGCGGCCAAGTCGATAGACATCGCATTCGGCCGCTGCGACGCCGGCTTCCGGCTGACCGACTTCGAGTACCACCCGATCTACCGCGACAGCTATGCCGTGATATGCGGTGCCTCGCATCCGCTGGCCGGCGCCGGGCACGCCGAGCTGGCGGCGCTGTCGGCCCAGACCTGGGTCATGCCGCCGCCGGGCACCTTCGCCTACCATCTGGTGGAGCAGGCCTTTCTGGCCGAGAACCTGGCCCCGCCGCCGGCCCGCATCGTTTCCACGCTGGGACCGGAGGACGTGCGCATGGTGGAACTGCATCCGGTGCTCGCGCTGGTGCCGCGCAGCGAAGCGCGCCGGCTGGCCGCGCTGGGCGGCGTCCGCTGCCTGGAAGGTCTGGCGCTGCCGACGCAGCAGATCGGCGCGATCCTGCCGCGCGGCGGCGAGCGCCACCCGGCCTGCGAACTGGCCATCGGCCTGCTGCGGGACTACACCCTGACACTGCGGGGAGAAGACGGCGGCGCCGCATAGCGCCGCCGCTGTCTCAAAGCTGGGTGATGAACTTGGTCACGAGATAGCCGTCGAAGGTCTCGGCGCCGCCCTCGGTGCCGATGCCGCTGTCCTTGATCCCGCCGAAGGGGATCTCGGCCGGCCCCATGCCGAAGTGGTTGATGTTGACCATCCCCGCCTCCAGGCCGTTGGCCACGCGCGTCGCGGTCTTGAGCGATTCGGTGAAAACGTACGAGGCCAGGCCGAACGGCAGGGCATTGGCGCGCTGCAAGGCCTCGTCCTCGGTGTCGAACGGCACCACCGGCGCGACCGGGCCGAACGGCTCTTCCCGCATGATGCGGGCATCGTCGCCCAGCCCCGCCAGCACGGTCGGGGCAAAGAAGCAGCCCTCCTCGCCCACCTTGCGACCGCCCGTCACGACCTGCGCGCCGCGGCCGGCGGCGTCCGCCACCAGGTCGGCCATGGCCGCCACCCGGCGCGGGTTGGCCAATGGCCCCATCTGGGAAGACGGATCCAGGCCGTCGCCCACGCGCGCCTGCGACAGCTCGTGCGCGAATGCTTCCAGGAACCGTGCGTAGGCTGGGCGCTGCACGTAGAAGCGCGTGGGCGAGACACACACCTGGCCGGCATTGCGCAGCTTGAAGCGCGCCAGCATCTGCGCCGCGCGGTCGACGTCGGCGTCGGCGAACACCAGCACCGGCGAATGGCCGCCCAGCTCCATGGTCATCCGCTTCATGTGCGCGCCGGCCAGCGCCGCCAGTTGCTTGCCTACCGGCACCGAACCGGTGAACGAAATCTTGCGCACCGCCGGCGCGGTGATCAGATGCCGCGAGATCGCCGCCGGATCGCCCCAGACGATGTTGAGCACGCCGGCCGGCAAGCCCGCATCGTGGAACAGTTCGGCCATGGCAACCACGGCGCTGGGCGACTCTTCCGGACCCTTCAGGATCAGCGTGCAGCCGGCGGCCAATGCCGCGGCCACCTTGCGCACGGCCTGCGCGAACGGAAAGTTCCACGGCGAGAACGCGGCGCAGACGCCGACCGGCTCGCGCACCACGAACTGCCGCACATCGGGCTGGCGCGGCGGAATCACCCGGCCATAGATGCGCCGGCATTCCTCGGCATGCCACTCCACGTGCTCGGCGCAGGAAGTCACTTCCACCAGCGCTTCCTCCAGCGGCTTGCCCTCGTCCAGCGTGATGTCCCGGGCGATATCGGGTGCGCGCTCGCGGATCAGCGCCGCGACCTTGCGCAGCAGGTCGGAGCGGGCCAGCGGAGACGTCCGCCGCCAGGACGCGAAGGCGCGTTCGGCCGCCGCGACCGCACGGTCGAGATCGGCCGGGCCGACGTGGGGCAGGCGCCCGATCACCTCGCCGGTGGCGGGGTTGGCGACGTCCCCGGCGTGGCGCCCTTCGGCGCCGGAGAATTCGCCGTCGATGTAGAAAGCCAGTTTGCGGTACATGGATGCGCTCCCAGCGGCGGCCGTCATTGCGACGTGATGCCCAGCTTCTTGATCAGCTTCTCGTAATCCACCGAATCGCGCTCCATGTCGGCGCGCGGCCGGGCCGGCGCGGGAACGCGGATCTCCACGCCGCGCTTGGCGTAGTTGGCGCGCAGCGCGGCGTCGTCCATCGCCGCCCGGATCTCGCCGTTGATCCGCTCGGCCAGCGCGTCGGACATCGTGCCCGGAGCGAACATCGAGAACACCGTGGACGGAATCGCGCCGGGCTTGCCGCCCGCTTCCGCGAGCGTCGGCACGTCGGGCATGAAGCCGCTGCGCTTGTCCGCTCCCATCGCCAGCACCTTGATCTTGCCGCTGGGCAAGTGCTGGCTCATCACCAGGCCGCCCGCCATGAGCACGTCCACCTCTCCGCCCAGCAGCGCGGTGACGGCAGGCGCGACGCCCTTGAAAGGCACGTAGGTGAAGTCGACCCCTTCTGAATTCGCGAGCATGGCCATGCCCAGGTGGGTGACGTGGCCGTTGCCGCCGGTGCCGACATTGACCGCGCCCGCGGACGACCTGGCCTTGGCGATCAGCCCTCTGTAGTCGTTCACTCCCAGCGAGGCGCGCACCGCCACGTACAGGTCGATGTGGCCCACGTCGGCCACCGGCTTGAGCTCCTTGCGCCAGTCGTAGGGCAGGCTGGCGTACAGGAACGGGTTGGTGACCAGGGCGAGCCGGTCCACCATCAGCAGCACGGAACCGTCCCCGGCGGATTTGGCGACGTTGGCGGCGCCGATGATGGCGTTGGCCCCGGGCTTGTTCTCTACGACGAAGACCTTGCCGGTGCGCTTGCCCAGTTGGTTGCCGATGTCGCGCGCCAGCACGTCGGGCTCGGTCCCCGGCGGGTAGGGCACCACGATCCGGACTTGCTCCGGCGTCCAGGCCGTCTCGGCGCGGGCAATGGAACTCAGGACGCAGGCCAGCGCGAGGAAGGCCGAAAGAAACTTCAGACTAGCCATGATGCTCTCCGGTAACGGCGGGGCCGGGATGCCCCCCGGCCTTGATAAAAGGAGCGGGCCTACCAGCGCCCGATGACGATGTTCATCATTCGTTCGTGGGCATGGGTGCGGGCTCGGACCTGCTCGAAGGTCTCCGTGCAGCGCCGGCTGCGCTGCCAGTTCCACTCGCACAGCGCCTCGCCCATTCGCTTGAGCACCGGCGCCGCCCGGGCTTCCGCGGCCAGGTCGCGCAGCTCGTGCGGATCGTCCCGCAGGTCGAACAGCTGCGGCCGGAAGCCTTGCCAGTACAGGTATTTGTAGCGGCCGTCGGCCAGCATCATGCCGCCGCATTCGGTCACGCCGCGCTCGAGGAACAGCCGCGCCTCGCGGTAGGCGTAGTCGAGAAAGCCCACCGCGAACTCGCGCACCGGACCGGCGTCGCGCCCGCGCGTCGCGGCCAGCAGCGAGCGGCCCTCGACGCGGTGCGCGGGGATCTCCAGGCCGAGCGCATCGAGGATGGTCGGCACCACGTCCACGCATTCGGCGATCCCGGCGGCCGTGTGGCCGCGCCGCGCATCGGCTTCGCCCGCGGGGTCGTAGACGATCAGCGGCACGCGCACCGCGCCTTCGAAGAAATACTCCTTCTCGCCCAGCCAGTGGTCGCCCTGCAGGTCGCCGTGGTCCGAACAGAACACGATCATGGTGTCGCGCATCCGGCCGGATCGCTCCAGATGGTCGAGCAGCCTGCCGATGTGATCGTCGATCTGCTTGACCAGCCCCATGTAGACAGGGCGCACCGCCTGCCAGACTTCGTCCTGGGCGAAGGACAGCGATTCCTCGTGGCGCTGGTAGGCCGCGTGCACCGGGTGCGGCCGCTCGCGCTCTTCCCTGCCCCGCAGCGGCGGCGCGGCGTCGGCGGCCGTGAACATGTCGTGATAGGGCGCCGGGGCCTTGTAGGGCCAATGCGGCTTGATATAGGAAAGGTGCAGCACCCATGGCGCTTCGCCCTGCGCGTCGATGAACGCCATGGCGCGGTCCGTCAGATACGCGGTCTCGGAGTCGCGCTCGGCCACGCGCGCGGGCAGGCCGGCGTGTCGCAGCAGCCAGCCTGTGGCGAAGCTGCCGTCCGCATGGTCGCTGCCGATCACGTCGCGCTCCCAGGGCCGTTCGCGGTCGTAGCCGCGCGCCACCAGGTAGTCCCGGTAGGCGCTGCCGGGCTCCATCTCGAAATGGCCGTCGTAGCGCTCCAGCACCTTGAAGCCGCCTTCGTCCAGGCGTTCGCGCGCCGCGCCCTCGGCGGACAGGCCGCGCGCGGCCAGCCCTTTGCGGTCCGGCACGAAATGGGTCTTGCCCAGCAGCCAGCAGTCGCGTCCCGCCTGGGCCAGGTAGTCGCCCAGGCTCCATTCGTCCGCCGGCATGGGGACGCGGTTCCAGGTGACCCGGTGCGAAGAGGGGTAGCGACCGGTGTAATACGAAGTGCGCGAGGGGCCGCACACCGCCGAACTGACGTAGGCGCGTTCGAAGCGCACGCCCTGCCGCGCCAGGCGGTCGATGTTGGGCGTGCGCAGCGCGCCCGCTGCGCCATAGCAGGACAGCGCATCGGCGCGCAGTTGGTCGCACATGATGAACAGCACGTTGCGCACCGGAGAGGCGGGCGCGCCCTCGCCGGAAAGCGCCGTGGGAGCTTGGATATTCATGCCGCCTCCAGTGCGGAAGGTACCCTGGCCTCAGCGGCGCGGGCGGCGCCGGCTTGCGGTACGAAGGCGGCGACGAAGCGTTCGAGCGCCGCGATCATATCGGCCCGGCGGCCCGCCGCGGCGACATAGCGGTCGGGCCGCAGCAGCACCCAATCCGCGTGCGCGGCGGCCAGCCAGCGATGCAGCGCGTTCTCGGTATCTTCCAGCAGCAGCATGCCGGGAGGGACGTCGGGAAGCACGCCGGGCGCCGGTCCGCTGCGCGGCAGCGCCGCCACGGCCAGCCGGCACGACAGCAGTTCGAGCCGCCCGGCCAGCTCGGCGGGCAGAGGCTGGCCGGGGGCGCCCATCAGCAGCGCGAAGCCCGGCCCCAGCGCATCGTCGAGTCTGACCGGCGCGCCGCCGCCGGGCTCGACCAGCGGCTGGATGAACATGCGCCCGACCCGCTGGTCGCGCGCGGCCAGGCCGCTGTCCTGCACGACGCCGTCGCGGTAGCGCGGCATGGGCTTGAATTTCATTTGCAGCACGTAATCGCGCACGACCGGAACGCCGCGGATGGACGTGAAGAAGGCATCGCGCAGCGCCGCCAGCCAACGGTTGCGCAGTGACAGCACCGCGCCGAACTTGTCGGCCAGGTCTATCATGGCGCGCGCATGGGCGTGGCGCTCGGCGTGGTAGGACTGCAGGGCTTCCGGCTTGAGCCGCCCCTGCACGATCCACGCCGCTTTCCAGGCGAGGTTGCAGGCGTCGCGCAGCCCCGCATTGAGGCCCTGGCCTATCCAGGGCGGCGTCAGGTGGGCCGCGTCGCCGGCCAGACAGATGCGGCCGACGACGAACGATCCGGCAATGCGCGAATGGTGGGTATAGACGCGCGCGCGGATCACGTTCAGCCGCGCCGGGTCGGGCACGTGCGGCGCCAGCAGCTCGGCCACCTTGGCCGGGTCGAGCACCTGCTGTTCGTCTTCGCCGTCGAACAGCATGAATTCCCAGCGCCGCAGGCCATAGGGCAGCTTCAGACAGACGTAGGGCCGCGCGGGCTCGCAATGCAGCGCCGTATAAGGCGCGTCGAGCGGATCCTGGTCGCACTCGATCACTACCCATTTGTGCGAATGCGTCTGGCCGCCGAAGGGCAGCTTGAGCAGTTTCTCGCGCACCGTGCTGCGGCCGCCGTCGGCCGCCAGCAGATAGGCGGCGCGCACCGTGCGCTCGGCGCCGGCCGCGTCGCGCAGCGTCGCGGTCACGCCGGCGGCGTCCTGCTCGACCGCGGTCAGTTCCACGCCCAGCTCCACGGCCACGTGCGGAAACCGCGCCAGGCCCGCGCGCAGCGCCTGCTCGCCCAGCGGCTGCGAGAACAAATTGCGCCGATACCAGCCGAACTCGCGCGTGGCCGGCAGGATCTCGGCAAAGCACTGTTTCTTCGCGCCATACATGCGCATGGGCACGTTCTGGATCATGTCCTTGAGCATGGCGTCGGCCACGCCCGCCGCCTGGAAGGTCCGCATGGCCTCGTCGTCCAGGCCGACCGCGCGCGGATATTCGAGGATGGCCGGGCTGCGGTCGATCAGCAGCGCGCCCACGCCGTAGACGCCGAGCAGGTTGGCCAGGGTGGCGCCCACCGGTCCGGCCCCGACGATCAGGACCGGCACGTCGCAGGTCTGGTTCATGGCGATTCTCCTGCCGTCCTCAGGCCTGGCTGAGCAGGCGGCTTTCCTGGCGCACCAGCAAATGCTTGACGGCCTTGCGGAAGGCCGCGAACTCCGGGTCCTGCATCAGCGCGGCGCGGCGCCGGGCGCGTTCGTCCAGCGAGTCGTAGCCCCACAGGAACACCAGCTGGTTCAGCTCGCCGCTCTCGGTCTGGTAAAGCCCGGCCAGATCGCCCAGGATGCGGGCCTGCAGGGCGCGGGCCGATTCGCCATAGACGCGCAGGTACTCGGCGGCGCCGCCGGGGACCAGCGTGTAGGTACGCATTTCCACCATCTTCATGTTCGTCTCCTGTCTGCGCGGGCGCTTACAGCGGCTGCAGATCGATCGGTTCGCTGGGCGCGTTGTAGTCGTGCAGGATGCGTTTGCCTTCTTCGTCGTCGTGCACCGTGTGGCAGAAGAACTCCAGGCGGTGGCCATCGGGGTCGTGGAAGTACAGGCCGTAGCCGACCTTGTGGTCGGTGGTCTTGAACACCTCCACGTTCTTGCGCAGCAGCATCCCGTACAGGCGCCGCAGTTCGTCCACGTCGCCGTCGATCTCCAGTCCGTAGTGCTGCATGTTGATCTGGCCGCGCACGAGCGGCGCGCCGTCCGGCGACTCGGCGCGTATCAGCGCGATGTCGTGGTGCTTGACGCCGAACGAGAGGAAGACCCATTTTTCGCCGCGCGCCGTCTCGGTCATGCCCAGCACGTCCTCGTACCAGGGGCCGGACTTGAACGGGTCGGCCACGAACAGGGCGAGATGGGTGCGCGTGATGCGCGGCTTGATGTCTTGCGGGGTCGCTTGCATGGCGATTCCTCAGGCGATCGATTGGGGATGCGCGGTCACCGGCGCGACGAACGGCGTCCAGGCCACCGAGGTGATCTCGCTGAAGTCGCGCCAATCCTTGAACCAGCTGCGGCCGCCGTCCATGGAGCGGAACAGGTGGCCGTACTTGGTGCCCGCCAGCACGAAAGACGGATCGGCCGCGTGCGTGCCGAAGGTCCAGAAGGTGGAGTTGGGCGCGGTGTGCAGCAGCGCCCGGCGCCAGCTCGCGCCACGGTCGGTCGAACGGTAGATGTGGCTGCGCGTGCCCGGCGTGCCGTCGCCGATCGCCAGCAGCAGCGCGCTGCCGTCGGCCAGCGGCTGCGCCGTGCGGGTGTAGTACATGCCGTCGAAGCGCAGGCGCGACGGTTCGCCGTGCCAGCTTCGGCCGTCGTCGGTACTGGCATAGACGGTGTTGACCGACAGCACCATCGTAGTCTTGGGTGATCCGCCGGCCGGCGGCAGAATGGTCACGCCGTGGATGTCGGGATTGGCGATGGCGCCTTCCCGCTCGCCCTCGCGGTCGACACGGATCCAGGTGTCGCCATGGTCGCCGCTGCGCCAGGCTCCGCCCTCTTCGACGCCGAACCAGACTTCGCCGGAAACCGCGGGATCGACGCAGATGGCCAGGATGCGCGGCCGGTTCACGCCGCGGCAGAACTCGGGAATATCCGGCGGCAGCCGCGTCCAGCTTGCGCCGCCGTCGCGCGACCGGAACATCGCCGCGCGCGACGGCGCGCCGGTGCCGGCATACATGACCGACGGGTCGAGCGGATCGATGGCGAACGCCCACACCGCCATGCCGTCGGCCGGCGAAGCGATGCGCGCAAAATGTGCGCCGCCGTCGGTGCTGAGGCAGATGCCGCAGTCGGCGCCGGCGAACACGCGGCGTGGATCCGCCGGATCCACCGCCAGGCAGCGGACCGTGCCGTCGAACTCGATCGCTTCCTTCAACCCCAGCCTATGCCACGTCGCGCCGTCATCCGTGCTGCGCAGAATGCCCTGCCCCGCCGTCCCGACCAGTAAGGTGCCTTCCATGTCTTTTCTCCCAACCTATGCCGCCGCCCGAGGCTGGCTACAGAAAGATCCCGCGCGTAATCCCGCCATCCACCGCCAGCGATTCGCCGGTGATCGCCGACGCGCGCGGCGAAGCGAGGAACAGGATGGTGTCGGCGATCTCGGCCGGCGTGAGCGTGCGCCGGATCGGCGTGACCCGGACGTAGTTCGCCTCGACCTCGTCCACCGTCAGCCCCTGCTTGGCGGCCTCTTTTTCGTACAGCTCGCGGATGTGGGGCGTCTCGACCACGCCGGGGTGGATCACGTTGACCGTGATGCCGTGCGGACCGAGCTGGTCCGACAGGGTCTTGGTCATATGGCAGATGGCGGCGTTGCGCATGCCCGAGAGCTGCTTGCTGCCGCGGCCGGTCAGGCCGCCGATGTTGACGATGCGGCCGTAGCCGCCGGCCCGCATGTGGCGCGCCGCCGCCTTGGCGCAGCGCATGTAGCCGACCACCTTGATGTTGATGTCCTGCAGCAGGCCTTCCGGATCGGCCAGCTCGATCTCGCTGCGCACCAGGCCGCCGGGATGGGCGGCGCCGTTGACCAGGATGTCCAGCCTGCCGAAGTGGGCGGCGACCTGGTCCATCATGGCCGTCACTTGTTCCGTATCGGACACGTCGGCGGCCACCGGCAGCACGTTTACGTCATAGGCCTGGCGGATCTCCTCTGCGGCGGTGTCGAGCTGCGCCTGGGTGCGCGAGACGATCGCCACGTGCGCGCCCTCGGCCGCGAAGGCCTCGGCGGTGGCGCGGCCGATACCCAGGCTGCCGCCGGTGATGACCGCCACGCGGCCTTTCAATTGCAGGTCCATGAATGTTCTCCGATGAGTCGTGGGCTTGCCGCGCCGCGGCAGCTTTAGAGTTGCATTTCGATCAGGTACGGTCCGCCCTGCGCGCAGGCGGCGCCGAAGGCATCGGCCAGCGCTCCGGCGGTCTCGACCCGGCGCGCCGGAACGCCATAGCCGGCGGCAAGCGCCGTCCAGTCGATGCGCGGACGCTCCAGGCTGGTCAGGGCCTCGGCCCGCGCGCCGGGCGCGGCGCCCCGCGCCAGCTCCTTGCGCAGGATTCCGTACTGGTGGTTGGCGGCGATCAGCACGATCACCGGCAAGTTCTCGTGCGCCAGCGACCACAGCGTCTGCACCGTGTACTGGGTGCTGCCGTCCGACAGCAGCGCCACCACGGGCCTTCCGGGGCAGGCAACGGCGGCGCCCAGCGCGACCGGCAGGCCCTGCCCGATGGCGCCGCCGGTATTGGTCAGCGCCGTGTGCCGGGCCGACGCGGCCGACGCCGCATAGAAGGGATAGCCGCAGGTGCCGCCTTCCACCGAGACGATGGCGTCTTCGGGCAGCAGCCGCGCAACAGTGGCGGCGATGCGCTCCGGCGTCAGCCTGCCGCTGGCCGGAGCCAGGGGCGGCGTCGCGTCGGCGTTCCAGGCCGGCGCGCCGAGCCGATCCGCCAGGGCTTCCAGCAGGTCGGCCACCGGTTCTCCCGGCGCCCCCACGGTCAGCAGGCGCGCCGGCTCGACCATCCGGCTCGGATGGCCCTCGTAGCCGAAGTAGGTCACCGGCGGCAGCGCGCCGACCAGCACCACCAGGTCGGCGGCATCCAGCACCTGGCGGGCCGGTTCGGGGAAGTACGGCAGGCGGTCGAAGTCGGGCAGGCCGCCGCCGCGCTCGGCGCGGGCCGGGAAGGTTTCCGCGTAGGCCACGGCATCCAGCGCCCGGCACAGGCGCGCGACGGCGCACTGGGCGCGTGCTCCCAGGCCGCTGGCCTCGCCGCCTCCGCCCAGCAGGAACAGGACTTTGCCGGCGGATTCGATACGGGCGGCGCACTCGGCGAGATCCGGTCCGGAGGAGGCCGGCGCGCTTTCCCATGCCTGGGCGCCCTCCTCGCCGCCGGCCTGCCCGACCTGGAAATCGGCCGGGAAGATCACCGTCGCGCCCTGCCCGCCCGACGCCAGGCTGGCGCGCACGGCGGCGCGCCCGACCTGCGCGGCCTCGGCGGCGCTCGTCACGCGGTGCACCCAGCCGGAAACCGGCCGAGCCAGCGATTCGATGTCGGACGTCAGCGGCGCATCGACCGGCAGGTGCCAGCTCATGTGGTCGCCGATCAGGTTGACGATGGGCGTATGGGCGCGCCGGGCGTTATGCAGGTTGGCAATGCCGTTGGCGAATCCCGGCCCCAGGTGCAGCAGGGTGGCCGCTGGAACGCCGCGCATGCGGCCGTAGCCGTCGGCGGCGC
This sequence comes from Pigmentiphaga humi, assembly GCF_900606115.1. GTDB lineage: Bacteria > Pseudomonadota > Gammaproteobacteria > Burkholderiales > Burkholderiaceae_B > Pigmentiphaga > Pigmentiphaga humi. The sequence goes on from NZ_UWPJ01000024.1 coordinate 45,425, forward strand.
CGGTGCACACATTCTCCTGCAGCCCGAGCACGCAACGCATGCGGGGAACGGCCTCCAGGGCGCGCACCACGTCCAGCTCGGTCGTGCCGGGATTCGCGAAACAGACTTCCACCCCCTGCTCGTGCAGGGCCGTCAACAATGCTTGGGCTCCATTCGCCATGGCCAACTCCTTTTTCTCAGTATTATCGCTATTAGATAAAACTGAAAATTAAATAAAAGAATAGCCCGGCTATTTTTGATAGTAATTTTATTTATTTGATAAATTTGCATAAAAAAGCATGATCGTCCAGCATCCGACTTGCCAAAGGCCGTCCATTGCGGCACGCTGGCGGGCCTGTTTCTTTCCTGCCCGCTCCCGCTTCATGAACAGTCTGCGACGCATGCTCGACGTCCTGGACCTCTTCAGGCCCGACCAATCCGTCGTGGACGTCGAGGTGATCTGCCGCCAACTGGGCTATGCGCCCGCCACCGCCTACCGCTACATCCGCGAACTGTGCGCGGTGGGCCTGCTGGTGCGGCTGCCCGGCGGGTACGCGCTGGGGCCGCGGGTGATCCAGCTCGACCTGCAGATGCGCGAGTACGACCCGATGCTGGCGGACAGCCGGGAACTGATGGAAGAACTGGGGGAAGAAACCGGCCTGAACGTGCTGCTCAGCGAGCTGTACGGCAACTCGGTGATCACCGTGCATCACCACCCGGGGCGGGATCCCGAGCCGCTGCGCTTCGGACGCGGCCGTCCCATGGCGCTGCTGCGCAGCGCCACCGCGCGCGTGGTGCTGGCGCACCTGCCGCCGCGGCAGTTGCGCAGGCTCTACGACGAACATGCCCAGGAAGCCGACATGCAGCGCCTGGGCAAGACATGGAAAGATTTTTCACGAGCGATGCTGGAGATACGGCGCAGCGGCTATTGCCTCTCCAAGGGCGATCTGGACCCGGACAAGGCGGGCCTGGCCGCGCCGATCTTCGACGAACGCAAGCGCATCCTGGGCAGCATCACAGCGGTGGGATCGCTCGAGCGCGTGCAGGCCTTCAACGAGGACTACCTGGCCAACCGGCTGCGCGATGTCGCGGGCGAGATCACGCAGCGGATTTCCCAACGCGCCTCGGCCTGAGGCGGAGTGCTTCCGGCTCTACGCCCGCGCGGCGGCGGTGCGCCAGCCGGTCGCCGTACCCAGCACGCCGGGGGTCCACGTGTCGCCGCGCCACGCAACGTGCTGGTCGGGGCGCACCAGCGCCAGACGAGCCCGGTAGAGGTCGCCCAGCACCGCCTCCCGCGGCCTGGCCACGGTCAGCGGCACGCCGGCCTGGCGCGCTTCCGACAGCGCCCGCTCGATGTCGCCCTCGTCCGCCCCGGCGGTGGCCAGCAGGGTGAAGCCCGGGCCGAAATGGTCGTACAGCGAACTGCCGTCATGCAGCCAGGCGTGCGGCGCCAGGCTTCCCGGCCGCGCGGACGGGACGTAGTTCAGGTAGTCGTCGGCGGGCGGCGCGGTGCCGTCGCCCACCACGATGGGCGAGCCGTCGTAGCGGTAGCCCAGCACGACGCCCAGCGTGACGAACTCGCGCAATTTGTTCGCCTGGATCAGCGCGCCGACCTGCGCCCGCAGCGCCCGGCCGGCTTCGTCGTCGGCCTCCAGGCCGTCGCGCCAGAGCTGGTTGCCCAGCAGCGCATGGTTGGCGACCGCCTCGTCCATCACCCGCTCGTGCACCGGCCGGCGTTCGGCCTCGTAGCTGGCGAGCAGGCCCGGGCCGCCCCAGCCCTGCAGCGTGGCCGCGAGCTTCCAGCCCAGATCCACGCTGTCGGCCACGCCCATGTTCATGCCATAGCCGCCGAAAGGCGGATGCAGGTGGCAGGCGTCGCCGGCCAGGAACACCCGGCGATCCGTATAGCGTTCGCCGATCAGCTTGCTGGCCGTCCACTCGTCCGAACTGAGTATCTCGTACGGCATGGCGATACCCGTGGCCGCGGCGATTTGCTGCGCGACCCCGGCGGGATCGAACTGCTGGCCGCGCGCGACGCCCGTGCCCATGAAGAACCATTTGTCGCCGCTGTCCATCGGACCGACCAGGCTCGGGGATTCGCCGTTGACCTGCCAGTACATGATGGCCGGGCCGTGGCGGTGCGCCTGCGCCAGCCCGGGGGCGCGGAAGATGATGTTGGTGTTGGCCGACAAGCCGTACGTGCCCTGCATGGCGATGCCCAGCATCTCGCGCACCGTGCTGCGCGCGCCGTCGGCCCCGACCAGATAGGCGCCGTGCAGGCTGAGCGGCTGCCCGCTCGCCAGGTCGGCGGCCTGGGCCCGCACGCCCTGGCCATCCTGCTCGAACCCCTTCAGTTCGTGCCTGAACAGGATGCGCACCGTGGGCAGCGACTCCGCGCGGCGGCGCATGACCTCTTCGACGCTGTACTGGGGGATCCACTGCGCATGCTCCGAATACAGCGGGTTGCGGCCCGGCGCGCAATAGAAAGCGTTCTCGAAGCGCGCCAATTCGTGGCCCGCCAGCCGCGTCACGAAGACGACGTTGGACGGATAGCTCACGCCCAGCGGCGAGGCGGCGCGCAGCGCACCGGCGATGCCCCAGCGCCGGAAATGCTCGCGCGTGCGCACGTTGGTGGTCTTGGCACGCGGCGCATAGCCGACCCGTTCGTTGCGCTCGACCACCACGCAGTCCACGCCGCGCAGCCCCAGTTCTATGGCCAGCCCCAGGCCGGCCGGCCCCGCTCCCACGATGACCACGTCGGTCTTGATCGTCTGCGTTCCGCCCATCGCTTTTCCCATTCTGCTGTCGCCCGCGTCGCGGCGGCATGCCTGGACGCTATCGTGGAAGGGATTCTAGGGATGGCCGGCCGCGCCTATAAGATGGCAATATCGCCCAACCGATACCTATGAGGTATCACCACCCTCCGCCTATCCCCAGATGAAGCTCCACCAATTGCGCGATTTCATTGCCGTGGCCGAACGCGGCAGCATCCGCGCGGCCTCGCGCCAGATCGGCATCGCCCAGCCCGCGCTCACGCGCAGCATCCATGAACTGGAGCGGCAACTGGGCGTCGACCTGTTCGAGCGCCAGGCGCGCGGCACCTCCCTCACGCCCATGGGCGAGGTCCTGATGCGGCGCGCCAGCGTCATCCAGGGCGAATTGCGCCGCGCCCAGGAAGAGATCGAGCAACTGCGCGGCATGGCGCGCGGACGCGTCAGCGTCTGCCTGTCCAGCGTGCCGCACATCGCGCTGCTGCCCGGCGCGCTCAAACCGTTCCGCCAGCGCTATCCCGAAGTAGAGCTGGACCTGTTCGACGGCGTGTTCCAGCGCGTCGAGTCCGACCTGCGGGAAGGCCGCCTGGACTGCTACATCGGGCCGCCGCCGCGCCAATTGCCGGCCGGGTTCGCGCAGGAAAAGCTGTTCGACAACATCAGGATGATCGTGGGCCGCAAAGACCATCCGCTGGCAGGCGCATGCTCGCTGGGCGAACTCGCCGGCGCGCAATGGATCTCGACCTCGGTCACGCTGCGCGCCGAGGAAGAACTCGGCCCGCTGTTCGCCTCGCACGGCCTGCCGCCGCCGCGCCTGGCCATGCAGGCGCATTCCTCGCTGAGCTACATCACGGCATTGGCCTATAGCGACCTGCTCGCCATGCTGCCCATACAGTGGAGCCGCTTTCCGCTCACACGCGAAGCGCTGCAACAGATCCACGTGCGCGAGCCGCTGCCCGGCCCCGCCATCTGCATCATCCGCCGCGCGGCGCTGCCGCTCACGCCCGCCGCCGAGTACTTCTGCGACATGATCCGCCGCGCCTGCCCGCCGGAGCAGGCCGGCGGCACGGACTGCGGCCGCGCACCGATTCCGATATAGTCGGCCTATCGACTGGACAATCTTCAGGACGCCGATGGACGAACGTGCGGCCAGGGACGTGGTGCTGGTCCACGCGCTCGAAACCACCCACCCCGACGCCCCGCTGCTGCGCAGCGACGAAAGCCGGCAGGCCGGCATCAGCGCGCGCAACATGGGCACGCTGGGCCGCGCGCGCCAGGCGGACGCGGCCGACGCTTTCCTGCATACCCGGGCGGTGCTGTTGCTCGACGTGCTGGAGCGCCGCCTGCCGGCGCTCGGCGCGGTCCGCCGTCCCTATCCGCTGGGCCGCACGGCGGGCTGGATCGTTCCCATCGCCGGCCTGCTGGCCGGCGCCCTGACCGAGCGCATCGCCAACCCGCATCGCCTGGACCTGCTGTCGCTGCCGCTGCTGGCGGTGCTCGGCTGGAACCTGCTGATGTACGCGGCGCTGCTGGCGGCCTGGCTCATGCCCGGCGCGCGCCGCATCGCCCTGCGCAAGATGCGGGGGTGGCATGCGCCGAGCTGGCTGCGGCGGCGCCCTCCCGCCACGCTCGCTGCCGCGCTGGCGCGTTTCGCGGGCGAATGGCAAAGGCTGTCCGCCCCGCTCACCGTGGCGCGCAGCAAGCGCATGCTGCACCTGGCCGCCGCGCTGTTCGGCGCCGGCATCGCGCTGTCCCTGTACGCGCGCGGCCTGTTCGTCGAATATCGCGTCGGCTGGGAGAGCACTTTCCTGTCCGCGCCCCAGGTGCATGCCCTGCTCGAGGCGTTGTTCGCGCCGGCGGGATGGCTGTTCGGCGTCGCGCCGCCTACGCTGGAGCAGGTGCAGGCCATGCGCTTCGGCGCCGCGGACGGCGTGGCGGACGGTGCGCGCTGGGTGCATGCCTACGCGGCGCTGCTGGCCGTCGTGGTGGTCGCGCCGCGCCTGCTGCTGGCGGCATGGGCGCGCTGGCGCGAAACCCGGCTGCACGCGGCATTCCCCCTGGATCTGTCGCAACCCTATTACCGCCGGCTGCTGGGCGCCCTGAGCCCGGTGCCGCTGCGCATGCTGGTCCTGCCCTACAGCTATGCCCTGGATGAAACGCGCACGCAGGCCCTGCAAGGCGTGGCCCGCGCGCAGCTGGGCGATACCGCGCAGGCCGTGATCCTGCCCTCTTGCGACTATGGCGCCGACCCCGACGAGGCGCCCGGCCTCGATGCCGCCAGCGAACCGCCCACGCTCGCGGCCGCGCTGTTCAGCCTGGCGGCCACGCCCGAGCAGGACGCCCACGGCCGGTTCGTCGCCCACCTCGCCCAGGCGCTGCCGGGCAGGCTGATCCTGCTGATCGATGCCTCCGGCTATGCGTCGCGGCTCGCCGGCCAGGCCGACGCCGGCCGGCGCCTGGCCGAGCGCCAGCGCCTCTGGCAGGACTTCGCCGACCTGTATCGCGTCCCGGCCCGCTTCACCGACCTGCTCCCGCCCCCCGCCGATGCCCGATGACTGCCTGCGCATCCAGCTCTGCCTGGTCTCCCACACCAACGCCGGCAAGACCACGCTGGCGCGCACCCTGCTGGGCGCGGACATCGGCGAAGTGCGCGATGCCGCGCACGTAACGCAGGACGCCGAGAGCCACGTCCTGCTGGCCGCCGACGGCGACGAGCTGATCCTGTGGGACACGCCCGGTTTTGGCGATTCCGCGCGCCTTGCCAAGCGGCTGGCGCTCGCCGGCAACCCCGTGGGCTGGTTTCTCACCGAAGTCTGGGACCGCGTGCGCGACCGCGCATTCTGGCTCAGCCAGCGCGCGCTGCAGGCTGCGCGCGACCACGCCGACGTCGTGCTGTACCTGGTCAACGCCGCCGAAGATCCGCACGACGCGGGCTACGTGGCCCCCGAGATGCAGATCCTGCAATGGCTGGACAAGCCCGTCCTGGTGCTGCTCAACCAGATGGGTCCGCCGCGGCCTGCGGCGCAGGAGCAGGCCGAAGCCGCGCGCTGGGCCCGGCATCTGCAGCCCTACGGCGTGGTGCGCGGCGTGCTGCCTCTCGACGCCTTCGCGCGCAGCTGGATGCACGAGCGCGCGCTGTTCGACGCCATCCGCGACTGCCTGCCCGCCGCCAGCCAGCCGGCCTACGCGCGCCTGACGGCGGCCTGGGACAAGCGCAATCTCGACCGTTTCCGCCAGTCCATGGCACTGCTCGCCGGCCAGCTCGCCGAGGCCGCGCGCGATAGCGAGCCGGTGGACGAAGGATCGGCCGTGAAGGCCGTGCTGGGCCTGGGCCGCACCGCGGCTCACGCGGCGCGCGAACGGGCCATGAACGCGCTCGGCACGCGGCTGGCGGCCTCCGGCAGCCGCACTGCCGCCAGGCTGCTGGCCCTGCACGGCCTGCATGGCAGCGCGGCCGAACGGCTCGACCGCCGGCTGCGCGACCGCTACGCCATCAGCGCGCCGGTCAGCGTCGGCCAGGCCGGGCTGCTGGGGGCCATCGCCTCCGGCGCCGCCACCGGCGCCTCCGCCGATCTGCTCGCGGGCGGCCTGACGCTCGGCTCGGGCATGCTCTTGGGCGCCCTGGCCGGGGCGGCCTCGTTCGCCGGCGCGGCGTTCGCCATCAACAAGGCGCGCGGCACCGAACGGGCCACCATGCGCCTGAACGACGAATTCCTGCAAACCCTGGTGGTGGCCAGCCTGTTGCGCTACCGGGCCATCATCCATTTCGGGCGCGGCCGCGGCGATTATGTCGAAGGCGAAACGCCGGAGTTCTGGCGCCGGGAAACCGAGCAGGCCGTCGCCGCCCGCGCCGCCGCGTTCGCGCGCATCTGGGAACGGATGCGGGCCCAGCCGCAGGACCCGGCCGAGCCCGACGCTCCGCGCGACGACCTCGCCCGGCTGCTCGAAGACCTATTTCCCCTCTCTGCGCGCTGACGCGCGCTGCCGAGCGAAGCCGGCGGACGGGCAAGGCCGGATCCGCTTTTTCCTGGATGTGAAGCAGCCTCTTGGGCCGTTATGGGCCGGGAGCGGGAGGGCGCAGCAGCAGGTCCGCCGGCTCGGCGTCCGGCCGGATCTCTTCGTACGGCACGCCGACCACGCGGTCCCGGCCCATGGCCTTGGCGGCGTAGAGGGCGGCGTCCGCCCTGGCCATCAGGCTCACCAGCGCCTCGCCCGGGCGGTACTCGTCCACGCCCGAGCTGAAGCGCACGTCCAGCGCCTCGCCCTTGAGCATCCAGCCGGCCTGGGCGACCTTGGTGCGCAGCCGGTTCAGCAAGGAGGTGGCATCCGCCAGGCGCGTTTCCGGACAGAGGACGGCGAACTCTTCGCCGCCCAGGCGCCCGAAGGTGTCGCTCGCCCTCAGGCTGCCCGTCACCACGCTGGTGAAATGCGCCAGCACCTGGTCGCCCACGGCATGGCCGTGCGTATCGTTGATGCGCTTGAAATGATCGATGTCGAGAATGGCCAGCGACAGGGGCCGGCCGGTGCGCGCCGCGGTCCGGATCGCCGATTCGGCCTGCAGCAGAAAGGCGCGCCGTCCCAGGATGCCGGTCAGTTCGTCCAGGTTGGCCAGGCGTTCGAGCCGGTACGCCAGGCGGTCGTGGGCCAGCAGCACCATCCCGATCGACAGGCAGGGCACGGCCAGGATGCCTATCGCCATGAAGACCATGTTCAGGGAGTCCGATTCCATCAGCTCGGTCTGATGGGCGAACTCGAAGCAGTACAGCAGCGCCCTGAGCCCCTGTCCTGCCGAGCCGATGGCGGCCGTGATGCCGACGAAACGGTAGGCGTAGCGGGGATGGGAAAAAGGCTGGGCGCACGAAATGGCCCAGGCGAGCGCGCCGTAAAGATAGGCGTGGAGGGCCGACACCACGACGATGCGCGGATTGATGTCGGGCAGGACGTAGGTCCAGAAAGCCAGGCAGGCCAGCATGCCGCCCCAGGCCAGATACTCCCCCACCCGCTGGGGCTTGCGGCCCAGGAACTGCCGGCACCCTTCCAGCACCACCATCAGCGCCAGCGTCATCAAGGCGTTGGCGCACAGGATGGAGACCCAGTCCGGCGCCGCGCCCCGCAAGGCGAACAGCAGCAGCGCGGCGGTAGCCAGGAGGCAGGAGCAGAACCACCGCCGCACGCCCGGGATCCCGCTGCGCAGCAATGATCCCAGCACCGCCATGCCCATGACGGCCGAACCTATCGTAATGATGAGCAGGCTGAGCGGGTCGAGCATCGTTTATCGTCGAATCGGCGACCGGTTTCCCGGCCTGCGTCGCATGGGGAGGTCATGATAATCCATTCGCCCCGCCCGAACCGCTGCACTCGCATCCCTCCCCGCGCAAGATGCGTTCAACTCCATGTCAGCGCTTCTTCACAGTCATGTCAATGCATTTTCCTAGGATGTCGCCGTCGCGCCGCACGGCTGCTTCGCTCCGGCGAACAGTCCAGGCGCTTTCTACGAGCGTCGAGCATCCAGATGTCCAATCACCTGCCCAACCCCACCCGCCGCCACGCCCTCAAACTGCTGACCGGCGCGCCGATGCTGCCGCTGGGCAGCCTCTCCGCCACCGCCCTGCTGAGCGGCTGTGGCGGGGACGGCGCCGTTGCCGCCACGCCTCCCGGCCCGGCTAGCTACGTGTCGGCCGCCTTCACCGGCATGAGCGCGCCCTCGCTGTCCGCTCCGGCCGCGATGGCCACCACCACCGTGGGCTCCGGCCTCACGGTCACCATGAGCGACGGCAGCACCCGGAGCTACAAGCTGGCCTACCAGCCTTTCTTCATCACGGGCGACAAGGTGCCCGACGGCAAGGGCGGCACCCTCGTCGCCGGCGGCTATTACGACATCGGCAACAAGCCCATCATCGACAAATCGGTGCCCGGTTCCGAGCGTCCGTTCTACTCGGACTCGCCCGACGGTTCTTCCTTGCTCACCCTGCCCAGCACCAGCATTCCCGGCATCAAGGGCAACGCCGTGTTCGCCGTCGTCCAGTTCGAGTACAACTCGCGCGACCTGGCCGGCAACTCCACCTACGGACAATTGCCCTCGCCCATCGCCGTGCTGACGCTGGACCAGGATCCGGCCACCGGCAAGCTCACGCTGGTCAAGTACCACAACGTCGATACCTCCGGCGTGCGCGGGCTGTGGATCACCTGTGGCGCCAGCCTGTCGCCGTGGAATACCCACCTGTCGAGCGAAGAATACGAGCCGGACGCCACCTCGATCGCCGCCAACACCCAGTTCCAGGCCTACAGCCTGAACCTGTACGGCGACGCCGCCAAGGCCAACCCCTACCACTACGGCCACGTGCCCGAAGTTACCGTCAACCCGGACGGCACCGGCAGCATACGCAAGCACTATTGCCTGGGCCGCATTTCGCATGAACTGGTCCAGGTCATGCCCGACCGGCGCACCGTGCTGATGGGCGACGACGCGACCAACGGCGGCCTGTTCATGTTCGTGGCCGACCGCGAGACCGATCTTTCCTCCGGCACGCTGTACGTCGCCAAGTGGAACCAAACCTCGTCCACCGGCCCGGGCTCGGCCACGCTGACCTGGATCAACCTGGGCCACGCCACCAGCGCGGAGATCGAGGCGCTGGCGAACACGCATGCCGCGGCCGACATCATGGACCTGGCCACCGCCGACCCCGGCGATCCCAGCTACACCAAGATCCCGTTCAACGGCAAATACAACTGGATCCGCATCAAGCCGGGCAAGGAAAAGGCCGTGGCGTTCCTCGAAACCCACCGCTACGCGGCCTACAAGGGCGGCAGCATGGGCTTCACCAAGCTCGAGGGCACGACCGTGAACGCCAAGGACAAGATCGCCTACTCGGCCATGTCCTACATCCAGAGCACCATGCTCGACGGCTCGGGCGGCGTCAAAGTGGAAGGCCCCAGGGCCGGCGCCGTCTACGCGCTCAACCTGAAGAGCGGCCAGAAGGACACGGCAGGCGGCGCGATAGACAGCGCCTGGGTGCCCGTGGACATGGCCGCGCCGGCAGCCTTGATCGGCGAAGACCTCGCCGCTCCCGACAGCCTGGGCAACACCGCCCATCCGGACAAGATCGCCAACCCCGACAACATCAAGTTCGCGGAAAAACTGCGCACCCTGTTCATCGGCGAAGACAGCGGCATGCACGTCAACAACTTCCTGTGGGCGTACAACGTCGACACCAAGAAACTGTCGCGCATCCTGTCCGTCCCCTCGGGCGGCGAATCGACCGGCCTGCATGCGGTCGACGAGATCAACGGCTGGACCTACGTCATGAGCAACTTCCAGCACCCCGGCGACTGGGAAAGCCCGCTGCACGACGTGGTCAAGCCCACGCTGGACCCGCTGGTCCGCGCCAACTACAAGGACCGCAACGGCGCCGCGGTAGGCTACCTGACCGGCGATGCGACGGGAGTGAAGCTGGGCTGACCGTCCCCGGCGCACCGTGAGCGGCGCCTTGCGCGCCGCTCACGGTGCGACTTGCGGGCGGGTCTCAAACGGCCAGCCTGCCGCCCGCATCCAGCTGCACCAGCTCCCCCGTCAGCGCCGCCGGGCCGTGCGCCAGCCACCAGATCGCCTCGGCGACTTCCTCGGGCGTCTGCACCGTCTTGAGCGGGTTCTTGGCGATCAGCCCGGCGCGCACCGTTTCATAGCGCTCGCGCCCCATGCCGTTGATCAGCCAGTCGCCCTCGATGAAGCCCGGCAGCAGCGCATTGACGCGCACTTCGGGCGCGAGCACCCGGGCGAACGAGAACGTCATCGCATTGAGCGCGCTCTTGGACGCCGCGTAGGCCATGCTCGACCCCGTGCCGCGCAAGCCGCCGACCGACGAGATGTTGATCACCGAGGCGTTGCCGGTGCGCCGCAGCAGCCCGGCCATGGCACGCGTGGCCACGTACACGCCCGAAACGTTGACGGCGAACACGCGCTGGAAATCGTCGAACGACAGGCCATCGAGATTCTTGTGGTCGTTGAAGGTCGTGACGGCCGCGTTGTTGACCAGCACGTCGAGCCGGCCCCAGCGCTGCTCGATGTCGGCCGCCATGGCGCGGCAGGCCTCGTCGCTGGTCACGTCGGCCTGCGCCACCAGCACGTCGGCCGCGCCCAGCGCGCGGCATTCCTCGGCCACCTCTTCCGCCGCCGCGGTATCCCGGGAGTAATTGACGACGACGCGCCAGCCCTGCCTGGCGAAGAATTTGATGGTGGCCGATCCTGCGCCGTTCCTGCCGGTCGCGCCGGTCACCAGGCAGACTTTTTCCATGCTGTCCTCTCTCATTTCCAGTAAGGCTGGCGCAGTTCGCGCTTGAGCAGCTTGCCCAGCGCCGAACGCGGCAACTCGTTCCGATACTCCACGGCGGCCAGCCGCTGGGTGCGGCCGACCTGGCCGTTGACCCATGCGCGCAGCGCCTCCGCGTCCAGCGCACGGCCCGGCTGGAGCACGACCAGCGCCAGCGGCGTCTCGCCCCATTGCTCGCTGGGAATGCCGATGACCGCCACGTCGGCAACGTCGGGATGGGCGGCCGTCACCGCCTCCAGGTCGGTCGCATAGATGTTGAACCCGCCGGAGATGATCAAGTCCTTCTTGCGGTCGAGCAGGATCAGGAAGCCATCCTCGTCGAAGCGGCCGATGTCGCCGCTGCGATGGAACGCGATGCCCGATTCGTCGCGCCAGTAGAACGCCTCGGTAGCCTGCGGCTGCTTGTAGTAGCCGGCCATCATGTAAGGCGACCAGCCCACGATCTCGCCCACTTCGCCCTGGGCCAGCACCCGCCCGTCTTCGTCGACGATGCGCATGTCGTGGTCCGGCGCCGGACGCCCGACCGTGCCGAGCTTGTCCGGAAACTCGTGGGCATCGAGCACGCAGCTGCAACCGCCCTCGGTCATGCCGTAGACCTCCCGCAGCCCGCCCGGCCATTTCTCCAGGATGAGCGACTTGAGCCGCGCGTCGAGCGGCGCGCCGGTGCACTGCTTGAGCACGAAGGAAGACAGGTCGGTGCGCGCGAAGTCTTCGTGCGCCAGCAGCCGCTGGTATTGCACGGGCACCAGCATCGTGTGGGTGACCCGGTGTTCCTGGCACAGCCGAAGATAGCCCGCCGCGTCGAACTTGCGCATCAGCACCGTCAGGCCGCCGTTCGCCGCCGTTGCCAGCATGGGCTGCAGCGTGGTGTTCGAATACAGCGGCGTCGACAACAGCATGGCGCTTTCCGGGCCGAGCCCGAAGCTGCGCCGGTTCGCCTGCCGCGACCGCATGCCGTGCAGGTGCAGGATGCCCTTGGGCTTGCCGGTGGTGCCGGAACTGTAGATCAGGTTGAAAGGCTGGTCCGGCCGGAACTCGACCGCCGGCGGAGCGCCCCCCTGCGCGAGCCAGGCGTCCCAGTCCAGCCAGCCCGGCGCGTGGAAATCGAGCGCGACCAGGCGCTGCGGGAACATCGCCGCCAGCTCCGCCTCGACGCCCTCGAGCGTCTCGCGCGCATCGGCGTCCGCAACCAGCACCTTGGCGTCCGAATCGCCCAGCATGCCCAGCAAGGTCGCCGCCGTGGCGGACGTCGCCAGCGGCACCACGCAGCCCCCGGCACGCACCGTGCCGAAGAAAGCCTGGACTGCACGCAGGCCTGGCGCCGCCAGCAAGGCGACCTTGCCGCCGGGCGCCACGCCCATCGCCGCGCAGGCCGCCGCGACGCGGTCCGCCTGGCGGGCCAGTTCCGACCAGCTCAGCGTATCGCCGCCGCACGCGAAGGCGGGCGCATCCGGCCGCTCGCCCGCGTGGCGGGCGATGATGGACGGGAAATCGACGAAAGGCTGCTGCGCCTGCCGCGCGAGGATGTCGTGAACGTTCTGGCTCATGGCGGGCTCACTCGTCATAGACCAGCATCAGGAATTCCGCGACCAGCGCCGGCCGTTCCTTGCCCTCGATCTCGATCGTGCATTCCGACACCACGCGGGTGGCGCCCTGCTGGCCGCCGCCCTCGCCGCGTTCGACTTCCTTGATGCGCTGGCGCAGCCGGATCCGGTCGCCCACCTGGACCGGATTGACGAAGCGGACCCGGTTCATGCCGTAGTTCAGCCCCCGGCCGCGATGCGTAATGGCATAGACCGACCGGACCAGATAGGGAATGAACGACAGGGTCATGAAGCCGTGCGCGATGGTCTTGCCGTCCGGCATGTCCCGCTTGGCGCGCTCCACGTCCACGTGCAGCCAATGATCGTCCCCCGACAGCCGGGCGAAATCGTCGATGCGAGACTGATCGATGGCCAGCCATTCGCTGACGCCTATTTCCTTGCCTATCCATGCCTGCAGATCGGCTGGACGGTCGAGAACCACCATGACAACTCCCTGGATCGAAAACAATCGGAGAAAAAAAACGTCAGGCCTGCGCCCGCGCCGGCACGCGGCCCAGCGAGACCAGCGACATCACGGCGTCGCCGTGCTGGTTGCGCACCGTGACGCGCGTGCGGATCATGCCCACGCCCGGCCGGCTCTTGGAGCGGACGGTCTCGATGACCTCGCGTTCCACCACCAGCGTGTCGCCGGCCTTGACGGGCTTGGTCCACCGCAGCTCGTCGACGCCCATGCCCACCATCGGCGTCTTGCCGTAGCCGCCCGCCTGCAGGAATACGCGCATGGACAGCGCGGCGATCTGCCAGCCGCTGGCGATCAGCATGCCGAATGGGCCGGCGCGCGCGGCCTCCGGATCCAGGTGCATGGGCTGCGGATCGTTGGCACGCGCGAAGGCGACGATCTCTTCCTCGGTAACCACCGTGGGCGCGCTGGTCCAGCGCTCTCCCACCTGGAAATCCTCGAAACAGCGCGCCTCCCCGCCATTCGCGGCGGGGGAATGGGTAGCGGCACTCGTCATAGGATTGCTTTCACCTCGAGATACTCCTCGAATCCGAAGATGCCGAATTCACGTCCGTTGCCGGACTGCTTGTAGCCGCCGAAAGGCAGGCTGCGGTCGAACAGCGCGCCGTTCAGGTAGACCCGCCCGGCCCGGATCCCGTTGGCCACGCGGCGGGCGCGGTCCAGGTCGGGCGATTGCACGAAGCCCGCCAGTCCGAACGGCGTGTCGTTGGCGATGGCGATGGCCTCCTCTTCATCGTCGTAGCAGAGGATCGACAGCACCGGCCCGAAGATTTCCTCGCGCGCGATGCGCATGTCGGGGGTCACGTCCCCGAACACGGTGGGGCGCACGTAGTAGCCGTGCGCCAGCCCTTCCGGCCGTCCGGTTCCACCGGCCACCAGCGTCGCGCCTTCGTCCAGGCCCGACTGGATCAGGGCCTGCACCTTGTCGTACTGCATCTGGCTCACCAGCGGGCCCATGGTCGTCGCCGGGTCCAGCGGATCGCCCAGGCGAATGGCGGCGATCGCCTCGCGCGCCGCCTCGAAGGCGATATCCCGCTGCGCGCGCGGCACGAGCATGCGCGTGGGCGACTGGCAATTCTGGCCGGCGTTGGTATTGCAGGCGAGCACGCCTGCCTTCACCGCGGCCCGGATGTCCGCGTCCGGCAGGATGATGTTGGCGGATTTTCCGCCCAGCTCCTGCGCGACCCGCTTGACCGTGTCGGCCGCGAGCTTGGCGACCCGGATGCCGGCGGCCGTCGAACCGGTGAACGACACCATGTCGATCTCCGGATGCGCGGCGATCGCCTCCCCCACCGTCGGGCCGTCCCCATTGACGAGGTTGAACACTCCGGCGGGCAGGCCGGCTTCGTGGACGATGTCGGCGAACAGCATGGAACTGAGCGGCGCGATCTCGCTGGGCTTGAGGACCACGGTGCAGCCCGTAGCCAGCGCAGGCGCGACCTTGGAAGCGACCTGGTTGAGCGGCCAGTTCCACGGCGTGATCAGGCCGCACACGCCGATGGGCTCGCGCCGCACGATGCCCACGCCCATGCGCTCCTCGAACGGGAACCCCGCCAGCACGCGCTCGGCTTCCTCGAAATGGAACAGCGCGACGGTGGCCTGGCGCTCGGTCGAAAATGTAATGGGCGCGCCCATCTCCAGCGTCATCATCCGCGCCAGTTCCGGCAGGCGCGCCCGGAAACCGGCGATGATCCGGCGCAGCCATTCAAGGCGCTGCTCCACGCTGGTGGCGGCATAGCCCGGGAAAGCCCGGCGCGCGGCGCCGGCCGCGCGGTCCACGTCCGCGCGCGACCCGAGGCTGATGCGGGCGAACGCCTCCTGGGTCGCCGGGTTGGAGACTTCCAGGGTCCTCGGCGCCGCGGGATCGACCCACGCGCCGTCGATATAGAACTGCAATCTATCCATGTTCACTCGACCGAAATGCGGGCCGCCTTGACGACTTCCTGCCACTTGGCGGCCTCGGTTGACATCAATTTCTGGAGTTCCTGGGGCGTGGCGGCCAGCGGCACCATGCCCAGCGAATTGAGCTTGGCCTTGCCTTCGGGCGAACTGGTGTACTTGTTGATCTCCTGGTTCAGCGAGGTGACGATGGACTGCGGCAGGCCGGCCGGCCCCACCATCGCGCTCCACACCGTGGCCTGCAGATCGACGCCCTGCTCGATGGCGGTGGGCACGTTCGGCAGGGCCGGGAACCGCGTCTTGGCGGTAACCGCCAGCGCCCGCAGCTTGTTGGCCTGGATATTGGGAATCAGCGAAGTCACCGGCACGAGCACCGCGTTCACGGAGCCGCTCATCGCATCCACCATCGCCAGCGAGTCGCCCTTGTACGGCACCGGCTGCAGCTTGGCTCCCGCCTGCATGCTGAGGTATTCGGTGGCCAGGTGGCCGATGGTGCCGTTGCCCGGGTTGGAGACCGTCAGGCCGTTCGCCGACGCCTTGCTCAGCGCTACGAACTCGGCCAGGGTATTGGCCTTCACTGACGGATTGACCGCGAGCACGAGCGGGATCTCGCCCACCAGCGCGATCGGCGTCAGGTCTTTCTCCGCGTCGAACGGCATGGGGTTGTACAGCGATTTGTTGTTGGCCAGCGGCCCGGACGTGCCGATGCCCACGGTGTAGCCGTCCGGCGCCGACTTGGCGACGGCGTCGACGCCGATATTGCCGCCCGCGCCGGCGCGGTTCTCGGCCACGAACTGCTGTCCGTAGTGGGAACTCAGGTGCTGGGCCACCTGCCGTCCGACCAGGTCCGAACTGCCGCCGGGGGCGAAAGGAAGAATCACGCGCACGGGCTTGTTCGGCCAATTGGCCTGAGCCTGCGCCAGGCCGGGCAGCGCCGCTGCCAGTGCGGCCGTGCAGGCCAGGATGCGAAAGCAGGACAAGGGCTTCATCGTCGTCTCCATGTATTTGTATGCCCAGAAAGCCGCGCCGGACGGCGCGGTATTTTTCTGCGCTTCGATGAATGATGGTTCGCGCTCGATCGCTCCCGCCGGCGCAGCAGCCGGCACGCACGTGGAGTTCCAGCCGAGGGGGCGGACCGTGCGCGAGGAGCATCGTTTTGTTGTTGTCTCTCCGCGGAGAAGAATGCGCGTCGCCCCGCTTTGCATCAAGGCGTGTTTTGGTACTTTTCAGTACATGAAAAGTGGGCCCATCCCCTACCCGCTTACGCGGGCCCCCTCAAGGGGGCGGCACTGGCGGACCGGACGGGAAGTCCACCCCGTGCGGCTGCGCCGCTCCCCTCAAGGGGCGGCACTGGCGGACCGGCAAAGCCGGATCCGCTGTGCCCTGGGTCTAAAACAATGCAGGGAACGGGCGTTTCCTGCTGTGGGCCCTCAGGGCCTGTGGCCGGGCCAGGCGGCCTGGGGGACGAGGACGTTGCCTTCGAACAGGCGGCGGGCGGTGCGGATGAGGGCGGCGCGGCGGATGGCGGGGTTGGCTCCCGCCAGGTCGACGTCCAGGTCGATAGCGATGGTGCCCGACGGGTGCTCGATGCTCACGACGCCTTGCGGCGGGGCGGCGGAGAGGCCGGACAGCCGCGCGGCGATGGTGCCCGGCACGGCGCATGCCGAGGCCACGCACAGCGCGCCGGTCACGGCATGGGCGCGGTGGCAGGAATACGGCACGAAATAGCGCGACGAGATGGTGCCGCCGTGTCGCGGTTCGGCCAGCAGGCCGATCTTGGGCACCACCGAGCCCGACACGTCGCCCAGCCCCATCAGTTCGCCCGCCTTGCGCCGGATCGCTTCCATGCGCGCGATCAATGCGGTGTCCGCATCCAGCTCCTCGGCGCTCTCGTGTCCGGTCTTGCCCAGTTGCGTGGCGGAGAACAGCACCATGGGCATGGCGACGTCCACGCAGCTGACCTCGATGCCGTCGATGACGTCCAGCGGGCGCCCGGTCGGCAGCAGCTTGCCGGTGACCGATCCGATCGCGCTCTGGAAGTTGAGCTTGACGGGCGCCGCCGTGCCCGGCACGCCGTCGATGGCGGCATCGCCTTCGTAAGTCACCTGCCCGTCCGGGGTCTGGACGATGGCTTCCACCTGGGCCGAGGTATTGACATTGAAAATGCGTACCACGGTCTCGCCGGCGCTCGGCGCCACCAGTCCGGCCTCGATCGCGAACGGGCCGACCGCGCCCAGGATGTTGCCGCAGTTGGGCTTCGTATCGACCATCCGCTCCTTCACCAGCACCTGCGCAAACAGGTAATCGACGTCGATCCCGGGCCGCTTCGACGGGCTGATGATCGCCACTTTGCTGGTGAAAGGCGTCGCACCGCCTATGCCATCCACCTGGTAGTCATGGGGCGAACCCATGGCTGCGAGCAGCACCTGGTCGCGCGCGGCGGGATCCTCCGGCAGATCCGACGCCAGGAAAAAGGGACCGCGCGACGTGCCGCCGCGCATCATCACGCTGGGAATCTTGATTTGCATACCTGCTCCTGTGGGAAAGCCTGCCTCTCATTCCGCGCGGATGCCGGCTTCGGCCACGACGCGTTTCCAGACGGCGAGTTCTTTCGCGATCTGCGAGGCCAGCTGTTCCGGCTTGCCCGGCGTAGGCTCTTCGCCATTGTTCTTGAGCTGCTCGATCAGTTCGGGCTGCGCCAGCGCGGCGTTCATTTCCTTGTTCAGGCGCTGCTGGATCGCGGGGGGCAGGCCCTTGGGCGCCACCAGGCCGTACCAGATCACCACCTCGTAGCCGGGCAGGCCCGCCTCGTTCACCGTGGGGATGGAGGGCTCGGCCACCAGCCGCTTGGGCAGGGTCTGGGCCAGCACCTTGAGGCGGCCGTTCTTCATGTACGGAAACGCGGCGCCGGCCGTGCTGAAGAACACGTTGGTCTGGCCCGCCACGGTGTCCGTCAGCGCGGGCGCGGTGCCGCGGTACGGCACGTGCGTCATCTCGATGCCCGCGTCCTTCAGGAAGAGCTCGGTGGCCAGATGCGAGATGCCGCCCTGGCCCGACGAGGCATAGGTCATGTCGCCCTTGCGCGACTTGGCCAGCGCGATCAGTTCGCTCAGGTTCTTCACCGGCAGCGAAGCGGGAACCGCGATCAGCAGCGGCCCTTGCGCGATCATGCCGATGGGCGTGATGTCCTTGATCGGATCGAACTTGATCGTATAGAGGCTGGGGTTGACCGCATAGCTGTTGGAGATCAGCGTCAGCGTGTAGCCGTCGGGCTCGGCGTTCACGCCCGCGTCCACTCCCAGACGGCCGCCCGCGCCGGCGCGGTTCTCGATCACGACGGGCTGGCCCAGCGCCTCGCCGATGCGGCGGCCGATGGTGCGCGCGATGGCGTCGTTGCCGCCGCCGGGGGCGAAAGGAACGATCAGCTTGATCGGTTTTTCCGGATACGCCGCCGCGGCGGGAGCGGCCAGGGCGGCTCCCAGCAGCGCTGGCGGCCAGCGTGGGCAGAAGGGGCGGAACAAAGCGGGCAGAACGGGAAAACATAAGGTCTCCTTGAAAAATAATGATTCTGGGCGGCGTGTCAGCGGCGCGGCACGTAGACCTCGCCGCGCATCAGCCGCCTGGCGGTGCGGATCACGCTGGTGCGCGCCACGTGCGGAGGCTCGCCGGCATCCACTTGCGCGCCTATGGGTATGAGGCCGGACGGATGGCCGATGCGCACGTCGCGCTCGGCATTGCCCGCACGCGCCAGTTCGAAGGCCAGCGTGCCCGGCAGCTTCACGCTGGCGGCCAGGCACATCGCTCCGGTCAACGGCGTGGCGCGGTGGAACTGGCCGGCCGACACCATGCGCGCCAGGATGTCCACCTGGTCCTCGTACAGCACCGAGCCGTCGGGCAGGACCGACTCGGCCGGGGCCGCCAGCAGGCCGACCAGCGGCAGGTTGCGCAGCCGGGTGCGGGCCTCTTCCTCGGTGGCCAGGCCCATCGCCACGGCCGCGGCGATGCGCAGCTCCTCGCATTGCTCCGCCAGGCCCGGACGCGCCTCCAGCTGCGCCACCGACTCGGTGCCGGCCAGGCCGAAATCCGCGGCGCGCGCGAACACGACCGGATTGGATACGTCCACGCACGACATCTCGACGGTTCCCAGGCCGGGAATCGCCACGCGGTCCTTGGGCGCGCCGGTGGGGAACATCCTGCCGGTCGCGGCGCCGCCCGGATCGACGAAGGACAGCCGTATCGGCGCGCCGTAGCCGGCCACGCCCTGCAGCGCGAAATCGCCGTCGACCGCCGCCATGCCCTCGCACAGCGCGAAATCCGCGACCAGGATCTTGCCGGTATTGGTGTTGTGGATGCGGATGCCGGCGCGTTCGCCCGATACCGCCACCATTCCCTCATCGACCGCGAACGGGCCGATGGCGGACGAAATATTGCCGCAATTGCCCTTGTACTGGACCAGCGGCGCATCGATGGCCACCTGTCCGAAGGTGTAGTCCACGTCCGCATCCGGGCGCGACGGCGGGCCGACGATCGCGATCTTGGAAAGCGAGGAAATCCCGCCTCCCAGGCCATCCAGTTGGCGGCGGCCGATATCGGGACTGCCCAGCGCGGCCAGGAACACGCGGTCGCGCTCCGCGGGCGTGGGCGGCAGCGCGTCGGATTTGAAAATGATGGCGCGGCTGGTGCCGCCGCGCATATATACGGCTCGATAAGTGTCTTGGGGCATCGCATCAATCTCCTGCCCGCATACACAGCAATCGCCATGCCAACTTGGCCGATGCGTGCCAAGCCCCTGATTCAGCGGGATTTTTTCGATTCCATGCTAGGATTGTTCCACGTTTCATGTTCCATAATCGAAAAGGTGAAACAATGTACGCCCACTCGGCCGATCACAGGCCGCTGATCTGGGCGGTCAGCGCCCATCGCCTGACCGAAGTCTTCCGCGCGGTCGGGCCCGAGGTGGCGCAGCGCGCCCACGTCGAGGTCATCAAGCAGGAATACGAAGAGGCCCTGGCCGAGATCGCGCGCCGCAGCGAACGGCGCGCCTGCGACGTCATCGTCGCCACCGGCGCCCACGGCGCCTACCTGCGGCAGAACCTGTCGCTGCCCGTGGCGCTGGTCAAGGTCGGCGGCTTCGACCTGATCTCCGCCATCTGCAAGGCCAGGCAGCTTTCCGGCCGGGTCGCGATGGTCTTGCACCGCGCCATCCCGCCGGTGCTGCGGCAGTTCGCCGCGCTGTTCTCGCTGCCGCTGGAACTGCGCGCCTACCAGACCGCCGAGGACGCGCGCCACTGCGTGCACGAACTCGCGCGCGCCGGCATGGACGTGATCGTCGGCCCCGGCCTGGTCGCCGACCTGGCCGACGAAGTTGGCCTCACCGGGGTGCTCATCTACTCCCACGACTCCGTGCGCACCGCCTTCGACGACGCCATCGACATCGCCGCTGCCCAGCGCCACGAGAAATCCCGCAGGACGCAGCTCGACGCGGTCCTGCAGCACCTGAACGACGGCGTGGTCGCGGTGGACATGCAAGGGCGCGTCACCACCGCCAACCCGGCCGCGGAAAAGCTCACCGGCCGCGCCCTGCGCGACGGCCTGGGCCTGCCGCTGCGCGACCTCGTCCCCGAGCTCGCGCCCGGCGACACGATCGCGCGCGGCACCAGCGAGCGCGGCACGGTGCAGGAGATCGGCGGCAAATCGCTGGTCGTGGACCGCGCGGCGCTGGTGGACGGCGACGTCCAGACCGGCGCCATCTTCACCCTGCACGGCTCCAATCAGCTGGAACTGGCCGTCGGCAAGCTGCGGGCGCACTCGCACCGGCGCTCGCGCACCGCCAAGTACCGCCTGGACGACATCGTCGCCGCGTCCTCCTCCATGCGCAGCGTCATCGCGCAATGCCGCGTGTTCGCCGAACACAGCGACGCCGCGGTGCTGATACACGGCGAAAGCGGCACCGGCAAGGAATTGCTGGCGCAAGGCATACACAATGCGAGCCGGCGCCGGCGGCACCCCTTCATCGCCATCAACTGCGGCGCCTTCAGCGAATCGCTGCTGGAAAGCGAATTGTTCGGCTACGACGAAGGCGCCTTCACCGGCGCGCGGCGCCACGGCAAGGCCGGACTGTTCGAATCCGCCCACGAAGGCACGCTGTTCCTCGATGAAATCGGCGAAATGCCGCTGCCGCTGCAAACGCGCCTGCTGCGCGCCCTGCAGGAAAAAGAAATCACGCGGGTCGGCAGCGTCGACACGCTGCCGGTAGACGTGCGCATCGTCGCCGCCACCCACCGCGACCTGGCCGCCATGGTCCGCGAAGGCACGCTGCGCGAAGACCTCTACTATCGCCTCAACATCCTGAGCGTGGACGTCCCGCCGCTGCGCGAACGCCCGCAGGACGCCGAAGCCCTGGCGCTGCGCCTGCTGCCGGCCGCGCTGCGCCGCGCGGGGCTGGACGACGATGCGGTCGCCGCGATGCTCGACACCGCCCTTCCGCTGTTCAGGCGCTGCGCCTGGCCGGGCAATGTGCGCGAACTGGAAAACGCCGTCGAACGCCTGACCATGGCCTGCCTGGCCGAAGGCCGGCGCGTCCCGGCCAGGCAGATCCAGGCCCTGCTGCCCGCCGCCCCGCGCCTCGTCCGCGGCGCGCCCTCGCGCAGCCTGCCCGACCAGCGCAACCGCGACGAACTCGCGCACATCCGGCGCGTGCTCCAGGAATGCGGCGGCAACCACCAGGAAGCCGCCCGCCGTCTGGGCATAGGCCGCACGACGCTATGGCGCAAATTAAAAGCGGCGTAGCCGATGGCCACGCCGCCTTCTATGCCCCTCCCAGAGACTTTACTTGCCGAAACGCGCCTTGGCGTCGGTCTCGCACTTGTCCTGGGCATCGCCCTTCAAGGCGTCGCACTTCTCCTTGGCCACCTTGTAGTCCGCATCGCGCTTGTCCTTCTGCGCATCGCGCTGCGCTTCGGCGGTCTTCTTTTCCGCCTTGCTATCGGCCCTCGCCGCCGTACGGTCGGCTTCGGCCTGCTTCATGCAGACATCCTTCTGGTTGCCGCTCAAGGTATCGCAGCGCTGCTTGGCCGCTTCATAGCGCTCCTTGACCTGGTCCGAGGACATCGCCTGTCCGCTCTGGGCGTGTACCGGCTGTATGGCGGCACCGAGGCAAAAAACGATACCACCCAGGGCTTGCGCGACGTTCTTCATCATGTCGATCTCCTTGTCGAAGTGAAAGTCCTTCTGGACGGGTTTCACTCAGCATGGAGCGTGCCCGGGCTCGGCAGGGGCCCGGTTCAGCCAGCATCGATGCGGGGAACGGGGCAATCGGGAAGCGGCCCGACCCTTGCCGCGGGCGCCTTGCAATAAATTCCCCAATCCGGCAGGCAGAGTAAAAAATGCAGCGCCCCCCCTGCCGGCGGCAGGCATCTATCGGCAGACTCAGTTCAACGGACCCAAAAAAACTTCGCCCTGATAGACGTCGCTCGATGCCGGCACGACCTCGGGCCAGCGAGCGGGTTCAGGCGCGGCACCACCGCGCGGCCGTGGCCGGCCGTCCCAGCCGATCTGGTCCATCCGGTAATACAGCTGGATCAGATGACCGTCGGGATCGACCGCAAAAGCCTGATAGTCGATCCCGGGGAATAGCTCGCCCGGCAAGGATCGTATGGCGACTCCTTCGGCAGCCAGGAATTCCAATGACCGCTTGAGCTGCGCATAGCTGCCGAGCTGCAATCCGAACGACATCAGAGAAGAGCCGTCCGCCAGGCCGAGCTCGGCGCGCAAGCCTGCGGGGTACAACGCGATCGAGTGATGTTCGGTGTTCGCGCGCAAAAACACGCAGCGATGCCCGGCGTAGACCACTTCTTCAGTGACCTGCAGCCCCAGCGTGTCGCGGTAGAAAGCCACTGCCTGGGCCAGGTCCTTCACGAAAAGCCGGACGGGCCCGATGCGGACGACTTTGAACGGCCGGGCCAGCAACACGCCGTCCACATCGTGTATCTCAGGCCCGCACTCTTCAGCCCGGACTCCGGCGTCGAGCGGCATGCCGGCGGCCAACGCTTCGTTGATTTCCGCATATTCCGAACGATGCGGCAGGGATGGAGGACGATCATGGCGCAATTGGTGCACCTGCACGGGCTTGGAACGCCCGCTCCAGCCGACCTGCTCGATTCCGTAGAACAGCTCGTTCACGTGCCCATCCGGGTCGGGAGGATAGAAATGCCAATTCGACCCCGGCACATCCCGTCCTGCCCGCAGCACCTTGCGGCCGGTTGCCTTGAACCAGTCGAACCCCTGCACGACCTCCCGGAGGCTGCCCACTTGCCAGGTAATCTGGTTCGTGGGGTTGTCGGGACAACTTCTGTAGTGCGGGTTGAGCACGTCGACGACACGGCGCGGGAACAACACGAAGGAATGGTGCTCGGTGCCGTGCCGCAAAAAGTAGCCATTTCCCGGCCCGTACCGGTCTCGCGTTTCCTGCGGCAGGCGCGCGCCGAAATCGATCTGGTCGGATATGCGGAAACCGAGCAGCCGGCAATAGAAGTCGACCGCCGCGGCCGGATCAAGGACGTTGATGCCGAAGTGGCCCAACCTGCGAATCCTGAACGGACGCGGAAACTGCACGCCGCCCACGTCGAAAAGATCTGCCTGCATTCAACGATCCTCCTGGCCCGGGCACGTCATTGCCCCATGTCCTGCGGCGCCAATTGCGCTCCGAACATTCCGCGCCCACGCCGCGGAGCGGGGTTGCGCGCATCCAGCTTCTTGGCGACACCATCGCCGGTGCGCATCAAGTGTCCGATCAGCATATGGCGCGCACGATCGACATCCCGCGCCAGCGCCGCCTCCATCATTGCCGCGTGCTCGCCGGGCACATCGCGGGCCCCGGTCTCGACCCGCGCCGCAAAACGCCTGTAGCGTTCGCTCTGATCGAACAAGTTCTCGCACATGGCGATGACGCGGGGATACGAGCACGCCGACAGCAAAGCCATGTGAAACGCCTTGTGCAAGACCGTCCAATCCTCGTCGCGCCCGCCTTGGCCTTCGGCGATGCGCCGCTCCTGCTGCTCCAGGCGATGATGCGCCGCCACGATGGACGACTCCCACACGGCATCCCCGCGGGCGATCGAATCCGTCAGGGCGTCCGCCTCCAGCACGGCCCTCAAATGCGTGATGTCGCGCAGGTCGGCCACATTCAGCGGAGCGGTGCGAAAGCCGCGGTTTTCTACCGACACGACCAGGCCTTCCGCGGTCAGTCGAGTAAGGGCCTCGCGCAGCGGCGTGCTGGACAGCGAAAAATCCTTCTGCAGCACTTCGATCTTGAGCCTTTCTCCAGGCGGCAGCTGTCCCAGCAGGATGCGCCTGCGCAGCGCCACATAGGCCATTTCCGACTGAGGCCTTTCCTTCTGCTCTTCGGCAGAAGGCGCGCTTGCATAGGTAATGGGTCGAGAAGTCATCGCCGCCAAAGTCCTTCGAAGTGAGATGTCTTATGCCAGGTAAGACACTTGCCGCACCCGCTCAGCCGGTACAAGCCGAGAAGCACGCCACTCATTATGCATAAAAAACGGCATTTTATGCACGATCTGAGGGTTCTTGCACCGATCACTCGCAAAGAAAACAGATTCGAGCCAATGGGCCGACCCGGCGTTTTACTCGAAAGGCCTTCTCTCACTAAGCGGGAGAAATCCCCATGGTCCTCATTATTTTATGCACAAAGTAATATTTTTATGCATAATTGAAGCACAGCGAGTGCAGCCATAAGCACCGAAAAGAGGAGACAACATGAAAAATCGACGTTCGCAGGCAACCGTTGGAGCGTTGGCGCTGGCATTTGCAGCGGCCGCGCCCGCGAGCGAGGAGTGGCCTTCCAGACCCTTACGGATCATTGTTTCGCAAAGCGCCGGGGGCCAGGGAGACCTGTTCCTGCGGGCGCTCAGCAAGCCGCTGTCGGAGCAGCTCGGCCAGCCGGTCATCATCGAGAACCGGACGGGAGGCAATGGCGTCATTGCGGCGAACGCCTGCAAGACGGCGCGCCCGGACGGCTACACGCTGTGCGCGTTCTACTCGGACCCTATCGTTTCGAATCCCGCGCTGTTCAAAGACCTTCAATACGATCCCAATACCGACTTCCGTCCCGTCATGCCGGTGTTTTTTTCGACACTGGTGCTGGGCACCAATCCCTCTCTGGGCGTGAAGACCGTAAAAGAGCTCGTGGAGTTCTCCAAGCGCAATCCCGGCACGCTCAATTACGCCGCTCCGTCCTATTCGGTGTCCATCACCTTCATGGAGCGGCTCAAGCGCGAGACCGGAGCGAGCATGACCTATATCCCCTACCGCGGGGGAGGCGAGGTCACGCTGTCCATCCTGTCCGGCACGACCCCGGTGGGAATCATCAGCCTGGCAAACCTGACCAGCTACATCAAGGACGGGAAGATCGTCCCGCTGGCGGTCGATAGCGCCAAGCGCGCGCCACTGCTGCCGAACGTTCCCACCATGGCCGAATCGGGCGTCGGCTTCGAACACAGCCGCCCGTTCCGGACGTGGTTCGGCCTGTTCGCGCCGGCCGCCACCCCGGACCTTCCCGTCGATCGCGTCCATGCGAGCGTGCGCCGGGTACTCCAGGATCCCACCTTCATCCACGACGTTCTCGTTCCCAACGGACTGGAAGACATCGATTACACGCCCGCCGCCTTTGCCGCCTACATCAAGGACGACCAGGTACGCGCAAAAGAGACCTTTGCCGCTGCCGGCGTGCAAGCCCAGTAGCGCAGACGAACGAACCACATCGGACATCGCCATGACTTCATCCCGGCCACGCGAGGCCACACTCCGCCCCACGATGACCGTCGAGATCCCCGTCCGCGATGGCGTGCGGATCGCCGCGGCCGTCTACCTGCCCGCAGGCGCGGCGCCGGCACCCGCGCTGCTGGCGGCCTCCCCCTATCGTTTCGACAACAACTCGGTCGCGCCGGCGCCCATCTTCCTGTGGCGCGAAACAGGCCCGATCGACTATTACCTGGATCATGGCTATGCATTCGTCCACATGGACGTGCGCGGCACAGGACGCTCGGGCGGCGAATATCGCTACATGTGCCTGAAGGAACAGCAGGACCTCTACGACGTCATCGAATGGATAGGCCGCCAGGACTGGTGCACGGGCAAGGTGGGGGGCATAGGCCAGTCTTACTACGCGCGCATGCAATGGTTCATGGGAATCCAGAACCCGCCTTCGCTCGCCTGCATCGCCCCCTTCGACGGCAACATCGATACCTATCGCAGCTCCGCCTACACCGGCGGCATTTTCGGGGAGTACCCCCTGCATTGGTACAACTCCGTCGCACGCGCGGTGAACCAATACCCGGCCGAGGGTCCCGAGCGGCTGCTGGATTGGGACTATACGGGCGAAGTGCGGCGCCATCGGCTGTACGACGATTTCTGGCGGGAACGGGCTGCGGCGGAGAACATCGACAAGATCGAGGTGCCGGTCTTCTCGATCGGAGTATGGTCCAAGGTCGACCTCCATCTGAACGGCAATATCGTGGGCTTCCAGCGCACGCGCTCGGCCAGGAAACTGCTGGTGCTGGGATCTTCCGACGTCGCCGCCGCGGTGGCTGACTATTCGAGCGAAGCATTCCACGACAAGTATCTGCGCCGCTTCTACGACCGCTGGCTCAAAGGAATCGATAACGGCGCGGATGCCGATGCCCCCGTGACCTACTTCGTGCCGGGCGCCAACCAGTTCCGGACGGCACAGGACTGGCCGCCGGATGGAATTCATTACCAGGAATATTTCCTGGCACCCGGCCCGACCGGCTCCGTCGCCTCGCTCAACGACGGGGCACTGAGGGAAGCGCCTGCCGGCAACGATGTGCAGCCGACCACGTTCGACTATCCGAACCCGAACTGGCGGCGCGGAACCGTCGGGTTCGACTCCCAAGGGCGTCCGGATCGCGTCCGGTACGCCCTCACCTTTACGACGGAACCGCTCGCGGACGCGCTCGAAGTCACGGGTCCGATCACGCTCGAACTGTACGCCGGCTCATCGAACACCGACACCCAATTCATCGTCAAACTGAGCGAGCAATACGCGCAAACGGAAGCCGAACGCGCAGAAGACGCACAGCCGCGTTCACGCATCGTCAGCAAAGGATGGTTGCGGGCATCGCACCGGGCGATGGACGAAGAGCGCTCTCTGGAGCACGCCCCATGGTATCTCCATACCGATCCCCAGCCCCTCACGCCGGGCAAGGTCGAGAAACTGGTTATCGCGATCATGCCGACGGCCCATCAGTTCAAGAAGGGCAGCCGCATCCGCCTGGAGATTTCCAACGGAGACTCGCCCGTGACCGACGCCCCGTTCCATCATGCCTACGCGCCTTGGCAAATGGGTACCGACACCATCCATCACGACCATGGGCACCCCTCGCGCCTGAGCCTGCCGGTGATGCGCCGCTGATCGCCCTCCCCGTCACCGTTCGCCCGCAAGAAGTCCGGCTGCGTTCGCATCGCTGCCGAAGCGGGCGACGGAACCGCATTCCGCCTGAATCCGGCGGCGCCACACGCCGCTGAAGCCCAACCATTGCCGCGCCGCCAGCCTATGCCAAACCTGTTCAAACTATGCAGCTACTCAGTCGATGAATCGGCGGACGTCCCCGGCGTCATCGTCGAGGACATCGTCTATCCCCTGGCAGACGTTCTTCGTGCATCCAATACGGACCCGGGCCCCCTGACGGCGGTCCAGGCCCTGGCGAACTGGGCGGCTGTCGGCGCCCGCATTCGCGCATGGATGAAAGACGGGATCGAGGCCGCGCCCGGACGGCCGCTGGCGCAGATGCGCCTGACTGCGCCTTTGCTGTACCCAAGAACGATCTACTGCGCCGGCGCGAACTATGCGGACCACATCATCGAGATGGCGCGCGCAAGCGGCGACGCCGTCGACGCCGACCCCCGCGCGGCGCTTGGGCAGCCCTGGCATTTCGTCCGTCCCTCGCGCAGCTGCGTTGTCGGACCGGATGCATCCATAGCCCGTCCACCAGGTTGCGCCAAGCTCGACTGGGAAGTCGAGCTGGCCGTGGTCATGGGCGCAACCGCCAGGAACGTGACCGCGGAGCAGGCGCTGGAAAGCGTGGCCGGCTACACGATCTCCATCGATCTGTCGGCGCGGGACCTGTCCCGCCGGCCGCAGATGGCGAAGGGATCCCCGTTCCATTACGACTGGCTGGCCCACAAAGGATTCGAAGGATCCTGCCCGCTGGGCCCCTGGATGGTTCCCGTCGAAGAGGTGGACGATCCGCAGCGGCTGTCGATCAAGCTGGCGGTCAATGGACGGACCATGCAGGACTCCAACACCTCTCAGATGATCTTTTCGGTGGCGGAGCAGATCGCGCATATCTCGATGTACACGACATTGCACCCGGGCGACCTCGTGCTGACGGGGACGCCGGCCGGCGTCGGCAACGCGCGCGGCAGCTTCCTTCAACCGGGCGACGAGCTCATCGCAAGCATCGAGCGCCTGGGCGCGTTGCGAGTATCCATCAAGTAACCCGACTTCTATGGAAGGACTATGAGCAAGATTCGTGAAATGGTCGAGGACGCATTCGCCGATCCCAAGACCGAGAACTCGATTGTCAAGCCGTATGCGCTCACGCATGGAACCCTGGAGTCCTACAGCTTGAAGAACTCCCGCAGGTTCTACGAAAAATTCCTCGGGCTCGAGTGCGTCCAGCACGGCCCCCGCACCATTGCCGTTCGCTGTGGCTTCAAGTTCCACATCATCGCCGTCGAAGTGGGCAATGAACTGAACCCCGTTGGCTACCTGAACCACTGGGGCGTCGATGTGGCGACACGCGAAGAGGTGGATGCCGCGCATGCGGCCGCCCTGGCGATGCAGGAGGCGTTCGGCATCCGCTCGGTCACCGACGCGGTCGACCAGCACGGCGTGTACTCGTTCTACATCCAGGACCTCGATCACAACTGGTGGGAGATTCAATACTACGAAGCGGGCTACCAGCACACCGACATGTTCGAGTTCGGCGACGTATTCGACTCGTCCAAGAGCGATTGACCGGACTGCGCCATGCGTTTGACCATTACGCTCGAACCATCCGGGCACAGCTTCCAGGCCGAGCCCGGCCAGCCGCTTCTGGCCGCCGGCCTCTCGCAGGGCATTGCATTGCCCCACAGCTGCAAGACGGGAATATGCCGCACGTGCAGGGCCCGGGTGCTGGCGGGCCAGGTGGATCCGGGCCCCGTCGCGGAAGAATATCTCTCGCCCGAGGAACGGGAGCGGGGCGTTGCGCTGCTCTGCCGGGCGACCGCCCAGTCGGATTGCATCATCGAGGTGGCCGAAGCGCCGCGCTCTTTCGACCCCGTCACCCTGCCCGCGCGGATCGCCTCGCTCTCCAGGCCGGCTCCGGACGTTGCCGTCGCCCGCTTACGGCTGCCGATGAACAAGAAGCTGATGCTGCTTCCCGGACAATTCATCGAGATCCTTCTCGGGGACGGCCAGCGCCGCAGCTACTCCGTCGCCAACGCGCCCGGACCACAGGGAACGGGCGAGATCGAGCTGCACATACGGCGAGTGCCGAACGGGTCCTTCACTACCCAGGTCTTCGAGACGCTGAAGGCCCAGGACATGGTCCGGTTCGAAGGACCGTTCGGCAGTTTCTATCTGCGCGAAAGCGACCGCCCGATCATCATGCTGGCGAGCGGGACGGGTTTCGCTCCCATCCAGGCGATTATTCAGTCGCTCCTGCAGCGCCAGGAGCAGGGCAGCGGCGATCTTCCCTCGATTCGAATCTATTGGGGGGGACGGCGCAGGGCCGACCTCTACGCCGCCGACCGCGCCGAGAACTGGGCAGGCCTCCACCCCCGCATCCAGTTCGTTCCGGTCCTGTCGGAACCGGCTGCCGATTGTTCATGGACGGGCCGGACGGGCCTCGTACACGAGGCGGTCATGGCGGACCATCCGGAACTGGCCGGCTTCGACGTCTACGCGTGCGGCGCGCCGATCATGGTCGACGCGGCGCGCCGCGACTTCACCCGGCGATGCGGCCTGCCCGAATCGCAGTTCTATGCGGACAGCTTCTTCACGACAGCAGAGAAATCGGGCATCCCGTCCTGATCGACAAACACGAGAGGAGACATTTCATGAACAAGAAAGGCATGCTCACGACCGCCGTCTTTGCCGTTGCAGCCGTATGGGGTGCGGCCCAAGCCCAGACGGCCGCCGGCGCGCGCGCACTGACGATCGTCGTTCCATATCCGG
Organism: Pigmentiphaga humi; assembly: GCF_900606115.1. Taxonomy (GTDB): domain Bacteria; phylum Pseudomonadota; class Gammaproteobacteria; order Burkholderiales; family Burkholderiaceae_B; genus Pigmentiphaga; species Pigmentiphaga humi. The sequence goes on from NZ_UWPJ01000024.1 coordinate 75,721, forward strand.
CGGGCGGAACCGCCGATTTGCTTCCCAGGCTGCTGGCCCCGAAGGTCCAGGCCATCCTGGGCGAGCCGGTCATCGTTCTCAACAAGCCTGGCGCGGCGGGCAATATAGGCGCCGACTATGTAGCCCAATCGCCCTCGGACGGAAAAACGCTGCTCGTGGTGCCGCCGCACTTCTTCGTGGCGGACATGCTCTACAAGCTCAAATTCTCTCCCCGGGAATTCGTGCCGATCAGCATCATGGCCAGCTACCCCAACGTGCTGCTGGTCGGCGCCAAACACGACGCGCTGGACCTCAAGGGGTTCATCGAGTACGCCAAGACGTCGAAGGCACCGCCAACGGCCGGCTCCCCGGGAACGGGCACCAGCCAACACCTCACCGCCGAAATGCTTCGCCTCATGGCGAACTTCGACTACAGCCATATCCCCTACAAGGGATCCAGCCAGGTATTGACCGATCTGGTCGGGGGTCAGCTGGATTTCGCGTTCGACAACCTGCTTGCGGCGCAGCCGATGATCAAGGCAGGCCGCTTGAAACTCCTTGGCGTAGGCTCTGCAACCAGGAACAAGCTGTATCCGGACGTCCCCGCGATTCAAGAACTCGTCCCGGGCTTCGAATCGATCACCTGGATGGGTATCGCCGCGGCGCCAGGCACGCCCGATGCCATCGCGGAACGCCTGAGCCGGGCCTTCCAGCAAGCAGCGCGCTCACCTGAAATAAGCCGTCAGATCGAAGACATGCAGGCGGAAGTGGTCGGCAGTTCGTCTGCGGATATGGCTGCTATCGTGCGTCAGAACATCGAGCTCTGGTCCAAGGTCATCAAGACGGCGAACGTGACGCTCGAATAGCGCAGTAGCGCCGCCCCCAGGGACGAACCCCGCAAGGCGCCGGTACGCGGCAATCAATCGATCTTCAAGTTCGCCTCTTTCGTCATGCGCTGGTACATGGCATAGATTTTTGCCGAAAGCGGACCGAACTCCGAAGCCGGAACCGGTGTCGCTTCATAGCCGGCCGCCTTGAGCGCGGAGCGCACCATGGGTGTTTCCATGGCTTTGCGGGCTTCGGTGTCGATCCGCGACACGACTGGCGCCGGCAGCCCTGCCGGGCCCAGCAGGCCGACCGAGGTATCGGGCATGACCAGCCCCTGGATGCCGCTCTCCCCGAAGGTGGGAATATCGGGATAGGATGCGCTGCGGTGCGAATCGGTTACCGCCAGCGCCTTCAGCTTGCCCGCCTGGATGAAAGGCAGCACGGTCGACAAACCCAGGATCCCCACATTGATCCGGCCGCCTACCAGATCGGTCAAGGCCTGGCTTCCTCCTTTGTAGGCAACGTGCACCAGGTTGGCCTGGGTGCGCAGGGCGATCATTTCGCCGGTCAGGTGCTGCTGCGTGCCGGTGCCGGCCGTGACGTAGTCGAGCCCTTGCGGCGTCTTTTTCGAAAGAGCGACCAACTCGGCCAGATTGCCGACGGGGAGCGATACGTGCACCACGACTACCACGGGCGCCCGCGCGGCCAATACGATAGGCGTGAAGTCCTTGACGGGATCGTAGGTGGGGCTCTTGGTAAGCAGCGGCGTCAGGTAGTGCGAACTGGTGGTGCACAGCAAGGTATAGCCGTCGGCCGGCGCGGCCGCGACGACCGACGCGCCCACCATGCCGGAAGCCCCCGCGCGGTTTTCGATCACGACCTGCTGGCCGAGCTGCTCGGACATCTGCTGCGCCAGCGGACGAGCGAAGTTATCGACGATTCCGCCAGCGCTGTAGGGAACGACCAGGCGGATCGCCTTGGCCGGGTAATCGGACTGCTGGGCGCGCGCCGCCAATGGACAGGCGGCGCCGACGGCAAGAAAAGCACGACGGCTGAACATGATGTCTCCTTTTTAGTGTCTTCTTCCCTCTGGCCAGCACACCAGGTCGCGGCCTCGTCGACCAGCCCGAATCGCAATATCCGACAAACCTTTGAACGCGTCAATCAGTCTTTCAACCATTCGAATGATTTTTTTAAACAACTGATTTACTTCCCTATTCGCCTGATCAATAATGGCCGGGAACGAACATCGCTACATGAGTCGGAAGACCAGGAAAGGAGACTGCAGCGTGACGAGTTCAGGAAAGCCGGACCGCGCGGCGCGCAAACTCGCCTTCTCGGGTTATCACAATCGGCCCGCTGAAGGAGCCGACACGTTTCTGACGGCCGTCGGCCCCGGCACGCCCTGCGGCGAATACATGCGGCGCTTCTGGCATCCGTTCATGCTTGCCTCGGAACTGGACGACCTGCCGGTCCCGGTCCGGCTTCTCGGCGAAGACCTGGTCGTCTTCCGCGACCGGTCCGGACGGCTCGGCCTTCTTCACAGGTACTGCATACACCGCGGGGTTTCCCTGGAATTCGGCATCATTGCCGAGCAAGGCATACGGTGCTGTTACCACGGCTGGCACTTCGACATCGACGGCACCGTCCTCGAAACGCCCGCCGAACCTTCGACCAGCCGCATCAGGCACGATTTCTGTCAGGGCGCCTATCGGGTGGTCGAACGGCACGGCCTGCTGTTTGCCTACATGGGGCCGCCCGGGGAAACGCCCGAGTTCCCGCTCTACGACACGTTCGCCTTCGAAGACGACAAGCTGGCGCCGTTCAAGATGAACGTTCCCTGCAACTGGCTGCAGATCACCGAGAACGCTTGCGATCCCATCCACAACGCGTTTCTGCATGCGATCGTCAGCGGGCAGCAATTCGCTCCGGCCTTCAAGGTCATGCCAGCGCTCGACTTCCTGCGCACGCCGCAGGGCTTCCTGTCGATGGCAACGCGCAAGGTGGGGGAATTCGTATTCCTGCGCGCCGGGGAAATCATCTTCCCCAACGTGGCCCAGTTCCCCACCGGCACCAATCCCGTCCGAGAAGAGTCCGTGCTCGGGCATCCCACGCTGACACGCTGGGCCGTGCCATTGGACGACTACCATTCCCTCTATATCGGCGCCGTGCATATCAATCCATACAGCCGGGCGCGCAGCGAACGGCTCGAGGACTATGGGGTCGACAAGCTGCCCTTCATCGGCCAGACCGCCGATCGGCCCTACCATGAGCGGCAGCTCGAGCCGGGCGACTACGATGCGATGGTCAGCCCGGGCCCCATCGTGAACCGCAGCAACGAGCACCTGGGCACGGCGGACCGCGGCGTGGTCCAGTTCAGGCGCATGCTGGCGGCGGCCATCAAGGCGGTCCAGGCCGGCCAGGCGCCCGAACTGCCCAGGCTCCCGGAGCATGGCAGGCCGGTAGTCACCTATGCCCACGAGACCGTTCTCCGGCTGCCGCATGGGAATGCCCTGGCAGACCAGAAGGCGGTGGCGGAGTTCGGCGCCCGCGCGGCGCAGGTTTTCATCGACCTCGACATGCGCGCTTCGGTCGAGCGGAACGCCCGCGCCGCCGATAAAATACGCAACGCGCTCGACGAGTTCTGTATGCGCGAAGCCGCTTCGCAGGCAGGCCAGGAGGCCGCAACATGACATCGGAGCCGATCCGGCACATCTGTCTCGCCGATGTCGACCACGGCAAATGGCCGGCCCCGCGCGCGAGCGCCGTGGTCGTCGCCGGCGGCCTGGCCCACGTGTCGGGCTTGCGAGCCACCGACCCGCACGATGCGCGCACACCGATCCCCGAGTTCGTCGAGGATCAGGTCGAGCGCATTTTCTCGAATCTCGACCGGCTGCTTCGGCATGCCGACCTGTCCCGGGAACGGCTGGTAGCCGCCCGCTGCTACGTCGTCGACTTCGACCGCCTGTATGCGCGCGTGGCCGGCGCATGGTCGAATTGCATCGGCCCCGGACCCGGCCCCGCGTTCACCTGCGTGGGCGTCGAACGGCTGGCGCGCGGCGCATTGGTCGAAATGGATTTCATCGTTGCCGCCTGACGGCGCGCAAGCCGCAGCGGCGCGTTCCCCATCCCTATTCAAGGATATTGCTCACCATGGCAAACGACGCAGGGCATTTCGGACTCATCGTCGAATTCGAGGTAAAGAAAGAACATCTGGACCGATTCAACGAATTGGTGGCCGAGAACGCGCGGCTATCGGCATCGAACGAACCGGGATGCCGGCAGTTCGACGTCCTGCAGGACACCTCGGATCCCTGCCGCATCGTGCTCTATGAAATCTACGACGACGCCGCGGCATTCAAAGACAGGCACATACCGGCGGAGCATACGCAGCGCTTTCTCGCCGCCGCGCGCGAGCTCGCCACGTCGCAGACCTCCCGCCGCCTGATCCGTATTGCCGCGAACGCAAAGGAAAGGCAATGAGCCTCGATGCGCGGTCCATCCGTGAACGCCTTGCGCAGTACTCGGTCAGCCTGGTCGCGGACGTACTCAAGGAACACGGCTCGGATCGCCTGGTGATGCGTGGCATCGTCCGGCGCACCCCAGCCGGCGCGGCTCCGCTGGTGGGCCAGGCGCGCACTCTGCGCTTCGTGCCGGCGCGCTGCGACTTCAAGGCTCCTGCGGGCAATCTGCGCATGCGGCTGATCGATGACGTCCGCTCCGGCGAAGTCCTCGTATTCGATGCGTCCTGCAATCCGGCATCGTCGGCATTCGGCGACATGGTGGCGGCGCGCGCGGCAACGGCCGGCGCGACGGGCATCGTGATCGATGGCGCATTGCGCGACGTCGATGCCATCGCGGCGCTCGGCTTGTCGGCCTACTCGTCGAACATCGCTCCGGCGCCGAACGCCGCGCCGTCGGTGCCGCAGGAAGCGGACGCTCCGATCCAGTGCGGCGGCGTGCTGGTCTTGCCTGGCGACTGGATCGTCGCCGACGGCGACGGCGTCATCGTCATTCCTGCTTCGCTTGCAGCCGACGTCGTCGAGAAGGGCGACGCCCTGACCCGCAAAGAGGAATTCTGCCGCGGGCTGATCGAACGCGGACATACGCTGGCCGAAGCCTTTCCCATGCCGGCGGGGCTCGCGCCCCATTTCGCCACCTACCTGGAGACGGGCAGGCTTCCCACGGCAGACGAAGTACGCGGCACTGTCCGATAATCCGGTTTCCATCGGCCCAGAATCCACAATGATGCCAGCCTCTTCGTCCTCCCCGGCCTATGAAATGCTGCCAGGCAGCTCCCTGTTCCCCCCCGCTCGCAGCGCACAGGCGCGCCACGCACTCATTGTGGCGGGCATTGCCGAATTCAGCGAACGCGGCGTCGACGGCGCCTCGGCGCGGCGCATCGCCGAGCGCGCGGGCCAGAACGTCGCCGCCATCGCCTATTACTTCGGCAACAAGGAAGGGCTGTATCGGGCCATCGCCACTTATGCGGTCGAGGTCGTCACTCGCCGCACCGGACCGCTTCTCGATGAAATCGAAGCCTATCTGGCCGGCGGAAAAAACTCGCCCGCCCGCTGCCTCGACTATCTGCTGCGCATGCTGTCGAGCACGCTTTCGGGCAACGACGAACTGGTCGCGCTGACGCAACTGATCGTGCGCGAACAGACGCATCCGACGGACGCGTTCGAGATTCTGTTCCGGGGTGCGCTGGAACGGCCCCACCGCGTAGGTACCGCGCTGGTCGCAGCGTATGCAGGCGGCAAGGCCGACGACCCGAGTTTCGTCATCCACTATCACCTGATACTCAGCTCCATGCTGGGCCTGCGCGTGGCGCGCCAGACGCTGCTGCGCCGCACGGAATGGACCGATATCGGCGACGTCGAGCGTCGGCAGATCGCAGAGATCCTGACCGAGCACGTGACCGCCACCCTTCGATCCCTCCGTTCACGGAAGACCCGGGCCGCCGCCGCGAAGCGCACCCGCACGGCTCGCAACGGCAGCCGCGCCAAGCATCCATAGCCGGCCACACTCCATCGCAGAGACGCCAGATGAAACTCGCTACCTATCTTCCCGCGTCAGGCAACGGCGCGCCCCGCATCGGCGCGGTCGACACCGCCTCGGCGTCGATACTGGACCTGCAGGCCGCTTGGCAGCGCGAACACCATGGCGAGCACCCGGCGTTTGCGTCCATGCTGGCGCTGATCGAAGCGGGAGAGGCCGGCCTTCGAGCCGCCCGGGAAACAGAGGCGCATGCCGGCATCGGCCAGCGCACTCCGCTCGGCTCGGTCCGGCTGCTGGCGCCTATCCCGCTGCCTCCGCAGATACGGGACTGCAACAACTTCGAAGAACACATGCGCAACGCGCGCCTCGGCATGACGCGAATGAAGGCTCGCATCGCCGGCCAGCCCGAACCGGCTCCAGGGAGCGTCGACCTCACCCCCCACCCGGTCAACTTCGCGCACATCGTTTTCTACATTTCCAACCGCTTCACCGTGGTGGGCCCGGACGCGGACATCGAGTGGCCGTCCTACGCCGACTATTTCGACTATGAAGGGGAGTTCGCCGCGATCATCGGCAAACCCGGCCGCGACATTCCCGCCGGCCGGGCCGACGAGCACATCTTCGGCTACACCGTCTTCAACGACTTTTCCGCGCGCGACAAACAAGCCGAGGAAATGGAAGGACGCATGGGCCCCACCAAGGGCAAGAGCTTCGACACCGGCAACGCCATGGGCCCCTGGATCGTGACCCGCGACGAAATACCGGACTGCCGCGCCATGGCCATCCAGGTGCGCGTGAACGGCGAGCGGCGCGCCGCCGCGACCACCGCGGGAATGATCCACAGCGTCGGACAGATGATCGCCTACATCTCGCAGCATGAAACCCTGCATTGCGGCGAGGTCATCGGGTCCGGCACGGTCGGCGGCTGCTGCGGCCTGGAAACAGGCCGTTTCCTGGAGGACGGCGACGTCGTCGAAATCGACATCGACCGGATCGGCGTGCTGCGCAACCGCGTCCGCCGCCAGTTGCCGGCGCCGGAGCTCAGAACGGAAGATAATCGGCAGAGAAGTTCCATCGACTGAATTCTCAATGCATCGGCTCACATGACCATCGAACTCCACACATGGGATACCCCCAACGGCCGCAAGATAAGCGTGGCCCTGGAAGAAATGGAATTGCCCTACGACGTGCTGCCCGTCGACATCCGCAACAAGCAGCAGTTCGAGGAATCCTTCCTGCGGATCAGCCCCAACAACAAGATTCCCGCCATCGTCGACCCGGACGGCCCCGACGGCAGGCCGATCAGCGTCTTCGAATCGGGAGCCATACTTTTCTACCTGGCGCGCAAGACCGGAAAATTCCTGCCGGCCGACCTACGCGGCCAGACCCTGGTCATGGAATGGCTGATGTGGCAGATGGGCGGCTTCGGTCCCATGCCGGGCCAGGTCCATCACTTCAGGGCGCTGCCCGACGAATCCGACCGCCGCTATGGGCTGCAGCGCTTCAGCGCCGAAACGCGCCGCCTCTACGGCGTGCTGGACCGCCGCCTGGCCGCGGGCGAGTACGTCGCAGGCGCGGTGTCCATCGCCGACTTCGCGATCCTGGGCTGGGCCTGGCGGCACGAACGCCACCAGGTCGACCTGGCCGACTATCCCAACGTGGCGCGCTGGTACGAGGCCATGATGGCGCGTCCCGCGGTGCAGCGGGGGTTTGCAAGAAAGCTGGACTGAAACAGGGCCGCAGCACGCGGGCACAGCGATTCCACGCGTGCTGCGGCACTTCAATCGATGCGTATCCCCAGATCCCGCACGATCTTTCCGTAACGCTGCACCTCCGAAGCCAGGAACGCCTCCAGGACATCGGGTGTCCCGGGGGCGGCCTCGAGTCCCTGCGCCGCGAACTTCTGCCTGACCTCCGGATCGTTCAGGGCCACGTTCAGCGCGGCGTTCAGACGACCGACGACCTCCGGCGGCGTGCCGGCCGGGGCCAGCATCGCCTGCGCGCTGGGGATGTCGATGCCGGCCAGTTCGGGCACGCCCGCCTCCGCCAGCGACGGCACACCCGGAACCAGGCGCGCCTCTTTCGCGGTGGTCAGCGCAAGCGCCCTGAGCCGGCCTTCGCGCAACTGCGGCACGATGCCGACGTCCGCGATGGTGAAATCGACGTCTCCAGCCATGAGCGCAACGATGGCCGGGCCCGCCCCCTTGTACGGAACGTGCGTGAAGCTGACTCCGGCCGCTCTGGATATCAGCTCGGTGGCCAGGTGCGGGGTCGCGCCGTTGCCGCTCGACCCGTAGGTCAGCTTACCGGGGTTCGCGCGCGCATTGTCTATCAGGTCTTTGAGCGTCTTGAACGGCGACTTCGCATTGACTGCGATAACGAACGGCGAGGTATTGACCAGCCCGATGGAGGCAAAGCTCCGCAAGGCGTCGTAGGACAGGTTCTTGTAGAGCGCCGCCGAACTGGCGTGCGAAATCGGCCCGGTCATATACAGCGTGTGGCCGTCGGGTGCGGACGATGCGACGAAGGCCGCGCCGATCGTCGTGCCCGCGCCCGGGCGGTTCTCGACGAATACGGTCTGCTTCAAGTCCTCCGACATCTTCGCCGCGACGACGCGGGCGCCCACGTCGGTCGAGCCGCCCGGCGGGAACGGGATGACGAGGCGCACCGCCTTCGTCGGAAAGCCCTGGGCCGCCGCCGCTGCGCCGACGGTGAACCCCAGGACCGCGACGAGGGCGTGCCCCAGTTGCGTAATCTTCATTGGGCTCTCCCCGCATTCAAGCAGCGGCGATGTCGCGCGATACCGGCAGGCCGGCGCCGCGCATCAGCTCATCGAGCTTGCGGACCTCTTCCGGACGCGGGGCGGGCATGGGCGGACGCATGCGCGGCGAGGCGATCAGCCCGCGCAGCCACGTGGCGATCTTGTAGCGGATGTGCAGGCGGCCGGGCTCCGAGTAGACGTACTCGTGCAGGCGCGCCATGCCGCCGTCCCAGACCTTGCGGGCCGCGACCAGGTCGTTGTTCCGCATGGCCTCGATGTGATCGAGCATGGGTTCGAGCGCATAGTTCCATGATCCGCTGATGGTGCCGTCGAAGTTTCCGACCGAGAGGAATTCGTGGAAATAGTGCGCGCTCGAGCACAGCAAGGCGACGTCCGGATGCCGTTCGCGCATGGCGCGCGACAGGATGCGGTGGCCCGGATAGTTGTAGGTCATCTTCCAGCCGACGATGTTGGGCACCTCGCGGCAGATCTTCAGCGTCGGCTCCAGCGGAAGGCCAATGCCCCACGGCTGCGACACGTTGGTGACAGGATGGGTGAAGATGGGAAGATCGGCGACGCGGTCCTGCTCCTTGATCTGATCGAGCCACACCTCCGGGTAGCGCGTCGCGTCCCAGGCGATGCTGATATCCATCGAGCCGGCCGGGGGCACGACGAAAATGCCGTCTACGCCCATGGCCTTGGCATCGCGGACGACATCCAGCGTTTCCTCGGTCGTCCAGGCATAGGTGCCGGCCAGGATCGGCAATTTGCCGCCGGCCTCTTCCATGACGATTTCCAGGACGCGCCGCTTCTCCTCGCGCGTCAGGTAGAACACTTCGCCGGCCTCGGGATTGGCGATCAATCCGCCCACCTCGGCGTAGCGGTGGTTCACGTAGTGGCGAACCAGCGCGCGCAGCCCAGGCTCGTCGATCTTCAGGTCGTCCTTCAGCGGCAGGACGAGTGCGGTGTACAGGCGGCGCGCGACGTCGCCCCCGGCGTTCTTGACCAGCTTCATGTCGTCTCCTTACAGTGGACCCGGCGATCCTGCCGGTGCAGACAATTCTAGGAACCCGCATTTAATATGTGAAATATATATTTCAAATTCATTTATTTCATTCACTTATGAATCTATCACTGCGCCATTTCAAGGCATTCCTCGCCTTGGCCGATACCCACAGCTTCACGCGCGCAGCCCAGGCGCTGCATATAAGCCAACCCGGTTTGAGCCTGATGATGCAGGAGATGGAGAACCAGCTCTCATGCAAGCTGCTGGAGCGCACCACGCGCTCGGTCGACCTCACGCCCGCCGGCCGGCGCCTGCTCATCTCGGCGCGCCGCATCGTCGACGAGATGGATGGCGTGACGCCCGTGCTGAGCCAGCTGTCGGTCGAACAGCGGCGCACCCTTCACATTGCGTCGACCCAGATTTTCTGCGCCAACGTCATGTCGCACGTCTACGTGCGGCTGCGCCGGAACCATCCGGCCATAGACCTGCGCATCGTCGACGTGCACAGGCCCGAAGTCGAACGGCTGGTGCGCAGCGGCGAGGTCGATTGCGGCCTGGGCATCTTCTCGCGGCGCTTGCCCGACATGTCCCGCAAGCCGCTCTTCCAGTTCGGCTTCCGCTACGTGGAGGCCCGCGACGCGCCCGTGCTGCTGGGCATGCGGAATCCCCCTGCGCGGCTCGCCTGGAGCGATTTGCCGGACGTGCCCTTCGTCGAACTGAACGCGACCTCCGAACTGCAACAGTTCATCAACCAGCACAAGAGCCGGGCGGGCCGTGCCAGCGCCGCAGTCGGCATACGGTTCAACAATCTGGAATCCCTGGTCGGCATGGTGGCGGCCGGCGTCGGGCCGACCATACTGCCCTCTTTCGCGGCGCCGGAGCCGCGCCGGACCGAGTTCGTATCGGTGCTGCTGACCGACCCGTCGGTGGACCTGGACTTTCACATGATCACCAAGCGCGGACGCGCCCAGCCGGCCGCGCTGCAAGCCTTTACCGATACCCTGTGCGAGGTGATCGCCGAGCGTGGCGGGCACTAGGTATGCAAGCGGCACATACCCAGTATGCCCGGCGTCCGATAGACTCCCGCCCGGCCATTCCTTAACGTTCCTCTGTGCGCGGCGGTGGCCGCGCCGGAGGAATAGCGATGGCACTTTCACTCGACACGCTGGTCGATGCGAGGGCCGGCACCGTCAGCCGGGAACTCTTCGCCAGCCAGGAACTGTTCGATCTCGAACAGGAACACCTGTTTTCCCGGGCCTGGCTGTTCGTCGGCCACGAATCGATGGTTCCCGGCCCCGACGATTATTTCGTCAGCCGGATGGGCACCGATTCGGTCATTCTCACGCGCGATCGCCAGAACCAGATCCAGGTCCTGCTCAATTCATGTGCGCACCGCGGCATGAAGCTGTGCCGCCAGGACCAGGGCAATACCCGCGCCTTTTCCTGTCCCTACCATGGCTGGACGTTCACGACCGACGGCAAGCTGTCGTCCATACCCGGCGCGCTCACGGGCGTACCCGGGCTGAACAGGCATTACTTCGGCGAGCTCGACACCTCGGCCTGGGGCTTGCGCCGGGTGGCCAAGCTGGTCAATTTCAAAGGCACGATCTGGGCGACCTGGGATCCGGACGCTCCCGATTTCGAAGAGTACCTGGGCGACATGAAGCTCTACCTGGACTCCGCCCTCGACCATCGCGACGGCAGCCCCGGCGGCTCGGAAATGATCGCGGGCGTGCAGAAGTGGCGCATCGGCACCAACTGGAAGATCATCGCCGAGAACTTCAACGGCGATCTCTACCACGACATCAGCCACCGCTCGGTGGATTCCATCGGCATCGGGCCGGGCGGCAAGGGCCGGCGCGACGCCACCCCGCAGCGCACGTCGATATCGTTCAGGCATTTCGGCCACGGCGTGATCGGCCGCGCCCCGTACCAGGACGAGGAGCCCTACAAGCCGCTGTTCGCCAACCATCCCGAGGTGGAGGACTATTACCGCGGCCTCTACGACAAGCGCGAGGCGCTCCTGGGCGGCAAGGTGAAGGTCCTGCACAGCGTGGGCGGCGTGTTCCCGAACGTGGCCATCCATGGCCGCCAGCCGCGCACCATCGGCGTCTTCCATCCGATCAGCCCGACCGAAACCGAGATGTGGCGGATTTTCCTGGTCGACAAGGACGCGCCGCAGGCCGTCAAGGACGCCCACCGCCACTACTATCTGCGCTACTCCGGCCCGGGCGGGATGACGGAGTCGGACGATACCGAGAACTGGACCTACGCCACGCAATCGTGCAGGGGCAGCATCGCGCGCCGAACGCCGTTCAACTACCAGATGGGCCTCGGCCACGCGGAGCCCATACCCGGGCTGCGCGGGGCGGTGACCACCGGCGAGTTCACCGAAGAGAACAACCGCAACTACTACAAGCGCTGGGCCCAGTTCGTGCGCGGCCTGTCGTGGGCCGAACTGATGGCCGCCTCGCGGGCCGAGCAAGGGGCGTGACATGTCGACGGTTCTCCAACAAGACGCCGAAGCGCAGCTCGCCGCCCTGCTGCTGCTGAAATCCGTCGAGCAGTTCTACTACCAGCAGTCCGACATGCTCGACGCGCGCGACTACGAAGGCTGGCTGGCCACGCTGGACGAGCGCATCCGTTATTGGATGCCCCTCGCCCGCAACGTGCAGAGCCGCTCGCTGGCCGAGGAATACACCCGGCCCCAGCAGGACGCGGCCTGGTTCGACGAAGGCATGGAGACGCTGCGCCTGCGCGTCGAGCAGTTCCGCACCGGCATGCATTGGGCCGAGGAACCGGTCTCGCGCGTGTCGCACCTGGTCACCAATGTGCGCATCGTCGAAACCCGGGAGGACGGCGAGGGACGGCGCCGCGTCCAGGCCCGCTCGCGCTTCCTCGTCTACCAGAACCGGCTCGAAACCGAAACGGCGCTGTTCGTCGGCAAGCGCGACGACACGCTGATCGAGACCGCCGGCGGCTGGAAAGTACGCCAGCGCTCCATCTTCCTCGACCAGTCCGTGCTGCTCGGCAAGGCGCTCACCGTTTTCTTCTGAGGAAAATCATGTCGAACGATTGGACCAGCCGCCGCGCCGCCGCCATACCGGCGGGCGTGGCATTCGGGACGAACATCTACGCGGCGTCGGCCAGCGGCAGCCGCCTTACCGATGGCGAAGGCCGCACCTACATCGATTTCGCCGGCGGCATAGGGGTGCTCAACGTCGGCCACAACCACCCGCGCGTGGTGGCCGCCGTCAAGGCCCAGGCGGACCGCTTCCTGCACACCTGCGCACAGGTCATTCCGTACGAGTCCTACATCGCGCTGGCCGAGCGCCTGAACCGGCTCGCTCCCGGCGGCCATACGAAGAAGACCGCGTTCTTCTCGACCGGGGTCGAAGCGGTCGAGAACGCCATCAAGATCGCCCGCGCTCATACGCGCCGGCGCGCCGTCATCAGCTTCACCGGCTCGTTCCACGGACGCACCAACCTCGGCCTGGCCCTCACCGGCAAGGTCAGGCCGTACCGGATCGGGGTCGGGCCGTTCGTCGGCGACATCTACAAGGCCATCTTCCCGGATGACGACAGCGAGACGGCGGTGGCCGCTTCCCTCGCATCGCTCGACCGCCTGTTCAAGTACGAAATCGATCCGGCGGAAGTCGCCGCCATCGTCATCGAGCCCGTGCAGGGCGAAGGCGGATTCAATGCCACGCCGCCTGCCTTCATGCAGGCGCTGCGCGCCCTCTGCGACCGCGAGGGCATCGTGCTCCTCGCCGACGAGATCCAGTGCGGCATGGGCCGCACCGGCAAGCTCTTCGCGATGGAACACTTCGGCGTCCAGGCCGACATCACCACCCTGGCCAAGAGCCTGGCGGGGGGCACGCCGCTGTCGGCGGTGGTCGGCCGCACCGAGATCATGGACGCGGTGATCCCCGGCGGCCTGGGCAGCACCTATGCCGGCGCTCCCATGGCCATCGCGGCTGCCCATGCGGTGCTCGACATATTCGAGGACGAGGGCGTGATCGAGCAGGGCGAACGCCTGTCCGCCACCATCCGCGCCTTCCTGGCCGAGGCGGGGAAGAGGTTCGCGTGCATCGGCCGCATCAAGGGCCTGGGTTCGATGGTCGGCGTGGAACTCGTCTCCGCCGCGGGCGAGCCCGACGGCGCCCTGGCCGGCAAGGTCCTGGCCGAGGCCCGTTCGCGCGGCCTCATCCTGCTCGCCTGCGGCGTGCACGGCAACGTCATCCGTTTCCTGTACCCCCTCAATACCGACGATGCCACCTTCCAGGAAGGCCTGGCGATACTCTCCGCCTCGCTAGAGGCCGCCACCCGAGGAAACTGACCGATGGCCCATGTCCCGGCAACGCGCAACGGCGCGTCGTGGCTGTTCGAAAGCGCGGCGGACGCCGGCATCGACGTCTGCTTCGCCAATCCCGGCACCACCGAGCTGCCGATGGTGGCCGCGATGGAAGCGGTCCCCCGGCTGCGGCCCGTGCTGTGCCTGTTCGAAGGCGTCTGCAGCGGCGCCGCCGATGGCTATTACCGCATCGCCCAGCGCCCGGCCATGACGCTTACGCACCTGGGTCCGGGCTTCGCCAATGCGATCGCCAACCTGCACAACGCCCGGCGGGCCGGTTCGAGCATCCTCAACGTCATCGGCGACCACATGACCTGGCACGTCGATGCCGACCCGCCGCTGGCCTCGGACATCGCCTCGCTGGCCGCGCCAGTGTCGCGCGCCTACCATCGCGCCGACTCGGTCGACGCGCTGCAGCGCTCGGTGGCGGCGGCGCTCGATGGCGTGCTGGGCGAGGAAGGCGGCATCCACACCCTCACCATGCCGATGGACATCCAGACGGCGTCCATCGCCTACGCGCCCTATCGCCCGCCGCGCGGCGCATCCTCGCCGCGCCACGACGGCCTCGGCCTGGACATCGCCGCCAAGGCCATCCGGGCCGGCCGCAAGGTGTTGCTGCTGCTGGGCGGCGATGCCTTGTTCGAAGAATCGCTGCGCCATGTGGGCAAGCTCGCCGGACGGACCAACGTCTCCGTCATGGGCGAGACCTTCCCGGCGCGCAGCGAACACGGGAAGGGGCTGCCCGCCATCGGGCGCATGCACCCCGACGCCAGGCACGCGCATGAATGGCTGCACGGCTTCGACCTCGTGGTGCTGGTGGGCGCGGCGCGGCCGGTCGCCTTCTTCGGCACGGAAGGCGTCCCCAGCTTCCTCGGCGACAGCGAGAAGTTCATCACGCTGCATGCTGGAGCCAAAGGCGCGGCGGAGGCGCTGGCCGCGCTCGCGCAAGCGCTGGGGCCCGCCCCGGCCATGCCCCCCGCCGGCGCCGGCCTGCCCGACTGGCGCGCCCTGGACGGCCGCCTCACCCCCGAATCCGCCGCGCTGATCGTTGCCACCCACCTGCCCGAACAGGCCATCATTTCGGCCGAAGGCAAGACGCTGGCCTTCCCTTTCAACCGGCTCGCCCACCTGGCCAACCGGCACAGCACCATCGTGCTCACGGGCGGCGCCATCGGCCAGGGCATTCCTGCGGCATTGGGCGCTGCCATCGCCGCGCCCAGCCGCAAGGTCGTGGGCCTGCAGTCGGACGGCAGCGCCATGTACACGCTGCAGGCGCTGTGGAGCATGGCCCGCACCAAGAGCGACGTCACCATCTGCATTGCGGCCAACCAGCGCTATCAGATCCTCGAGGACGAGATGCGCCGCACGGGCCACGACCTGACGAATCCGGACGTTACCGCGCTGCTCGATCTGTCGGACCCCGGCGTCGATTGGGCCGCCCTCGCAGGCAGCCTGGGCGTGGAGAGCATGCGCGTGCGCACCAACGACGAGATGGACCGGGCCTTCGCGCGGTCCATGCGCGAACGCGGGCCCAGGCTCATCCAGCTCTGCCTGGACGCCTGAGCCTCGCCGCGCTGGCCGCGTCAGCGCGCGGCCACCGCTTCGATCTCCAGCAGCCAGCCCGGATTCACCAGGCCCGCGATCTCCATCACCATGCGCGCCGGATAGCGGCCCGGCGTGGCGGCGAAGGCCTCGGCATAGGCCCGGTTGAAGGCCGGGAAGTCGAGCGCGGGATAGCCGGGTCCCTTGACGATGCTGGCGCGGGTGTACACGAGGTCGCCCAGCCCCAGGCCCTCGGCCTGGAGGATGGCCTCGATGCGCTGCAGGGTGGACAGGGTCTGGTCGTAGAGATTGCCGTAGGCCTCGATGCTGTCGGCCGGCCTGGCCGGATCCAGCACCTGGGGCATCTGGCCGCTGAGGTGGTAGGTGGTCATGCCGGGCGGCACCGCCACCAGCCGGCTCACCGGCGATGTCGAGCCGGCGGCGGCGACGTGTTTCAGCTCAGGTCCTTGCATGGATTTTCACCGTCATTGAGTAGTAATACTGATATACAAGTTTGTACTACAAACTCATACTACACCATGATCGCTCGCACGAAACTCCAGGCAACTTCTCGATGAACGCCCCGTTGAACGTATTCACGAGCCACCGCAGCCAGCGGAATTTCACGTCGCAGCCGGTGGCGGAGTCGCTGCTGGCCGAGGTGTTCGAGGCCACCCGGCGGGCGCCCACCTGGAACAACGCGCAAAACGTATCGTGGGTCACCGTTACCGATCCCGCGGCCAAGGCCGAACTGGCGCATCTGGCGGGCAACCAGGCGCAGATCGAACGCGCGCCGGTCTTTGCCGTGCTGTGCGTCGATTTCCACAAGACCGCCGCCGCGTGCGCGCGGCATGGCGTAGCGCAGCGCGTTCAGGAAAACCTCAACGGCCTGCTCATCGGCGTGCTCGACGCCGGCATCCTGGCCGGGACGATGATGAACGCGGCGCGGGCGGCGGGCCTGGCGGTGTGCCCCGTAGGCGGCGTGCGGCGCGAGCCGCGGAAAGTCATCGACCTGCTGGGCCTGCCGCGCCTGGTCATGCCCATGGTCGGGGTCTGCCTGGGGTATGCGCCCGCGCCCGCCCAGCCGCTCAAGCCCCGGCTGCCGCTGTCCTCGCTCTGGCATCGGGAACGCTACGACGATGCCAGCCTGGAAACCGACATCGCCCGGCTCGACGCGGAAACGCTCGCCTATTCCGAGGCCCTGGGGCGCGCCGATGCTCCATCGTGGTCGGCCGCGACGGCGGCCAAGTACGCCAGCGCAGGCTATCTGCACGTGGCCGACACACTCAGACAACAGGGGTTCGTATTTTGAATCTGCTCAAGCAGGCGGACGCCGCCGATACGCCCGACCTTCTCTCCGACCGCATCGCCAAGCGGCTGCGCGACGAGATCACCGGCGGCAACTACGCCATCGGCGAAGTGCTGCCTTCGGAACAGATCATCGCCGAACGCCTGGGCGTCTCGCGGACGATCCTGCGCGAGGCGCTGTCCCGCCTCAAGGCCGACGGGCTGGTGTCGAGCCGGCCGGGACGCGGGCTGACCGTGGTCTCCAACACGCCGAGTGCGGTGCTGCGCCTGCACGAAGCCGATACCGACAACCGCTCGCAGGTGCTGGCCATCGTGGAGCTGCGGCGCGGCTTCGAGGTAGAGGCCGCGCGGCTGGCGGCGCTGCGCCGCACCGACGAAGATTTGCAAGCCATGCGCACGGCCCTGGCCGACATGGAAGCCGCCAACGCGCAAGGCGAGGTCGAGAAAGGCGTGGAGGCCGACCTGCGCTTCCACGGCGCGATCGCCCGGGCCACGGGCAATCACAACTACCAGTTGTTCTTCACCTTCCTGGCGGAGCTGCTGAACAACGGGCTGAAGGTATCGCGGCGCCGCTCGGCGAAGATCGTCGGCCGGCCGCTCGATGCGCAGCGCGAACACGAGGCCATTTTCAAGGCCATCCGCGACCAGGATGCCGAACGGGCCGTGAGCGCGGCGCGGCACCACATCGACAACACCGAAGTCCGGCTGCACGACCAGTTCGAGTCGCGGCAGGACTGAAACCCTTCCCTTCATCATTCCAATCAAGCGAGGCAGCATGGCCGCATCACGCAAGAAAATCGTCGTCAGCCTGACCGTACCCGCCGACCTGCGCGAGCGGCTGCAGAACGAATTCGACCTGATCGACCTGCCCGTGGGCGGCAATATCGACGACGTGGTTCCCGCCTCCGACCGCGCCGGCATCCACGGCCTGCTGGGCACGCTGCGGCTCAAAGTGGACGACGCGCTGCTGGCCAGGTATCCCGGGGTCGAGGTCGTCTCGAACTACGCCGTGGGCTTCGACAACATCGACGTCGATGCCGCCACGAAGCGCAACGTGCTCGTCTGCAATACGCCGGAAGTGCTCGACAAGGCCGTGGCGGACCTGACCCTGGGGCTCATGCTCTGTGCGATGCGCGACATGGTGCGCGGGGACGGCTTCGTGCGGGGCGGCAAGTGGATGAAAGGCGCCCTGCCCCTGAGCACCGACCTGGCGGGCAAGACGCTGGGGCTGCTCGGCATGGGACGCATCGGCCGCATGGTGGCGGCGCGCGCCAAGGCGTTCGACATGGACGTGATCTATCACAACCGCAAGAAGGACGAGGCGGCCGAAAGCAGCGGCCTGGCCCGCTGGGTCGAACGCGAAGCGCTGTTCAGGCAGTCCGACGTGGTCAGCGTGCACGTTCCGCTCAGCGACGAGACGACGCGGTGCGTGGGCGCGCGCGAACTGGGATGGATGAAGCCTTCGGCTTTCCTCGTCAACACCGCGCGCGGCAAGGTGCTGGACGAAGACGCATTGGTCGAGTTCCTGCGCGAGCGCAAGATCGCCGGCGCCGCCCTGGACGTGATGACGGTGGAGCCCATCGGCGCCGACCACCCCCTGTGCCAGCTCGACAACGTCGTGCTGCAGCCGCACGTGGCCAGCGGCACCGTGGAAACGCGCCGGGCCATGATGGACCTCGCGGTCGAGAACCTCATTCTCGGCCTGCGCGGCGAACGCCCGCGGGCGCTGGTCAACGCCGGCCTCTGGCCGCGCAAGGCCTGACGCCATGGACGACCGCTCGGCGCCCAAGGGTCTGCGCAAAGGCCTCACCCATTACGGGGACACGGCGTTCTCCGAATACCTGCGCATGTCGTTCACCCAGTCGATGGGCTATTCGAAACGCCTGCTCAAGCGCCCGGTGGTCGGCATCGCCAGTTCGCGCAGCGACTTCAACAACTGCCATCGCCACTTCCCCGAGCTGATCGAGGCGGTGAAGCGGGGCGTGCTGGCCGCGGGCGGGCTGCCCATGGAGTTCCCCTCCATCTCGCTGGGCGAGCCCTTCCTCTATCCCACCAGCATGATGTTCCGCAACCTCATGTCCATGGATGTCGAGGAAATGATCCGCGCCCAGCCCATGGACGCCGTCGTGCTGGTGGGGGGCTGCGACAAGACCGTTCCGGCCCAGTTGATGGGCGCGCTGTCGGCCAATCTCCCGGCCATCCAGGTGGTGGGCGGACCGATGATGACGGGCCGCCACCACGGCGAGCGCCTGGGCGCCTGTACGGATTGCCGCAGGCACTGGGGCCGCTATCGCGGCGGCGAGATCGACCAGGCCGAGATCGAGGCCATCGAAGGCAACCTGGCGACCACCGCCGGCAGCTGCGCCGTGATGGGCACGGCCAGCACCATGGCCTGCCTGGCCGAGGCGCTCGGCATGATGCTGCCCGGCAGCGCCGCCATACCCGCCGTGCATGCCGACCGCCTGCGCGCCGCCGAGGCCAGCGGAGCCCGCGCCGTGGCGCTCGCGCACGAAGGCCTGACCCCCGACCGCATCGTGACGCAGGACGCGGTGGACAACGCCCTGCGCGTCCTGCTGGCCATCAGCGGCTCGACCAACGCGGTCATCCACCTCACCGCCATCGCCGGCCGGCTCGGGCTCGACGTGGACGGCGCGCGGCTCAACCGCCTGTCGGCCGAAACGCCGGTGCTGGTCGATCTCAAGCCCACCGGCGCGAACTACATGGAAGACCTCAACGCCGCGGGCGGCGTGCAGGCCGTGATGTACGAACTTCGCGACCTGCTGCACCAGGACGCCTCGACCGTCACCGGCGAGACCATCGGGCAATGGATGCAGGCCCAGGCCCCGCGCTGGGTCGACCACGGCGTCGTGCGCCGGCGCGGGGAGCCGCTGCTGCCCCACGGCGGCCTGCTGGCCCTTAAGGGGTCGCTGGCGCCCAACGGCGCGCTGATCAAGCGCGCTGCCGCCGACGAAAGTCTGTTCGAGCACACCGGACGCGCCGTGGTGTTCGAGAGCCTGGAAGACATGGCCGCGCGCATCGATTCCCCGGACCTGGACGTCGAGGCCGACGACATCCTCGTGCTCAAGCACGCAGGCCCCAAGGCGGCGGCCATGCCCGAAGCAGGCTACATCCCCATTCCCGCCAAGCTGGCGCGCCAGGGCGTGCGCGACATGGTGCGCCTCTCCGACGCCCGCATGAGCGGCACGGCCTACGGCACGGTCGTGCTCCACATTTCTCCCGAGGCCGAAGCGGGCGGACCGCTCGCCTTGGTGCGCAACGGCGACCGCATCGCCCTGTCGGTGTCGCGGCAGGCCATCGACCTGCTGGTCGACGACGCCGAGCTGGACCGCCGCCGCGCGCTGTGGCAGCCGCCCGCGCAAAAGGAAACGCGCGGCTACGGCTGGCTGTACCAGGAGCACGTCACCCAGGCCGAATACGGCTGCGATTTCGATTTCCTGCGCGCCGGCGGCATCGGCGCGCGGCGCTGACGGAGAACCCATGAGCGGCACGCAATTCCATGTTCCCGTGATCCAGCACCCCGGCATCACGCCGGAAGTGGTGGTGGACGGCATTCCCGCCGACGAACGCGTCTGGGTCCCGCAAGCCCCCAACGTCTGGTTCCGGCCCCTGTTCTTCAACCGCGTCGCCGGCGGGTGGTGCAACCTGCTGCGGGTGCGGCGCTCCGGCGTGCTGAGCCGCCACATCCATCCCGCGCCCGTGTATGGCTACGTCATCAAGGGCAGCTGGCGTTACCTCGAACACGACTGGGTCGCCAGCGCGGGCCGCTTCGTGTTCGAACCGCCGGGGGAAATCCACACGCTCACCGTCGAAGCCAGCAGCGCCGAGGACGAGATGATCACGTTCTTCAACGTCGGCGGCGCGATGATTTATCTCGACGAGGCCGGTCGCCAGATCGGCTACGAGGATGTGTTCAGCAAGATAGAAATGTGCCGGCGCCACTACACCGAAGTCGGCCTGGGCGGAGACTACGTCGATCAGTTCATGCGTTAAATCACAATCGCAAGGAAAAGCCATGCATAGTCTGACGGATTTAAAGAAGGTTTCGAAGCACGCCGTGTTCTGCCTTGCCGCCGTTGCAGGCTGTGGCATGGCCCAGGCCGAGTCCAGCTATCCCGACCGCCTCATCATGCTCGTCAGCGCCTATCCTCCCGGCGGCGTGACGGACACCTCGGGCCGCATCGCCGGCGAGATCCTCACCGAGAAACTCGGCCAGCCGACGATGCTGGAGAACAAGCCCGGCGCCTCGGGCATGATAGGCAAGCAATACGTGGCGCGCGCCAAACCCGACGGCTATACGCTGAGCAGCGGCGGCCTGGGCGGCAACGTCATTCCCGCCGTCACGATGAAAGGCCTGCCGATCGACGTCGCCAAAGCCTTCGTGCCGGTAGCGGGCATCTCCGGATTCGCCAATGTCCTGGTGGTCGGCCCCAATTCGCCGGTCAAGAGCGCCAAGGACCTGGCAGCCTACGCGCACAAGAAAGGCACGGTGACGGCCTCCTCGAACGGCGTGGGCACCTCGGCCCACCTCACCACCGAGCTGTTTGCGTTGAAGACGGGCATCAAGTTCGAGCACGTGCCGTACAAGGGCGGCACCGAAGCGCAGATCGGCATCGCCAACGGCGACCTCGACTTCGGCTTCGCCAACATGACCTCCGCCGTCCCGATGATCAAGGCCGGCAAGCTCAAGGCCCTGGCCGTGACCGGCGCCGAACGCGCGGACCAGTTGCCGGACGTTCCCACGATGAAAGAAGCCGGCTTCCCGGATTTCGTGGTGACGAGCTGGCTGGGACTCTACGCTCCGGCCGGCACGCCGCCCGAGGTCGTCAAGAAGATCGGCGACACCGTCGCCGCGGGAATGAAGGAGCAGAAGTATGTCGCCAAGGCCAAGGCCGCCGGCATGGACCCGATGCCGATGAACGCCGAGGAGTTCGCCGCCTTCAACGACGCCGAGCTGCAGCGCTGGGGCGACATCGCCAAGCAGGCCAACATCTCGCTCGATTTCGGCAAATAAGTCCAGCGTGCCGGGTGCCATGAGCCAGCTCCTCGACCATTTCGATCTCAACCTGCTGGTGGTGTTCGAGGCACTCTACCTGGAACGCAACGTCACCCGGGCCGGCGAGCGCATCGGCATGTCCCAGCCTTCCATGAGCCATGCCTTGAACCGGCTCAGGAAGCAGACCGGCGATGCCCTGTTCACGCGCGTCGGCGGCGAGATGTATCCGACGCGCTACGCCCAGCAGATGGCGTCCAACGTGCTGCAGGCGCTGGAACTGCTGCGGGCGGGGATGGACCGCGTCAACGATTTCGACCCGGCCACCTCGCAGCGCACGTTCAAGCTGCTGATGTCGGATTTCGCCCAGTTGCTGGTGATCCCGGCGCTGCTCTCGCGCATCGCCGAGACGGCACCCAACGTCAAACTGGAAGTCAGCAGCATCGGGCGCGAACACTATCGCGACGCGCTCGAATCGGGCGAGGCGGATCTCGCCGTCGGCCACTTGCAGGAATTGCAGAGCGGCTTCTACCAGCTGGGCCTGTTCGTGGACGAGCACGTTTGCGTGCTGGGCCCGAAGTCGGCGTACCGGGGCGACAGCATGTCCCTCGACGCTTATCTGCAGGCCAATCACGTGCTGGTCACCGCCAACAAGACCGACATCAACATCGACAAGGAACTGGCGCGCCAAGGCCTGCACCGGCAGATCCGGCTGCGCGTCCCGAGCTACCTGCTCCTGCCGGCCATCATGGCCGAGACCGACATGTTCGTGACCGTGCCGCGCGTGATCGCGCGCCGCGTCATCGCCCAGGCGGGCGGGGGCAGGCAACTGCCGCTGCCGTTCAAGACGCCGCAGGTCAACCTGCGGGCCTTCTGGCACGTGGGCATGCACAGCGACTCGGGCAACCGCTGGCTGCGCGGCATGGTCGCGGGCCTGCCCTCCCTGCCCCGCCCCGAAGCGCCCTGAGCTCCCGCCCTACATGGCCTGGTAGGCAGTCTTGACGGTGGTGTAGAACTCCACCGCATAGCGGCCCTGCTCGCGCGAGCCGTAGCTGGATGCCTTGCGGCCGCCGAACGCGGCGGTGTAGTCCACGCCCGCGGTCGGACAGTTGACCATTACCATGCCGGCCTCGGCGTGGCGCCGGAAATGCTGCGCATGCTTGAGCGAGGTCGTGCAGATGCCCGCCGACAGCCCGAAGGGCGTGTCGTTGGCCACGGCCAGGGCTTCCTCGTAGTCCTTCACGCGGATCACCGCGGCCACCGGACCGAAGATCTCCTCGCGCGCGATGGTCATGTCGTTGCGCACCTCGGTGAACAGCGCGGGCTGCAGGTAGAACCCCCTGGTCGCGCGCTCGAGCGGCGCGCCGCCCCAGGCCAGATGCGCCTCGCCGCGGCCGATGTCCAGATAGCGCAGGTCCTGCTCGTACTGGCGCTGGTCCACCACCGGGCCGATGGTCGTGCCGGGCTTGCGCGCATCGTCCACCACCTGGGCCGCCAGGGCCTCGGCCAGGCCGGCAACGAACCTGTCGTGAATGGCGTCCTCGACGATGAGGCGCGAGGACGCCGTGCAGCGCTGCCCGGTTCCGTAATAGGCGCCATCGAGCGCCACTTGCACGGCCCGGTCGATATCCGCGTCCGCCAGCACCACCAGCGGATTCTTGCCGCCCATCTCCATCTGCACCTTGGCCCCGCGCGCCGCCGCGCCTTGCAGCACCTTGGCCCCGGTCTCCACGGAGCCCGTGAAGCTGATCGCGTCCACGCCGGGGTTGTCGATGATCTCCGCGCCCACCACGGAACCGCGTCCCATGACCAGGTTGAAGACTCCCGGCGGCGCGCCCGCCTCGTGGATGATGCGGGCCAGTTCCCAGGCGCAGCCGGGCACGAGGTCGGCGGGCTTGAGCACGACGGCATTGCCCCAGGCCAGGGCCGGCGCGATCTTCCAGGTGGGAATGCCGATCGGGAAATTCCACGGCGTGATCAGCCCGACCACGCCGACCGGTTCGCGCGTGACCTGGATCTCGATCCCCGGCCGGCTGCTGTCGTAGCGCTCGCCCGGGCCGCGCAGCGCCTCGCCCGCATAGAAGCGGAAGAGCTGGACCGCGCGCAGCACCTCGCCGGCGGCTTCGCGCAGCGTCTTGCCCTCCTCGCGCGCCAGCAGATCGGCCAGCTTGCCGGCCTCGGCCTCGATGCCGGCAGCCACCTTGTACAGCAGGTCCGCCCGCGCCTGCGGCGGCGTCAGCCCCCAGGCCTTGCCGGCGCCGCGCGCGGCGGCGATGGCGTCGCGGCAGTCCGCGACCGTCGCGCGCGCATACTCGCCGATGACGTCGCCGAGATCGGAAGGATTGATGTTGAGGAACGGCTCGCCCGTCCGCCATTCGCCGCCGATGAGATTGGGATGCAGGGCCATGATGAGGTCGGTCCTTGGAATCAGTCTTCGTGGAAATGCGTGATGGAAGGCGCAGCGCCCGGCAGTCCCAGTTCGGCCCAGCGCGCGGCCACGCGCTCGTAGGTGCCGCGCGACAGGCGCGCCCGCCTGGACTGCGTGGCGCGATACCGGTGCGGCAGGCAGGCGTCGATCAACGCCTTGGAGCCATAGGGACGCGCGTCGGGCGCCAGGCTCGGGTCGGTTCGGTAGGACCACGTCTTGCGCAGGATGTCGATATCGTCGGCCGGGTTGGAATGCACGCTCATCGCCCACATCACCTCGCCGATATTGGTGGGATCCACGTCGTCGTCCACCGCCACGATCCAGCGGATCACGTAGGCCGCGGCCGGACATTGCGCGGCCAGCGCCAGCACCTGCGCCACATGGCCGGCATAGAGCTGCTTCATCGACACCACCATCAGCCCTGCGGCCGACGCGGATGCGGGATAGACGTAGACGCCGGCGATGCCCGGCACGCCCATCGCATCCAGGTTGTCCCAGACGCGGGCCGAACGCATGACGGCGTGGTACTCGCCGATCTCGCACGACGGCCAGGTAGCCATCAGCGCGGCCGTAAGGATGGGGTTGTGGCGGTAGTGCACGCGTTCGACCTGGATCACCGCGCGCAAGTCCGTCTTGCCCGAGTAGTAGCCGTGGAACTCGCCCAGCGGCCCTTCACGCTCGACGTCGTCCGGGTGGATGAAGCCCTCGACCACCATCTCGGCCCGCGCCAGCAGCGGCAGATCCGAAAGATCGGCCGCCGTCACCTGCATGGGCTCGCCCGCCAGCCCGCCGGCCGCGTCGATCTCGCTCTCCCCGTGGGCGTAAACCTGCGTGGCCGCGATGAACATGGCCGGATCCACGCCATAGGTCGTCACGACCGGACACGGCAGGCCCCGCTTCCACCAGGCCTCGCAGTTCTGCGCGCCGTGGCGCCCCGGCACCATGTTCAGCCCCAGGCGGCGCGGGCCGTGCAGCATCTGCCGATACACCCCGCCATTGACCACGCCCGTGTCGGGATTCCGGATGAACGTCACATTGCCCGTGCCGAGATACCGCCCGCCGTCGCCGGGCCAGAACTTGGGCGCGGGAAAGCGGGTTAGATCGATGTCGTCGCCCGCCAGCGTCGTCTCGCGCACCGGCGCGGCCGCGGCAGCCACCTCCACCGGCGCGATGCGGCGGCTGCCTATCCTGCGTGTCTCGGTAACCAGCTCGCGCACCGGCAGCGCGGGATCCAGCCCTACCGCCAGCGCGTACCGCTCCTTCGAAGCCGCCAGCATGTTCGACAACACCCGCGCCCCCATGCCGTCGCCCGTGAGCTTGTCGAACAGGAACGCGGGCGACCCCGGCTGCCGGCTGCCCAGGAAGGTAATGGCGGACAGCTCTTCGACCGGATCGACCTCGGCTCCGATGCGCGCCAGGCCGCCGTGTCGTTCGACGAGGTCGAGCCAGGAACGCAGGTCGCGCGATGACGAAGCGGGAGCGGTATCGGGAGGCATGGCGAGCCTTGGGAAGAGTCTGCGGGAAGAGGTCAATCAAGCTGCGTATCGGCAAACTCTACCGAAGAACCCGGTTGGATCACATGTCCTGGAGTGAATACTGGGTATGGCGGTCGCGCATGGCCCGTCCAGCCCTGTCAACAATGCCGCTGCTCCGAAATCGATTGTGATACGATCGCACGTTGTTGACGGGTCGCCGCCATGCAGGCCCCGTATGACCCGAGCCCGGCGTCGTCCTGCTCGTGGTCCGGCAGCGAACGGGCTGCTCAAGCCGCCTTTGGCGCAATGCTGCAAGAAGTCTTGGCCCAGGCCTTCGCCGGGTCCGTCACTGGTTGGAGAGGACGCTATGAGTCGTGACGCCCTCTTCCAATTGGGGATCGTTCTAGCATCGCTGAACACTACCCAAACGGAAGACAGAACTATTTCGGCCGGAACGCGAACGGCACTCGCGTCGATGCCGCATGAGCCTGCTCTGTCGTTCGGCGAAACCAGCAGGCGCACGCCGGCACCGCCACCTCATTACGGCCGAATGCGCACCTGAGACGCACCCGTCTCAAATACGCCACCGCCCGCCCTCGGCACGGCCGGACTCCGGATCGATCGCCGACTGCGGAAACCACCCCAAACCCGGAATCATGCGCGCATGGCCTCGCGGCCACCATGCGCCACATCGCTTTGCCATGCTGAAGACACCTTATTACCTCATCGACAAGCGCGCTTTGCTCCGCAACCTGGAGATCGTCCGCCGCGTCCGCGAGCAATCGGGAGCGAAAGTCCTGCTTGCGCTGAAGTGCTTCGCGACGTGGAGCGTCTTCGACCTCATGCGCGAGTACATGGACGGGACGACGTCGTCCTCGCTGTTCGAAGTCCGGCTGGGCCGCGAGAAATTCGGCGGCGAGACGCATGCTTACAGCGTGGCCTACGCCGAGCACGAGATCGACGCGGTGATCGCCAGCGCGGACAAGATCATCTTCAATTCGCTCGGCCAGCTCGCACGCTACGCGGAGCGCGCCGCGGCGGCGGGGCTCCCGCGAGGACTGCGCCTGAACCCGGGCATCAGCGTCTCGGGCTATGACCTGGCCAACCCCGCCCGGCCGTTCAGCCGCCTGGGCGAAATGGACAAGGACAGGATCGGCCAGGCCATGCCGATGATCGACGGCTTCATGATCCACAACAACTGCGAGAACCGCGATTTCCCCCGCTTCGATGCGCTGCTTGCCGAGGTCGAGCGCCGTTATGGCGACCTGCTTGGCCAGGTCGATTGGGTCAGCCTGGGGGGAGGGATTCATTTCAGCGGGCCGGATTATCCGCTGGACGCTTTTTGCGATCGGCTGCGCCGGTTCGCCGAGCGCTACGGCGTCCAGGTGTACCTGGAGCCGGGCGAAGCCGTGGTGGCGGACACCGCGACGCTGGAAGTCTCGGTGCTGGACGTCATGCACAACGAGAAAGACCTGGCCATCGTCGATGCGGCGACCGAGGCCCACATGCTCGATCTGCTCATCTATCGGCTCAACGCGCGGGTGGAGCCGGACGCGGGCGCCCACCGCTACGTTGTCTACGGGAACACATGCCTGGCAGGAGACGTGTTCGGCGAGTACGGCTTCGAGGAACCGCTCCGGCCGGGCTCCCGCATCTCGATCCGGGATGCCGCGGGATACACGATGGTGAAGAAGAACTGGTTCAACGGCGTGCGCATGCCCGCCATCGCCATCCGCGAGCTGGATGGCGAAATCCGACTGGTCCGCGAATTCTGCTACCAGGATTACGTAGACAGCCTGTCGTGACGGGCTGGCTCGATTTTGATTGAACGAGGTCGAAGATGAAACGAAACGTCCTGATCATCGGCGCCGGCGGGGTGGCGCACGTGGTTGCGCACAAATGCGCCCAGCACAACGCGGTTCTGGGCGAGGTCCATATCGCCTCGCGAACGCCGGCGAAGGCGCAGAACATCGTTCGTTCGATCCAGGCCCGACACGGCATGAACCACCCGGGCCTCGTCCAGGCCCACGGCCTGAATGCGCTCGATGTCCGGGCGACCGCCGCGCTCATCCGCGCCACCGGCGCCCGCATCGTGATCCAGGCGGGAACGTCGTTCCTGAACATGTCGGTGCTCGCCGCCTGCATCGAGACCGGCGCCGCGTACATCGACACCGCCATCCACGAAGATCCCTCGAAGACCTGCGAAGCCCCGCCGTGGTACGCGAACTACGAATGGAAGCAGGCGCAGGCCTGCGCGGCGGCGGGGGTGACCGCCGTCCTGGGCGCGGGCTTCGACCCCGGTGTGGTCAACGCCTATGCGCGGCTGGCGGTGGATGAGCTGTTCGACGAGGTCCGGTCGATCGACATCATCGACACCAACGCGGGTTCCCATGAAAAATACTTCGCCACCAACTTCGATCCGGAGATCAACTTCCGCGAATTCACCGGGTCGGTCTGGTCATGGCAGCAGGGCCGCTGGCAAGAGAACCGCATGTTCGAGGAACGCCGCGAGTGGGAGCTTCCCGTCGTCGGCCGCCAGACCACCTATCTGACCGGACACGACGAGATCCATTCGCTCTCGACCCACCTGAACGTTCCGGACATCCGGTTCTGGATGGGCTTCAGCGATCACTACATCAACGTGTTCACCGTGCTGAACTCGCTCGGGCTGCTCTCCGAGAAGCCGGTGCGCACGGACGGCGGCCAGGAGGTCGTCCCGCTGAAGGTGGTGAAGGCCGTGCTGCCCGATCCGGCTTCGCTGGCCAGCTCCTACCAGGGCAAGACCTGCATCGGCGACCTGATCCGCGGCGTCAAGGACGGCAAGCCGCATGAAGCGCTCATCTACAACGTCTGCGATCATCAGGCTGCCTACCGCGAGGTAGGCAGCCAGGCCGTCTCCTACACCGCGGGCGTCCCGGCTGCCGCGGCGGCCCTGCTCATCGCCAGTGGGGTCTGGGACACCGGGAGCATGAACAATATCGAACAGCTTCCGCCGCGCCCGTGGCTGCAACTGCTCGAAACGATGGGCCTGCCGACGCGGATCCGCGATGCGTTCGGCGACCGCAAGCTCTTGAGCCCCTGCGGCGCGCTGCTGAAGGCCGCGTGACCACCGCGGGACCGCCCCTCGGGGCGGTCCGTGACCTGGAAGGGCCTTCGTGAAAACCCGTCACCACTTGTACTGCAGGCCGGCATGGACGGAGCGGCCGGAACCCGGGTTGAAAAGCGCCGACGTGGCGGTCGCCGTGCCCGCCACCGCCACGTTGGCGATGTAGCGCCTGTTCGACAGATTGCGTCCTTCGACGTATCCCGACCACCCCGGCTTCGCATTGGCATAGCCGACCCTGACGTTCAGCAGCACGTACGGGTCGACCGTTTCCGTGTTGGCATTGTCCGCATAGTAGGCCTTCGGCATCCATTCCACGTTCGGCCCGGCGTAGAAGCCGCCGGGATGCTTGTACAGCACTTCGGCGCGAATGGCGTGCATCGGCACACCGGGCAGGCGATTGCCGCCGTACTGGGGGTCGCCGTCGAAGTGGAAGTCGCTGTAGGTATAGGCGGCGTTGAACCAGAACCGGTCGCCCCGCTCGAAGGCCGATTCGAGAAAGGCCGCGCCGAACCCCAGTTCGATGCCCTGGTGGACGGTGCGGCCGGCGTTCACCACGGTGCAAGGGCTCCACGGCGCCGTGGTCAGGCACTGCAGTTCGTTCCTGATGCCTGCGCGGTAGAACGAGATGTCCCAGGTGAGGTCCCGGCGCCGCCCGCGCGTGCCGATTTCGTAAGTGGTCGCCGTCTGCGCTTTCAGCTCCGAGCTGGCCGGTGTGGCAAAGGTGTTGGCGTCGAAGGTCGGCGCCTCGGCGCTGCGCGAGACATTGGCGAAGACCTGCCAGGCGGGATCGACGTCCCACAACACGCCGACCTTCGGACTGAAGTTGCCGTAGCTGCGGCGGCCGGACTGGTCGCCATCCGACAGGAAGCGGTCCTCCCGCTCGCGCACGGCGTGCTGGAACTGCGCGCCCGCCACCACGGCAACGCCGCGTCCGACGAAGAAGGTGTTCTCCGCGTAGGCGGAAATGTTCTTCGACGTATCGATCATGGACGCGGCCAGCGCACCCTTCCTGGCGCCCGTCAGATTGACGTACTGGTTCGTGTCGATCGAGCCATTGTGCACATTGAAGCCCGCAACCAGCCGGTTGCGAAAGCCGGCTATCGTCCTGTCGTCGGCCGCGCGCACGAAACCGCCGTAGTCATTGACGCGGTAGTCGAGCCATTGGTAGATCGGGTGCATCACGTGACGGTGAACGCCGAAGACGCCGAACTCCAGCGTGGTGGGCCCGAAGCGGAGCGTGGTCTTGTCGGCGAGACGGATCGAATCGATGTTGCGCTGCTGGTCGAGCCGCTCGAATTCGGCATCCGCGGTCCGCGGATCATGCAGCGCGGCGTCCTTGGTCACCTCGCCCGGCAGCCGCTGGCGTATCCGGTTGACGTTCAGGTAGAGGCGCGTCTCGGCATCCGCCGAAAAGCGGTAGCCGATATTGCCGCTGGCCCGCTGCTGGTCGCCGTCGCTGTGGTCGCGGTAGCCGTCGAAGCGCTGCGCGGATGCGGTGATGAAATAGTCGAACGCTCCATGAGCCGCGCCGGCGCTTGCCTGCGCGCGTCGATAGCCGAAGCTGCCCACATCGATGCGCCCTTCGAACGGTGCGGCGTCCCGGCCCGTCGGCGTAACGAAGTTGATCGCGCCGCCCAGCGAGTTGCTGCCATAGCGCAAGGCATTGGCGCCCTTGTAGACTTCCACATACCGATAGGCGGTCGGATCGATCTCGAAATTGTCCACCAATCCGTCCGAGGTATTGATCGGGATGCCGTCCATGTACAGGTTCAGCCCGCGGTTGCCGTAGTTGCGGGAAAGGCCGGAGCCGCGGATCGACATGCGGGCATCGTCGCCATAGCGAGACTGAACGAAGATGCCCGGCACCCATCCCAGGACATCCTTGACGGTCTGCGCCGGGGCGTTCTTGAACTGAGTGTCGGGCACGACGGCGACGCCGCCGGGCGTGCGTTCGATGTCGGCGATGGCCTGCTCCGTGTCCGGGACGGTCAGGGAGCCTGCGCCATCATCCGGCTGCGAGTCGCCGGTGACGGTCACGGCGGGCAGGACTTGCTGGGCATTCGCCATGCGCGGCGCGGCGATCATGCCCAGGCCCGCAATCATCGCGCACAAGGCGCGGAACAGAAAAGACATGGTTTGCTCCATACGAGAATGTCAGGCTGCGGGGGATCCCCCCACGCGTCAGCGCATCGCGCGCCGCTTCAAGGCCAGGCTGTCCAGCGCCCATACCAGCAGCATCGTCCCGCCCATGAGCGGAAAGACCATGCCGAGGGCGGCCAGGCCGATCTTCCATCGGCGCATCGTCACTGGCGTGGGCAACCTGGCGGGTGCGCCGAGGGCTTTCTGCGGCCGCCGTTTCCACCACATCACGAATCCCGTGATGGCCATGCCGGCCAAGCCCAGAGAGATGAGCGCGCAGACCAGCTGGTTGGCCAGGCCGAAGTAACGGCCCATGTGCAGGGACGTCCCGTACGACACCAAGCGGGAAACCGCGCCGTAGTCGTCGTAGCCGATTTCTTCCAGCACTTCGCCGCTGTACTGGTCGATATGCAGGACGTGCTCGCGCTTCGGGTCGGGAGGGAAATAGGAAACGGTGTAGACGCCGGATGGCGTCGAGGGAAAGGCCACGTCGTATCCGCGGGGGATGCCGTTCGCCCGGACGATGTCGAGTATGCGGTCCAGCGGCAATGCCGCTGCCGAGCCGCCAGCAGGACCGGATCCGGGCACTGTCGTGGCACCGACCGCCCAAGGCGTGCTCGGCAGCGGCAGGTCGTCCATGACCATGGGGGGCATGCCGTCCATGCCCCGCCCGCCGGCGACCGCATCGCCATGCTGCGCGTGGTTGGCCGGCCGGGCAAGCTGCCGTCCGGGAATCGTCGATTGCCGCGTCGAACCGCCCCAGACGCCAGGAGGCGAACCCAGGTTTGCGCGCGTGGCCAGCGACTTGAACTGCTCTCCCCACGAGCCGGACCACGGCAGGCCCGTGAGAATGAAGGCCACCGCGCCGGCGGCCAGCCAGATGCCCATCACGGCGTGCACACTCTTCCAGAATGCCCGGCCGCGCCAATCCAGCCGCGGCCACAGCGTGCCGCGCCAGGTCAAAGCGCCGCGCGGCCACCACAGGGCGATGCCGGTGCCGACCATCACCAGGGTCCAGCAGGCCGCCAGCTCCATCAGCAGCTCGCCCGGCTTGCCGAGCAGCAGCTTGCGATGAATCATCCGGACACGCTGCATGAAGCGTTGCTCCACGCTCAGCGTGCCCAGCATCTCGCCGGTATAGGGGTTCAGGTAGACGCTGTGCTGCCGGCCGTCGGGATAGCGGAAAACGAATTCCGCACTGCGCTCCGGATCGGAGCCGACGGCCGCGGCAGCGGGGCGCGATCCGGGCGGCACCGCGGCTTCGGCCCGCGCGAGCAAGTCATCCTCGGAGAGCCTGGGCGTCGTGGCAGGGGCCACGAGCAGCCGGCCGGGATACAACAGCGGATCGATCTGCGGTTGGAAGCAATACAGCGTGCCCGTGACGGCCAGCACCGTCAGGAAGGGCATGACGAACAGCGCCGCATAGAAGTGCCAGCGCCACAGCGTGCGATAGGCGGCGCTCCGAGCGGCCGCCGGCCGATCGGAAAAGTAAGGGGTGTGCATGAGTCGCCTCGGGCCCGGCCTGGCGGCCGGATTCGGGTTCTTCCTGGCGAATGAGCTCGCCTCGATGCGCCCAGGTAGCGCATCGAGACATCAGAGACTCGAGGGATCAGGAAAAACGCGGCGGGGCGCGGGGCTGGCCGGAGGGAAACGCGCCTATCGGCGTGAAGCGGCGCAGCGGCGGCAGCAACAGCGCCAGCATGACGAGCAACAGCGGAAACGGCATCGCGGGCGGCACGGGCAGCAAGGCCGCATCGTGCGTCAGCAGGCCGCAGTAGCCGCAATCCTCCAGGTCCGCCTGGTGATGCGACGAGTCATGCTGCTTGTCCAGCTTGAGAATGGAAACGATGGCCGATTGCCCCGGCGTATCCGCTTCGGTGCAGATCGGCACCGTGACGCTCCACGTCGCCGCCAGGAAGTGGCTGACCGTCGGCGCGCAGACGAGCAGCAGCATGGCAATGATGCCAAGCCATGCTGTGAATCGCTTGCGGTATGCGGAAACCATCGTCGGAGCATCTGAGAAAAAGCGCTGGCCGGATGGACCGAAAGGGCCGCCGCGCTCGAGGCATTGAATTCTACTGAAAATCCCGGGGAAGGAAAGCCGTGGCAGATACGGACCGGCCGTGCCCGGACTCCATTCTTCCGGGCTCAGGAAAGATGTATTCCAGTTTCGGCGATTTACGCCCGTGGCCTCGACTTCTAACCTACGCGGCAGTCGAGTCCGCCGCCGCCCAGGAGGCGCGAACCCATCGATGAGAAAAACCACTGGAGACAGCTCCATGCCTTATCGCAAACCCACGGTCGCCTCCTCCCCAGGCGCAATGTCTTCGAACGAGCAAGAGCCGGCTTCGGACTCCCCCCATGGGTCCGGCTTGGGATGCCTCTGCTGCTCGCGCCGTCGATTCATGACGCTGGCCGGCGCTGCAATGCTGAGCACGCCCTCGCTGACCCGGGCCGCCACTGCGCCGTCCGAGCCCCGGGCACCGCATCGCATCGATGTCCACCATCACATCTTTCCCCCGAAATACGTCGAGATCGCGCGCGAGCGCATCCTGTCGTTCGCGCCGAACTTCGCCCATGTGCTGAAGTGGACGCCGGCGCAGTCGCTCGAGATGATGGATCGGTCCGGCATCCGCACCGCCATGGTTTCCCTGTCGAACCCCGGCACGTGGTTCGGCGATGTATCGGAAGCGCGCCATCTGGCGCGCCTGGCCAACGATTACGCGGCCGGGATGCGGCGGGACCATCCCGAACGCTTCGGTGTGCTGGCATCGCTGTCGCTGCCTGACGTCGAGGGCAGTCTGAAGGAAATTGCCTACGCCTATGACGTGCTCGAGGTCGATGGAGTCGGCCTGCTCACCAGCTACGAAGACAAGTGGCCCGGCGACGACGCATTCGCACCGGTCTTCCAGGAGCTCAACCGCCGCAAAGCCACCGTATTCTTCCATCCCACCTCCGCGGCTTGCTGTTCGGCGTTGATGGAGGGCGTAGCGCCGCCGCTGATCGAATACATGTTCGATACCACCCGCGCCATCGTCAGTCTTTTGTTGAGCGGCGCGCTCTCGAAGTACCGGGACATCAAGTTCATTTTTTCCCATGCCGGCGGCGCTACGGCCCCGCTGATTCAGCGCATCCTGTTCCACACCACGGTCAACAAGGTCGTCGCCGAGCGTTTGCCCGATGGCGCCCTGGCCGATCTCAAGCGGCTCTATTTCGATGCCGCGACGTCGACCAGCCCCGCGAACCTTGGCGCGATTCTCGATCTTGCCGGTACGGACCGCATCGTTCTAGGGACCGACTTCCCGTACTTGCCGCCACAGACCACGCTGCCCGGCCTGATGAAGTTCGGCTTTGCCAGCGAAGACCTCGAGAAAATCGAACGGACCAATGCGCTGACCCTGTTTCCAAGGCTGAAGACGAGTGCCGCGGGCTAGCGCCCGCACAGGCGGCACGCAGGCGACCCCGGCAGGCATGCCGCCTCAAAGCAGATAGGGGAGGTCTTCCTCGCTGGCCGATGCAATGACTTCCGGGCGCCAATCCCGATCGACGTACAGTTGCATGACCAGCCCATCCGTATCGGCAACGCTGACGGCGCGGCGGGACGCATGGTTCACCTCGCGCACGATGGTCGCGCCCAGGCGTTCGGCGCCGCGCATGGCCGCGTCGAGGTCGCGCTCGGACCAGACCTCGACCCCGACGTGGTGCATGCCTGCCGGGGCCTGGGCCTGCCTGATCAAGGCGATGTCGCCAGTGCTGGCCGATCCGGCCAGCAGCACGCACGGGCCGCTCCTGTCGCCGAAGTAGGTCTTCAGCCCCGCCACCGTCGTATAGAACTCGAACATCGCGTCGAAATCCCGCACGCTCAGCCCGATGTGGGTCACCCGCTTGCCCTGCACCAGCGCGCCCTCCAGCCGCTTGAGCCTGGGATGCGGATTCACCAGGCAACGGGCGTCGGGGACGTTGGTGACACCAGGCTCCCATTTCGGCTTCTGCTTGATGATGATGCCCTTGCGGGCCTCTTCCCAGTCTTCGACCACGTCCGCGTAGAACTCGACGGCGTTGCCATCCGGATCGCGCATGTAGATGGAATGGGCCACGTCGTGATCGGCGGCCCGCATCGGGCCGATCCCGTCCGCCACGGCCCGCTTGTAGCTCTCCACCAGCGCGGCTTCCGATTCGACCTCGAACGCCAGATGGTTGAGTCCGGGCTTCTGGCCCTCGGGGGCGTAATGGCTGCGCAGGTCGATCAGGGCGAAATCGTGATAGGTGTTGCCGTTGCTCAGGAAACTGGCCAGGTTGTCGGGCTGCCGGTACGCTTCGGCAAAGCCGAAGACATCGCGATAGAAGTCGCAAGCCTTGACATAGTCGCTGACGAACTGGTTCGAATGAGCCAGCCTGCGCGGGGAGAAGTACACGGGCCGGTCTTTTGCTTGAATGGGATTCATGGATAAAGGCCTGGGGATTCGGGACGTCGGTTCAGTTCAGGGCGGGCGTCTCGAGCGGGAATCGAGCACGCAATCACCATAAGGCCCGATCGATGGAAGGACAAACGATTTATCGTGCGCGATAGGATGAGCGAGCCTCAACCGTGGCGCATGAGTACGGCTAATCCGACGCGTGATTATTTTTGCGTTGCGCCATACCCGTAGATGGCGGCAAGATCGCCCTTCATCTTTTTCTCCGGCGCCGCGATCTTCCATGCCCTACCTGCCCAGGCAAGACAGCGTTCTGTACTACGAGGTGCACGGCCACGGGGCGCCTGTCGTTCTCTTGCATGGGGTCGGGGGCAACCATGCAAGCTGGTTCTACCAGATCGAGGCCTGGTCCCGGAACTTCCAGCTCATCGCCGTCGATGCGCGCGGGTTCGGCAATTCGTCGGACGTGGAAGGCGCGGGGCGCAGCGCATTCACGGACGACCTCGCCCATCTTCTCGATGAGCTCGGCCTGGCGAGGACCGCGCTCGTCGCGCAATCCATGGGCGGCGGCACCGCCGCCGATTTCGCCTGCCGCCATCCGTCCAGGGTATCGGCGCTGGTGCTGGCCGATACCCTGACCTGGCTCGCTCCGCCGCCGGACCTGGCCGGCGCGCTCGCCGAGGCGCGGCGGGCGGCAGCCGGGCTGAGCCAATCCGAACGAGTGCTGGGCGCCACCTTCCGCCGCACCAGGCCCGCCTTGAGCGAACTCTACCTGCAGATCGCCAGCTTCAACCGCTACACCTTCAAGACCCTGGCCGGCGAACAGGCCCGGCACGCGCCGGACGAGCTCGCCGCCACCGGCATCCCGATCTGCTTCGTGGCGGGAGAGGAAGACGTGCTCTTTCCTCCCGCGCTCATCGCGCAGACCTGCCGGGCCGTTCGAGGCTCGAACCTGATATGCGTGCCCCAGGCGGGGCATTCGGCATACTTCGAAGCCCCGGAGGCCTTCAACCGCGAGGTCGGCGACTGGCTGCGCGCGCACATCGGCAGTTGAGGCGCCCTCCTACCACCACTGACCCATCCGGAGTTTTCTATTGGAACCCGTTCCCTTTCATTTGGCGTTTCCCGTCCGGGATCTCGCGGAGGCCCGGCACTTCTACGGCGAGGTGCTCGGCTGCCTCGAAGGCCGCAGCACGGACCACTGGATCGATTTCTCGCTCTATGGCAACCAGATCGTTGCCCATCTGTGCGAATCGGCAGGCGCATCCTCGCGCAGCGATGTCGATGGGCATGGCGTGCCTGTTCCGCATTTCGGAGTGGTCCTGTCCATGGGAGCTTTCGACGAACTGGCCGAGCGGGTGCGCCGGGCGGGCATCCGCTTCGAGCTCGAGCCGCAGGTCCGCTTCAAGGGACTGGCAGGCGAACAGGCGACCATGTTTTTCAAGGATCCCTCCGGCAACGCGCTGGAGTTCAAGGCGCTTGCCGACATGGGCCGGCTCTTTGCCAAATAGCCG
This sequence comes from Pigmentiphaga humi, assembly GCF_900606115.1. GTDB lineage: Bacteria > Pseudomonadota > Gammaproteobacteria > Burkholderiales > Burkholderiaceae_B > Pigmentiphaga > Pigmentiphaga humi. The sequence continues at coordinate 112,588 of NZ_UWPJ01000024.1, forward strand.
CCAGAATATGGAAATACTTTTTGCAATGAAAGGGGTGGAGACGCAAACGTGGCTGTCGGCGCTGCGCACCGCCCTGCCTGCGGCCCGCATCCGGGTCTGGGCCGAGGGCGACGACGCGCCCGCGGACTACATCCTGTTCTGGAAGGAACACCCTGGTGCGCTGGCGCCGCGTCCCGGCGTCAAGGCGATTTTCAATATGGGCGCGGGCGTCGATGCATTGATACGGCTGCATCGCGAGCACGGTGACGCCATCATGCGCGACGTGCCGATCGTGCGCCTCGAAGATGCCGGCATGGCCAGGCAAATGGCGCAATGCGCCGCATACTATGCCCTGCGCTATCTGCGCCGGTTCGACCTATATGACGAACAGGCGCGGCGCGCCTTGTGGCAGCCGCTCGACGCGCCATCCGCCGACACGTTCATCATCGGCGTCCTGGGCGCGGGCAAGCTCGGCCTGCCCGTGGCCCGGACATTGGCCGACATGGGCTTTCCCGTGCGCTTGTACAGCCGCACCGAAAAAAGCCTGCCGGGCATCGCCACCTATGCGGGCACCGCCAGCCTGGAGGCCTTCGCCACCGGCGCGACGATGCTCGTCAACCTGCTGCCGCATACGCCGGACACCGAAGGCATTCTGAACGCCAGCCTCTTCTCGCGCATGGCCGATGGCGGCTACCTGCTCAATCTGGCGCGCGGAGATCACCTGGTCGAATCCGATCTTCTCGACGCGCTCGCGCGCGGCAAGCTCGCCCGCGCGGCACTCGACGTGTTCAGAACGGAGCCGCTTCCCAAGGAGCATCCATTCTGGCGGCATCCCCGCCTCGACCTGACGCCGCACATCTCGGCCCGCACCTTGATCAGCGAAAGCGTTGCCCAGGTTGCGGACAAGATCCGGCGCAGCCAGCACGGCGAAGCGCTGGACGGGCTCGATCTACAACGAGGCTATTGAATCGTTCTCGCCCGTCTGTCCGGCCGTCTCGCTCCGCGGCGCGGCCACGTGCGGCGCGGCGGCTCCCGTGGCCTGTGAAAGCAGCCAGTCGCGCAGGGCGGCGACTGCAGGGTCGCCCTGCGCGGAGGTCCGCACCAGCAGATGATATTCGCCGGCGCTGACGACCGGAGCGTCCACCGGACAGATGAGGCCGTCGCTTTCCGGCAGGTTGTCGCATATCACGCTGGGCACCAGCGCCACGCCTTTTCCTTCCTTCGCCGCCTGCAGGGTCATGAAGAAGTGGCCGTAGTCGAGCATCTCGCCATCCTCCGGCAAGCTTATGCCATGGCAGAAGAACCAGTCTTTCCAGGCATTCTTGCGGGTGGCGTTGTTGAGCAGCCGGAACTGGAGCAGATCGCGGGGGTGGCGCACCGGGCCGGCCTGTTCGGCGAGCGCCCTCGACAAGACGGGCACCAGGATATCGTCGAACAAAGGGTAGGCCTCGACTTCGTTCCAGCTCGCCGCCAGTTCCAGGTCGATGCGTGGGCAAAGCGGGCCGTATCTCTTGCCGGGAAAGCGGCCGACGCGGATGGCCATGTCCGCGCCTCTGTTCTTCAGGTTCGCCGGCTCGATGGACGAAATGACGTGGACCTCGACGTCGGGATGCAGCTCATTGAAATGCGCCAGGCGCGGCATCAGCCAGTAGGCGCCGAGCGTGGGCAGTACGTCTATCGTCAGGATCCGGTGCGATTCGGCCAGGCATTTCCTGGTCGCATCCGCGACGATGCCCAGCGCTTGCTGGATCGATTCCAGGTACTTGCTGCCCGCCTCGGTCAGCTCCACGCGCCGGGTCAAACGGATGAACAGCTTCTGCTTGAGGAAGTCTTCCAGCAGGCGGACCTGGCGTGAGATGGCGCCTTGCGTCAGATGCAGTTCCTGGGCCGCGAGCGTGAAGGAAAGCAGGCGTCCGGCGGCTTCAAAGGCGCGTAGCGCCAACAATGGGGGCAGGCGTTGCGGCATGGGGAGCTGAAATGAGTTGGCGGCGGGAGCTTGCCGATTCTCCCATCTTCCATGAGTGAAATTCAAGCGTGCAAGCAGGATAAATGGTTTGTCGCCGAATACCCGCGTCTTTAGGATGAGCACTCCCGCTTACCTGCCGCGCCCCTTGTGGAACAGCGGCACAGCTTTGGCCACAGGTACTATTCATATGAACGATGGGCAAGAACTGAGAGTCGGCATTGCCGTGCTGGGCACGATTGGCAAAGCGCTTGCCAAGGCGATCGATGCCGGAATTCCGGGAGTGCGGCTAGCCGCCGTGGCGGCGCGCAACCAGGCCGCCGCGGAGGATTGGCTGGCATCGTTGCGCCACAGCCCGCCCGTGGTGTCGTTCGACGCAATGGCCGAGCTCTGCGACGTCGTCGTGGAATGCGCTCCCGCCGCCTTGCTCGGCGACATCGCCGCCCCCGTTCTCAAGGCCGGAAAGACCATCATCGTCCTGAGCTGCGGCGCCTTACTCGAGAAGCAGGAGCTGGTCGAGCTGGCGCGTGTCCACGGCGGCCACATCCACGTTCCCACGGGCGCCTTGCTGGGCCTGGACGCGGTCATTGCCGCCGCGGAAGGTCACATCCGATCCGTGCGCATGATTACGCGCAAACCGGTGCGCGGACTGCTGGGCGCCCCGTATCTGGCAGAGCACGGCATCGACATCGACGCGATCGAAGAACCGCTGAGGATTTTTTCAGGAACCGCCCGCGAGGCCGCAACCGGCTTTCCGGCGAACCTGAACGTCGCGGTCGCCTTGTCTCTTGCGGGAGTCGGGCCGGACGACACCCATCTGGAGATCTGGGCGGATCCCGCGCTCACTCGCAATACCCATTCGATCGTCGTCGATTCCGACGCGGCCCGGCTGGAAATGACGATAGAGAACATTCCCAGCGAGAACCCGAAAACCGGACGCATCACCGCGCAAAGCGTGGTGGCCCTGCTGCGCAAATTCGGGGCGCCCCTGCGCATGGGCACATAACAGAAATGGCGCGTTACTCAACGTCGGAGCACACCATGATGAACGTCAAGACTTTCTCGAAGGCTGCCTTTACAACGATGGCGCTGGTTCTGGGCGTCTGTGCGCACGCCGAATGGCCGGAGCGCCCGATCACCCTGGTGGTGCCCTGGCCGCCGGGCGGCGGGGTGGACGCCGCGGCCAGGCTGGCGGCTCCCTTGATGTCGAAAGCGCTGGGGCAGCAGGTCGTCGTGACGAACAAGGCAGGCGCGACCGGCAATATCGGCGCCGAGTCGGTTGCCACGTCCGCGCCGGACGGCTACACGCTGCTCTGGAGTTCGCTCAGCAGCCACGCCATCAATGCATCGCTCTACCAGAACATCCCGTTCGACCTGGAGAAGAGCTTCGCGCCGATCTCCGTATTCGGCCGCATTCCGTTTGCCATCATGGTCAACCCGAGCGTGCCGGCCAACTCCGTTCAGGAACTGATCGCGCTGGCCAAGGCCAAGCCCGGTTCGCTCTCCTTCGGCTCGAGCGGAAACGGCTCGACCTCGCACCTGTTCGGCGAGATGTTCCAGCGCGCCACGGGCGTCAGCCTGCTGCACGTTCCCTACAAAGGCATCGCGCCCGAGATCGTCGACCTGGTCGGCGGCCAGATCAATATGAGCATCGAAAGCGTTTCCGCGACCCTGCCCCACTTCCGCAGCCAGAAACTGCGCCCCCTGGCGGTCGCCACGCCCGAACGCATCTCGCTGCTGCCGGACGTGCCCACCACGGACGAGGCCGGACTCAAGGGCTACCGGGCCAGCGCCACGCTCGTTGCCGCGGCTCCCGCCGGGACGCCCGCCCCTATCGTGGAAAAGCTGAACGGCGTCATCAACCGGGCGCTTGCCGACAAGTCCATCCAGGAGCAATTGCTGGGTTTGTCCATCATTACGATCAACCCGTCGCCTGCCGAGTCCGCGAAAATGATCCACGACGAGATCAGCACCTTCAGGACGGTCATCCGCGAGGCGAATATCCAGCCTTGAGGGGCCAGCTCGCGCCCTCTGCAAGACACCCGCCCCGTCCCGCTCGCGGACGAGGGCCGGTGTCGAGGAGCTCCCTCGGATCTCCTTTCGTATTCACGCGCGTCGGCCTTGCCGTCGGCGCGCTTCGACTCATCCCGCTCACTCCTGCTGCCCTGGCAACCGCTGCCAGATCTCGAAATCGAGGGTACGATTCTTCACAAGACGGGGATGCGTGAGCCGACGTCGAGAGGGCTCCGGACGTCGAGCAAACGATCGCGGCAGCCAGACGATCCCGCCGCTCCGGACGAGGACCGGCGCTCGCGGGACCATGTTGCCTGAGCGAACGGGACGATGAATCTACGCTTTTTGGAAACCTTCATCTGGCTGGCGCGGCTCCGCAATTTCCGCATGACGGCGGAGAAGCTGCACACGACGCAGGCGGCCGTGTCGAATCGCATCAGCACCCTGGAGCGGGACTTCGGCGTGCGGTTGTTCGAACGCGGCACGCGCGGCGTCACCCTGACGCAGGAAGGCACGCGCGCGCTGGCGCATGCCGAGCGCATCCTCAAGCTGGCGCAACGGATGCAGAACGACGTGGCCGACCGCAGCACGCTGTCGGGCATCATCCGCATCGGCGTCGTCGAGTCGGTCGTGCATACCTGGCTGCCCGACTTCCTGCGACGGCTCGGCGAGCTCTATCCGCGCGTCATCATCGAGTTGACCAGCGACACGGCCCTGCCACTGTGCGAACAACTGCTCAATGGCAGCCTGGACCTGAGCCTGCAAACGGTGCCAGTCGCCGGCGACGAGATCGTCAATAGCGAACTTGGCCGCTATGCCATGCAATGGGTCGCAAGCCCCGCACTGGCGCTGCCGCCCGGGCCGCTAGACCTCCCAAGCCTCGCCGCTTTCCCCATCATCAGCTTCCCGCGCAATTCGGTCGGCCATCGCGCAATGGAAGAGTTGTTCGCGGAGGTTTCCGTCGACATCGTCCGCATCAACTGCATCGCCTCGGTGGCGGCGATGATCCGCCTGGCCCAGAGCGGCTTCGGCGTGGCCGCGCTGCCGCCGGCCGTGATCCTGCGCGAACTGGAGGAAGGGACGCTGCGGCTGTTGCCGGTGGAGCAGGCGTTCCCGGAGTTCTCGCTGATCGCGTCCTGCCGAAGCGGGCCCGAGCATCTGCTGCTGGATGCCATCGTGCGCCTGGTGCGCGAAGTGTTCCGCGACTATGCCGCCGGCGCCCCGGCCGGGTTCGTGTTGCCGCCGGCCGCCGGCTGGTCCTGACCGCCGTGCCGCGCAATCGCCCACAAGAATTATCGATGGGCGGCGGACAAATTAACTTGTTGGACACCCGGGACGCGACTTCCTATTCTGACCCGGCGTATTCGTTCCTGCGAAGCCACGGGGCCCGCATGGCGATGCGCCGACATCGAATAGGAGGCGCCGAATGGGTGCAAGGCGGTTTCACGAGCAGAAATGGCTGATCGACAGCGTAATCGCGACGGTCGGCCTGGACTGGGACCAATTACGGATGGCCGTTACGGTTGCGCCCACCGGGTTCGAGGGGATGGGCGACTGGAACGTCATGGCCAAGACCGTCCACCGCTATGACGAAATCACGCCCTGCTTCATCGACGGCGCCGAACGCCGCGAAGTGCGGGCGCGTCAGGCACTGGCGCGCCGGGACCTGGTCACGGCGCGGGAATCCTTCCTCGTGGCGTCTCTCTACTTCGGGCTTGCCCAATGGCCCATCGATAGCGTGTCGCCGCTCAACATCGAGCTGGGCCGCCGCAAAGTCGATTGCTACGCCCAATTCGCGGCGCTGGCCAACCGGCGCATCGAACGCGTCGAGATCCCGATGGGCGATCACACGCTGCCCGGCTGGCTGCACCTGCCGCCCGGGGTCGAAGGGCCGTGCCCGGTCGTCATCATGCTGCCCGGCATGGATACGCTCAAGGAACAGCTGGCCTGGGCTTACGGCGACAAGATTCTCGAACGGGGAATGGCAGCGCTGGCGATCGACGGCCCGGGCCAGTACGAAGCGCGGCTCAGCGGCCTGACCGTCACCGCCGACAACTTCGGCGACGCCGGGAAGGCTTGCGTGGCATGGATAGACCGGCGCCCGGATCTGGACTCCGACCGCATCGGCGTGTTCGGCCGAAGCTTCGGCTCCTATGCCGGCACCGTGATGGGCAACGCCATCGCCGACCGCGTGCGCGGCGTGGCGGTAGGACTGCCCTGCCACGAACCCGGGTTCTTCACCATCTTCGAAGAAGCCTCTCCCACCTTCAAGAACCGCTTCATGTTCATGGCGGGCTATGAAGACGAGGCGCAGTTCGATGCCTTCATCAGGGGGTTCGACCTGCGCGCCAAAGTGGGTTCGCTCACCTGCCCCTACCTGGTCGTGGGCGGCGATCTGGACGAACTCTCGCCGATCAAGCACACCTACGAGCTGGCGCGCCACGTGCCAGGTCCGGTGGAGCTGGTCATCTACCAGAACGAACGGCATGCGCCCGGCCGCGCGCCTTCCGCCCAGCTCGGTCCGCACTGGTACTCGATGATGGCGGACTGGCTGGCGGCGCGCGTGCGGGACGGCAGCCCGCAAGCCGACAGCCGCTTCCTGTACGTCAAGTCTTCGGGCGAAACCGAGGAACGGCCCCTCCCCTGACGTTCAATGTTCTGGAGTACATGCATATGGCAATCAAGCAAGTGATCGTGGCCGGCGCCGGACCGGTGGGCATGCTTTGCGCGTTCCGGCTCGCCCGCGCCGGCATCCCGGTGACGGTGTTGGAACGTGGAACCGATCTGGCTGAAGATCTGCGCGCCTCGACCTGGCATCCACCTACCCTCGACATGATGGAAGAACTGGGCCTGGCGGACGACATCATCCGCATGGGCCTGATCGCGCGGTACGTCCAGTACCGGGATCGCCGCTCGGGAACGGTTGCCGAGTTCGACATGGATCTGCTGCGCGGCGAGACCGGACATCCCTATCGCGTGCAGTGCGAGCAGTTCAAATTCACCCGCCTGGTCTACGAACGGCTGTCTGCGTTTCCCCATTGCCGGGTACTGTTCGGCGCGCGCCTGACAGGCTTCGAGCAGGATGCCGATAAGGTGACGGTAATCATGGATCGTGGCAACGGCTCCGAAAGGCTGGAGGCGGACTACCTGATCGGTGCCGACGGCGCGTGGAGCACGGTGCGCCGCGTCGCCGACATCGAGTTCGAGGGCATGACCTATCCGGAGCGCTTCTATGTGGCCACCACCGCCTTCGAGTTCGCGGACGTCCTGCCGCGCCTGTCCTACGTCAACTACGTGGCCGATACCGAAGAATGGTTCCTGCTGTTGAAGGTGCCGGGATCGTGGCGCTGCCTGTTCCCGACCAGGGTCGACGAGACGGACGAAGAGGTCGTTTCCGATGCCCGGACGCAGGCGCGTCTGCAAGGCGTGCACCCGCGCAACGAACCCTACCGGACGCTGCACCGAACGATCTATGCCGTGCACCAGCGCGTGGCGCGCAAGTACCGGCAGGGACGCGTCGTACTGGCCGGCGACGCCGCGCACATCAACAACCCATTGGGCGGCATGGGCATGAATGGCGGGCTGCATGACGCGATGAGCCTGTGCACCGCCCTGGAACGGATAGACCGCGCCGAGGCGGACGAGTCGGCGCTGGACGGCTATGAGCGGCAGCGCAGGCCGATCGCGATCGAATACATCAACGCCAGCACCCAGCGCAACAAGAAGGTGATGGAAGAGCGCGACCCCGAGGCTCGCCGCCGCAGTCAGGAAGAGATGTGCCGCCAGGCGGAGGACTCCGTCCGGGCCAAGGAATTCTTGAAGAAAAGTTCGATGATCGACGCCCTGCGCGCCGCGGGGCAGCTTCGCTAGCTTCACCCGTTTCCTATCTTTGCGACATTGGAGAAGTCCATGAACGTGCTGAAAACGATGTTCGCCGTCTGCCTCATGATGTTGGCGCCGCAATTGCATGCGCAGTCCTGGCCCACGCGGCCCGTGCGGGTCATCGTCCCGTTCGCGGCCGGCGGCAATACGGATTCGATCGCCCGCCTGACCGCCGAACGGCTGTCGAAGATCTTCAACCAGCAATTCATAGTGGAAAATCGCGCCGGCGCCGGCGGCGCTATCGCTGCCGAGACCGTGGCCCGGGCCGAACCCGACGGCTATACGCTGTTTCTGTCGTCGATCACTCAGGTCTCGGTGCTGCCCTTTCTTCAGAAAGTCAGCTACGACTCGGTGAAAGATTTCGCGCCGGTCAGCATCATCGGCAGCAACGGCCTGATCCTTGGCATCTCGGCCTCGCTGCCCGTCAGCACCTTTCCGGAACTGATCGAGTACATCCGCAAGCAGCCGACCCGCTTTCCCTATGCGACCGCCGGCGTAGGCGCGCTGTCCCATCTCGCGGTGGTCGAACTGGCGCGCCGGGCAAAGCTCGAGGTGCAGGACGTCAACTACAAGGGCGGCGCGCTGGCGATGGCCGACGTGCTGAGCGGCCAGGTGCCCCTGTACTTCGGCAACCTGTCCGACTACATGGGCCATGCCGGCAATCCGAGGCTCAAGCTGCTGGCGACGTCGTCCAGCCGGCGCACCCCCAAGTTTCCCGAGTTGCCGACCGTGGCGGAGGCCGGCTACCCCGGTTATGAAGTCGTGACGTGGAACGGCCTGCTCGCGCCGGCCCACACCCCCGCCCCGATCATCGACCGGCTCGCGCGCGAGATCCAGGCGCTGACCCGCGAGCCGGAATTCATCGCCGGCCTGGACAAACTGGGCGTCGATCCGGTCGGCAACACGCCGGCGCAGTTCGCCGAAACCATCCGCGCCGACATGAAGCTCTACCAGACGCTGCTGCAGCCGGCAGGCAACTGATTCAGGGAGACTCGCATGCCGGTCAACAAACACCACGACGAGTTCCATACGCTTGACATGTCGACGGGGTGGGAGATCCCGCCCGGCTACCCGGCGGGAATGGAGCAGAAAATCATCTCCGGCGCTCTCGACGAAGCAAAACGTCGCGGCACGCGTACGCGGCTCCTGCGCTTCGCGCCGGGCGTATTCACGACTGCGCCGTTCGTTCACGACTACTGGGAAGAGGTCTATCTGCTCAGCGGCGACCTGACCGTCGGCAGCGATGCGAACGGGGAAGGAGGAACGCCGTTCGCCCCGAATACCTATGCCTGCCGCCCGCCCGGCGCCTATCACGGGCCGTTCAAGTCTCATGGAGGCTGCATGCTTATCGAGATCCATTACTACGACCCGGTCTGACCGGACCTTCATCGAAATGCTTATTCCGCACACACTCGAAAGCCTGGCCGCCGCGCTCGCTCGCGGAACGCTGCGCAGCCGGGATCTGGTCGAGGATTGCCTGGCGCGCGCGGCCGATCCCGACGGCGAAGGCGCCCGCGCCTACGTGCGCCTTAACCCCGAACAGGCGCGGCGTGCCGCCGACGAGGCCGATCGCCGCCGCCGTATCGGCTCGCCGTCTGAGCCGTACGCCGGCATCCCGATTTCGGTGAAGGACTTGTTCGACGTCGAGGGCGAGGTCACCATGGCGGGTTCCGTCGTGCTGCGAGGCCAGGCGCCCGCCCGCGCCGATGCGCCGAGCGTGGCGCGATTGCGGCGTGCCGGCTTCATCATTCTCGGACGCAGCAACATGACGGAGTTCGCCTACTCCGGACTCGGGCTGAACCCCCACTACGGCACACCGCGCAATCCCTACGACCGCCGAAGAGGGCGCATCCCGGGTGGGTCGTCCTCCGGCGCGGCCGTATCCGTGGCCGACGACATGGCGGCTATCGGACTGGGCACGGATACCGGCGGATCGTGCAGGATTCCCGCGGCGCTGTGCGGCCTGACAGGCTTCAAGCCGACCTCGGCGCGCATTCCCCTGGACGGCGTATTGCCGCTTTCTCCCAGCCTGGACAGCGTCGGAACCATAGGCCGCTCGGTCGACTGTTGCGCGGCCGCCGACGCCATCCTGGCCGGCGGCGCGGTCCCTCCCATTGGCATCGCGCCGCTGGCCGGCCTGCGCATCGGCGTGCCCCGGACCATCGTCCTGGATGACCTCGATGCCGACGTCGCGGCGGCGTTCGATCGCGTGCTGCGCCGCTTGGGCCGGGCCGGCGCGATCGTGGTCGACGCAGCTTTCGGCGAATTCGCCGAGCTGGCCGCGATCAATGCCAACGGGGGCCTGCCGGCGATCGAGTCGTATGCGATGCACGGCGCCCAGATGCAGCGCGACGGCGACCGATACGATCCTCGCGTCCGCGCGCGCATCGAACTCGGCGCGGGACAGGACGCCGGGGCCTACCGCGCCCTGCAAGACCGGCGCGCCGACTGGCAGCGGCGGGTAGGCCGGCGCATGGCCGATTTCAACGTCATCGCGATGCCGACCGTGCCCACAGTGGCGCCGGCTTTCGACGAAGTGGCGGAGGATGGCGATTACACGCGCATCAACCTGCGCATGCTGCGCAATCCGGCGATCGTGAACTTCCTCGACGGCTGCGCCATTTCGCTGCCGTGCCATCGCGCCGGCGACGCGCCGGTAGGCTTCACGATAGCGGCACGGGCCGGCCAGGACCTCCGCTTGTTCGCCATCGCGCGGGCGGTGGAATCGTTGCTGAGAGACTGAGCCGCTACGCAGCGGCCAAGCACTATGCGGCCAGGCCGCCCCCTTTCCTCCGGAGCCTCCCATGCGTTTTACCGTACAAACCCAGGCAGGACCGCGGTCGCTCGATATCGACATCGACCGCCTCGTCATCGCCGGCTGGACCGGCCGCGACGTCCAGGCCATGGAACACCACATCCAGGAACTCGAAGCGCTGGGCATCCCGCGCCCGGCGCGCACGCCCATGTTCTACCGGGTCGCCGCCGCCCGCCTGGGCGTCTTCGACAGCGTACAGAGTCCAGGCGAAGCCAGCAGCGGCGAAGTGGAATTCATGCTGCTGCGCCATGCCGGCCGCGTCTACGTCGGCGTGGCCTCGGATCACACCGATCGCGAGGTCGAAGCCTACAGCGTCACCGTATCCAAGCAGATGTGCGACAAACCATGCGCCGACACCCTCTGGCCTTTGGAAGAAGTCCACGCGCATTGGGACCGTCTGCTGTTGCATTCGTGGATCCGCGAGCACGGACGGATGACTCGCTACCAGAGCGGACCGGCCACCACGATGCTGGATCCCGCCGCGCTGCTCGAGGACATGGCCGGCTTCGAGCCGTTCGAGAACGGCACGGCGGTTCTGGGCGGCACGCTGGCGGCCATCGGCGGCGTGCGGCCCAGCGAGCGGTTCGAGTTCGAGCTGGAAGACCCGCTGCTGAAGCGAAGTATCCGGGGCGGCTACGACATCGTCCCATTGCCCTTGAGGGGATGAGCGACCCGCTCATAGCCCGTTCTCGACCATGCGCAGCAGCCGCCCGCCCAGCGCTCCGCGCACGGCTGGCGGCGCACGGCGCAGCGGCCCGTCGATGATCAGCAGCGCCAGGCCATGCACCGACGACCAGGCCAGGAACTCGGCGCCCGGCCGCCGGTCCGCGGGCAGCACGCCGGCCTGCACCATCGCGTCCAGCGCGTAGCTCAGCAACTCGAAAGGGTTGAGTCCCTTCTCGGCGGTGCGCGCCGGATCCGCCGGCACTTCCACGTCGAATGCGCCGAACGCGAATGCCGTGCGAAACCACCCCGTCTCCGTCTGCGCGAACCCCAGGTAGCCACGCCCCACGCCGGCCAGCATGGCGCGTGCGCGCTCGGCGGGGTCGTGCAATGCCTCGGCCTTCCGCAACTCCTCCTCGATCGCCTGCGCCAGCGCGCCCAAGGTAGCGGCGCGCACCGCCTCGAACAGCGCCTGATGGCTGGCGAAATGGCGGTATGCCGCGTTCGGCGCCACACCTGCGCGGCGCGTGGCCTCGCGCAGCACCACCGCCTGCGGCCCGCCTTCTCGCGCCAGCGCCAAGCCTGCTTCGACCAGCGCGGCGCGCAAGTCGCCATGGTGATAGGTCTTGCGGGGACCGGGCGAGGCGGGAGAGGCGGTGGCCATGGATGTTCCGGATACGAGTAACTACTTACAAAGAAAGCAGGCTTTCGATGTGGACAGCGTCCATTTTAGCCTCTAGGATATGTGAACATTGTCCACATATCCACCCAGGGGGGTGCGGCGCGTGATCGGACCGGCCGCCCGTCAGCAGGAGACGCCCATGCAATTCGTTCCCTACTTGAACTTCGACGGCGATTGCGCCGAGGCCATGGCTTTCTACGCCGAACTGTTCGGCGGCCGGGTCGTGCACCAGTCCACCTTCGGCGAGATACCGCCCGGCTCGGGCATGCCGCCGCTGCCGGAAGCCGCCAAGAACCGCCTCATGCACGCCCAGCTGCAGGTGGGCCAGCAGACCATCATGGCCTCGGACACCCTGCCCGCCACACCGGAGCAGCCTGCCGAGGCATGCGCGGGCGGCTACCTGAAGCCGCAGGGCATGTGGGTGTCCATCTGCGTGGACAGCGCCGCGGAAGGCCAGCGCGTCTTCGACGGCCTGGCCCGCGGCGGCCAGGTGGCCATGCCGTTCCAGGCCACGTTCTGGTCATCCGGCTTCGGTATGGTTACCGACCGCTTCGGCACGCCGTGGATGGTCAACGTCGCCGTTCAGGCCTGAAGATCAAGGAGACCCACATGTCCACCGGAACCATCCATCTCCATCGCGTGCTGCGCACCACGCCCGACAAGCTCTACCGCGCCTTCGTGAATGGCGCGGCCCTGACCAAGTGGCTGCCGCCCTACGGCTTCGTCTGCCACGTCCATCAGTTCGACGCCCGCGTCGGCGGGGGCTTCAAGATGTCGTTCGAGAATTTCACGACCGGCCACAGCCACTCCTTCGGCGGCCGATACCAGACTCTGGAACCGGGCAAGCTCGTCCAGTACACCGACACCTTCGACGACCCCAACCTGCCCGGCGACATGCATGTGACGGTGAAGCTGCGCGAGGTTTCCTGCGGCACGGAAATCCACATCGAGCAATCCGGCATTCCCGAAGCCATTCCCGTCGAGGCGTGCTATCTCGGCTGGCAGGAATCGCTCGCGCAGCTCGCCCACCTCGTCGAACCCGATATTCCCGAATAAAGGAGATCCCCATGCACTACGTCGATGGTTTCGTCGTGCCGGTGCCCCGCGCCAATCTGGACGCCTATCGCGCGCTCGCGCAAAAAGCGGGCGAGGTATGGCTGGAGCACGGTGCCTTGCAGTACTTCGAATGCGTGGGCGACGACGTGCCGGCCGGCAAACAGACCTCCTTCCCCCAGGCCGTACAGCTCAAGGACGACGAGGTGGCCGTGTTCGCGTGGATCGTCTACGCGTCGCGCACGGAGCGCGACCGCATCAACGCGCTGGTGATGCAGGATGCGCGTATCGCCTGCCCGCCCGAGAACCTGCCCTTCGACGGCATGCGCATGTTCTGGGGCGGCTTCACCGGGCTGGTCGAGCTGGGCTGGGGCAGCGCGCCGGACGCCTGAACGCCCCGTGGGAAATGCCATGAGCCACCCCTATCGCTGGGTCATTGTCGCGGTCGGGGGCCTGCTGGGCTGCGTCGCCGCCGGCGCGATGTTCTCGCTCCCCGTTTTCCTGCGGCCGATGGCGCAGGACACCGGCTGGTCCGTCACCGGCATATCGACCGCGATGACCATCGCTTTCCTCGCCATGGGCGCGGCCAGCCTGGCCTGGGGCAGCCTGTCCGACCGCTACGGCCCCCGCCCGGTGGTGCTGGCGGGATCGGTCGTGCTGGCGGCGAGCCTGGCGCTCGCCAGCCGGGCGACGTCGCTGGGCGGGTTCCAGCTTCTGTTCGGCCTGTTGGTGGGCGGATCGATCGCCGCGATCTTCGCGCCGATGATGGCATGCGTCACCGGCTGGTTCGACACGCAGCGCAGCCTGGCCGTCTCGCTGGTTTCTGCCGGCATGGGCATGGCGCCGATGACCATGGCCCCGCTCGCCGCCTGGCTGGTTACCGCCCAGGGCTGGCGCGGCGCGATGCTGGCCATCGCCGGCATCGTGGCGGCGCTGATGATCCCCGCCGCGCTGCTGGTGCGCCGGCCGCCGGCCCTGGAGGCCGCGCAGGCCGGAATGGCCGTGGACGAGCGGCCGGCGGACATGGCCGTCGCCCACGCGGTGCGCTCGCGGCAGTTCGTCCTCCTGATGCTGGCGAACTTCTTCTGCTGCGCCACGCATTCGGGGCCGATCTTCCACACGGTGAGCTATGCCGTGACCTGCGGCATCCCGATGATCGCCGCCGTCTCGATCTACAGCATCGAGGGGCTGGCCGGCATGTTCGGCCGCATCGGCTTCGGCCTCGCGGGCGACCGCTTCGGCGCGCAGCGCGTGCTCGTCGTCGGCCTGCTGGCGCAGGCCTTCGCCGTGCTGGCTTACGTGTCCGTCAGCCGGCTCGGCGGCTTCTATGCGGTAGCCGCGGTGGTCGGTTTCATCTATGCCGGCACGATGCCGCTCTATGCCGTGATCATCCGCGAGAATTTCCCGATGAAGATGATGGGCACCATCATCGGCGCCTCGGCGATGGCCGGCAGCCTCGGCATGTCCACGGGGCCGCTGCTCGGCGGCTTGATCTATGACCGCATGAGCAGCTACACGCTGATGTACGTCGGCTCGTGGGGCATGGGGCTGGCGGCGATGCTGGTCCTGATGGCGTTCCGGCCTTTTTCGAGGAGCAGGAGCGCGGCGGTGGGCGCTGGATAAGGCTTGGTGCGGAAGCGCCCAGGCCGGCGCGATCAACGCGCCGGGCTCACCGGAAACGACGCGAAGAAACGCTTGCCGGCCGGGTCCTCGTAGGCATTCACCGTGTAGCCCGTCTTGGTGTCGGTGATCGCGGCGCCCAGCAGCCGGCCCTGCGGCTGTCCGGTGGCGGGATCGCGGGCCACCGCGCCGTCGATCTCCACATACGATACGAAAGACGCGGCAGCCAGATCGTCGGTCACCGCCACGCCGTGGTCCTGGCTGGGCACGGTGAACACGGCGCCCGGCGGATTGGCGGCGGGCTGGTTGCCTGACCCGCCCGGGTTGTAGACGGCGGCATAGGCGCCCGACGAGGGCAGCCGAACCTCGAAGATCCGCGCCATGGCCGCCAAGTCGCCGGACAGGATGACGTCGTACTGGTTGTCGTGGTCTTCCACGTAGCCGGCATCGTAGCGCTCCTGCCGCAAACCGGTATCCGCCAGCCCGACCACGCGCACCGTGCCGTAGCCGTCTATCGCATAGCTTTTGTCCACCTCCGCCAGCTCCACCACATTGCCGGACCGGTCTCTGGCCTTCAACAGGAAAAAACGGCCGTAGTCGTCGGGCCGGATGCTGGCAATGCCGTCGGGCGAAAAACCGGCGCTCGTATAAATGCGCACACGGTATTCGGCCTGCTCGCCGTAGAGATCCTCGCCGCTGTTCGCGGCGGAGTTGGGCTGCGACTGCGGCCCGCCCTCGCCCAGGCCGGAATAGAGATTGAGCTTGGCCGCCACCATGCGCGGGCCGTTGCCCGGCACATAGGGGTTGCCGCTTTCGATGCCCAGCCCAGCCGCCGGCACCAGGCCTTGCGGGGTGACGAACATCATGGGCGTGTCGGCGTCGACGACGTCCACCCGCGTCGGATACTCCGCACCGGGCTGGCCCGGCGCCACGCGATTGCCCCAGTAGCCGGTCAGCACCACGGTCTGGCGCTCGTTGTATTCCAGGTTGGGGATGAAGCTCGCGGTGACGGGCGTGACCGTCCGGCCGTCGTTGAGCGTGACGCGGAACGCCTCGGGGCTGACCGAGGCAGGCAGCACCGGATGGCTGAACACCACCGGAATGGTATCCGCCAGCAGCACGTCCACGCCGTAGAGGGCGCGGAACGCGGCGACACCCACGGCCGAATAATAGGCACGCGCGGGAGCACCGAGATCGGGATCCAGATCCTGCCATGCCACGTTGTGGATCTGGGCGGCCATCCGCGCCTCGCTGCCGGTGCCGACGAGCCCGGGCACGCCCATGTAGCCGTCGAAACCATAGTTGGCTGTGATGATGCGCGGCTGTCCGCCGTAGAAATCCGCCCCCAGCACGATATTCGTGGCCAAGGCCGGCGAGCTCGGCACTTGGTCGGCGTTGACCGTGGCGAGGTATGCCTGCAGCGGCGCGGCGAGTTCGCTGTACACCAGGCCTCCGCGGGGGTCGGGGTAAGGCGGATCGTTGCTGCTGCCTTCATCGCCGCCGCAGGCCGCCAGTGCCAGCGCCGCCGCGACGCAGGCGGCGAGCCGGTTCGAGCCGGGCGTCCTGCGCCAGGAGCCATGGACGCCACGGTTCGTCTTGTCTGGGCACACGATGAGACTCCATTGTGAGATAGGAACGAGGCCCGCTGCCGACAGGCCGGAGCGCCCGCGGCGCTTTCGGCACATTTTGTGCTGACGCACGGCGCCGGCGACATACCATGGACATGGTATGTCGCCCGCCTCCCCGCCTTCCCCGGAAACTTGGCATAGTGGCGGCTACCCCTACAAGGCGCATCGCATGAAAAAGATCGGATTCCTTTCGTTCGGCCATTGGACGCCCTCGCCCCAATCGCAGACTCGCTCGGCGGCGGACGCGCTCCTGCAATCCATCGATCTGGCCGTGGCGGCCGAGGAACTCGGGGCCGACGGCGCCTATTTCCGGGTGCACCACTTCGCCCGCCAGCTCAGTTCGCCCTTTCCCCTGCTGGCTGCCGTCGGCGCGAAAACCCGCCGCATCGAGATCGGCACCGGCGTGATCGACATGCGTTACGAGAACCCGCTCTACATGGCCGAGGATGCGGGCGCGGCCGACCTCATTGCAGGCGGCCGCCTGCAGCTCGGCATCAGCCGAGGCTCGCCCGAGCAGGTGATCGACGGCTGGCGCTACTTCGGCTACCAGCCCGGCGAAGGCCGGACAGGCGCCGACATGGCGAGGCAGCACACAGAGGCCCTGCTCGGCGTCTTGCAAGGCAAGGGCTTCGCCCAGCCCAGCCCGCGCCCGATGTTCCCCAACCCGCCCGGCCTGCTGCGCATCGAGCCGCATTCGGAAGGCTTGCGCGACCGCATCTGGTGGGGCTCGAGCTCGAACGCGACCGCGGCCTGGGCCGCCAAGCTCGGCATGAACCTGCAGAGCTCGACGCTAAAGGACGACGAGACGGGCGAGCCATTCCACGTCCAGCAGGCTCAACAGATCCGAGCCTACCGCGAGGCCTGGAAAGAGGCCGGCCATGCACGGGCGCCCCGCGTCTCGGTAAGCCGCAGCATCTTCGCGCTCGTGAACGAGCAGGACCGGATGTACTTCGGGCGCAGTGGCCAGGAAGACGACTCAATCGGATTCATCGACGATAAAACCCGCGCGATCTTCGGCCGCAGCTATGCCGCGGAGCCGGACCGGCTGGTCAGGCAGCTCGCGCAGGACGAAGCCATTGCCGAGGCCGACACTTTGCTGCTGACGGTGCCGAACCAGTTGGGCGTCGACTACAACGCGCATGTCATTGAATCGATATTGACGCTTGTGGCGCCGGCGTTGGGGTGGCGGTGAAGCGGCCGACGGCCCCTCCTCGTCGAAACCACCGCATCTAAATGAGAATTATTGTTAACATAAAGGGTTTAATACGCTGACTCATTCTCCTATTCGCCATGCCCCGCCCACCCGCGCCCAAGAAAGGCTGGCTCGCCCATTACAGCGAGCTGGTTGCGGCGTGGAGGCGCAAGAATCCACAAGATGGCGAAGATGCGATGCAGGATGCCGTGGTGGGCATGTTGGAGAATGGCTTGATCGCTGTCGAGAACCCTCGTGGATATTTGGCGCGCAGCATCTCGAACGGACTGGTAGACCGCTATCGTCGGCGCAGCGCGATAGACTTCCAACCGCTGGAGGAGTTGGACGAAAATGAACACCCCGCCGTCCAGGACAGCCAGACATCCCTCTATACGAAGGAAGTGCTGGATGCGTTGATGGCCGCGCTGGAAGAGTTGCCGCTCAGTTGCCAGAAAGTCTATATACGGCATCGCCTGGAAGGCTGGAGCCATGCCGAAATTGCGGCTGACCTGGGCATTTCCCGCAGTATGGTCGAAAAACATATGAATCGCGCGCTGCTGCACATTCATGAGAGGTTACAAAAATACTCCCCCTATTGATTGGGGTGTCGACCCCTCCCAAACGTCTTAAATGATGAGAGGGCACAAAACTCCAGACTTCAGCATGCTGTACAGCGTAGCGGCCGCTAATGACCCTTGACGACCCAAACTCCTCCAACGATTTGCGCAAAGATGCCGTGCGTTGGCTCACGCGGATGCATTCGGGCGAGGCGACGCGCGAGGAAGTCGATGCCTGCGCGGCTTGGCGCCGTGCCGATCCCGAGCACGAACGCATGTATCGCAGCGTGGAGTTCTTCTGGCAGGCATCAGGCCATCTTCCCGAGAAAAAATGGCGTGCCATCCTGGCGCGGGAAGAAAACGCATCGCCCAAGCCGAGATCGTTCTCGCGGCGTGAATTCGGATGGGGGCTGGCCGGCGCCTGTGCCGCAGCCCTTGCGGCAGTCGCTGTGCCTCAGCTTCGGCCGTCGCGATTGGAATACCAGCACACGGCAAGCACCCGGCCTGGGGAACGCCGCGATATCGCGCTGCCCGACGGTTCGGTCCTGAATCTGAACGTGGACACGCATTTGGAAGTCGCGTTCTATGAGAGCCAGCGAGTTGTTGCGCTGACGAGAGGCGAAGCGTTCTTCAGCGTCAAGTCCGACCCGGGCAGAGCCTTCCTCGTCAAGGCAGGCGATACCGTCGTAAAGGTGACGGGAACCCGGTTCAATGTCCGGCATGACGCCGGCGGCGTGCGGGTAGGCGTGAAGTCCGGTTCTGTCAACGTGTCCGCGGGGCCTTGGTGGGACAAGTCTCGCCGTGACCTGATCGCCGGCCAGACCGTTGCGATTGGAGCGGACGAACAAGTCAGCGAGGTAGCAACGGCCTCCATTGCGAACCTTACCGCCTGGCGAGAAGGCAAGATCGTGTTCGACAATGCGCCGCTGGCGCAAGTGGTCGAGGAAATGAGCCGCTACTTGCCGCGCCCGATCCGGCTGGATGCCCCCCATCTGCGCGACTTCCGTGTGGCGGGGGTGTTCAACATCGACAATCCCCAATCCATGATGATGGCGCTGCCGGCCATCGCGCCGGTCCGATTGAGCCAGTTGTCCGACGGGCGCGTCTCCGTCCGAGCGCGATAGGCGCACAACGGGATTCCGTTCCTTGATGGCGTGCCCCTGGTCGCCGACAGGCGCGCCGGCCGCATGCCTTCGTCCTTCCCGCACCGAAGTTACAAAATAGTTCTCGTTTCCATTGGGGCGATCCACCCGGGTATCCGTCTTTCCTAATGAGGGGGATGGTTTCTGCACATGCGGACATGCCCTGGGCGGAAATTTGGCAAAGGGTTGCGGCGCAAGTCCGCCAAAGCCCATGACCTGGAAACGGAATACGGTGAAGAACCAAAGACGATACCAATCTCGTGTCTCGCGCACTTCCACGGCCCTGGGGACGCTATCGATCTCGGTCGCGATGGCGTTTGGCATTGCATTGCCCGAGGCGAAAGCACAGGACGCCGCAGTCCAGATCAACCTTCCTGCGCAGCCTCTCGGCCAAGCGCTGCTTCAACTGGGAAGAGAGACCTCTCTGCAAATCTTTTATCCCCAGCAACTCGTGCAGGGCTTGCAGGCACCCGCTGTCTCGGGACACCTGACGCCGGAGCAGGCGCTGCGCCAACTGTTGCAGGGCACAGGCATCAATTATTCCTGGCAGGGCGACAGCGTAATCCTTTCGCGGCTGGCATCGGGAGAAATATCGCAGCTGGCGCCGGTGACCGTCATCGGCTCCTTGCCGGGGGCCTTGCCGCCTCCCTATGCGGGCGGCCAGGTAGCCACGGGGGGGCAAGTTGGAATGCTCGGCAATCGGGATGTGATGGACACGCCGTTCAGCCAAACCAGCTACACCAACAAGACGATTCAGGACCAACAGGCGCGGACGGTTCAGGATGTATTGAACAATGATCCCTCCGTCGTAGCGAGCACTTCGAGCGGCACCCCCCACGATTACCAGGTCATCCGGGGATTTGGGGGTTATGGAACCGACGGAACCCGCACCCTCAATGGCTTGGCCGGTATGGCACCGCTGTTTTTCCCATCGTCCGACTACATCGAACGCGTGGAGATTCTAAAAGGCCCAAGCGCACTCCTGAACGGCATGACGCTTGCGTCCGCAGCGGTCACCGGCGCTATTGGCGGCTCGGTCAACCTGGTCACGAAGCGGGCAACGAATGAACCGATCACGCAGCTGACCACGCGCTATGTGTCGAAATCCCAAATTGGCACGCATCTCGACGTCGGCCGTCGTTTCGGAGCAAGCAAAGAATTCGGTATCCGATTCAACGGATCCATCGACGGCGGTCATACGCCAGTCGATGGGCAACGCTCGAAACTCGGCGCCGCGGCGCTCAACCTCGACTATGCCGGCGAACGTGTCCGGCTGTCAGCAGACTTTGCCCATCAATCCCAAACGCTGGATCCGAATGGGGTATACATCCAGGCTCGGTCCGTAGCCGGCTCGCTATCATCTTTTCCCAGCGCGCCAAACTCGACAGTGAGCCTCGTTCCTTCCGGGTCGGAATATAAAACCAAATCAACCATGGGCATGGTACGAGGCGAAGTCGATATACGCGAGGACGTCACAGCCTATGCCGCCATAGGCAAGCAGACTTCAGAAACCGACTTGAATGGCTACGAAAAGGTCCGGCTGCTCGACGGTACCGGCCGATACAGTATCGCGCGGGAAATACAACACTATTCGCGGGATATCCTATCCATGCAAGGCGGCATTCGGGCCAAAGCGAATACCGGCCCGGTAAATCATGCTTTGAGCCTTAACCTGTCGCGGTCGGAACTTACATACAAACGCGCAGAGTCCGAAGGATCCGCTTCGGTCATAGATTCCCTATACAACCCTGTATTTCCACTCCTGCCCTCTGTTGCGGATCCCGGCGATCCCAGGAAGAGCTCCCAGACGAGGGCGTCCAGCATTGGCTTTGCAGACACCTTATCCATACTCGACGAGCGTATCCAGTTCATGGCTGGAATTCGCTATCAGGAAGCGGGTATCAAGGATTTCAATCTCACGACAGGACTGCAATCCTCGAAATACGACTCCCATGCCTGGACTCCTGCGTTCGGGCTGGTCGTCAAGCCGTGGGAAAACGTTTCGCTCTATGCCAACTATATCGAGGATCTGAGAGCAGGAACCACCGTCGGCACGACGTACGCCAATGCTGGCGAGGTATTACCGCCGTACGTCAGCAAACAGCACGAGGCCGGCGTCAAAGCCGACTGGGGCCAGGTGACGACGACATTGGCGGTATTCCAGATCGCCAAGGCTGCTTCAATTTCCATAGACGATCCCGCGGGCGGGGCCCCGACATTGGCGCAGAACGGAGAAGAGCGCAATCGCGGCATCGAACTGAACGCCTATGGCCAACTCATGCCCGGCGTTCGCCTGTTGGGCGGGCTCACCCTGCTCGACGCCCGGCTGACCAAGACCGAAGGCGGTACTCTCGACGGCAAAAGGAACGACACCGCTCCGAAAGCCCGCGCGGTGATTGGAGCGGAATGGGACACGCCCTTCATGGAAGGGCTGACCCTCATCGGTCGCCTGACCCATACTGCCGATTCCGTTGTCTCGACCTCCTCCGGCGTCACTATTCCGTCATGGACCACGGTAGACCTTGGCGCACGCTATACCTTCAGTTCTCCCTGGAACAAAAAGCCGGTCACTGTCCGTTTCAATGTCGATAATGTCTTCGACAAAAACTACTGGGCCGGCACTTATGCGTCCGGCTTCGTGTACCGAGGCCAGCCGAGAACCTTTCGCCTTTCGGCAACATTCGCTTTCTGAACCATGATCGTCGTTCTCGCGCTGACGCTGATCATTCTCGGTTGTGCGTGCCTTTACCTCGCCAGCCCGAATCAAAAATGGCGTTCGCGGCCTCTCCCGCGGACGCCGCTTCGGGGCGCTGGCGGTCTGCTGCTGGTGGCCGGCCTTGCTGCATGGGTCGCGGCGTCGCGGCCCTTGTCCGGTTTCTTCGTCACCCTGCACGTTGCGATGGTATGCCTGTTCGCCTTCCCCTACATCGCCGCGCTTCGCGCACCTCGGCGGAAGGACTGACATGGCGAGCGAAATCCGCCCCGACTGGTGGGCAAAGGCCAGCGCCGGGGCCATCCTCGGACTGGGCCTGGCGCTCTCGCTAGTCGGCCTTTACGCCTATCTGGGGCCGGGGGGCATAGATGCGCCGGGTGGGCGCTACTCGCTGATGCGCTATCTGGAGGCGTTCGTCTGGATCGCGGTGTTCGGCTTTTGCTTCCTGTTTCGCAGCGGTCGTTCGGCTTGGGCGTGGCTCGGCGCTGCGAACCTCATCGCCTTCGCGGCGCTTTTTGCTTGCCGCTTCCATTTCTTCGCGTGAGGACACGCATGATCCGCGCCGATATCGTCAAGCTCTACAAGACGGTCCACACATGGACCGGCATCACTTGCGGCTTTGCCCTGTTCATCGCCTTCTATGCGGGCGCGCTCACGATGTTCAAGGAGCCGATCGCGCGTTGGGCGTCACCGCCCGCCGTAGGCGTGGCAGCGGTTCCTTTGGACGATGCGCCCCGTCTCCTGGAGCTGGTTGCCGCGGCGCATCCCGAAGCGCGGGAGGAAGGGATCAAGCTGCATCTGTGGGGACATGAGAACGAACCTGCGCGAGTGACGTGGGAAGAGGACGCGCCGCATCAAGAAGGGCACGCTCACGAACACGTGCATTGGTGGGCGACGCTCAAGCCTGACGGCACGCTACTGGCGAAGCAGGAGGAGCCGTCCGAACTGGCGGATTTCATCAATCACATCCACATGCGCGTCGGGATTCCCGAACCGTGGGGATCCTATTTGATGGGGGTGATCTCGCTGCTCTACGGCGTGGCGCTGATCTCCGGTGTAATCGTGCTGCTGCCGTCGCTCATAAAGGATTTGTTCGCGCTGCGCGTCGGCAAGAATCTCAAGCGGATGTGGCTGGATGCCCACAATATCGTCGGAATCACAGCGCTCCCATTCCACATCGTGATGGCGATAACCGCGACCGCATTGAGCTTCAGCCACGAAATCTGGTCCATGCAAGAAACTGTCATTTTCGGCGGCAAGCAAGCCATCTTGGACGATCGCGATAACGAGCCATACAGAGCGCCAAAGCCGATCGGCGAGGCGGCTGAAATGATGGCGCCCTCACAGTTGCTCCAGAAACTCAAAGTGCAGGCCCCCGATTTCGAGCCCCGCTTCATGATTTTCAAGAATATCGGAGACAAAGCCGCTTCGGTGAGAGTCCCCGGAGCCGAGCGTGGCTATGTCGGAGATACCCATCTTGGGGGCGTCATGCTCAGCGCCGTGACCGGCGAATCGCTCAAAGACAGCACACGTCCATCGCGTCAGGATCCGGATCGTCGAGCGTCGGAGACGTTCTACGGCCTGCACGCGGGGCAGTATGAAGGGGCGACGATTACGTGGGCATACTTCTTCCTGGGCTTTTCCGGCGCGTGGCTGTTTTATAGCGGCAACCTGCTTTGGATCGAGACACGCCGCAAGAAGGTTCGCAAGGGCGGCGACGCCGAACAGTCGCGCTCGACGCGCCTTTTGGGCAGCGCAACGGTAGGCGTTTGCCTCGGCTGCGTGGTTGGCCTCTCGCTCACCATCGTTGCCGCCAAGTGGCTGCATGGCCGCGTCGCCGATCTCAATCATTGGCATGAATATATCTATTACGCCGCGTTCCTCGCCTCGGTCGCCTGGGCCTTCGCCTGGGGCGCGGCGCGCTCGGCCGTGCACCTGCTGTGGCTGTCCGCCGCTGCGACGATCGCGATCCCGCTGACCACGCTGGCTGCGCTGCTTCTCCCGACGCTCGGCATGTGGGCGCACGGCAGCGCCGCGACCATCGGCGTTGATGTAGTCGCCTTCATCGCCGCGCTCTGCTTCGCCTGGATGGCGGTCGCTACCACCCGCCGGATCAGGAACGGCCCTGCTGACAGCATCTGGTCCATCCGAAAGGCTGGCCTGGGAAGGGACTCAAAACGTTCTGAATAACAATAGAAAAAGGGCCGAAGCTTTCGCTCCGGCCCTTCTACTTACAGGATGATGTGATCGGTGCGGGGACACGCACGATGGAGGTCACTTCGGCGTCGGTGCGGGTCGCCCATTGGCGAAATTGCGTGGCGCGCGCGGAACTGACCCGGTAGCCGATGGAAATGACGGCATCGAGGTTGTAGTGTTTGACGCGGCGGCGCACCCGGCGCGTGCCTTCTTCCTGAACTACCGAGAAATCCTCGGTAGTTGCCGCCTCAGCCAATTCCGCCTCGGCGTAGACGTTTTTCAAGTGCAAGCTGATGTTGTCGGTCGAGGTATCGAACAACGCCGCCATCTGTCGTTGCGTCAACCATACCGTGTCCTCGTCCAGCGATACTTTCAACTGGACTTGGCCATCGGCGGACTGGTAGAGGGCGATCTGGGATTCAGGCATGGGGAAATCTTACCGTTTCCCCTGACCGCCCGGCGATGGCTCGGGCACCGAGCCAATGGCTACCGCACCGGGTCGTCAGCCTGCCAGGTGGCATCCAGTTCCTGCCGAACTCGTGCCAGCAGCGCATCCGCCTGGCTTTGTCATTCGCGTAGACCAGCGTGACCAAGGTGGCGGGGTGAACCTGCATGGTATCGCACAGGCTGACCAGCTTCTCCCAGGTTGGGCTTTTCAGGCCGCGTTCCAGGGTGCTCATGTAGGTGCGGCTCGACGCGCCGGTGATGTCTTCCTGAGCTAAGCAGCGCGCCTTGCGGATGGTCCGCAGCGCCCGCCCCAAGCCGTCTTGTTCCGCCATCCCGTGCCATCCCCAAAAATCAAGATGACACCCGCATGTCTCCTATAGGACTACAAACTATAGATGACATTTTAGAAGCTGGGCGATGCGCGCCTGTTCTCCTTGGCGCTCCCGAACTTCCTTCGGGTCCAGGCCGTTGGCACGTTGGCTGTTTGCCTCGTATGCCTTGCCTCGTGCTTGTGCCAGCGTCACCGCCGGGTATGGCTCCATGCCGAGCTTGCCGTCCCGCTCGTAGCGGTAGACCCAGGCTTTGCCCGTGTCCCGCACACGCAGGAACAGGTTGTCGCCGTCGTTCAGGAAATGCTCTTTCGGGCCAGGCTTGGCGGCCCTGATTTGCGTCTCGGTTAGCAGTCCCATGATGACCTACCCGTACCCCCAGAGGGCGTTTTTCACGAGATCACTCTAGGGTACGGCTTGGGGTACGGGCAAACGTGGGATGTAACGGCACGACTTGGGACGTTATGGGTGAGGTTTTTCTTCTAAGTCCCTGATGCACAAATGAAAATGCCCAGCTTTTGGGGCTGGGCACCGAATCCTTGGTGGCCTGGGGCGGAATCGAACCACCGACACGCGGATTTTCAATCCGCTGCTCTACCAACTGAGCTACCAGGCCTCTCGATCAAGCGCTTTTCACTGCGCCCCTCAGAGAACGCAGGATATTACACACTTTCCCCGCGCTTTGCAAAGCGGCATGGCGCAAGCACCCTCCTTCCCCCGTGTGGCCGCCACGCCGCGCGACCAACCGCCGCATGGGGGGTTGCCGCGCTGGCCTATATAATGCTCAGTGGTCCTCCTTCTCCGGCCTTGCCTTTTCCATGTCCGTCGACGTCCTGACTTTCGGCCTCAATCACGTTTCCGCCCCGGTATCGGTGCGGGAACGCGTGTCGTTGCCGGGAGATCTGCTGCGGCCGGCGCTGGAGGGGTTGCGGGTGGCGTTCGGGGGCGCGGTGCGCGAGGCGGCGATCCTGTCCACCTGTAATCGGACGGAGATCTACTGTGCGGCCGAGCCGGGCGTGGCCGAGCATCTGCCGGCCTGGCTGGCGGACTACCGGCAGTTCGACAGCCACTCGCTGCAGTCGCATCTGTATCGCCATCGCCAGGACGACGCGGTGCGCCATGCTTTCCGCGTGGCCAGCGGGCTGGATTCGATGGTGCTGGGCGAGCCGCAGATCCTGGGGCAGATGAAGGAAGCGGTGCGCACGGCCGAAGAAGCCGGATCGATGGGCACGCTGTTGCACCAGTTGTTCCAGCGCACGTTTTCGGTGGCCAAGGAGGTTCGTTCGCAGACGGCGATCGGCGCGCAGTCGGTGTCGATGGCGGCGGCGTCCGCGCGGCTGGCCGAGCGGGTGTTCGGCGATCTGTCCGAGGTCCGGGTGCTGCTGATCGGCGCGGGCGAGATGATCGAGCTCTGTGCGACGCATCTGGCCGCCCATCATCCGAAGCGGATGGTGGTGGCCAATCGCACGGTGGAGCGCGCCGAGACGCTGGCGGGCAAGTTCGCGGCGGGCGCGATGCGGCTGTCGGAGCTGCCGGAGCGGCTGGCGGAGTTCGACGTGGTGGTGTCCAGCACCGCCAGTTCGCTGCCCATCCTGGGCCTGGGCATGGTGGAACGCGCCACCAAGACGCGCCGCCACAAGCCGATGGTGATGATAGACCTGGCCGTGCCGCGCGACATCGAGCCGGAAGTCGGCCGGCTCAACGATATTTACCTGTATTCCGTGGACGACCTGGGCCGGCTGGTCCAGAGCGCGTCCGACGCCCGCAAGGCGGCCGTGGTGCAGGCCGAGGCCATTATCGAGACGCGCGTGCAGAATTTCATGCACTGGATGGATACGCGCGCCATCGTGCCGGTGATCCAGGGGCTGCACCACTCGGCCGACGCGATCCGCCAGGCCGAGCTGGACCGTGCGCGCAAGGCGCTGGCGCGGGGCGACGCGCCCGAGCAGGTCCTGGAGCAGCTCGCGCACGGGCTCACGCAGAAGTACCTGCACGGCCCGCTGTCGGCCCTGAACCACAGCGAGGGCGCCGATCGCCAGCAACTGCTGTCCTGTATCCCGCGCCTGTTCGGGCCGCGAAGAACTTGAACTCATAAATGAAAGCATCGATGCGAGCCAGGCTCGAGCAATTGAGCCGCCGCCTGGCCGAACTGGACGGCCTGCTTGCCGCCCCCGAAACGGCGAGCGACATGGACACGTTCCGCAAGCTCTCGCGCGAGCGCGCCGAAATCGAGCCGGTGGCCAGCGGCTTCCAGCAGTACGAAGCCACCGAGGCCGACCTGGATACCGCGCAGGAAATGCTGGGCGATCCCGACATGAAGGCGCTGGCCGAGGAAGAACTGCGCGCCGGCAAGGCCCGCCTGGAGGAGCTGGAAGGCGAGTTGCGCATTCTGCTGCTGCCGCGCGACCCGGACGACAGCCGCAGCCTGTTCCTGGAAATCCGCGCGGGCACGGGCGGCGACGAGAGCGCGTTGTTCGCCGGCGACCTGCTGCGCATGTATACGCGCTTCGCCGAGCGCTGCCGCTGGCAGGTGGAGATCATGTCGGCCAGCGAATCCGAGCTGGGCGGCTACAAGGAAGTAATCGCGCGCATCGCCGGCGACGGCGCCTACGGCCGGCTGAAGTTCGAGTCGGGCGGCCACCGCGTGCAGCGCGTGCCGGCCACCGAGACCCAGGGCCGCATCCATACTTCGGCCTGCACGGTCGCCATCATGCCCGAGGCCGACGAGGTGGGCGAGGTGGACATCAACCCCGCCGACCTGCGCATCGACACCTTCCGCGCCAGCGGCGCGGGCGGCCAGCACATCAACAAGACCGACTCGGCGGTGCGCATCATCCACTTGCCCACGGGCATCGTGGTCGAGTGCCAGGACGACCGTTCGCAGCACCGCAACCGCGACAAGGCCATGAAGGTGCTGGCCGCGCGCATCAAGGACAAGGAACAGCGCGAGCGCCAGGCCAAGGAAGCGGCCCACCGCAAGAGCCTGGTGGGATCGGGCGACCGCTCCGAGCGCATCCGCACCTACAACTACCCGCAGGGCCGGATCACCGACCACCGCATCAACCTGACGCTGTACAAATTGCAGAACGTGCTGGACGGCGACCTGGACGATCTGATCTCGGCCCTCGCCGCGGAGCATCAGGCGGAACTGCTCGCCGCGCTGGGCGAATAGCCGCAGGCGGGATGGTCGAATGACGGGTTCTTGCGCGCGCGAACTCATTGCCTCCAGCGGGTTGCCGCGCCCGGAGGCCGGGCTGCTGCTGCAACGGGCGGCGCGGGTGTCGCGCACCTGGCTGATTGCGCATGACGACGAGCCGCTGCCCGAGGACGCGGTGCGCCGCTTCCAGGATTGGGCGGCGCGGCGGCGGGCGGGGGAACCGGTGGCCTACCTGCTGGGCGAACGCGAGTTCATGAGCCATGCCTTCACCGTGACGCCCGCCGTGCTGATCCCCCGGCCCGAGACCGAGCTGCTGGTGGAAACCGCGCTCGCGCACCTGGCCGGCAGGCATGCCCCGCGCGTGCTGGACCTGGGCACGGGCAGCGGCGCCATCGCCGTTTCCATCGCGCTGGCCCGCCCGGATGCGCACGTCACTGCCACCGATTCATCGGCCGAGGCGCTGGCCGTCGCCGCCGGCAACGCCCGGCGGCTGGGCGCTCGCGTGGATTTCCGGCAGGGGAGCTGGTATGACGCGCTGCGCGACACGCCCGCCCTGCCCTTCGACGTCATTGTTTCCAACCCGCCGTACATCGCTTCCGGCGACGTCCATCTGTCGCAGGGCGACCTGCGCTTCGAGCCGCCCCAG
This sequence comes from Pigmentiphaga humi, assembly GCF_900606115.1. Taxonomy (GTDB): domain Bacteria; phylum Pseudomonadota; class Gammaproteobacteria; order Burkholderiales; family Burkholderiaceae_B; genus Pigmentiphaga; species Pigmentiphaga humi. Next base: position 141,265 of record NZ_UWPJ01000024.1, read on the forward strand.
GCGCTCACCGACCGCGCGGACGGCCTGCAGGCGCTGCGTGCCATCGCTTCAGGCGCCCGGCCCCATCTGGCGCCCGGGGGGGCGCTGTGGATGGAGCACGGCTGGGACCAGGCCGAGGACGTGCGCGACATGCTGCGGACCGGCGGCTTCCAGGAGGTCGCCAGCCGCCGGGACCTGGCCGGCATAGAAAGGATTTCCGGCGGCGAGCATCCCGGGTAGCCTGGCGCGGCCTGGCCGGAAAGGCCGAAGCGAACACGCCGGCGCGGGCCCCTGGGGCCAGGACCCGGCAAGGCCTCCCGGACCGTCATCGACTGAAACACCGCCGCGACGCCGGGCCCCGCGCCCCGCGGCCAGGAAACCTATAATCGTATTCATCACCCTCTTCTCCCTGCGAGGATCGCCATGAGCGACGTGCAAGAATTCATCCGCCAGACCGTCACCGACAACCCCGTCGTGCTCTTCATGAAGGGCACCGCACAGTTCCCGCAATGCGGTTTTTCCGGCCGCGCGATCCAGCTGCTCAAGGCGAACGGCGTGCGCCAGCTGGCCACGGTCAACGTCCTGGAGGACGACGCCGTGCGCCAGGGCGTCAAGGAATATTCCAACTGGCCCACGATTCCGCAGCTCTACATCAAGGGCGAGTTCATCGGCGGCTCGGACATCCTGACCGAACTGGACGAATCGGGCGAGCTCAAGCAGTTGCTGGCCGACGCGGGCGTCCTGGCCTGACGGCACAAGGCTGCGCCGCGGGCGCCGCCGCAGCGAGAGCGCCATGAAGATCTACCTGGCCGGACCGGACGTTTTCCGCCCCGATGCCCAGGCCTACGGCGCCTGGCTCAAGCAGCTCTGCGCCCGTCACGGCTTCGAGGGGCTGTTTCCGCTCGACGCGCCGGCTCCCGCAGGCAGCGGCCCGGCCGCCGCGCAAGCCATCCGCGACGCCAACCTCGCCTTGCTGGACGGCGCCGACCTGGTGATGGCGAACCTCGCGCCGTTCCGCGGCCACGAACCGGACTCGGGCACGGCGTTCGAGGTCGGCTATGCCGCGGCGCAGGGCAAGCCGGTCTGGGGCCACCTCGACGACCGCCGCACCGTCGCCCAGCGGGTGTCCCGCCGCAACCGGCCGGACGGCACGCCGGAAGATGCCGACGGCTACCACGTCGAGAATTTCGGCCTGGCGCTGAACCTGATGCTGGCCTGCAGCGCCACGCTCGTCCGCGGCGGCCCCGAAGCCTGCCTGCGCGCCATGGCCGCGGCCCGCCTGAACGCTTCCGATATGGAGACAGAATGAATTTCCTGCGCAACGCGATCCTGGGCCTGCTGATGGCGGGCACGCTGCACGGCGCCCCCGTCCTGGCCGCCGATGCGGCCGCCATCGAAGCGGAGAACCAGGCAATCAAGAGCTTGCTGACCGCCATCGAGAACAAGGACTATCAGCAGTTCGTCGAACCCGGCACGAGCGACTTCGCCAAGCTGGACCCGGCGCAGTTCCAGGCCGTGGCCGAGCAGATCGGCCCGCGGCTGCATGCGGGCTACCAGGTCCAGCGGCTGGGCGACTACCGCCAGCAGCGCTACGTGTTCTCGCTCTGGAAGATCAGCTTCAAGGACGGCGGCGACGAGCTGGTCGGCACGCTGAACCTGCAGGACGGCAAGGTCGGCGGCTTCGTGCTGCGCTGACGCGCGAAGCCGTGCCGGCGCTCAGGCCTGCCGCATCGCGCGGACCGGCAGGCGCCGCACCCAGAACAGATAGACGGACAGCGCCGCCAAGGTGCAGAACGCCATGACGCCGGTGATGGCGCGGGCGCTGTGGCCGTCGTAGAGCAGCGTCACCACGATGCCCGCCAGCGCGCCCACCGCCATCATCACGCAGCTGACCACCGCCGATGCCACGCCGGCCATTTGCGGCAGCGGCTCCACCGCCGCATGCGTGGCGTTGGGCGCGATCATGCCGAACGAGAAGGTGTTGACAACCAGCAGGGGCACCAGCGTCCATGCCGACAGGTTGTCGGTGAACCCCAGGATGGCCACGAGCACGCTGGTCGTGCTCGACAGCGCGAGCCCGATCGTGAGCAGCTTGTGCGGCGACACGCCCAGCGCATTGAGACGGCCGTTGATCAGCGACGCGGCCATGATGCCGAAAGCCGTCGTCGCGAAGACGCCCCCGAACGCCTGCGGCGACATGCCCAGCAGTTGCATCATCAGCAGCGGCGAGCCGGAGATATAGGCGAACTGGCAACCGAAGGTCAGCGCGTTGACCAGCGTATTGCCCAGGCACACGGGATTGCGGAGCACCTTCAGGTAAGTGCGCAGCAGCGAGGCGACCGAGCCGCGCGCCGCCACGGTGCCCGCCGGCCGGCTTTCGTCCATGCCGAAATACACCGCCAGCGTCGTCGCCGTCCCGGCCAGCGCCATGACCGCATAGATAGAGCGCCAGCCGACGAAATACATGACCCAGCTTCCCAGCGTGGGCGCGATCATCGGCGCAACGATGCGCATGGATGCCACGTAGGACAGCCTGGCTCGCGCCACCGAGCCCTGGAACAGGTCGCGCACGATGGTCAGCGACATGACCGATCCGGCGCCCGCCCCCACCCCTTGCAGGATCCTGAACAGCAGCAGCGAGGACAGGCTGGGCGCCACTGCGCACGCCGCGCTGGCCAGCGTGAACAGCACGCCGCCGCCCAGCACGATCGGCCGGCGCCCATAGCGGTCGGCCAACGGACCATAGGCGAGCGGCGCGACCGCGAAGCCGATCAGGAACAGGCTGAGGGTCAATGCCGCCGCCGAAGGCGAGACGTTCAGGTCGCTGCCTATCGCAGCCAGCGCGGGGAGCGCCATGTCGGTGGAGAGAGCCGGCAAGGCCGACAACGAGGCCAGCAGGAAAACGAATGCCGCGGAGTCGGGACGTATGCGCATGGGCGGCAGTTTACCCCGCGTCGGCCGCCTCCACGATCCTCCCGGACTCGACATGCAGCACGCGGTCGCAGAATGCGAGCGTGCTGTCGCGATGGGAGACGACGATGACGGTCTGCCCGGCCGGCAATTGCTGGAGCACCCCGACCAAAGCCGCCTCCGCCTCGGAATCCAATGCGCTGGTGGGCTCGTCCAGCATGAGCACTTCCTTGCTCTGGTAGAGCGCGCGGGCGATGCCCAGGCGCTGCCGCTGCCCGCCCGACAGCCTCAGCCCCCCTTCTCCGCACAGCGTCTCATAGCCCTGGGGCAGCCGCGAGATCGCCTCGTGCAGGCAGGCCAGTTCGGCCGAGCGGCGCACCCGCTCGTCGTCGATGTCTTCCGGTTCGATGCCGAAGGCGATGTTATGGCGGATGCTGGAACTGGCCAGGAAAATGCTCTGCGGCACGTACGCGATCTTTCTCTGCCACAAGGGCAGGTCGCCGGCCTCCAGCACCCGGCCGTCGACGCGGCGCTGGCCCGACTGCGGCACCAGCAAGCCCGACAAGAGATCCAGCAGCGTGCTCTTGCCGGCGCCGCTGGGGCCGACCAGGCCGAGGCGCTCGCCCTTGCGGATCTCCAGGGTCTGCCCGTCGATCACGGGCTGCCGCCGTCCGGGATGGCAGTAGCTGGCGTCGTAGAGGCCGAAACTCTCCTGGAATTCCAGCCTGCCCGGGCGCGGCGCCATGGCGGGCACGACGGCGACGGCGTCCAGGACGTCGCGCAAGGCGGGCAGCGCGCCGTTCAACGTTGCCCAGCCGACGTAGATCTGATGCAGCACGGGCAGCAGCCGCTGGGTGGCGATGACGAACACTCCCAGAATGGGAATGATCATGCCGGAGGGCACGGCCGCCTGGGCCAGGCCGTAGGCCAGGCCGATGGCCAGCAGCATGCCTATCGTCTCGACCACGTAGCGCCGGGACTGCGCCAGCGTATTCGCTTCGGCCTGGGCGGTGCGGAACCGGGCCTCGAACTGGCCGTACGCCTGAACGTGGCTGCGCTGCTGTCCCGACAGCAGGACGTCGCGGATGGCGCCCAAACTCTCCTGGGCAGCCTGGAGGGCGCGGCCGTGGCTGGAGGCGATGCGCTGGCCCGCCTCCAGCAACCGGCGCCGCGACAGCACGGCGATTCCGGCATAGATCAGGCCGAACGCCAGCGACAGCCCGCACGCGATGGGCGCGCTGACCGCCAGCAGAAAGCCGACGATGGCGATCGCGATGACCGAGGACGTCGAGATCAGTATGCAGGGCACCACGACCTGCGACGCCACCATCGTGATCTTGTAGGACAGAATGCTGATGATGCTGCTGGAATGGCGTTCGGTGTGCGAGGCGAACGGCAGGTGCAGCGCGTGATCCAGGCATGCCAGCGCCAGGTCGTGGCCCACCGCCTGGGCGGCATGCTGCAGGCGGGACACCAGGCATACGCGCAGGATACCCGTGGCGAGCGCCGCCATGGCGAGCGTCAGGACGCCCGCCTGCAGCACGCGGCCGGGCTCCATGGCGGCCAGGGCCGGCGCCCACGCGATCACCTTCCCCCACTGCGACAGGCTGGCGGGATCGACCAGCATGACCAGCACGGGCACGACCGAGCCGATCGTCAGCACCTCGGTTGCCGACACGATCAGCGCGAGCAGCAGCAGCTGGGATATGCGGCGGCGATGGCGCGGCGACATCCAGCGCCACAGCCTCAGCACGAGCGCCAGCGTGGTCTGGACCGACCGCGGCGGCTGCCGGCTCATACGTCTTTCCCTTGCGGCGTACGGTGCTGCCGGCGCAGGGACACGATGCGGCGGGTGTGTTGCCACGTCCACGCCCCGACTCTTGCCAGGGTGGCGGGCGGGAAGTCGATCGACGCGCCCACGCTGGCCCAGAACGAGGCGCCGTTGTGGCGCGCGACCTGCGCCGGCTCCACCACGCGGGAACGCAATTGCGCCGTCAACTGATGCCGTATCGGCCGATGCATGAACTGGCCGGGCTGATCCCATGCCCCCGGGGTGCGGTAATACAGCCAGAACGATCCCGGCCTGCCCCGCCTGACCCCCCGGGCCAGCGCGAGCGCGGCGCGGCGGTCGAAAACGATGGATTCGGGCGCCTGCTCCGCCACGGTCTGCAAGGCGACGCGCACCGCGTCCGGCACCGAGAACTCGCTGACGAACGATTGGAAGCGGGCGGCGTCCAGCACCGGGCGCTGGACGAGTATCGACAGGACATCGACCGCCCACCGGCCGTCGTAGTTCACCGACGGGGTCATCAGTCCGTGCGCCAGGACATGCGCGAGATTGTGCTCGGCGCAAGGTATCGAGAACCTGCCCTTGGCATGGTCGATGGTGCGCGCATCGGCGGCCATCTTCTCGACGCTCGACTGCCTCAGGGCCCAGTTGTGCAGGTACCAGTGCACGTCGAACTCGAACTTCTCCGGACTCAGCAAGGTCACCGAGCGCAGCGTGGCGCCCTTCTTGACCATGCCTTGCTCGGCGAAAAACCGCAGGGCCTCTTGCGGCCGGTGCTGGAGCCCGCCGAGCAGGACGTCGATATCGGCCATGGGCCTGGCTCCCAGCCCGTGCGGATTGGTGAGTGCGGCCGCCACGCCCTTCAGGAACACGCATTCGCCGAAGCCGGCATCGAGCAGGGCCCGGCGGAATTTCTGCGCGCGGTCCAGCAGCAGGTGATTGCGATAGAGCGTGTGCTTGTAGGCGCCCCGCACCCGGGATTCCGCGAACGGGCTGAGCGCGCCCGCCGGAAGGCGGCGGGAGATCAGCGGCAGCATGCGATTCTGGCCATCCGTCAGGGCATCCTCCTGGATCGCTCGCTCCAGCGTCTCCAGGTTGCGGGCGGACAGCTGTGCCGAGAAACACAGTTCGAGCAGCGCCCGCTGGGTGTCCCGATCTCCGACGCCGAACAGGGAAATCATGGCTGGCCTCGCTTGCGTTCCAGGTGCGCGCGCACGACGGCCAGGTAATCGCGGCTCCCCGATGCGGAAAGCGTATGGTTGTTGCCGTGAATGCGGCGGCGCAGGAACAAGGCTTCGGAGCGGGCGCATACGGCCCCGGCCGCCAGCGACCGGGACATCAGATCGACGAATTCGCCGCTGGCAAGGCTTGCGTCGAAATGGCCGACCCGATCGAGCAGGCCGCGCCGCATCACGGTCGAACCGACCAGCATGGCCGCCTGCGTGGCCGGCAGCACGTAGCGCCGGCGCGCGTCGGCGGCCATCTCGGGGGAGTGGAAGTGCTCGACCTGCCCCGCAACGATCGAGGCCTGCGGCATCGCTTGCAGCGCGGCAAGAATCGTGGCCTGGCGGCCTGGCGGCCATAGGTCGTCGCTATCGAGGAACTGGATCAGTTCGCCCTGCGCCATGGCCAGCCCGGCGTTGCGCGCGCCGGCGGCACCGGTATTGCGGGGCAGGCGCTGGTAGCGGATGCGCTTGTCGGGCAGTTGCCGCACGGCCTCGGCCGTTCCGTCCGTGGAGGCGTCGTCGACGACGATGATCTCGTCGCCGTCCGCCAGTTGCTCCAGCGCGGACGACAAGGCCTCGGCGAGGTATGCCTCGGCGTTGTAGGCGGGCACGATGACGCTGGACTTCATGGACGGCGCTCCAACTTGGCCTTGATGATCTGCAGCAGTTCCCGGTTGGACGGCTCGGTCCGGGCCGACGCATTGTCGGCATGCACGCGGCGATGCAGCACGGTTTCCGGGAGCATGATTTCGATGCTGTCCGATGCCCGCGCGCGGGCGAACCAGTCCACGTCGTCGCCGAAGCGGTATTTTTCGTCGAGCGGACCGATCTCGCGGAAACGCGCGGCGCGGATCAGCATGGCGCTCAGCACATAGCCCGGCTGCGGCGCCTCTGCCCACTTCGGCTTGAACCAGCGGGGGTAGCTGTCCAACCCGTCCAGGAAGAAATCCATTTTACCCAGCACGTACCCGGCCTCCGGCCGGCTTTCGAATGCTTCGCCCTGTACCGCCAGCTTGCCGGCGTCCCAGACGTCGTCCTGGTCCAGAAAGCCGAGGTACTCGTGGTTCGCCCGGCGCACGCCTTCGTTACGGGCGCACGCGACGCCCCCGTTGGCCGGCAGCGCCACGTACCGGATCGCCGGGTGGCGCCGTTCCAGCTGCCGGCAAAGCGCATCGCTGTCGTCCGTGGAGCCGTCGTTGACCAGCCATATCTCCAGTTGCGCCGGCGGCGCCGACTGCTCCAGGATGCTGGCGACTGCCCGTTCGAGGAACCGCGTGCCGTTGAAGACCGGCACGACGACGGAAAGACTGCGGATGGCCATCACGACTCCATGAGAGCTTGAATGCGCCGCGCCGCGTCGGCCATGCCGGCCGCCCCGCGGGCGATGGACAGGTCGGCGTAGGGCGCCGCCTCGTAGACGCGCTTGGCCATGGCGAGCGCCCGGCCGGCCCAGTACGGCGCCTGCTGCACGCTGCTCAGCGCGAAATGCATGAATGCGGGCGAGCGGGGGCCGGGCCCGGGCCCATTCTCCGGCGCCAGGCTGAGCCCGGCTATGGCGGCCAGCATGAAGCTCCCGGCCAGCGGACCGGGTTCGCCCGCACGATTGGCCAGCAGTACCTGTTTGCCGCTCAGGGGATCGGTCTCCCAGCGCTCGTAGCCCTGCCGTGCGCCGAGCGCCAGCGGCGCGCTCGGATGCAGCTTGAGCGTGCGGTAGGCGGCATGGACGCGGCAGCTCCCGTCGGCCCGGGGCTCGGCGAGGACATAATCGTCTCCCGCCGAAACCAGCCCGTTCTCCAACAGGCGAAGCGTCGTCGTGGATTTGCCCGATCCGCCCGGCCCGGCCAACAGGATGCCCCTGCGGCCCGCCTGCGCCACGCTGCCGGCATGCAGCAGCACGGCCTGCGCTTGCAGGGCGAGCAGATGCACGAAACTCTTCAAGGGCGAATATCGTTCCCAGGGCGGCAGACGGGCGCAATCCTCCGCGTAGAACACCGCGACGCGATGCTTCGCGTCGAATGCCTTGACCGCCCCCCACTCCTGCTCGGGCAGCAGCACCCGGTGCGAGGCGCTCTCCCGCGCCCGCTGGAAACACGCGCGAACTTCGCCGCCCGTCAGGCGCAGGGGCGGCAGCATCCGCTCATGGCGCTTGTCCAGGCACCAGATACGGAAGGCGCCCGGTTTGCCCGGCGCGGCCGGCGCCGCGTCGTGGAACGCCCGGTGAATGTCGGCGAATCCGGAATCCGGAGCGACGACCAGCTCGAACGCGACCGGACCGGTGCGGACCTCGTAAACGGCCCAGGAATCGTCCGTCCGATCGGCGTCCGCCAAGCGGCCGGCCAGTTCGTCAAACCACTGCGCGACCTCCATGGCCTCAGGCCGGCTTCTGCGGCCAGCCCGCCACCACGTCCGTCTCGTGTATCGGATCCAGTCCGAGGATTTCCTGCATGTCGGCATAGACCGCCATCGTCAGGTCGGCGGGGTCGTCCACGTCGATAGCGGGCGCGGCCACGCCTTCGCGGACGGGCACCGCGGCCAGTATCTGTTCGTCGAGCGCCTGCTGGACCAGGCGCCCCAGCGCTTCCCTGACGGGATCGCTCCAGTCATTCGCGCTGGCCAGCGCTTCCGGCGTCACGCCGTCCATCAACGCGCGCCATACATCGACCGCCTTGCCCCGCAGGTTGTAGTAGTTGCCGACGTCGAGATTGATCACGATCGTTTCGTCGCCCACGATCTCGGCGATGCAGGGGGGAGACCGAAGCACATAAGAACAGAAGAAAGTCATGGTGCGGTATTTCCAATACGACAAATCACGATATCAAACGGCCGTGCCGCTCCGCCGCCGCAGGATGGACGCGTGCAGGACCTGGCACAGGCCCAGATGCCGCGTCGGCACGTGGCGGGTCATGTTGGAGGCATGATTCCGGTACATCAGCCCGATCTCGGGCACACGCAGGATCTCGCAGCCGGCATCCCGCAGGCGCAGGAAAAAATCCTGGTCCTCGCTGAAGCGCAGCGCCGGATCGAACCCGCCGTGGCGCTCGAACACCGCCCGCGAGAAAGTGCTCGCACCGAGGTGGAACAGATGGCGCGCCGCCTGCTCTTCCTCCGAGAAACGGCAGCGGGAAGGGTCCGACCCGGCCTCGAAAACATAGCGCGTCTTGCCCATGACCGCCGCCGCACCGCGATGCCGCGCCAGTTCGCGGCAATGCGCATCGAGACGCCCTTGCGGCCACCAGTCGTCGTGGTCCAGGAACGCGATCCAGCGCCCCCGCGCCGCGGCGAGCCCCAGGTTGCGCGCCGCGGCGGGACCGACGCCCTGCGCGGCCAGGCGCACGCAGGCATGGCGCGACTGGAACGTATCCAGGATACCGGCGGTGCCGTCGGTCGAACCGTCGTCCACGACGATCAGTTCATCTGAACCGGACCAATTGGCGGTAATGCTGTCCAGTGCCTGCGGCAAGAACGCCGCTCCGTTCCGGACCGGCAGGACGATGGAAACGCGCACAGGCTCCTGGCGCATCACCGGGGACACTCCCGAGTGACTGTTTGCAGCATGGAATCGACGCCCTAGTGCTCTCGTTCGCCGCAGGCTTCCAGATGTAACCGTACGGATCCGGTTCGCATGCTATCACAGCGAGGGCGCGGCCGACGTGAGCGCGCTCATCGAACGGGCCGCGCAAGACGCCCGAGGGCGCACCCCGCCATTCGGCACCATGGTGGTGCACCGCACAAACCTGGACGCGCCACGGCGCATCGAATTGCGGCGGACACGGATCGAGATAGAGGTCTCTCGGGCAACTCCGCAACCTGCCCATACGACGGCGCACCAAGGCCATCGGGTTCTCGGCGAGATCGCCCGATGCCCATGGCACGCCTATTGCTTGAGTGAAGTTGCCGGTCCATTCCGACCGGTCCGATCTGCAGCAGGAACAACGGCGTTCCGCAGCGTCGAAAGCATTCCGCTTTTGGCGCGCGGAGCGCTTTTTTTATCGCCGGGCCCCCAAGGCAACGGTGTCCTCCCGGGACAGCGCAGCGTGGGGCCTTTTACCTGGAGCTCTGGATGAAACCGATCACCAATGACACGACTTGCTCCGCCAGCGCGGCCGAGCCGGCATGTGCGGCCCCGAGGCGGCGCCGGCTGCTGGGCGCTTCGGCCGCGGCCGGCCTCATGAGCCTGGTGGATCCGCTGGTGCGGGCCGGCGCCTGGGCGGCGGGCTCGGACGCCCCGGAGAAGACCGACCTGAAGATAGGCTTCATCCCGCTGACCGACTGCGCCTCCGTGGTCATGGCCGCGGTGCTGGGGCTGGACAAGAAATATGGCATCAAGATCACCCCGGTCAAAGAAGCCTCGTGGCCGGGCGTGCGCGACAAGCTGGTCAACGGCGAGCTGGACCTGGCGCACGTGCTGTATGGCTTGATCTACGGCGTGCACCTGGGCGTGGGCGGACCGAAGAAGGACATGGCCGTGCTCATGAGCCTGAACAACAACGGCCAGGCCATCTCGCTGTCCCGCAAGCTCAAGGACAAGGGCGTCCGCGATGCCGCCTCGCTCGCCCGGCTGATGCAGTCCGAGAAACGCGAATACATCTTCGCCCAGACCTTTCCCACCGGCACGCACGCCATGTGGCTCTACTACTGGCTGGCCGCCGGCGGCATCAATCCCATGCGCGACGCGAAAGTCATCACCGTCCCGCCGCCGCAGATGGTCGCCAACATGCGCGTGGGCAACATGGACGGCTTCTGCGTGGGCGAACCCTGGAACGCGCGCGCCATCATGGACAACATCGGCTTTACCGCCACCACCTCCCAGGCCATCTGGACCGACCATCCCGAGAAGGTGCTCGGCACGACCGCCGAATTCGCGCAGCGCTATCCGAATACGGCGCGCGCGGTGACAGCCGCCGTCCTGGAAGCGGGCAAGTTCATCGACGCGTCCGCCTCCAACCGCCGCAAGACCGCCGAGACCATCGCCGCCAAGTCTTACGTCAACACCGACATGGACGTGATCCTGGATCGCATGCTGGGGCGCTACTCCGACGGCCTGGGCAAGACCTGGGACGATCCCGACGCCATGAAATTCTTCAACGACGGCGCCGTCAACTTCCCCTATCTCTCGGACGGCATGTGGTTCCTGACCCAGCACAAGCGCTGGGGCCTGCTCAAGAGCCACCCTGATTACCTGGAAGTGGCCAGGCAGATCAACCGCATCGACATCTACAAGCAGGCCGCGGCCGCCGCCGGCGTCCCGCTGCCCAAGTCCGACATGCGCTCGTCCAGGCTCATGGACGGCGTGGTCTGGGACGGCAAGAACCCGGCCGCCTACGCCGACAGTTTCAAAGTCAAGGCGTAGTCCGCGCCTGCCCGCCAACCAGGAGTCTCCGCCATGACCGCCACGGCCCGCTCTCTCGCCTCTTCTTCCGGACCGGATGCCGCCCCCGCCGCGGCCGAGGTCATCGACCTGCACCCGGGCCCGGCCACCGCTTCCGCGAAGCCCAGGCGTGCCACGCCGCTGCTGGCCCGCATCGATGCGCGCGCGCTGTGGGAGGGGTTCGTCAAGACCGTCGCCGGCCCCTGCCTGGGCTTCGCGCTGCTGGCCATGGTCTGGCAGCTCGTGGCCGCCGCCATCCCCGAGATCCCGTCTCCCGGCACGACGGCTCGCGCCGCGCTGGCGCTGTTCTCCGATCCGTTCTACGACAATGGCCCGAACGACCAGGGCATAGGCTGGAACCTGCTCTCGTCGCTGCGGCGCGTGGCCATAGGCTTCGGGCTGGCGGCGCTGGTGGGCATTCCGGCGGGCTTCATCCTGGGCCGCTTCGCCGCCGTCAACGCCGTGTTCTCGCCCCTCATCAGCCTGTTGCGCCCGGTCTCGCCGCTGGCGTGGCTGCCGCTCGGCCTGCTGCTGTTCAAGGCCGCCAACCTGGCGGCCATCTGGGCGATCTTCATCTGCTCGATCTGGCCGATGGTCATCAACACCGCGGTCGGCGTGAACCGTGTCCCGCAGGACTACATGAACGTGGCGCGCGTGCTCAAGCTGTCCGAATGGAAAATCATGACCCGGGTGCTGTTCCCGGCGGTGCTGCCATACATGCTGACGGGCGTGCGGCTGTCCATCAGCACCGCCTGGCTGGTGATCGTCGCCGCCGAGATGCTGACCGGCGGCGTCGGCATAGGCTTCTGGCTGTGGGACGAGTGGAACAACCTGAAGGTCGAGCACATCGTCATCGCCATCTTCGTCATCGGCGTGGTCGGCCTGCTGCTGGAAACCCTGCTGACGCAGCTCGTAAAGCGCTTCACGTATTGATCCCATGCCCAAGGAGCCATGATGGAAAAATTCCTCAGCATCGAAAACGTGGGCCAGGTCTTCAAGACGCGCAAGGGCGATTTCGTCGCGCTGCGCGACATCGACCTGGCCGTGGCCAAGGGCGAGTTCATCTCGCTGATCGGCCATTCCGGCTGCGGCAAGTCCACCCTGCTCAACCTGGTCGCCGGCCTGACGCGCCCCACCTCGGGCGTGCTGATCTGCGCGGGCAAGGAGATCGCAGGTCCCGGGCCGGACCGCGGCGTGGTGTTCCAGAACCATTCGCTGCTGCCCTGGCTGAGCTGCTACAAGAACATCCACCTCGGCGTCGAACAGGTGTTCGGCGCCAGGGAAGGCAAGGAGAAGCTGCGCGAACGCACCCTGGCCGCCCTCGACCTGGTCGGGCTCGCGCATGCGGCGCACAAGCTGCCGCACGAGATATCCGGCGGCATGAAGCAGCGGGTAGGCATCGCGCGGGCGCTGGCCATCGAGCCCGACGTGCTGCTGATGGACGAACCCTTCGGCGCGCTCGACGCCCTGACTCGCGCCCATCTGCAGGACGAACTGCTCGGCATCGTCGCCAAGACCCGCAGCACGGTCATCATGGTGACCCACGACGTCGACGAGGCGGTCCTGCTGTCCGACCGGATCGTGATGCTGACCAACGGTCCGGCCGCGACCATAGGCGAGATACTGGAAGTGGACCTGCCCCGGCCGCGCGACCGCATCGCGCTGGCCGAGGACGAGCGCTACCATGCCTGCCGCACGGCGGTCATCGACTTCCTGTACCGCAAGCAGAGCCATCCGGCGGCCCGCCATGCGGCCTGACACCCCGACGAAACCCGGCCCCGTGGCCGCCCCACCATCGCCCTAGTCCGCCGCATGCCAAGCGTCCTGCTCGTGAACGACACCGACAAGCCCATCGCTGAATTGCGCGAGGCCTTGCAGCGGGCCGGCTACGAGATCCTGGGCGACGTGGCGCACGCGCGGGCGCTGCTGCATGCGGTCGAGACCCAGCGCCCCGACGTCATTCTGATCGATACCGATTCGCCCACGCGCGACACGCTCGAGCAGCTGGCCGTGATGAACGCCGCCGCGCCGCGGCCGGTCGTGATGTTTTCCGACGTAGCGGATCAGGACATGATCCGCGCCGCCATACGCGCCGGCGTGACGACCTACGTGGTGGACGGCATGGCGCCGGAAAAGCTCGCTCCCGTCCTGGAAGTCGCCTGTGCGCGCTTCGACGAAGAAGACAAGCTGCGCCGCCGCCTGGCCGAGGTCGAACAGCAGCTCGCCGACCGCAAGGCGGTCGACCGGGCCAAGGGCTGGCTGATGGACAGGCGCGGCCTTTCCGAGGCCGAGGCCTTCGAGCTGTTGCGCAGCCAGGCCATGAAACAGGGCGCGCGGCTGGGCGACGTGGCGCGGCAGCTGCTGTCGATGTCCGAACTGCTGAAATGATCTTGCACGCCCTATGACGGATATTCCGATGCCGCTTCCCCCTACTCCAACGGCGCACCCCGGGCATGTGGTGGCCGGTTCCGATGCGCCGGAAAAACGCCGGTTGCGGGTGGGCTTCATCGCGCTGACCGATTGCGCGCCGCTGGTCATCGCCGTCGCCCGAGGCTACGACCGCAAGTACGGCCTGGAAATCGTCCTGGAGCGCCAGCCGTCGTGGGCCGCCGTACGCGACAAGCTGCTGTCCGGCGAGCTGGACGCGGCCCATGCCTTGTACGGGCTGGGCTACGGCGTGCAGCTGGGCGTGGGCGGACCGCAGCACGACATGGCCATGCTGATGTCGCTGAACCAGGGCGGGCAGGCCATCACGCTCGCGCGGGCGCTGGCGCCCCGGGTCCGCAGCGGCGCCCAACTCGCCAGGCTGGTCCGCGCCTCGGCCGAACGCTACACCTTCGCCCACACCTTCCCCACCGGCTCCCATGCCATGCTGCTGTACTACTGGCTCGCGGTCCACGGCATCGATCCACTGCGCGACATCCGCAGCGTGGTCATCCCGCCGCCGCAGATGGCCGAACACCTCAGACGCGGGGAAGTGGACGGCTACTGCGTGGGCGAACCCTGGAATGCCCTGGCGCAAAGCCAGGGCAAGGGCTACACGATCGCGCTGACCTCCGAGGTCTGGCGCGACCATCCGGAGAAAGTGCTGGCCTGCACCCGCGACTTCGCCGACCGCCATCCGCACGCCGCGCGCGCGCTGATCATGGCGCTGCTGGAGGCTTGCCGCTACCTCGACGTGCCGGCCAACCGCGAGGAGGCCGCATCCTGGCTGGCCTTGCCGGACTACGTCGACGCCCCGCGCGACGTCATCGCGGCACGCCTGCTGCCGGGCCGCGATCCCCATGCCGGCGTGCCCGGCATCCGTTTCTTCGCCGACGGCGAGGCCAACTATCCCTACCTGTCGGACGGCATGTGGCTGCTCACCCAGTACCGCCGCTGGGGCATGCTGCGCGCCGCGCCCGACTACGCCGGCGTGGCCCGTGCCGTCAACCGCCTCGATCTGTACCGGGAAGCCGCGGCGCAGCTGGGCATTGCCGCGCCGGCCGGCCCGTCGCGTTCGAGCATGCTGATAGACGGTAAGGTCTGGGACGGCAGCGCCCCGGCTGCCTACGCCGACAGCTTCGCCATCCACGCCTGATCCGCGCCGGCGCCGCCCCGCGCCAGTGCAACGCGCCCGCGAACGCGCACCAGGCCAGTGCGGCGAACCGGACCCTCCCCGCGGCAAGCCGTCCCGCACCCTGGCCAGGCCGCCCAGGCGGGCGGGAAACGCGATCCGGCATTGCCCGGCACGGCATTTGCTTAATCGAGGATGCGGACGCGCGAGCGCCGCTCAGACAGTACGCCAGGCCGCGGCGCATGCCGGCGGCCCGGCCCCAGGACAACGGCGTCCCCTTGCAGCACGGCTGCGGCGGGACGCCGTTTTGTTTTTCCGGAACAGTCAGACGAGTCGCACATGATGAACAGACCGAAACTGGTGGTAGTGGGCAACGGCATGGCGGGCATACGCACGCTGGAGGAATTGCTGGCGCTGGCGCCGGATCGCTACGAGATCGCGGTGTTCGGCGCCGAGCCGCACCCCAACTACAACCGCATCCTGCTCTCCCCCGTCCTCGCCGGCGAGCAGGATTTCCAGGACATCGTGCTCAATCCGTACTCGTGGTACGAAACGCATGGCATCGCCCTGCGCACCGGCACGGCGGTGACGCGCATCGACCGGCGCCGCCGCGTGGTCGCCGCCGCGGACGGCAGCGAAACCCCCTACGACCGTCTGCTGCTGGCCACCGGCTCCACGCCGTTCATCCTGCCCATTCCCGGCAAGGAGCTGGACGGCGTCATCAGCTACCGCGACATCCACGACACCCAGCTGATGATCGAGGCCGCGCAGAGCAGGCGCCGCGCCGTGGTGATAGGCGGCGGCCTGCTCGGGCTGGAGGCGGCCAACGGGCTGAAGCTGCGCGGCATGGACGTGAGCGTGGTGCATCTGGGCGAATGGCTGCTCGACCGCCAGCTCGACCGGAACGCCGGAAAGATGCTCGAAGCCTCCCTGGCGGCGCGCGGCCTGTCCTTCCTGCTCGGGCGCTCGACCGCCGAGATCCTGGGCGACGACGCCGGCCGCGTGCGCGGCGTGCGCTTCAAGGACGGCGAGGAGGTCGATGCCGAGCTGGTGGTGATGGCCGTGGGCATACGGCCCAACGCCGCGCTGGCCGAGTCGGCGGGGCTGCACTGTCGCAACGGCATCGTCGTCAACGACGTGCTGCAGACCTTCGACCCGCGCATCTACGCCGTGGGCGAATGCGTCAACCATCGCGGCACGGCCTACGGCCTGGTGGCGCCGCTGTTCGAGATGGCCAAGGTCGCCGCCAACCACCTCGCCGAACTGGGCTACGGCAGCTACAAAGGCTCGGTGCTGTCCACCAAGCTCAAGGTCACCGGCATAGACCTGTTCTCGGCAGGCGACTTCGCCGGCGGCGCCGACACCGAAGACATCGTGCTGTCCGATCCTGCGGGCGGCGTCTACAAGCGGCTGGTGATCCAGGACGACAAGCTGGTGGGCGCCTGCCTGTATGGCGACACCGTGGACGGCGCCTGGTACTTCAAGCTGCTGCGCGAAGGCCGCCCCATCGGCGAGCTGCGCGACCGGCTCATGTTCGGCGAATCGAGCGTGGGCGATGCCGGCGTGCAAGGCCAGAGCCGCGCCGCGTCCATGCAGGACAGCGACGAGGTGTGCGGCTGCAACGGCGTCTGCAAGGGCACCATCGTCCGGGCCATCCAGGACCAGGGCCTGTTCACGGTGGACGACGTCAAGAAGCACACCAAGGCCGCCAGTTCGTGCGGCTCGTGCACCGGCCTGGTCGAACAGATCCTGATGAACACGCTGGGCTCCAACTTCCAGGAAACGCCCAAGAACCGCGCGGTGTGCGGCTGCACCGACCACGGCCACGAGGCGGTGCGCCGGGCCATACGCGAGCACAGGCTGCTCAGCCACGCCGAGGTCTACCGCTTCATGGAATGGCGCACGCCCAACGGCTGCGCCACCTGCCGCCCCGCCATCAACTACTACCTGATCTCGACCTGGCCGCGCGAGGCCGTGGACGACCCGCAAAGCCGCTTCGTCAACGAACGGGTCCACGCCAACATCCAGAAAGACGGCACCTTCTCGGTGATTCCGCAGATGAAGGGCGGCGTCACCAATGCATCGGAACTGCGCCGCATCGCCGACGCGGCCGAGAAGTACCGGGTGCCCATGATCAAGGTCACCGGCGGCCAGCGCATCGACCTGCTCGGCGTGAAGAAAGAAGACCTGGTCCCGATGTGGAAGGACCTGGGCATGAACTCCGGACATGCCTACGGCAAGTCCATCCGCACCGTGAAGACCTGCGTGGGCATGGAATTCTGCCGATTCGGCACGCAGAACAGCACCGCCATGGGCATAGAACTGGAAACCATGCTGGCCAATATGTGGAGTCCGCACAAGGTCAAGCTGGCGGTGTCCGGCTGCCCGCGCAACTGCGCGGAATCGGGCATCAAGGACGTGGGCGTGATCGCGGTGGACAGCGGCTGGGAGATCCACGTGGGCGGCAACGGCGGCATCAAGACGGAAGTCGCGCAGTTCCTGGCCAAGGTCAGGACCGCCGAGGAGGTCAAGGAATACGCCGGCGCCTTCCTGCAGCTCTACCGCGAAGAAGCCTGGTACCTGGACCGCACGGTGCACTACATCGCGCGCGTGGGCCTGGACTACGTCAAGCGCAAGGTGGTGGACGACGCCGCCAACCGCAAGGCGCTGCACGAACGGCTGCTGTATGCGCTGGAAGGGCTGCGCGACCCGTGGGCCGAGCGCGTGGCCGGCAAGGCCCGGCGCGAATACATCCCCTTGAAGCTGGTTTCCGAAGAGGTCGCATGATGAACGCCAACGACACGCTCGCCTGGATCCGCCTGTGCCGGGTGGACGACATCCCGCCGCTGGGCAGCCGCGTGGTCGAACGCGACGCCGGCAATCTGGCGCTGTTCCGCACTGCCCAGGACCGGGTCTTCGCGCTGCTGGACCGCTGCCCGCACAAGCAGGGCCCGCTGTCCCAGGGCATCGTGCACGGCGAATCGGTCACCTGCCCGCTGCACGGCTGGAACATCGGCCTGGACGATGGCCAGGCCAAGGCGCCCGACCAGGGCTGCGCGCGCCGCTTCCCGGTTCGCGTCGAAGCCGGCGTGGTTTATGTGGAAGGTCCCCCCCTACGCGCTGACGCGCGCCCCCCAGGGGGCGGCACCGGCGGACTGGCGGAGCCAGATCCGCTGTGCCCTGGATCGGGCGGTGCGCTTGCACCGACGGTTGGCGACGCTCAGCGCAATGGTTAATTGAAACTGGGGAGTCCACCATGGGCGAGTTGCGCACTACCGCGTCCACTTGTTGCTATTGCGGCGTCGGCTGCGGCGTGCTGATAGACAGCGACGGCGAACGCATCGTCGGCGTGCGCGGCGATCCGGATCATCCGGCCAACGCCGGCAAGCTGTGCTCCAAGGGGCTGTCGCTGGCGCTGACGGCGCAAAGCGACGCGGGGCGCGCATTGCTGCCCTCGTGGCGGCCCCGGCGCGGCGAGGCGCTCCAGCCGATCGGCTGGGACGAGGCCTACGATCACGTCGCCGCCCGGCTGGCCGCGATCGTCCGGCGCCACGGGCCGGACGCCGTCGCCTTCTATGTCTCCGGCCAGTTGCTGACCGAGGATTACTACGTCTTCAACAAGCTGGCCAAGGGCCTGGTGGGCACCAACAACATCGACACCAATTCGCGGCTGTGCATGTCCAGCGCGGTAACGGGCTACAAACTCGCCCTGGGCGCGGACGGTCCGCCCACCTGCTACGAAGACCTGGACCATGCGCGCACGGTACTGCTGGCCGGCAGCAACATGGCCTATGCGCACCCGGTCCTGTACCGCCGCCTGGAGGCGGCGCGGGCCGCCGATCCCGAGGTGCGCTGGATCGTGGTGGATCCGCGCCGCACCGATACGGCGGCGATGGCCGACCTGCACCTGCAGATCCAGCCCGGCACCGACGTCGCGCTGTTCAACGGCATGCTGCACCACCTCATCTGGGAAGGCTGGCTCGACCCGGCGCACATCGGCCTCCATACCGAAGGTTTCGACGAGGTCAAGCGCTTGGTGCGCGACATGCCGCCGGCGGCTGCGGCGGCGCTGTGCGGCATCCGCGAACAGGACCTGTGCCAGGCGGCCGAATGGTTCGCCCGCAGCCCTGCCTCGCTGTCGCTCTATTGCATGGGGTTGAATCAATCCAGCCATGGCACCGACAAGAACCTGGCCCTGATCAACCTGCACCTGGCCACCGGCCAGATCGGCCGGCCGGGCGCCGGCCCGTTCTCGCTCACCGGCCAGCCCAACGCCATGGGCGGGCGCGAAGTGGGCGGCATGGCGACCATGCTGGCGGCGCACCGCGACATCGGCAACGCCGCGCACCGCGAAGAAGTCGCCGCTTTCTGGCAGGTCGGCGACCTATCCGCCCGGCCCGGCCTGACGGCCGTCGATATGTTCGACGCCCTGGCCGATGGGCAGGTCAAGGCGGTGTGGATCACCTGCACCAACCCCGTCCATTCCCTGCCCAACATCGAGGTCGTACGCAAGGCCTTGCGACAGGCCGAACTCGTGATCGTGCAGGAAGCCTATGCCGATACCGACACCGTGGCCTACGCGGACGTGCTGCTGCCCGCCGCCAGCTGGGGCGAGAAGGAAGGCACGGTGACCAACTCGGAGCGGCGCATCTCGCGCGTGCGCCCGGCCGTCGCGCCGCCCGGCCAGGCGCGCGCCGATTGGCGCATCGCCGCCGACGTCGGGCGGCGCATGCAGGCGCTGCTCAAGCCGGGCACGCCCGAGCTGTTTCCGTACACCGGCCCGCGCGAGATTTTCGACGAGCATCGCGCGCTGACCGTGGGGCGCGACCTGGACATCGGCGGGCTGGACTACGCGCTGCTGGACGCCGCGGGCCCGCAGCAATGGCCGCTTCCCGCCGGCCAGGTTCGCGGCCAGGCGCGGCGCTACACCGATCACCGCTACGCGACGGCCTCGGGCAAGGCGCGTTTCCAGCCCACCCCGTATCGCCCGGTGGCCGTGGCCACCAGCGCCCGCTATCCCTTCCACCTGACCACCGGGCGCCTGCGCGACCAATGGCATGGCATGAGCCGCACCGGCCGCGTGGCGCGCGCGTTCTCGCACGCTCCCGAGCCGACGCTGGACATGCATCCGGACGACGCGGCGCGCCGCGGCCTGGCCGAGGGCGACCTGGTGCGCGTCGCCAGCCGCGACGGCCAGCTCGTGCTGCCGCTGCGCCTGACCGACGAACTGCCCAGCGGCAGCCTGTTCGCCGCCATGCACTGGAGCGGCCGCTTCATGAACAGCGGCGGCATCAACGAGATCAGCAACGCGGCGGTGGATGCCAAATCCTTCCAGCCCGAGTTGAAACACAGCGCGGTGCGCGTGGAGAAAGCCGAGCTGGGCTGGCGCGTGCGCGCCGCGATCCTCGTGGCCGATCAGCGCGATATGGTGGAACGGCGCAGCCGGCTGCAGAGCCTGCTCTCGGCCTGCGGCTATGCCAGCCTGGGCCTGCGCGGCGACGAATCGCGCGCGGCGCTCGCCCTCACGGCCGCGCTGGCCGCACCCGACGAGGCATGGCTGGCGGCCCTGGCTGCCGCGCTCGGCATGGACGCCAGCCCGGATGTCCTGGAATACCAGGACCGGCGCCAGGGCGTGCGCAAATGCGCCCGTTGGCGGTCGGAGCGGCTGGACGCGTTCCTGCTCGCCGGCGACGCCGCCCACGCCGACGCGCTGGCGCAGCGGCTGCTGGACCCCGCTCCCTGGACGGGCTCGCGGCTGCGCGTGTTCACGCCCGACGCCGCCCCTGCGGTCCGGGACCGCGTCGTCTGCCAGTGCAAGAGCGTTTCCGAATCGGCCATACACGCCGCCGTTGCGCGAGGCGCGGACGTGGCCGCCCTCAAATCCACACTGGGCTGCGGCACGGTCTGCGGCTCGTGCGTGCCGGAACTGACGCGCATGTGCGGCGGCGCCCGGCTCTCCGCATGAACGCCGCCATCACGGCAAGGACACGGACATGAAACCAGGACGAGTGATACTGATGGGCGCCGGTCCCGGCGACCTGGACCTGCTCACGCGCAAGGCGGTGCGGGCATTGCTGGCCGCGGACGTGCTGCTGCTGGACGAACTGGTCTGCGCCGACCTCGTCGAACTGGCGCCGCGGGCGCGCGTCATGCGCGTGGGCAAGCGCGGCGGCTGCCGCTCCACCCCCCAGGACTTCATCCAGCGGCTGATGCGGCGCTATGCGCTGCAGGGCAAGACCGTCGTGCGGGTCAAGGGCGGCGAGGCCCTCCTGTTCGGCCGCGCGGGCGAGGAAATCGCGTTCCTCGAGGCGGCCGGCATCGAGGTCGAACTGGTCAACGGCATCAGCGCCGGCCTGGCCGCCGCCACCTCGCTGGGCATTTCGCTCACCCACCGCGGCCACTGCGACGGCGTCAGCTTCGTCACCGCCCACACCCATGACGGAACGGGGCCGGACTGGGCCGCACTGGCGAAGAGCCGCACCACGCTGGTGATCTACATGGGCATGCAGCGCATCGAGGCGGTCTGCGCCGCGCTGCTTGCCCACCTGCCCGGCGGCACGCCGGCCGCCGTCGTGCAGTGGGCTTCGACGCCGCGCGAGGCGCGGCTGGTCACACGGCTGGATACGCTGGCCGGCGCGGCCCGCGAGGCCGGGATGGCCAGCCCGGCGGTCATCCTGGTCGGGGATGCGATCGGCCAGGCCCGGCGGCGGTCAACGGCGGGCGCCGAGCCAGCCCAGCGTGTCCTCGGTGCGGCCTGAGGGCACGTATTCCGCCCCGACGAAGCCGTCGTAGGGCATGGCCGCTATCGCCTCGAACACCTTGGCGAAATGGATCTCGCCGGTGCCCGGTTCGTGGCGCCCGGGATTATCGGCGAACTGGATGTGGCCGATGCGGGCGCAGTGGCTGCGCAGGGTGCGGATCAGGTCGCCTTCCATGACCTGCATGTGGTAGATGTCGTACTGGAGACGCAGGTTGGCGCGCCCGACGCGGTCGATCAGCTCGAACGCGGCGCGCGAGGTATCGATCAGGTAGCCCGGCCGGTCCACGGTATTGACGGCTTCGGTCACCACGCCGATTGCCAGCTCGCCCATCACGTCGGCCGTGTGCGCCAGGTTGGCCGCGAGCGTGTCCAGGCAGCGCTCGCGCTCGTGCTGCGGGTCGGGACAGCCGGCCAGCACGTTGATGGTGCGGGGCCGGAGCACGCGCGCCACCTCCGCCGCCTGCCGTACCGCCTCGCGGTACTCGGCCTCGCGGCCCGGCACGCCGGCCAGCCCTTGCCCGCCTGCCATCAGATCGCCGGCGGGCACGTTGCACAAAGCCAGTTCGACCCCGGCTTCCTGCAAGGCCCGCTGCCAGGCGGCGGCATCGTGGTCGTATGGAAACTGCACCTCGACCGCGTCGAAACCCGCGCGCCGCGCAGCAGCCGGCCGCTCCAGCTCGGGCACTTCGGTGAACAGCATGGACAGGTTGGCGGAAAAACGGAGCATGGCGGGAGCAACCAGTAGAAAAGCGTTCAGGACTCCTCGGGAAAACCGCGCAGGAAGAATCTGCGCGCCTGCCCGAGCAGGAAATTGAGCACCAGGCCCAGCAACGATATCGCAATCAGCGCCACGAACATATCGATCGTGATGAAGCTGCGCGAGGCGATCACCAACTGGTGGCCGAGCCCGTCGGTGGACGTGATCATTTCCGCGAGGAACACCACCACGCAGGAGATGACCAGGCCGATCCGGCATCCGGTCAGGATCGAGGGCATGGCGGCAGGCAGCACCACCGAGGTGGCGATGCGCGAGCGCGGCGTGCCGGCCGCCAGCGCGGACCATATCAGTTTGGGCTCTACCGTGCCGGCGCCGTGCAGCGTCGCCAGGAGGATGGGAAAAGCGGCGTCGGCCACCACCAGCGCGATCTTCGAGGCGTGATCGAAGCCCAGCAGCAGGATGAAGGCCGGATACAGCGCGACCTTGGGAATCGGCCCGAGCACGCGCACCAACGGGGTGACGATGGCCTTGCCCGCGCGCGTGCGCGCCCCGGCCAGGCCCAGCCCGACGCCCAGCACGAGCGCGATGAAGAAGCCCGCGAACAGGCGCAGCAGCGTGACGCCCACATCCGCCAGGAAGTCCGGCGACGCCATCTGCTCGGCAAAGCGCGCCGCCACGTCCAGCAGGCTGGGCAGCTGGTTCGGCGTGACGCGCCCCGACATCGCCAGACCCTGCCATCCCGCCAGGAGCAGCAAGATGGGAATGGCCCCGATCCAGGAGGGAAAACGCCGGCCGCGGTTCATAGTGAACCCGCCGCGGCGTCGGACTGGCGGTCGGCCCAATGGGTCAGGCGCGCGCGCGCCGACTCGAAGCACACGTCCAGCAGGATGCCCAGGGCGCCGATGACCACGATCATGGCGTAGACCAGTTCGTACTGGGCCATGTCCATGGCATTGAACAGGATGTTGCCGGCGCCGTCCTGGCGCGCGATCATTTCGCTGGTGATCATGGTGATCAGACCCATCACGATGCCGGTGCGGCAGCCGGTCAGCACTTCGGGCAAGGCCGCGGGCAGCACGACGCGCACCATGCGCTGCAGGCCGTTCATGCCCATGGCCGCCGCCGACCAGAGCATTTTTTCCTCGACCGCCCGCGCGCCCTGGTAGCTGTGATACAGCAGCGGCAGGCTGACGCCCAGGAACACCACCAGGATCTTGGAGGCATCGCCGACCCCGAGCCACAGCATGATCAGCGGCATCAGCGCCGCCTTGGGGATGGGATACACCACCATCAGCAGCGGGTTGAGCAGGGATTCGAGCAGCGCCGACCGGCCCATCATCAAGCCGATGGGCGCGGCCACCGCGAGCGCCAGCGCGAAGCCGATCACCATGCGCCGCAGCGAACCGAGGATGTCGAGCAGCGAGTCGCGGTCGGCCAGGATGGCGGGCAGTTCGCGCATCGCCTGGCCGGCGGTGGGCAAACCGGCGTTGTCGTAGAGCAGCGCGGCGGCCTGCCAGGCCAGCAGCAGCGCCAGGCACACCAGCAGCGCGGAGACGCCGGGCAGGCGCAACAGGGATTTCACGGCGCCGGCTCCTCGTCCGCGCGGTTGTCGATCATCGCCTCGATGTCGATCACGTACTGCTGGTAGCGCGGGTTGAGCAGCAATTCCGAGCGTATGCGCGGACGCGGCAGGTCTATCGTGACGATTTCCTTGATGCGGCCGGGGGACTGGGTCAGCACCACGACGCGGTCGGACAGGTAGACGGCCTCCTCCACGCTGTGGGTGACGAACAGCACGCTCTTGCGGTCGCGCTCCCAGATGCGCAGCAAATCGTTCTGCAGCCGGTTGCGCGTGTGCGCATCGAGCGCCCCGAAAGGCTCGTCCATCAGCAATACGGCCGGATCGTAGGCGAGCGTGCGCGCGATCGCCACGCGCTGCTTCATCCCGCCCGACAACTGCTTGGCATAGAAATGCTCGTAGCCTGACAAGCCGACCATCGCCAGCAGCTCGCGGGCGCGCGCCTCGGCCCGGGCGCGGGGCACGCCTTGCTGGCGCAGTCCGTAGCCGACGTTGCCCAGCACCGTCTTCCACGGAAACAGCGCGAACTCCTGGAATACCGGCCCGCGGTCGGTGCCCGGCCCCGTTACCGGCTTGCCGTCGATCTCGACGCTGCCCGCGCTCTGCCTGACGAAGCCGCCGACGATGTACAGCAAGGTGGACTTGCCGCAGCCCGACGGCCCCAGGATGGAGATGAATTCACCATCGGCCAGGTCCAGCGAGATGTCGGACAGCGCGACGTGGCTGCCGCCCTTGCCGACGGCGAACACTTGCGAAACGTGCTTGATAGCAATCATGGGAATCTTCCAGGCCGGAACCCCGGCGGGGCTCCGGCTTCTACAGCGGAAACGCTACTTCATCGGCGCGTGGATGTCGCCGTTCTGGAATGACGACACGCTCACCTTCGCCGACATCAGGCCGGTCTCGGTAAAGCTGTCGAGCAGGCTCTGGATGGCGGGGAAGTCCGGCGCCATGCCGGGATCGCGCGCGAAGTCGTTCGCCTTGAGCAGATAGGTGTCGAGCACCGGCACGGGCGCCCTGGTCACCTGCGACACGATCTTCAGAGTCTCGTCGCGGTTGGCCAGCACCTTGCCCATGGCGGTGGTGAGGTCGCGGATGTAGGCCTTGACCGCCTCGGGATGCTGGTCGATGAATTCCTTGCGGCAGGATTCCAGGATGTGGACGAAATTGGGCTGCTGGTCGGCCACCGAGAACAGCTTGCGCAGCCCGCCCTTGGCCTCGGCGCGGGCGGCGAAAGGCTGGTTCAGCACGCCGATGTCGACGCGCCCGGAGCGGATCGCGTCTTCCGAGGGCGCGAAGCCCGTCTCGACGATCTTGACGTCGGTCTTGGGGTCGATGCCGTTCTTCTTGAGCATTTGCACCAGCGGCGCGTAGACGCCCGCGCCGATCACCGATACGCCGATGCGCTTGCCCTTGAGGTCCTTGACGGACTTGATCGGCGAATCGTCTTTGACCGCCCAGTACACCGAGAAGCTGCCCGGTTTCTCGAACACGTGCTGCGCGATCACCGAGGTCTGCACCTTGGCCTCGATCAGGCCCTGGCCGATGGACAGCGGCGTCTGCGTGCCGCAATCGACCGCCTTGGCGGCGAAGGCCTGCATTACCGGCGAAGTGCCCTGGAACTGCACCCACTCGATCTTGTACTTGCTGCCGATCTGCGGGAAATCCTCGGGGCGCTTCATGAGCCAGTACTTCGCCTCTTCGGCGGGGATCAGCCAGCCCACGCGGATCGCTTGCTGAGCAGCGGCGGGAAGGGAGCAGGCCGCGACGGCGCCGGCCAGGGCGATTGCTGCGAGTTTCTTCATGACGGACTCCAGACGGGTGCGTTGAGGGCGTTCAGGCGGGCTTGCCGCCCAGTTTGTAGATCTCGAGCGCTTCGGATTCGGGTCCGAGCGTGGCGTTGACCATGCGCAGGAGCTGCGAAGCCACCGCCGTCATGGGCACGGGCGTGCCGGTCTGGCGCGCCAGTTCCACCACGCTGTCCAGGTCCTTGAGCATGGTGTAGGTGTGGCCGATGGGCGGATGGTGCGTGGCCGTCGCCATGCGCGGCAGGAACAATTGCAGCGGCTTGGAGTCGGCGAAGCCGCCGGCCAGCGCCTGCGGCAGCAGCAGCGGGTCGATGCCAGAATTGGCCGCCAGCCGGGTCGCCTCGGCCAGGATGGCGATGGTGCCGCCGACGATGACCTGGTTGCACAGCTTCGTCGTCTGCCCGGCCCCCAGCGGCCCCATCAGCGTGAAGCGCTGCGCCATCTGCTGCACGTAGGGCGCGACGCGCGCATGGTCCTCGGCGCTGCCGCCCGCCATGATGGCCAGGGTGCCGTCCTCGGCCCCCTTGGTGCCGCCCGATACCGGCGCGTCCAGCCAGCGCATGCCGTTGGCCGCCGCCAGCCGGCCGGCGATGTCGCGCGTGGCTTCGGGCGTGATGGACGAGAAATCCACCACGAGCCTGCCCTCGCCCGCGACGCTGGCCAGGCCGTCCGGGCCGAAGACCACGGCTTCCACGGCCGCCGCGTCGGTCAGGCACATGAAGACGATGTCGACGGCGCGCGCCACCCCGGCGGGGCTGGCGGCCACCACGGCGCCCGCCGCCCGCGCCGGCTCCGCCTTGGCCGCGGAGCGGTTCCACACGTGCACGGCGTTCCCCGCTTTCAGCAGCCGCAGCGACATGGGCAGGCCCATCAGCCCCATGCCCAGGTATCCCAGTGTTGCCTTGCTCATAGTCTTTCCTCTCCTTCGTGTTCTGCGATGTTCCCGGCCGTTCAGGTTCCGGCCGGCTCCGGCCAGACCGCGCCGCCCGCGTGGGTCACGGCGCCCAGGTCCGCCTGGCCGACCGTCCTGGCGTACTTGGACAACAGCCCGGCGCGATGATTGGGCGGCGGGGGCTGCCAGGCCGCGCGGCGGCGCGCCAGCTCGGCCTCGTCCACCAGCAGCTCCAGCGTGCGCGCATCGCCGTCGACGCGGATGCGGTCGCCGTCGCGCACCAGCGCCAGCGGGCCGCCCGCCGCCGCCTCCGGCGCGATGTGGCCGACGCAGATGCCGCGCGTGGCGCCGGAGAACCTGCCGTCTGTCAGCAAGGCGACCTTCTCGCCCATTTGCTGGCCGTAGATGAGCGCGGTCACGCCCAGCATCTCGCGCATGCCCGGGCCGCCCGCCGGGCCCTCGTAGCGGATGATGAGCACGTCGCCCTCGGCGTAGCGGCGCTCGCTGACGGCCCGGGCGCAGGCATCCTCGCCGTCGAACACGCGGGCCGGCCCCTCGTGCACGCGCTTGGACAGGCCGGCCACCTTCAGCAGCGCGCCGTCCGGGGCGAGGTTGCCCTTGAGCACCGCCAGCCCGCCGTCGGGCAGGATGGGCCGGGCGGCGCGGCGCACGACCTTCTCGTCGGGCTCGGGCGCGGCGCCATGCTCTTCGGCCAGGGTGCGGCCGGTCACGGTCGGACAGGTGCCGTCGATGTGGCCGCTGCCGATCAATTCGCGGATCAGCACCGACACGCCGCCGATGTCGTAGACGTCCTTGGCGACGTACTTGCCGCCGGGCCGCAGGTCGCCGATCAGCGGCGTGCGCGCGAACACCTCGGCCACGTCGTCCACCGTGAAGACGATGCCGGCTTCGTTGGCGATGGCCGGGATGTGCAGCGCGGCGTTGGTCGATCCGCCCGTGGCCGCCACCAGGGCGCAGGCGTTCTCCAGGGATTTGCGCGTGACCAGGTCGCGCGGCAGCGGGCCGCCTTCCTCGATGATGTGCATGACGATCTGGCCGGCGCGGCGGGCGATGTCCAGGCGCTCGGAATAGACGCCCGGCACCATGGCCGAATTGGGCACGGTCAGGCCCAGCGCCTCGGCCACCATCGCCATGGTGTTGGCGGTGAACTGGCCCGCGCACGCGCCTATGGTGGGCTTGCAGGCGCGCTCGAGCAGCATGACTTTTTCCTCGGTCATCTTGCCGGTCTGCGCCGCGCCCACCGCCTCGTAGGCGTCGAGCACGGTAATGTCGCGGCCCTCGAAACGCCCCGGCAGCGCGCTGCCGCCATAGACGAACACGCCTGGCACGTTGCAGCGCACCAGGCCCATCATCGCGCCCGGCAGCGTCTTGTCGCAGCCGCCGAACGCCACCAGCCCGTCATGGGCATGGCCGTGCACCACGGCCTCGATCGAATCGGCGATCAGCTCGCGGCTGACCAGCGAGAACTTCATGCCCTCATGGTTCATGCCGATGCCGTCGGACACCGAGATGGTCGAGAACTCGCGCGGCGTGCCGCCGGCCGAGGCCACGCCCATGCGCGCCGCCTCGACCTGGGGCGCATGGGTCATGTTGCAGGGGCTCAGGTCGCCGCGCATGCTGACGATGCCCACCATGGGCTTGGCGATGTCGGCGTCGTCCAGGCCGGTGGCGCGCATGAAGGCGCGATGCGGCGTCCGGTCCAGGCCATGGCGCGTAATGTCGGATCTGAGTCGCTTGGTCGTCATGGATGAAACTCCGGGATGTTCAAGGATGGGGAATGCCGGGCTCGTGGAGCGGCGTGCCGGCGAGGCGGTCGAAGATCCAGCTCACGTCGGTTTCGACGAACTTGCGCGCCGCGGCGTAATCGCCGGCCCGGAACGCCTGGACCGTCGATTCGTGCAGGCGGTCGGCCGTCACGGCATCGGTATGCAGCAGTTCGCGCATCGCGCGCAGATAGGCGCCGGAGCGCAGCCACAGGCTGTCGATCACCGCCAGCATGACCGGCGACTGCGCCGCCTGGTAGATGGTGTAGTGGAAGATGCGGTTCTTCTCCAGGCTTTCGGCCAGCCCTTCGCGCGACCGGCGCGCCACCGTGATCTCCTCGGCCAGCCGCGCCAGTTCGTCGATCTGCGCGGCCCTCAGGTGCGGACCGGCCCATTCGGCAACCGTGCCCTCCACCAGCACCCGCGAACGGCGGATGTCTTCCAGCCGCTCGGGCGTGATCAGCGGCACCCGCACCGTGCCGCTGCGCATGGGCTCCAGTCCTTGCTGCGCCACCAGTTGGCGCAAGGCTTCGCGCACCGGCATGGTGCTGGTCTGGAGCGCGTTGGCGAGTTCCTGGATGCCCAGCACCTGGCCGGCCGGATACTCGCCGTGCATCAGCTTGTTGCGCAGGGTCCGGTAGACCGACTCGGCCACCGACGCCCGGACGATGGGCTGGATGTCGCCCAAGGCGGAAAGTGTGGTCATGAAGGACGATCTCTGTAGCGGAGCGTGGGAGGCGCCGAGGATCGCAGATATTCGATATTTGATCAAATCCTAACAGCCTCGCCGGCTGTCTTGCACCGGGGATTACATGGAGCCGAAGCGGTTTGCGCTCCGGCGGCCGTGAACCGGCGAAAATGGCGCTAGGCCCCTTTCCCGAAGGACGCGTATCCATGCCCGCAGCGCCCCTCTGCCATCCGCGCAGCTTCATCGCCCTGGCCCCCGATGCCGCCAGCCGCGCCCGCCTGGCCGAAGCCGGCACGGCATTGCCGCCGGCCCGGCTGCTGGCCGCCGACCTGCACCTGACGATCGCTTTCCTGGGCGCGCTGGAGGCCAGGCAGGCCGCGGCGCTGCAGGCGGCCCTGCAGCCGCTGGCGCGCGCCATACCCGACCTGGAAGCAGCCGGGCTGACGCTGTGGCCCCATGCCGCCCGCGCGCGGGTGGCCGTGGCCACCTTCGGCCTGCCTGACGCCTTGCGGCAGATGGTGGCGCAGACGCAGGCCGTCCTGCGCGCCATGGACCTGCCGGTGGAGGACCGCCCCTACCGGCCCCACGTCACGCTGGCGCGGTTCGGGGCGGGCAAGCCCGCGCCGCGGGCCCTGCCGGAGATCGCCCTGCCGCCGATGCGCTTCGAGACGCTGGGCCTGTACTGCAGCGCCGGGCCGGGCGCCGGCACGCGGTATCGCGCGCTGTTCCGGCTGCCGCTGGCCTGACCCGGCGCCCGCTCCCGCGCCGGCCGCTCAGGCCTGGGCGCTGGGCAGCGGCGAGCTTTCCGAGAGCCGGATCATCTCGACCGCCAGCGCCGCCACCTGCCGGTCGCGCTCGGCGCGCGCGGCGGGTTCGTTCCAGAGATCCTCGGTCTCGTGCGGATCGGCCTCCAGATCGTAGAACTCGCAGACGGCCGGATCGTCGGACAGCGTGAGGCGATAGCGGCGGTCGAACAGCGTGCGCACCTTGAAGCGTCGCGGACGGCCGAACGCGTATTGCAGCGGCTCGCTCTCGACCACGATGCCGGCGCGCTCAGGCGCGGGGGCGGCGGCGTCCTGGATCTGCGGCAGCAGGTTGACGCCCTGGATGCCGTTGAACGGCGCCACGCCGGCCCGCGCCAGAATGGTCTGGGCGATGTCCACGCTGCCCGCCACCGTATCGAGGACCGCGCCGCGGCGCGCCTCGGGCAAGGCGGGATCGCTCCAGATGAAGGGCACCTGGGTCACGCTGCGGTAGTGCATCACGCCTTTGAGCGCAATGCCGTGGTCGCCCATCATCTCGCCATGATCGGAGGTGAAGATGACCACGGTGTCTTCGCGCAGGCCCAGTTCGTCGAGCTTGGCCAGCACGCGTCCCACGCAATCGTCGACCAGGCCGATCGAACCGTAGGTCAGCGCCGTCACCTCGCGGCACTCGCGCTCGTTCAGCGCGAACGGAATGTAGGCCTCGCGCGATGCGCCGGCCTGGGTGCGCTCATGCACCGCCTGCAGCAATGCGGGGCGCTGGTGCTGGTGGAACGAGGGCGGCAGCGGGATGCCGGCGGGGTCGTACATGCCCCAATACTTGCCCGGCGGCGTGAACGGATGGTGCGGGTCCGGGAACGAGCACTGGATGAAGAACGGCGCCTCGCCCCCGCGCTCGGCATGCTCCGCCAGCCAGGCGCAGGTCTGCTCGGCCACGTAGGTGGACGGATACAGCTCCACCGGCATGCGCGTGCGCCAGGCTTGCGGCGAATCGTAGCGCGCATCGGGAATGGCGTTCTCCCGGCCGCGCAGGCTGTCGGGGTCGGGATGGCGCTGCGCCAGCCAGCGCGCGTAGTCGCCCTGCACCCGGTCGCCGTGCATGGTGCACAGGCTGACGTGGTCGAAGCCGTAGAACGGCGTCCGTACCGCGAAGTCCGGATCGGCCTTCCAGTAAGGCGTCCATTCGTTGTCGTAGTCGCGGCCGCGGCGGTGATGCCGGTGCGCGTCCTGGAGCGCGTCCGAAGGCGGCCGGCCGCCGTTGAGGTTCTCCCAGCCGCGGATCGGCGGATTGTTGTAGCCGAAGTTCTGCAGGTGGGACTTGCCCACCAGCGCGGTCGCATAGCCGGCTTCGCGCAGCAGCTCGACGAAGGTGACGTCCTCGCGCGAGAGCGGAATGCCGTTGTGCAGCACGCCGTGCAGCGAAGGCATGCGCCCGGTCATCAGCGTAGCGCGATTGGACATGCAGGTCGGACTGGCCACATAGAACCGGCTGGCGCGCACGCCCGTGCCAGCCAGGGCGTCGAGGTGGGGCGTGCGCAGGATGGGATTGCCGTAGCACCCCAGATGATCGGCCCGCTGCTGGTCGGTCATGACCAGCAGGATGTTGGGCCGCTTGGCGGCGGGCTGGCTCATCAGTCGGCGGAGATGTTGAACGCTTTGATGATCTTGCCGTAGTCCTCGTACTCGGCCTTGGCCATGCGCGCCAGGTCTTCCGGCGAGCCGCCCAGCGGCACTTCCCACTGGTTCTTGAGCTTGGCGACCGTATCGGGCATCTGCAGCGCCGCGTTGAACTCCTTGTTCAGCTTGTCGACGACCGCGGCGGGCGTGCCCTTGGGCGCGAACACGCCGTACCAGGCGCCCGTGGCGGTGTTGGGAAAGCCTTGCTCGGCCAGCGTGGGCAGCTCGGGCATCAGCGGCGAACGCTCTTTCTCGGCGGCGCCCAGCGCGACCAGCCGGCCGGCCGCGATGTGCGGCGCGACCACGCCGATGGCGGCATAGGTGATCTTGACGTGTCCGCCCACCACGTCGGCCAGCGCGGGCGCCACGCCCTTGTACGGTACGTGCAGCATGTTCACGTCGGCCGACTTCTTGAACAGCTCGCCGGCGATGTGCATGGGCGAACCGCTGCCGGGGGTGGCGTAGGCCAGGCCGGGCTGCTTCTTGAGCAGCGCCACCAGTTCCTTGGCGTTGTGCACGCCCAGCGAGGGATGCGCGACCATGATCATGGCGCCCTTGGAAGGCGCGATCACCGGCGCGAAGTCATGGAGCACGTCGAGATTGATGTTGGTGCCCTTGGGCAGCACGTGCGGCGCGATCAGGAAGGTGTTCGGGGCGAACAGCAGCGTATAGCCGTCGGCCGGCGCGCGCGCCACCGCTCCCGCGCCGATCATGCCGCTGACGCCGGCGCGGTTCTCGACGATGACGGGCTGGTGCAGCCGCGCGGCGAGCTTCTCGCCCAGCATGCGGGCGCCGATGTCCGGCCCGCCGCCGGGGGGATAGCCGACGATGATGGTGATGGGCCTGGAGGGAAAATCCTGGGCCTGCGCGGGCGCGGCCAGGGCAGCCAGCGCAACGCAGCTCAAGGCGAAGGCGAACGGGCGGAGCAATGCAATCATGGAAACACCTGTGGACCGGAAAAAGCGAGCGGATTGGGGGATCAGGGCCCCCTTGTGACGCAGGTGTGGCCCCGCGCTGATTCTTTCTTGAAAGCCCACCAGCCTCCACCCCAATAACGACTCATTACGCCGCAATTCGTCCCAGCTCCGGGACATTACCGATACAATCGCGAGGGTAGACGGCACTGGCGGAGGCAAGCGTGGATGTCTTGAGCGAAGTCCTGTCGGGTTGCCGCGCCGAAAGCGCCACGACGGGGCGGTTCACCCTGCATGCGCCGTGGTCGCTGGAATCCGTCGGCATAGACGGCGCGGTATTCCGCATCGCGCGCGGCGCGCCGTACTGGATACACCTGGAAGGCGCGCAGCCGCTGCAGGTCTCGGCCGGCGACCTGCTCCTGCTGCCGCGCGGCGGCCGGCACGTCATCTCCTCGGCGCCGGGCCTGCCCGCGACCCCCTTCACCAAGGTGCTTGCCGACTACGGCATGAAAGAGCGCGGCGAAAAACCGCTGGTCTTCTCGGTCGGCGGCGCAGGCACGCCCACGGAGCTGTTCACCACCATCGTCAACTACGGTCCTGCGGGACGAAATGCGGTGCTCCGTTTTCTGCCTCGCGTCATCCACCTGCGCGAGAACGACATCCATTTGGCCGCGTGCCTGGCGCCGACCATGGAAATGTTCATCGAGGAAAGCCTGAGCCGCCAGCCCGGCTGGAAACTCTCGGCGGCGCGCATGGGCGACCTGCTGATGGTGCACGTGCTGCGCGCCTACCTGCTGCGCCACCGGGAAACCGACAGCACGCCCGACTGGCTGCGCGGCTTGTCCGACCCCAAGATCGGGCAGGCGATCATGCTGATGCACAACGCGCCGGAGCAGCCCTGGTCGCTGCCGACATTGGCCGATACGGTATGCATGTCGCGCTCACGATTTGCCGCGCGTTTCCGCGAACTGGTGGGCGTCTCGCCCATGGCCTACCTGGCCTCGCGGCGCATGGAACGGGCGGCCGAGCGCCTCAGGCTGGGGCCCGTGCGGCTGGCCGACGTCGCGGAACTGGTGGGATACAGCTCGGAGAAGATCTTCGCGCGCGCCTTCCGCCGCTGGGCGGGCATGCCGCCCAGCGAATACGGCAGGCGCGCGGAATAGCGCTGCGCCTCGGGGGCGTCAGGCTTCCTGCTGGCGCACGATCAGCACGTCGCAAGGCGTGTGCTGGATCAGTTGCTCGGCCACGCTGCCGATGGCGGTGCGCAGGATGCCGGTGCGGCCATGCGTGCCCAGGACCAGCAGTTCGGTCGGATGGCGGGCGACGTAGTCGGCCACGACGTCCTCGGGCAGGCCGTGTTCGAGCTTCCATTCGAGGTCCGGGCGGTTCAGCGTCGCGCCATGAGTCTGCAGGAAGGCCGCGACCTCGCCATCGGCCGCGGCCTTGGCCTGGGCGACCGTGGCGGCATCCGGATGCGCCTTGGCCGTGGGATAGGCATGGCACAGCACCGGGCGGGCGTCCGGGAACAGCGTCAAGGCGGTCTGCAGCGCCTGGCGCGAGCCTTCGGAGAAGTCGATTGCCGCCACCAGATCGCGGTACTCATGATGCGGACGCTCGCGCACGATCAAGACCGGGACCTCGGCCTCGCGCGCCAGTTTCTCGACCGTCGTGCCGAGCAGCAGCCGGCCCAGGGTCTCGCCGCGCGCGACGCCGGTCACGATCAGGTCGCATCCCCTGGCCTGCGCGGTCTTCTTGATGACCTCGACGGCATTCCCTTTTTCCACCACCAGTTCGATCTCGACCGCCGCGTCGCCCAGGCTGGCGCGCAGCCGGCTCTCCGCGGCGTTGCGATCGGCGGCCGGGTCGCGGCGCGCGGTCAGCACGTCGTTCAGCGTAGGTTCGATGGCGCAGACCGCCACCAGCTTGGCGCCGTGCGCCTTGGCCAGCTGCACCGCCCGGTCGAGCGCGCGGTCGCAGCGCGCGCTCAGGTCCGTGGCGAGCAGGATGCAGCGCAACGGCTTCGTGGAAATACCTTCCATGTAATTCTCCCTGTATGAACCGGGCCGCAGCCCGGCCGGCCGACGCCGGATCGATATGAATGAAACAGCCTCTGGCGGGCGTTCGCCGCCTAAGATACCAACGGACGAGCGCAGCACAAAATCGCGGGGCACCGGCGTTTACGGAACCAGCACTCCCCGGCCGCGTATGCGGCCCTCGCGCAGGCGCTGGTAGACCTCCTGCGCCTGCGCCATCGGAAAGGTTTCCACGTCGACGTGGATGTGGCCGCTCTGGGCCATGGCGATCACTTCCATCAGTTCGGTGCGCGATCCCCAATAAGGCACCGACACTTGGCATCCGTAGGGCGGGCTATTGGCGGCATAGTGGACCACGCCGCCCGCGAGCCCGACCACGCTCAGCCGCGAACCGCGTCCGACGATGCCGACGCACAGGTCCACCGTGGTCTGCGCGCCGACCAGGTCCAGCGCCAGCACCGCGCCGCGCGGGCCGGTCAGCGCGCGGATCGCGTCCGCCGCCGCCTGCGCGTCGCGCGTGTTGATCGTATGCGCGACGCCCAGCTCGCGCGCATGGGCCAGCTTGGCGTCGTCGACGTCGCAGGCCACCAGTTGCGCCGGCGTCAGCGCCCGCAGCAGCTGCACCGCCATATGGCCGAGTCCGCCGATGCCGACCACCACCACGGTGGTCTCGGGAGTCAGCAAAGGCAATGCCGCCTTGATCGCATGGTAGGGCGTCAGTGCCGCGTCGCTCAGCGGCGCCGCGCTGACCGGATCGAGCGAGCCGAGCGACACCAGCAGGCGCGACGACGGCACCAGCATGTAGTCCGCCATGCCGCCGTCGGAGCCGAGCCCGCCGCCGAAACTGGGGATGCTGGCGTGGTTCTCGCAATAGTTCTCGGCCGACAACTGGCAGGTGTGGCAATGGCCGCAGCCCCATGGGCCGTACACCGCGACGGCGTCGCCCTCTTTCCAGCCTGTGACCCCGGCACCCAGCGCGGCGATCCAGCCGGCGTTCTCGTGTCCCAGCGTGAACGGCCCCTTGAAGCCTTCCATATCGTCGAGGATGTGCAGGTCGGAATGGCATACGCCCGCTCCCGCCACCTTGAGCAGCACCTCGCCCGGCCCGGGCTGGGGCACCGGGACGTCGTGGATTTCAGGGGGCCTGCCGGTCTCGATGAAACGCACCGCTTTCATGAGAATCTCCTTGTTGGCTCGCGTCACGCGCGTGGGGACACGCGCTGTCTCCAGCATACGCATCGTGCGCGGCCGATCGCAATCCCGCCGCGCCGAAAGTTTGTTCTCGATCAAGGATTGGTCACGAATACCGCCGCCGAGCCCCGGCCGGTGCCAGGTCTCCGGTTCAGGCCGGAGCGGACGCCGGCGGGCGGATCGCCGCGCGACCTGCTCCGCGCAGGGTCGATTCGATGTGTTCGGCCAACAGGCGCGCGCCCGGGGCGGGCAGCCGCCGGGTTCCCGTGGCAAGCCGCAAGTCCATGGTCATGGGAGGCCCGCCGGTGTGCAGTTCCACCAATGCGCCCGACTCGATGTCGCCGCGCACGGCCTGCGCCAGCGTGCACCAGATGCCCACGCCCGCCGCCGCCAGTTCGCGGACCATGCCGGACTCGGTCGCGCGCGAGGCGACCGGCGTATGGCCGATACCGGCCTCCCTGAGCATGTCGGCCATCTGTTCCGAAAACCCCGAACGATGCGCCGCCCGCACGAATTTCTGCCTGGACAGTTCGTCGGGATCAATATGCGAGCGGCCCGCCAGCGGGTGCGAAGGCGCGGCCACCAGCGCATAGCGCTCCACGCTGATGGCGCGGCTGGCCACGCCCTCGGGCGCCCAGCGGCTCAAGAAGCAGCCCAGGTCGGCCGTGCCGTCGCGCAAATGGGTCACGACCTCGTCCAGGGTGCCTGCCACCAAGGCCAGCTCGTACTCGGGGTGGGCGCGGGCGAAGCTGGCCAGCACGGGCGGCAGCACGGCATTGGCGACGGGGCGCTGGCAGGCGAACAGGATGCGGCGGACGGTCCCTGCGCCGACCTCCAGGGCCTCGGACAATCGGGCCACGTCGCTCAGCATCGTCCGCGCGTGGGCCAGCACCCGTTCTCCCGCCTCGGTCAGGACGGCGGAACGACCACGCCTGCGCAGGAACAGCGCCGTGCCCGCCCGCCGCTCCAGGGCCTGGACATGCTGGCTCACGGAAGGCTGGGCAATGCCGAGCCGGTTCGCTGCCGCGGCGAAACTGCCTGT
Organism: Pigmentiphaga humi; assembly: GCF_900606115.1. Classification (GTDB taxonomy): domain Bacteria; phylum Pseudomonadota; class Gammaproteobacteria; order Burkholderiales; family Burkholderiaceae_B; genus Pigmentiphaga; species Pigmentiphaga humi. Next base: position 177,943 of record NZ_UWPJ01000024.1, read on the forward strand.
CTCGGCGACCGCCGCCAGCACTTCCAGACCACGTGGCGAGAGATTGATCATTGCGTGTCTCCGATAGGCTTCTGCCTATATCTCATATAGGGCGGCGGCCCGTTGCCGAAACCGCCCCTGATTGATGATACTGCCAGAGGTAGCCCACCCCTGCCCGCTTGCGCGGGCCGCCTCGACGAGGCGGCGCCGGCGGACCGAAGCCGGATCCGCGGCGCCCTGTTTCGGGCGGCGCACTTCCAGGGGCCGCGGGCGGCGCGCAGCGCCATAGGAAACTGATACGGAGACATTGTCATGAAACGATTACTGGCGCCCATGCTCGCGCTGGCGGCGCTCTTCTGCGGCGCCGCCGCTGCCCAGCCGCAAGCGGCCTTCCCCGCCAAGGGCGTGCACATCATCAACCCCTTCCCGCCCGGTTCACCGGTGGAATATACCGGCCGCCTGCTGGCCCAGAACCTGGAGCAGCACTGGGGCAAGTACGTGATCGTCGAGAGCCGCTCCGGCGCCGGCGGCACCGTCGGCGCCAATTACGTGGCCAAGGCCGCGCCCGATGGGCACACGCTGCTGGTCACCACCGCTTCGCCCGTCTCTTTCGCGGCAGCCCTGTATGAAAAACTGCCCTACGATCCGGTCCGGGACCTGACCCCGATCTGGGGGCTGGTCACGCCCGGCCAGGTCGTCGTGGTCAACGATCAACTGCCGGTGCGCACGCTCAAGGAACTGGTGGCGTATGCCAAGGCCAATCCCGGCAAACTGTCGTACGCCTCGTCGGGCATCGGCACCGTGCAGCATTTCGGCGGCGAGCTGTTCCAGGCCCGCACCGGCACCAAGCTGATCCACGTGCCCTATCGGGGCGGCGCGCCGGCCGCGACCGACCTGGCCGGCGGCCACGTCCAGGTCATGTTCGATTCCCTGACCAACCAATTGCGCAACATCGAGGCGGGCAAGGTCCGGCCGCTGGCCATCCTGCGCGACAAGCGCGACGGCAAGCTGCCGGACGTGCCGACCGCGGCCGAGGCCGGCGTGCCCGGGATCGAACTCGTCAACTGGATCAGCCTGTTCGCGCCGGGCGGCACGCCCGCCGAAGTCGTGCGCACGCTGCGCCAGACTACCAAGTCGGTCATGGCCGAGCGGGACGTCGTGGCCAAACTCACCGAGACTTTCGGCGAAGCCCAGATCCTCGATGGCGAACAACTGGCGAAGATGATCCCGGGGGAGGCCCGCATGTATACCGAACTCGTCGAAACCGCCGGCATACCGAAACAATGATCTCCCTTACGCGCTGACGCGCGCCCCTCAGGGGGCTCTACTTACGGACCGGCGGAGCCGAATCCGCTGTGCCCTGGATCCGGGGAGGGTATCCTGGCTTGCGGCACGCGTTTCTTGCCCGGGAGCACGCCGGATCGGGGGGCGTACTTTCAAGCGCCGCGGGTAGCGCGCGGCGCGATGGAACACTTTCATGAAAATCACACACGTCGAAACCGTCCTGATCAGCGTCGAGCTCAACCGGGACTACCGCGGCAGCGTCTATAGCGTGCCGCGCAAGAATGCCATCATCACGCGCGTCCACACCGACGAGGGCCTGGTCGGTCATTGCGTCAACGGCGAGGGCAGCCTGGAAAGCCACCAGCAGGCGCGAGCCATCATCGATCAGGAACTGGCGCCCATGATCCTGGGGCTCGATCCCGTCTCGATCGAGACGCTGTGGTCGCGCATGTGGGTCGCCACCCACCGGGGCGGGCGCGACAAATGGTCGGCGGTGCGTGCCGTCTCGTGCGTGGACAGCGCGCTGTGGGACCTGCTCGGCAAGCGGGCCGGGCTGCCGCTCTACCAGTTGTGGGGAGGCGCGCGCGACGCGCTACCCATCGTCGCCATCGGCGGCCAGTACCATGACGGCTATGCGCCGGAAGACTACGGCGCGGAGATGGTGGAATACCGCGAACTCGGCCTGGCCGGCTGCAAGTTCAAGGTCGGCGGCCGCAGCGTCGAGGAAGACCTGGCCCGCACCCGCGCGGCGCGGCGCGCCGGCGGCGAGGACTTCGTCCTGTTCGTCGATGCAAACCGCGGCTGGAGCCGCGCGCAGGCGCTGGCTTTCTGCCAGCAGGCCACCGACCTTGGCCTGCGCTGGTTCGAAGAACCGTGCCACTGGGATGACGACCGCCGCGATCTCGCGCTGCTGCGCGCCCAGACCGGGCTGCCCATGGCCGCGGGCCAGTCCGAGATCACCGTGCAGGATTGCCGCGACCTGATGCTGGACCGCGCCATCGACGTCTGCAACCTCGACGCCAGTTGGGGCGGCGGCCCGACCGCGTGGCTGCGGGTGGCGCGCATGGCCGCCTGCTTCGGCGTGCAAATGGGCCATCATGGCGAGCCCACCGTGGGCTCGCACCTGCTGGCGGCGGTCGAGAACGGCACTTATGTAGAAACTCACCACCCCGACCGCGATCCGATCTTCCACCAGATGCTGATCGGCAGGGGCCGGATAGAGAACGGCCTCTATCACCTGCCCGAAGGCCCGGGATGGGGCATCGACTTCGATCCGGAGTTCATCGCCAGGCATCGTCTGGACTGAGGAGCGCGCGAGCCCGGCCTGGCGCTGCAGTGGGCGGCTCGCGTGCCGGCGTCGCGCTGGCGCGATTACGCGTTGCGGCCGGCGAGCGCAGCCGGCTGCAGAACGCCGCCGATCTCGATCACCGCCGTCCGCGATGATCGTCCGCCACCCCCAGCCGCGCGCCCAGCCTCGCCAGGTTGGCCCGATCCAGCCCCAGCTCCCGCGCCGCGGCGGACCAGTTGCCGGCATGGCGCGCCAGCGCCGCGCCGATCAACTCGCGCTGGTAGTCGTCCACCGCCTGCCGCAGCGCCACCGGCACGTGCGCGCGCACGGCCACCGCATCGGCGCTTTTGCCAATGGGCTCCGCCGCACCCGGCCTTGCCGCTTCGTCCAAGCCCAGGTCTGCCGCCGTCAACGTCAGGATGGCGGGCCGCCGGGGATGCCGCGCCAGCGCCTTGAGCGCGCTGCGACTGATCAAGTGTTCGAGTTCTCGTACGTTCCCCGGCCAGTCGTAGGCCAGCAGCGCCGTCTGCGCATCGGCCGACAGCCGCAGGTTGTTCAGGCCCAGCCGCGCCCGGTTCTCTTCCAGAAAGGCGCCGCACAGCAGCAGCACGTCGCGGCCGCGTTCGCGCAAAGGCGGCACCCGCAGGGGATAGACGCTGAGCCGGTGGTAGAGGTCGGCGCGGAAACGCCCCTTGCGGACTTCGTCGGCAAGGTCGCGGTTGGTGGCCGCGATCAGCCGCACGTCGACGTGATGCTCGCGATCCGAGCCCAGCCGCTGCAACTGCCCGCTCTGCAGCACGCGCAGCAGCTTGGCCTGCACCGGCAGCGGCAGTTCGCCCACTTCATCCAGCAGCAAGGTGCCGCCGTCGGCCAGTTCGAACCGGCCGCGCCGGTCTCCCACCGCGCCCGAGAACGCGCCTTTAACGTGGCCGAACAACTCGCTTTCGACCAGCGCTTCGGGCAAGGCCGCGCAATTGAGGCTGACCAGCGGCCGCGCCGCGCGCGGCGATGCGGCATGCAAGGCCTGGGCGACCAGCTCCTTGCCCACGCCGGTTTCGCCCATGACCAGCACGGTGAGATCGCTGGCCCCGACCGAGCGCACTTCTTCCAGCAGATGCCGCACGACCGCGCTCTGCCCCAGCAACGGACGCGCCTGGGGCTGGGCCGCTGCGCGATAGACCTCGGCGCGCTGGTACTCGTCGCTCGCTCGTGAGGCCAGCTGCTGCAGCCGGTCGGCCACGCTCACCGTGGCCGCCGCCAGGCTGGCGAAGGCCTGCAGCACGTCCAGGTCGCGCGCAGAAAAGCGGTCGATCTCCAGCGCATCCAGCGTCAGCAGCCCCCAGGGCCGTTCGGCCACGCGCAGCAGGCACCCCATGCAATCGTGAACCGCGAGCTCGCCCTCGACCAGGCCGTCGTAAGGATCGGGCAGGTCGATGCCGGCCGGAAAACGCGTCGGTCCATCGGCCTCGAGCAGCAGCCGCAGCCGCGGATGGTCGGCCACTTTGAAGCGCCGGCCCAGCGTATCGTCGCTCAAGCCCTCCACCGCCAGCGGCACCAGCCAATCGCCTTCCAGCTTGAGCAGGGCTACCGCATCGCAAGGTACTAGGTCGCGCAAGGCATGGAGCAGCCGCCGGTAGCGTTCGCGCTCGTCCAGCTCGCGGGCCAGATCGTCCACTAGCGGCACCAAGGCGTGAAGCAAAGGATTTGCTGTCATATTGACTACGTTCAAGTCAAAAAAACTCTTTCCCGATAGATGTCATTATGACTCAAATCCAGGCGATGCCGCACTGCAGCGCGCGCAACGGGTTGGCACGGTTCTTGATAGAAGAAAGACATCGGCCGCCGCCGTCCGGCCCCGGCCCGTCCCTGTGGAGATACCATGCTGTCCGATCAACAACGCGCCATCGTCAAAGCCACTGTCCCCCTGCTCGAAACCGGCGGCGAAGCGCTGACCACGCATTTCTATCGCATCATGCTGGCCGAATATCCGGAAGTGCGGCCGCTGTTCAACCAGGCCCACCAGGCCAGCGGCGCCCAGCCGCGCGCCCTGGCCAACGGCGTACTGGCCTATGCGCGCCACATCGACAATCTCGCGCCGCTGGGCGGCCTGGTCGGCCAGATCGTGAACAAGCACGTCGGCCTGCAGATCCTGCCGGAGCACTATCCCATCGTCGGCGCTTGCCTGCTGCGCGCCATCCGCGAAGTGCTGGGCGCCGAGATCGCCACCGACGAAGTGCTGGACGCCTGGGGCGCGGCCTACCAGCAGCTCGCCTCGCTGCTGATCGGCGCCGAGGAACAGCAATACGCGGCCAGGGAACAGGCTTCCGGCGGCTGGCGCGGCGCCCGCTCCTTCCGCGTCGAGCGCAAGGAAAGCGAAAGCGCCGAGATCGTCTCGTTCTACCTCGTTCCGGTCGATGGCGGCCCCGTGCTGGACTTCCAGCCCGGACAGTACATCGGCCTGAAGCTGGTCGTGAACGGCGAGGAAATCCGCCGCAACTACTCGCTGTCGGCCGCGCCCAACGGCCGCGACTACCGCATCAGCGTCAAACGCCAGTCCGGCGGCGCCGCGTCCAACTACCTGCACGACCACGTCCAGCCCGGCGACGTGGTGGACGTGTTCCCGCCCAGCGGCGACTTCACGCTGCAGGAAAGCGAGCGCCCGCTGGTGCTGATCAGCGGCGGCGTAGGCATCACCCCGGTGCTCGCCATGCTGCAGTCGGCGCTGCAGACCGATCGCCCCATCCGCTTCATCCACTGCGCCCGCAACCGCGACGTCCATGCCTTCCGCGAAGACGTGGACGCCGTCTCGGAGCAGCACGCGCACGTCAACCGCTTCTATTGCTACGACGAGCACGACGGCGAAGCCGGCCAGCCCGACGCGACCGGACTGCTCACCAAGGAACGGCTGGGCGAATGGCTGCCGGCCGACCGCAACGCCGACGTCTACTTCCTCGGTCCCAAGCCCTTCATGCGCAGCGTACGCCGCTACCTGAAGGAACTCGGCGTGCCCGACGCGCAAAGCCGCTACGAGTTCTTCGGCCCGGCCGAATCCATAGAATAAGAACAGGGTGCCGCCACGCGCTACGCGCGTGGGGGCGAGCCCATCAGTTTCACCATGTCCAGCTGGCGGATGATGCGGGCAGTGGCCTCCACCAGCGGCGGGAGGGGGGCGC